>NZ_SHKJ01000001.1:4800000-6727629 GCF_004217075.1 Nocardiopsis sp. CNZ308 | reverse complement strand
CGCCTCGGCCACCCCGACGAGGTCGCCCGCGCGGTGGCCTTCCTGGCCAGCCCGGCCGCGGCCTACGTCACCGGACAGAACCTGATGGTGGACGGCGGTTTCCTCGACCGGATCTGAGCGCGTCCCGCCGCGGCCGGGCCCGCCGGTCGGGCCGCGGCGGGCCGCCCCGTGCGCCGGTGGTCAGGTCCGGGACCGGGTGTCGCGCCGGTGCGCCAGAGGGTGCGGGCCATGACGGTGGCGTCGCCTCGTACGCCGGGGGTCAGGTCCGGGACCGGGCGTCGCGCCGGTGCGCCAGCGGGCGCAGGACCACCACCGCCGCACCGAGCACACCCGCCGCCAGCGTCGCCGCCGTCACGTCGGGCACCCAGGTCAGGGCCGGGCGCAGACCGTGGCTCGCCGCCACCCCACCGCGGCGGCCACCGCGACCAGCCCCAGGGCCGACCACAGCGCGCTCGCCCACCTGCGGGGCCGCCGGACCCGCACGGCCGCGACGGCGCCCGCGCCCAGCGCCGCCGCGGCGGCCGTGGGCGTCCACACCGACGCCAGGTACAGCGGGTCGGTGCCGGGAGGAGGGGGGAGTCGCCGCCCGCGAGCATGTGGGCCAGCCCGAAGGCGACCGCCTGGATCCCGTTGTCGCGCAGCATGTCGTAGGTGTTCTGGAGGACCACCACCGCCCTCTCCCGTTCGGGCAGCACCACCACGATCGCCGCGTACCCCGGGGTCGAACCGCCGTGGAAGACGATCGGCTCACCGAGATCGGACAGGGCGTGTCGCGCCAGCCCAGGCCGTACTCCTGCGCCGAACCGGGGACCGGGACCAGCCCTGTGCGGGCCCGCTCCAGCGCGGCGGCGTCCAGCACGGGCGGTTCCGCCGCCACCTGCGCCCGCGCGAACGCGGCCAGGTCGGTGACGTCCCCGCCCAGGTAGCCGTAGGCCGCTCCCGCGTCGTCCACACCGTCGGCGTCGGCCACCGGCACGCCCCACAGTGTGCGGTGCCCCGGGCTCAGCCCGGCCTCGCGCGCCCCGCGCTGGCGAAGACGCCGTCCATCCCCGTCGGCTCCAGGACGCTCTCGCGCAGGTACCCGCGAAAGTCGCCGGTCACCTCCTCCAGGACGGCGCCCAGCACGAGGTAGTTCGCGCTGCTGTACTCGTGCGTGCCCGGGGTCCCCGGCTCCGAGGCGGCGACGCGCGCCACCCGCGCGTCCAGGTCCGGGCCCGCTCGCCGTACAGGTCGCTGGTGGCGGCGGCGGTGCGCCCGGTGAGCCCGAGGTCTGGGTGAGCAGGTCGCGCACGGTGGGGTCGGCGCCGAACTCCGCGAAGACCGGCAGGTAGTCCGGACCGGGCGTCCAGTCCAGGCGCCCCTCCATAGCCAGGACCAGCGCGGCGGTGGCGGTCACGGGCTTGGCCACGACCCCACAGGAACGGGGTGTGCTCGTCCACCGGGGCGCCGTCGCCGTCCACGCCGAAGGTTCCCTGGTGCTCGACGCCCTCGGGCCGACCACGGCGTAGGCCAGCCCGGGGTGTTGGTGGCCGCCATCCGCTCCCGACGTAGGCGTCCATCACGGAGGGGGGGGGGAGACGCGTCGTCCGGTGGGGTCGTGACCACGGGGGACAGGGCGAGCAGCAGGGCGAGGGGACGTGCGCGAGGGGGAGCGGCATGAGGGGCCTTCCGATAACCGTATGTCCATACGATTATGACCGTACCATGATACGGTTATCCGGTGCCGAGAACCGCAGACCACGCCCAGAGGCGCACGCAGATCACCGGTGCCGTGTGCGAGCTGATCGCCGAACGGGGGCTGGACGCCGTGACCGTGGCCCGCACGGCCGCGCGCGGCGGGATCTCCGTCGGGCTCGTGCAGCACTACTTCCCGTCCAAGGACGACATGCTGCTGCACGCGTTCGAGCGGGTCAGTACGGCCGTCGCCACCCGCGTCGCGGACGTCGTCGGTGAGGGGACCCGGCACGAGAGGACCATTTCCCGAGATCCTGCTGGCCGCGCTGGCCGAGCACCTGCCCTGGACGAACCCCGCCGGGCGGAGTTCCGGGTGATCCGCGTCTTCGCCGGACGGGCCCTGGAGAACCCGGCCCTGGCCGAGGTGGACGCGCGCACGGCGGACGCGCTGCACGCCGAGATCGCCCGGGCGGTGCGCAACGGCGTGGAGTGCGGTGAGGTGGAGGCGGACGTGGACGCCGCCGCGTCCGCCGCCCGCGTCGCCGCCGTGGCCGAGGGCTGGCCACCCAGGTCTACCGGGGCGGGCCGGGAGCCGCCGAGCGCGCCCGGGAGGCGTTGCGCGCGGAACTGGGTTCGGTGTTCACGGAGAGTGCCGCCAGTACGCGCGCTGAACCGCTGACTTTCTCGGCTGCGGTGGCGGTGCCGCCTCCGGGAGGGCCGGAGTGGCCCGAGTGCCCCGGTCGTGTGGCGGGTTGCCTCCCCGCAGACGCGCTGTCGATGCCCTCGCGTGGGCTCTGGAGGTGTTCGCGCGGGTTCAGGGGCAGGTCGGGGGGTCTGGCTGGTTGAGGAGGGTGGCGATGTGTTCTTTGGGGTAGCGGCGTGCTCCGCCGGGGGTGCGGAAGGGTTTGAGGACGTTGTCCCATTCGCCTCGGTGGAGGCTGCGGGGGCGGATGTTGAACAGGGCGGCGACTTCGCTGGGTGTGAGGACGTCGGGGCGTCCGTCGAGGAGGTAGCTGTAGTCGGGCATGAGGGGCTTTCCGTGTCTTCGGGGGTTCGGTACTCGGCGCTGGGTGTTGTGCGGGTGGTTGGTGGGGTGGCCCCGCCCTCCCGGGGAAGGGGAGGGCGGGGCTTTGGGCCGGTGCACTCCGCATCGGCCCATCCGCACCGGCCCGGGGGACAGGTGGGTGGTGCGGAGTCTGGAAGGGCTGGTCCGCCCGGGGAGCGGGTTACCAGGGGAAGACGGCGCGGACGGTGATCGCGCCGCAGGAGTGTTGCTTCCAGTCCCAGTAGGAGCACACGGCCTCGACCAGGCGTAGGCCGTTGCCGCCGACCCGGAGGGGTTCGGCCGCAGGCACGGCCGGGAACGTGGGTTGTTCTCCGGGGCGGGGTCCGTTGTCGGTGACGCGGAGTTCGAGGTGGCGCGGGGTGCGTTCGATCTCGACGCGGATGGTGCCTCCGGGGAGCCCGGACGCCGAGTGGCGCAGGGCGTTGGTGGTCATCTCGGAGACGGCGATGCCGACGGGTTCGGCCAGGCTGGGCCGGGAGCGGGTGGCTTGGGCGGCCCAGCGGCGGGCGATCTTGACGTGGCCGAGTTCGGGGCCGAGCAGAATGCCTGATTTGGTGGCGGTTCCGCACAGTCGGCGTGGAAGCGGGATGGGCGGAACGGTAGACTTTTGCATGTTTCACCTCGGGGCTTTCGGGGTGGAGCGCCTTGCCTCGGGGGCCGCCTTCGACTTCGGTCTCCGGGGCTTCTTGCTGCCATCACATACTTGTGCGCCTTGGCTACCTCGCGGTTGCACCGGGCCTTCGAGCCCTAACCTTGGTGTTTCTTGCTCTCCTCACGCCACTACCTGAAGAACTTGCGAAAAGGCCGGACAGGCCTCGGAAGCTCGGCGTAATATTCCGAGCATGAGCGACCCTCCGTTTCGTGAACTCATTAAGACCTTCCGCGATTTGCAAGGCCTCACTCAGGAGCAGTTGGCTGCTCGGGTGGGCTGTTCTGCCGCTTCCGTATCCCGGTGGGTGAACGGACAATCCCTTCCCCACCTCCCTCTTGCGGAGAAAATGGACAAGGTACTCCGCGCGGATGGGAAGCTGATCGCTGCGTGGCGTCAGGCTACGAGTGGACATGCCCTGCCCGAGTGGGCACGAGATTTGGAAGCCATAGAGCGTGCCGCAAGGCAGCTCAGCATTGTGGCGCCTGCTCTTATTCCTGGGTTGTTGCAGTGTCCGGAGGTCGCCCGTGGTGTGTTTCGGACAGCGCAGCCGCTTGCCACCGCGAAGGAGCTTGATCGCTTGGTGGCTCTGCGCACAGGCAGATTGGAAGAGTTGCCTGACCTCGAAGTGACTGCTGTCTTTCCTGTTGCGGCTGTATCTGGCCTCCCTGAGCCCCTTCGTCGGGCGCAGGTGCCGTACCTCATCGAGTGGGCTGAAACAGGGCGGGTCGCGGTGCACCTTGTGCCTGAGGGAACGACGCTCCTCGGCCCTTCGGCTCCGTTGATGCTCTTCCGTCTGGAGTCAGGGGAACTCGCGGTCGTCAGTGATCACGCTGACGGTAACGTGATCCACGAGGACAGCACGCACGACAGACTGTCCGCTCAAGCCACCACCGCGCTGGCAGCATCCCTGCCACTTGCACTCTCGCTCGATGTACTGAGGAAGCTCACATGAACACCACCACCGAATGGCATAAGTCCAGCTACAGCGCCAACGGGGGCAACTGCGTTGAGATCCGCGAGCACAAGGCTGGTTCGGACGTGCGTGACACTCAGAATCGGAACCAGGGGCATCTGACGTTCGCTCGTCAGGAGTGGGCCGCCGTTCTCGCTGTCACGAAGGGATGAGCCGTGAAGTCTGACTGGCACAAGTCCAGCTACAGCGGTGGTGACGGCGGGAACTGTGTGGAGGTCGCGGAAGGGCCTACCACCCACGTTCGTGACACCCAGAACCGGGAGCTGGGCCATCTGTCGGCCGAGGCTTCCGAGTGGACGGCGCTACTGGCTGTGGTGCGTGGCCAGTAGCGGTGGCGCTGTCTTCACGACGGTTCCTCGAAACCCTCCATGCGAGCTTGAAAGGTCTGTGATGAGCAGCGAGAACGCTTCCTGGCACACGTCCAGCTACAGCAGCGGTAGCGGAAGTTGCGTCGAGGTTAGTGAGGGCTCTGAGACACTGGTTCGGGACACCCAGAACCGGGAGCTGGGCTACCTGTCGGCCGAGGCCTCGGAGTGGACAGCACTACTGGCTGCGATGCGCGTCCGGTAGCGAAGTACCTCGATCCGGCCCTGCCCACGCCTGGGCAGGGCCGGTTTCTGTTTCCCACCCGTCACCCGCTCCGCACCAGCCACGCATACACCGCCAAACCGGGCCCACAACCGGCCACACCTGGCTACGGTGTCCACCATGGCTACTCACGAGGAGCTGTCCTCCCGCTATCCCGACGTCCTCTTCACCAACCTGCCGCCCGGCACCCACGGCACGGGGGCGGTCTGGGAGGTCCGGTCCCGCGGCTCCGACACGATCATCATGTACGCGCACACCGACGAGCAGGCCGACAGGTACGCGAAAGTCGTCGCCCGAGCGGTCAAGTACCCCGGCCAGATGGGATGACGACGCCCCGCGCCTGGTCCTCCAGGCGCGGACCGCCGTCGTACGGCCCCCGAGCAGACGGTAGGGGACCTCTTTCCCTGGCCCTGACCCGCTACAGCACCGATCCCCTCACACCGGCAGCTTCCACGACGGCCCTCCCGGCGACCCCAGCCACACCCGCTGTTCCCTTGGAGACACGGTGAGGCCGAACTCGGACACCGAGGGCTCACCCAGCGCCCTCCACCACCGAACGCTGCTCTCGACGCGGCCCCAGAGGTTGACCGGCCCGTGCTGGCTCACCCCGGTCCCGTCTGCGTCCTCGTCGACCAACGCCCACGATCCGGTTCCGATATCGCGCACACCGCGGCTCGGCCCCACCACCATCGGTACGGCCTCGGGAACGGTGAGCTGGACCACGAACCGCCCCGTCCAGTCATCGAGTACTTCGGCCCCCACATCCGTGGGACGCTGGGGCACGTTCGGCCCCAGTACGAGCGGCGCCTCCGCCGGTGCCCGCATCGACCGTGCCATCATGAACGACCTCTGCACGGGCAGGAACCGGCCCCGCATGGTTCCGTCCTCCTCGGCTTCCAGCAGCACCTGTGCGTTGGCGCCCAGCCATCCCGCCAAGGTCACGAGGACCTTCGCCCCCGGCCCGACCTGCCCGAGCCAGGGCAGGGGGACGAACCGGAACGCGCACGTGGCGATGATCCGGTCGTAGACCACATCCTCCCCGTCGTCCCAACGCTCCCCCAGGGCCCAGCCGCCGCCGTAACCGTCCTGGACCAGCAGGCGAGGGCGGTAGCCGACGTGGGCCAGCGCCTTCTCGGCCCGCGCCGCGATCCCGGCGTCCACCTCCACCGAGGTCACCCGCTCCTGGCCCAGCCGGTGGCACAACAACGCGGTGGAGTACCCGGTTCCGGTCGCGACCTCAAGAACCCTCTGGCCGTCCCGCACGTCCAGGTCTTCGAGCATCCCCACCACCAGGCTCGGCAGGGACGAGGACGATGTCGGCGCTCCCACCGACGGCGGGTGCGGGTCGGCGGCGTTGACTCCCTCCACCTGCGTGACCCACGTGTCGTCCTGGTAGACCATCGTCAGCCAGTCCGCCTCCGGCAGGTCCGAGCGGCGGACCACCCGCCACAGGCCTTCCCGGTCGAGCTGGTACACGGCCTCGCCCACGAACACCTCGCGCGGGACCGTTTCGACCGCCTCTTTCCACCCGCTTCCGCGCAGTACCCCGTTGGCGTGCAGCTCCTGCGCCAGCGCGAGGCGCAACCGCTGCCCCGTCACGTCCTCACTCATGCAGGGATCTTCTCCAGTAGGTCGGCAAGCGCCATTGTGATGCCCCGGACGGTGTCGGGGTCCAGGAAGGCCCACTGGCCGTTCGGGTTGCACTCCAGCATCGCCCAACCGCCGTTCGCGCGCAGGGCGAACGGGTCGGGACCGGAGCCCGGCGGTACCAACTCCACTCCGGTCGACCGGGAGAGTCCGTGCGCGGGGCGCGTGCTTCCTGGGCTGCGGGTCTATCCCTCGCGCAGGATTCTCACCAGGCGGGTCGTCCGCTCCTTCGCCGCGTTCTCACGCACCCCGGTCTCCAGCCCGCCGCCGGTCGCGTCCACCAGCGACACGTGTCGCGTCGCGCGGGTCAGCGCCGTGTACACCTGCGGCCGCGACACCGGCACCTCGGGCGGGAACACCGCCACCACGGCGGGCCACCGGCCCCCGTGCGCGGCGGCCACCGTCACCGCCCAGCCCGGGCGCAGCGCCGCCGGGTCGGTCACCTTGACGCGACCGCCGCCGACCAGCTCCACCACGGCACCGCCGTCCACCTCGCGCAGATGACCGGTGTCACCGGGCCCGTAGCCGGGGCCCTCCGCCGTGAACAGCACCCGGTCGCCCACGTCGAACCCGCCGTGCGCGCCCGGCCCCGGGTTCAGTCTCTCCTTGCACGCGGCGTTGACCGCCCGCGCACCGGCCGGGCCGTCCTCCCGCGCGGTCACCACCTGCACGTGCTCGGCCCCGATGCCCAACGCGCGCGGAATCGAGTCCGTCACCAACTGCACCACCCGGTGCACCGCCTCCTCGGCCGACGCCGCCGGAACCCGCACCACCTCGCGCCCGGGCGCCTCCACCTCGGGAACCCCGCCCTCGGCCACGGCCGCCGCCAGCTCCGCGATCGGCCCCGGAGCGTCGTCGTCGGACACCTCGGCCACGTGCGCGGTCCGCGAAGCGGCGATGTCCACCACCACCTGGCCCGGTGTCGCCGAGGGCGCCTGGTTCGGGTCGGCCAGCAGCACCAGGTGCGCGTCGTCCGCGCACACCGACGCCAGCTCGGCGGCTCGGGCCGCGCCCACCGACATCGCCTCGCACAGCACCACGAGACCGGCCTTCAACGGGGCCTGCGCCAGGAGCGCGGGCAGCGACACCGCCCGCACGGGGGCCTGAACCGCCTCCCCGGGACCCTGCTGGCCCTGCTGTCCCTCGTGGCGCTGTTGACCCTCCTGGCCCTGCTGTACCCGCTGGCTCCGCTGTTCCGGCTGCTCCCGGACCTCCCGCGCTTCGCCAGCCTCTTCGGACTCTTCGGACCCCTGCGTGTCCGGAGCCTCCTGTGTCGCCGGGGTCTGCTGCGCGTCCGCAGTGTCCTGTACCTCCGAAGTCCCCTGGGCCTCCGAAGCTCCCTGCTCGCCCGAGGCAGCCTCAGCTCCCTCGGTCCCCTGCGCCGCTTCGTCCTCCTCGGCCCCCCGGGTCTCCTCGGCGGCCTCGTCTCCGGCCCCGGTCTCCGGCGCCCCTCCGGCATCCCCGGAAGTCCGCGCCCCCTCGGAAGCTCCGGCAGCGGCCCGCTCCCGGCGGACCCGCGCCAGGTCGGCGTTGACGGCCGCCGCGGCCTGCGCGGTCGGCGCCGCCACCGCGATCCCCACCTGGCTGTCGGTGGCGATCGCGTCCAGGCACACCAGTGCCCGCGCGATCTCCGCCGCGTCGCCGGGGCCGTGCCGCAGCACCGTCACCGGGCGCAGGGTCGCCGTCACCAGGGCCTCGCGTGTGCGGTCCGAGACGGTGAACCCGCCCCGCTCCTCGGCCGCGTCCACCGTCTCGCCCGCGGTCATCGAGTCCATGATCGGCTCGTTGCCGCCGATCAGCCGCAGCAGCTGTTCGCCCAGCCGCTGCTCGGCGTGCCCCACCTCGGGCAGGGCGTAGAACAGCTCGGTGTCGGGCAGGTCCGGGACCCCGCCCCCGCTGAAGTCGAAGTCCTCGTCGTCGTCCTCGTCGGTGCTCTCCAGCACCACCGCGCTCCCGTCGGCCACGGCCGCCTCCAGCGCGGCGGCCGGGTCGGCCACCCCGAGCTTGCCCACGACCGAAGCCAGCTTCTTCTCCTCCACCACGGTGTGCCCGCGCGCGGCGGACATGCGCAGCACGTGCTCGGTGAAGGCCGCCAGCCGCCGGGGGTCGTCGGGCCGCGCGCCCTCGCCCAGGTGCCTGCGGGCGCAGAAGTCGGCCTGCTCCGCGGTCACCTGCGGCAGGCGCAGCAGCAGCCACGGGTTCGCGTCCAGCGCGGCGGCGGCCCCCGGCCCCAGTACGCCCAGCAGCCGGGGCGCCAGGGCGCCCGGCGCGCCCATCCGGTCAAGGACGGCACTGACCTGTTCTGCCTCGGACACCTCGGGCGGTTCCCCTCGTCATACGGTTCACGGACTCTGGGGGAGCCTATCGACTGGCGACGACGCTCAGTTCCCGCTTCCGGCCGTCCAGCCGTTGCCACGTACCCCGGCCGCCTGCTGTGGCCCGCCGCCACATACCCCGTCTGCCCGCAGCCGCCCGCCACCACGCACCCCGACGCCCGCCGTGGCCCGCTCCGGTTGCCCGCCACCACGTACCCCGGTCGTCTGTTACCGCCCGCCCCGGTCGCCCGCCGAAGCCCGCCCGCACCCCGCACGCCTCCCGTACGCGTTCCGGAGCCCGGGAACGCCCCCGGTCCGCCCGTTACTCCCGCTTCGCCCGGTTGCCGCGCCCGCGCCGCCCCTCCCGCTTTCCCGGCTTCCCGTCCGGTCCGTCCGGGCCGACGACCTGGCGCACGGCCGCGCACGGGTCGGTCGTGGGGGAGGACTCCTGGATGGCGACGGCCGCGCGCTGGGCGATCTGGCGGAACAGCTCGCGCGCGGGCGCGTCGAGTCCCGTCAGGACCTCCTCCTCCACCCCGCGCACGCGTTCGCTGATCGAGGCCAGGACCTCGCGGCCGTGCGCGGTGGCGCACACCCGCCGCACCCGCCGGTCACCGGGGTCCACCCGGCGCCGCACGAGGTCGGCCTCCTCCAGGTCGTCGAGGAGGTAGGTCATCACGCTGCGGTCGATCAGCAGCCGCTCGGCCAGGGCCGCCTGCGTGGGGGGCTCGTCGAGTGAGACCGCGGTGAGCACGTGGTAGCCGCGGCTGCCGTGCGGGACGCCGTCCAGGACCGCCTCCACCCGCTCGTGCCACCGGCGCAGGACCACGGCCAGCGACCACCCCAGGTCGGTGCCTTGTCCCGGAGTCGCGTCCGCGCCCGAGGCCGGGCCCGCGTCCCCGGCCGGGGACCGGCCGGGCTTCGGAGTGGGGAGTGCCATGCCCCGAGGCTACCAGGAATAGGTGGCACACAAGATAAGTTGTTGCCAACATCGTTGATTCGACAAACTAGTTCCGGCTTCCTCCCGAGGAGAGAACCCATGCCCGACTACGGACACCCCCTCAGGTTCGGCACCTTCATCACACCCGCGGCGCAGGACCCCGACCGCACCGTCGCGCTCGCCGAACTCACCGAGGCGGCCGGACTGGACCTGGCCACCTTCCAGGACCACCCCTACAACCCCGGCTTCCTCGACACCTGGACCCTGCTCAGCTGGGTGGCCGCGCGCACCACGCGCCTGAGCGTGTCGGCCAACGTCCTCAACCTGCCCCTGCGCCCGCCCGGGGTGCTCGCCCGCTCCGCCGCCAGCCTCGACCTGCTCTCCCACGGCCGCTTCGAACTCGCCCTGGGCGCCGGAGCGTTCTGGGACGGCATCGAGGGCATGGGCGGCAAGCGCCTCACCCCGCGCCAGGCCGTGGACGCGCTCAGCGAGGGCATCGACGTCATCCGCGCCGCCTGGGACACCGACGCCCGCGGCGGCGTCCGCGTGGACGGGGAGCACCACCGCGTGCGCGGCATGAAGCGCGGCCCCGCGCCCGCCCACGAGATCGGCATCAGCCTGGGCGCCTACAAGCCCCGCATGCTGCGGCTGGTCGGCGCCAAGGCGGACGGCTGGCTGCCCAGTCTCGGCTACCTCAAGCTGGAGGACATGGCCGAGGCCCACCGCACCATCGACGAGGCCGCGCTGGCCGCCGGGCGCGACCCCCGCCAGGTCCGCCGCATGCTCAACCTCGCCCAGATCGCCTTCCTGCCCACCGGGAAGGACTTCCTCCAGGGCCCGCCCGAGCAGTGGGTGGACGACCTGCTGCCCCTGGTCCTCGAACACGGCTACTCCACGTTCATCGTGGGCACCGACGACCCGCGCACCATCCAGACCTTCGGCGCCGAGGTCGCCCCCGCCCTGCGCGAGGCCGTGGAGCGCGAGCGCGCCGACGCGGGCACCGACACCGGCCCGGCCCGCGCCGCCGCCTCCCTGGCCGCGCGCCGCTCCGGCATCGACTACGACGGCGTCCCCGAGAGCCTGCGCGAGCACGCCGTCGAACCCGGCGACCGCGCCTACGCCCGCGTCCGCCACGGCTACATGCAGAAGGGCTCACCGGGACTGGTCCTGCGCCCCGGCAGCGCCGAGGAGGTCGCCGAGGCCCTCGCCCACGCCCGCGCCCAGGACGCCGACCTGCACGTGCGCAGCGGCGGCCACGGCATCAGCGGGCGCTCCACCGGCGACGGCGGCGTCGTCGTGGACCTCTCGCGGATGAACGGCGTCGAGGTCCTGGACGCGGAGTCCGGCCTGGTCCGGCTCGGCGCCGGTGCCCGCTGGGGCGAGGTCGCCGACACCCTCGCCTTCCACGGCCTGGCCCTCAGCTCGGGCGACCACGGGGGAGTGGGCGTCGGGGGACTGGCCACCACCGGCGGCGTGGGCTACATGTCCCGCGCCCACGGCCTGACCATCGACAACGTCACCGCCGTCGAGGTCGTCACCGCGGACGGAACCCCCGTGCGCGCCGACGCCGACCACCACCCCGACCTGTTCTGGGCCATGCGCGGCGCGGGCGCCAACTTCGGCGTGCTCACCGCCGTCGAGGCCACGGCCGCCCCGGTGCGCGACGTGGTCCTCGGCCAGTTCGTCTACGACGCGACCGACACCGCCGCCTTCCTCCGGGCCTGGGGCGAGGTCGCCGAGGCAGCGCCGCGCGAGGTCACCGCCTTCCTCACCACCGGCCCCGCGCGCGGCGGGAGCGGCCCCGCGGCCCAGGCCATGGTGGTCTACGCCGGGGACGACACCGACCTGGCCGTGCGGGCGCTGGAGCCCTTCCTGTCCGTGGGCCCCGTCCTGGACCAGCGCGCCCAGCTCGCGCCCTACCCCGCGATCCTCGCCCGCCCCGACGGGCCCCACCAGGGCCACGGGCTGCCCGAGGCGCGCTCGGGCCTGCTGCACCACATCACCCCGGACGCGTCCGAGGGCCTGGCCGGGCTGCTCACCTCGGGCGACGTCATGTTCATGCAGCTCAGACAGGTCGGCGGCGCGGTCAACGACCTGGCGGCCGACGCCACCGCCTACGCCCACCGGTCGCAGAACTTCGTGCTGGCGGCCATGACGGGAACCCGGAGCGCCGTGCGCATGGACGAGCGGTGGGCGGACCTGGACAAGCACCTGGAGGGCATGTACCTGAGCTTCGACACCCGTACCGGACCCGAGGTGCTCGCGCAGGCCTTCCCCGAGCCCACCCTGGACAGGCTGCGGGCCCTCAAGGCCGCGTACGACCCGCACAACGTGTTCGACAAGAACTTTTCGATCCCGCCCGCGATCCGGGGCTGAGCGGGCCCGGCCGTGGGCTCGCCCACCATGGAACCGGCGGTGGGCGCGCCGTGCGGCTGATCGGGCCCGGCCGGAACCGGACGGGCGGCGGGGCGTTCCCCGCGTGCGCGGGCGCCGGGGGGTTGGCCACGGCCGACCCTTCAGCGCTCGATCGCGGCCCCCGCGTGTGTGGGCCCTAGGCGTCGCCGCCGGTCGGTGCCGCTCCGCGCGTTCCCCGGAGGAGGGACCGGGGGAGCACCGACGGGGGCCTCAGCGCTCGGGGCGCGCCGTGGCGTCGTCGAGCGCGTCGCGGATCTTGGGCGGTAGCTCCACGCCCTCCACACCCAGGATCTCCTCCAGCTGGGCGAGGGTGCGCGGACCGACCACCGCCGCGGCCACGCCCTCCTGGTCGCGCGCCCAGCTCAGCGCCACCGCCAGCGGCGACACGCCCAGGCCCTCGGCCGCCGTGCACACCGACTCCACCACCCGGCGGCTGCGGTCGTCCAGGTAGGGCTCCACGTACGGCGCCATGTGGGAGAAGGCCGCCCGCGAGTCCGGCGGCGTCCCGTTGCGGTACTTGGCGGTGAGCACGCCGCGCCCCAGCGGCGACCACGCGATCAGGTGGGCCCCGGCCACCGCCGCGGCGGGCCGCAGGCCGTGGTCGGCGCCCCGGTTGAGCAGCGAGTACTCGGTCCCCACACTCACCAGGGGCACGCGCCCGGGGTGCGCGCGCTGCCAGGTGGCCAGGGTCGCGAACTGCCACGACTCCAGGTTCCCCGTGCCCACGTAGCGCGCCTTGCCCGCCGCCACGGCCGCCTCCATCGCGGCCAGCGACTCCTCGGGCGGCGTGGAGGGGTCGAACACGTGCAGCTGCCACAGGTCCACGTAGTCGGTCTGAAGGCGTCGCAGCGAGGCGTCCAGGGAGGCCAGCAGGTGCCGCCGGGAGGCGTCCACCGGCCGGTAGCCGTCGGGCGTGTGGCCGCTCTTGGTGGCCACCACCACGTCCTCGCGGCGCACCGAGGCGCGCAGCAGGCGCCCCAGGATCCGCTCGCTCTGGCCGCCGGTGTAGATGTCCGCGGTGTCCACGAGCGTGCCGCCCGCGTCCACGAACGCGGTGAGCTGCTGCCCGGCCTCCTCCTCGGAGGTGTCCTTGCCCCAGGTCATCGTGCCGAGAGCGGTACGAGAGACCCAGAGCCCTGATCTGCCCACCTGTCGCTGTTCCATGCGGCGGAGAGTACCGCGTCCGTCCGACGCCGTCCCTGGGCCCACCCCCCGCCGCTCCCCTCCGGCGCGGCCGTGACCGGGGCGTTCGCCGCGCCCGCGCCCGTGTTCCGGCTCCGGGAACGGGCCCTTCGAACCTGGTGGCCCGGATCCGCCGCGCCCGCCGCGGCACACCGTCCCCGCGGCCGCGGCCGGGGTCCTGCCCTCCCGTCCGCCACGGGCCTACCCTGTGACCATGGCGACACCCGCAGCACCCCAGGACACTCCGCCCCCACCGCCCGCACCCGAGGCGGTCACCCTCCTCCTCATCCGGCACGGGATGACCGACGCCACCGGCCCCCGCCTGGCGGGGCGCGCCGAGGGCGTCCACCTCAACGACACCGGCCGCGTCCAGGCCGCGCACCTGGCCGGTCGGCTCACCGGGCTCCGCCCGGCGGCCCTGGTCTCCAGCCCGCTCGAACGCTGCCAGGAGACCGCCGAGGCCGTCGCCGCGCAGCTCGGCGTCCCCGTCACCACCGACGAGCGCTTCGTGGAGTGCGACTACGGCTCCTGGACCGGCCGCGGCCTCGGTGAACTGTCCGACGAACCCCTCTGGCGCGTGGTGCAGGACCACCCCAGCGCCGCGCGCTTCCCCGGCGGGGAGGCCCTGGCCGAGTCCTCGGCCCGCGCGGTCGCGGCCGTGCGCGACTGGAACGCCCGCCTGCTCTCGGCGCCGTCCGAGGCCCCGTCCCCGGGTTCCCCGTCCGAGGTCCCGGGTGTCCCGTCCGCGCCCCAGGACCCGCCCGTGTACGTGGTGTGCAGCCACGGCGACATCATCAAGGCCATCGTCGCCGACGCCCTCGGCATGCACCTGGACCTGTTCCAGCGCCTGCGGGTGGACCCCTGTTCGGTCACCTCCATCACCTACACGCGCACTCGCCCCTTCCTCAACAAGCTCAACGACACGGGGGAGAGCCTGACCGCGAGCCTGCCGACCCCCGCCGAGGCCAGCGGCGACGCGGCCGTGGGCGGCGGCGCGGGCTCCCGGGAGACCCCCGCCGACGCCCCCTGAGGGGACCTCCTCCGCCCAGGCGGGCAGGAGGAGGTCCCCCGCCCGGACCCTGGTGCGCCCCGCCCGGCTCGCGAGTCCGGCCCCGACGGCCTCGCGCCCGTTGCCTGAACCCGTGTGCCCCGCCCGGCCCCGGCGGACCGCCGAGGAACCTCGGCGGTCCGCCGGGGCCGGGGCCCGACCGCCAGACGCGCCGGAGGCCCCGGTCGGCGTCCTGCCTCCCCGAGAACACGTCCCGCCCCACGGGTCAACGGGTCACCGGGCCACGATCATGTTCTGGCCCGCGCTGATGCGCCAGCCGTCCTCTCCCCGGGCGTAGACGTACAGCGCGCTGCCCGCGGGAGCACCGGTCGGCTCCCCGTCCGCGTCCACCGCCGTCTGGGCCACCTGCACGGCGATCACGTCCGGACGGATCTCCAGCAGGTCGGCCACCTCGTACCGGGCGTAGGAGTCCGCCAGCCTCGGCGCCACCTCCCTGGCGAACGCCGCGATCCGCGCGGCACCGACCATCCGCCTGCCCGCGGCCGAGGCCCACAGCGCGTCCCCGGCGTAGTGGTCGGCCAGCGCCACCGGGTCGTGGGAGTTGAAGGCGTCCTGCAGGCTGCGCACGAGAGCGTGGATCTCGGCGTGGGACCCCGCGGGGTCCCCGGGGCTCCGATGGGTAGGGGGCTCGGTCTTCTTGGCGTCGCTCATGCCGCGTCCGTTCCTCTCGGGGGCGGTGGTCCGTCCCGCTGGGACCAACCAACAACCTCAACATTTGTTGAAGTCAAGGGGGTGTGACGCGGTGCGCACCCGCCCGACGCCCGGACCCCCGGCCCCGCCCGGGCCCACCAGCGCGTCCGGCGGGTTTGGCGCCGGTAGGCCCGCATCCCGTAAGGTTCTTGGCATGCCCGTCTTTCAGTTCAATCCGCCGGAGCGGTTCGTCGCGGGGACCGTGGGCCAGCCGGGAGACCGCACCTTCTTCCTCCAAGCCGTGGGAGAGGGGCGCATCACCAGCGTGGTCCTGGAGAAGGCGCAGGTCGAGGCGCTCGCCACCCGTATCGAGGAACTACTGGAAGAGGTGCACCGGCGCTTCGGCTCCCCGCCGGAGGACACCGCTCCGCCCGAGGACGACGCTCCCCTGGAGCAGCCCATCGAGCAGGACTTCCGGGTCGGCACCCTGGCCCTGGCCTGGGACGCCGAGGCCGCCCGCGTCATCATCGAGGCCCAGGAGATCGACGAGACCGCCGGTGAGGACCTGCTGGAGGACGACGAGGAGGAGCTGGAGGTCTTCGCCGAGGAGGCCCCCGCCCACCGCGACGTCCTGCGCGTCTACCTCACCCCCGGCGCCGCGCGCTCCTTCGCCGGACGCGCGCTGAAGGTGGTCGCCGCCGGACGCCCGGACTGCCCGCTGTGCGGACGCCCGCTCGACCCCGCCGGCCACATCTGCGTACGCCAGAACGGCTACCGACCGGACAGCCTCGTCTGAGCACGCCGATGAGCACACCAGCGGCGGGCCGCCGGGCGCGCAGACCCGGGGGCCCGCGATGAGGGACACCGCCGACGCCTTCGACGGCCTCAGCCCGGCCGTCGGGCTCGACCTGCTCCGCACCGGCGAGATCACCGTGGAGGGGCGGCTGACCGCCGCCTCCAACGCCACCCTGTACTGCACCGTCTCCGACGGCGTGCGCTCGGCCGCCTGCGTGTACAAGCCGGTGGCGGGGGAGCGGCCGCTGTGGGACTTCCCCGACGGGACCCTGGCCGGGCGCGAGGTCAGCGCCCACGCCGTCTCCGAGGCGCTGGGCTGGGGGATCGTCCCGCCCACGGTGCACCGCGACGGCCCGTTCGGCGAGGGCATGGTGCAGCTGTGGGTGCACGGCGACACCACCGTGGACCTGGTCGCCCTGGCACGGGAGACCGACAACGCCGACCTGCGCCGCATGGCGGTGTTCGACGCGGTCATCAACAACTCCGACCGCAAGATCGGCCACCTGCTGCCCACCCCCGGCGGGCACCTGTACGGCTGCGACCACGGGGTCTCCCTCGCCGAGGACTACAAGCTGCGCACCGTGCTGTGGCAGTGGCAGGGCCAGCCGCTGCCCCAGGACGCCCTGGAGGCACTGGGATCGGTGCGCGACCAGCTCGCCGACGCGGACAGCGTCCTGTCCCGGGAGCTGGCGCGGCACCTGACCGGACCGGAGGCCTACGCGGTGCGCAGCCGGGTGGACCTGCTCATCCAGCACGGCGTCCACCCCTACCCGGCGCCGGACTGGCCCGCGGTGCCCTGGCCGCCGATCTGAGTCGGGCCCTGCTGCCTGCCGGTGGCGGTCTGCCTCGCCGCGCTCCTGCTCACCGGGCTCCACTACGGGGCCGGGGAGATCCTCGCCACGCTCGCGATCCACGCCCTGCCGGTACTGCTCGTCGTGTGCTTCCCCCTGCTGCTCCTGCCGAGGGTGCGGCGGTGGGCGCGACGGGCCGCCGACTCCCGGGGCCGGGCCGCGACGGCGGGGGGAGGCCGCGGGGCGGACAGCTTCCGCGAACCCGTGCGCCTGCCCCAGGTCTCCTCCGCCCGGCTCACCCAGCGGGGCGGACGGGTGACCGCGACCCTCGACCACCTCGACGGCAGCGCGGTCGGCTGCTCCGCCCGCGGCCGCGACGGGGAGTACCTGCGGGCGGTCTTCCGCGAGCACCTGGACGGGCGCTTCCCCGAGGAGGAGCCCGCGGCCGGGACCGGGCCGGTGTGAGGGTGCTCGCCTACCGGGGGGTGGGAATGGCGTGCTCCTTGCCCCGGACGGCACAATGGGGCACGTGAGCAACGAGTGGAACTACCTATTCGACATGGACGGCGTGCTCGTACGCGAGCAGCACCCCATCCCGGGCGCGGACGAGCTCATCGCGGAGCTGCGCGAGAACGGGATCCCGTTCATGGTGTTGACCAACAACTCCATCTACACCCCCCGCGATCTGCGGGCGCGTCTGCTCAGCTCGGGCCTGGACATCCCCGAGGAGTCGATCTGGACGTCGGCCCTGGCCACCGCCCAGTTCCTCCAGACCCAGCGCCCCAACGGGTCGGCCTACGTCGTCGGCGAGTCCGGCCTGACCACCGCCCTGCACAACGTCGGCTACGTGATGACCGAGCGCGACCCCGACTACGTGGTGCTCGGTGAGACCCGCACCTACAGCTTCGAGGCCATAACCCGCGCGATCCGCCTGGTCCGCGGCGGCGCGCGGTTCATCGCCACCAACCCCGACGAGACCGGTCCCAGCGCCGAGGGTCCGCTGCCCGCCACGGGCGCGGTCGCCGCGCTGATCGAGAAGGCCACCGGCCGCCGCCCCTACTTCGTGGGCAAGCCCAACCCGCTGATGATGCGGTCGGCGCTGCGCCGGATCGGCGCGCACTCGGAGAACACCCTGATGGTGGGCGACCGGATGGACACCGACGTGCTCAGCGGGTTGGAGGCGGGCCTGCAGACCGTGCTGGTGCTCTCGGGCATCTCCGAGCGCGAGACCGCCGAGCAGTTCCCCTACCGCCCCACACGTGTGATCGGGTCGGTCAAAGAGCTGGTGGGCATCACCCGCGACCCCTTCCAGCGCGACTAGCGCTTGCGGCGGGACCGGCGTCCGCGCCGGGGACGCCGTGGAGGGGCGCACGCAGCCCTCCCCCGGTGATCCTGCTCCCAGCGCCGTTGTGGGACGCCCACAACGGCATTGGGAGCAGGATCACCCCTGCGGCCCCGGTGTTCCCCGGGCCCGACACGACGACGGGGGCGGCGGACCGTGTCCGCCGCCCCCGTGTGTCGCGGGGTGCCTCAGGCGCTCTGCCGCTGCCTGGCGATCTCCTCCACCTTGGCCGCCTCCTCGCGGCGGCGGGCGCGGAGCAGGGCCAGGCGCTCGGCGAGGACCTCTTCCAGGTCCTCCATGCTCCGGCGCTCCAGCAGCATGTCCCAGTGGGTGCGCGTGGGCTTGACGTTCTTGGGCTCCTCGCCGGAGCCGTCCCGCCGCAGGGCGCGGTCGCCGCAGAAACGGCACTCCCACTCGGCGGGAATCTCTGCCTCGGTCGCGAAGGTGACCGAGAAGCGGTGGCCCCGGGTGCAGTCGTAGGTGACTTCCTGCCGCGGAGCCAGGTCGGTGTTGCGGTCGTTCTCGTAGCTCGTCGCCCCGAGCCGGGTGCCGCGAAGTGCTCGCTCGGCCATCGTGTGGGTGCCTCCAGGCGCTTGTGCGGTCTCGCGGGGTGTAACGCGTCGGTCCACGTCAAGATTCCCCGCTGACCTGAGGTCGAACCACCTCCGGCGTCTGGGGGCCACCCCGATCCCAAAACATCGTCCGGTGCGCCGAGTGTGGCACATGTGACATGGGACACTCCATGCTGGCTGTTTCGGGTGTGTCTCTATATACGCCCGCAGGGGGAGAAAAACATCCGCTAAGCCCCGTTTTCGCCTTCCCGGCGCGCCCTCCTGCCTGGTGGGGGAGGCGCCGCGCCTTTGGGGCCGAATCAACAGCCGCGCGGTCGCGCCGACGGACGCGCGGCCCCGCCCGTCCCCATCGGGCGCGGTCCCTCCGCCCGGCCCGCCCTCGTCCGCCGACGGCTGGTCGTGCCCCTGCGCCCGCCGGTCGCGCGCCGTCCGTTGCGTCCCCCCGACTGCCGCGTGGCCCCGCAGGTCGCCGTTCGCGGGGCGTCGCGCGCTCCCGCCGGTCGCCTTCCATGCCGTGGGCCGTGCTCCGCGGTCCGCGGGGTCGTCGTCCGTCCCGCCCGCCGCGCCCCGAAGGGCCGGCGTCCGTCCCCGGCGGAACCCGTGGCCGACTCAGGCCAGTTCCGCGCCGCCGTCCGCGGCCGTTCCCGGCCACCCGCGACCGCGGGCGGCCTCGCGCCAACCCCGCCCGTCACACTGTGTCCACCCTTACCGCGCTTCCCCCCGAACCCGCCGCCGCACGGTTCCCGCAGTTCACGACTGGAAAAGCCGGGCGCTCGACAATGGCTTCCGGAAAAGGTCGGACCTTCTCGGGCCGCCGATTATCACTCTCCGGAATCCGCCCTCTGGTAGGGAATCCGGCTCTCCGTCCCCCGTGTGCGATAAAGATGCCATTATGCCGACATGGCCGCCCGAGGTGTCTGGTGGTATGTTGACTCGCCGTACACCGAAAAGCGCAGGCCGGGGAAATTAATCCCCTTCCTTTAGGTGTGCACATCGTGCCGGAAACGTCCCCTTCGGTGCGTCCTCACGTGCCGGAACCAGGAGCGACGGCGCGGCCGGACGTGGAGCCCCATGACTGCTGAGACCCCCCTCCCCCGAGGAGCCGTGCCCGCGCGGCCGTCCGCGCCGCGCTGGCTCCTCCTCCCCCTCGCGGCGCTGCCCTTCTGGGCCGTGCTCCCGTGGGCCGCGCCCGAGGCCCGGACCCTGCCCGTCCTGGCCGCCTCCGCGGTTCCCCTCGTGTTCCTGCTGGTCCTCGCGGTGCTGCTCGACCGGCGCGACCGGCGGATCCACGACCTGGGCGCCCGGCTCGACGCGCTGCGCGCCGACACCGCCTCCCTGGCCGACGAGTACCTGCCCCTCCTGGCGCGGCGCCTGCGCGCGGGCGACTCCGCCGACACCGCCCTGCGCGCCCTGCCCCTCCCCGCCGACCACGGGGGCCACGCCGTCCTGCGGGCCGCCGCCACCGAGATCGCCGCCGCCGAACGCCGGCGCTCGGCCGCTATGGCCGCCTGCGCCACCGCCGCCGGGCGCGTCCAGGCCCTGAGCACCACCATGCTCGCCGACCTGCGCCGGATGCAGGAGCGCCACGGCGACGGGGACACCAGCGCCGGCGTCCTCGGCGACCTCATGCACCTGGACCACAGCACCGCCCAGGTCGGACGCGTCGCCGACAGCATCGCCGTCCTCACCGGGGCCCGCTCCGGCCGCCGCTGGGGCCGGGCCATCGGCATGGAGAGCGTCGTCCGCGGCGCCATGGCCCGCATCGGCGCCTACCAGCGCGTCCGCGTGCACAACGCCTCCACGCAGGCGGTCGCCGGGTTCGCCGCCGAGGGCGTCATCCACGCCCTGGCCGAGATCCTGGACAACGCCGCCAGGTTCTCCCCGCCCACCGCCGAGGTCCACGTCCACGTCGAGGAGGTCCAGGCCGGAATCGCGGTCATGGTCGAGGACGGCGGCCTGGTCATGGGGGAGGAGGCCCTGCGCCGCGCCCGCCGCGCCGTCGAGAACGGCCTGGACCTGGCCGCCATCTCCGGAACCCGGCTGGGCCTGTCGGTCGTCGGCCAGATCGCCCACCGCTACGGCCTGTCGGTGTCCTTCCGCTCCTCCTCGCGCGGTGGCACGGCGGTCGTCCTCCTGCTGCCCCGCAAGCTCGTCAAACCCCTGCCCGAGCCCGTGGCCCCCGACTCCCCGGCGCCCCCGCCCGGGGCCGCCCGGGAACCCGACACCGCCCCCACCCCCGCCGCGGTCCCCCCGGCCGCGGAGGAGACCGCCGCGGAGGACGTCGACGGACTGCCCCGGCGCCGCCGGGGCAGGACCCTCGCGGCGGCCGAGAACACCAGGCCCGCACCGCGCAGGAGCAACCCCGCCGCCGTGGCGAGGGGCTTCGGCGAGTTCCGCTCCGCGGTGCGCGGCCCGAACGACAAGGACGCATGATGGACCTCGACACGCTGACCTGGCTCCTCGAAGGCCTCCTGGAACGCACGCCCGGCACCCGGCACGCCCTCGTCCTCTCCCGCGACGGGCTCAAGCTCTGCCACAGCTCCGGCCTGCGCGCCGACAGCGCCGACCACCTCGCCGCGATCGCCGCCGGGGTGCAGAGCCTGGCGCACAGCGCCTCGGTGGAGTTCGGCGACGGGGCGGGCGGCGTCCGTCAGGCCATGGCCGAGTTCTACGGCGGCCTGCTGTTCATCGTCGAGGCCGGACACGGCGCACACCTGGCCGTCATCACCTCCGAGGAGGCCGAACCCGGTCTGGTCGGCCACAACATGAACGAGCTGGTCGAGCAGATGGGCGAGCACCTGACCACCCCGCCCCGCGCCGGAGCCGGACCGGCATGACGCGCCCGCACCAGCAGGAGGGTCCGGACCGCCTCTACGTCATCACCTCGGGCCGCAGCGGCGGGGCCGACGACTCCCTGGACGCGGTGACCCTCATCGTGGCCGAGAGCGCGCCCGCCCCCGGCATGCAGTCCGAGCACGCCCGGATCCTGCGGCTGTGCCGGGGCCCGACGGCGGTGGTGGAGATCTCCGCCCACCTGCGCCTGCCGGTGGCGATCGTGCGCATCCTGGTCACCGACCTGCTCGACACCGGCCTGGCCACCGCGCGCCACCCCCGCCCCGCGCCCTCACCGGCCCACCCCCTCGCCTCCCCGGACGTGTTGGAGAAGGTCCTCGTTGCACTCCACAACCTCTGATCCCCGCTCGGCCCCGCCCCCGGACCCCCCGTACGCCGCCGCGGACCGCACCCGCGAGGCCGTCCGCGTCCCGCTGCCCGACACCGCCGAGTACGCCCTCAAGATCGCGGTCGTGGGCGGCTTCGGGGTCGGCAAGACCACCCTGGTCCGCTCGGTCAGCGAGATCCGCCCGCTCAGCACCGAGGAGACCATGACCCGGGCGGGGCACGGCGTCGACGACGTGGACGGGGTGGAGTCCAAGCGCGCCACCACCGTCGCCTTCGACTTCGGCCGCATCACCCTGGACGCCGCCTCGGTGCTCTACGTCTTCGGCGCCCCGGGCCAGGAACGCTTCTGGTTCCTGTGGGACCGCCTGTTCTCCGGGGCCCTGGGCGCGGTGGTCCTGGTGGACACCCGGCGCCTGGAGGACTCCTTCTACGCCATCGACCGCCTGGAGGCCCAGGGCACGCCCTTCGTCGTGGCCCACAACGACTTCGGCGAGGCCGAGCACAGCCTGGAGAAGGTGCGCGCCGCCCTGGACCTGGACGCCTCGGTACCGCTGCTGCGCTGCGACGCGCGCGCACGCGACTCGGCCAAGCGGGTCCTCATCGCGCTGGTCGGCCACGTCCGCGCCCTGGTCACGGAAGCCGCCCGGTGAGCGCCCCCCGGTCCTACCCGGTGAGCGGCACCGGGACCTGCCCGGTGAGCGGCACAGGGATCCGCCCGGTCCGCCTCCACGGCCCCGACTTCCGGACCGACCCCGGCGGCACGTACCGGGCCATGCGCGCCGAACACGGTTCCGTGGTGCCCGTGCTCATGGAGGGCGACGTGCCCGCGTGGCTGGTCATCGGCTACCGCGAGCTGCACCACGTCCTCAACGCCCCCGAGGTGTTCGCGCGCGCCTCGCACCGCTGGAACGCCTGGGACCGGGTGCCGCCGGACTGGCCGCTGCTGCCGCTGGTGATGCAGCTGCCCACCGTCCTGTACTCGGAAGGGGACGAGCACCGCAGGCGCGCCGGAGCGGTCGCCGACGCCCTGGCCGGGACCGACCCGCACGAGCTGCGCGCGGTCACCGCCCGCCTGGCCGACCGCCTCGTCGACGGGTTCTGCGCCTCGGCCGGGACGGACCTGCGCCCCTCCTACACCGCGCGCCTGCCGGCCCTGGTGCTGAGCTGGCTCTACGGGCTGGACGACGAGCGGGGCGACCACGCCGCCTCCCTCATGACCACCATGATCGACGGCGGGGCCCGGGCACTGGAGGCCCAACGCGCCCTCCTGGCCGCCATGACCGAACTCGTCGCCCGACGGCGCGCCGAGCCCGGGTCCGACGTGGTCTCGCGCCTGCTCGCCCATCCCGCGGGCTACACCGACGAGGAGGCGGTCCCCGAGCTGGTCGTCCTGCTCGGGGGCGGCAACCAGCCCACCGGCGAGTGGCTGGGCAACGCGCTGCGCCTGATGCTCACCGACGACCACTTCGCCTCCTCCCTCGCGGGCGCCCGCCGCAGCGCCCGGGAGGCGCTCAACGAGGTCCTGTGGGAGGACACCCCCACGCAGGTCCACGCGGGCCGCTTCGCCGTCCACGACGTGGAGCTGGGCGGACAGCTCATCCGCCGGGGCGACCTGGTGCTGCTCGGGCTGGCGGGGGCCAACACCGACCCGCGCGTGCGCTCCGCGGGCCCCGCCCCCGGCGACCGGGGCAACCACGCCCACCTGTCCTTCTCCCACGGCGAGCACTCCTGCCCCTACCCGGCGCAGGAGATCGCCGAGGTCGTCGCGGTGACCGGCATCGAGGTGCTCATGGACCGGCTGCCCGACCTCGAACTGGCCGTCGACCCCTCCGAACTGCGATGGCGCCCCTCGCCCTGGGTGCGGGGCGTCGCCTCACTGCCCGTGGCCTTCACCCCCGTACCGCCCCTGGGAGCGCACTGATGCCCTGCCCCGTCCAGCACGATCCCGAAGGCACCCTGGTCCTGGACCCCCACGTCACCGACCTGCGCGCCGAGCGCGAGACCCTGTACGCCGCCGGGCCCCTCACCCGGGTCGAGCTGCCGGGCGGCGTGACCGCCTGGGCCGTCACCCACCACGAGGCCGCCCGCGCCCTGCTCACCGACCCCCGCCTGGTCAAGGACGTCGCCCACTGGGACGACTACCAGAGCGGCCGCATCCCCGAGGCCTGGCCGCTGCTCAGCACCATCCCGCCGACCCCCACCAACCTCCTGGGCACCGACGGGGCCGAGCACCGAAGGCTGCGCCTGCTCACCGCCCGGGCCTTCTCCGCGCGCAGCGTCGAGCGCCTGCGCCCGCGGATCCGCGAGCTCACCGCCGAGCTGCTCGACGCCATGGAGCCCCGCGCGCACGAACCCCTGGACCTGAAGTCGGAGTTCGCCTTCCGGCTTCCGATGAACGTCATCGGCGAGCTGTACGGGGTGGACCGGAGCGAGTTCGACCACCTGCGCGAGCTGTACGTGAAGTTCTTCTCCTCGGTCACCGGCCCCGAGGAGTTCACGCGGGTCTACGCCACCCTGGAGAAGTACTACGACGACATGGTCGCCGACAGGCGCGCCCGGCCCGGGCAGGACCTGACCAGCGACCTCCTCCGTGCGGACGAGAACGGCGACGCCCTCACCGACCTGGAGGTGCGCGGCACCCTCCAGGTCACCGTGGCCGCGGGGCACGAGACCACCGTCAACCTGCTGTGCAACGCCGTGCGCGCCCTGCTCACCCATCCCGACCAGTTCGCCCTGGTCAAGGAGGGGAAGGTCGGCTGGGACGCGGTCGTGGAGGAGACGCTGCGCTACGACCCGCCCACCTCCAACATGATCTTCCGGTTCGCCACCGAGGACGTCGAGGCCGCCGGGAGCACGATCCGCAGGGGGGAGGCGCTCATGGTCTCCTACGGGGCGGTCAGCCGCGACCGGGCCGAGCACGGTGAGGACCCCCACCCCGACGCCTTCGACCTCACCCGCTCCCAGGGCCGTCACATCTCCTTCGGGTACGGGCCGCACGTGTGTCCCGGAGCCACCCTGGCCCGCATGGAGGGGCGGATCGCCCTGCCCATGCTCTTCGAGCGCTACCCCGACCTGGAGCTGGCGGTCCCCGACGGGGAGCTGCGCCACCACCCCTCGATCATCGTCAACAGCCTCCAGGAACTGCCCGTTCTGCTGCGTCCCTAGCGCGCCGGCCCCAGACCCGGCCGACGCGCCCCTCGGACCCGCCTCCGGTGTTCCCCGAACCCCGGAGGCGGCACCGGACCCATCCCCGACGGCCGAGCCGAGCGGCCGCCCGCCCCCTTCTCCCGGAGGACCGAGAGTGGCCGACCCCGTCCGGCTGTACGACCCCCGCTTCAACGCCGACCCCCAGGGTTCCTACCGGGCCATGCGCGCCGAACACGGTTCCGTCGTGCCCGTGCTCATGGAGGGCGACATCCCCGCGTGGCTGGTCATCGGCTACCACGAGCTCCACCACGTCCTCAACACACCCGAGGTGTTCGCGCGCGACCCCCGCCGCTGGAACGCCTGGGACCGGGTGCCGCCGGACTGGCCGCTGCTGCCGGTGCTCGCGCCCCAGCCCAACCTGCTGTCCGCGGAGGGCGAGGAGCACCGTCGCCGCACCGCCGCGGTCAACGACGCCCTGAACGGGGCCGACCCGCACGAGCTGCGCGCGGTCACCGCCCGCCTGGCCGACCGTCTCGTCGACGGGTTCTGCGCCTCCAGCGGCACCGACCTGCGCACGCACTACGCGCAGCGGCTCCCGTCCCTGGTCCTGTGCTGGATGTACGGCCTCGACGACGAACGCGGCGAGGCGGTCACCACCCTGATGGGCACCCTGTTCGACGCCGGTCCCGACGCCGTCGGCGCCCACGCCCAGGTCGCCGCCGAGTTCGCCCGGCTCGTCGCCTCCCGCCGCGCCGACCCCGGACCCGACGTGGTGTCCCGGATGATCGCCCACCCGGCGGGTTACGGCGACGCGGACCTGGTCGCCGAACTGGTCGCCGTCCTGGGCGGCGCCCACCAGACCACCTCCGAGTGGATCGGCAACGCGCTGCGCCTGATGCTCACCGACGACCGCTTCTCCGCCTCCATGGCGGGCGCCCGCAGCAGCGTGCGCGAGGCCCTGGCCGAGGTCCTGTGGGAGGACTCCCCGTCCCAGATGAACGCCGGGCGCTTCGCCGCCCGCGACGTCGAGCTGGACGGCAGGGTCATCCGCAGGGGCGACCTGCTCCTGCTGGGCTACGCCGCGGCCAACAAGGACCCCCGGCTGCACACCGGCGAGCGCTCCTCGGCCGTCAGGGGCAACCACGCCCACCTGTCCTTCTCCCACGGCGAGCACAGCTGCCCCCACGCCGCGCAGGGGATCGCCGAGGTCATGGCGGTCACGGCGGTGGAGGTGCTGCTGGACCGCCTGCCCGACGTGGAACTGGCCATCCCCGCCGAGGAGGTCCGCTGGCGGCCCTCGCCCTGGGTGCGGGGAGTCGTGTCACTGCCGGTCACCTTCACCCCCACACCCCCGCAAGGAGTCCTGTGATGCCCTGTCCCGTCCAGCACACCCCCGACGGAGTCCCGCTGGTGCACGCCGTGCCCGACGACGTGCAGGCCGACCGCGAACGCCTCCACCAGGCCGGACCCGTCACCCGGGTCGAACTCCCCGGCGGGGTCCGCGCCTGGGCCACCACCCACCACGAGGTCAGCCGCGCCACCCTCAACGACCCCCGGTTCGTCAAGAGCGTCGACCACTGGGACGACTACCAGAGCGGCCGGGTCCCCGAGGGCTGGCCGCTGATGGGCACGATCCCCACCGACGGCTCCAACATGCTGGCCCAGGACGGCGCCGCCCACCGGCGCATGCGCAGACTCACCGCCAGCCCCTTCTCGGCGCGCCGGGTGGAGCGCCTGCGCCCGCGCATCGAGGAGATCACCGCCCGGGCGCTGGACGCCCTGGAGCCGCGCGCGCACGAACCCCTGGACCTGAAGTCGGAGTTCACCTTCCGGGTTCCCATGGGGGTGATCGGCGAACTGTACGGGGTGGCCGAGGCCGAGTACGCCCAGCTCGGCGAGATGTACGCCAAGCTCTTCTCCGGCACGACCGAGGAGGGCGAGCACCTGCGGATCTACGGCGCCCTGTTCCAGTTCTTCGCCGAGATGGTCGCCCGCAAGCGCGCCAGCCTGGACGAGCACGACGACTTCACCGCCGACCTGCTCAGGGCCCGGGAGGACGGCGACTCCCTCAGCGACACCGAGGTCACCATCACCCTGCTGACGGTGGTGGCGGCCGGGCACGAGACCACCGTCAACCTGCTCAACAACGTGGTGCGCGCCCTGCTCGCCCACCCCGACCAGTTCGCCCTGCTCAAGGCGGACAAGGTGACGTGGGAGCAGGTCATCGAGGAGACGCTGCGCTACGACCCGCCCAACAACGTCATGATGTTCCGCTTCGCCACCGAGGACGTGGAGGTCGGCGGGCAGACCATCCGCAAGGGCGAGGCGCTGATGACGCACTACGGCGCGGCCACCCGCGACCGCGCGGAGTTCGGTGAGGACCCGGACCCGTCCGTCTTCGACCCGCAGCGCACCAAGGGGCGCCACATCACCTTCGGGTACGGCCCGCACATCTGCCCCGGGGCGCCGCTGTCGCGCCTGGAGGCCGGGATCATCCTGCCGATGCTCTTCGAGCGCTACCCCGACCTGCGGCTGGCCGTCCCCGACGAGGAGCTGCGGGTGCAGTCCGCGCTCTCGGTCACCAGTCTGAGGGAGTTCCCGGTCGTGCTGCGCCCCTGACCGGTGCGGCACGCTCACCGTGGGCGGACGCCCGGAGGACTGCTCGGCCGTGATCGACACCGAACCGCCCGTCGGATAGCGGCTCGACCGAGAACGGCCCCGGTGTGATGCGGGGGCCCGGCCTGGGATGACGCTGCCATGCCAGCCTGCGGCCTGGCATGGCGGCGTCATGGCGAAGGGGTGGGGTCCGGTCAGGCCCTGCGGTCGCCGTCCTGCCCGCGGTGCTCACCGCGCATGATCCGCGCGGGCAGGTCCGAGACCAGGGTGCCGTACCCGGTCGCCGCCCACACGCTGTGCTCCGGCGGCACGGAGTAGTAGGGGAGCGGGCGTGCGCCGGTGGAGTCCAGGACCGACTGCGGAGTGAGGTGCGCCCTGACGGCCTTGCGGCACTCGCGGCACGCCAGGACCCGCACCGAGTCGAACGAGGCCGGGGCCCGCCACCGGACCATGGCCTTGCCGCCGGCGTGGCGCGGGTCGAAGAAGCAGTGCGCCGGTCGGATCTCGCCGTCCAGTGCCGCGTCGCACATGTCCAGCAGGACCTGCACGCCCACCAGGTCGGACTTGTCGTCGGCGGAGTCGAACACCTTGGCCGCGGCGGTGTAGGCCTCCAGCGCCCGCTGAACCTCCTCCGAGGAGTCCCCGCGCGCGGACACCCGCTGCCCGCACCCGGTGAGGCGTTCGGAGATCCGGGCACGGTACTCGTCCTGCTGCGCCTGACCGACGGTGGCGGCGACCACCTCGGTCAGCGGCACCACGCGGATCGGACGGCGCGACCACCGGCGGATCCCGGACCAGAGCGCCGCCGCGATCCCCGCCGCACCTGCGCCGCCCAGGGCCAGCGTCCACCCGGAGGGACCGGGGCCGTCACGGAGGTCCCGGTAGGCCGAGGGGGCCTCGCCGCTCTCGGTCAGGTCCACGAGCCGGTGCAGCCGCTCGGCGGCGGGAGCCTGCGCCCACTCGGGATCGTCGTTGACCACCGCCGCGGCCATCTGTGCCGTGTCCAGCCCGTCGACGAGGGTGTCGTCCATGCCGTACTGGCCTCCGTGCACCTCCTGACCGTCCCAGCCGATGACGAAGAAGTACCCGGGGGAACCGGCGGCCCTCGCCATCGCGGCCGGGTACTCCTCCAGGTTGCCCCGCTGGGTGACCATCACGATGTAGACCGGTACCTCCGCCTCCTCCAGGCGCTCCCGCAGCGCCTCCTCTGCCAGCGCGTCCATGGCGGACCGGTGCCGGGGGCCGACGTGGAGGGGGTCGTCCGACGAGACGGTGGCCTCGGCGTAGCGCCAGTTGCCATCGGCGTGCGCGGGGGCCGCCGCGGCGGGGGCGGACAGCGCGGCGAGGGCGGCCAGCAGGGACAGGGCGAGCGCTCGCATCGCTCACACCTCCAGTTCTGTGCGGATACGCGCGAAGGCGCGATCAGGAGCGGTGGCGGCCTCGGCCCAGACGTCCTTGGCATGGCGGTAGTGCGTGGGCTCCCCGTTCACCAGGAGGGGCAGGGAGGGCGTGAAGAGACCGAAACGCGGGTCGAACCGTCGCCCGACGCAGCGATCGCAGACCTGCCACCACGTCAGGCGCCTTCGAAGGCGGTACTCGCGGCCCCTACTGCTCGCCGCCCCGTGCAGAGGGTTGAATTGGCAGGGCTCCAGGAGCGGAAGGTCGGGGTGCCTCATCAGCTGGACGCCGTTGCGGGCCACGACGACCGCGCAGACCATGGCCTGCGGCGGCAGGTCCGGGGACTGGGCGATGAGCCCGGCGGCGTCGTAGGCCTCCACTGCCCGGGCGCGTTCGGGGTGGTCGGCGGGGGCCGCCTCGACGAGCAGGCGCAAGCGGCGCAGCTCACGGCCCAGGACCGGGCGCAGCCACCAGCGCCACGGCCGGTTGGGCGCCCACCTCGCCCTGTACGGGTTCTCGGCGGCGGTCCGCAGCCCCGCGCTCCATGACCGGAACCCTGCGATCCGCGACCGCAGCCGTCCTGCCAGGGCCCGGAGCGGCCGTAGCGGTTGGGGCGGCCAACTCAGGGGCTGCCAGGTCGATGGCCTGCTGAAGAGGACGCGCACGCCCACGAGCACCAGTCCGAGGAGGACACCGGGGAACAGTGCCGCGAACCAGAACCGCTCGGCGTCGCCACGCGGGCGCCGGACCGCCTCATCGCGATCGGACGGATCTCCCCGGGTCAGCTCGACGGAGGTCTCGGGACCGAGGGAAGCCTCCTCCAGCAGGTCCAGGATCTGGTGGGTGCGGGCAGCGTAACCGAGCCCGAGCCCCTCGGTGTCGACGTCGGGAACCCGCAGGGGGCTGTCGAAGGTCGCGAACGCCACCCGGTGGTCCCTGGTGACCGCCACGTAGACCCCGTCCCGCCCCGACACCTCGTGCAGGGCGCTCAGGAACAGCGCGGGCTGTCCCGCGGTCTCGTCCCCGGGCACCGACGGGTAGACCACGACGCGTACCGACAGGTCCGCCAGCGGTCCGGAGGTCAGGCTCTCCTCCACCTCCTCCAGAGAGCGCTGCGACCACTGGCTTCGCAGCTCGTGGTGGACGTACAGGGGGCTGTCCTCCAGCTCCCCGGCGACCCGCTCCACCCGGGAGAGGTCGGTGATCTCCGCGACGGACCCGACGGAGGTGTCGGGTTCGGCCGCGTGCGCGGGGGAGGGGAGCGCGCACAGGAGCAGGGCGGCCAGTACCCGGGTCAGAAGGGCGTACCGCGGGCGTGTGCGGCTCATGCGAGCCCTTCCCCTCGTGACGAACGCGCGTGCCGGTACCAGCGCAGGGCCGTGACGACCGCCGTGTAGGTCAGGGCGGCGCCCAGGGCGCCTCCGGCCCACGGCACCCACCGGTACTCACGCCAGAACAGCGTGGCCCTGGCCGCGGAGTCCCGCTCCTGGCCCTCGTCGAGCGCGATGTCGGAGCGGGCGAGGAACTCCTCATCGGCCTGTTCCGCGAGCTCGTCCATGTCGGGGTGGTCGGACACGCGCAGCACGCGTTCGAGTCTGTCGGCGGGGAGCTCGGACCAGGCGCCGGTGGTGATGGCGTACTCCACGGCGCTCAGGTGCAGACCCGCCTTCCCCAGGTTGGCGTAGCCGATGTGGAGGCTGTCCACGGAAAGGACGAGGAGGGGACGATCGCTGTGCACGCTGATGGCGAAGGCCAGGTCGTACGCGGCGAGGTGCTCGCCGCGACCGGCCATGACCAGCACGTCGACGGTGACGCCGTACTCCTCCAGCAGGGCGCGCAGGTCCTCGGCGGTCTCGCGGCGGTCCAGCACACCGGCGAGTTCCTCCTCCACGAACACGCCGCCGTGCTCCTCCAGCACGCGGGCGTAGAACTCCCCGGCCTCGGCGGAGGAGGTGCCGTAGTCGGGGGAGGCGTGGGCCGGGGCGGGCTCCCACGGCAGCGCGGCCAGGAACGCGCCGAGGAACCCGGCCAGGAGCAGGAGACGGGCGAGCGGCGGGGGATGTCGCATCAATAACCTTCTGAGGCTTATGCAGTTTTTATCAACCTATCGTCCCCTCTTCCGAGTCGAGGAGCCCCTACCGTTCGCGGCGCACCCGCCCCTCGTCCCACACCGGCTCCGGCGCCTCGTAGACGCCTCCGTCGGCGCCGAACACCACGAACCGGTCGAACCCGCGGGCGAACCAGCGGTCGTGCGTCACCGCCAGGATCGTGCCGTCGTAGGCCTCCAGCGCCGACTCCAGCGCCTCCGCCGACACCACGTCCAGGTTGTCCGTGGGCTCGTCCAGCAGCAGCATCGTCGCCCCCGACAGCTCCAGCAGCAGGATCTGGAACCGCGCCTGCTGACCGCCCGAGAGCGTGTCGAAGGTCTGCTCCGCGGCCGGCGCCAGCTCGTAGCGGTCCAGCGCCCGCCCCGCCTCGTCGCGGGGCACGCCCCGGCGGGTGCCCTGCCCCCGGTGCAGGATGTCCAGCAGCGTGCGCCCCGCGAACTCGGGGTGCTCGTGGGTCTGCGCGAACCACCCCGGCAGCACCCGCGCGCCCAGCCGCGCCGTGCCGCCGTGCTCCACCGGCGGCACCTTCGCCCTGTCCTCCTCCGGCAGCACCGACGACCGGGGATCGCTGCCGCCCCCGGCCGCCAGCCGCAGGAAGTGCGACTTGCCCGACCCGTTGGAGCCCAGCACCGCCACCCGCTCGCCGTACCAGACCTCCAGGTCGAACGGGCGCATCAGCCCGGTCAGCTCCAGCCCCTCGCACACCAGCGCCCGCTTGCCCGTCCGGCCGCCGCGCAGCCGCATCCGCAGGTTCTGCTCCCGGGGCAGCTTCTGCGGCGGCCCCGCCTCCTCGAACCTGCGCAGCCGGGTCCGCGCCGACTGGTAGCGCGAGGCCATGTCGGAGTTGTAGGCGGCCTTCTGCTTGTAGGCGGCCACCAGCGCCCTGAGCTTGGTGTGCTCCTCGTCCCAGCGCCGCCGCAGCTCGTCCAGCCGCGCGAACCGCTCCCGGCGGGCGTTGTGGTAGGTGTCGAACGCGCCCCCGTGCACCCACGCCGTGTTGCCCGCCGCGCCCAGTTCGACCGTGACGATCCGGTCCGGAACCCGGCTCAGCAGCTCGCGGTCGTGCGAGACGAACAGGACCGTCTTGGGGGTGGCCAGCAGCGCCTCCTCCAGCCAGCGCTTGCCCGGAACGTCGAGGTAGTTGTCCGGCTCGTCCAACAGCAGCACCGGCGCCGGGCCCCGTAGCAGGGCCTCGACGACCAGGCGTTTCTGCTCGCCGCCCGACAGCGTGCGCACCTCGCGCCACCGGCAGCGCTCGTAGGGGGCGCCCAGCGCCGCCGTGCAGCACTGGTCCCACACGACCTCGGCGTCGTAGCCGCCCGCGTCGCCGTGACCTGCGCAAACACCACTCCGAAGGGGATTCCTACCCCTCACAGAAACGCTGCATCATGAACCAGAATGAGATGCTTGTAGCCGACTTCATCGACGCGGTTCGGTTGCGGGGACGCTCCCCTCACACGCTCCGGACCTACCGGTACTCACTGGACAGGTACCTGCGCCACGTGGGAGACGGGGAGCTGTTGAAGGCGACACCGCGAACCGTGCGGTCGTTCCTGGCAGCGGAGTACGCGGAAGGGACCGCACCCGCTTCGATCGTCCGGTTCCACGGTGACGTCCGAGCGATGTACCGATGGTTCGTCTCGGAGGGTGAGATCCTGGTATCACCAGTTGACCGGGTTCCCGCACCCACCGCACCCGTGAAGCCGGTGCCGACCGTGTCACCGGAAGACCTCCGAAAGCTGCTAGCAGTCAAGGGGAACGGACGGTTCAACGACCACAGGAACCGTCTGATTCTGCTGGTTCTGGTGGACACCGGATGCCGTGTCGGGGAACTACTCAACATGAAGCTCACTGATGTGAACGTGACAGCCAACACCGTCACGATCTCCGGGAAGTCCGGACCTAGGACGGTCGGGTTCGGAGCACGAACGGCTACCGAACTCCGGCGGTATCTCCGCGCGCGGTCCGGTCACAAGCACCGGGACCTACCCGACCTGTTTCTGACGACGCAGGGAGCGATGAACTACAAGGCTCTCCAACCTGTCGTGACTCGGTACTGTCAGCGCGCCGGAGTCGCTCACGTGCACCCGCACCGGTTCCGCCACACATGGGCGACGGCGCAGCTCGGGACGGACGCCGGAGAACTCACCGTGCAGCACGCGGGAGGGTGGACGGGAACGGCGTCCATGAAGCGCTATGTCCGCGAAGCGACCGCGCGGCGCGCTGCGGAGCTGAACAAGCGGCACAGCATCGCTGACAACCTCTGACGGGGGACACGAACCCGCTCCGGCGACCGGAGCGGGTTCTCTGTGCGGCGTCGCGGACTCCTTACTCAACGCTACTCCGTGCGACGGAAACCCCCTGGTTGCAGTGATCTCGAAGCGGTAACTAGCGATTTCCGTTTTGGTTCTTCCCGAATCGGGACGCCGTGCCGGAGACTGGAACCAGTCGCCGCGTCCGGGTACGTCCCGACATCCGGACGCGGTGACCGAGGAGGAGAGCTACTTTACCCAGACTTGAAAGTCGGGGTCGCGGGATTCACTGGGAACAGGGGCTTGTAGCCGGTGCCCGTTTCAAAAAGGACAAAAGCGTTTTGGCTCTTGTCACCCGGTGAACGGTGACCGAAGATGTAGCTACAGACGACGCAGGGGGAGACATGAACGGCGACGCGCAACCACGGTAGGGGACCTAGTCCCCCTGCTACGTGGTCACAGAAACGGCTTCGCTATGTCGTACACGTGCTTCCGGTGTCAGGAACTGCTTCCCCGGACGTCGTTCCGGCCGCTCGTCACCGCTGGTATCGGCTATCGCAGCTTTAAGTGCTATAGCTGCGAAAGTTGGGCGACCCGTCTCCGCTTCCGGATTCGCGACCGGATTCGGTCCATGTGACGCATATCACACGGGGTGCGAGGATCCTTTGCTAATGGGAACTTGCGCCCCGTGTCCGACGCGGGTAACCCTTTCCAATGCGTGCAAATGGACACTTTGTCCGAGGAATGTCCAATTTCCATGTTACTATGGGGTAACAACCCCGAATCGCGGGGCTGAACCAGGGAGAGAAAATGAGTATCACCAGCAAAAACGTCGATGTCGCGCGTGATTTCTACGTAGTGCTACAGAACGAACTCCGAAACTTCGACGGCACCGAGGAGGAGAAACGGGGTCTTCGGATTCGCTACGCGATCGCAAGGTCTCGGATCACTTTCTACATGAGTGTCGAAGACGGCACCTTCGTTCAGGACGACCGGTGCTATCTCGGAATCCTGGAGGTCCTGAACGACGTCACCGACGGTCGTTTCGAGGAGTTCATCAAGGGTCGGGTGGCGTCGTGAAGATCGACAAACGAGAAGGGTATGCGTGTTTGTCGTGTACCGACAACCATCCCCTGGAAGCGTTCGTCATCAAATCCGATGGATACGGGTACGCCCGAAGCGGTCGCTGCAAGGAGACCAACCCCCGGGGCGGCGGTTTGTGGTTCCCTGTTTCCCCCGGGGAAGTACAGCAGATGAACCAAGCGGAACCGAAGCCCGAACCCGAGGGGGAAATGTGCTTTCGGTGCCGGAAGCGGCGACCGCTGCACGATTTCCACAAGGGTGTCCAGGACGGCGTCAGGGTGCGTTCCGCACTGTGTCGGCGGCATCCCAAGCGGACTAACGGTGCGTGGATTCCCGTCAAGGGGGAGAACGAATCGTGAACGTTCCACTCTTTGAATGTCCCGAGTGCGGCGGAGACGCCACCCTCTCGGACCTGCGCATCATCAACGGCACCAGGTTCTATGCACGCCAGACCTGTTCTGGTGGAGCCGTGACGTTTATCGAAATCGACACCGACTCGCCGTCGTTCTGCACCGGACCTGTCTTCGCAGAGGGTGCGGAATGAGTCGCTGCCGCTGCCACCTCTGCCGAGTCGAGAAACGAAAGGACACGTGATGTACGTCCGTCCCGAGCTGATTATCCGTCACCCCATCCTGACAACAGCGACCCAGGTTCTTCGGAACCGGGAACGCGTGTACGCAACGGACTCCGAGCGGGTCCGTGAAGCACGTGAAGCACGCGAGTTCGCGAAGATCACCGCGATCGTGGACCTGCTCACGGGAGACTTCGACCACGACCAACTCCGCGAGTTAGTCGATCGTTTGAGCGCGGCGCTCACCGAGTTTGAGGAGGCGTCGTGAGTCCGGAAGTCCGAGTCTGTCCCCGGTGTCACGAGAGAACGTCGAACTTCACGCGACAGGGTCAGTTCTGCCGCCTGTGCACGTACCAGGCGGCGAAAGAGAAAATGATGGTGTGTCCCGAGTGTCGACAGGTTACGACGGACTTCGACGACGACGATCTCGTGTGCCGCTCCTGTACCAAGGAAGCCGCAGCGGCGTATTTCGCGGCTCGCGATACCGAGCCGACACCGCGAAAGAAACGGTGTCCTCGTTGCAAGGAGGAGACGACGAATTTCACGCCCACCGCTGGTTACTGTCGTCCCTGTAGTGCGGAGTACCAGCGCGAGTACGCCGCTCGGAAGAAAGCAGAGCGCGACCGCGAGGAGCTGGAGAACCTCCGCAAGGTCGTTCGGGACGCCGGACTCTGATAAAAGGAACCGCCGCCGCCCCAGGAGCGGGCGGCGGCGGCAACCAAGCGAGATCACACAAGACCGGGGACACCAACCCCCGAAACACACCCAGGAGAGGTCATGAGCGTTACCGATAGTATATCAGATCAGATGTGGACGAAGCAGTGCAGCCGGTGCAAGCGGGTGCTTCCCGTTTGGGAGTTCTACGCGAACTCGGGTGACCAGCTTCGATCCGCCTGTAAGGATTGCTGGGACTGGGACCCCAAGCGACTCGCTTCGAATTTCGAGTTCCGTTACAAGCGGTTCCACGGGGCCGAACCGGTTCAATCCGAACTGGTTCCGCTCGCGGTTCTCATGAAGCTCTACCCCCGGTGCAACCAGTGTCTTGGAACGTGGCGCACGGGGCGGGGACCGTCGTTGGATCACGTCATCCCCGTATCCGACCCCCGGAGTTCTCACCGACTCGACAATCTTCAGTTGCTGTGCACTCCGTGTCAACGTTCGAAGTTCACTCACCCCCAGTCGGAAGCAGCGATGCGCACGCTCGAAGCGGTCGCCGGTGTCCGGCGGTGCAGGAGCTGCGGCCGGTCTCGTGTCCTCGCGGAGTTTCACCGAAAGGGAAGAAACCGCGACGGCTCCGAGATACGACACACGGTGTGCAAGAGCTGCGTGAGGGGTCGTGAGTAGTTCGACCCCGAAACCGGGAAGTAGAATCAGTAACAGTTACGACGAGGGGGAAGACATGCGACTCATGACGTGCTCGCGATGCGAGAACACCACCACCGATTTCGCACCCAGTACCGTGAAGGGCGGATACTGCCGCACCTGCAACCGGGAATACCAGAGGGCGTACCACCGGAAGAACCGGGAGAAGCGAAACACTCGCTCTCGGGAACATGGACGGCAGCAGCGGGACGAACTCCGTCGTCTCCGGGAGTTGGTGGAGGAGGCGGGTTTGTCATGATCGACCCGGACGCGACGACCCGGGAGTGTCCGGAGTGCGCGACGGACAAAGACGTGGCGACGGATTACCGTTACCGGTTCGATCGGCGCTGCGCGGAGTGTCGAGAAGCAACCGGTGTCGACCAGGTGTGTCCCGGATGTGACAAGACGCTCGGAGAGCAGAACTTCCGGTGCGACGGCGATTGGTGCCGTGACTGCCACCGCGAGGCGTCTGCGAAGCATCACGAAGAGAATCGCGAGGAGCGCAACCGACGTTCCCGGGAACGCGGACAGAAGCAGCGTGACGAACTCGCGAAGCTCCGGGAAGAGAACCGGGTGCTGGGGTGGGAGAACCGGCGACTAACGACCGAACTCGTGGAGGCGAGACGACTTCACTCGGAGGAGCGACAGGCGCGGGTGGACTTGTTCCTACGCCTGGAGTCTTTGAAGCGCGGTGATTCGAAGTTCTGCGGCGACTGCGGACATGACAAGACACTCGGGGAGTTCGGTAAGTACACCAAGAGTGGCAAGACCTACGTTAAGGGGACCTGTAAGTCGTGCCTGGCACGCGCAGCAAGCGACCGCCGGAAGTGACCCTATCCACCTCGAAGGACCCGCCGAAGCGGGTCCTTCTTCGTGTGCTTCGAGGGGGTATGTGGTGGAAATCTACTACACGTCGTCCGTAAACCGACCCTTCGGAGACGACGCCGGAGGGGTCGGCGGTGTCGAGTCGGTGGGGTTGATACCTCTCGGGACCCCCGGGGAATACGGGTGTCTGAACCGCGACATCCCTTGCTGCGTCGGATATCCGGCACCCGGGAAGTGTCTGGGGTGGGGTGTCAGGGGGGTTCGGCTTCCTCCCTTTATATAGAGATTTTCTGTGTTACTCTTTGACATGACGAAAAGACACACAAGAAATCTCTATAGAGCGGAGCGGCGGAGACCCCCCTGATACCCCACCTTGCGTCACCCCCGGAAGCCGACCGCTGAACCGTCCGTCACAGCTCCGGACACAACACCGTCTATCCGTCCCTCAGATGCCCGCTGCGGCGTCGGGAGTCGTGAACCCATACGACCCTAGTCAAACGGGGGTCGCGTCCGGGAGAAGCCACTACAGCGACGAATAGCGGAGATGGTGTATCGGGGGGTTTGGAGGGGGTGGTCTCCCCCTCTTCTATAGCGTTTTTCTGCAACGACAGAAGGTGAAAAAACTCCATGTACGGAGGGGGAGAGTACCCCCTGATACCTGTTGATACACCACCACCCCCTACATGTTGTGGTTCGGATTCCTCCGAAGCGGATGCCGGGTTAGGTTGACCTTTGTGGCGTGGGACACCATGCGTTCGGATAGCGAACAACGGTTCGCTTATCGCTCACCCGCGACGGGGAAGCGGCGGCGTGTAACCCGCGCGGGTTTCGATCACCTGTTCGACCAACCCTGCTAGATCGTCCCTGGGGACCACTCGGTACCCTCCGCGCGGATCCTCCCACGACCACACCGAACCGTCGCGGAGTCCGATACAGACGTTCCCCAAGTAAGGGGGTCCGACTATGGCGCGCTCAACGTCCGCACCGCGCGTCCACGGGAAGCGCCTCCACTCACACGTGAACGCAAGACCACGCTGCGTCATGAACGCGTCGCGCGCTGTGAGGTACGGGTCGCTGCTTCGTTCTCTCTGTTCCATGCGTCCACGGTCCCGTGACGTGCGGGGTTGCGCCACACCGTGACGGATTCCAGCAACCCCGGGACACCGCAGTGCAACAGCGTGTACAACCGTCCCATGACGACCCCCTCCGCGTTCCCCGACATGCTTTCCCGGTACCTCGAAGTCTCCGGACTCACTCAGCGGGCGCTGGCGGCGAGAGCACGCGTCTCACCCGCGTCGTTGTCCCGGTACGTCGGGGGGAAGACCCGTCCGTCCCGGAGCGCCGTCACCGCGCTGGACACCGCTCTCGCCGCGAACGGAGCGCTGTTAGAGGTCTGGGAGCGGACCGTCACCGAGGACCTGCCACCCTTCCTTCGGAGCGTCGCCGCTCTGGAGTCCGAAGCGGTCCGGATCGACCTTGTGACGGCGGTCGCTCTACCGGGGTTGCTCTGGTGTCCGGAGTACGCGGCGGAGGTCTACCGGAGCGGCAGGAAGGTCCAGGACGTCGAACACCTCGCGCGCTTGCGTTCCGAGCGGTTGGGGGAGATCTCCGCGACGGTGTCCGCTGTGTTCCCTCTGACAGCGCTTCTGGCGGTGTCGGAGCCGGTCCGGGCCGCACAGGTCGAACACCTTCTGAACCTCCCCGACCGGGTCACGTTCTACGTCCTGCCGGAACGGAGCGTGCTCCTGGGCGTCCCCGGACCGTTCAGTCTCTACCGGTTGCGCGACGGTCGGGAGGTCGCCGCGTCCGATCACCTCGAAGACGACGCGGTCTATGGTGACGGTGTCCTACCCCGGGTCCGGGACCTGCTGCGGGACGCTCTTGCGCTAGCGTTGCCAGCACAGAACAGCAAGGAAGCGCTACGGGAGTTGACCAGTTGAACGACCAGTGGACCAAGTCGACGTACTCCGGTTCGTCGTCCAACTGCGTTGAGGCGAGGACCGTGGACCGCGTCGCGGAGCTGCGCGACACCCAGAACCGGGACAAGGGAACCCTGTCCCTCCCCGCGTCTGAGTTCGTCGCTGTCCTCCGCGCAGCGCGGAACACCCTCTAGACGCTCCTCAGATCAACGCTCCGGCGTCGGGAGCACTTCCCCGGGGTAGTCCCTACCCCTGGACGCAAGACGAGGACCCCGTGGCGGATGCCGCCACGGGGTCCTTTAGTTGCCGTGAATTGCGTCTAATTGCTAGCTCCGTCGCGTCTCGAAGCGGACGTTGCCGCCGTTGGCTCGCGCAGACTGACGGAGACCCTTGACCATCTTCACGACGCCTCGCATGTCGTCAAGGTCCTTACAGTCGATGGTGAGATCACCGTAGAAGTTAATGGTGTCACCAGCGTTCTGCTGCGCCGCGACAATCGACCGGAGCTGATCGAGAGTCGCGACCATTTCGGCTTCACCGGAACGGTTGTGAGCGACGTGGCGGTCCGGTAGCAGGCCGCCCACGTCGTGGCTGCCCATTCCCAGCGAGGTCCCCCCGACGACACCGCCAGTGGTGAACCCCCGAGTCGAGCGACCCGGGGAGTACTTACCATTCCAGTTTGTATACCCGAAGAGGGTTCGACCGGAACCGCGCTTCAAGACGTTGAAGCTGCCGTTCACAGTATTCGAACGACGACCGGTGAGCTTGTTCATCATGGGTTCTGCGAGGTCCAGAAGCGCCTTCGGGTGATGCCTCCGATACACGAACGAAGCGGGACCGAGGTCGTCCACGGAACCGGTCGCGGTCTTACCTCCGACCTTGACTTGGAGTTTCGTCCCGAGGGGAATGACAGACGACGCGATAGCGTTCGCGTGCATCCGCTTACCGTTCGCCATCGGCGTATGAGAGTCCCAGAATGAGGTCATCATGGTATTACCGGAACCGCCGCCACCCGAACGTTTTGCTTTCGAGATCGCGGGGTGGAACCCGTACCGAGCTTGGAACTTCCCGGAGTCGTGACCCAGAGCGCCGCGATTGAACCGGACGCCCTTTCCACCACCGGCGGATTCGACTTTGTTTCCCATTAGGGTTCCCGCAGTGTGACCGACCCCGCGATGGGTGATACCCACCATGAACGGCGAGTCGAGATCGCGTTCCCATCCCGAGGGTCCGCGCGACCCGAAAGCATGCGTCGACCAGCGACGGTGCGGCTTCTGTCCTCGGATGACGGATTCGATCGCGGAGAGGTAACCCGAACAGTCCCAGGAGGGGTTGCCGTTACCGCCCCACTGGTATTTCTTGCCGTGCTGGGACTTCGCCCAGTCGACCGCTGCCTTTAGGGTTCCGGTCGCGCCCGACCAGTTCGAACCGGACGCATTGTGCTCGTCATCCTTCGACTGGAACAACGACTTCATTTTCTCCCACAGACGCTGACCCGCGTGGTACGGAACACCGGGGAACGTCTTCTTGGTGGAACCGCCGGACTCGCCGCCACGGAGGGAATTGAAGGCGTCCGTAAACGGTTTCTTCGCCCACCCGACGATGTCACCAAGCTTGTCCTCGGTGAACTCCTTGACGCTGGCGAAGGTATTCCGTGCCCAGTCGCCTACGATTCCGCCGAGGGTGAATCCCTCGACGGGGATTCCCTCACCGTAGTTACCCTTGCGGATGTTCGCGGAGACGTCTCCAGAGCTGGCGACACCACCCGCAGCGAACCCGTCGCGGAACCTCGAAAGGGGACGACCCTTCATGGCGGCCTGGTTCACCGCGTGCAGGCGTCGCCGCTCGTAGGGGTCGCGCATCGCTTCGCTGACGTATACGCCCTCACCGCGACGCATCGGAACGAGTTGGTCGTCACCGTCACGATAGGACGACTGACCAGGAAGGATACCGCCTCGCGCGAATCCCTTCGGAAGGTTAACCCGCTTGAGATAACCGAGACCCGGAACGTGATCCGCGATCTTCGACCAGAGAACTCGGATTCCGTCGTTATAAACGGTGTTGATCATGAACTTGACGGGCGTCTTCGCGACGTCCATCACTTTGTTCCAGACCCGTTCGAAACCCTTTTTCGCGCGGTCGAACGCGTCGATGAACTTGTCCTTGAAGTTGTTTACGACGCTCATCGCTTTGTTCCGGAAGTCCCGGACTCGGGAAACGATCCCGTCCTTGATCCGGTTCCAGATGTTCAGGGCAGCGACGCGGAGGTGACCGAACCTGGACTGAATCCACCCGACCCACCCAGCGATGGTGTTCCGGACCCAATTGACGACGCCTCGGACAATGTTCGCGATGCCGTTTCGGAGGGCGTTCCAGATGTTGACCGCGTTCGCCTTGAGAGCGTTGAACTTCGCGTAGATCCACGCAACCCATCCGGAGAATGTGTTACGAACCCAGTTGACGACTGCGGAAACGACGCGGGCGATGCCGTGTCGGAACTGCCACCAGATTTTCTCTGCGTTGTACCGAAGCGCGTTGAACTTGTTATAGATCCACGCAACCCATCCGGAGAATGTATTCCTGACCCAGTTGACGACGTTCCGGACGACGTTCGAAATACCGTTCCGGAATGCGTTCCAGATGTTGACGGCATTGGTTCGGAGAGCGTTGAACTTCGCGTAGATCCACCCGACCCAGGAGCTAAATGTATTGCGGACCCAGTTGACCACCGCACCAACGATGTTGCGGATGCCAGCGGTGAAGGAGTTCCAAATGTTGGACGCGTTGGTCTTCAGTGCATTGAAGCGTGCATAGATCCAACCGACCCAACTGGAGAAGGTGTTTCGGACCCAAGAGACGACCGCACCGACGATGTTCCGGATTCCCGAGGTGAATCCGTTCCAGATGTTCGACGCATTGGTTCGGAGTGCGTTGAACTTCGCGTATATCCACCCAACCCACGAACTGAAGGTGTTCCGGACCCAACCCACCACGGAACCCACGATGAAGCGCAGACCGATATTGAAGTTGTTCCAGATGGCGACGGCACCGGCGACGAATCCGGAGAACCGAGCTTGAATCCACCCGACCCAGGAACCAACGGTGGTTTGGACCCAGGTAATCGCGGTACCGAAAGCAGAGACAATGGTGTTCTTCACCGTGACGAACGTCGTACCGATTCCACCGACGACGCGGTCAATGAAGTTGCCGACGTGGGTAAACGTCTGACCGAAGGTCGCGAAGAAAGCGCCGAGGAACTGAATCACGAATCCGAGAGACTTCGTGAACGTCTGGAAGAACGCGGAGATGAAAGATCCGAGGAACGTCAGGATCGTTCGAATCTGACCCGTGTCGTTGTTCCAGGCTTCGACCATCTTGCCCCAGGTATTCGTCAACCACGTGACGACGTTGATGACCCCGATAATGAGGTTCATGATTCCGGCGAAGACAGCGGTGACCGCTTCGGGATTCCTCTCGACAGCAGCGAACATCCGCTCGAAAGCGCCACCGAGTTCACCGATCTTCTCCTGAAGCATCGGACCCATATGGACCGACAGAGACGAGAACGCAGACCCGGCACCCTCGATAGCGGGACCCCACTCGGAGAACCCCTGGAGAATGTCACGCTGGAACGATTTGAACGACGGAGCGGCGGTCGCGAAGAACGTCGACAGACTCGGGGACAGTGACTCGTAGGTCGTTCGGATATCCCCTGCTAGGTCGGTGAGTACCGACTCCATGGGAGCGGAGACGCGTTTGAAGTCCGAGACGATGAAGTTCGACATGTCACGGAAGGCACCCTTGACCTTCGCGGATTCCGCCCACGCGAGAACACCGAGGACACCGATGCCGGATGCGAAGCCGATGGTGAGCGCTCCGGCGATGCCAGCTCCGATAGCGGGCATCGCAACGGCGATCGCTCCGACCGCCGCGACGACCATTCCAACGGTGAGACCGACCTGCTTGGACATCACGCGTTTGAACGAACCCATTGCGGTTCGGGTACCGGTCTCCATTACCTCACCGAAGGACTTGGTGAAGATTCCGGCTCCCGCGCGTGCGAGGCCGCCGAGGATTCCCGTGGACCGGCGTCCCTCGCGCTCGACTCCGGAGAACATCGTCCGGTTATCGTCAATGCCGCGTTGGAACCCAGCGGAATACGCCCGACCAGCGGCGGCACCCGACTCGGAGAAACCCGAACCGGAAACCGTGAGCTTCGGCATCGACTGCGAGAAACCACGACCGAAGGACTCCGCGAACCGGCGACCAAGGTCGGTTCCGGTCTTGTCGATGTCTTTCGAGAGCGACTTGGTGACGACGTCGGTCTTGAGGTATGTCGGTAGCGTCTTCTGGAAGCTCTTACCGAACGAGTCCGCGAAGGACTTTCCGGCGGCGTCACCTATCTTGGTGAAGGTGCCGGTGTTCTTTCCGAACCCAGAAAGGACGTTCCGGGTTTCTCTGGAGAACGCAGACGAGAACCTCGAACCGGCGTCCTTACCGGCGCGGTCTGCTTCTTTTCTCAGCTTCCTCTGGTCGTAGAGGACTTCGACTTCGACGTAACCCGAAGCGATCTTGAATCCCGCCACGGTTCCTCCCAATGCATTAGTGGATTCCGGCTCGTGAGCACGGGAATCCACCACGCACTGAAAAGGGTTCCGGAGCGTCCGCTCAACGGAGAGGGTGACCCCGGTACCGGTGACAGCTCCGGTACCGGGGTCGATTTCGGTGACCTCGGTAAGCTACGCCGAGTTCCCGGGACGGGGGTGTGCTAGCTATGCCCCAACCGCCCCTTTTGTCAGCTCAACCCACATCCGTGGGGAGCTTGGGAATGGTCTCGTGAGATACGAGGACTGGAGAAGAATCTCTGAGACCGAAGACTATGACGGAGAATCCACTCCGTAGGGGAATTACTGCTCTTGCTCGCGTCCGGGGATGGGGTCACCCGCTGAGTTGGTTTCCCATACGTCCCTCATGGGGTTTTCCCGGTAATCACGATTCTTGAGGATCTCGTCAAGAGTCGGAACCTGGACGTCGTGGGAACTCTCGATAGTGCGCTGGAGGTTCTGCCACAGAATGACATCCTTGGCGTCGTAGGTGCCCTTTGCGCGAACTGACTCCAACAGACGCCGGAGCTTGTATCCGGGGGTGTTTCCGATAGACACAGCGTGAACAGCGGCTTCCTCTGCTTTGACACGCGCGTCTTCGCGGCGGAGCTTCACCATGTGCTGGCGTTCCCGCTTCGCCTGTGCCTTTGCGGCGTTGATGTCGCTCTGCTCGGGAAACGGATACTGAGCGATCAACTGTAGTGCACGCTGACGTTCCCAGCGGTCGTCGTCCTTTTCGCGTTCGACACTCTTGAGGTACTTGTCGTAAAGCTGCTGCTGGGTCGGGTGACGGAGACCCTTCTTCTGGTTGCGAAGCTGCTGCATCAGCCTGTCTGTGGTGTCGTCCTTTTTGGGTTCGTCACCCAGCGCCTGGTAATCGTCGAGAAAGGAACGACCCTTCGGTGACTCGTGTGGGTTATCAACTGCCATGGTTACTCTCCTCGGTCGCTGTGACCATCTCTCGTGCCTGCTCCGGTGTGATCATCGGATCTACTCGGAGCAGTTCGATAATCCTTCGGAGTTGTTCGGAGGTTACGCGCTCCACGAGAGTTCTCGTTCCGCGCGCGCCATTGCCTCGTTCAGCCGTCGCCCAGCAGCGATCGAACGGTATACCGTCTTTTCGCAGACCTGGAAGGTAGCGGCGATCTCCGCGACCGGGGTACCCGTGTCGTAAAGGGTCGCCATGCGCATACAACGCTTTCGTACCGGTGGGTACAGTGGAATCCAATCGGACATCGAAGCCCCCTTTGAACCAGGGGACTTTCCCCTTTATCTGATTGTAACACACCTTTCGGACATTCCTCGGACAGAGTGACAAAGCCGCCTGACAAAGGGTTTCATTGAAACTCGGGGTTGTAGCTCGTGACCGTGGGACAGGGGGTCCCTTTAGGTGTCAAAAAATGCTGAGCAAAAAATCCACGGGTCAGAGCTGTCTCCGCTGCCTGCGAATTGGCTACTAGTGTCTTGGACAGAGTGTCCACGCATTTGTGGCAGTGGAACCGGGTATCGCGCAATTCTCCGCGCAGACCACGCAACAGACACGGCAACAGCACCGAACGTCATTGTTTCCAGGGGGTCTAGCGTCCCGGAGACCCCGGAAACCAGACCCCGGGACACCGCTTCGGACGCACTGCCACCTGTGACGCTCTCAGATGCCCTCGCAAGCGATCGGTGACCGCTACATGTATGCGAAGCTTCGGACACTTGCGTTCGTGTCGTAGCGTTGATCTCAGAGCTTCGATGATCCGATGAAGCAAGAGACAATCATCGGATGTCTCGTGTTGTGTATCAATCTTTGTATCAACATCCAACGATGGGTGCGGGGTTCTCGGTATCAGTGCCCCAGGACCCTAGGTGTGGGTACCCTCGTGACCTGGACACACTCACTATCACTGCATATCCTGGTACCAGGAACTTAGGAACCGGTAGTGACCCTCTCAGAGTGACTGTCCCGTAAGGGGTTCAGAGGTTCGTGGTACCAGCGCCGCCGTACAGCACTGGTCCCACACGACCTCGGCGTCGTAGCCGCCCGCGTCGCCGTAGCGGGCGATGGCCGCGGCGTAGCGCATCTGCGTCCTCTCGCCGTCGTCGACCATCATGGCCGCCTCGGCCGCCTCCAGGTCCGCGTGCGCCTCGCGCACCGGGGCGGGGGAGACCGACACCAGCAGTTCGTGGACGGTGGTCTCGTCGCGCACGTGCCCGATGAACTGCGGCATCACGCCGAGTTCGCCGTCCAGGGTGACCGCGCCGCCCTGGGGGCGCTGCTCGCCGCGCACGATCCGCAGCAGGGTGCTCTTGCCCGCGCCGTTGGCGCCCACCAGCGCCGCCTTGGAACCCTCGCCCACGCGGAAGGACACCGCGTCCAGCAGGATCCTGCCGTCGGGCAGGGTGTGGCTGACCTGGTTGACGTCGATGTAGCCCAAGACCGCTCTCCACAGGGGTTTCGCCGTAGGCGCCCGGTCACCGCCGCGAGCGCCCCGGCAGGTTTCCACGGCGCGGCGCGCGCCCGCAACCGGTTTTCCCAGGTGCGGGCGCTGACGGGGTCCGCAGGCGCGCTCAGCCCGCGGCGGCGCCGAACCACCTCGGCAGCCGGTCGAGCAGCTCACGCTGGTCCCCGCCGGCCCAGGCCACGTGGCCGTCCGGCCGCAGCAGCACGGCGGGCGCGCCCAGCTCCTCGCCGGCCCCGCCGGTATCGACGACGTGGTCGACCCGGTCCGCCCAGCCCGCCACCGAGAGCCGACCGGTCCGGTCGAGCAGCAGCCCGCGTCCGTCGTGCGTCAGCTCGTAGAGGCGCCCCTGGGCCAGGGGGATGTCGCGCATCCGCCTGCCGAGCAGCGCGTGCCCCTCGCCGAGGTCGTAGCGCAGGTCCGTCGCGGTGACGAGCCCGGTCACGTACCGGTTCGCCTCCTCGAAGTCCATCAGCCTGGACAGCAGTCCCCGCAGCGCGACCGCGCCCGGCTCGGTGCCCAGCAGCACCATCTGCGCGCGGGTGTTGTCCAGCACGGCGGCGGCCACCGGGCGCCGTTCGGCGTGGTAGCTGTCCAGCAGCCCCTCCGGCGCCCAGCCCCCGACCTCGGCGGCCAGCTTCCAACCGAGGTTGAACGCGTCCTGGACACCGAGGTTGAGCCCCTGCCCGCCGGTCGGCGGGTGGACGTGCGCCGCGTCCCCGGCCAGCAGCACCCGGCCGACCCGGTAGCGCTCGGCCAACCGGGTGGCGTCGCCGAACCGGGACAGCCAGCGCGGCGAGTGCACGCCGAAGTCGGTGCCCGCGTGGGACCGCAGCTGCCGCCTGAACTCCTCCAGGGTCGGCGCGCTCGTGCGGTCCTCGGCCACCCCGTCGGCGGGCACGATGACGCGGTACACCCCCTTCCGGTCCCCGTCTCCGCCCGTGAGCGGGGCGAGGCCGAACCGCAGATGGGTCCTGCGGACCCGCGCGACGACGGCGGCGATCGACTCCGGATCCTCGGTCGCCTCCATCTCGCCCAGCAGCGTCTCGACCCTGGCGGGCTCGCCGGGGAAGCCGACGCCGAGCAGCTTGCGCACCGTGCTGCGGGCGCCGTCGCAGCCGACGAGGTAGCGCGAGCGCAGACGCGTGCCGTCCGCCAGTTCGACGCTCACCCCGTCCTCGTCCTGGCTCAACCCGACCAGCTCGTGGCCGCGCCGGACGTCGGCGCCGAGTTCGAGGGCGCGCTCGTGGAGCAGGCGTTCGGTGACCGGCTGCTCGATGGCCAGGCCGTACGGGTGGGCCGTGTCCAGCCCGTCGGGCCACGGCTTGGTGATGCCGCCGAAGATGCCGCCGACCCGGAACTTCTTCCCGACCGCGAGGAACCGCTCCAGCAGACCGCGCTGGTCCATCACCTCCACGCTGCGCGTGTGCAGACCCTGGGCGCGGGCCTGCCGGGTCGGCTCGGTGAGCCTCTCCAGCACGACCACGCGCACACCGTGCAGCCGCAGCTCGCTGGCGAGCATCAGGCCGGTCGGTCCGCCGCCGACCACGGTCACGTCAATCATGGATTCCCCGTTCAACGAGATCGCTCTCCACCGGCCGTTCCGCGTGTTTTCGCGGGGCGCACGTCCGTGTTCCCGCGTCAGACACCTGTGAGCGCACCGCGGTCCCCACCAGTGCTGGGACGTCGGTACGTGATCGGTGCGCCGACGACGGCACACGCTTTTCACACGTCCCGAATTCACGCGGATTCCGGTTTCGAAGGGAAATTGTGCGGCACGACCCGGGTCTTGCCGCAAGCCCCGGGGTGCGCTATAGATTGATAATGGCAGGAGACGTTTTTCCTCCCTCTGTTGCTCTCCGTGATCACCTGACTGCTTTTCCGCGGGCGGCTCCGCGCCGTGCCCCGCTCGGGTCTCCGGTCGCGCGGCCCTGACCCGGAGGCGGGTGTGTCGCAACCTTCTCGCGACACCGGACGGTAGTTGTATGGGTGCCCTGAGTGAATGGTGTCCGGGCCCGCGGCCCACCGGTCCGGTCGGGGGCGGGCCCCTCCGGTGCGCGCGGGTCGGCGCCCGACACCACCGAACAGGGGAGACGCATGCAGATCGGGTACAAACTGGCGGCCGAGGCCTTCGGCCCGGAGGAACTCGTCCGGCAGGCGGAGCTGGCCGAGCGCGCCGGGTTCGACTTCGTGGAGATCAGCGACCACTACCACCCCTGGCTGGACAACCAGGGCCACTCACCCTTCGCCTGGACCGTGCTCGGCGCCATCGCGACCAGGACCGAGCGGATCGGACTGGCCACCGGAGTGACCTGCCCGACCGTGCGCTACCACCCGGCGATCATCGCCCAGGCCGCCGCGACCCTGGCCCTGCTCTCGAAGGGCCGCTTCGTCCTCGGCGTCGGCTCCGGGGAGCGGCTCAACGAACACGTCGTCGGCCAGGAGTTCCCCGACTCCGTCCAGGTGCGCCACCACATGCTGCGCGAGGCCCTGGAGATCATCCGCCTCCTGTGGGGCGGCGGTTACCAGTCCTACGAGGGCGAGTACCTGCGGCTGGAGGACGCCCGGGTGTTCGACCTGCCCGAGGAGGCGCCGCTGATCGCCGTCGCCGCCAGCGGCGGGCAGTCGGCCAGGCTCGCCGCCGAATTCGGCGACGGGCTGTTCGCCACCGAGCCCAAGGCCGCGATCGTGCGGGACTACCGCGACGCCGGGGGAGAGGGCCCCCGCTACGCCGAGGTGCCCATGGCCTGGGCCGAGGACGAGCACACCGCCGCACGGGCGGCCCTGGAGACCTCCCGCTGGGCCCTGACCGGCTGGAAGGTCATGAGCGAGCTGCCCAACCCGGTCAACTTCGCGGCCGCCACCACCACGGTCCGGGAGGAGGACGTGCTGGGGCACTTCGCCTGCGGGCCCGACCCCGAACGCTACGTCGAGGCCGTCCGCGCGTACGTCGACGCGGGCTTCGACCGCCTGGTCATGCAGAACGCCGGGCCCGACCCGGACGGGTTCGTCGACTTCTACCGGCGCGAACTGGACGGACCCCTGCGGGCGCTCGCCACCTGACCGGCCCGTACGCACCGACCGACCGGACCGGACCGGGCGCGGTCCGGTCCGGCACCGGCCCGCGCGCCGCCGCCGCGTCCGGAGCCGGAGCGGTCACGCCCGCCGCGCCAGGACGGGCAACGGCGCGGGCGCGCCCGCGCCGCCGCGAACCGTCACCGGGGACGCCTACGATCGCGACATGGATCCCCAGAAGGCGCTCTCCGCACAGCTTCCGCCCGGACACACGGTGTCCTCGGAGGACGGCACTCCGCTGCTGTGGCTGAGCCACGACTCCGCACCGGCCGGACTGTGGTCCGAGCTCCTGGCCGAGCACCACCGTTCCGGGCTGTGGCCGCTGCTGCTGGAAGGGATGCACGGGGACCCGGTGCGGCCCTGGGAGTCCCAGGAGCTGTTCCCCGGCTGGATCTCCTCACCGGGAGACCACGACCCGGCGGAACTGCTCGCCCGGTGGTGGAGACAGCACGCCTCCGGCGAGGAGGCCGACCCGAGCACCGACCCGCTATCGACCACCGCTCCCTACGGGGCGTCGTGGCCCGGCCCGGCCCCCGCCGCGGACGTGCCCGAGGGAGCGCCCGAGCGGACGGCCGTCGAATGCGCCGAACTCCTCGTCGAACACGTGCCGGGGCTGCGGCTCGGACTGGTTCCGGCGGCCTCGGGGGCCGAGGCCATCGCCGCCTCCGGATGGGCGGGGCCGCTCAACTACGACAACGACACCGCCGTGTTCGCGGCCGTCGTGGCCGACTGGGAACGCCGCTTCGGAGCGCGCGTGCTGGGCATGGGGTTCGCGACCCTCACCCTGGCGGTCGGCGCCCCGCCGACCGACGGCGGGCAGGCCCTGCGCGTGGCGGCCGAGCACTTCGCGTTCTGCCCGGACAACCTCTGGCAGGGTTCCCACCGCGACCTGAGGGCCTACGCCGAGATACTCGTCGACCGCCCGGTCTGGCAGTTCTGGTGGGACTGACCGGGTACCGCGGCCGCCGGGAACGGGGCACTCACGCCGGAGGCGGTTCGGGCGCGCCCGAACCGCCCATCCACCGCGCCAACCGCTCCCGGTCCACCAGGGTCATGTACCCCTCGCCCTCACGGGCGGCGGCCTCGGTGAAGCCGTTCGAGGCCACGAACACCCCCCGGTACCCCTCGTAACTGGTGGCGAGGACGCCGAGGAAGGCGCGGACCTCGTTCGGGGGCACCGGGCTGTTCCACCGCTTGCACTGCACCACCACGGCCTGCCCGTCCGGCGCCCGGCCCAGCACGTCCACCCCTCCGTCGTCGGCCCCGCCGACCACCGTCACGGCGGTGTAGCCGTGCGTGCGCATCAGCCCCGCCACGTGCTCCTCGAACTCCACACCGGTCATCCGGTCGACCTCCGACAGGTCGACCCGCGCCACCCGCCACTTCTCCCGGGCCAGGCGCAGCCGCACGCGGCACCACCACAGCAGGGCGGCCACCCCCAGCGCCGCCACGACCCACAGCAGCGGCCGCGCCGAACTCTGGGCCACCCACGCGCCGACCATCAACGCCACGACCAGGCCCAGCACGAGGGCGTACCGGTGGCGCCACACGAACCGCCACTCCCGGGGGCCCCTCCGGCCCTCGCCGGGGTACGTCCTGTCGGGGTACGTCCTGTCCTCGGCCGCGTCGTCAGGGGAGATGTCGGTCATGGACTGCCCCTTCCCCGTCCGGGCGGTTCGTCACCCGCCCCGGCGCCGGTGCCCTGTGGGGAACGCCACGGCGCGGAGCCGTTTCCGGTCCGGGACCCGCCCTGACCACCGCTCGCGCCGAACGCGGGGACTACCATGGCCGCGCGGCGGCCGACCCTCGCGGCGGCGACCGTCCGGGGAGCGGTGCTCCGCCGCCCCCGGGTACCCACGGGAAGTAGTCCTTCGATGTCAGTTCTCACGCGCGTCGCCGACTTCGTCGGCAGGTGGTTCGCCCTGCTGGTCCTCGCCGGAGGGATCGCGGGCCTGGCCGCCCCCGGGCAGGCCGCCCTCCTCGCCCCCTACATCTCCCTGCTGCTCGGGGTGATCATGTTCGGCATGGGGCTCACCATGCGCCCCGTGGACTTCGCGATCGTGGCCAGACATCCCAAGGCCGTCGTCCTCGGCGTCCTGGCCCAGTACACGGTCATGCCTCTGCTGGGCTGGGGGATCGCCCAGGCCCTCGGCCTGCCGCCGCTGCTCGTGGTGGGCATGGTCCTGGTCGGCTCCGCCCCCGGCGGCACCGCCTCCAACGTCATCGTCTACCTCGCCCGCGGCGACGTGGCCCTGTCGGTGGCGATGACCTCGATCTCCACCCTGCTCGCCCCGCTGCTGACCCCGCTCCTGGTCCTGGCCCTGGCCGGTTCCACCCTGCCCGTCGCCGCAGGCGACCTGTTCGTCTCCATCCTCCAGGTCGTCCTGGTCCCGGTCCTGGCCGGACTGCTGCTGCGCATGGCCGCGCGCCGGTTCGTGGAGAGGGTCCTGCCCGTCCTGCCGCTGGTGTCCGTCGTCGGCATCGTCGTCGTGGTCGCCGCGGTGGTGGGCGCCAACGCCGACGCCGTGCTCTCCTCCGGCCTCCTGGTCGCCCTGGCCGTGGTGCTGCACAACTCCCTGGGCCTGGCGCTCGGCTACCTGGTCGGCGTGGTCACCAGGCTGCCCGAGACCGCCCGCCGCGCGGCCAGCGTCGAGGTGGGGATGCAGAACTCCGGTCTCGCCGCGGCCCTGGCGACCGCCCACTTCGCGCCGCTCGCCGCTCTGCCCGGCGCCCTGTTCTCGGTCTGGCACAACATCTCCGGCGCGCTCGTGGCCACCTACTGGGCCCGCCGCCCGCCCGCGGACGTCCCGGCCGAGGCCTCCGCGCCGACGGGGAGCGGCACGGAGGGCCCGACCGGGGCCTGACCCCGCACCCCGTCCGGTCCGTCCGAGGAAGCCGCCCCGCCCGTTCCCGCCCGGCCCGTTGCCGCTCCGTCCGCACCAGCCCTGGTCTGCCCGTTCCCGCCCCGTCCGCACCCGCCCCGGCCGAGGACGCCGCCTCGCGCCGGGGCCGCTGTCCCGGTGGACGGGTCGCCGCCAGCCCCGGCCGGGGCCTTGCCACCCGGGCCCGCTCCGGGCGCGGGAACGCTGCGGGACGCGGCGGGCGGCGCCCGGGTTCGTCCCCGGAACGCGTGTCCCCACCTCACCGACCGAACCGGTTACCCGGGTACAACACGGTTCACACACGCAGTCCCTGGCCTGAACCGGACACCTCTCCTTGCGTGATCACCCCACCACACAAGGCGACGGCTGCCAGGCTGGTGCCCATGCCCGAGCGACACCGTCGGTTCCTGCGCCCCTGCTCCGGACTCCTCGCACTCGCCCTCACCGCCGCGCTGGGAAACCCCCACGTCCTCCTCGCGCCGTGCGCCCCTCCCGCGCACACCACGCCCGTCACCGCACCCGCCGCGGAGGCCGACCCGCGCCGCAGGGCCCTCCGCGACCGCGTGCGCGACCGCTGCCCGCGCCCCCGCAGGCCCGAACGCGGGATCGTTCCGCACCCCCGCTGCTCCTACGACTGACGCACGCGCCCCTTTCGCAGGGGTCTCACGGTTCCGGGGCCGCGCCCCGGCGCAGCCACGCCCTCCTCAGGAGCGCGGTGCCCAGGCCCAAGGCGGCCTGGGCGAACACCAGACCAAAACCGAGGCAGAAGAGGTTGACGAGGACGAACCCGAGGACCGACGTGGTGACACCGCTCCCGAACCCCGCGTCCGCGTAGGCGCGGTCCGGTTCCGTGGTCACCATCCAGGACGGTTCGCCGGGGACGAGGCGGGCCGACTCCAGGCGGCCGGGCTCACAGGGCCCCGACAGGTACAGGTGGACACCGGTCCGCACGGGTCCGTCGTCCCCGGAACGGAAGACACCCAGGCACAGCGAGCCCCCATCCGAGAGGGGCACCGACTCGGTGACCTCAAGGACGCCCTCCTGCCCGGTCCAGCCGTAGGCGGCTCCCAGAGCCCGCAGCTCATGGCCTGAGAACCGCACCGACACCGGGATCAACGCGCAGGCCAGCGCCGCGCTGGCCAGGAACACGACGAACGCCTTCCCCGGTGACAGAAGTCCGATGTCTCCCGACCAAGCCCTTCGCCAGCCCATGCGCCCCTCCCCGCCGCCTCCGCCCCGCAGGGACACGGCCATCCCTTCGGACGCGCGGGGCGGGCAGCGGGTTCGCCCGCGCCGCAGGGCTTCTACGCCCACGCCTCACGGCCCGACGCAGCCCCGCGCCGGACCGGATCCGGCGCCGGGCCTCAGACTCCCTCCGCCAGGACGCGGCGCAGGACGGCGGCGAAGGCGTCGGGGTCACCCTTCACGCCGAACTCGCCGCCGAGGAAACCGGCGTGGTGGCTGGGGAAGGTGACGACCGCCGTTCCGAGCCGCTCGGCCACGGCCTCGGCCGCCCGGTTGCACAGCTCACCCCCGCTTTCGGCCCCGGCGCCGAGGACGATGCGCGTCGACGCCGCGCGCAGCCGGTCGACGTCGTGCTGGAAGTGGGTGCATGGGATGAGCTGCCCGAGCATCGGGTCGTCGCGGGAACCGTCGTCCTCGGCGGGCAGTCCGAAGTCGGCGGGGTTCGGAGCGAGACGGTCGGTGAAGTCGGCCGGAAGCGGCCCCTGGTGGTTGATGAGCGCGAGGAACTTCGCCATCGCGGGGCCCAGGCCGTCGCGTTCGTACGTTCGGCGGATGTCCACGCTCGCGGCCAGCGCCCGTTCCCGGTCCGGCAGCACCTGGACGGCGGGCGGTTCGTGCGCCACGAGGGTGCGTACCTGCTCCGGATGCCGGGCCACCAGGGCCAGGGCGTTGACGGCGCCGCCGCTGCTGGCGAAGAGGTCCACCGGTCCGGCGCCGAGGGCCGAGACCAGCCGGTGCAGGTCGTCCGCGTGCTCCTCGGGTGTGCCCCCGGCTCCGCCGTCGGCGCGCTCGCTGCGCCCGATCCCGCGGGGATCGTAGGTCACGACCGTGCGGTCGGTGAAGTGGCGGGCCAGGGTGGTGAACCCGCTGGCGTCCATCGGAGAGCCGATCAGCAGCAGGACGGGCGGCCCGGCTGACGAGCCGCTCCGAACGTCGTAGCGCAGAACGGCGCCCGGCACGTCCAGGGTGCGGGTCCTCGTCTCCGTCATCAGGCGTCCTCTCCGGGAACGTTGTCGTCTCCTGCCCATAGTGACCATCCGGAGTGACAGAACTCATCGGTCCATGTTCAGGCACGGCTGAGGTGTACAGAAAAGGTCACCCGTGTCCGTTACGTTCTTCGCGCACATCCCCCGAACACGAGGAACACCCCCATGCCCACCACCCCCACCCCGCTCGAAGTCGTCTACTGCGAGGGCTGGGATCCCACCACCGCCGCGCCCATCGGCCTCCTGGACACGGCGACGGCACGGGCCCGGGACGGGGCCGGTGAACAGTACGCCGTCCTGGTCCGCACCCCCGACACGGCACCGCTCGTCCTCCTGGAGATCTCCTGGGCCGACCGGCACTGCGGGATCTGGCTGTTCGACGCCGAGGGCCGCTGCCACACCCACCACCGCTACACCCGCGCGGACGGAGGCGGAGAACTCCTCCTCTCACACGGCTTCCAGTGGAACCACCCCCCGCGGGGAGCGATGCCGGACCGGCGCGACGACTGGACCGTCAGGGTCGAGACACTCAACCGTGAGCGCGGCCTCTACCGGTACCAGACGCAGCACGGCGGCGGCCTGACGTCGGTCAACCGCGCCCCGGACCCGGAACTGGCCCGCGTGGTCACGCTGCCCGCCCCGCCGTTCGGGGACTGGGCCGCCCTCCTGCGGGCGCACCCCGTCCTCGCCGAGAGGGAACTCCGGCTCAGCGAGGCCGCGGTGGAACCGGGCGGCGCTCCCGTGGCGGCCCCCTGGACACCGCCGCGTCCCCTCGCACCCCGGCGCGTCGACGACCTCTTCCGTCCCGGAAGCCGGTTCACGAGCTCCTGGTATCCCGGGACGGGAACGGTGGGCGTCCGCGACATCGGCACCGTGAACCTGCCCACCGGGCGCGTCATGGTCTACGACCCCAGCTCCCTGGCCTTCGCCAAGGACACCGATGCCTTCACCGCGCCCCTCCCGCCGGGGGAACACCCGATGCGCCTGTCCCTGCTCCACCTCGGGGAGGACGGCGACGAGAGGCCCTCGTGCGTCATGGCCCTGCGCGTGGACGTCCGGAACCTCGAAGCCCTCCCGGTCGCCTCCTGGGAGATGGCCCTGCGCCCGGGGCAGGACCCGCACGACCTGGAGGAGGACCACTTCTACGGCGTCGGCGTGGACGGCGGGCAGATCGGTATCACCGACGCGGCCTGCCTGCCCTACTTCGCCGATCTCTTCGACGACTTCCACGTCTACGAGCGCGTCTTCCACGGGCTGCCCGAGGAGCAGCTCCAGGCGATCAGGGACAGGGAGCGGACATGGCAGGACACCGCCCGTGCGCTGATCGCCCGGCCTGAGTTCCACCCCGACGTGCGCGACGCCTTCATGGAGGCGATCGGCCTGTCTCCCAGCGATGAGCGCTATGACCAGTACCGGAGCAACCACAACCTGCTCCGGCTGGCCCACGCGGTGGCCAACACCGTCGACCCCGACCTCGCGGCGCTCGACGATCCCCTCCAGCAGGCGCGGGACACCAGCCCGTGGTCCCGGCGGCTCCCCGACCCGAAGACCGGAGGCGACCTGACCGTCGTCCCGAGCGGCTGGGGAGACGGTAGTTACCCGGTCTGGATCGGCCGTACCGAGGACGGCCGGGTCCGCTCCCTGGTGGTCGACATGCTCGTCCTGGAGGGCGCCGAGCCGGTCACGGACGGGGAACCCACCACGCCGTGAGCTCCGTCGGTACCGAGGGGAGCTGCGCTGACAGGGGCGCGCCCCGCCCGGTACGGTCTCCCGCGACCTCACCGAGGCCGACCTGCCCCACTCGGGCGCACCGGTCGTGGTCACGGTCCCCGGCCCGGCTCCGGGTGCGAGGCCAGGGCTGGGGCACTGCGGGAAGCCGGGGCCGTGTGCCTGGAGGAGAGCACCCCGCAGAGCGTCTACCACGTCAAGGAGGCCATCACCTGCGACCTGGTGGTGCTGCGGGCCCTGTGACCCGCACGGGGGCGGCGCCGGATCCACCCGGCACCGCCCCTTCCGCGCGGCGCACACCCGTTCCCGAGCGATTCAGACGGTGCTCGGGAGCGTGTAGCCGAACTGGCCCAGGCGGCTCCGCGCCCTGCCCAGCTCCTCCTCGGTGAACAGCGGTGAGAACTCCGGGCGCAGCACCAACGCCTCCACCGTCAGGTCCAGGCGGCCCCGGTCCCACAGGTTGGAGAACCCGTCCGAGACAGCCGGGGCGTTGAGCAGCTTGCGCGCCGTCTCCAGAGGGCCCAGTTCCGCGAGCATGCCCAGGAAGAACGAGGCGGTGTACCCCGCCTCCACCTTGGCCCGCTCGTACCCCTCCACCATCGCCCTGCCGAAGGCGGCCACGTCGGGGTCGGCCTCCCGATCGCCGACCTCCGCCACCGGCTCGGCAGCCGAAGCCTCACCCGCGGCGTCCTGCCCCAGTCGCCGGACGAACCCCGCCAACGCCTCCACGGATGTGAACACCTCATAGCCCAACTCCTGCAACCTGGGCAGGTCGGCCTGTTCCGGATCCAGTTCCAGCACCACCGGCTTGCCCAGTCCGTGTTGGAGCCCGTCCGGCCAGAACGCCTCGGCCTCGGCGATCACCCCGCCCCGTTCCGGGTCGTTGATCGCCGTGCCCAGATCCGGCTCGGCGTATCCCGTCTGACGCATCTCCTCGACCAGCGCACGCACCTGGGCGCTGCGCGGGTCGGCAGCCTCCTCTGCCGTCACCGTCAGCGGACGCAGTTCTTTCTCTTCAGGCGCGGTTCCCTGCCGCAGCCCCTCCAGGAAGGACTGCGCAGCCTCGGCCAGCAACTCCCGTCGTGCGGCCAGGAAGTCGCGGTAGCGCTCCGGCCTCCACAGCGCGGAGTCCCCGGGGATCCACTGTGAGGCCAGCACCCCGGGGTGCGCTGCCTCGGCCTCGGCCAGGTACTCGTCCGGCGCTCGCTGACCGACCTCCAGATCGTTCCGCTCCGTGAGGAAGCAGAAGTTGGCGATCGCGTCGGACTTGGCGTCGCGCCCGCGCAGCAGAGGGGTCGGGAAGAGGGTGTGCCGCAGCAGATGACTGTGCGAGCCCAGTGCCTCGGCGGTCAGTTCCTGGCCGGTTCCCAGGTCCCGGGAACCCCTGGCCCTCACCAGCAGGTACAGCAGCGGGTAGAACCGCGACCCCTGCGTCCCCTCGAAGTCGTGCGGCCGGACCTTGAGGGAACCGCTCCGGGAGCGTTCCAGCGCCGCGATCAGCCCGTCTACCCCGCTGCGCTCCGCGGTGTCGAAGTCCCGTTGCAGGGTGCTCTCGGTGGGGCCGTTGTAGCGGCCCCACAGCGCCGAGTGCATGTACCAGTACAGGACCTTGTCGCGGTGCGCCCGGTCATCGAACGCTCCGCCGTTGAGCTCCAGCAGGCGCACGGCGACGATCAGCGAGGAGTGGCTCTTCAGAACGCGGTCGTGGTCCAGGCCCAGCCTTCCCGAGACCGCCTCCAGGAGCGTGTCGGTGTGGTCGGCTGTTCGCGCCAGCGCATCGCGGAAGTCCTCGGCCCCCACCTTGGACATCTGCTCGAACCGGGCCTTGCCCGTGGCTACCGCCAGGGTGGTCCGCAGCAGCCAGTCCAGTGTGAACGTGTAGCCGCGCTCGCGCCAGCGGTCGATGGCCGTGCGCATCACCCTGCGCGCGTCGGGCCACTGGGCGCACACCTTGGCCAGCGCCAGGTCACCCTTGGAGAGCTTGGTGCCGCCGGAGTTGACCCGGTTGAAGATTCCGACGACCTCCTCGACGTCCTTGTCCGCCCCGGTGATCTTCTCCTGGTGGAACTCCCGCTCCGTCATCTGGCGCAGTCGGTTCAGCCGGTTCAGGAAGGTCTCGGCCTGTTCGGGGAAGGCGTCCATAAGGGGGCGCATGTAGTGCATCGCCCCCTTCGTGAACAGCTCGGTCACGTTCACCCACCGCGCGTCCCCGGCCATCCGGTTGCGTGAGTAGAAGGCGAACTCCTCGCTCTCCACGTTGAAGTACAGGCCGGTGAACGCCTTGGCGTCGCCGTCGAAGAAACCGGGTGGGCGCCCCCTGACGATCCCGTACAGCGAGGTGATGCGCTGCTGGCCGTCCAGCAGCATCAGGTAGGTGCCGTTGCCGGTGGCGCCGCCCCGGGCGGAGACACCGGTGTCGGAGGTCTCCCACAGGAGCAGGCTGCCGACCGGGTGGGACAGGTACATCGACCGCATCAGACCGCGCACCTGGTCACGGTTCCACACGTAGCCGCGCTGGAACTCGGGGAGCAGGATCGTGCCGGAGTCGACCTGGTCGAGGAGTTGGGACAGTTTCGCCATGGTGGGGGACTTCCTCCGTTCGGTGGGGCGTCGTACGCGTGAGCGACGGGCCGCTCAGGTCCGGTTCACCAGCGGTTCCAGGAACGGACTGGGCTCCTGGTGCCAGCTCACGCTCAGCTGCTCGCGCGCTCGGGTGCACGCCACGAACAGCAGGCTGCGTTCGCGCAGCAGATCCCGGACGTGCGCACCGGGATCCTCCTCCTCGGGTGTGACGCTTCGGGGGGCGGGCAGCTGGCTGCTCCCGGCGCCGACCACGGCCAGGCAGCGAAACTCCAGCCCCTTCATGCGGTGCATCGTGCCGACGGCGGCCCCTGCGCCGTTCCCCGACGGGTCCCGTGCCAGGGAAACGGCTGGGATCCCGGCCTCCTCCAGGGCCAGCAGCGCCTGGTCCGCGGCCCGGTTGGAGCGTGCCGCCACTCCGATCTCGGCTGGCAGCACCCCGGCGTCGAGCCAGGCGCGGACCGTCTCCTTCAGGTGCGCGGATTCCGCCTCCTGATTGGCGAACCCCTTCGCCGTCGGCTCCGCGCCGTGCATCTCCGAGCGGCAACCGGTCAGTGACTCGGGTCCCCCGTCCAGGTCGTTCACGGGCTGGCCTTGCATCAGTCCCAGACTCCACCCGAGGATCTCGCCGGTGGTGCGGTAGTTGATCCGCAGCTTCGAGGAGCGGCCGCGCACGTTCACCCCGACCTCGCTCAGGGTGATCCCGGGGCCGTAGATGCTCTGGTGGGTGTCCCCGGCGACGAACAGGTCGTCGGGGCCGTGCGGTACAGCCGCCCGCAGCAGCCGCCACTGGTGGGCGCCCAGGTCCTGGGCCTCGTCCACCACCACATGCCGGAAGGGCCTGTCGGTGTCGGGGCGCTCGGCCAGCAGTCGGGCCGCCTCCTCGCACACGGTCTCGTGCGTCCACAGCCCGTGTGCCGACAGCTCAGTCTGGAACTCCCATACCGCCTGCCACACCCGGGCCTTCTGCGTGGGGGCGAGGCCGCGCCCGCGTCCGGTGCGCTTGACAGCCAGGTACTCGGATGCCGACTCCACCCGCTGAGCCAGCACCACCTGACGCCACTCCTCGGCGAGGAACGCGGGGGACAGGTCCACGCCCAACCCGGCACAGATCCGCTGCCACAGCTCCCGCTCCCGGTCGGGGACGAGCAGGTTCGGCCTGCCGTGCGCCTCCCGGAACACCCGGTGGGCCAGCCGGTCCACGTGTTCCACCCGCACCCGATCAGCTGTCCCCGGGTTCCCGGTGGTCTCGGAGAGCAGGGCGAGGTTGCGCTCCAGTGCCTCGGCCAGGGTCGAGGTGAACGTGGTCAGCAGTACCGGTCCCTGGTCCTGTCGCGCCAGTTGGTGGGCGCGGTGCAGCGCCACCACGGTCTTGCCTGTACCCGGGCCGCCGCTGACCCGGGCCGGTCCACGGTAGGAGGCCTCCGCCACCGCGCGCTGCACCGGGTGCAGGTAGATCCGCCACAGGTCGAAGGGGTGGGCCAGGGCGGTCATCAGCTCCTCTGGTCCCTTGACCAGGAGCACCCGGTCAGAACTGCGCCGAACGGCGGCGTCCAGGTCCTCGGGGTCGATCTGCTCGGCGCTGATCGCCGCGCCCATGTCGTCCCAGACTTCCTCCGGGCTCATCCCGGCGGCCAGTCCGTACAGCACGGACCACTGCACCGGCGGCAGCAGCCCCTGCGCCGCCTCCAGTTGCAAGGTGTCGGTCAGGGTGCGCGCGAAGTCCCGGGTCTGCCCGTCCACCCCCAACCGTGTCAGGTCGGAGTCCGCGACGTGGCCGAACAGCCGGGTCGGCGTCTTGCGGGCCATCTTCTCCAGGTAGGGGATGCTGGAGTCGATCGCCTCCACGTCGCGCAGTTCGATACCGCCGGTCGCCGTGTTGACCGACGCCCTGCGCGTCCTGGCCCACTCGTAGGCCTTGTCGTGCGGCAGCACCTTGAGCAGGGTGTACGTGTCGCCTGTCACCGGTGCCAGCACCACCCCGCGCCAGAACTGGTCGATGCGGATCGTGCGGAACCGGTCGTCGCGTGCCCGGGTGATCTTCTCCAGGTGGAGACCGCTGTGGGTGGCCTCCTCGAACTTGGCGAAGACCTCGGTGACCCGTTCCTGGACGGGCTTCTCCAGTTTGGCGAACTCCTGGAAGAAGTCCCGGTGGACGGCGAGCTGTGCCACGGCTTACCTCGTGTGCTTCGAAGGGGTCGGAAGGGGGGACGCGGTGGAGCGGTTCAGTCCGGCGGTGGCGCCTCCTCCAGGAGACCGTCGATCCGGGAGACCTCCGGATGGTCGGCGCCGTGCAGGCGAACCAGGTCCGCGCGCAGTCCGCGCAGGGTTCCGGCACCCTCGGCCAGTCGTCCCAGGGTCAGTTCGAGCACCCCGATCTGGCGGCGCAGCTCCAACGGGCGGTGGTCGTCGGGACCGTAGACCGCGACCTCGTCGTCGAGTAGGGAGGTCAGACCGTTCAGGGCGGGTTCCTCCTCACCGCCCATGGCCAGACAGGTGGCGTCCTGGAAACGGCACCGGAATACCAGACTCTGGTCCTCCTCTCCGGCGTCCTGTGCCAGGTCCCGGGCCAGTTCCGCGTACAGCGGCCCCGCCTGGCGGAAGTTGCCGCCCTCGAACAGGGCGTTGGCCTGCTCCAGCCGCAACTCCACCACCTCGGAGTCGGTGGGTCCGAACACCGCCGAGCCGTGCTCGACGGCCTCGCGCAGCGTGGCGGCGGCCTGCCGGTACCGGGCGGACCCCACCAGCTCGGCGGCTCTGGTACGCGCCTTGCGCAGGCCCTCCCTCCGGGGTACGGACACCCCGTCCCACGAGGAAGTCCCGGCCTTCTCCGATGCCCGGGACACGTCCCCGGATGCGGGACGCCCGGCGGAACCGGCCGACCCGCCGGTCGGGACCGTGCCCTCGTTCCGAGACGCTCCGGGCGCAGCCGAAACCCCGCCCGCCGGAACATGGCGGACGACCCGGGACAGCGCCCTTCCGTACATCAGGTGCGGGTTGGGCCGCGAGGGCGGGTGCAGCACCCCGGGGATCGGCTCAGGCGCGTCCACGCAGCCGATCAGCCTGTCGTACACCTCCACGGCGTCGGCGGGCCGGTCCTCGGGGTGCTTCTCCAACAGGGCGGTGACCACCTCCGCCAGCTCCGCCGGAACCTCCGGGCACAGGTCCCGCACATCGGCGGGGCGCTCGGTGGTCTGCTTGGACGCCACGGCGAAGGGCGTGGAGGCGGTGAACAGCCGCCGCCCGGTGAGCATCTCGTGCAGGACGCAGCCCAACGCGTACAGGTCGCTGCGCTGATTGGCCCTGCCCGTCATCAGCTGCTCGGGCGCCATGTACTCGGGGGTGCCCGGGCTCTGGCCGGTCCGGGTGATCTGCGAGGCGTCGCCGCGGTCCAGCACCACGGCCAACCCGAAGTCCAGGACCTTCACCGTCCCGTCCGCCTCCAGCATCAGGTTGCCCGGCTTCAGGTCCCGGTGCACCAGCGAGGCCCGGTGCGCGGCGGCCAGCACCGAGCACACCTGGGCGGCGATCCCCGCCGCCCAGCCCACCGACAGGCGCTCCTGCTCGGCCACCAGGTCGGTGACGCTCACCCCGTGGACGCGCTGCATCACCAGGTAGGGCCGCTTGTCCCCGTCGGCACCCGCGTCGAAGACCGCCGGGACCCCCGGGTGCTGGAGCCCCGCCGTAATCCGGGACTCGCGTACGAACCGGTGCACCATCTCGGCGCGCTCGTCGTCGCCCGCGTCGGCGGGGAAGCGGATGAACTTGACCGCCACCTCCCGGAGCAGGCGGGTGTCGTGCCCCTCGTAGACCTCGCCCATGCCGCCGCGCCCGAGCGGCGTGGCGTTGAGCTCGTAACGTCCTTCCAGCAGGCGCTTTCCCGGCGCCGGTGCGCTCATGTCCCTGACTCCCGCGGTCGCAACTCGCCTTCTCTAAGCCCTCGGCCTCCCAACGCCGCCAGCCGCGCGCCCAGACCCGCGACCCGTTCCAGGAGTTCCCTCCCCTGCTCCATGCGGGACCAGACGCCCGCGTAGGCGCGCTGCTCCTCCAGGGACAGCGCGGGGAGGCGCAGCGAACGCACGTCGGCCCGGCCGCTGGAGGTTCGGGAGGAGGAGACGGCCTCGGCTCCCACCGCCCCGGCGAGGAAGTCCGGGTCGGTGCGTCCCCACACCGGTCGCAGCGCCAGCAGACGCGGTCCCAGCGCGGCACCGCCCTCCTCCACCACGTGCACGGGCGCGTCGCGGACCGTCTCGGCCACCACCACGTCCCCGTACCGGAGCATCACGAGTCCGGGCACGCGGTCGCACCGTCCGCTCGGACCTTCTCCGGAGCGCACGTCCCGCACGGTCAGCACCGGCACCTCGCCGCTCTCGGTGCCCATCGCCATCGGCGCGCGGTGCAGCTCGACCGCGCCCGCGTCCGCCAGCGCTCCGAGCGTGGTCATGGGGGTCTCCCCGTCCGGCACGAGTTCCAGTTCGTCCGAGAGCGCGCGCACCTGGTCCAGGAGTTCGGCGAACTCGCCCAGCAGAGCCGGGTAGCGCACGACGGCACCGCTCCTGGACGCGGAGTCCAGGAGCCGCGAGGGCCGCAGGTCCACCTCCTCGTCCAGGAGCGGGCCGACCTCGGCCACCATCCAGTACGGGCCGGGGGCCACCGGTCGTCCGGCGGCGAAGTCCCCCCACACCCGCGCGGACTCCGACGCCTCCGTCGAGGCGACCAGCAGGACCCCGTCGCCGGTGCCGTGCGACTCCTCCGGGCGCACCAGCACCCACGCGTGGCGCCCCGGTTCCGCGCCCGCACCACCGGGGACCTCCAGCACGGCGCGCAGCGCGCCCGAGCGCAGCAGGTTCGCGCGGATACGCCGCCCGCCCGGCCGGTAGGCCACCGAGGCGGGCAGCAGCACCACCGCCCGCCCGCCGGGCCGCACCCGCGACAGGCAGTGCTGGACCCACGCCAGTTCGCCCTCGCCCCGGGGCGGCAGCCCGTGCACCCACCGGGGGTCGTCCACGAGCTCCTCGTAGCCCCACTCGCGGTCGCGGAAGGGCGGGTCGCACAGCACGGCGTCCACCCGGGAGCTTTCGAAGGCCGGGGAGCGCAGCGAATCGCCCTTGGCGGTGGCGCTCACCCCGTGCGGAACGACCAGCAGCGCGGTCGCGATGTCCAGCGCGTCGGGGTCGCGGTCCTGACCGAACACGGTCAGGGCGCCGCGCCGCAGCGCGGCCGACAGCAGCACGCCCGTGCCGCACGCCGGATCGAGCACACTGCTTCCCTCGCCGATTCCGGCGAGCTCGGCCATCCACGCGGCCAGCTCCGGGGAGGTCTCGGCCCGGCCCCGCTCCCTGGTCAGGCGCGCGCACAGCTCCTCGAACACCGGTTCGGGATCGTCTCCGGCCAGGACCTCGTCTGCCAGGTCCACCCACTCCTCCGGCACCCCATCAGGCCGGGCTCCCACGGGCAGCAGGTCGGTGAGCTGGCGCCCCGCGTAGGCCATGAACGCGGTGAGCCGCACGTCGGGGACCTCGGTGCGCACCCGCTGCCACAGCAGGTCGGTCCGGTCCGTCTCGAAGGCCTTGTCGTGCTGGCGACACCACGCGCGCACCGCTTCCAGCGCGAACAGCGGGTTGGCGGAGGTGCCGTCCACCGGGCGGGGGAAGTCGTCGAAGCGCCGCCGCCAGTTGCTCACAGCGGGCCTGCGCACACCGGCCAGCCGCGCGATGTCGGCCGGCCCCACCAGAGCGCGCGCGATGTCTCCGCCGCCGTCATTTCCGGCGCCCATCAACGGCCCCCCACACCCATCGGAGCGAGCACGCCCCGCACCTGGAGTTCGACGACGTGCTCGGCCACCCGGCGCGGCGTGGCGCCGCCCCGGACCAGCAGGCCCGCCTCCATGTTGGTGGCCACCCCCGACTGGGTGAGGTTGGCGCTGGAGACCAGCAGCGCCCGGCGGTCGGCCACGGCGAGCTTGGCGTGCGCCTTGGCCCCCCTGCCCTCGCGCCGGTCCACCGGCCAGTGCCACAGACGCACCCCGTCGATCCCGGTGAAGGCCTGCCCCGGTTCCTCGCCGCTGATCGCGCTGCCCGCCCCGGCCAGGGTCTCCACCACCACCGACACCGACACCCCCCGTGCCACGGCGCGCGCCAGCGCCTCGCGGATGTCGGCGCGCCGCCGGGCGGAGTAGGTCATCAGCACCAGCTCCTCGCGAGCCTCGTCCACCACCTCCAGCAGCGCCTGGGCGGTGGAGCGCACGGGCACGGAGTGGCTGGAGGGCCCGGTCCACACGGTCTCCACCGACACCCCTCCGGTCGCGGCGGCGTGCCCGGCGGCTAGCCCGCGCAGGAACGCGGCGGCCTCGGCCGGGGGCACGCCCTCCCGGGAGCGGGAGGCCAGCAGCGGCGCCGCCGCCTCCCGGTCGCGTACCGATCCCAGGAGGGCCTGGTCGGGCCAGCCGTCGGCCAGGAGGGCGGCCACCTCGCGCAGGCCGGACGCGCCCAGGGCGGAGGAGGCCGCCGCGGCGGCCTCCTCGAACGATGGGGGTTTCGCGGAGTTCGTCACGGAAGCTCAGGGTAGAGGGCCAGCTCCGGATCCCCGATCGGCACCACGAACCTGCGGTCCAGGAACCGGTTGCCGTGCTCGCAGGTCGTCTCGGACACGAACAGGCACACGTGGCAGGCCGCCCCGTGCAGGAAGTCCGCGTTCGCCTGCGGCAGCCGCTCGGCGCACAACGGATCCGAGGAGCAGTGCATGGCCCCGCGCAGGGCCTTGCGCACCAGGTGCACGAGCCGCTCCGGTTCGGCCTGGGACACCAGCCCGCCCAGAGTCCCCTCGGCGTCGGGCACCGCCGTGTAGATGAGGATGCCCCCGCGCGGGTCCTCCTCGGTCCCGGCGTAGACGCGCTCGGACAGGCTCGCCGCGTTGTACCCGCAGTCCAGGGCGATGGTCCGGATCAGCAGGTGCGACAGGGTGTGCAGGGCGGTGTAGCGGGCGCCCGGCCAGTTGCGCATCCGCTCGAACCCCGAGCCGACCCGGTTGGAGTAGCGCTTCTCCCGGAAGGTGCCGTAGGCCTCCCGGTGCAGCTCCAGGGCCTGGCTGTCGGACACCCGCTTCTCCCAGGCGGCCAGCAGCTCCTCCGGGACCCGCAGGAAGATGCCCTCGCCGCGCACCTCGCTGGCCGGGAGCCAGGTGGTGTCCTCCTTCGACAGCCGCACCGTCTGCACCATCAACGGGTCGTCCAGGTCGGGGGAGTCCAGGCGGGTGAACCCGGTCAGCACCCGCACTTCGCGCAGCCGCTCGGCCTGCACCACGTCGGCGAACACGCCCCGCAGCTCTTCGGGCACGCCGCCCTCCAGACGGCGCAGCGCGAAGTCGGGCCGGGGCTCGTGAGCGTCGGGGGAGGACAGCGCCTCCCACTCGGCGGTGCGCAGGGCCTGGCGGCCCGACGCCGCCTCGCCGCCGCCCTCGGCCTGTCCGGACAGGACCGCCCGGCGCCGCTCCACCGCCGCGTACACGGTGTCGTCGTCCCACCTGCCGAAGTGGTCGCGCATGGGCGGCGCGAACTGCCGCAGTACCTTGTACTGGTCCTTGGGGCTCTCCTCCAACATGTCCCAGTACTGCTCCACCAGGGAGTCCAGCTCGCTCGCTCCCTGACCGGAGGGGACCGCCAGCGTCGACAGCAGTTCCGAGAACCACTGGTTGGACGCGCCCAGCACCAGGGTCTTGGGATTTTGACTGCATCCCTCCGGGTCGAACACGCCCAGGTGGGGGTGGCGTGCCCGGCACGCCGGCAGGTTCTCCTCGCCCCGCGCGCCGCTCGCGTCGCGCATGTTGCGGTGCGCGCCGCACACCACGCACGTCAGCTCCACGTTCGCGCCGACGTTGCCGCCCCGGTCCTCCATCTTCAGCTGCGGCTTCTCGGCCTTGGGGCAGGCGTCCCCCCGGTGCACGAAGTGGGCGTAGGGGAACTCGTCCAGGTGGCCGTCGGTGCACGCCAGCACGAACCGGGCGGGGACCGCCAGCGGCTTGCCCTTCTTGTGCCTGCCGACGTTGTGCACGAAGCGGGCCTCGTGCGGCCTGCGCGGGTTGGTGTTCTCGAACGCGAGCATGTCCGAGTCCAGGGCCACCAGCTCGTCGCAGGAGGTGCACCGGAACCAGGACGGGAAGGGGGTGGTGGGCACGCCCACCCCGGCGGCGGGTCCGCCGGGGTCGCGCTCCAGCCCCTCGGTCCACGGCGCAGGGCGCAGCTCCTTCACCTTGCGGTGGCCCGGCTGCTCCTGGATCACCTTGAGCAGTCGGGGCTCGACGATGGGCTCCCAGCCGTAGGCGTGGGTGTGGTTCCACTCGTCCAGCCCGCGCACCAGCACAGCGAAGTTGGGCAGGTCCACCAGGGACCCCACGCCGCTGGTGAACATCAGGTGGCTGGGCCGGACCGAGCCGACCCTGCGCCGGTGCGTCTCCTTGTGCATCAGCCCTGCTCCTTCGCCTGTCCGGCCGGGGCCGGGGTCCGCTCGTCCTCGGTGTCGTCGCCGCCGCGCGCGCTCGGCGGAGCGAACGACCACGGCGGCTCGTTGAGCACCGGCCGGAAGAAGTCGCCGCTGCCGGACACCAGCAGGTTGATCTCGTTCTCGGTCTCGCGCATGGACATGCCGACGGTGGTCTCGCTCCAGGAGCCCTCGCCCGGCTTGGTCAGCAGCCCGCGCAGCTGCTGGCGCTCCCGGGTGGAGCGCTCGTAGCCCAGCCGGGTGGAGCCCTCGCGGGCCTGCTTCCAGTGGTCGCGCAGGCTGTTGATCCGCTCGGCCAGGTAGTCGCGGCCCCGCTCGCCCGCCACGAACTCGGCCCGGACCAGCATCCGCGCGGCGACCTCCTCCACCGCGGGCCCGTCCAGGTCCACGTCGTGGGCGTCGCCGTTGCGCGAGAAGTCCTCCTGGGCGTGGCGCACCGCCGCCACAAACATCGCCGCGGTGCCCCGGTCCAGGGCCCGGCGCGTGAACGGGGTGACGCTGAGCGCCTCCACCTGCCGGTAGAAGGTCGCGTGGTAGTACCCGAAGTCCTCGTAGTGCCCCAGGTCGCGCGGGCGCGTCCAGTTGTACAGGGTCACCACCAGTCCCGGCCGGGCCGCGTCACGGCCCACGCGCGAGGTGGCCTGGATGTACTCGGCGGTGTTCTTGGGCTGGCCGGTCATCACCATCAGCCCGAACCGCGACACGTCCACGCCCACCTGGAGCATCGAGGTGGCCAGCACCGTGTCCACCGGGTCCCGCGTCTCCTTGTGCCGCTCGCCCTCGCGCCGCACCAGCGGGTGGGGCTCCACCTGGCGGGCGGCCGAGGAACGCGACTCCCACGCCCGCCTGGCCTCCATGAAGGCGGCCGTGACGGCCCGCTTGCGCTCGCTGGTGTCCAGCTCGGGGTCGAAGCCGATCTCCAGGCGCTTGAGCACGTCGCTGATGTCGGCCGAGGAGATGCGCGAGGTCAGCTCCTGGACGTTGAACATCGACGTGCGCCCGAACCGGGTCAGCCGGTTGGCCATCCCGCGCTCGCGCCCGTGCCTGCGGGCGCGCACCGTCACGTCGTCGTCCATGTGCCGCCGCATGCCCGCCAGCTCGCGGGTGGCGTTGAAGTAGCCGACCGTGGTCATGTACGGGTCGGCCGGGGCACCGTAGGTGTCGAACAGGTGCTGGCCGGTCAGCGCCAGGATCTCCGCCAGGCGGATCTCGGCGGCCTTGAGCCGCACCCCGTGCGCGCACACGCCCATGTAGCGCCGCCCCGGGTTGGCGGGGGTGACCTCCACCTGGGTGGAGAAGAAGGTGTCGGACACCTCGCTCACCTGCGGCGGGAACACCTCCAAGCCTCGCCCGAACACCCCGCGCACCTGGTCCCCGGCGCGCTTGGTGGTGGCGGTGGAGGCCACGATCTTGGGCGAGGTCCGCTTCCCCGACGGTGTGGTCCACGAGGTCAGCTCGTCCACCGCCGCCTCGAACAGGCCCACGGTGGTGCCCAGCGCACCCGAGATCAGGTGCAGCTCGTCCTGGATGACCAGGTCCGGTGGGCGCAGCCGCCGCACGGGCACGCTCTCCACCTTGGGCAGGGGGCCCTTGGCGTTGTGGCGGCCACGGCAGCCCGTCTTCTCGTCCAGGTCCGGGTGGCGGTAGCCGTGGCGCGGGCAGTACCGCGCGACGCGGCCGAACAGCATTCCGGCGAACCCCCGCCAGGGCAGCTGGGCGAGCTTGTCCACGGTGGCGATGAGCAGGCTGGGCGTGTAGCGGTAGATCTCCTCGTCCACCGTGAGGATCGGCAGCCCCTCCGCGCTGTTGCGCTGGGAGAACGGGCAGGCGTCCGCCCCCTCGCCGTTGGCGCAGAACAGCAGCACCCGCCGCACCTCGTGCCGGGGGTCCAGGTCCCGGTGGGCCTGGAGCTTGGTGCCGCACCAGGGGCACGACAGGGTCTGCAACACGTTGGCGCGCTCGCCCCGGCCCCGCTCACGGGCCTCGGCGATCTGCTTCTCCGCCTCGTCGAACCAGTTGGGCGAGACGCCGCCGCCCACCCACAGGCCGATCCGGAAGGGGTGCTCGCCCCACGTGGCGGGGTCCTCGGCGCGCTGCACCTCGGCCGCGCACACCAGGGCGGCGGCCCGCTGGAACTGCTGGGCGGTGAGCAGGCGCAGGGTGTAGCGCATGAGCACCGCCACCCCGTCGCCACCGTCACGGGCGTCCGCGCCCGATCCCACCACGCCCTGGAGGCGCCGGATGGCGAAGGTGAAGGCGGTCAGCCCCAGGTAGGCCTCGGTCTTGCCGCCACCGGTGGGGAAGAACAGCAGGTCCACCGTGGCCTCGGTGGAGGCGGCCCGCTCATCGTGGTCGGGGTCGGTGATCGCGGGCAGGTTCAGCAGTACGAACGCCAGCTGGAAGGGGCGCCAGGACGCGGCGGAGGCGCCGCGCGCGTTCACGGCCTCCCGGGCCTGGGCGTAGGAGACCTCGGGGTCCTCGCGCAGCCGGGAGATCTCGCTGTGGCGGCGCTGGTCGGCCATGGCCCGGTTCGCGAACCGGAACGCCCGCAACGCTTCCCCGTGCCGGGGGCGGGCCGGGTCGGTGAGCAGGTCGATTCCCGCGCGGATGCGCTCGGCGGCCCGCCGGGCCCGGAACACGGCCGTCTCAGCGGTCTTGCGCAGCGCCTCGGGAAGCTCGGCGGCTGCCGCCTCGCGCCCGTCCAGCCAGGCGGAGTAGCCGTCGGCCAACGGCAGCAGGCCCGCGCGCAGGGCATCGGTGCCGGTCTCGGGCGAGGCCAGCACGTCCATGGACAGCTGCGCCGAGGCCAGCGCCGAACCCGCGCCCACGGCCGCCGTGGTGGCGGGCACGTCGTGGTGGGGCAGCCAGGTGGTGGTCAGCCGGTGCGCCCGGCGGGCCCCCTCGGCCACCTCGGCGTCCACGGCGATGTTGCGCCCGTCGGCGTACTTGAGCAGGTCCCGGTAGAGCAGCCGCAGGTGCAGCTCCTCGGGGTCGTCGGAGGCGGGGACGCCGCCGTCGAGCGGGTCGTCCACGGGGAGGAAGACGGGGGAGGAGCCGTCCAGGGCGGTGACCGACAGCCGGGCCTGGAACAGCCACATGGTGTCGCCGCCCGGGTGGACGGGGACGCGGTTGTTGACCAGGTTGAGCTCGACCGTGCGGCGGGGGAGGCCGTCGCGGTCCTCGCGCACGGACACGGCCAGGTACACGCAGGGGGAGTCGGGGTCGGGGTCGGTCAGCCCGACCTTGAAGTCGGGCTCGCCGTCGAGGCGGATATCCCGCTCGAACTCCTTGGGCTCGCGCACCCACACGCTGCGCTTCTTGCCCTCGTCCTCCTCCACGCTCTCGCGTCCGTACTGGCCCCAGGCGGCGCGGACGTGGACGGCGTCGGTGTCGGCGGGCACGGAGAAGGACAGGCCCATGGTGGAGGCCCACAGGTGGCCCAGGTTCTGGGTGGTGGCCTTCTCGGGCAGCTCGCCGGAGCCCTCGCCGGAGGCGGCGCCGTCCGCCTCGGCGTCGGAGTCCGGGAGCTGGTCGGCGGCGTCCCGGGAGGAGAGGGGTGTCTGGTGGCGGGGGCCGAGCATGCCGACGAGGTAGCGCTCGCGGGGGCCGGAGTAGCGGGTGGGGAGTTCCTCGGTGGGGCCGTCCCAGGGGCCGAGGAGGTCGCGCTCCAGGAAGTGCTGGAGTTCGTCGCGGACCTGGAAGGAGGTGGCTTCCCGGAACTCCTGGGGGCGGTCGAGCGAGGCGATCAGCTCGGCGTCGCGGGCGGCGTTCTGGGCGGCGCGGAGTTCGGCTTTGGTGGGTGGCTTGGCGATAGGGGAGCCGCTGGCCTGGGTGGGGGTGGTGGAAGTGTCGAGGGCGGTCTGCTCGCCGTGGGGGTGATCGAAGAGGGCGTCGTCAGGCATCAGAACAGGGTCCCCTCGTCGCTGGCGGCCTTGCGCTTGGACTTCTTGTCGTGGAGGCCCTGCGCGACCTCTTCGGCGTAGCGCTCGTGGTTCAGTTCGAGAAGGCTGTCGAGGACCTCGCGCTGTGCGGCCGGGCCGATGGTGTAGCGGGTCTCGCGGCCGACCTTGTGGAACCCGTGGTCGAGCCCACCGACGGCCTCGATCCGGTCCTCCCAGTCGTAGGCGCGGATGGTGGCCTCGTCGATCGCGCGATGGATGGCGCGGAGTTCGACGATGTCGGAGTCGTTGCAGTTGGGGTCGAAGACCAGGTTGTAGGTCTTTGTGAGCCCGGTGTTGCGGGAGAGCATCACGTCCCGGCGGTAGGTGTCGAGACGGTCGCCGAGGTCCCGGAGTTCCTGGGTGAGTTCGGGCATCGCGAAGGTCTCGAACACATCCGAGGGTGTGTAGCGGATTCGAGTCTCCAGTGTGGAGGCACGTGTGATAGCCCACCAATAATGGGAAGCGCTTGAAAGTAGCGCCAGCATGGCCGTGTCATCACTAGCGAGCACTACGATTTGCTCGCTGAAAACCTGACCTGTTGGCACCATGACGGGAGCAGTAGTTTTGCTCACTCGTGCGAAGGCAATAATCCGATCAAGGCTCGAAATAGAGGATTCGAGGCCTCGTCGATAATCGGCATACCTCCACCAGTATTTTCGATGCGACTCTCTATTTCTCTTTAGTCGCTCTGGCTTTACGAGTGAATCCACCTTTTGAAAAGGATCTTTGTATTTTTTGGATTTTTCTTCACTCCAGTCGTGGAAATTAATTATCCATCGCGAAGGAGACGATGTCGGAGAGTCTGCGATATCTTGACCGATTAGGTACGGGAAGACGACCTCTGAATTGTTGTCCTCTGTCGATAGAAAGTGGCTTGCTTCTTGGGGAGTGAGGATGAAACCCTTTCCGTTGACATGGTGTCCAAGGAATGAAACTTTGGCGTTTTTGGCGAGTTTGTGAGCTGGCTTCTTCTTTGAAGTACTCGCGTCAAGGGTGGCAGTAATGGTCGCAGTGGCCACGCCGTCGGCCAGAACGATTGAGTCTTTTTCGATTGACTTTTTAGTAGTCCATGCGACACAGTATTCGAGTGCTGCGGAACGCGAAGGCCACGACTCGCTTTTAATGGCTCCTCTGATAAGAGCTCCAGATTCGATTATCTGATCGAGTCCGACTCGTCGTGTTGCTCCTTGGGTGAGAGTGTTTGTTGCAATTATTCCTGCCTGTCCTTCCTTGTTGACGACTCGGTGGGCTTGTAGTGCGAAATAGGCAACGAGGTCTGTGTTTGTTGCTCGCGTTCCCTTGGCAATTACCTCTGTAATTAATTCGCGGTATTGCCCTCCGAGTGTTGGACGGATCTTTGGTCCGCCGAGGAACGGAGGGTTGCCGATTACGGCATCGAAGCCACCGTTTTCAAAGACCTCGGGGAATGCCAAAGGCCAGTGTAGAGGCTTGCGTTCGAAAGCTCCATTCGGGTGGTCAGTGTCCAGCCACTTTTTCGCTGTGATTCGAGCCTCAGGTTCGGCAGTGTTCAGGCGTCGTGCCAGGTCGGCCGCTTTCAATGCTTGGTCCCGCGCGATGGCTTCACTCTTGCCCGCACTGGAAAGCGCAGCGCCCACCACCAGGTCGGCGAGTAGTCGTGCTTGGCCAGTCTCCAATTCGGTTTCGCCGAGGACCGACCGCTTCCGGTTCACCCCGTCCATCGTGGCGCCGTCCATTTTGGAAAGTTTTCTCCGGGATTCCGCAGCCCGGCCGATTAGGACACGCACGCCCCTGGTGAAGTCCACTAGGCCGCGCTCGTGAATCTTTCGGCCCTGCTTCGGGTCCATGTGCATGTACTCAAGTTGCTCAAGCGACGTGATCCCGAGCAGTGAGTCACCCGAAGCCAACCGGTCGTCCAGGAACGTGAACGGCCTTTCCGGGTCCATCGACACCAGCCACAGCGACAGCTTCGCCATCTCCACGGCCATCGGGTTGATGTCTACGCCGTAAAGGCAGTGCTCAATCACCTGACGACGGGCCTCGATGACGACCTTGTCGTCGTCGGAACGCACATCATTTTCCTGCGGCGTGTAGCCCTCGGCGTGCGGGTCTTTCTCCTTTACCCAAGCTTCGATAAGGCGGTCACCCAGGTAACGGGCTGCCGCAACCAGGAACGCCGCCGAACCCATCGCGATGTCGGCGACCTTCAGCGCCAGGATCTCGTGGCTGTTTTTGAGTTTCCACTTACTGGTGTCCGCCGTTTGGAGTGGTCCCGGAGCGTAAACTAGAGGTTCCAGGGCGTTGAACACTACCTTTTCAGCCAATTCCCTAGGTGTGTAGTGCGTCCCCGTGTTCTTCCGCAGCGCCGACTCGGTGACGTACAGCTCCCCGCCCCGCACCACCATGGGCAGTCCACGCAGGTCGTTGCGCAGAATGCGGAAGAAGGGCAGCAGCCTCTCCACCAGCACGTCGTCACCGGGCACCACACCGCGCAGCTGCTTGACGGCCTCGGTCCGCTCCTCCTTGGACAGCGGGGCCAGCGCCTTGGCCAGCTTGCCCTTCGAGCCGATCCCGGAGTCCTTGTACTCGGCGGCCAGCTCCTCCGCCAGAGTCTCCGCGTCCGTGTGCCGGGCGGCCAACGCCTCCAGGTCCCGGAGCTGGACCTCCGCCTCCAGGCCCTCCTTGCCGACCAGCCCCACCACGAGCTCCTCGGCGCGGAACCCGTCGAAGGCCAGCAGGCCCTCGTACACGTAACCGATCTGCTCCACGTCTAGGGCGCGGAAGGACAGCTTCCTCAGCTCCGCCGACTTCCCGCGCCCCACCTTGACGTACTGCACCGCCTTGAGCATGTGCAGCACGGTCCGGTCGTCGATGTCCAGCGGCATCCACGGGAACGTCTCGGGGTTGAACAGCGACCCGTCCAGAGCGTGCATCTTCAGCTTGGGGTGGTCCACACCGTGGTAGACCGCGTGGAACAGCGCCAGCAGCCGGTGCCAGGCCGCGGTGGTCCGCTCCAGGTCGTCCTCGGTGCCCTCCCGAGCCAGCGCCTCCAACTCCTCGTAGAGCCCACCGGCCGAGTACGAACCCGCGTACAGGTCGTTGTCGGAGGGCAGCAGACCGCGCTCCTCGGCGAAGAGCAGGAACACCGTCCGCATCATCACCGACACCGCGCCCCGGTACACGTCGTGCGCGGACACGGCGCTCAGGTCCCGCTCCCCGCGCTCGCGCGCCCGGGTGTCGGCTCGGCCGATCGCGGCGACCAGCAGTTCCACGGCCTGGCGCACCTGCACGCCCAGCGCCTCGGTGACGTCCTCCTGTGAGCCCATGCTCCGGTTGAGCAGCGGGACCAGCTGCTGCTCGTCGGGCACGGTGAAGAACCGCCGCCGGTTGAGCAGCGAGTAGAACGCGCGCAGCACGTCGCGCTCGGCGGCGTCCGTCCACAGCGAGGCGTCGAACAGCGCGGTGGTGGTGACCCCGCCCCGCGGCGCCCACACCAGCACCCACCAGCGCCCGTCGGTGGCCAGGCCCAGCTCCACCCCGTGGTGGCGGCACAGCTGCGCCAGCCGGTCGGCCGGGGTGGCCGACCAGGACTCGCCCCTGATCCGCTGCACGGGGGACTGGCCCACCGGCAGGGTCAGCCCCAGCAGCCGGACGCCGTCCGCCTTGACCTCGCCCTCCGGCTCGGCGTCGGGGGAGGTGAGCACGAACGACGGGGCCACAGCGGTGTCGTGCTCGGCCACCTCCATGGCCAGCGGCTCCAGCCCGTCGGTGCGCAGGGTCTCGCGCCAGTCCAGCAGCTCACCGAGCACGTACCGCACCCAGGCGTCCCGCCCGGCCTCGGGGTTCCGGCTGCCCGGCCCGGTCTCGTCGCGCCAGAGGGCGGAGCTCCGGCGCAGCTCCCGCATCTGCTCGGCCTCCAGCGAGTCGAGTCCGGCGGACCAGACCTCGCGCAGTACCGGCAGGGTCAGGAAGGGGCCGCTGACCTCTACCAGGCCCAGCCAGTCCAGGTGCTGCTGGCGGACGGCGTCGGCGGGGGAGTGCTTGCCGCGGGATCGGGGGTTGCTCATCGGATGGCTTCCTTACGGGGAACGACGAAGACGACGGCGACGGGGAAGGTGTGCGGGTCCTGCTTCGCGTAGCGCTCGGCGATGGCCGCCAGTTCGCGCTCGCGCTCCCCGTCCAGGGCGGCGAGCCGCCTCTCCCAGTTCATCCGGTCCTTGCGGTACTGCTCACGTTCTTCCTTGGTCTGGGTGAGGGAGCGCCCGAACAGCGCGTCCTCGTCGTCGTCGCCCGCCAGCGCCTCGCGCAGGGACGCGGCGAACTGGTCCAGGACGCCGGTCACCCGGGCGCGCTCGTTCTCCTCGCGCTCGGCCAGCACCCGCTTGAGCGACTCCAGGCGGGTGTCGGCGCGCCACTCGATGGCCCGCTCCAGGCCCGCGCGGCCGCCCGCCCGTTCCCAGCGCTCCCGCACGCGGTTCCACACCGCGTCCGACAGCGGCCGACCGCTGTCCAGGGCGCGGTTGAGGATGCCGCCCAGGGTGCCCAGGTTCTCCAGGCGACGGAACCGGCCCGTCTCGGGCAGCCACCCGCCCGAGTGCAGCACCTCCTCGTGCAGGCGCAGCCCGTCCGCGCCCACCAGCACGAACCGCGAGTAGGCGCCGACCAGCACGTCCTCCAGCTCCGGGTCCTCGCTGACCACGGCCGTCACCCGGTTCAGGCCCACCCGGTCGTTGGACACCGCCGTGCGCAGCAGCCCGATCGACCGGGACACCAGCGGGTGGTTGAGGTGGGCGAGCACCACGTCGTCGCGGCCCTTGGCGGTCTGCGCGTCGAAGGTCACCGGCAGCTGGCGCAGCTCGGCGCCCTTCGGTGCGCCGTGCGAGGCCTTCTCCAGCAGCCCGTCGGCGGCCTTGACCCACGACCCGGTGAAGGACGGGACCTCGTACAGGTCCTGAGCGGCGCGCTCCTCGTCCTCGTCGATATGGGGGCGCAGCCCCGGCTGCCGTGCCAGGTCCAGGGCGGTGTCCACCACCCGCTTGACCCGGTCGGGGGTCAGGGCGAGCGACTCCACGGTCTCGTCCAGGTTGCGGCGCAGGCGGCGCACCCGCTCGCGGATGTTGGAGTCGGAGGGCACTCGGCCCCTGCCGCCCGCCTGGGCGGTCTCGGCGTCCAGGTCGGCGCTCTGGCCCAGCATCCGGCGCTGCACGGCGTCGGAGATCACCGCGTTGACCGAGCCAAGATCCTCCTCCATGCGGGCGACCTTGGTGGCCACGCGGGACAGGAACTCCAGGTCGGCCTCGAAGGAGTCGGTGGCCTTCTCCCAGCCGGTGCCCACGAAGTGGAAGACCTCCGGCGGGTTCGTCTGCCCGTACCGGTCGATACGGCCGATGCGCTGTTCCAGCTTGTTGGGGTTGAAGGGGATGTCGTAGTTGACCAGGCGGTGGCAGTGCCGCTGGAGGTCGATGCCCTCGCTGGCGGCGTCGGTGGCGATGAGGATGCGCAGCGGGTGTTCGCCCGGGTCCTTCTGGAAGGCGACCCGCAGCGCCTCGCGCTCCTCGGCGGACATCCCGCCGTGCAGCTCCTTGACCTGCTCGCCGCCCAGCCCGGCCTGGGCCAGCAGCGAGCGCAGCCAGGACTGGGTGTCGCGGTACTCGGTGAAGACCACCACGCGCTCGTTGGTCCAGTGCTGGTCCGGCTTGCAGATGGCCTTGAGGTGGTCGATGAGCCTGCGCGCCTTGGCGTCGGGCTGGGCCTCGTGGGTCAGGGCCCAGGAGCGCATCCGCTCCAGCAGCGACTCCTCGGTCTCGTCGGCGTCGGGCTGGAGGGGGCGGGCGCGGCCCAGGGCGTCGTCCTCGGCCTCGGCCAGCTCCTCGTCGTCATAGGTGGCGGTCTCGTCCCACCAGTCGTCCATCCACTCGGGCACCTCGTCCAGGTCGGCGCCCGCGGGGAGGGAGTCGCCGCCGCGCGAGCGCAGCGTCTCGGTGTAGACGCCGACGGTGTGCGCGAAGGCGGCCGGGCTGGAGAACAGGCGCTTCTTGAGCAGCAGGGTGACCAGGTCGGTGGCCCGCCTGCCCTTCCTCGTGGTGAGCTTGGCCCGGCGCAGCTCGGCGAAGCGGGTGAGCAGGGCGTGGACCTCACGCTCGCTGTCGGGGTAGGCGACCTGGAGTTCCCTGGTGACGCGCTCCAGGAAGCGGGGACTGCCGTCGTCGTTCTCCACCTCGCGCTTGAGGCGGCGCACCACGGTGTCCGAGACCGCCGAGGGGTCCGGGTCCACGCCCCGGGCGAAGCGCTGGTCGTCCAGGATCTCCAGCAGCGCGGTGAACGACTGCTGGTAGCCGTTGTGCGGGGTGGCCGACAGGAACAGCCGGTGCGTGAAGTGCGGGGCCAGCTTGCGCATCAGCTTGGTCTGCTGGGAGTCGACCGCGTACACCTGCTTGGGCGCGGCCGGGGCCACATGGTGGGCCTCGTCCAGGATGAGCAGGTCGAAGGCGCGCGGATAGCCGGGGCCGTCGGCGGGCAGGACCTCGTCCAGCAGGCGCTGGGCCTTGGCGCCGCGCAGCCACGGCAGGCTGACGATGGTGAGCCGGTGGACCTTGAACGGGTTGGCGGCGCTGCCGTACTCGCGGCGCACGGCCGCCGCGCACTCGGAGTCGACGATGGTGAAGTCCAGGCCGAACTTCTCCTTCATCTCCTCCTCCCACTTCAGGGTCAGGCCCGCCGGGCACACGATCATGATCCGCTGGGTGCGGTTGCGCAGCAGGAGTTCCTGGGCGACCAGCCCGGCCTCGATGGTCTTGCCGAGGCCGACGTCGTCGGCGAGCAGGAGGTTGACGCGGGGTGCGCCGAGCGCACGCGAGACAGGTTCGAGCTGGTAGTCCTCGATGGCCACTCCGGAGCGGAAGGGTGCCTGGAGGCTGCGCACGTCGGCGGAGGTGACCGCCGACCATCGCACGGCGTCGAGGAAGGCGGCGAGCTGCTCGGGGCGGTCCGGGGAGATCCCGGCGATGTCGGGGAGGGAGCCGCTGGGCAGGAGTCTGCGGCCGGGCTCGACCTCCCAGAGCACATCGAGGGTCTCGCCGTAGCGGCCCTCCTGGATGCTCTGGAGGGTGACCATGGTGAAGGCGTCACCGGGTTCGACCCCGCTGACCACCCACTTCTGGCCGCGTACCTCGACGAGTGCGCCGGGGGAGAGTTTCCGGGAGGCAGAGGTGGGGTCCTCTGTGGTGCTGCTGGGCATGGCGGTCTTCCTGCGTCGCGCCGGGTGGGGACCCCGTCAGCCTCGGCGGAGCGGGGCGGCGGGGGAGGCGGAATCCAACTTAGGGGGGTCGGAGTACCACTTCGATGGCAGGAACTCTATTGTGAACCCGGTTCACACGCAAGAGGCGTGGGGAGTGGGGATCGCGGCGCCGCAGGACCTGTGTACACCAGGACGGCGGTGCACTCCCGGGGGTTTACGCAGTTGGGAGGCGTCGGGGCAAAGTCGGGTCTTTGGTCCCGAAATCCCCGTTTTGGCAAGGTGGCCGCACGCATCACGGTCGGCGGCGCGAACGCTGGCTGACTGCGCTCGGCAAGGCTTCGGCCCCGCCTGCTGGTTCACAGCAGACAGGGTCGAACATCCGTGATCTGGGCCGTAGCGGCACTGTCGGCCGCCGAGCGCGCCACCAGGGGCAAGATCACGGGGAGGATAGGGGCGGGTAAGGGCTCAGACGTCCTTGGTGGTGCCGATGAAGGCCTGCCACTCACCCGAGCCGAAGAAGTGTGCGCCCAGTTCGCGGTGCTTGGTGTCCCGGACTCCGGTGGCCGGTCCTTCCGCGATCTCCGCGCAAGCTCCCCTGTCGTTGGTGTAGCTCGCCTTCCCACGCGGAAGTATGTGATCACCGAATCGTGGTGGACGGCAGTCTCAGTAGTCTCCGCTCGCGAACCACACGAGCGAGAACACGGACAACATGCCGAAGGCGAACGGGATACTCAGTACGGCCGCCCACACCAGGGCCGCGCCCCGGGCGGCCCATCCACGGCACAGCGCCAGGAGGAGCAGTGCCAGAACTCCTTCGAGGAGAAGCACGCCCAGGTGGACTTCCTCCCCACCGGACCTCACGTACGCCCTGACGCTCACCCACAGGAAGACCGCGATCAGCCCTAGGGGAAACCCTGCGGCGAAGGCCCGGACGCCCGTGGCGTGCGAGCGGAACCTGTTGCCGAGAAACCCCAAAAGCGCTCCCGCGACCAACCCGACGGGCACCCAGACCCAGTACTCCCGCATGGTGTAGTCGCCGGCTGCCAGATGGGTGGTGGCCAGGTGTCCGAGAACGGCGGACAGGTACGTGACCGAACCCGCGGTGGCCGCCGCCCGGGAACGGACCGCCGTCCGGCCGATCAGGAGCGGCGGCGCGACGTAGAGGCCGACGGACCATTCCAGGAACGGGAGCCCCTCGGAACTGAGGCCGTCGATGAACACCGCGAGCGCTCCGCAGACCAAGCCCGTTCCCACGGACAGCACCAGGAACAGGCCCAGGTGCCGATCCAGGAAGTCGCGGATGATGGAGGGAGGCTCTCGCCGGGACCTGTCCTCTCCGCCCGCCTGCCCGCTGTGAGGAGAAGGGGTGGAATCCGTGTTCACCGGGGGGTGTCTCCTGTCAGGACCTCGCCCAGATAGCTGAGGGTCTCCTCGTCCGTGAAGTACCCGCTGTGGCCGGTGTCCGCTTCGGGAACGAGTCTGTTGCCCAGTTCCTCGCCGGGGTTGTCCGGGTCCTCGAAGAACCCATCGTCGTGTAGCGGGGTTCCGAAACCGTCGATGAGGAGCCCGAAATCGTCTCTGGCATCCTCGATCCAGTCGTCGTCTCCCTGGATGACGTGCACGTTCTCCTCATCGACGGTGAGGTCGCTGATGTGGTCGACGCTCGCGCCCGCCCCGCCGACGAGAACGAGCGAGTCGACGTCGAGACCGCCACCGATGTGGGGATTGGCCGCGGCACCGGCGATGTAGGCACCGTAGCTGTGCCCCAGAACGGTGTTGTGCGAGGGCTCGTCTCCTTGGTGTGTGGCACGCAGTCCTTCCTGGAACGAGGCGAGGGCTGTGGCGCCGTCCTTCGAGTCCCAGTGAGTGGGCGGCGCGTTGTATCCCATCCAGGTGATCGAGGCGTGCTCACCGTTCGGATCGTTCTCGACCATCTGGTCGTGGAGTGCTTCGGAGCGTTCGATCGGAGTTGCGAGAGTTCCCATGTCGTTGAACATCCCGGGGACCATGGTGGAGACATGGTCCGCCAGGTCGGGGTTGCCGGTGGAGAGTGCTGCCTGCCCTCCCCCGGGGGCGAAGGGATCGAAGTACATGAGGAACTTGTTGTCGTCTCCCTCGGTCGCCTCCTGGATCTCCCGCAACTGCTGGAGAGTGAACGGGTTGTTCCCGACGCCCGGAGAGGAGAAGTGGTCGATCGCCTCCTCGAGCGCCGCGCGGTTCAGCTCGTCCCTGACGACGACGGGTACACCGTCCAAGTTCCGCAGGTCGTCCGGGTACTCCTCCATCGCGTGTTCCCGCTGGTTCGGTGCGAGGGTGGACCACCACTGCGCCACCTCCTCCGGGGGCCAGTCGTCCTGGGGCTTGAAGCCGACCTCTGGATCGGGTACACCACCGAAGAGGTGGATCTCCCTGCCGGTCATGAGGCCCGCGTCCTCGATGCGTTTCCAGGACGCGGCGCTCGGGCCGTTGGTCAGCGCGTCCTTGGCGTCGTCGGTCGCGTCGTCCAGGTCCGATCGCGCCTGTGTGTGCTCACCCAGGAGCCCCTCACGAACCCCGTTCAGGTAGTCCACCTCGGCCTGTTCCTGGGAGACGCCGCTGAACGTCATGGTGTCGGCGCCGAACTCCTCGATTCGCGCCAGAGCCTCGCGCTTGCACTCGCTCCAGCGGGCATGGAGGTCGATGCGCACGCCCCGGTATTCCTCGACGGCGTCGGCGTACAAGGTGAACGTGCCCGAGCCGTGGGTCAGGATTTCGGCCGCGCTCTCCCAGGTCTGGACCTCCTGCGCGGTCGCGTCCTTGATGTCCCAGGCGATCGTGTCGCTGAACTCGTTCGCGGTCGCCCAGAAGCCGGTCTCCAGGTCGGCCGACTGTCCGAGCATCGTGTTCCTGGTGACGAGGAGGCCCGCGGCTCCGTCGCGTAGGGCGCCCTCGTCCGCGTCGACGTCGTCGGGAAGCCCGAGGACCATGGATTCAGGTGACATGTGGCCCTCCCTCAGAAGTTGACCGGTCGGGGAATGGACGGAACAGCGCCTCCGTAGTCCGAGGATGACTGGTGGTCCGTCTCCGAGAATTCACCACCGGCATGCCCGCTCCTCTCGGCGAGGCTCCTGCTGCTCATCACGGCGAGACGAATGCGCTCGTTGCCCTCGATGTCGTAGTCCACCAGGGAACCGCCGAGCTCCGGTGCCCCGGAATAGAGCGGAGAGATGTCGTTCCCGAAGTCTTGGGCGAGTGTGGCCATGCTGTCGGCCGTGTCCGCCGCGCTACCAGCGGAATTCACGGCATCGGCCGGGTTCGCGCCTGCGTCGGCCATGTGTTTCTCCTGGGGGGAGGGAGTGGTCGTGCGCTGATCCTAGCCAAGGAGAGACGTTTCCGAAGACGATGGGGACGGGCCGGCGCGCACGGTTGGCCGGAACGGCGGGCTGTTCCTGGTGAACACTCCAGCTCAACGGCTTTTCTGGTCTCTTCTGAGTTCCGCACGAGAGAAGAGGACGATTTTCTGTCTTTCACGAGTGAGACGCCCTGGCCTGCGGGATTCCGGTATCCGGCGCCAGGCGCCGAGGCCGTGGAATATGGCCGCATTCGGCCATTCCGCGCCTCCATGGCAAGGCCGCTCCGGGTGTGGGTGCCGGTACGGCCATTCCTGGTATTTCGTGGCCCTGTCCCGGCCAGCGGTGAGTGCTCCGGGGGCCTACGCCGGTCCGGTTTCCCCGCACCGCGATGTCGTAGGAGCACCGTAGGTTGCCGGTCATGAGTTCTGGACTGATGGCCTACAGCGTCGACCCCGACAGGATCTCCTCACAAGTCGACGCCCTGGACGACCACTCCATGCGCGAGTCCGTGCACACCGTCCTGGAGTGGGTTCGCGCGGCGGCCGAACGGAACCACGGGATCGTCGGCTTCTACCACTGAGGGTCCCGCCAGCGGTCCCGCGGCCCTTGGACCGCCCCTTTAGACTCGGCCAGCACCCCTTGTTCCCCCGTATGAGAGGCCTTCGTGCCAGCGACCGTCACAGGCCCGGTCTGGGCCGGTAGAGGACTGGACCAACGAGGCGGAATCGACCCGCTCAGGGTGGCCCGTCCCGTTCTGGACACCGTGGACCGGCTGCTTCCGGGAGTCTCCACGCTGACCCACTTCGCCCGCCCCTACGCGTTCTACGCGGCTCTGGCCGAGCACTGCGCACGTGTGGACACCGACGAGGAACAGCGGATCCTGCTCCTGCGCCGGGGTGAGGTGCTGATGGCGGCCGTCACGGCTGCCTGCCAGGACGCCGGGCACGTCCACGACCGCGTGACCGGGGGCAAACCGCACGGCACCGACGGGGTCCGGCCGCACCTGGGCGAGGACGGGCTGGACCTGGCCGCCTGCGCGGCGGCTCACAGCACCGATGCGCCGATCCGCAGCTACTCGCCGCGCAGACTCGGGTTCTGGTCCGACTACAGGGGACCGTGCCTGTCCCTGGGGGTGGCCGCCGGAGGCGACGCCCTCCCGACGCCCGGTCGGCACACGTGCCCCGAACCGGTCCGTGAGGTGTTCGCCCCGCTGTTCGAGGCGACCGCGCACGACCACCTGTCCCGTGACCGCCTGGTCGCGCTGGCCCAGGTGGGGGCGCACCACCTCACCGAAGCCGAGGTCCCGTGGTTGGCGGGTCTGTTCACCGCATCCGAACAGGGAGTCCACGACCCCGACTCCTGGGAGCACGAGGACCTGCACCGGCGCGCTGCCCTGCGGATCCTGGGACGTACCGCCGAGCTCTACCGCGTGCGTACGGACTGGTCCTGGGAGTGGGACTGGGAGCGGGCCTTCCGCGCCGCCGTCGCCTACGGGGACACCGCGGTGACCGATCCAGTCCTGGGCGCCCACCCCCAGGCTCTGGGCTGGCGCGGAACCCTGCTGCGCCGGTTCTCGGTGGGGGCCTGGCGGCGGCTGTGGTCGTTCGTGACCGGTTGCATGAACGACGGGGACTCCGGGTCGGGCTCGACCGAGGACGAACTCCGTGACCGGGTGGCGTCGCTGATGCCGGACACGAGTGTGCGGGCGTTCGCGCAGGACCTGCCCGACACCACCGGGGTCGGGCATCCGGTCGCCGCCGAGGAGGGCCTCCTCGACACCGGCGACGGGGACGAACCACGGCTCAACGTCGAGTTGCTGCTGTTGGGCGCTCGCAGAGCCGGGGAGCTGGAGGGGGACGTCCACCGGGCCTTCCTGGGGCAGGCCAAGGAGTTCCTGAACCCCCTGTGGGTGGCCCAGCGCCGGGACGACCTGTGGGACCGGCCCGTCGCCGAGTTCGCCGCCGGGCTGGTCTCGGACATGCTCCACCAGTCCCAGAGGGTCGCCCGGGAGAAGACGAGGATCGGGGACGACGGCGGGATCACCGTGTTCTCCAAGGTCCACGAGCGCAACGGCAGGTACTACAGCACCGGCGACGAGGGCCGGGGCGAACCGGCCACACGGATCAACGAGATGGCCGGTCTGGCCCTGCAGCTGGGGCTGATCAGTGAGGACCGGGGACCCGCCGGAGCCCTGACCGACACCGGCGCGAGGCTGCTGGAGGTGGCCGGATGAGCCTGTACTCCCCGCTGAGCCTGCTCCACGAGTGGAACGAGCGCACCGACCGCGCTCCGCTGCGCGAGTTCCTGCTCACCGGGTTCACCATGGACCTGCCCTTCCTGGAACGCGCCGCGGTACCCATGGCCCGCGGTCTGGGCGCGGCCGTCACCCTGGTCGGCGACGCCGCCCAGAGCAGGCACGACCCCGTGGACGTGCGTAGGGCCGGACGCGACTACACGCACGCCCTGGCCTCCTGCGGGGGTTCGGCCTTCCACCCCAAGCTGGCGCTGCTGCTCGGCGACCACGAGGTGGTGGCGGCGATCGGCTCGGGCAACCCGACCCTGGCCGGGTGGGGGCACAACGACGAGCTGTGGACGGTGTTGCGCGGCGGTCCCGACGGGATGCCCTGGGAGCTGACCGAACTGGCCGCGTGGTTGCGCGGGTGCGCCGGAACGGGGGCCCTACGCCTTCCTGGGTACATGGGGGATCGGCTGGGGGAGGTGGCCGGCCACCTGGAGGAGTTGCTGCTGTCCGGCCGACCGGACGAGACCGGGGCCCGGGTGGTGCACAACCTCGATCTGGAGCTGATCGAACAGCTGGACGCGGGGCCCGTGGACGAGTTGTGCTTGTACGCGCCGTTCGTCGACCCCGGCGCCCGCGCTTTGCGGGCCCTGGTGGAGCGGCTGGACCCGGCCCGGGTGGTGCTGGGGGTGCAGGAGTCCTCAGGCAGTTACGACGGTGACGCCCTCGCTCGGGCGCTCGCCGGCACCGACGCCGAACTCCGCCTCCTGGAGGAGAAGGTGCCCCGCCACGGCAAGCTCGTGGAGTGGTCGGCGGGGGAGGGGCGGTGGGCGCTGACCGGCAGTGCCAACCTCACCGGGGCCGCGCTGTTGCGCTCCACCCGCGCGGGCGGCAACTGCGAGCTGGGCACGGTCGTCCCGGTCGGCGCCTCCCTGATGCCCGAGGCCACGGCTCTTCCCGTCTCCCGGCTGGCGGGGGTCAACACCATCGGGCGGTTCGAGCGTGGACACGCTCCCGGAGTGCCCGTGCCGCTGGGGGCCTTCCTGAAGGGGGAGAGCCTGGTGGTGACCCTGGCCGACGCCCACTCCGCGGACGTCGTGGTCGAGTCCTCCCGGCACGGTTCCCCCGGGACCTGGGAGGACGTGGGCACGATCCGGGCCGGTGAGACGGAGGGGACCTTCGCCACCTGGGGCGGGGGCGGGCTGGTGGTACGGGTGCGTGTACCCGACGGCAGAGCCTCCGCACCGGTGTTCACCGTCGACCCGAGGAGGTGCGCACGGCCGTCCGGGGAGGATTCCAGGCCGCGGATGCGCCGTGCCCACACCGAGGAGTCGCTGTTCGACGGCGAATCGGAGCGGGAGTTCCAGCGGGACATCCTGCGCCTGGCGGAGGAGTTGGCCTCGCACGGCCTGGCCGGTACGGCGCCCCGGGGAACGGCAGCCGCCGAGAACCGTTCCGACACCGTCGAGGCCTCGGCCGGGGACCGGTGGACGGAGTACCTCGAAGACTGCGAGAGGACCTTCGGTGTCCCGCTGACGGTGAGTATGCTCGGCCACCGAATCCCTGCCGCGAGCCCGGACGGATCGAAGGCGGGGGAGGAGCGTTGGAACCTGGCCGGGGCCCGGGAGGAGGACGAGGAGGGCGTCCAGGAGGAGGCTGCGCGGGCCGTGCAGGAAGAGCGGGCGCCCGGGAAAGGCTTGACCGAGCAGGAGAAGCGCAGATGGCGCGGATGGACCAGACGCGCGGTGAACGCCTGTGTCCCCGACGAGGGTGCTCCCGTGCCACCCCTTCCGGTGCGGCTCCTGGTGACCCGTGTGGTGGTCCGGCTGCTCGGCGCGGGCGTCTGGAACAGCGAAGACGAGTCCTGGCGTCCCGAGCTGGCCCGGCTCGCCCTCGGCCTGGTCCGCGAGGAGGAGGCGATCCCCGACCGGGCCCTCGAACAGGCCTGTCTGGTGACCGCCGTGTGCGCCGGACTGCTGGTGGAGGACGTCCCGCTCAACGCCGGGACCTCAAGATCCCAGGAGGCCCGCACCACCTGGTCCCGGTTGCGCGAGCGGGTCGCCTTGGCCGACTCCGGACTCGACTCGGGGCTGCTCCTCGTACCCGGGGCACCCCACGCCCGGGTGCTCGGTCCGGCCGGGCTCGAACGGGTCATACGGCTGGCTTGGGAGGACGACCCCCTGGTCCACGTGCGCGAGGAACTGCTGGAGACGTCGGGCTGGACCCTGGAGACCGACTCCGGGGTGCACCGGGTCCACGGGGACTTCACCAACCCGGTTCCGGTGGCCGCCCGGGTCGCCGAGATCCTGGAGGAGCACGTCGGGCCGGTGATCGTGCATGCCCAAGGGCCCAAGGCGTGGGCCCTGCTGGTCTGGAGCAGGCCGAGGATGCTGCTCGCCTCCCGTCCCAGGGGGAGCGCCTGGCGGCTGTACCGCGTCGACCCGCCCGCCACCCCCTCCTCCCGCCTGGGCGGCGAGGGCCTGTCGCGGGTGGGGCTCCTGCGCACCAGCGCGCCGCTGCACCTGTCTCCGCACCCGGACGTGAGCGCCTTCCTGGAGAGCCTCGGTACCGGCCACATCGCCCTGTTGGAGAAGGTGGGCTTCCTCCACGAACCGCTCTGAACCGAAACGGGCCCGCGTGACATCGCACCCGGATACCACCGGAACCGCGCCGGACCTCCTCGGGAAGCTCTGGCGCAGCGCCGTGCGCGGAGCCGGTCGAAGGGCGTGAACCGTGTGCCGGGACGGCGCCGTGTCTTCTCCGCGCTCCCGGGAGCCGGGAGACGAGCCGCGGGTCATCCGGGCTGCCGGGTGCCGCTTCGACGACCGAGACTTTATTGTTAACTATATTCACAATCTGAGTGTGTATCTTAGTTTCAATGACGTCGCGGCAGTCCTCGATGATGTGACGGTGGCGTGGGCCTTCGGGTTGACCCGGCTCGGCTGTCCGTTCCCAGACAGGGCTTTGGTCCTGAAAGGGATGCGGTCCCGTCGCGGCGGATCGGAGGAAGCGGTGACGAAGGAGAGGACCGCCCCGGAGAACGGCCGTCCTCCCCCCTTCCCCTTCCCCCTGCCCTCTCCGGAGCGGCGCCTCGCACTCCCGCATCGGAGGTACGCATGTTCACCCACGGCCGCCTGACCCGAGGCCAGGGAACCGATTCGCGGCGGATGCTGTTCGCCGTCCTGGACGTGGAGACCACCGGGCTCGACCCCCGCAGGGGGCACCGGATCTGTGAGGTGGCCGTGGTGCGCATGCGCGGCGACGGCACGGTCGTCGACGAGTACGCGACCCTGGTCGATCCCGGGCGCCCCCTCGCGGGGGAGGAGTTCCACGGCATCACCCCCGCCCAGGCGGCCGACGCGCCCGCCTTCGCCGACATCGCCGGCGACCTGGTGGCCTACCTGTCCGACGCGGTGGTCGTCGCGCACAACCTGCCCTTCGAGGAGAGGTTCCTGGAAGCGGAGTTCCAGGCCCTGGGCATGCGCCCCTCCGGGCTGCCCGGGCTGTGCACGCTCCAGGCCTTCCGCGTCCACCTGGACCGGTACGCCTACCGCCAGCACCAGCTCTACCAGCTGATGACCGGGGAGTGGATGCAGGGGCAGCACCACGCCCTGGCCGACGCGCGCCACCTCGCCCGCATGCTCTCGATACTGGTGAACGAGAGCCCGCAGCCGCTCGCCTGGTCCGGGGCCGGACCGGTGGCCGCGCCGCAGGTGCCCCGCAGCGGACGGATCGCTCCGCGCACCAGCGACCTGCGCAAGGGGCAGGAGGGGTGGCTGGCCAACCTGGCCGCCGGACTGCCCGACATGAACCCCTCGCCCCGCCCCCACCCCCAGGGCGTGGCCGCCTACCGTTCCATGCTGGGGCACGCCCTCGCGGACGGGAGGATCGTCGGTGACGAGGCGCAGCGGCTGGCCCTGCTCGCCACCCGGGCCGGGTTCACCCGGTCCACGGTGCTCCGGGTGCACGAGCAGGTGCTCCTGGAGGCACGCGCCCGCGCCGAGGCCGACGGGCGGGTCACCTCCACCGAGCTCAGGGAGTTGGAGAAGGCCGCCAGGAACCTGGGCGCGGGACACGTCATCCGGGACCTGCTCTACGTCGCCGACCAGGAGAAGGCGCGCAGGAACGGCCCGCTCAAGGGCTGGCGCGTCGTTCCCGTGGGGGAGGACGGGTCGGTGAACGCGGTCGTGGACTTCGCGGTGTCCCACGGCGCGACGGTCGGGGTCAACGTCACCAAGACGGTGCGGCTGGTCATCGCCGAACCCGGAGCGGACGACGCCAAGGTCCGCAAGGCCCGGGAGACGGGCATCCGGGTGGCGACCCCCGCCGAGGCCTGGGACCTGCTGAAGGCGGCCGTCGACAAGGCGGAGCGCGGCCTGTTCGACGACGGGACCGGGGTGATGGTCGCCGCCCAGCTCCGGGCCGAGCAGCGGGAGGACGCGGACAGGAGGCCCTGGCAGGCGTTCTGGCGTCCCCGGGAGCTGTCGGACCGGCAGTACCACGAACAGTTCGTGGCGCCCTTCGAACGCCGTGACCGTGCCGCGTCACACGAGCGCCGATCGGATCGGGGACCCCACAGGATCAACGCCCGCATCACCGTGGAGCCGCAGAAGAAGAGCGGCGGCTGCGCTGGCGCGGCGCTGCTCTTCATGGCCACGGGAGCGGCGGTCGCGGTCTCGGGTCTGCTGCCCTTCTGGACGTGACCGCAGGGGTCCGCCGGTTCGCCGCGCACCGCACCGGGCCCACCCAGGCAGGGAAGGGAGGACAGGAGCCCCCACGGGGCGTCCGCCGAACAGGGAGCGCTTCGCCCGACAGCGGGAAAAGGAGCACTTCGGTGTTCTCCTCGCCGGAGGAACCTCCCCGTCCGGGGCTGCCCGGAATGTGTTTCGCTCGTTCCACCGTTGGCGGGGACGGGCTATTCCGGGATGCCTGAAGTCATCGGGGGCGCCGTTATAACGAATGTGTCGACCTGTGGATACCCTCCTTTCCCCCTTGCTAGGGTTCGCTGACCGGGTTGCCGTAGAAGGGCCGTTATGGAATTCGAAGAGAAGGTTTCCGCGCTCAGCGCCAAGGTGCAGAAGCAGCGTGATATGACGCAGACCGAGGAGGCGGCCAAGAACGCCTTCGTCATGCCCTTCATCGCGACCGTTCTCGGATACGACGTCTTCGATCCGCGCGAGGTGGTGCCCGAGTTCACCGCGGACGTCGGTATGAAGAAGGGCGAGAAGGTCGACTACGCCATCATGCGCGACAATGAGGTGCAGATGCTCGTCGAGTGCAAGAAGGCGAACGGTGAGTTGCGGATCGAGCACGCCTCGCAGCTCTACCGCTACTTCTCCGTCACCAACGCGCGGATCGCGGTTCTCACCAACGGTGTGGAGTACCAGTTCTACACCGACCTCGAAGCACCGAACCGCATGGACTCCAAGCCGTTCATGGTGCTCGACCTCGGCGACGTGGACCAGACCCTGCTTCCGGAGCTCCACAAGCTGACGAAGGCCTCCTTCGACCTGACCTCGGTGATCGACGCGGCGGAGAAGCTCAAGTACCTCGGGGCCATCAAGCGCGCTCTGGCCGACCAGTTCCAGGACCCCGAGGACGAGTGGGTGAAGTTCTTCGCCAGCCGCGTCTACGACAAGTCCTTCACCAAGCGGGCCCGCGAGCAGTTCACACCGCTCGTCAAGGAGGCCACCGCCGCCTTCCTCGACGACCAGGTCAACGTCCGGCTGAAGAAGGCTCTGGAGTCCACGCGCCCCCAGCAGGAGGAGACGGCGCCGGTCAGCAGTGGGGACGTCGCGGAGGAGGACCTGGAGCGCGGGACCAGCATCGAGACCACTCTGGAGGAGCTGGAGGGCTACCAGGTGGTCAAGGCCATCGCGTGCAGCGAGGTCAAGCCGCAGCGGGTCACGCAACGGGACTCCAAGAGCTACTTCGCCGTCCTGCTGGACGACAACAACCGGAAGCCGATCGCGCGTTTGCACTTCAACGCCAGGTCGAAGAAGTACCTCGGCACCTTCGACGCCGACAAGAACGAGACCCGCCACCCCCTGGCGTCGATCGACGAGATCTACCTCCACGCGGAGAAGATCCGCGAGGCGGTGCGCAACTACCTCGTCTGAGGTCCGGGCGGTCCCGTCCGGCGGCCGTACGGCCTCGGGCCGCTCCTTCTCAGGCCAGGCCCGGAAGGAGGGGCCCACGTTCATGCGCGCGTTCCGGCAGGCCGCCCACGCCCGGGCCGACGTCTGCGTCGGCGCCCTGGACGACAACGCCTGGCTGGTCCGCCTCACCGTCCGGCTCCGACCGGACGACCGCTCCGGCCCTCCCGCGCGGGGCCACCGGTCCGGTCGCGGGCATCCGCCGGGCCGCGGCGGGGCGCCGTGCGATCCCCACTCCCCGGAAGCCCCTCCTGGCCCATTCGGGGTGGAAGGCGACCGGCCCAGCCGTCGGCCGTCCAGCAGAGGAAGGAATTCCGGAAAGGAACGGCAAGCGCAGGAATCCCCCTTCCGCCTTCCCCGCCGCTCATACAACATCGAACGGAATCCGGCCACGGGGTCTGTGGGTTGCTTTTCTGGCCGGAAGCGGTCACGGAAATATGCGATGTGACCCTTTGCGCGCCGTGGGGTCCATGTTTTTTCATGAACTGGCAAGTAACCCCCGCTACCCCCTGAGGATCCCCATGACCAACACCCACAGGTCAGGTCCGGACAGGCGCGGCATCCTGCGCGCGGCCACCATCGCCTCAGCCACCGCCGCCCTCGGTGCGGTCGGCGCCACGAGCGCCTTCGCCCGACCGGCCGACACGAGCGCCGCCGTCCAGGCGGCCCAGCCGTACCTGTACTGGCGGGGCGCCTGGGGCGCACGCCCGCCGAGCAGCCCCATCCAGGTCCTGGCCGCCGCGCCCCGTTACATCGTGGTCCACCACACCGCGACGCCCAACAGCACCAACTACTCCCTCGACCACGCCCTGAACCTGTCCAGGTCGATCCAGAACCACCACATGGACACCAACGGGTGGAGCGACACCGGTCAGCAGCTCACCATCAGCCGCGGCGGCTACGTCATGGAGGGGCGCGACCGCACACCGGAGGCCATCGCGGCGGGTAACCACGTCGTGGGCGCCCACGTGGCCAACCACAACAACACCTGCATCGGCATCGAGAACGAGGGCCTGTACACGAGCGTGGGCCCGACCGCCGCCCTGACCGACGCGCTGGTGCAGACCCTGGCGTGGCTGTGCGGCGCCTACGGGCTCAACCCCCACGGCGCCATCCTGGGCCACCGCGACTTCAACGCCACCGCCTGCCCCGGCGACGTGCTGTACTCCAGGCTCCCCGAGCTGCGCGACAGGGCCGCCCAGACGATGCGTGCCCGGGGCATCGCCGTCGCCGCCCGCCAGGAGCCGGGCGAGGACGGTCCCACCTACCCGCCCGTTCCCGACGACGAGCCGGAGCGCGAGTTCTACCACGGGCCCGCACGGGGCCCGGACGACTTCTCCCGATAGGCACTGTTCCCAAGCACCGCCGCCGGTGCGTCGACGGCACCTGGCGGAGAATCGCCGACCGGTCGCGGATCGACGCCGCCGACGCGGAAGAGCCCGTCGCGAGCGTGGACACCACCACGGTACGAGCCCGCTCCCACGCCGCGCGGGGTCGTCCGTCATCCCCGGGGTCCCCGGGGCTCCCGGGAAGCGTTCTCCGCCCGGTGCCAGGCCCGCCACGCGAGATAGGAGAAGGGAAGGACCACCAGGAAATCGACGACGTAGGCGACCCATTCGAGTCGCAGGACCCGACCCACCGGGAAGGCGACGGCCGCGATACAGATGAATACGGCGGCCCATCGGGGTGCGACCCCGGTCCATCCGATCATCATGCCGAAAAGAAGGATGGAGAGAGGGAAGGCCGGGCCGGGGAGCCAGAGCACGAGAAGGCTCTGCGGAGGATATTCGGAGAAGCTGTCGAGCGCGATCCTGTCGACCACTCCGAGCGCTTCCTCGAAGAAGCCCTGAAGGCCGAACGAGATGCTTCCGAACATCCCCGCCAGGAGCAGCAGGAGCCAGATCCCCGCGGTCTTGGGGATGTGCGCGCAGCTGCTCGTACTCCCCGAGGAGGCCGTACACCCAGGGGACCATGGACAGCGAAATCAGCATCCCGCCGTTCACGCCGTAATGTCCATTGTTCCAGAAGAACGGCGATGCGGCAAAAACGACCGGGCCGAAAAAAAGTGCCAGCGCTTGCAATCTTTGTATGAGCATGGGGCCATAATATGGATCGTGGCTTCTTTTTCAAGCATGCACTCGGGCGGAATATCCGCATGACCGCAGGGGATCGGACATTAGCGGCAAATAGTTCATCGACTCGCGGAACCGAGCGGGAGGAGTCCGTCGTCCTCGGGAGAAACGCGGATCGGTCGCACACCCCCGCGGCGCCTGCCGTCCGCGGTGCCCGGCGGGTCGCCGTCCGGGTCGCCGGGAATCCTGACGAATCCCGGACACCGGGAGCGGGAAACCGGCATCCTTGTGGGTGGTGTCGGCCCCCGCCTCCGGGGCTGCGCACCCGCCCCCCGGGTGCGAGCCGGCTCCAGGCGGCGATGCGGGCCTTCGATGTCATGAGGTTGCGAGATGAACGTTCAACTGTCGGTGCACGGACCCACCAGTGACGCCGAGTTCAGGTCCCTGTACCGGTGGCTGAGGGGCGAGGCCGGGAACCTGCGCGCCGCGGGCGTCACCATGGAGCACACGGGCGGATCTCTCGACGAGCCCGACGTCATGGGCGGCGCCTTCGAGGTCGTCCAGTTCGTCTGTGACTTCGGAGCCCAGTACGGCGCGCTCGCCGTGGCCATCGCGTCCTGGCGGCGCGCGCACCCGGCCCGTTCCTCGTTCACCTTCGAGCGCGACGGTGTCAAGATCACCCTCACCGAAGCCGAACTCGACGACCTGCCCACGGTGCTGCGCGCCCTGGAGGAACTCCGGGACGCGGACGAGCCGGAGGACGGGGAGTGACGGAGCAGGCCACGTCGAAGCCGTCCGACGCGGAGCGGCCGGACACCGCGGGCGGTGGGCGGGGCCGGTTGGACCCCGCCCGGTCGGCCTGTGTCCTGATCGGGGTAGACGCCTACCAGAACCTGCCGGATCTGCGCTCGGTGCCGCGGAACCTGAAGGATCTGGAACGAGCACTGGCGGACACCGACCTCTGGGGCGTTCCCGAGGACCGGCGCTGGGTGGTGCGCAACCCCTCCCTGCCGGGCGAGCTGACCGGGCCGATCTACGACGCCGCGGACAAGGCCGAGGACACCCTGCTCGTCTACTACGCCGGGCACGGCCTCCTGGAGATCCGCGACGACCAGCTCTACCTGACGCTCTCCAGCTCGGTGCGCGACCGCAGCGAGACCTCGCTCGCCTACGGTGTGCTGCGCGACATCCTCAGGGAGTCCCGGAAGAGCGTCAAGCGCCAGATCGTGATCCTCGACTGCTGTTACAGCGGCAGGGCGCTCGACGGAGTGATGACCGGGAACGGGGCGACGGTCCCGGAGAAGCAGCAGATCGAGATCGAGGGCTCCTACGTCCTGACCTCCACCACCGGGAGCGGTCAGGCCAAGGCCCCTCCGGAGGCGAGGCACACCGCCTTCACCGGTGAGCTCATCGATATCCTGACCAGCGGCGACCCCGGGAACAAGCAGCAGGAACTGCTCACCCTCAACCAGATCTACCGCCTGCTGAGGGCGAGGCTCGCCGACAAGGGCCTCCCGGAGCCGCAGCGGATGGACCGGAACGGCGTCGGCGACCTGCTCTTCGTGCGCAACCGGCAGGGCCCGCGTCCCCCCGTACCGGTCCCCGCGGCGCTGCCGCGCCGCACGATGGCCTCCCTGGCCGCCGCGACCCTGGTCCCCGGCCTCCTCCTCGGAGGGCTGGGCGGCTACCAGCTCCGCGAGTGGACGGACCCGCGCTTCGGCGCCGCACCGTTTCCCGGCCCCTGCGACACGCACGGCCGGGCGCGGCTCCTCGACGTCTCCGACCAGCTCGACCAGCCGCCCGAGAACGAACACCTGGGGAGCCCGGTCGAGGGCCTGTCCGCCCTCGCCCTCACCGGCGGCGACTCCGAGGCCCTCGTGATCCGCGACAACGAGCCCGCGCAGTTCTTCACCCTCGGGCTCGGCGCCCCCGAGGCCCTGGCCCCCACCGTCACGGGGATGCAGGTCCTCTACGGCCCGGACGGCGAGTCCTTCGACGCGTTCGACGGCGAAGGTCTGGTCGTGGAGAACGGCGGTGAGAGCATCCTGGTCGCGGCCGAGCACGAACCGTCCATCCGCCGTTTCGGGACCGCCGACGGCGGGCAGATCGGTGACCCCCTCCCGCTGCCGGAGGCCTTCCTCCCGGCCCCTCTCGGCCAGGCGCAGCCCGGACGCAACCTCGAATCCCTGACCGCCACCCCGGACGGCGCCCACCTGTTCGCGGGTATGGAGGGCCCGCTCTTCGGCGACGCGGACGTGCACGGCCGCCACCAGCTGCGTATCCAGCGCTACCGGGGCGAGCCCGGAGGCTCCTACGCACTCGACCGCCAGTACGGGTACCAGACGGAGGTGGGCCTCTACCTCGCGGAGCTGGCGGCGATCGACGAGAACCACCTGCTCGCCCTCGAACGCGGTTACCTCGGCGGGCTCGGCAACGCCATCCGCGTGTACGAGGTGAACCTCGGCGCCGCCCAGGACGTGACCGGCAGAACGCTCAGCAGGAACGCCGGTGACCTCCTGGCCCACAAGGAACTCCTGTTCGACATGGCGGACTGCCCTGAGGGCGACATCGTCTCCGACGAGACCCAGCAGAACCAGATCCTGGCCAACGTCGAGGGCATGGCCCTGGGCCCCGTGATGAAGCAGGCCCCCTACGAGGGCCGCCGCGTGCTGTACCTGGTCTCCGACGACAACGGACGCCACACCCAGGCGACCAGGCTCTACTCGCTCGCGGTCGACCTGGGCTGACCCGGGAGCGGCGGGGCGCCGACGCCACCGGAGGTGCGCGGGCCGCACACGGCCCGAAGGAGCCGGAAGGCGTGTCGGTCCCCCACCGGAGGGCGGACACAGCGGCCCGCGTGCGCCGGGGCGCCGGTTCCGGGGCTCACCTCGCCCGCTGGTCGCCATGACCCCGGGGACATGACCCCGGGGAAACGAAACGGGGGACGGTTCGCGGTCCCGCCGGTGCGCCCCCGGGCACCGCCTTCGGGTGCGTTCTCCCACCCGGACGGTGGGGGAGGGGTTCGCGGTCGGTCGGCTTCCCGCCCGAACGCCCGTGCCGGATACTGGCTCCCATGGCGATCATCTACAAGGCCGATCTCACCCCGAGCAAACCCGAGCTGATCGGCGCCTGGCTGGACGCTCAGCCGTGGGCTGGCCGGGGGCCCGGCGAGATCCTCGGCGCGTACCGGTTCGACGACCCGGAGGGCGAGGTCGGGGTGGAGGTGTTCCTGGTCCGGCGCGGGGACCGTCTGCTCCACCTGCCGCTGACCTACCGGGGTGCGCCCCTGCCCGGCCACGAGGAGCACCTCGTCGGCACCCTGGAGCACTCCGTCCTGGGAACGCGCTGGGTCTACGACGGCACCGAGGACGAGGTGTCCCTCGCCTGTTTCCGGCGGGCTCTGGAGGGCGAGCAGGAGCAGGCGGAGCTGGAGGTCTGGGAGGAGGGCCGCCGCCTGGAGAACAGGTCCCAGCAGGTCGTGGTCTCCAGGGAGCCCGGCACCGGCTCCCCCCGGGGCGGACGGGTGCTGGTCCAGCGGGTCCTGGACGGTGAGCCCGAGGGGAGCGTGCGACTTCTCGCCCGGTGGGGCGACGAGCGGGCGGTGGTCGCGACTCTGGTCTGACCTGCGGTCCCTCCTGCCCGAGCGGGGCCCGCCACACACGGGACCGGGCTCGGTGCCGGTGGTCGGGCACCCTCCGCGTGCCGACCTGTCGGCGGTGTGTGGTTGGCTCCTCCCATGGGTGTGGAGATCGAGCGGTTCGTGCGGTTGGTGGGTGCTCTGCCGGAGTGCGAGTCCAGGGACTCGGACCAGTACACGACGTTCCGCGTGCGCGGCAGGCCCTTCGGCTACCTGTGGCCGCGCACCGCCACCGTGGGGCTGAAGCAGACCCTCCTGGAGCAGACCGCGCTGGTGGCCGAGCGGCCCGAGGTGTTCGAGGTGCAGTTCACCGCGGGCGGGTTCGGCTGGGTGGTCGTCCACCTCGACGGGATCGACCTGGACGAGCTCAGCGAGCTCACCCTGGAGGCCTGGTACCTGACCGCGCCCGAGGAGCTGATCGCCGCCCCGCCGACCCCGGCGTCCCTGGTCCGGGCCTGACCCGGACCCCGGACAGGTCCTCGGTCCGGCCGCGTGCGTACGCGGCCGGTCCCACCCGTCGGCCCGGCCGGATCCCGTGGTCCGCGCGTCTATTGTTCAGCCCCCGGAGCGACCTCGTACGGTCTGTTCAGGTTGCCGAGGGCCTGCGCAACGGCAGGTGCCGTCCCAAGGTCCCGAAGTGGTTACGGTGCGCCCAGGCGGAGTGGTCGCCGATCACGTAGAGCCGACGTTTGGCCCGGCTGGCGGCCACGTTCAGCAGGTTCGGAGTCTGGCTGGCCCACTCCATCGCCCCTTCCCGGTGGGGTGATCCACCGAGCACGAAAACCACCACACCGGCCTCCTTGCCCTGTGATGTGTGGATGGTCCCGGTTCGGTCAGGGCGCACCCCGAAACCGCGGGCGATCCGGCCCACCTTGGTGGCCACAGCCCGGAAGGGGGCCAGCACGAACACGTCGTCCATGTGGTGACCGCGCCTGTCCAGACCCCGCAGAAGCCACTCCAACGCCTCACCCTCCGCCGGACGCCAGTGGTCCGACGAACCCGAACCTGACGCGGGAACGTGCACCCACTGGCTGGGCGGCAGATCCAGTTCCCCACGGGCAGGCGTGCCGTACACCATCATCCCGTCGTAGGCGACCAGGTTGGAGACGGTGAACATCGGGTCCTCGCACCGGCGGTGCACCCGTAGGGGCGAGCCCACCCACAGGGCCTCCTCCCCGCCGCGGTCGAGCAGGGTGCCCAACGGGTTCACCGAGTCGGCCAGGGCCTGGACCGAGGTGCGCGCGGGCAACCACCGCTCCTCCACACCGAACCGGTTCCGCAGGTGCTGCTGGGCGGGGAAGGACAACGAGGTCACCGGTTCCAGCTGGAGCGGGTCGCCCACGATCACTGCGCGCCGCGACCGCCACAGCGCGCCCACCACCTGCTGGGGTGTGGCCTGCCCGGCCTCGTCCACCAGCAGCCACCCCAGCGACTCGGAGTCGAAGGCGCCGAAGAGCCGGGGGTAGGAGGCGAAGGTCGAGGACACCACCGGCACCACCAAAAACAGGCTCCGCAGGGCGTCACGCTCCAGGTCGGCGGGTGCGTTGCGTACCTCGCCGGAGAGGACCTGCATAGCGGCACGCAGGTTCTTGGCGAGTTTGCCCGGCACAGCCCGGACGAACGCCTGGTGCACGGCCAGGGCGGCCAGGAACACCTCGGTGCGGGACCGGGTCAGTTCCGGGTCGCTCCAGGGGGCGCTCAGTTCGCGTTCGTGCTCGTCGGTGAGCAGGTCTCCGAGGGGCACATGGCCGGGCCAGTTCCGCTGGGCGGCGTGCACCCTCCTCTCCGCCGTGACGAGCCGATTCCGGGCCTTCGCCAGTTCGCGGTCGGCGGTGTCCAGGGCGAGCTCGCGCCGGCTCACCTGCTGCTGTGCCTCCGCCTCCTCCAACCCACGCTCGTGTTCGACCGAGCGCAGATCTCCCACAACCCCCATCAGCTCGTCGTCCCGCTTCTGCCACTCCCGCAACCGACGGCCCAGGGAGAACACGACATCCCAGAAACCCGGCTTGAACTCCCAGTGTTGGGCGCGTTCGGCCTCCACGGACTGCCGTTGCTTCAGGACCTCCGCGTGCCGAAGCACGGTTTCCTCGTGGTCATCTCGCGCCGAGACCAGTTCCCTCTCACGCTTGGCCACGGTACGGGTCGCCCGGTCGGTTTCGTGCCGGAGCCCGGGCAGGCGCTCCACGTCGCGGGCGACCGCTTCACGGATCGCGACCAGCCTGTCCCGTTCCCGCAGAGCCCTGGAGAACCCCTCGACAGCCTTGCGCCACTCCCGCAGGGCCGAGCCCTGGTCGCCGCGGTCCGCTTGGTCGAGCTCCCTGAGCAGTGTGTACATGCCGTGCTCGCCCCGGGAACCGTCCGAGCGGTCCCCCCACCAGAAGCGTTTGACGAACCTGCGCCTGTTGCGTGCGTTGCCCAACTGGGCGGCCAGGGTCCCCCAGGCCTCCTCTCCGTCGTCGAGCATGTTGGTGGCGGTGGCCGCGAAGTAGTCGGCGTGCTTCCAGCGCTCGTCGACGGCCTGGCGGCCCGGGATCTCGGTGGTCACGTTGTCGACCGCGCCGTTGTTGGCCGAGGCGACGACGATCTCGAACCCCGCGAGCTCCGGGCGCAGTCGGGGAAATGAGGTCCGCCCCCTGGCGGTCTCCCAGGAACCCCACGTGGTGAAGGCGTCCCAGGGCTTGTCCATGCCGGACAGCACCCGTGCCCTCTCCACGACCACGTGTGCGACCAGGTCCCGCAGCAGGGTCGTCTTGCCGGTGCCCGGTGGACCGTTCACGGCGAACAGGCCCGGCCGCCTCCCCAGCGAGTCGGTGATGGTGTTGATCGCGATCTGCTGACTCAGCGCGAGGGGGTGGGTGTCCTTGGCGGGCCAGCGTCCGGATGGTGTCAACTCGGGGGAGACTCGGCGGACCGCCGCCGCCCCTTCGGCGCGGATGTCCCGTCGGGAGATTGAGGACACCTCCCGGGAGGAGGAGAGGTAATCGTGCAGTGCCGCCCCGTACCGTCCCTCGCGTACGGCCTCGGCGACCATGGCCAGGTCGTCGGCGATGAAGCTGTTCAGCAGAGGGGTGTCCGCGGAGTCCACGTCCTCGTCCAGGCGGGCCTCGGTGTCACCGGCCTGGCGGGCCAGAAGAACCTCCTGGCGTTCGGCCTCGTCTTGGGCCCGGGCCTGGGAGACCGGATAGCTCCTGATCCGCATGCCGAGTGTGAGCCGATCCCGCACGCCCAACAGCGAGGCCAGTACCTGGCACAGGGCCTTCAGTTCACCGTGCCCCAGCACCCGCGAGGACCGGTCGTCAGGTGCGGCGGGCGGACGCGACCCAGTGGTGGCCTCCGCCGACACCTCGGTCGAGGCCGACACCCCGGCGTCGAATCCGTCCACGCGGACCGCGGCGGCCGCTTCGACCGACACGTCCAACGAGTCGCGCACGGCCGCCCAGAGCTCGACCAGGGGAGCGGAGACGAGCCCGCCGTCCACCAGGGCGAGCAGTGCCCGTGTCGGTCCCGGGCCCGGTTCGGCGACCAACCACGCGTAGAGGGTCTCGAAGCGTTCCTCGACTCCGGTGAACCCCTCCAACCAGTCCTCGGCCGCCGGGCCGGGGGACAGTGTCCTGCCGACGGCCCAACCGCAGGTGGACACCACCTGCGTGCCGAGCAGGGCTTGGCCCCGTTCGTCCACATCGAAGGCGCCCAGGGCGGTCTCGGCGCCGGGCCGCTCTTCCACCTGCCTAGGGTCGGCACCGAAGGCCTCATCCAGGATGGTGTTGGTCTCCCGCGTGGAGAAGACCCCGAGGTGGACCGTGTGCCGCCAGACCGTGTTGCGCGGCGGACGCTTGTTGCACAGAGGGCTTCCCGTCTCCCAAGGCAGGGGGAGCCCGGCGTCCACGTCGCAGACGGGAGTGTCGCTTCGGAGGTCCGGGCGGTCCACCTTCTGTGGTTCGAAGAGCTCCACCGCCCGCCAGAAGTCCACGATGTGTGCGCGTTCCCGGTCGCTCCTGGCCACAGGTCCCCTCTTCCGTTCGGTGCGCGCGGACACGTTCGGTCCGCTGGGAGTCACCCGTCGTTGATACCAGTTGCGCGACGGCGTTCCTCACGGAGAGGCTTCCCTGAAGCGGATCGGGAGGCCCGTGGCCGCATCCGGCCAAGAGGGCCCTCGGCGTCATCCAGAGGAACCGCGCCGAATGGTGGCCGTATCCACGAGGTCGTGACCGATCTGGTCCTCCGAGGGCCTGGCCGCCCTCTTCGCCGGCGCCAGCCCCCGCAGGGGCGCTCCGGAGGAGTCCCAGTGACCTCGGGGGGTGGCCGCCGGTCACGTGGAGCCGGTTGTTCGGTTCGACCGGCGGCCGCGGTCAGCGGTCCAGGAGCTCCTCCGTGGTGGTGCCGGGAAGGGCGACCGTGACCTGTGTGTCCCACGGGTCGCGGAGCACCACCGACCTGCCGGTGTCGGCGTGGTCCAGCTTGTGCTCCCTCAGGCGAGCGACGAGCGCGTCGAGGTCCTGGCGCGCGGGCACGGTGATCGCCACGTCGCCCAGCCCCAGGCTCGCGGCGCGCGGACCCGCGCCCGCGCTCTGCCAGGTGTTCATCGCGACGTGGTGGTGGTAGCCGCCCGCCGACGCGAACAGCGCGCCGGGGTAGGTGTCGACCGTGGTCTCGAACCCGATGGCGTCGACGTAGAAGGCTCTGGCGGTCTCGATGTCGCCGACCTGCAGGTGGACGTGTCCGACCCTGCCCGCCCGGTGCGGCCCCTCGGCGATGACCGCCTCGTCGAGGTGCGCGCGCAGGTAGTCGTTGGGGTCCAGGTACAGCGTGCCCATCCGCAGCCGTCCCTGGTCGTACCTCCAGGCCGACCGGTCCCGGTCGGTGTAGAGCTCGATGCCGTTGCCCTCGGGGTCGGTGAAGTAGAAGGCCTCGCTGACCAGGTGGTCGGAGGAGCCCACGAACCGGCTGCGCGGCTCCTGCGCCGCGCGGTAGACGGTCGCGGCGAGCGACGCCGGGTCCTCGAACAGGAACGCGGTGTGGAACAGCCCGGCCTGGCGCGGGTCGACGGCGGGCAGCCCCGGGGTGGAGACCAGCCGGACCATGGGGGTCCGGCCGCGGCCGAGCACGCGGTGCACCTCGCGGCCGTGCGCCCGCTCCTCGACGGGTTCCAGGGCGAGCGCGTTCGCGTAGTAGGAGGTCATCGACTCCAGGTCGCCCACGCGCAGGGTCACGGCGTCCATGCCCGCGTCGTCGCTCAGGTTGCGCTCGTCCGGGGACGACGCCCGCGGTGTCGTCTCGGTCGCATCGGACATGGTGGTCTCCCAGTCAGTAGGTCCGAGGGTTCGCCGTGCCTCGGAGGTCGGGGCTTCTTTGCCCGGATAACACCATCCTAGGGAAGTTTCTTCCTTGTCAAATAAATGTCGTGCGGCCCTCCCCGCCGATCCCGCGCCGGTCCCCGGGAAACGGCGCACCGGAAAAGGGGAGCGCCCGTTCACGGTCACCGCCCCGTGAACGGGCGCCTCGTCCGGTCCGGCGGCCGACAGAGCCCGGCTCAGACCAGGGCGTGGCCGTGGGCGGCCACGAGCGGGGCCAGGTCGGGGACTCCGAAGCGCGTGCGCAGCTCCTTGAAGCGGGTCACCTTGTCCTCGCCGAAGCGGGCGACGGACGCGGTGTAGGAGTCGGCGGAGAAGAACACCGGCGGGTTGCGCTTGCTGTGGAACTTGTCGGCGTACATCACCAGCTCCTCCTCGGCGGACTCGGCCACGTAGTCCCCCTCCGGAACGGGAAGCCCCTGGTCGCGGATGTCCTCCCGGGTCAGCCCCACCCCGGTGTGGTGCGAGCAGAACCGGCACAGCGCCTCGGGCAGCCCCTCCCCGGCGAGGACCTCGTGACCGAGCACCCCGTGGCTCACGTAGCGCGCGTGGTCGAGCCGCCCGGAGGAGTCGTACAGGCGGTAGACCCCGATGTCGTGCAGCAGGCACCCCGCCCGCACCAGAGCGCGGTCCAGCGCCGGGCCGGAGCGGTCGAGCAGCTGCTCGGCGACCGCGCACACGATCTCGCAGTGGGTGTGGACGAGGTCGAACGCCTCGCGTGTGGGCGCGTACCTCTCGTGCAGCGCGCGGATCTCTTCGTCGCTCGGGATCACCATGTCCACGAAGGTAACCGCAACGGCGGCCGCACCTTCCACGCCTCCTCCCCGTCCCGGTGGGGGAGGCCGTACCCCCGGAGGAAGGGCGGCGCGGACGGCTTCTGCCCAAGTGACGCGCGGGGCTTTTGTTTCGCAGGGTGATCATGTGATCCTCATGGGTAGCTGTGGCGGCAGTGGCTGTGTCCACGCGGGCGTGCGGAGCCCGCCGGACCCGGAGGCGTCGGGAGGGGCATGCGGTCTCTGAGCGGCCTCGTCCGCGCCGGACTGCGGTCGGCGGCCCGCGCGGGCTCGGCGGCGCTGGACCGCCTGTCCGCGGACGGGGGATCGGTGGTACAGGCCACAGTCGCCGCGACCGCGGCGTGGATCATCGCGGGCGGCCTGGTCACCGACCACTCCCCCTTCTTCGCGCCGATCGCCGCGGTCATCGCGCTCAACGCCGCGGGCGGGGAGCGGGGGACCAACGCCGTGCGGATGCTGCTCGGCGTGGTCATCGGCATCGTCGTCGGTGAACTGGCCCTGGTCGTCACCGGCGGAGGTTACGGGGCCCTGGCCGCCGCCACCGGCGTGGCGATGGCGATCGCCGTCGCCGTCGGCGCCGCCCGGCTCGTGATCGCCCAGGCGGCGGCCGGTGCGATCCTCACGGTGGCCTTCGCCGGGACCGGCAGGCTCACCGACGCCCTCATCGGAGCGGGCGTGGCGCTCGTGGTGAGCCAGCTCCTGTTCCCCGCGCGCGTGGTCTCGCGGCTGCGCCGGGCCGAGGCCGCCGCGCTGGCGGAGATGGTCCGCCTGCTCGGCGCGACCGGCCGCGCGCTGGAGGAGGACGAGGACCCCTCCCTGTGGACGGTGGACCGTCTGGGCGCTCTGAGCAGGCCGATGGCCGACCTCAGCCGCGCCCGCGAGAACAGCCACCGCGCGGTGCGCTGGTCCAGTGCGCGGTGGACCGACCCCGAGCCGCTGCGGTACGAGGACGAGCGGATCGACCGGCTCATCATCCTCGGGGAGAGCTGCCTGTCACTCGCGCGGACCACCGCCGCCACGGAGACCGACGAGCGCCGACGCCTGGCACCGGTGGTGTGCGAGATGGCCTCCGTGCTCGACGTGCTGGCCACGGGCCTCGGAGACCGCGCGGCGCGCCAGCGCGCGGTCGACCGGGTGCTCGGCCTGGTCGGGCCCTTCGACGAGGACGCGGTGGACGACCCCGTGACCGGGGCGGCCCACCTGTACGTGCGGATGGTGGCCACCGACATCATGCTGTTCGCCGGTCTCGAACCCGAGGGGGCCGAACGGGCGCTGGCCGGAGAGGACGAACAGACGCGGGTCGCCCACCCGCCGCGCGAGCCGTGGCTGCCGTGGGCGCCCCGGGGACGCGCCCGGGGCGGGGACCGGGGCCGACGCCGTCGGCCGTTCCGGCGCTCCTGAACCGTCCGGGTCCGGCGGCGGCCGTCGCCCGCCTCCGGTCTCCCGGCACCGCCGAAGACGCCCGTTCGCGCCCGGCGCGAACGGGCGTGACCCCGCCCCCTAGCCGTCCGAGGGCAGCTCGGAGTGCCCCAGGTGGTGTTCGGGGGCGATCCGGTCCCGGATGAGGCGCTTGAGCTCGGCGGCGTCGGTGAAGGCCGCGTCGGTCCGGCGCGACCACACGCTCTCCCCGTCCAGGCGCACCTCGAACACGCCGTTGGTGCCCGGGACGAGAGCGACCTCGCCGAGTTCGGCCTCGAACGTGGTCAGCAGCTCCTGTGCCATCCAGGTGGCCCGCGGGAGCCACCGGCACCGGGTGCAGTACTCGATCTCCAGCCGCGGTTCCTTGACCTCCATGACTCCCAGCATGGCACGGGGACGGGCCCGAGAGGGAGGCCGGAGCGCATTGTCGCGGCCGGTGCGCGAAGGCGTTGCCCGCGCGTGCAGGGTCTTTGGCGCGCCCGTGGGGCGACGGCTCACCGCCCGCCGTGATCCGGAACCCTTCCGGAATCAGGGGTGTTCGGTCGTGGGCGAGTCACGGCTGCACGTCACCGAACAGGGCGGATGCCGTGCGGCAGGAGAGCCGACCGCCAAGTTATCCGGAATATTCCGGAATTTATTGACAACACAGCGGAGCCGGACGGACACTGACTCTGTGACGGGGCTCACGGTCCCCGTCGGGTCGGATCACCCCCGGTCCGGTCCTCCGCACGCCTCCTGACCCCCCAATCCCCGAGGAGGAAGCACCCATGAACCATCCCCCCGCACCCCCGCGCGGCCGCGGACGAGGCCGCGCCAGAACGCTCGTCGGCCGGGTCTGCGCCGTCGCGGTCGCGCTGGTCACGACCCTGGCGCTGCTGCCCGGCACCGCCAGCGCGGCCATCACCACCAACCAGACCGGCACCCACAACGGCTACTTCTACTCCTTCTGGACCGACAGCCAGGGGACCGTCTCCATGGAGCTGGGCTCCGGCGGCAACTACACCACCTCATGGCGCAACACCGGCAACTTCGTCGCCGGCAAGGGCTGGCCCACCGGCGGGCGCAGGGCGGTGACCTACTCGGGCAGCTTCAACCCGTCCGGAAACTCCTACCTGACGCTCTACGGGTGGACGAGGAGCCCGCTCGTGGAGTACTACATCGTCGACAACTGGGGCACCTACCGGCCCACCGGAACGCACATGGGCACGGTCACCAGCGACGGCGGCACCTACGACATCTACCGGACGATGCGCTACGACGCCCCCTCCATCGACGGCATCCAGACCTTCCCCCAGTACTGGAGCGTGCGCCAGTCCAGGCGCACGGGCGGAACCATCACCTCCGGAAACCACTTCGACGCGTGGGCCCGGGCCGGAATGAACCTGGGCAACCACGACTACATGATCATGGCCACGGAGGGCTACCAGAGCAGCGGGAGCTCCAACATCACCGTGGGTTCCAGCGGCGGCGGCAACCCGGGCAACCCCGGCAACCCCGGTGGCGGCGGCTGCACCGCGACCCTGTCCGCGGGCCAGCAGTGGAGCGACCGGTACAACCTCAACGTCTCGGTCAGCGGTTCGAGCGACTGGACCGTGACGATGAACGTGCCGTCCCCGGCCAGGATCAGCGCCACGTGGAACGTCAGCGCCGACTACCCCAGCTCCCAGGTGCTGACCGCCAGGCCCAACGGCAACGGCAACAACTGGGGCGTGACGATCGACCACAACGGCAACTGGACCTGGCCGACGGTCTCCTGCAACGCGAACTGATCCCGGACGCCGCCCACACCCACCCGCGGCGCGGCGGCCCCGGCCGCCGCGCCGCCCGGAGCGGCACGTGAGGGTCCCCGGCACCGAACGGCGCCGGGGACCCTCACGTGCCGTGGAAGAGGGTGAGGTCGACCGCGGGCGCGTCCGTGTACACCACGCCCGGCTCCGGCGGGACGGGCTCGCCCGACGCGGGGTCGGTGCAGTGGGCGTCGAACATCCGCGCCTCGTCGAGGGGCACCAGGGTCCGGTCGGTGACCGTCCAGCCGCGCACCAGCGTCACGGGGACGTCCACCCCGTCGGGAAGCGTGTGGGAGATCCGGTCGGTGGGGCTGCGCAGCACCACCGCCGCGAGGTCGCCGCCGGTGACGGCGGCGCACAGCCGCTCCACCACCGCCGGGTGTTCGGCGTCGAAGCCCTCCTCCCGGCGTTCGACGGATGTGACCAGCACGTGCCGGGTGTGCAGGGTCAGGATGTGCTTCGTGCCGGGCAGTTCGTCGAGGAGGGCGGACAGCAGGGCGGAGGCGTGTGAGGAGAGCATGCTCTGAGTATGCGCGCGCCGACGCGGCCGGACCGGGTTGTCCACAGGCCCGATCGGGGCGGATCAGAGTTCCTTCCGGGGGAGGCCGCTGGCAGGCTGTCCCCGGGGCGCGCGGTGCTCCGGCCCTCGGTTCCGGTTCCTCCCCAGCGGGTCAGAGCACCGGTCGGCCTCCGGAGGGAGGCGGTCCGTGCCGCGTACCGATCGCTCCCTCGTCCCGTCCGCCGAGTACGGGACCGCCCTTCTGACTCCGGCCCCCGGGCCCGGTTCCTCCCACCAGCCGGTGGGAGCGGGACCGCCCGGCACCAGAGCCCCGTTCCGGGTTCCGGCGGCCGGACGACCCCGCCCGCACGTTTCCGGCTAGGGCTTGCGTGCCACGCCGCCGTACTGGGCGACCTCCTTGGGCTCGCCCAGCTCGGTGGGCAGCGGGCGCCACAGGGACGCCGAGACCACGCCGGGCTCCAGCAGTTCCAGACCGTCGAAGAAGCGCTCGATCTCCTCGGCGGTGCGCAGGTGGATGGGCTGGCTCGCGCCCTCGTTCCACGCCTTGGACGCCTCGATGATCTGCGGACTCGTGCTCGTGCTGTCGCACAGGGCCAGGAAACTGCCCGACGGCAGCGCGTCCACGTAGGCGCGGGCCAGGGCGTAGGTGTTCTCGTCCGCGGGGAAGTGGCCCAGGGTGCCCATGAACGTCAGCCCGATCGGCTGGGAGAAGTCCAGGTACCGGCGGGCCTGCTCCAGGAGGGGGCCGGGGTCGGTCAGGTCGGCGTCGACGTACTCGGTCGAGCCCTCGGGGCTGCTGGTGAGCAGGGCGCGGGCGTGGGTCAGCACCAGGGGGTCGTTGTCGACGTAGACGACCTTGCACTCGGGTGCGGCGGCCTGGGCGGCCTCGTGGGTGTTGTTGGCGGTGGGCAGGCCGGTGCCGATGTCCAGGAACTGGCGGACGCCCTCCTCCTCGACCAGGTGCGTGACCGAGCGGACGAGGAACTGCCGGTCGGCGCGGGCGACCTCCACGATCTCGGGGAAGGCCCGCGCGATCTGCTGGCCCAGCTCCCGGTCGACGGGGTAGTTGTCCTTGCCCTCCAGCCAGTAGTTCCACACGCGTGCGGAGTGGGGGACCGACGTGTCGATGGGGGGAGTGGCGGTCATGGTGTCCTCTCGGGGAAGTGGGTGTCGCACTGCGATTGTCCTGGCCCGGTGGGCACCACCGCAACCACGAAACCCTTGCGTCACAGGGGTTTGCGGGCAACGATGCGTGCCCTCCTACGCCCCCGTGCGTCCCCGGCCCGGCTCCCTCCCGCCCCGGCGCCCTCCGGGTTCCGCCGGGCCCGCGTGCGCGCGTTCGGCCAGGTGGGATGTCTAGCATGGAACCCATGAACGAACTCTCCGCAGAGCAGACGGGCCGGGTCATCGCCCTGGCCATGGACCTGGCCCGGGAGGGGCGCACGGAGGAGCTGCTGGAGTTCCTCGACCACGGCCTTCCCGTGGACGCCCGCGACGAGCAGGGCAACACCCTGGTGATGCTCGCCGCCTACCACGGACAGGAGGCCGCGGTCCGCGCCCTCGTGGACCGCGGCGCCGACGTGGACCTGCGCAACGACCGGGACCAGACCCCCGTGGCCGGTGCGCTGTTCAAGGGGGAGGAGGGCATCGTGGCGGTGCTCGTCGCCGCGGGCGCCGACCTCGACGCGGGCACGCCGAGCGCCCGCGCCGCGGCCGAGATGTTCGGCCGCTCCCACCTGCTGCCCTGATCCGCCGATCCCGCCCCGGGGGCCGCGCCGCCGCGGCCCCCGGGCCCGACGGCGTTCGACGCCCTCCGGGGACCCGCGGGCCCGGGCCCCCAACAGGCCGAGCCGACGCGGTCGGGGCCGCGTCGGCTCGGTGGATCGGACCCGGGTCCGGGGTCCTCACGCCCTCGCCCCGGTCGGGGCCTCAGGCGTCGCTCAGACGGCGTCCGAGTTGGGGTCGGTCGCGGAGACCTTGCCCGCCTGGAGGGCCTCGATCGCCTTGCGCACGCCCTCACCGTAGGCCGGGTCGGCCTTGGTGCAGTTGCCGATGTGGCGCTCGATGGTGGCCTGGGAGGCGCCGTCGATCGCGCGCGCGGTGTTCTCGAACAGGCGCTGCTGCTCGTCCGCGTTCATCAGACGGAACAGGTTCCCCGGCTGCTCGAAGTAGTTGTCGTCGTCCTCGCGGTAGTCGAACCGGTCCGCGGTCGAGCCGATGGCCTGCGACGGCTCGGCGTAGGAGGGCTGCTCCTGCCAGCGGCCGTAGGAGTTGGGCTCGATGCCGGGCACGCCGCCCTGGTTGCCGTCCACGCGCATCGTGCCGTCGCGGTGGTAGGTGTTGACCAGCTTGGCGCCGCGCGGGTAGTTCACCGGGATCTGGTGGTGGTTGACGCCCAGGCGGTAGCGGGCGGCGTCACCGTAGGAGAACAGGCGGCCCTGGAGCATGCGGTCGGGCGAGAAGCTGATGCCCGGGACCAGGTTGGCCGGGGTGAAGGCGGCCTGCTCCACGTCCGCGAAGTAGTTCTCCGGGTTGCGGTTGAGCTCGAACTCGCCGACCTCGATGAGCGGGTAGTCCTTCTTGGACCAGACCTTGGTCAGGTCGAAGGGGTGGAAGCGGTAGTCCGCCGCCTCGGCCTCGGGCATGATCTGGACGTAGAAGGTCCACTTGGGGTTGTCGCCCCGCTCGATGGCCTCGAACAGGTCGCGCTGCGCGGACTCGCGGTCCCCGGCCACGACCTGGGCGGCCTCCTGGTCCGTGAGGTTCTTGATGCCCTGCTGGGTCCGGAAGTGGAACTTGGCCCAGAAGCGCTCGCCCGCCTCGTTGATGAACGAGAAGGTGTGCGAGCCGAAGCCGTGCATGTGGCGGTAGCCGTCGGGGATGCCGCGGTCCGACATCACGATGGTGACCTGGTGCAGGGCCTCGGGGAGGTTGGTCCAGAAGTCCCAGTTGTTCTCGGCCGAGCGCATGTTGGTGCGAGGGTCGCGCTTGACGGCGCGGTTGAGGTCGGGGAACTTCAGCGGGTCGCGGAAGAAGAAGACCGGGGTGTTGTTGCCGACGACGTCCCAGTTGCCCTCCTCGGTGTAGAAGCGCAGGGCGAAGCCGCGGATGTCGCGCTCGGCGTCGGCGGCGCCGCGCTCACCGGCGACCGTGGAGAAGCGGGCGAACATCTCGGTCTGCTTGCCGACCTCGGAGAAGATCGCGGCCTTGCTGTACCGGGTGATGTCCTGGGTGACCGTGAAGGTACCGAAGGCTCCGGAGCCCTTGGCGTGCATCCGACGCTCGGGGATGACCTCGCGGTCGAAGTGCGCGAGCTTCTCCAGGAACCACAGGTCCTGGAGCAGCATCGGGCCGCGCGGCCCGGCGGTGAGGCTGTTCTGGTTGTCGGCTACCGGGGCGCCGTTGGCCGTGGTCAGCGGCTTCGTGTTGTCCTGAGACATGAATTCCTCGGTCCTAAGGTGGGATCTTTCGGTGCCGCGGTCAGGGCACCGGGCGTGTGTCAGGCCTTCTGGCAGTCGGGGCAGATGCCCCAGTAGGTGACCTCGACCTCGTCTATGGCGAAACCGTGGTCCTGTGAACCCGTCATGCAGGGCGCGGCTCCGGTGGCGCAGTCCACGTCCGCGATCGTGCCGCAGCTGCGGCAGACCACGTGGTGGTGGTTGTCGCCCACCCTGCGCTCGTAGCGCGCGGGCGACCCCTCCGGTTCGATCCGCCTGACGAGTCCGACGTCCGTCAGAGCCTTGAGCACGTCGTACACCGCTTGTGTGGACACCGCACCGAGCTGGCCGCGGACCGCCTGGAGCACGGTGCTGGCGTCGGCGTGCGGATGAGCCCCGACCGCCTCCAGGACCGCCACCCGGGGTCGGGTCACGCGTAGCGAAGCCCCCCGGAGGAGGGCCTCGGTCTCCGTCTGGTGCATGCGCCCATTGAACCACTTTTCTGGAATGATTCCAACAAAGGTGCGCCTAACCCGGCTCCGGCCCCCACCCGGCGGGCCGTGGCGGATTCGGGGAGCCGTCTCGCCGCGCGCCTCGTCCGGTTTTCCGAGGGGACGGGAAGCGCGGGGTCGCGCGGGAGGGCGCGGGGGCCGCGCCCGGTCACCGAATGCCTGCCGCGGTCACGCATCGCAGGCCGGATGGAACCGGTCCAGGGCGGCGGGGGGAAGGTGTTCCGAGGGCCCCTTCTTGTCGGGAACGTCGTCGTAGGGGTCGCCGATGTCGATCTCGTGGTCGACCCTGCCGCCCAGTCCGTCCTCGGCGCCGCCCAGCATGCCGAGCATCTCGTACACGCCGTCCCCGTCGTAGTAGTACGACGCGAGGTCGGGGTGCGCGTCCTCGTCGAAGTCGACCACGCGCAGCCCGACCGTGCTCTGCAGGTCCAGTCCCACGGTGCGCTGCCCGGTCCCCCGCTCCGAGAAGGGGCCCAGGCGCAGCTCGGCCACCCTGGGAGGGACCACGTCGTCTCCCCCGGTGAGGGTGGCGGCCGCGATCGCCAGGTCGAGCCACCCGTCGCCGTCGAAGTCGGCCACCGCCGCCTTGACCTCCTCCCCTTCCTCCTCGGGAGGGCTTCCGACCAGGTCCGGAGGTGTGCGCGGCTCCGCGAACCCGGATTCCCCGCCGAAGGAGACGCCCAGCTCCGCGCCGACGCCCCGGGTGCCGGTGACCCGGTCGAGGTGGCCGTCGTTGTCCACATCGGCGGTCAGCCGGCCCGCGGCGTCCCAGCACGGCGGGAAGGCGCTGGGCCCGGAGGGCTCGGGTGGCGGAGCCGGACCGCCGCAGCCGGTGAGCGCCAGTCCCAGGCCGATCGCCGCCCAGAGCCCCCGGTGCCCGCGGCCGGTTACCGCGGGGGAGCGCGACGGGGCGGGGGGAGGTGCGTCGGAGGTCATGACAGAACCGTAGGCGGTCCGCCCGGACGGGCGGTGCCTGGCGCCGGATCCGGTCATGTGGGGCACTGGCGTCCTCGCGGCCGGACCCGTCTCCGTGTCCGTCGACGCGGGTGGTCCGCCGAGGTGGACCACCCGCGTCCCTGCGGCCATGGGAATGTCCCTTTTGTGATCTACGTCGTAAAAGTGCTGCTTGATCAAGTACTCCAGCGAGGGGGAGAATCCCCTGTCCGGGCGGGCCGCCGCCCCGCCGGCACTCAGGCGGACGCGTCGCCCAGCAGCTTCTTCTGGATCTTGCCCATCGCGTTGCGCGGCAGCGTGTCCACCACACGCACCTCGCGCGGGCGCTTGTGCACCGACAGGCGCTCGGCCACGAAGTCGATGACCGCCTCGGGGGAGACGCCCTCGCCCACCAGGTAGGCCACGATCCGCTGGCCGAGGTCGTCGTCGGCCTCGCCCACCACGGCGGCCTCCATCACCCCGGGATGGCCGAGCAGCACCGACTCGACCTCGCCCGCGCCGACCCGGTAGCCGCCGGTCTTGATCATGTCCACCGACATCCGGCCCACGATCCGGTGCCAGCCGTCCCCGTCGCGGACCGCCGCGTCGCCGGTGCGGAACCAGCCGTCCCCGGTCCACGCCGCGGCCGTGGCCTCCGGCAGCCCGAGGTAGCCCCCGAACAGGGTGGCGCCGCGGACCTGGAGCTCACCGACGCTCTCGCCGTCGCAGGCGACGGGCTCACCGTGCTCGCCGCGCAACCGCGTCTCCAGGCCCGGCAGCGCCGTCCCGACCCAGCCGGTGCGCCGGGGCGCGTCGGCGCGCGCCGCCACGGTGATCAGCGTCTCGGTCATCCCGTACCGCTCCACGGGGCTGTGGCCGCACGCCTCCCGCAGGCCGTCGGCCACCGTGTCGGGCAGCGGGGCGCTGCCCGAGACCAGCAGCCGCGCCCCGGACAGGGCGCGTGCGCTGTCGGGGTCGCGGGCGATCCGCGACCACACCGTCGGCACGCCGAAGAACAGGGTTCCGCGCCGAGCCCCCCGTGCCGCCGCCGCGTAGGCGGCGGGGGTGGGGCGGACGGTGTGCAGCAGCGGGCTGCCCACGCGCAGGGCCCCCAGCACGCCCAGGATCAGGCCGTGCACGTGGAACAGCGGCAGGCCGTGCACCAGCACGTCGTCGGGCGTCCAGTCCCAGGCGTCGGCGAGCGCGTCCAGGTCGGCGGCCACGGCCCGGCGCGGGATGAGGGCGCCCTTGGGCGGTCCGGTGGTCCCGGAGGTGTACATGACCAGAGCGGTGGACTCGGGCGGCGGTTCGGGGAGCGCGAACGAGGAGCGCTCGGCCGGGTCCACGGGGACCACGGGGAGGCCGACGTCCTCCGTCGGGGCGCCCAGCCACAGCGAGGCGCCGGAGTCGCGCACGATGTGGCGGCGCTCGGCGGTCCCCGAGTCCGCCGGGACCGGGACCACGGGCACCCCGGCCAGCAGGCCGCCGACCACCGCGACGACCGTGGACAGCGAGGCCTCGCCGTGCACGGCGACGGCGTCCGCCCCCGCCACACGCCCGGCCACGGCGGCCGCGGCCGACCACAGTCCCTCGCGGTCCAGCTCCGCCCCGCCGACGCTCACCGCGGTTCCCCCGCCCGCGCCAGAACCCAGCAGCACCTCGTGCCCCTTCCGGTCGTGTCCTGTCCAGTCGGCCAGTACACCACAGGAGCGGTGCGGGAGCGGCCTCGGCCCGTTCACGCCCCAGCCCCGTCCGCGCTCCGCTCCCGCTCTGCCCGCCCCGGCCCCGCTCCCGCTCTGCCCCGCCCTGTTCACGTCCCGACCCGGTCGCGCCCCGTTCGGGCTGCGCCTCGGCCCGTTCGCGCCCCGCCTCGTGTGTCGGGAGCGGCGCCCGGGTAGCCGCTTGGCAGAATCCCCGGGGACGGGGCGGGCGCCGGGGAGCGTTCCCGACCCCCGGTCCCGCGTTCCGGGGACGCCTCGGCACGCGGTACCGGGGCCAACACGTGCGTCAGGTGAGGGGGAGGGCCATGCGTGCTCTGACGGTGGTGCCGTCGCAGGCCGGTTCGGTGCGGGTCAGCGAGGTCGAGGCGCCCGTGCCGGGCGCGGGGGAATTGCTCGTCGACGGCGTCGCGCTGGGTGTCTGCGGCACCGACCGCGAGATCGCGGGCGGCGAGTACGGCGAGGCGCCTCCCGGCCACGAGCGCCTGGTCCTGGGGCACGAGTCGCTGGGCCGGGTGCGCGAGGCCCCCGACGACAGCGGCTTCTCCCCGGGCGACCTGGTGGTGGGGGTGGTGCGCAGGCCCGACCCCGTGCCGTGCGGGGCCTGTGCGCACGGGGAGTTCGACATGTGCCGCAACGGCGGGTTCACCGAGCGCGGCATCAAGCAGATCCACGGCTACGGCTCCCAGCAGTGGACGGTGGAGGCCGACTACGCGGTCCGGCTCGACCCGTCGCTGGAGCGCGTGGGCGTGCTGATGGAGCCGACCACGGTCGTGGCCAAGGCGTGGGACCAGATCGACCGGATCGGCGGCCGCGCCTGGTTCGATCCGCGCCGCCTGCTCGTCACCGGCGCCGGGCCGATCGGCCTGCTCGCCGCCATGATCGGCGTCCAGCGCGGTCTGGACGTGCACGTGCTGGACCGGGTGGAGCACGGGGTCAAGCCCGAACTGGTGGCCGCCCTCGGGGCGACCTACCACACCGGCGGCGTCGCCGAGGTCGCTGCCACGGGCGAGCCGGACGTGGTCATCGAGGCCACCGGCGCCTCCAGTGTCATCCTCGACGCGTTGGCCCACAACGCGGCCTACGGGATCGTGTGCCTCACCGGCATCTCGTCGGGCGGGCGCACGATCGACGTCGACGCCGGGGCGATCAACCGCCAGCTGGTCCTGGAGAACGACGTGCTCTTCGGGTCGGTCAACGCCAACCTGCGCCACTACGAGATGGCCGCGCGGGCGCTGGCGCGGGCCGACCGCTCCTGGCTGGAGCGGATGATCACCCGGCGGCTGCCGCTGGAGCGCGCGCACGAGGCGTTCGAACCCGGCGGTGACGACGTCAAGACCGTCATCGAGCTGTGAGCGGTCGCGGGCAGGTGCTGGACGAGGTCTGGCCGGAAACGCCACCGGTGCGACGCAAGGGCCCTGACCCGCGGTGGTCCTGTTCTCATGGCGGGGATCGACGGTCGAACCGCGCTATGGGCGCGAGACCACGGTGAAAGGGGCCACGGTCGCTGTGCGAGGGCGCGCCCGGGGCGAAGAGCCTGTCGGCGGACGCCCTCAGTGGGCCGCTGAGGTCATCCGAGCTGGGCGTCGACGTTCACTTCTGAGAGCTGGAGGAGCCGCTGTGAGGTGACCTCGTCGGCCGGTGTCATCACGGTCAGGCGGTGACCGGTCTCCGCGACGTTGGTCGAGACGAAATTGAGTCGCAGCAAGCCGACGCGCGGACTGTCCAGTCGTTTGGTCTCCAGGTGCTGGAGCATGACGTCGTGCCGCTCCCACAGCCGTGAGAATTCCTCCGACCGCTGCCGCAGCTCCTCGACCGCGGTGCTCGCGGTGTGGCCCGTGCCGGTGCCGGCGACCGCGCGCAGCTGTGCGACCATCCGCGCGGCGACGATGTCGTCGTCGACGTAACGGCTGCGCCACTCGGCGTTGGTGAAGAACTGCAACGCGCAGTTCCGCTCGGCGGGCGGTATCCGGTCCATGTCCGTGAACAGGAAGCGGTAGGAGAGGTTGTAGGCCACCACGTCGAACACGCTGGTCTGTAGACAGGCGGGGTAGGGGTCGAGTTTGTCCAGTACCGGCTGGTACGCCGCCGACAGCGACGCGTCGAGTGCCAGCGGAGCGGTCGACTGAGTACGCGCACCGGCCAGGCGTTCCAGGTGTCGCTTCTCGGTGTCGTCCAGGCGAAGGGCCCTGCCGACCGCAGTCAGGACCTGTGTGCTGACGTTGATCGGTCGGCCCTGCTCGAGCCAGGTGTACCAGGTGACGCCCACCCCAGCGAGCACCGCGACTTCTTCGCGCCGCAGGCCGGGCGTGCGACGGCGCCCGGTGGCGGGAAGCCCCACCTGGTCCGGGGTGAGCCGCTCGCGTCGGGTGCGCAGGAAGGCGCCGAGATCGCGTCTGATCGCGGGGGGTCGGGAACCTGTCATGTTCCCACCATGCCTCACGTGCGGACCAGTAGCCAGGTTCGGTCAGTACCCCCATAAACAGGCACCTGGTACCAGGATGAGGCCCCTGCCAGGGTCGAGACGTGACTAGAGAATCGAAACCGCGGAGCGAGACGTCCTCTGCGCGGACCGGGGGTCACCGCGAGCCCCGCAGTGCCACCACGCTGGACCGATCAGCGGCTATGGAGGGGGCGCCGCCCGCGACGCTGGGCATGGTCGGACTCCTGACCGCGCTGTCCGCCCTGTTGCTGTCGGTGATGAGCTTCGCAGCGGCGGGCATCGCCGTACCGAGTATCGGAACCTCGTTGCAGGCCTCAGCTTCCGAGCAGTCGTTGGTGGTGTCGGTCTACTCCCTGGGCTTCGCCGCGCCGATGGTCGTCGGTGGACGCCTGGGCGACCTGTACGGCAGGCGGCGGCTCTTCCTGTTCGGCATGGCCGGGTTCACCGCGTTCTCGCTGATGGCGACGCTCGCGCCGACCATTACCGTGCTGATCGTCGCCCGCGCGCTCACCGGCGTGTCGGCGGCGGCGATGGTGCCTCAGGTGCTCGCGACGATCACGGCCTCCACGCATGGACGCGAGCGTGCCCGGGCGGTGGCGTTGTTCGGGGCGACCGCGGGCGGCGCGACGGCGGTGGGTCAGGTGTTCGGCGGCGTCCTGCTGTCGGTCCCCCTGCTCGGCTCCCCCTGGCGCACGGTCTTCGCGATGAGTGCCCTCATGGGCGCCGTCGCGTTCCTCGCCGCTCTGCGTTGGATGCCCAGCACCGACGCGCCGGGCGATCGTTCGCTGGACCTGATCGGTACCGCGTTGCTGGGGGCGTCGCTGCTCGCGCTGATGATCCCGTTGTCCCAGGGCGGTGCGCTCGGTTGGCCCGGGTGGTGCTGGGCACTGCTGGCGGCCAGTCCGGTGGCGTTCGCGGCGTTCTGGACGCGGCAGCTCCGACTGCACCGCCGCGACCTGGTCCCGCTCGTTCCGCCTCCGCTCCTGCGTCTGAGGTCGTACCGGCTCGGCCTCATCATGGCCCTCCTGCTCCAGTCGGCCTTCGGTGCGTTCACGTTCCTCTACGCGCTCTCCACACAGACGGGTCTGGGCTGGTCCCCGATGAGCGCGGCCTTCGTGCTGCTGCCGTTCGCGCTGTGCTTCTTCGCCGTGTCGATCTGGTCGGGAAAGCTGGCACCCCGTTTCGGGTTCCGCCGTCTGCTGACGATCGGCGGGTTCGTCCAGGCGGCGATGCTGGCGGCGACCGCGGCACCGGTGCTCATGCAGGGCCCGGGCATGAGCGGGTGGACGCTGGGTGCCCTGCTGGTCGGCGTCGGGGTCGGTCAGGCGCTCATGTTCGGTCCGCTGGTCGGAGCGATGATCGCCGACGTCGCGCCCTCCTCGGCAGGGGCGGCCTCCGGGGTCGTCCAGACCACGCAGCAGGCCGCGATGGGGCTCGGGGTCGCGGTCGCTGGCGGGGTTCTGGGTACTGCGATGGCTGGCTCCACCGCCCCGCCCGGGCAGGCCTACATGACGGCACTCGCGATCTGCATGATCGTCCAGGCCGTGTTCGCGATCGCCTTCGCCCTCTTCGCCTTCGCCCTGCCCAGACGCTGAGCTGAGAACAATCGGTGCCGACACCATGAGCCGACGGTCGCGCGATGCCGCCGATAGCGGAGGTGATCACGGTGTGGAGCCTTCCGGGCCGCGGGACCGGCGGTCAAGGGCTCGTCTCCTGTGACGAGTCACGGGAGCGCGAAGCCCCCGTCGGTGTTCCGTGCGGGGCCGGAGAAACAGCCGCGTTTTCCGCGGGAGCGTTCTCCCTCTTCTCCGGTCCCCTCCTCTCCTGGTCAGGTGCGCGCGCCGTCACCGAGCGGAGAAAACGCAGGCCCGGAGGGCGTATCGGTGGAACCACGTGTTGTGCGCGGGGGTGTGTTGACAGCCCTTCCGGGGCGTCCGATATTCGGTGTCCAGCGCGCTGGAAGACACACCCCCGCTTTTCGCGCACCCCCCAAGGAGCATGTGATGGGAACACCACTGGTACGCCGAACGGCGTCCGTCCTCCTCGGCCTGGCGACGGCCGCCGCCCTCGCCCCCGGGACGGCCGCCGCCGACCCCGTGCGGGCCCTGGGCGGGACGGGGCCCTACGACGCCGAGTACGTCACCACCCTGCGCCTGCGCGACCACACCGTCTACCGGCCCGTGGACCTGCCCGAGGGAGAGCGGCTGCCGATCGTGGCCTGGGGCAACGGCGCCTGCCGCGCCGACGGGACGTGGTTCGAGAACATCCTCACCGAGTTCGCCTCGCACGGTTTCCTGGTCATCGCCAGCGGCAGACCCGGCGGGTTCGGCAGCACCGACCCCGAGATGCTCACCGAGGCCGTCGACTGGGCGATCGAGGAGAACGGCCGCCTGTTCAGCGAGTACCGGGGCCACATCGACACCGACAGCGTCGCCATCATGGGCCAGTCCTGCGGCGGCCTGGAGACCTACGAGGTCGCCGACGACCCGCGCGTGGACACCACCGTGCTGTGGAACAGCGGCCTGCTGACCGACCGCGACAACGACCTGCTGGAGGACCTGCACGCCCCCGTCGCCTACTTCACCGGCGGCCCCGGAGACATCGCCTACGAGAACGCCCTGGACGACTACGGGCGGCTGCCGCGGGGGCTGCCCGCCTTCATCGGCCACCTCGACGTCGGCCACTACGGCACCTTCGCCGAGCCCAACGGCGGGGAGTACGGACGCGTCGGCGTCGCCTGGCTGGAGTGGCGGCTCAAGGGCGACCAGCGGGCCCGCCAGGAGTTCGTCGGCGACGACTGCGGCCTGTGCTCCACCGAGTGGGACACCGACAGCAAGAACCTCGGCTAGGGGACCGGCCCCACGCGCTCCCGGACGGCCGACCGCCCTCCGGGAGCGCCCGTCCGGGGGCCGGCGGCATGGGCGAGGTCCACCTGGCCCGCTCCCCGGGCGGCGGTCTGGTCGCCGTCGAGCTCGTCAAGGACGAGCTGGCCCACGACCCCGGGTTCCGGGCCCGGTTCGCCCGCGAGGTGCGCTCCGCACGCCGGGTCCGAGGGCCTTTGACCCCGGCGGTGGTCGACGACGGCACCGGCGCCGAGGCGGGGTAGCGGCGGACGGCCCGGACGGGGGCGTCTCCAGCGGACCGCCGGTCGGAGGGCGGGTGGGAACCGGTCGGCGGTCCGCGCTTTCGCGTTCGACACCCGGCTCTCCCCGTACCACCCCCCGCACCACCGCTTCGCGCGAACGGAAGTCCCCGTGTCGCTCACGCGTGGCGGAGCGCGGACACCGAGAATCGAAGGGCGCCGGTCGATCACCCCGTGCACTCGCATGTGTCCCCAGGGTGCCCGTCGGCCCTGTCCGCGGCCTGCTCCGCCGCCCCGATCCACCGAACGAGGGAGGGCCCCTTCCATGTCCGCCGACCGCACGCCCGCCGGGCGCCGACGCGCGGCACGGTCCGCCGCCGTGGTCCTCGCCGCCGCGCTCACCTCCGGGGCGGCCGCCGCACCGGGCACCGCCGCGACGGACGCCTCCGCGCAGGAGCCGATCTGCACCTCCGAGTCGCACCCCGACGTCGCGCGGCGGCTCGACGAGGGGATCCGCGAGCGGGTGGACGAGCGGGAGGGGACGATCGCCGTGGGGGTCTCCGCGCGCGGCGGCGACCTCACCTGCGGACTCGACCCCGACGCGGAGTTCGACGCGGCCAGCGTCGGCAAGGTCGTCGTCCTCGGCGCGCTGCTGCGCACCGCCATGGACGAGGACCGGGAGCTCACCGCCGAGGAGAGGGAACTGGCGACCGCCATGATCACCGTCTCGGACAACGACGCCGCCACGGAGCTGCGCAACCGGGTCGGCGCCGAGCGCATCCAGCGGTTCCTCGACCTGGCGGGCATGGACGCCACGGAACCGGACCCCGAGGGCTACGTCGGACTGATGGGGACCACTGTCTCCGACCAGCTCACCCTGCTCCGCCTGCTGCGCACCGACAACGACGTGCTCGGCCAGGAGGAGCGCGGGTTCGCGCTCGGCCTCATGGGCGACGTCATCGGGGAACAGCGCTGGGGCGTGCCCTCGGGGGCGCCCGCCGACGCCGGGGTCCACCTCAAGAACGGCTGGCTGCCCCACACCGGCACCAACCTCTGGCGGGTGCACAGCATCGGCGGCTTCCGCGGCACCCCGGTCGGCGACTACGACATCGTCGTCCTGACCGACGACAACGACGGAATGCGGTACGGAGTGGACACCGTCGAGTCCGTGGCGGCCGAGGTGCACTCCGGCCTCACCGGACAGGACGTCCGGAGCGTGACACCGCCGACCGACCGGATGTCGGAGCCCCTGTCCGACGGCTCCGACGGTTCGGGCCGCGCCTGAACGCGGGAACCGTGTCCCCGCGTGCGGGCCCCGGGGGCCGCCTCCGGTCGGCACCCGCCCCGGCTCCGCGGCCACCTCTGCTCCGCAACCGGTCCGGTTCCACGGCCGCCCCGGCTCCGCAACCGGTCAGGCTCCGGGCCTGTCACCGCCAGCGGGGGCGGGACGCCACAATGGAGGGCATGTCGCAGCGCAAACCCCGCCACCGCACGTCCCCGCCCCGGCCCGCGGCCGATCCCGAGGCGCCCTGCCCCTGCGGCGCTCCGGCGGTCTACCGGGACTGCTGCGGCCGCCTGCACAGCGGGCGGGCCACGGCGTCCACCGCCGAACAGCTCATGCGTTCCCGCTACAGCGCCTTCGCGGTCGGCGACCGCGACCACCTCCTGCGGACCTGGCACCCGAGCACCAGGCCGCGACGCCTGGACCTGGACCCCGGCACCGAGTGGGTGCGCCTGGAGATCCTGTCCACCACCGGGGGCACCCCGTTCCACAACGAGGGCACGGTCGCCTTCCGCGCCTCCTACCGCGAGGGCGCCCGCGACGAGGCGCTCGTCGAGAACAGCCGCTTCGTGCGCCACGAGGGCTCCTGGGTCTACCTCGACGCGCTCGCCGACTGAGGGCCCGGCGGACGGCAAGGGCCCGGCGGGCACGCCTCCGTCCCGGCCGGGTATCCGGCCCCCGACGCCGAGGGCGGGCGCCCGGGCACCCGCCCTCGGGGCGGTTCCGGGCGAAGCCGCCGGGAGCCCGGCGGGCCCGCCCGCACGGCGGTTGCGCACACGGCCCCGGGGCCCCGGCGGCCGACCGCCCCGAGGTCAGGCGGCCTCGGCCCCGTAGTCGCTCTCCGGCGTCTCGATCCCGTGCATGCCGTCCTGGCTCGCCGTGACGCGGTGCGTGCTGTGGGCGTAGTCGTTCCAGGACTCGCACGTCACACCGGCGTCCTCGCCGTGCTCGGCGGTCACCATCTCGGGCATGTCGCACCGCACGTACTCGCCCTGCACCTGCCAGCGCACCAAGTGCTCGACCCGCTCGCGGGTCACCGGCACCGGTGACAGCGTCTGCTCGTACTGGATGAGGACGCCCCCGCTGGTCACCTCCATGTCCCAGGTGAACTCCTCACCCATGTACACGACGTCGCAGGTCAGGGTGGATCCGACCTCGGGCTCCAGCTCCGGGCCGGGGCACTCGGCCGTCGCGTCGGGGTCCACGTGGTTGCCCGCCTTGTGCGCCATCTCCATGGCGTTCCAGGCCATGCGCACGTTCATCGGCTCGGCACTCGTGGGCTTCTCGGGCAGGTCCTCGGGGCGGATCCTGTCGACGCTGTCGGGAACCTCGGCGCGCGTGAACTCGGCCAGGTCCAGCACGACCTTCTCCCCCTCGGCTGGGGCCTCCTCGCCCTCACCGCCGCCGCAGGCCGTCACCGCGAGGAGGAGCGCGCCGACCAGGAGGGAGGCGTTGCGGCGCGTACGCATGGAATTCATGGGAGTCCGTATCAGGTCCGGGGGAGAGAGCGCGGCCGCGGCGGGGCGGGGCGGCCACGACAGGGCGGAGTTCACGGTAGCGGTTCCGTGTCGGAGGGTCGAAACGGCGCCCGGGCCGCGTCAGCAGGCGTCGGAGCGCGGCGAACAGCGTGAGGTGCGGACGAGGTCACACTCCGTCCTCCCGGCACGATAGGAAGGGAAGGCGCAACCGACCGAACGCACCCACACGGACACGGAGCCCCACATGACTCCCCAACCTCCCGGCCCCCTGGAGCAGGGCGAGGTCCTCCAGAACCTCGCCGGGCGACTGGTCGCGGTCGTCCCGGAGGGCTGGCAGCAGCTCACCTACCTGGCCAGGGTGATCGGCGCCCACCGCAGCGACATGCTCGCCGTCCAGGAGGCGGACGGCCGGGTCCGGCAGCTGGAGGTACCCGGCGGTGTCGGCGACCTGGTCGACGCGCTCAAGCGGTCCGGGTTCCAGGAGGACGGGGGCACCTGGCTCTCCATGGTCCTCTCGGTCCACCACACGCACCAGTTCAACGTCGAGTACAACCACGACACCGAACCCGACCTGCCGCCCGGGACGAGCCCGCTCATCTACGCCCAGGAACTGGAGCGCTTTCCGCGCGCGCACGACCGGATCCCCGACTGGCTCGGCGCCCGGCTGGAGCAGGCGCGCGAACTGGACCCCGAGCGGACGCGCGAGGAGTTCGGCGCGGCCCTGGTGCGGGCCTGCGAGGGGGAGGGGCTGCGCGCCGACTTCCTGCCGCCGACCCGCCTGCGCGTGTTCGACTTCGGGGGCGCGGTCCTCATGGAGACCGACATGAGGGAGACCTTCGACCAGGCGGTCATCGCCGCGGAGGAGCAGCGGACCGACCTGGCCGCCCGCTTCGCGGACTTCATGGCCGGCGCCGCGCGGGAGCGGGAGCAGGAGCAGGCCGCCGACGAGTCCTCCGCCGAGGCGTCCTCCACCGGTACGCGGGACGCGGACCCGGCTGGCGCTCCCTCCGCGCCGGACCCCGACGACACGGTGGCCGTCTCCCTGGCGGAGGCCTTCGCCGAGGTCGGGGTGGGCGCCGCCTTCCAGGGCGCCGACACGCTCGTCGTGACGCTGCCCGACGGCAACCACGCCAGCGCCGACATCAGCGGACTGCGCGCCGCACTGAGCGAGGCCACCCCCGAGCAGATCGCGCACAACACCGCCCAGTTCGCACGCACGTCGGTCGAACAGCTGAACCAGGCCACCGGGCAGGGCGGCGGCGACACCGACGGACGGCTCCGGGTGCGCCTCTACCCCGCCTCCGCCTTCCCCGAGGGCGTGCTGGACTCCCTCCTGACCCGCGAGATCGCCCCCGGGCTGTGGCAGACCGTGGTCGTGGACGCCTCCGACTCGCTGAGGCCGCTGCCCCGCCAGGTGCACGAGCGCTCCGGCCGCCCCGACGGCGAGGTCTTCGCTGAGGCGGTGGCCGCCTCCGTGGCCGAGGCCGTCGAGGTCAGCGAGCACGAGGTCAACGGCGCGCACATCGTGCACATCGGCGGCCAGCACCCCTACGTGGCGGCGCACGCGCACGACCTCGCCCGCCATCTCGGCGACCTGCCGCACGGCGCGCTCGTGGCCTTCCCCGTCCCCGAGGTGCTCCTGGCCCACCCCCTGGGGAAGGGTCACCCGATCGCCGCCCTGGACCACATGCAGCAGATCGCCGAGCGGTTCACCGCCGACGGCGACAAGCCCGTCAGCGCCCAGCTCTACTGGTGGCACCCCGGTTCGCGCTCGCGCGATCAGGGCACGCCGCCCGACCTGCGTCCCGTGGGGGCCAGGATCGACCACGAGAACAGGTCGGTGGAGCTGCTGACCTCCGACGAGGAGTTCGGGCCCATGCTCGACTCCCTGGTCGGGTAGCTGTCCGGGTAGACCGGGGGAGCCGTCGCGTCGGCGGCTCCCCGCCGCCCCTTCGCGCCCGCGGCACCGGTTCGCCGTCAGAAAGGACAGGTCCTTCATGCTCGACGCTTCGTCCCGCGCTCCTCGGCCCCGCTCGGTGCCGCCCCGGTCCCCGCGGGACCGCTCGGCCGCGTCCGCCCCGGTCCGGTCCCGTTCCGTCGCGTTCCGCGCGCTCGCGGCCCTCGGCGGCGCGGTCCTCACGGTCGGGCTGGGCGCCTGTACCCCCGAGGCCCCGCCCGAGCGGCCGGTCGACCGCGTCCTCCTCTCACCCACCGCCGATCCCAGCACCTCCCAGACCGTGACCTGGCGCGCCCACGGCGCGCGGGAGGCCTTCCTGGAGATCGGTCCCGAGGACGAATCCGCGGAGCCCACCCGGGTCCGGGGGCGGGCCACCGGAGGGGAGGAGCCCGGTTCCACCTTCACGGCCACGGCCACCGGCCTGGAACCGGACACCGCCTACCGCTACCGGATCGGTACGGGCGGGGGAGGCGGCGAAGCCGCCGGAGACCAGGGCGGCGGCACAGGCGGAGCGGTGAGCGACTGGCGCACCTTCACCACCGCCGCCGAGGGGGCCGAACCCTTCAGCTTCCTGTACTTCGGCGACATCCAGAACGACATCACCGACGAGGCCGCCCCCGTTGTCAGGGCCGGGCTGGAGGCCGCGCCCGACGCCGAGCTGGCCGTGCACTCCGGCGACCTGATCGACTCGGCCGACAGCGGCTCGGAGTGGGACGAGTGGTTCGACGCCTTCGGCCCGGCCACCGGGAGCGTGAACCACGTGGCCACGCCCGGCAACCACGAGTACGACGACGGACTGAGCGAACACTGGGTTCCGCAGTTCCACGGCGCGGGCAACGGCCCCGACCAGGGCGCGGACCTGGCCGAGACGGTCTACCACACCGACTACCAGGGCGTGCGGTTCGTGGTGCTCAACTCCAACTACCGCGAGGCGCCCCCGGACGAGACCGGGCAGTGGCTGGACACGCAGCGGCGGTGGCTGGAGCGGGTGCTGGCCGACAACCCCCACGAGTGGACCGTGGTCACCTTCCACCACCCGGTCTTCTCCGCCGACCCCGACCGCGACAACGAACCGCTGCGCGAGGCGTGGCTGCCGGTGCTGGAGGAGTACGACGTGGACCTGGTCCTCCAGGGGCACGACCACTCCTACACCCGCGGCAACATGGCCGAGCACCGGACCGGCGACCCCGACACGCACACCGGCCCGGTCTACGTGGTCGCGGTGACCGGCCCCAAGACCTACGACGCGGCCGAGGGCAACTGGACCGACCACGGCGCCGAGGTGCGCGTGCAGCGCACCGACACCCAGACCTTCCAGACGGTCTCGGTGGACGGCGACACCCTGGAGTACCGGTCCCGCACCGCCGACGGCCGGGTCGTGGACTCCTTCACCATCGTCCAGGAGGGGGACGGCAAGCGCGTCACCGACGGCTCCTGAGGCACCGTCCCCCGTCGTACGCGTCTTCCGGGCGGCCGCTGCCCCGGCCACGGCCGGGCGGGCGCCCGGGGCGGTCGGGTCTTGAACGGGTCCTCGCGTCCCGCTGGCCCTGACGCGGAGTCAGGAAACGCCGCGGAAGAAGGCGCGGATGTCGTCCGCGAGCAGCTCCGTCTCCTCCATCGCGGGGAAGTGACCGCCCTCGGTGAACTCGCTCCAGTGACCGATCGCCTTCTGCGGGTCCACCGCGCGGCGCATGAGCGGGTGGGCGTCGAACACGGCCCATCCGGACGGCACGTCAGAGACCGTGACCAGGTCGGTTCCGGAGTGCGCGGACTCGTAGTAGAACTGCGCGCTCGACGCGCCGCTGCGGGTGAACCAGTACAGGCTGATGTTCGTGAGGAGCTGGTCGCGGTCGACCGTCTCGTCCGGCGTCCGGTAGGCGCCGTCGGTCCCGGTCTTGAACTTCTCGGCGATCCACGCGAGCTGACCGACCGGCGAGTCGGTGAGTGCCGCGCCGATCGTGTCGGGGCGGTGGTCCTGCATCGCCAGGTACCCGCGTTCGGCCGCGGCCTCGGCGCGCACCGCCTCGATCCGGGCGGTCTCGTCATCGGACAGGCCGTCGGGGTAGGGGAACTTGTCGCCGAGCAACCCGAGCCACCGCGGGTCGCTGCCGATGTGCGTGCCGATGACGCGCTCCGGGTGGAGCGCGGCGAGGCGGCCGGTGGTGCCCGCACCGATGTCGGTGCCGTGGGCCGCGAACCTCTCGTAGCCCAGACGCGTCATGATCTCGGCGTAGGCCTCCGTCGTCCGCGCCAGCTCCCAGCCGGTCCCCGACAGCGGGGTGGAGAACCCGAAGCCGGGCAGTGACGGGACGACCACGTGGAAGGCATCGGTCAGCAGCGGGATGAGCCGCTGGTACTCGACGAACGAGCCCGGCCAGCCGTGGTTCAGGATCAGCGGGACGGCCTCCGGGTTCGCCGACCGCACGTGGACGACGTGGAACGTCTGGCCGTCGACGGCCGTCGTGAACTGTCCGTACCCGTTGAGCCCCTCCTCCTGCGCACGCCAGTCGAACCCGTCGCGCCAGTACTCGGCGAGCTCCTTCAGGTACACCAGGGGGATGCCGCGGCTGAAGTCGGCGCGGTCTTCTCGGCCCGGCACGGGGACCGGCCAGCGCGTGTGCGCCAGCCGGTCGCGCAGGTCGTCGACGTCGGCCTGCGGGATGTCGATGCGAAACGGTGTGAGTGCGTCGTCCTCGTTCATGACGCCGACGTTTCCAGGCAATGCGGCAGGGGAGCTTCCGCGATCGCCGAAATGATGGGGAACATGTTGGAGACCTCCGCCCGCCTGCTCGAACTGCTGTCATTGCTCCAGATCAAGCGCGACTGGACGGGCTCAGAGCTCGCCGGCCGGCTTGGTGTGAGCACGAGGACCGTGCGCGCCGACGTCGGCAGGCTGCGGTCGCTCGGCTACCCCGTGGACGCGCGTCCCGGTGTCGCGGGCGGGTACCGGCTGGCCGCCGGGACGGCGATGCCCCCGCTGCTGCTCGACGACGACGAGGCCGTCGCCGTCGCGGTCGGACTGGGTGTGGTCGCGACCCGGAGGCTCGGCGTCGAGGAGACATCGCTCACCGCGCTCGCGAAGCTGGAGCAGGTGCTGCCCTCGCGCCTGCGCCGACGCGTGGAGGCGGTACGCGAGGCGACGAGCGTCGTTCCGGGGACCGAACCGCCGCTCGACCCCTCGGTCCTCGGCGCGGTCGCCGCCGCGGTCCGCGGCGGCGAACGGCTCCGGTTCGGATACACCAAGCCCGGGGGCAGCGAGGGGGCCCGCCACGCCGAACCGCGACGGCTGGTGAGCTGGGGGCCGCTCTGGTACCTGCTCGCGTGGGATCTGGACCGCGACGACTGGCGGATCTTCCGTGTCGACCGCATGGTTCCGCGCGCACCGACGGGTGCGCGGTTCCAGCCGCGCGCGATCCCGGGGGACGACGCCGTCGAGTACGTCGTCGGACGCGTCAGCAAGGCGGCCTGGAAGTACCGCGCCCGGGTACTCGTGCACGCCCCCGCCGCCAGGGTCGCCGCGAAGATCCCCGTCCCGGTCGATATCGAGGTGGTCGACGAGACCACGTGCCGTGTCGAACTGGGTTCGGACGACCCGGACCGGCTCGCGCTGTGGATGACACAGCTCGACGTCGACGTCGAGGTGATCGACGGAGACGAGCTCGCGGCGGCGTTCGACCGCCTCGCGGCGAGGTTGCGCCGCGCGGCGGGCGGCGCGTCCACCACGTGAATCCCGCCCGTCGGCCCGGTGCGGGGCTCGACCGTGCGCGCCCCGCTTGCCCGTGTCCGCCCGTGTCGGACCGAGGGAACCCGGGTGGTTCCCAGGAGCCGTCGCGACGCCCCTGCCCCAAGGAGCGGGCCGGTGCCGCCCCCCGGCTGCTAGGAAGAGGTCTCCCACCGCCCGGCGACCAGGTCGACGGCCTGGTCGGCCAGCTCCTCGCCCCATCCCCGGAACTCCAGCAGGGCCTCCCGGAAGCGCGCCACCCTCCGGAAGAGCTCCCCGTACCGCCTCTGCTCCTCCACCGGCAGCACCGGAAGCCGCATCCGGGACGGGTCGATCCTCAGATGGCCCCGCATGCTGCTGCTCAACCGGGTGATGTTCTGGCTCTCCCCGGAGCTGGTGAGCAGCCCCGCAAGGAACCACGGGTCCACCGCGCCCGGGTTCGTGCGCACCACGTACAGACCGCCCCCCGGGAAGGCGCCGGCGTCGTCCCCGGTCGCCACCCGCGCGGCGGGCCTCGGCGCGACCGCGGGGATGAGGACGTCGCCCTCCTGGATCGGGGGGTTGCGCATCGGGTCGGCGTCCACCTCCTCCGTGCGCGAGGCCCCCGCCCCGCGGGCCACGTCCTCACCGGTGACCACCCTGGCGCTGGTGCGCGGGCCCGCCTCCTCCGCCGAACGCCGGGGGAGGGGCCGCCGGATCGTCACCGACCCGGCCCGGGCCAGCTCGCCGAGCGTGACCACCCCGACCGCCTCGCCGCCGGGCTCGGCACGCGGCGCCTCGGGCAGGAGCGTGCGCAGTGTGCGCAGCGCGCCCTCCAGGCGCGCGCGCCGCTCGGCGAACAGGTCCAGGTCGCCCGCCTCGGCGCGCGGAACCGGAAGGCGCGTGCGGGGGGTCAGGTCGACGTCCTCGCCCAGCAGGTCGACCACCTCCAGCGTCCGCGCCACCCCCGGACGCTCGTCGAAGCCCTCCGGACCGGACAGGTACTCCCGCCAGAGCCGGTCGATCCTGCCGAGGACCTCACCCGGCGCGGAGGCCTGCCCGGGCTCGTGCGGGGCGGTGTCCACGAGCAGCACGGGAGCGGGGACCGCGTCCCGCTCCGGGCGGCGCAACACCCACAGCTGGAGGGGAACGGCGTAGTGGGCCGCGAACCCGGGCGGGAGCGAGACCACCGCGCGGAAGGCGCCCGCGCGCAGCAGCGACCGGCGGATGCGCCGACCCGAGGGGCGCTGGGCCGCGCCCGGGGGCATCAGCACGACCGCCGAGCCGCCCGGCCGGACCAGGGACAGGCAGTGCTGGACCCAGGCCAGGTCGGACTCCAGACGCGGGGGGACACCGTACGTCCACCGGGGGTCCTCCGCGAGTTCCTCGCCGCCCCAGTTGCGCTCGCCGAAGGGCGGGGCGCACACGACCGCGTCGACGCCGTCCGCGCCGTCCGCGCCGTCCGGTGGGTCCGGGGCGAACGCGGGCAGGCGCAGCGCGTCGGCCACCCGCAGGTCCGCCTCCCCGGTCAGGGCCCCGGCGAAGGCCAGGCGCAGGGCGGCCAGCCACACCGAGGCGGCGTCCCGGTCCTGCCCCAGCAGGGCGCGCCGTCCACTGCGCGCGGCGGCGAGCAGCAGACCTCCCCGCCCGCAGGCGGGGTCGGCCACGGTACCGGCGGGGCCGGATCCGACGTCCGCGATTCCGGCCAGAGCCACCATGAGGTCGGCCAACTCGGGCGGGACCGTGTGCGAACCGGAGGGGGAGCGCTGGTCCAGGCGGCTGAGCAGGCGTTCGAAGGCCGTCCGCGGATCACTCTCCCGCGCGGCGCGCACCGCCGCGTCGGCCAACGGCGCCAGTTGGGCGTCCGGAACGGGTTCGGGGCGGCGCGCGGCCAGACCGGCCAGACCCGCGCCTTCCAGGAGGCCCTCGAAGTCCCGCCACGCGCGCCCCGCCAGCGCCGACCCGTCCCGTTCCCCGGGTGCACCGGCGCTGTGTCCCTCGGCGCTGTGTCCCCCGGTGTCGGGGTCGCGGCTCAGGTGCCACAGCAGCACCCCGGCCTGGACGAGCGCCGCGTCGACGGGGACGGAGCCGCGCAGGGAGTCCAGCGCCTGCCACAGGCGCTGGTCGGGGTCGATGCTCGGGACCTGGCGGTGGGTGGACAGCCACTCCTCCACCTGCCCCAGGTCGAACCGGGGGCTGCGGTCGGTGCCTCCCACCGGCCTGGGGAAGTCGTCGTGGCGGCGCCGCCAGTTGCTCACCGCCGTCGGCTTCACGCCCGCGATCCTGGCGATGTCGGCCGAGCTCACCTCCACCTCACCGGTGCCCATGGCTTTCCCCACCCGTTCGGGACGACAGCAGACCGGTCACGACTATACACACGCGTCGGGTGAAAACCCTGTTCGCGAGCTTCTGAACTGGGAGGTCGTGGTGGTTGGGCGGATTCACAGCAGAACGGGTGTACGCGGGGGAGGACCGGGTAGCCGTGTCCAGTATCCGGTGGGACGGGTGCGATATCGCGAACGTATCGGCGTTCCGGCACCGCGGGCCCCAGCGAAGCGGACCGGACGGGCGACCTGTGGGGGAGCGGGCGGATGCTGGAATGGTGGGAGGCCGCGCTCCGGCTCGGCTGCGCGTTCGGACTGGGCGCGCTGGTCGGCGTCGAACGCCAGTGGCGGGCGCGCATGGCGGGCCTTCGCACCAACGCGCTCGTCGCCGTGGGGTCGGCGCTGTTCGTCCTGCTGGCCGCCTACGCCGTCGACGAGGTCAGCCCCACGCGTATCGCCGCCCAGGTGGTGTCGGGCATCGGCTTCCTCGGCGCCGGCGTCATCCTGCGCGACGGCATCAACATCCGCGGCATCAACACGGCCGCGACGATCTGGTGCGCCGCCGCCGTGGGCGTCCTGGCCGGAAGCGGCGTCTACCTGGTCGCGGCGATGGGCGCGGTGGCGGTGGTGGCCGCCAACGTCCTGCTGCGCCCGGTGGCCCGGCGGCTGCAGAAGAGTTCGCCCGTCAACTCCAAGGACGAGGAGACCGTCTACCGGATCCGGATCGTGTGCACGAACGCCCAGGATCCCCACGTACGGGCCCTGCTGCTCCAGGCGCTGTCCGAAACCGAGTTCACACTGCGCTCCCTGGACTGCCGCCACCTGGAGGAGGACGAGGAGCTGGTGTCCGTGTACGCCGACGTCTTCGCCGGCGCACGCCAGGACGAGGCCGTGGAGCAGCTGGTCAGGAGGCTCAGCCTGGAACCGGAGGTCTCGTCCGTGCGCTGGCAGGAACTGGACGAGGACGCCGAGTGAGCGCCCCGCCCTCCCGGTTCCGGTGAACGGGCCGCCCGCCGTTCCGGCTGCTCCTAGCCTGGTGGACATGAACGAGCACGCCTCCTCCACCGCCACGGCCGGTGATGACACGCCCCTGACGGCCGCGCTCCGGGAACTGGACCTGCCCGATCGCGTCCTGAAGGAGCTGGCCGCCCACCCCGACGCCACCGGCGAGGTCCTCATGGACTCCGCCGCGGAACTGCGCCGTGCGGGACGCGCCGCCCAGGCCCGCCGCCTGCTGGAGACCGTGCGCCAACACCCTCCCACCCCGGAGGACGGCCAGTACGCCTCCGTCGAGCTGGCCGACCTGCTGCGCAAGAGCCAGGACCCGCGGGACACGGCCGAGGCGGAGCGGATCACCTCCGAACTGCTGCGCCCCGGCCGCCTGGGCCAGGGGCCCGCCGACCTGCTCGGCGAGTACATGCGGGAGCTGGAGCGCTGGGACGAGGCGCTGCGCTGCTTCAACATCACCGCCCGGCAGCTGCTCGCCGAGCCGCCGGAGGAGCTCGCCGAGGAGGACGACCTCTCCCTGTCCCCGCTCGTCAACCGCCTGCTGGCGCGGATGAAGCTGGGCCTGCCGCACGACGACCACGACGAGGTGGCCCTGGTCGTGGCTCAACGGCAGGCGGAGGGCGCACTGGGCCTGCCCCACGAGGAGGACCGGCCGGAGCAGGGCGGCCCGGCCCGCGAGGTGGAGGCCCTCTACTCGCGTGCGGCCTTCGACGGGGCCCTCGACCGGGGGCTGCTCAGCGGGGAGACCGCCGAGCACGGCGCCGACGCCTACTACCGCGCCGCCGAACGGAGCCTGCGCGAGCGCGACCGCCAACACCCCGGGGCGCGGCGGAGTGTGGTGCTGCACGGCGTGGAGGAGGTCGCGGAGTTCGCCGAACGCTCCGGCCTGGACCCGGCGGACGCCGACACCGTCCTGACCTGGGCGGACCTGGAACTCACCGCGGACGACCCCAGGCTGCGCTCGTGGCCGCCCGGCCGCAACGAGCCCTGCTGGTGCACCTCGGGGCGCAAGTACAAGAAGTGCTGCGGGTCACCGTCCAACCGGTGACCCGCGCCGCCTTCGGGACCGATACCGATCCTCGGCGCGAAGGCAGTGACTGTTATCAGCGGGGGCGTGGGCATCACGGCGGCACGTGACGTCTCTCGGACCGTCCACGGTCCGGCTGCTCCGGCGGCTGACCGGCACGCGCCCCCGCTGTGCCCTACGACCGCGCCTGTGGAGAACCACGGACAGGGCACGGGTTCTCTGCCACCATCGGTGGGATGGAACTTCGGTCTCACCACGTTCGTGCGCTCGTCGGCTCCGCGGATGCGCGGACCGTGGACCTGTGCGTGGGCGGCAGCGCGGTCACGGCCGTGTACCGCCCTGTCGCGGAACAGGGCAGGCTGCGCGCGGGCGGCAGGGTGCTCGGTCCGCGCCTGGGGCTCTATCAGGTCCTGCAGGCGCTTCCCCTGGGAGAGTGGGTTCCGGTCGACGCACTGACCGAACGCGAGCGACGTATCCTCCCCGCGCTTCCCACGTGGACGCGGTCACGGAGGAACCGGCGGGTTCGCCGGATCGCGGACGCCCCCGTGCGGCTGGACCTGCTCGTCATCCAGGGGAAGGGGTGGCTCGACGCGCTGGACCGGGCCTGTGTGCTCGGCCCCGTCGCGCCCCGCGCGGTCGTGTGCCCACCGCTCGGTGAGGACCGACAGCGAGCGTGCTGGGAGGCGGACTACTACGGAGTGGGACTCGCTGAGCACGGCCAAGACGGGGTGAGGGTTCTGGTGAGGCCCCGCACCGAGGTCCCCGAATCCGCCGCGGCGCTCCACTGGCGCCTCGCCGAGCGCGTTCACCGGGCCGTGGAGGAACGAGACCCCTCGTCCCTGTCCCCCGCCCAGTAGCGCAACGCGTCCGAGGCAGTGAACGTGTCCTGCCTGGGGGAGACCGCTCTGTTGTGCCACTCGTATTCGAGACGGGCCCGTTGGCACATTCCCCGCCACCGCGCCCTCATGTCCTCGTAGGAGGGCTCGGAACGCAGTTCCCTCCACCACCGTGACCAGATCGCCATGTTGTGGGCGTGGGCCCCTCCCGCGTCGGACAGGTCCTGGAAGTCGGTGAGGGGCCTGCCCACCTCACCGTTGTCGCGTGCCTCGCCCCATTCGACGCAGGGCAGACAGTCGCACCGCCGGGAGTCCCGCAGCCGTTCGGCGAGGGTGGAGCCGTGGAAGTAGCCCATCAGGGCGGGCATGATGACGTCGGGACTGGACTTCGATCCCGGTCCGCCGCCCTGCTTCCCCGGAGGGACCGCGTGACGGACCGAGGCGGTGTCCCCGACGGAGGCGAACGCCGCTCCGTGCGCCATGGCGTCCAGTGCGGCCAGATCGGTTCTGAGCAGTGCGGTCTCCGGACAGGCACGGAGGACCTCCCGCAGTGCCCTCGCCCTTCTTCCCGAGCCCACCGGGTTCCCCTTGTCCCCGAGGATCAGAGCCTTGGGCGCACGCACACGGCGCAGGGAGGTGATCAGGTGCTCGCGGCGGTCGGTGAGCCATCGCGCGTCGACGGGTACCGAGAAGACCGCGCCCCAGACGTCCGCGTGGTTCATCTGTCTGACGGCCTCGTCCAGTGCCCGTCCTCCCGTGTCGTCACACCGTAGGTACCGGGTGGGGGACAGGACCAGAGCGACGGGGTTCGACGTCAGGTGTTCGAGGGTCGCTCCGACGCCTGTCCGCCGTGTGTCGATGCGGAGCTGCCGTTCGAGCGTGAAGGGTTCCTCAGGGGTCGCGTAGAAGTCCTCGTACGCCGAGGGATCCAGGACCACGGGGCAGCCAGGACCTGTCTTCCCGGCGAATTCCTTCACCTTGTCCTGTGCGTTCTTTCCGGAGAAGACAACACCTCCGGATTCGTCGGAAACCCTGTCCAACGGTGCGCTGGCCGTGCCCTTGACATGCAACAGGACACGGCCGCGTACGGCGGCGAGTGGATCGGATGGGGCATGGCTGGCGGATGGGGACGGCCCGGGGGAACGGGGCACCGCTTCACCTCGTGGTTACGCGTCGGCGTTCGCGTGCTTTTTGCCCGGTGCCTGTTCGCCGAATCCCACATGGCCGGTTGAGGCCACTGGGCGTGTGCGTGCTGTGGCCAGTGTTTTTGGTGAGGCGTTCGCGTGATGGGAACCGGAGTCGCGGCCCAGGTCCGTGCCGGGACTGCTGGTCCGCTCTTCAAACGGGGCTGTCGAGGGATGGGGCAGGGGTGGCGTATCCACCAGATAGGCGAAAATTCAGGTTTGCGTTATTGGGAAGCAATGCGCCGATATGTCTTCATGACTTTCCCCTTCTCTTTTGTTTCACGCCTCGTGTTCGCGTCCTGTGTCGGCCAATTTCTGGGATATGCGCCTCTTGATGGTGTCGGTGCGGCCGGTCAAGGATTGTCGGTATGGCCAAGAAGAAAACGCGCAGCACCTGGCGCTACTGGGGTGTGGCGGTCATCCTTTTTGCACTTTTCGGGTGGTTCCTCCCTGAAGTGGGGCCGATGTGGATCGCGGTCGCCTCCGCGGTCTCGGTCCTCTACGTCTTCTTCCAGATGCCGTTGCCGCGCGGCGCCTGGAACCGGGGCGAGAAGACGCGGTGCCGCAACAACTCACCGGGACTGCTTCCGGGGTGCCACATCGAGCAGCACCGGTGGCAGACGGCGAGACTGATGGTGCGCACGGGCGGTTGGGGAGAGCTCCGAGCCAAGGTCTTCGCCAGCTGGAAGAGGGCCCTTCCCGCCGTCGTCTCCGCCGCCACGATCGTGTCCGGGATCGCCGCGGTCGCCCAGCTCGCCGTCGCCGTGGCCGTCGCCTGAGAATCGCGCTCTCACCGGGCACGGTGGTGGCCGGACCCGGCCACCACCGTGCCCGGGCGGTCACGACCGGTCAGAATCGCCCTGCCGGTCACAGCCCCGGGAAGAGGAGAGTCGCGAGCGTGGACAGGCACGGCTTCGGAGGACTGGTCACCGACGAACAGTGGGAGCGGTTGACCGCGTCGGCGATGACGCGGAGGTTCGCCCGGGGGGAGGCGCTCCTGCGGCAGGGCGAGGTCGGCGGAGGGGTGCACCTCATGCTGGACGGCCGCGCCAAGGTGGTCTCCATCAGGGCCGACGGCTCCTGCGTCCCCCTGGCCTTCCGCACCCGCGGGGAGATGCTGGGGGAGTCCGTCCTCGCCGGGGCCAAGCGCCCCAGGAACGCCACGGTGACGGCCCTGTGCCCGAGCCGCACCGCCTTCCTCCCCGCGGACCGCTTCCGCAGGGTCGTGGACGAACTCGATCTGGGAAGCGCGCTGTGGCACAGCGCCCTCATGCGTCAGGACGAGGGCGACCGACTCAGGGTGCAGCAGGCCTCCCTCCCCGCTGACCGCAGGCTGCCCGCCGCCCTGCTCCATCTCGCCTCGGTGATGGGCGAGCCCCTCCCCGCACCCGTGTCCGAGGACGGCGCACCGGTCACGCGCGGATGCCTGTTGGGGGTCCCTCTGGCCCAGAGCGAGATCGCCGGATTCGCGGGCATGTCGCGCACCTCCCTCCACCACGCCTACACCTCCCTCCGGGAGCGGGGCGTCATCCGCACCGGACGGCAGTACGTGGCCATCCTCGACCTGGAGGCGCTGGAGGCCCTGGCGGCCGGAGACGAACCGGTGTGACGGCGGACACTCCACGCCTCCTGTGTTCAGAACTGAACACCACGGGACGCGTGCGCCGGGGAGTGTGGTCCCGTCCGGCCCGAGAGAAGGCCCCCGCACCCCCAGGAGTCCCCGGTGGAGATCGACCTGTCCCGTATCGGCAAGAGCGAGCCCCTCCCTCCCTACCGCGCCGTGCTGGCGGTGGACATGGAGAAGTTCAGCGCCAGCAGCGCCCGCCACCAGCAGTCCATCGGCCGGTTGATACCGCAGGTGCTGGAGGAGGCGTTCACCCGCGCCGACATGCTCCCGGTGTGGAAGGACGCCCGCTTTCCCCGCCACAGCGGCGACGGCTACGTCATGGGAGCCGAGCCCGAACACCTGCCCTACCTCATCAGCCCCTTCCTGGAGGAGTTGCAGAGGGCTCTGGAACGGATCCAGCCCTACCTGGCCGCCCTCGACCGCAACCTGCGCATGCGACTGCGCGCCAGCATCGACGTCGGCCCCCTGCCCGACACCGGCGACGGCAGCGGCATCGACGCCATGGGCGAGGCGATGATCAGCACCCACCGGCTGCTGGACTCCGAGCCCGTGCGACGTGAGCTGGAGGCCTCCGACCCCGACACCACCCTGCTGGCCACCATCGTCTCCCGCCGCGTCTACGAGGACGTGGTGCTCGGCGGCTTCGCCCCCGTCCGCGCCAGCCGCTGGCGGCCCGTGCACGCCTCCGTGCCCTCCAAGGACTTCCAGGCCGAGGGCTACCTGTTCGTGCCCACCCCCTCCCGGGGCCCCGGCGCGCACGCCGAACCCGAGGCGACCGCCGCGCCCGAGCGGGACCGTCGCCCGGCTGGGACGAGCCCCGCCGCACCGGGCGGGGCCGCCCCCACCACGGGCAACAACGTCGGCCACAACGACCGCGGCCAGGTCGTCCAGGCCGGAACCGTCAACGGCGGTGTGAGCTTCGGGGGTGCCTCCGATGCCTCCTGAGGAGCCCTGGGACGCGGACGCCTTCGACGAGATCGGAGACGAGAACCCGGCCGAAGCGCTCGTCGGCGATCAGCCCCGGGTACTCGCGGGCAACACGGTCCGGGACAACCGCGGTCAGGTGGTCAGCGCCGACAGCATCACCGGAGGCGTCCACTACCACGAGTACCGCGAGTTCCTCGGCGAGGCCGCGACCCGCAAACTCCGCCACGCCGCCGAACTGGGACCGGACCGGATCAAGGACATCCTGGCCGCCTTCTGCCCCAGCGACGCCCGGAAGTACACCGCGTTCACCCAGGAACTGGCGCGGCACAGGATGGGACTGGTCACCGGCGAACCCGGCCGGGGCCGGACGACCACCGCGATCCACTCGCTGGCCACCCTGTGCCCGCACGAACCCGTGGACGAGGTGATCGCCGACCTCGACGTCGACGATGCCGGGCTGGCGGACATCACCCTGTCCTCCGAACGACCGCGCTTCATGGACCTGAGCGACCTGCGCGAGCCCAGCGCGTCCCAGCGTGCCGCGGTCAGGACCTTCGTCGAGAAGGTCCGCGCTTCCGGTACCCTCCTCGTCGTCGTCTGCCGTTCCGACTCCTGGGAACAGGAACTCGCCGCCTGCCGGGCACGGCTGCGCATCGACGCCCCGGCACGCGCCGTGGACGTCTTCCGCCAGTCCCTGGGCCGTTTGTACGGTGCGGACCGGGCCCGGCGCTGGGCCGCCGACCGGCGTGTGGAGGCGGCGCTGTCCGGTGTCGGACCGGCCCGCGCGGTCCGGCTCGCCGAGGACGTGCAGCGCACCAGTCCTCCGCACGCTCCTCTGGCCGAGGAGGACCACACGGCCTGGATCGAGCGCGCGCTCAAGGAGTTCGCCGACACCGCGGACACGCTGCCCGGCTGGTCCGCGGGCGACGGGGAGAACGAGTTCCCCCGGGTCCTCACCCAGGCCGTGGCACTGCTGGAGGGCGCGCCCTCGGACACCGTGGTCCGCCACGCCCACGCGTTGGCGGAGCGGTGGGGGGTGTCCCCGATGCGCCCCACCCCCATCTCGGGCAACGGCTTCACCGAGTACCTGGGAGGGATCGGCGCCCACGTCGAGGGGGACCGGGTCCGCTTCCACCGCCCCGGCCACGGCGACGACGCCCTGGACCACCTGTGGCGCGAGCACCCCGACGCACGGGCGTCCTTCCAGGAGTGGGCCTGGAAGACGGCGCCCCTGCTCTCCAGGGGAGAGCGGATCGACGTCGCACGCCGCTGGCTGACCCTGGCCCGCCGGTACCGCGACCCGGCCCCGCTGGAGACGCTGCTGGACCGCTGGAGCGTCTCGCCCGCCCTGCAACCGGCCGCCGTCCCCGCGATCGCCGAGGCGGCCGTCACCCGCGAACTGGGCTCCTGGATCCGTCACCGGCTCTACCGCATCGCCTCCTCGCGCAGGCCGACGCCGCGCGACCGGATGGTGCTGGAGGTGTGCCGGATCTACGGGAAGATCCAGCCGAAGACGGCGCTCACCCGGCTGCGCCACCTCGCGAACAGGGCCGAGGACCCCTGGGAGGAGGACCTCCTGCGCGCCCTGGAGGACATCGCCGCCGAACCGGGCAACCTCACGGTGGTGCTGGACGCGGTGCCGCACTGGGTGGACGGCGGCGGCAGGCGCTCCACCCTGGCCGCCCGTCTGCTGCTGCGCCTGCTGGAGGTCGAAGGCCCCAAGGGCTCGCCGATCCTGTCCGGTCTGCGGCGGGGCGCGTTGGAGCCCGCGCCGGTGTCGGCCGCCTGGTGCGCCGTCCACCTGTCCGCCGTCCGCCCCGACGCCGTGCTGTGGGCCTGGCTCGACTCCATGGCCGACCAGCGCCGGGCGGACGGGCCGGTCCCCGCCTCGCTGCTGGGCGCGGCGGTGAGAGATCCGGGCTTCGCCGACACGCTCCGCCGCTGCACCCGCCGCTGGTCCTGCGCGCACACCCGTACCTCGCCCGCGGTGGAGGAACTGCGCCGCGCCCTCGACCGGTCCTGAGGAGGACGCCATGCTCCGAGAACTGTTCACGTCGCTGATCCACGCCCTGTTCGGCCCTCCGCCGAGCGGGAAGCGCCCGGACACCCACGAGGTCGTGCAGGAACAACTCGTCTTCACCGCGCGCCTGCCCACCAGCAGCCAGGGTCTGTGGTTCGACGCCGCCTTCGACCTCACGGTGGTCTGGTACCGGGTCGAGGACAGCGAACACGCCCGCGGCCGGGCACTGCTCCAGAGCACCCTGATACGCGAGGCCGCCCGGCGCAGCGCCGACTTCCCGCTCGGGGACCACGGCCGCGCACAGGCGGAGGTCGCCTGCGTGCTGACCGGGGGAGGCGACTTCGGCGTGTCGGCCGTGCACGACCTGGGCGTCAGCGTGGCCCTCACCGCGCACGAGGAGGACCTCGCCCTCGAACGCCAGCGCCAGCTGGTGTGGCACCGCGCCGAGGTGGCCCGCGAGGAGCACCAGGTGCGCATGCGCCGGGTTCGGGAACTGCTGGAGGAGGTGCTGCACGACCCGCTCACCGCGCGCGTGTGGTGGTTCGAGCAGCACCAGGAGCGCTGGAACGAGATCGCCCAGGCCGGCGCCGCGCTCGACCTGCTGTCCCCTCGGCAGGAGTGCACACCCGAGGCGGAGTTCCGGTTCCCGGAGGGCCGGTCGGACGGTTTCGGCCCCTCCGAGGACCCGGTGTTGGACGCTTTCCTCTCCGGCCTGCAGGAGCACGAGCGAACCTCGATGCTGCGACGCCTGACCGACATCCTGGAAGGCTTCGAGCGCCGCGACCTCATCGAACGCCTTCGGGACAGGTGGTCGCAGGACTGACCCCGGCTGGTGGCTCCCTGGTGCCGTTCCAGGGAGCCACCGGTCTGGGTGATGGCCGCCTCTCCTTCCCGCAGACGCGTGAGTCTTGTTCACGGGCTTTTCTTTGATGGTTGGCTATGTTCACAAAACATGTATGATGAGCTCATCACATGTAGATGCCTAGGTACACAAACGCACTCCTCACTTTTCGGGAGTACCTTCATGCCTGCTTTTCCCCTGCTCCCCGGCCTGCGCGGGAGCCCCGCGCACATCAGGGTCAGCCCGCGTACACTCGCTGTTTCGTCAGGAGGATGTGCCGCCCACACCGCCTACAAAGCCAGACCAGGGCTGCGTTCCACGTCCTTCTACCGCTCCCGGAGGGGAGCCGCGGGTGAGGACTTCGCGCTCGGCCCTGTCCAGGAGGGCATTGACCTCGTGGAGTTCGGTCTTCATGGTTCCGGCGTGCACCGGAGCGCTCTCCTCCAGACGAACCGGCACACAGGTCTGGCCCGCTTCACCGTGCACGCGGTGAGTCAGTACCGCCCGCACGCCCGCACGCGTGACGACCCCGGTCTGCGTCCGATACGTGATTACTGGGTGCTGCAACGCGAGGGGGGCGGCGGAAACGGAACGTTGTGGGAGGCCTTCGCATGGGGGCGCCGCTACCAGAGCCCCGACGGTTCCGTCCGCGAGTTCCGCTTCCTGCGCAGCGGTCGAGCCGCTCCCGAGCGGCGCAGTACCGCCGAGACGGCGCTGGCGGCACTGGTCACCGCCTACGGCGTTCTCGCTCCGGTTCCGGGTCCGAGGGAGTGGTCGGATCCCTTCAGCGTCGAGGAGAGTCATCACTCGGTGTCGCGAGTGCGTGTTGCGGAGATCGGCCTCCTCGACGGATCCCGCGCGGAGCTGTTCGAAGGAACGCCGGAGGAGGCCCGCGCCCTCTACGGTGAGCACGCCGAGGAGCTCCTGCGCGAGACCGTGAACACGGCGGTCCCCAATCCCGGCGTCGACTGCTCGAGCTGCAAGAGGTTCTCCTCCTGCGAGGCCACTCCCAGGGTGCCCGGACTCCTCGGTATCGCGCCCGGCAACGACCGGCCGCGCAACGTGTCGGCGTCCATGCTGCGCTACTTCTCCCGTTGCCCGGCTCAAGCCCACCTGCGCGAGTTGAAGCTGCCCAAGGAGGACGAGTACACCCCCGCCAACCAGCGTGGCCAGGCGGTCCACAGCTGGCTGGAGGCCAAGCACGCCGCCAGCGACGGAACCGCCTGCTCACCGGAGGAAACGGCTTCGGACTGGTGGCGCGGAACCGGCCACGAACTGGACGAGGAGCAGGCCCGGCTGGGTGCCCGGATGATCCGCCACCACGCGCAGGTCTGCCCCCTGCACACCCCGGTCGCCGACATGCGTCCCGAGCCCGCCCTGGCCTTCGTCGACCCCGATCCCAACGTGGTCGTGCTGGTCAACCCCGACCTGCTCTACACCGACGAGAAAACCCTCGTCTGGCGGGAGACCAAAACCCTGCACACCGTCCGACGCCACCACGTTTTCGACCCACTGCGCCGATACCCCCAGTTGGCCCTGGCGTTGATCCTGCTCGCCGAGGGCGCTCTGGACAACGATCCCGCCGACAGCCGGGTCGAACTGGAGGTCCTCACCCCCGGAGGCGCGGACCTGATCCCCTTCGACCCGGGGGACCCGGACGAGGTCGGCCGTGCCCGCGAGGTGCTGCACGGCCTGGCGGACGCCTGGTACCGCGAGGATTCCTTTCCCACCCGCCCCGGACCCGCCTGCGGCACCTGCCCGGTCGCCCGCTGGTGCCCCGACCGTATGGAGAAGGCGCCATGACCGAACGCTTCCTCACCGGCGAGCCGTTGCTTCGCCTCGTCGCCACCGCACTCGTGCGCATGTCGCGTGTGCGCGAACCGGGTGACCCCGTCTACGACGCAACCGTGCAGCGGGCCTACGACCACATCGTCCTGGAGTGCCTGCGCGCTGGGACCCGCCCGCCCGGCAGCGTTCCCGGCCTGGTTCGCTGGGCGTCCCGGACTCCGCTCGGAGAGTGGCCCATCCCCGTGCCCGACTCCGTGCCGCCCGACACCCGCCTACTCGACCCCGAGACCCGGACCCCCACCCAACAGTGCGTCGAATGGCTCGTGTCCGCCTACGACGCGGCCGGAGAGCTGTACGAGAACACCATCATGCTCGGTGTCCTGGACGCGGCCCGGGCCAGGCAGGCACCCGAGGCCTACATCCTCTTCCGACGTACCGTCATCACACGCCCGGTTCTGACGGGGAACGAGCGCAGGTCACTGATCGCCGACGTCCGACTCAGCTTCCTGGAGGAGCAGATCCGGGCCTCTTGGACCGAGGCCAACCCCCGTCATCTGCGCGACGGTGTCTACACCCTCTGCGCGCGCTGCGGCCTGCTCCTGGTCCCGCAACCCGGCGGCGGATGGTACTGCGAGCTTGACCGCTGCTCCCGTGACGGGTCGCCGAAACCGGGGAAACGCTTCGAACACGGTGCTGACGGTGGCCTGTACCAGGTCGAACGCCCGCTGCGCACCTTCGTCACCGGACCGGGGCTGGCGGAGACCGACCTGGAGCAGGCACTCCTGGCGCTCGGTCTGGACGTGGAGATGTGGCCCGCGTTCGACGCCTACGACCTGCGCGTCACCTTCCCCTCCGGACGGGTGTGGGCGGTCGACGTCAAGGACCGGGCCAACCCGGTCCTCCTGGGACGGGGAACCCGCTCCTTCCCCACCCGACCACCGCACGACAGGGCCCTTCTCGTCGTCCCCCGCTACCGGTTCCAGGACCGGGAGGACTACGCCCGCACCTTCCAACACCATCTGTCCGACGACCTGACCGGGCGTGTCCAGCTGCTCAGCGACCGGGAGCTGCTCCGCCAAGCCCGCAAGGAGATGGAGACGAGCCATGCGTGACCGCACCCGCTGGCGCCAGCGCCCCGTCCGTCAACTGCGCGAGAACTGGTCGGGGAACGCCTCCCTCACCCCGGGGGAGATGCTCGACGTCGAACTCGCCCTGTACCTGGCGAGCACCGTCGCCCCCGGCTACACCGCGGCCGACACCTGGACGCTCATGGGCGGATACCCCTACGGCGACGCCTTCCTCCCCGACCTGGGGGAGGCACAGCGGCTGCGGATCCGCCGTGCCCGCTACTACCTGACCGGTCTGCGCCGCCCCCACGAATGGGACTTGGTCCTCGGCGACTACCTCCGCCTGCCCGTCGAACTCCGGGGCTTCGCGCTGGAGTCCCCGAACGAGGTGCCGGTGCGCAAGGAGGTCTCCTGGGCCCCCGACCGCTTCGCCGACTTCGAGAACGCGCTCACCACGCCCCCGCACTTCAATCGCCGCACCCTGCCGGTGGCGGGCTCCGGCCCCTACGGCTTCAGCGTCCACGGCCGGAGCCAGGCCGTCACCTTCGAGCAGGTCCTGCTGGACGCGGTCGGCACCAACCAGGAGATTCCGGCACACGATCTGGAGGCCCCGCCCCCGGGCGCGGGCGCGCCCGTCGAGGCCACCCGTGAGGAACTACGCGCCGCCGCACGACGCATGGACGAACTGGAGGCCCGCGACCCGTTCGGCAAACCCAACCGGTGGCTCAAGCGGCTGGAACGGGTGGAACTGCTGCTGCGGGACGAGGAACAGGGGCGCTTCCGCGAGCAGGACGTCTTCAGCGTCCGAGGGCTGTGCCATCTGGTGGGCATGGTCGGCGCGGGAAAGTCCACCCTGCGCGACATCCTCACCTTCTGGGCCGTCGTCGAACGCGGTCTGCGCGTCACCCTCGTCGTCCCCGACGTCGCCGAGACCCTGCACACGGTCAACCGTCTGGTGCGCCTGGGGCTCTCCGCCGCCCCGGTCCTCGGCGCCACCACCCGGGACAAACACCTGAGCCGTTTGCACCGCAGGGTGGCCAACGCCGGAGCCGGATCCATGCTCGACCACGACGACCCCGCCTTCGAGCATCTGAGCACCGCCTGCGCGGTCGACGCCCTACGCGGTCTGGATACGGGTACGCCCCTCGAAACAGGGCAGGCCCCGTGCCAGGGACTGACCCCCATCGCCAACCGCGCCGACCGAGGGCTCACGGACCCCCTGTCCGCCGACGAGAGCACGGAGGCCCACGAGGACAGGCCGGGACCGGCCCACACCTGCCCCCTGTGGCGGGCCTGCCCACGCCACCACGCCTCGCGCGAACTCGTCACCGCCTCTGTCTGGGTCACCACTCCCGCCGGGCTCGTCTTCAGCGGCGCCCCCTTGCAAGTCGGTGCCGAACGGTTGCGCTACCTCGAACTCGCCTGCCGCCGCAGCGACCTGATCGTCGTCGACGAGGCCGACCAAGTGCAGTTGCGGCTGGACAACGCCTTTGCTCCCTCAGAGACCCTCATCGGCAGCCGGGCGGCCAACTCCTGGCTGGACGAGGTCACCCGGCACAAGGTCGCCGAGCTCTCCGGCCTGGAGGGACGTCGACGCCTGACCAAGCGGGACGTGGACGACTGGACCAGCGCCTCCGACACGGTGACCACGGCTACCAACCGCTGCTACTCACTGCTGGTCAACAACGCCGACCTGCGCACGTGGATCACCCAGGATTACTTCAGCGCCTTCACCCTGCACGAGTGGCTCATCAGTAACTGGTTCCCCGACGTCGTCGGCGCCGGCGAGACGGGACAGGAGCAGGCGGCCGAACCGCCCGCTCCCGGGCGAACGGCCGCCATGGAACACGTTAGTGAGATCCTCAGCCGCTTCCGCGACGATCCGCTCCAGGAGAGCGAAAACCGAGGGGAGGACGACCAGGTCGCTTCCTGGGTCAACCGCATCACTCGCCTGACGCTGGAGCTGCTGCACCCGAACCGGCCCGCTGCGGCCCGCCCCCGGCTCAGGACGCTGCTCACCCAACTCCTGGGCACGACGGACGTGGACGACTACCTCATCCCCTTCGAGTTCACCCTCCTGCTGGCGGCCCTGCACCACCGGCTCAACATCATGACCACCCTGTGGCCGCGTGTGGAGGCCGCCCTCAACCTGCACGGAACCGCCAATGTGATCTCCCGCAGACCGCCCCGGGACTACGACCCCGTCATCCCCGAATCGCCCATGGGCAACGTCCTGGGCTTCCAGTTCAAGCAGGAGGAGCGCGTCCACGACGGCGGCGGGCGCAGCGGTGAACTGCGCTTCTTCCGCTGCGGCGGGGTCGGTCGGGAACTGCTCACAGCCCTGCCGCACCTGCCCGAGGTCGACGACCGGCCCGGCCCCAACGTGCTGCTGATGTCCGGGACCAGCTGGGCCGGGAAGTCCACCCGGTACCACATCCACACCCCGGTGGACGCGATCCTGCGCCCCCACCGCGACGAGGTCGCCGCCATCGAGAGGACCCGGTTCGAGAAGCTCCTGCTGACCTGGCCGGGCACCTCCGCGCCGCTGCGCCTGTCGGGCAACACCACCCAGCAGAGCCGTGACAACACCCTCGAGCAGATGCTGCACCAGCTCGCGGTCCCCGACCGCAGCCTCCCCGGAGCCAGCAGCATCCTCCAAGAGGAACTCGACGATCTGCCCGAGGGACGCAAGCGCCTCCTGCTGCTGGTGGGCAGTTACGAACAGGCCCGTAAGGCCTGGGAGTACCTCAACAACGTGCCCGAATGGCGCAACCGCGTCATCCGACTCGTCTCCGACGACACCGATCTCGACGACACGTGGACCGTTCTGCGCCGCGGTGACGTGTCCGCCTTCCCGGACGGGGACGGACAGATCCTCGTCGCGCCCCTACTGGCGGTGGAACGCGGACACAACATCGTCCTGCCCGACGGCCGCGCCGCCATCGGCACGGTCTACTTCCTCAACCGCCCCCACCCGCGACCGGACGACATCTCCCTGGCCGTCCAGTCCATTCACGACTGGGCGGTCCGGCAGATCCGCGGCATCGACCCGGCCTTCCTCGCCGAGGCGAGGGAGGCCGGCAGCCCGGACCTGGCAGGGCGGAACTTCCGTGCCAAGGCCCGTAAGGAGTGGACCCGGCTGCTCACCCGCCGCATGTCCTGGAGCAGCCTCGAAGCGGATGAGAAGACCGCCTTCACCTGGGATCAGCTCGTCGTCATCTGGCAGGTCATCGGTCGGCTGGTCCGCGGTGGGGTGCCCGCGCGGGCGGTGTTCGTCGACTCCGCCTTCTTCCCCGAAGAGGCACGGCACGGCACCGACACTCCCGCAACCGGCCTGCTGGTGGCCATGCGGGAGGTTCTGCGCCCCTACGTCGAGGGCGCGGACGCCACCGAACCGATCGATCGCTCCCTCGTGGAGTCCCTCTACGGGCCCCTATACCAGGCCCTCGACGAACTCGACTACTGACCGGCCACGTCAAGGAGACCGACAACCATGGCCTACAAGGCGATCCGCACCGCTGCCTTCGTCCCCGCGAAAGGCACCGGTCCTTTCCGCAGCGACCTGTACACCCTGACCTTCCCCGAGGAATGGCGCCAGAGCGTGCTGGACCTCTACGCGGGACTGCGGTCCGAGAAGGCGCGCAGCCGGATCCTGGAGTACGGAACAGTGCCGATCCACCGCCTCAACCAGCTGCTGCGCGCCGTCGCTCCCGGCCTGGTGACGGTGGGACCGAAGGCGCCCGCCAACACCGACCGTCCATGGCTGTACTCGGAGGCCCCCTTCGACACCGAGGCGATGCGCCGGTACGTCAACGTGTGGCTGGACGACCTGGCCCCGAGGGAGAAGGGGACCGACCGCGCCGTCGCCGAGGCCTACCGCCCGACGCTCGACGCCCTCCAGCGGATGGACCCGGACCAGCTCACCTGGGAGCGCACCAACGTCGACCTGCTGAGCGCCGAGGTCTCCGACGGGGGGACCTGCGTTCCCGACCGCATCCTGTACCGGCTGTTGCCCGAGTACGCCGCGTCCCGGGTGGCCGCCGCCGGACCGTTCGAGTCCGGCGGCCGCCGGATCCACTGGCACCGGTCCGCTGGAAGCAGCGACTACGCCGAACTGGTCTCCGACGTCCTCAGTCACACGCCCAAGGGGCGGGAGCACACCGGAAAGCCCTGGTACTACTCCGGCTATCTGCGCTTCTACCTGCGCACCGAGGAGTTCTCTCCGGTGCCCCGGTTGTACGTGCGGTGCGGAATCCACCGCTGGATCAGCGGCGAGGCGAAGTTCCAGGGCTCTCGTGGCGCCAATGCCTACCTGCTCGCCGACGAGACCCTGGTTCCCGAGGCGCCCACTTCTGGTCGTTACGCCGTGGCCAGTCTGTTCCGCAATCCGGCCACCGGGAAAGCCGAGTGGAGGCTGGGAGGGACTATGGGTATGCTCCGGCGGCTGGCGCTTACCGACACTTTCCCCGATCCCGAGGTCCTTGCCAAGGACGCCACCTCATCTCTGGAGGAGGGGAGTGGACCGCGTATCGCTCTGACCCACCACACCACCATGGGATCCCACCGGGTGGACGCCGGGCTGATGCCGGTGGAACGCCGCCGCCTGATCGAGTGGGTGGCCGGTGTCCTCGCTCCCGACCTCCTCTTCGAACCCGAGCTGAGCCGGGTCACCATCCCTCGCAAGGCTGTCTCGCAGGAGAGGGTGCTGGAGAAGGTCACGGGGCCGGACGACGAGAAACGGGAGGCTTCCCGGCGCAACGCCGAACGTCGCCGAGTGCAGGTCGCCAGCGCTCTTCAGGGGGAGGAGCTGTCCGTTCTGGCGCTCTACCAGAACCCGGACACACGTGACCGACTCGTCAGCGCCGCGGAGGAGTCACTCGCCCTCGTCGGCCACCGTGCTGAACAGGGACCCGGCACTTGGGTGTGGCGAACACCCGAGCTGACCGTGCGCCTGGTGGCTCGGGATGTGGGAGCACTGGCCGCCCCGCTGGGCGGAGAGAAGGCACCCAGGCGTGGTGAGGAGTTCGACCGTGTCACCACCGAGCGTCGTGACTTGGTGAAGACGACTGTCCACGGCATCATCGCCGACAACGGAGTGGACGCCGGACTGGCCTTCGTGGAGCTGGCCGGAGCCAAGTCGTCCAAGGGAAAAGTGATCTTCTCTCCGAGGCGTGACCCCAAGTGGGCTATCCGTACCGGCTGTGCTGAGGCGGGGCTGGTCAGCCAGTTCATCCGCCCTATCGATCTGGAGAAGGAGGAGGAAAGTAAGAGGCGCGGGGGAAAGAAGCAGTTCGACGCCGAGAAGGACGCCCGACACCGTGCGGAGTCGGCGTGGAGTGACGGACTGCGTCAGCTCGGTACCACACTCGTTCCACGGGTGGCGCCGGGAGGGGCGATCCCCGACGACCTTGTCCAGATCGCCTTCTGGGTGGTCCGCCGCAACGTCACCAGCGGTAACCCCCACCCTCAGTTCACACCGGTGGCCCTGCTCAGCCAGGGGGAAGGACCCGTGCTCGGCTGCACTCCCGACCACAGCGGCTGGGTTCCCTATCCCCGGTTGCTCCGGGACCTGACCGGCAGGATCAAGCAGAAGGACGAGCGCACGGAGGCGGAGCAGACCGCCCTGTTCTCCTCCTTCGTGCGTACCACCCTGCAACGTTTCCGCAGGAGGGACACGCTGGTCATCGTCCAGGCCCAGAACACCCGAAACCGTTGGCCGTGGCTGGGAAACGGTCGAATCGAACTCGACCGCATCGCCTTCGGACACGGTGCGACCCAGCGAATGTCCATGTTCAACAACCGGATGCGCGTTGTCAGGGTGACCACGGCCGAGCGCGACGAGACCCAACAGTGGTGGGCGCCCAGTGAGGACGGAAGCGCCGGATTCACCAAGGGGCTGTGGCACTCGGAGCTGGACACGACCGGCCGTGTCTTCTACAGCGTCGGTGAGAAACCCAGTACGGCTCAGAAACCGAAGGAGATCAGCAAGCTCACCCCGTACACCGTGGAGAAGGTGGACAAGAAGACGGGGGAGACGACCGCGCGGGACATGCACGACCCCACGACGGAGGCGCGCACGCCGCAGATCCTGAGGCTCGCCCTGGCCGGGCTCCTGCCCGAGGATGATCCTGCGGCCTGGGCGATGTTCCTGCACATGCAGCGTGACGGCGAGGACTACCGCGACGATCTGGCCCTCCCGGCCCTGCTGCACCTGGCTGCCAAGACCAACGAGTACGCCCTGCCCTACGAGTCGGAGGAGACGGACGAAGAAGAAGCGGAAGACACGGGACCGGAACAGATGGCTCTGTTCGACCTTGGCTGACGGCCTGGTCTGGTGCCTCGGGTTCCCTGGTGAGCACGAGATCGCCACCATCCGCAACTACCGCAGCCTCATGCCACTCGCACATGACGCCCGCAAGCCCATGTTCGACCTGCGGGCCGCCGACGGTGCCCTCGGCAGCACCCAGACCTTCGTCCAGACCTGCTACCGGGACTTCAAAGACCTGGTAGCAAAGATCGACGCACGTCTCGTCCAGACGGCGGACTAGCGGCGAGGAAGCTCTGCTCACGTTCTGTAGGGGACCGTGGAATCCCCGTCGGTCCGTTCTGGTTTACTGCCCTGGTGATGCGACGCCCGGAAGACACCGACCGGGACGGAAAGGTTGTGGAGCCATCTTCGCGAATTGGGACATGCGCGTGGCCATGGACGAATACTTCGCCTTCGAGTGGGTTAGGGCTGCTTTTCAGAAGCGGTATCCCGAACTGGCCAGGCAGGTGGTCCGCAGGGGAATGAGTGAGGAGACGGCTCCCGCCCGTCTGACCCTGAGCGTTGGCGACATCGAGGTGTGGCTGTGCCGTACCCGTGTCGATCTGTCGGGGACATCAGTGCCGTGCTGGTTCCTCACGGTGTACGGCCAGGACGTTCTGGGGAGGCTCTGGGACATCCAGACACCACCGGAGGTTCTCGCGACGGCCATGTACGAGCGAGCCCTGGCCGAGACCGAAGGACGTCCGCAAGCGAGTCCCTGGCGCTGGGACGAGCCCCAGGAGGCCCCCATCACCCGTCTCGCGGACGCTCTGGAGGCCCGGGGAGTGGTTGTCGAGTACGCGATGGCCGAGAACCGGTACAGGGTCGTGTTCGGGAGGAACGGATACGAGTTCCCCCGCCATCTGAAGCAGGGGGAGGTCCTCCTCGTGCGTGCACCGGGCAAACGGGCGTGGGTCTTCCTCCGGCCCGGTCTCGGTTGGCTGATGGACGTCCACGACGAGTTGCGACAGCTCGTTTGGCGCGTCGACCTCGGTGAGCTCCTCCTCCAGGAATCCGGAACGGCCCCGGGGCTGCCAGCCGACCGAGTGGATACCGCTGCTCTGGCGGACGCCCTGGTACCCACCCTGAAGGGGCTGGAGAGCGCCGAACCGCCGGTGGCCGCCCTCGACCCAGGAGAGGACACCTCGGCTGGAATGGCGGACCGGATGCTGCCGCCGGGAGCGGCTACTGTGCCCGTCGATCTGGACCGGCCGTGTGGTGTGGTGGCGGCCCAACTGAACGCGTTCGGTTTCGGTGATGTGCGCTCGTCCGCGGACGGTGCGGAGCTGGTGTCGGAGGAGTTCCACATCGTCTGGTGGCGGCGTTCACGGCCGCTCGGCCTGCCCGACCTGAAGAAGCTCTACGCCGACGCCTCCGTCGAGGGCAGGAGGCTCATGGTCCTCACCGAGCACGGTCTCAGTGGTCCTGCTGAGGAGTTCGCGAACCGGTCCCGCTCCTTCGTCTTCCGGTTCGACCCGCGTAGGGCTCATGTCTTCGGGGGAAACCAGCTCGCGCAAGAAGCGATGTTCGTCCGATCCTGAAACCTGGAGTGGCGTCATACCGAGGTGTGTCGCGCTCTCCGGGACTCCTTGGCTGAATCGTCCTGCTGTCACCGATCATCGTGGTTGCGCAGGGAGCACAGACACCCTCTTATGCGGCGTTCGGCGGGCGACGGTCGCCTGCGGCGGTGTCACCCGCCACCAGACGGCGGGTGACGCCCCCGGGTACGTCAGGACTGCGGTGGCCGAATCCGGCCACGGAAAAGGAAACCGAGCCGGTCACCGGCGTCTTCGCCTGGTGTAGAACTGGTGGTTGCTCTGGTTCTCGCTTCGGTGTGGAGGTTCGGGAGGGGAATGGCGGAGGATCCCGCTGGCACGGTGAACAACACCTCCATCAACCTGGGGCAGATCCTCAAGCTGGTGCAGGTCGGAAACTTGTACGGGAACATCTCGTTCCACCTCGGCGACATGGTGCACACGGAGACCGAAGCGGTACTGGAGGAATACCAGAGGTATCTCGCTGCCACCTTTTCCCCAGCCGAACCGGAGCTGTATCGGCATTTCAGAAAAGGGTTCGAGCAGCAGAGATGGGCGATCCTCTCAGGAGAGCCCGGCAACGGTAGGGAAACCGCGGCCATCGCCCTGCACGCCTGGTGCGGGATGCGCGTTCATTCGATCTCCCTGGACGAGCAACCAGGGAAGCGCCTGGCCCGGACCCTTCCCATGCCGGGAAACGGATACCTGGTCGATCTCTCCGCTCTGACGCGGATCGACGGGTCGACCGTCATGGAACTACGCGCCCTCCGGGCGCGGGTGGCCGAGAACGAGGCGGCGCTGACCATCCTCACGCGGCCCGGACAGCTCACCGGTGAACTGCACGAGATGCCCGTATTCCGTGTCCGTCGGCCGCCGGGCGTAGCCGTGCTCTCCGAACACCTGAAGTACCTGATCGGGGAGAACCGTCAAAAGGTGTGGACCACCTGGCAGGGCGTCCAGGACAAGGTTCGGGACGCCGGTCCGTCGGACGCCGTGCGCCTGGCCCGGATCGCCTACCAGTCCCGGCCAACGGACGACACAACCTGTACCGAGACGTGGATCCGTGGAGCGCTTGACGCATACGGCGACTGGAAGGGCGAACTGAACGGCTGGTTCACGGAACACAGCGGGGACACCGCCGTCTGGGACCGGATCGTCCTGATCGCCGTCGCGGTGTTGGAAGGGCGGCAGGCGTTGGAGGTGTTCGACGCCGCTGACGATCTGGCACAGGCACTGGGAGAGCGGCCCAGGGGCGTGGGAGGGATCTTCGGCCCGGGCGTGGACCTCACCCTGGAGTCCGTGGGTGCGAAGCGCGTTCCAGGCGACGGGGTGTGCTTCACCAGACCCGAATACGCGGACGCGGTGCTGGAGTACGTGTGGGAACAGCTCCCGAGACTACGGAAGTACCTGGTCGCATGGATGAGTGAACTGGTGGTGAAGTACCCGCAACTCGTCCCCCCGGTACGCGAAGCCTGCGTGCGTCTGGCGCTGTCGCGCAAGGATCAACCCCTGACGGTCGTCTTCTTCGACAATTGGGCGAAAAGCGGGAAGAGCAGACAGGCCGCGGCGGACTTCGCAGCCGAAGTCGCCTCCTCACCGGACCTGGGGAAGGAGATACGTAAACGCCTCTACGACATCGCGAAAAATCCCTCATCCGACCACCACCATGCGGTGGCGGTCGCCAGCGCGTGTGTCGCCTATGGCCGCACCAACCCCGCGTCCGCACTGACCCGTCTCAAGTGGCTCGCCCAAGCCGAATCGGAAAAGGTCCGTCAGGCCGCACTCAATGCTTTGGAAGAGTTGTCCGAGGACGGAGAGCGGTGGTTCGATGTCGTCGGCGCTGTCCTGAACGGGTGGTGCCATGAAGGAGTCTCCCCCAGACGTAGGGAGGTCGCGTTTCGTTTTCTTGTCCGTGCTCTGTCCGCGTCCACGGAAGGTGTGCCCGAGAGGCTCCTCTGGTCGAGGACCCGTCCGGACCTCGCCAAGGCCACGGATCACGTCGCGGACATGTGGGGAGCGGTTCTTGGCCGAGGGGACGACGATCTGGCTCTGGAAGCGGTCGGTGAGTGGATCTCCTGTGTTCTGGAGGACGCGTCCAGGTTCGAGGAGGTGGCCGACATCCTCGTCAGGGCGGCAGCCGGTGGCAGGAGCGGTCTGAGCGAGGAGGCGGTGAGCAGGCGCACCGTCACCGCTGGCCGGATGATCGTCCACTGGTGTGAACGCAACGACGTCGATCTCGGTACCAGGGCCGTTTACACCCTTCAGGCGAGGTTGTACAAGGCGCACGATCCCACTTCGTCCGTGTGAGACGTAGGCACCGTGTTCTCAACCTTTGTCGGTGAAGGGAGCGAACCCGCGTAGCTGTGCCGTACATCGACCGCATGCATTCGAGCACCATCAACAGCGTCATGAACAGGTGCACGAGCACGGTGACCACCACGGTGGTCCGGTTCGCGCCTTCTCCTGAACGCTTCGTGGAGATGCGCAGACCCAGCCCGAAGGGGTGGCCCAGCAGTTCGAACAGCAGAGCAGTGAAGACCGAGGCATCTGCGATCAAGCGCTCCCTGCAGTGCGTACAGGTCAGGAAAGTCTGAGGGCGGCCCCGCTGTGATCAGGGGTCACCCCGCCTTGAAGACCTCGCTCAGGTGCCACTCCAGGGCGCCACGGGACGGGCGGTCGGCCTTGTTCCGGGGGACCACTACCGGCTTGCCCTCCAGGGCGGTGTACTCCCCGGCGTCAGGGAAGTCCTCGTGCAGGCGGGGACTGACCCGGACCTCCAGGCTCGGTGACACCGACAGGTAGCCCTGGTCGAAGAGCTTGTGAACGTCAGCGCGCAGCAGTATGCCGTTGTCGAGCCGGTGCAGGCCGCCTGCGGCCACCGGGTGGATGTGGGCGGCCTCCAGCACCGGGCGTACGCGCTGGCCGGTGACGGCGCACCGGCCCTCGTAGGCGTCCAAAAGCGCGAGCTTGAAAGCCTCCTGCCCCATGCGGCGACGGGTGGGCCGGGCCTCGCCGAACATCGGGCCGTGGCGTTCCCAGGTGGCCGCCACGGCGTGCTCGTCCTCGGCGAGGGCCACCGCGGGTTTCTGGCCGAGTACACGCTTGACGATGGGAGCGAAGTAGTCGGCGTGCCCGGGCTCGGTGACGTCCTCGTAACTCCTGCCCTGGACGAGGCTGTAGGCCCAGTCAGGGGGAGGGCCGAAGGTCTCCTCCTCGGGGAAGAACACCGGGTCGCGCAGCATGATGCAGCCGATCAGAGGGTCCTCTCCGGGACCGATGCGGGGGATCTTGTTCTTCGCGCGGTACCCGTTGATCGCCTCGCGTACCCCGGCGAGGTCCTTCCTTCCGTTGCCCTCCTCGAAGGCCGCCCAGGCCTCGGACAGAGGGACGAGCGCGAACCCGCTGAAGGCGGCGCCGCCCACGATCCGGTCGTGCGGTTTCTTGGTCTTGAACAGGAACGGGTCACCGGGCGCGAGCTTGTGGAAGCTCTTCCCGGAGGGGCGCCAGAAGTTGATCTCATTCAGGTGGGGGCGCTGAGCGAGGAAGTCGGCCCAGGCCTTGTCAGTAACGCCGACAAATGCCTTCATGTCCGACATTGTGAAGGATGTATTTGCGTGTATTCGCCCGTGGCCAGGGAGTCCACAGGTGTCAGCGGGGCTGTTTCAACGAAAAACCTGGTTGGGACGGGTGCGTTCACGTGTGTCCACATCCGGCCAAGGACGGCAGACTCCGGGGGCGTTTCGCGCTGATCAGGGACCGGGCCGGACGGCGAGCCCCATTCCATTCTGGAGAGACCAGGCAGGCGCGGAGACTCCCGACGGTAGGGCTTGTCGTGTCCGTTCCGGAACGCCGCTCTGGTCCTGAGCTGTGCGTTCTTCTCCCGCTCGTCTTCCCCGCGGAGCAGGGACTTCTGCCCCCACGGACACAGGAGAGTGACCGCTCCCGGGGTACCGGGTTCCACCACTACAGAGGCATGGTGGGGAGCGGCCTGTCGAGCCCAGAGCTACCCTCTTGCTCTCTCCCGGAGGTTCCGTGAAGCACAGTGAACGCTGTGAGCAGGCGACGAAACCCAGGTGTGTCTGCACCGCCTGTGGAGGGAGCCAGCACGGATGGATCGGGCACCTCAGACGTGCGGAGGGCCCGCCGGAGGCGATCAGGGTTCTACGTGAATCGGCTGATCAGGTCTGGTGGAAGCAGAAAAAGCGCCATGAGGACAAGGGGCGCAGGGCGCCGACCCGGTACCTTCGACAGGCCGGAGGCGGGGTCGCCGTCGCGGCGCTGGTCGCCTGGCTCGCGGCTGAGGAGAAGACACGAGACCGCGTCCGTCAGCTCGGGAACGTACTCCACTCCGAGGTCTTCGACGGTGATCTTCGTCGGTACGCCGCAGAGCGGGCTGAGGAGGACTCCGCCTTCGCGGACTACGGCAGCGCGATGGTGGGCCACTTCTGGTGCGATCTGCTGACCGAGATCGCGAACGTCCTGGACCGGGGCGCCGACCAGCTCGACAAGGTGCCCGCGGCCGCCGGAGAAGCGCTCTTCGCGGAGGAGGACCCTCCTGAGTGGGGGCGGGTGCGAACAGAGCTTGCGAAGGCGGCTCTGGGGTTTCTCTGGAAGTGCTTCCAGTGGTTCCTGAACGCCGACCCGAAGGCCCTGGCCCTGCAGTTGCGTGTTCTCGCCGTGCTCATCTGTCCCGACGCGGGCGCTCATCCCAGGGTCGCCCGGTGTTGCCTTCTTCCCTTGGTGAAGGAGGCCCTGAGAGAGACAGTCGGGACCAATTTGGAGCCCGACTGGCTCTGGGGAGAGAACGCCCGGAAGTGAGATGGCGAGGAAGCTCCGCTCACATTCTGTGGGGGCCGTGGGAACTCCAGGGGTGGGATGCCGACGTGCCCGCTGGGCGGCCTGTCCCTGGACAAGGCCTACGGTTCCAGGTCCAACAGGCAGATCCTGCGCACCAAACGCACCCGGTGCACCATCCGTCATTCCTGGGTGCGAGGACCAAGAGGCCGACCCCTGAAACCTTCACACGGCTGGCGGTAGACCACCCGACTTCGATCGGGAGGTCTACCGCCGACGCGACAGGGTGGAGCGGTCGATGGACCGCCGTAGGCGGTACCGGGCTCTGGTCGCATGTGACGACAAGCTCGTCACGACTCGTGCAAGGGGAGCCGTAGGCCGGTGCGAGCCATCACTGCGCCGCACAGTGGTGTCAGATCTGGTTCGCGCCGCCGTCCACGTACAGGTTGGCGCCCAGGAGGAAGGTGCTGTCCGCGGAGGCGAGGAAGGCCACGGCGGCGGCGACCTCCTCGGGGCGGCCCATCCGACCGATCGGCACGTCGGCGACCAGGCCCTCCCGGAAGGCCGCGGCGTTCTGCTCGCCGGCGAGTTCGGTGATGCCGGAGGTGTCGATCGGCCCCGGTGAGATCGCGTTGACCCGGATCCCCCGGTCCTTCAGCTCGTTGGCCCAGGTCCGCGCGAAGGAGCGGATCGCGGCCTTGGAGGCCGCGTACGCGCCGAAGGCCGCTGTGCCGCGGTCGACGGTGGTGGAGGCGTTGAGGATCACCGAGGCGCCATCGTTGAGCAGCGGCAGCGCCTTCTGCACGGTGCGGAGCGTGCCCTTGACGTTGACGTCGAAGATGCGGTCGTACTCCTCCTCGGTGGTCTGTTCCAGCGTCGCGAACGAGGCGGCGGCCGCGTTGGCGAACAGCACGTCCAGACCTCGGCCGCGCTCGCGCACCATCGCGTAGAGCCGGTCCAGGTCGGCCGGATCGGTGATGTCGCCCGGCACCGCGGTGACCGAGGAACCGATGACCTCGGCGGCCTCGTCCAGTTCGGCCTCGCGCCGCCCGGTGATGAACACGTGCGCGCCCTCGGCCGCCAGCCGCGCGGCGGTGGCCCGGCCGATTCCCCGCGTGCCTCCGCCGGTGACGACGGCGGTCTTGTCTTGCAGTCTCTGCATGGTCTGGCCTCCACAGAATTCTGTTCCGATCGGGACAGAATGAGGCTACAGCACTTCCGATCCGATCGGTACAGAAGTGGTAGGCTGCTGCGTGTGGAGGACGTCAGGAGAGCGCCGGTGGGCCGACCGAGGGGATTCGACGCCGAAGAGGCCCTGGAACGGGCCATGGCCATGTTCTGGGAGCACGGTTACGCCGGTGTCAGCCTCACCGACCTCACCCGCGCCATGGGCATCACGAAGACGAGCATGTACGCGGCTTTCGGCAACAAGGAGGAGCTGTTCCGCAAGGCCCTGGAGCGCTACGCCGAGGGCCCGGCCTCCTACGGCACCCGGGCGCTGGAGGAGCCGACCGCCCGGGAGGTGGCCACGGCCTACCTCAACGGCTCGATCGCGGTGTCCACCCGGCCGGACTGCCCCGCCGGGTGCCTGGGCATCCAGGGTTTCCTGGCCGCCAGCCATCTCGGCCAACCCGCCCGCGACACGCTGAGCGCCTGGCGCGTCGAGAACCTCTCACGCCTGCGTGACCGGTTCCGGCAGGCCGTCGACGAAGGCGACCTGCCCCCGGACGCCGATCCGGAAGTGCTCGCCCGCTACCTCATGACCATGGCGAACGGCATCTCCGTCCAGGCCATCAGCGGCGCCGACCGGGACGAACTCCAGCGGATGGCCGACGCCGCCCTGCGCACCTGGCCACCCCTCTGACCCCTCGCTGGCCTCTGCTTTCCGACCGCGTCCACCGGACGGGGCAGGACGGGCGGACGCCGGTGACCGGCGGCCACGGGTAGTTCCTCTCTCAGCTGTCGCAGCTCTGGCAGCGCCGTGTGGCGACCCGCTCGGTGTTGCCGTGCGTCGCCCGGGCGGGGGAGCCCTCGCTGAGGCGGCGCCACAGCTGCGGGTCGGGCTCGGGAATCCAGCCCCAGAGCGGCGCCTTGATCTCGGAGTCGGACTGGTGCAGGCAGCCCGGGCGGTGGGCCACGCCGCGCGGCGAGATGAGGATGGTGCCCCCGGGGAAGTGCGCGTCGCCCAGGGCGGGGCCGCCGTCCTGGACGCGGGGGTTGCGGGCCTCGCGCACGAGCGAGCACGCGCAGCCGCCGCCGATGGGGAGTTCGCAGAAGTCACAGCGTTCCATGGCCCCGATCATGCAGGGGCCCGGTGACGAACGGGCCCGGCAGCGCTTGCCGGGCCGACACTGCACAGTTGTTGCGCCAGCTCGGACGGGGTGTGGCCGTTTCCGGCCACACTTCACCAGGCTTCCGCTGGTGGTGGACGGGCACGGTCGTCGCCCGCCCGGGCCGGAAGGCCGCGGCTTGTGCCGCCGTGGTGGCGGTCCTTCCCGAACATGGGAAGAGGGGGAGCCGAAACCGTCCGTGGCGGCGCGGACCAAGGCTTCGAAACAGGACGGAACCGGAAGCCTGAGCAGCGATTTCTCCCCTGTCCGGTCCCCGTGACCGAGGCGGGGGTAGCTCCGGCTCATGACCACGACACAGAGCCAGCGGGACACCGCCGCCGTCACCACGCGCGTCGTCGACCACTACGACGGTCGCAAACGGGCCTGGGTGAAGGAGGCGGTCCGGCTGCTGCACGCCGACGCCACGCGCTCGGCGGACACGCACGTCTTCCAGTTCCCCCTTCCCGTCGAGTGGGGCATCGACCTCTACGTCAAGGACGAGTCCGTCCACCCCTCCGGCAGCCTGAAGCACCGCATGGCCCGCGCGCTGTTCCTGCACGCGCTGTGCACCGGGTGGATCGAACCCGGCACGCACGTGTTCGAGGCCTCCAGCGGTTCCACGGCGGTCTCCGAGGCCTACTTCGCCAAGCTCCTGGGGCTGAAGTTCACGGCCGTGGTGCCCGAGAGCACCAGCCGGGAGAAGGTGGAGCTCATCAGGTCCTACGGGGGAGAGGTCAGGAACCCCGGACCCGACGGCGACATCGAGAAGGAGGCCGCCCGCCTGGCCGCGGAGTCCCCCAAGGGCCACTTCATGGACCAGTTCACCTACGCCGAGCGGGCCTACGACCACAACGTGGCGGCGACGATCTTCCGGCAGATCGCCGAGGAGCGCCATCCCGACCCCAAGTGGATCGTGGTGGGAGCGGGCACCGGGGGCACGAGCGCGACCATCGGCCGCCACATCCGCTTCAGCCGCCGTGACACCCGGGTGTGCGTGGTCGACCCGCAGAACTCGGCGTTCTTCCCCAACTGGACGGTCAACGAGGGCCGTCCCAAGAGCCAGTGGCCCAAGGACCCCTCGACCTGGATCAAGGGAAAGCCCTCCCACATCGAGGGGATCGGGCGTCCGACGGTGGAGCCCTCGTTCCTGCCCGCCGTCGTCGACCGGATGGTCTCGGTGCCCGACGCCGCGTCGATCGCGGCCATGCGCCTGCTCCTCTCCCGGTTGCGCCACCGCGCGGGGCCCTCGACCGGGACCAACCTGTGGGGCGCGCTGCGGATCGTCGCCGAGATGCTCTCCGACGGGGAGAGGGGCAGCGTCGTCATGCTCATGTGCGACCAAGGGGAGCGGTACATGCACAACTACTACGACGACGCGTGGGTCGAGAAGGAGCTCAAACTCGACCTGAAGCCGTACACCAAGGTGCTGGAGGACTTCCTCTCGACCGGCCGCTGGAAGGAGCCCGAGGCCCCCGGCGTTCCCGAGGCGAGGAAGGCCTGAGGGCGGTGGCCGTGTCCCGGCCCCGACGCTCGCCGGGGCCGCGGGCCTGATCTGGGGCGGGGCGGAGCGCGGCGGGATCGGGGGATGGCGGGGGCGGAGCGGAAGCCGACGACGCAGGGCCGATCCGCCTGCGGCCCGCCGGACCGGAGGCGGTGCCCTCCCCGGTCCGCGCGTACGGACGCCCCGTGCGAGGTGACCGACACGCGCCCGTCGCGGTCAGCGGCGGCGAAGCCCACGGACCGCAGACTGGTCACCCGAAGGCGCCCGCGGACGCGGTCCGCCGGGTCCACCCTGGAGGAGGCGCGATGCGAGGGGACGGCGGCTACGCGCCACGCCGGTGGCAGGCTCCGCAGCCCGCGGGGCGGCGCGGCGGGGCTCTCGGCCGGTGGCTCCTGCGCGAGAGGGTGGAGGACATCGGCGGCCCCGGGGCCCGGCCGCACGCCAGGCGCCAGCATCCCTGGTGGCAGGTCATGTGCCTGACCGGGGTGGACTACTTCTCCACGCTCAGCTACCTGCCCGCCATCGCCGTCCTCACCGCCGGTGCGCTCTCCCCGCTCGCCACGCTGCTGATCGTCGTCCTCACCCTGTTCGGGATGCTGCCGATCTACCGCCGGGTGGCCCGGCACAGCCCGCACGGGCAGGGGTCGGTCGCGATGCTGGAACACCTGCTCCCCGAGTGGCGCGGCAAGTTCCTGGTCCTGTGCCTGCTGGGTTTCGTGGCCACCTCGTGGATCGTCACCATCACCCTGTCCACCGCCGACGCCACGGCCCACCTGGCGGCCAACGCCCACACCCCGGCAGCCCTGGCCGACCATCCGGTGCTCGTGACCCTCCTGCTCCTCGCGCTCCTGGGCGCGGTGTTCCTCACGGGGTTCCGCGAGGCGGTCAGGATCGCCATCCCGCTGGTCGGGGTGTTCCTGCTGCTGAACGCGGTCGTGGTCGCGGCGGCTCTGGCGCACATCGCGCAGAACCCGTCCCTGCTCGCCGACTGGCGGGGGACGGTCGTGGGGGACGGGCTGCCGTCCGCGACCGCCACCGTGCTCATCGCCTTCCCGCTCCTGGTCCTGGGGCTGTCGGGCTTCGAGACGGGAGTCAGCATGATGCCGCTCGTACGCGCCTCCGGAGCCACCGACCAGGAGCGCACGGCGGCACGCGTCGCCGACACCCGAAGGCTGCTCACCACCGCCGCCGCCGTCATGAGCGTGTACCTGGTGGCCACGACCTTCGTCAGCGGGGTCCTGGTACCCCGGGAGGACGTGCTGCCGGGCGGCCCGGCGGCGGACCGCGTGCTCGCCTACCTGGCCTACGAGCTGCTGGGTGGCGGGTTCGGCGCCGTCTACGACCTCAGCACGGTGCTCATCCTGTGGTTCGCGGGAGCGTCCGCGATGGCGGGGCTGATCAACATCGTGCCGCGCTACCTGCCCCGGTACGGCATGGCGCCCACGTGGGGCGCGGCCGTGCGGCCCGTGGTGCTGGTCTACACGGCCGTCGCCATGGCGGTCACCGTCGCCTTCGACGCCGACGTGACCGCCCAGTCGGGCGCCTACGCCACCGGCATCCTGGCCATGCTGGTCACCTCCGCCGTGGCGGTGACCGTCCTCGCGCACCGCGGCCGACGGCGGTGGGAGACCGCCGGGTTCGCGTTCCTGACCGTCGTGTTCGGCTACGCCCTCGCCGACAACGCCGTCTCCCGACCGGACGGGCTGCTCATCGCCCTGGCCTTCGTGGTCGGGGTCCTGGTCGTCTCCCTGGTCTCCCGGGCGCTGCGCAGTACGGAACTGCGCACCAGCAGCGTCCACCTGGACGCCGCGGCGGTGCGCTTCGCCCACGAGGCCGTCCTGCGGAACGGCCTGCACCTGTTCGCCAACCGGCCCCGGAGCGGGGAGGAGGACGAGTACAGCGATACCGCGCGCAGGCAGCTGCGCCTGAACCCGATCCCGCTGACCACACCGCCGCTCTTCGTCGAGGTCCGGATCCACCACCCCTCGGAGTTCGAGGAGGTCCTGCACGTGACCGGCGTGGAGGTGGGAGGGCACCGGGTGCTGCGGGTGCGCAGCCCCGCGGTCCCCAACGCGCTGGCCGCGGTGCTGCTGTGCCTGCGCGACGAGACCGGGGCGGTGCCCCACTGCTACTTCGCCTGGTCGGAGGGGGAGCCGATCCGCCAGGTGCTCCGTTTCCTCGTGTACGGGGAGGGGGAGACCGCGGCGTTCACCCGGGAGGTCCTGCGCGTGGTCGAGCCGGATCCGCGGCGACGCCCCGTGGTCCACGTCAGCTGAACGGCGGGGTGCTCCTTCGCGGCGTTGTGGTTGCTCCTGCCCGTCACGTCCGGGCGCTGGGGAAGCCCCCAAACCGGTGAGGGTTGTGTGCGCTCGTTGTGTGAGGATGGACGCGGGCGTGTCACGAGGGTGGCAGCACGTTCCGAACGCAGGTTGCGGGGAGATAACGGCCCGCGTTTCCGCAGTTCGTTAAGCGTGAGCCCCGCGCACGCGGGGATGGACCTCGGACACGGTCACGGTCACGGGAGGTCTCCGGTGAGCCCCGCGCACGCGGGGATGGACCGCCGCGATCCCCCTCACCGCCGACGACGCCGACGTGAGCCCCGCGCACGCGGGGATGGACCGACGGCCTGACCCGACCGACCGGGGGCCGTCATGTGAGCCCCGCGCACGCGGGGATGGACCGGAGGTCCGAACCAGCGGGGATCGAGAGGGGACGCGAGCCCCGCAAGCACGCCGAACTCGCGTGGTTCCCCGCCCACCAGCTCCCCCGGGACACGGTCGGCTACTGCGCCCAGGCCGTCACGCACTTCCTGCTGGGTGACCCCTTCTCCCAGCACCGGACCCCCACACCCTTCCCGGTCCGACAACGGTCCGGGGCGCAAGAGGCGCTACTGGGCGATGCCGGGGTGGCGGGATCCCTGGACCGTCTCCTGGAGGAGGTCGCCCGGGAACGGCGACGCCAGCAGAGTCTGTACGGCGTCCAGAACCTGCCCGCCGGGACCGGGCCCGAGCACAGCGCACAGGCCGCACGGGCCAAGGCCCGGGTCCATCAGGCCGGAGCTGATCTGACCTGGTGGGACCTGGCCTACGAGGAACTGTGCGAAGCCCGCGCCGCCACCACCGACGAGGAGCTGCGCGCCGAACTCGTGCAGACCTGCGCGGTGCTGGTGCAGTGGGCCCAGTCCACCCTTCGCCGATCCTGCCCCGCTGACCGGATCGACGGGTGAGACCCCGGCGGCGCTCACGGGAGGCGCCCCGTCGCCTCGGCTCCGGCGCGGCCGGTCGATGACCAGGCGGCTGTGGGGCCTGTCGATGACGGACCGCGGGTCGGCGACCGTCAGCCGGTGCGCGCCGCACCGACGGCCGTGCGGAACCCGGGACCGGGCGGACCGGGCCGTCGGGCACACTGGCCTGGTGACCACCCCAGGGGAGGACGAGTGAACGAGGCCGCGATCCGCGTCTACGGGGCCGACTGGTGCCGGGACTGCCGACGCACCAAGAAGCAGCTGACCGAGCTGGCGGTGCCCTTCGAGTACGTCGACGTCGAGCACGACCCGGCGGCCACGGAGCGGGCCCGGGAGATCTCGGGGCGCACGAACATCCCGGTGGTCGTCTACCCGGACGGGTCCCACCACGTCGAACCAGACGACGCGCGGGTCGAGGCCAAGCTCCGAGAGCTGTCGCTGATCTGACGGCGGCGCCGCCCGCGCACATCGCGCGGGCGGCACCGTCCCGGTCCGACCCCGACCCCGTCCGAGCCTGGAGCGCGTTCCGGGCGCCCGGGACGGCCTGCCCGGACACGCCCCGGCCTCAGGCGGCCTCCTCCAGCCCGCACCACTGCGCGATGAACAGGGCGATGGACTTGGTGATCCGCCGCACGGACTCCACGTCCACGCGCTCGTCGTACCCGTGGATGGCCTCCGAGACCGGCCCGTAGACCAGCGCGGGAATCCCCTGGTACAGGGCGTACACGCGGCCGTCGAGGTAGCCGGGGGTGGTGAAGGTCCGCAGCTCGTCCTTGAAGACGGTCCGGTGGGCCCGGCGCAGCACGTTCTCGGCGTCGGTGCCCTCCGGCAGGACGTAGCCCTCGGCGTAGAAGCCGGTCCGCTCGCCCACGGCCTCGATGGGGTTGCCCGCGTCGTCGGTGGTGGTGGCCCGCAGCACCTCCTGGATCTGCTCCCAGGCGTCGTCGGCGCTCACCCCCGGGTAGATCGCCGCCCGGACCTGGAGTTCGCACCAGGCGGGGACGCTCGACGGCCAGTCGCCGCCGCTGATGCCGCCGAGGTTGAAGTTGATGGGGTGGTCCAGGTCCTCGAAGTGGGGGTGGCTGCCCCTCTCGTCGTTCCAGCGCTGTTCGAGGACGCGCAGCCGCCCCATCACGTGGTGCGCCGCGTCGATCGCGTTGAACCCCGACGCCATCTCCCTCGGGTGCGTGGGGTGTCCCGCGACCCGCACGGTGAACCAGATGACGCCGACGTTGGCGCGGACCAGCATGTCCTCCTCGGGTTCGGGGATCAGCACGGCGTCGGCGGTGTACCCGCGCTGGACCGTCGCCAGCGCGCCGTTGCCGGTGCACTCCTCCTCCGCCACGGACTGGAAGTGGATGCGTCCGGCGGGGGCGAACCCGGCCGCGCGCACGGCGTCGTAGGCGAACAGGTTGGCCGCCAGTCCCGCCTTCATGTCACCGCTGCCCCGGCCGTGCAGCCAGCCGTCGATGACGGGGGCGTCCCACGGGGAGCGGGACCACTCCCCGACGGGACCCTCGGGGACCACGTCGATGTGGCCGTTGAGGATCAGCGAGCGGCCACCGCCCCGGGCGGGGGTGTAGGTGCCCACCACGTTCTCGACGCCCTCGTAGGAGACCGTGATCTTCCCGGCGCCGGGGTGGGTGGAGATCTCCTCCGGGTCGAGTTCCCACCGGTCCACGTCCAGCCCCCGCCGCTCCATGGCCTCGTGCATCAGGTCCTGCGCCGAGGACTCCCGGGTGCGCAGGGAGGGGTGGCGCACGAGTTCCCGGGTGAAGTCCAGCTGGGCGTCGAAGGCGTCGTCGACCGCCGCCTCGATGCGCGCGACGACGTCGGGTGCGAGCTCCATGGGGTTCTCCTGTGCGGGTGCGGGTGCGGGTGCGGGTGCTGTGGTCGGTGCGGGCGGGCGGTTCACGCCGCGGTCCGGGCGTCGGCGGCGGCGCGGGCGTCCGCGACCCTGATCCGCTCACCGGCCAGGCCGCCGACCGCGGTGACGGCGCAGATGCCGATGAGGACCAGCACCGCCGGCCAGGACGCGCCGTCGTCCACGGCCAGGAGCGCGGTGGCGATGAGCGGGAGGAACCCGCTGAGGGTTCCGGCGAGGTTGTAGCCCAGGGACACGCCGCTGTAGCGCAGCCGGGGCGGGAAGAGGTCGGCCAGCAGGGTGCCGGTGACGGCGTAGGCCAGGGTGATGAGGCAGATGCCGATGGTCACCGCGGCGGTGATCGCCCACGGGTCGGCGGTGTCGATGAGCCAGAACAGGGGGAAGGCGGCCGCGGCGGTGGCCAGGGCGCCGATCACCGTCATCCGGCCGGGGCCGAAGCGCTCGGCCGCGCGCCCGGCGACCAGGGTCGTGGCGATCTGGAAGACGGCGGCGACGAGCGTGGCGTTCACGACCGCCTGGCGGTCGACCTCCAGCACGGTGGAGGCGTAGGAGACCACGAAGGTCGTCATCACGTAGAAGCCGCCGACCCCCAGCAGCGCCGCGGCCACCGCCACGAGCAGGCGGCCCCAGGCCTCGCGGAACAGGGCCAGGGCGGGCACCTTGGCGCGGTCCTCCATCTGCACCAGCTCCTGGAAGACGGGGGACTCCTCCACCTTGAAGCGGATGTAGAGGGCGATGCCCAGCAGCGGGAACGCGGCGAGGAAGGGCAGGCGCCACCCCCAGGCGTCGAAGTCGGCCGCGGGCAGCGTCAGCACCGCGGCGAAGGCGGCCGAGGAGATGAGCGTGCCCACCGGGGAGCCGATCTGGACCAGGGCGGCGTACCGGGCGCGCTGGCGCTCGGGGGCGTGCTCGATGGCGATGGTGATGGCGCCGCCCCACTCGCCGCCCACGGCCAGCCCCTGGAGGAGCCGCAGGACCGCGAGCAGGATCGGCGCGGCGATCCCGATCGCCAGGTAGTCGGGGATCACGCCGATGAGCCCGGTCGCGCAGCCGATCATGACGATGGTCATCAGCAGCGCGGGGCGCCGTCCGTAGCGGTCCCCGATGGTGCCGAAGATCAGGGATCCGATGGGCCTGGCGGCGAAGCCCACGCCGAAGGTCGCCAGCGCCGCCATGAGGCCCGCGCCCGGGTCGAGTTCGGTGAAGAACAGGCGGTTGAAGACCAGAGCGGCGGCCGTGCCGAACAGGAAGTAGTCGTACCACTCCAGGGCTGTTCCGACGAAGGCCGCGAAGGCGATGCGCCTGGCGTCGGCCGCGTCGACCTTCGGCGCTCTCGCTCCGGCCGGGGCCGGGTCGGGCTGTGGCATGTGATCCTCCGGGAGATGTGCACCGGTCGGACGGGGCGTCGGCGACCAGGTGTGATGCCGATCATCGTCTTGGAAAAAACGCACCCCCACAAGCGCAAAACCCAACGAGAACGCCGCCTAGAATGTGCACATGCACAAAACAGCGCCGTCGGACGTCATCCCCCGCGCCGCACAGGCGTGCCTGGAGGAGCTGGAGACCGTCGCCTGGACCTACGTGCGCAGGGTCCGCGAGCTGACCGGGTACGCCGAGACCGTCATCGACGACGCCGAGCTGTACGGCACGGCCCGGGCCACGCTCGAACTCCTCCTGGAGCTCCTGCGGGGACGGGACCGCCACGGGGCGCTGCGCGCCCACTCGATCGAGGTCGGGCGCTCCCGCGCCCGCCGCGGCATCCCCCTGGAGTCGCTGCTGCGGGCCGTGCGCATGGACTTCCGCTTCCTGTGGGAGGCGATGCGCGCCCACGTCGCCGAGGCCGACTTCCGCGACTTCTCCGAGGAGGTCATCTCGATCTGGGAGGCGGTGGAGGCGCACACCACGCACGTGCAGACCGGCTACACCGACGAGATCGCGCGGATGCGCGCGGAACTGGAGCTGGAGCACGCCTTCCTCCTCCGGCACCTGCTGAGCGGCTCCGGCGAGGACACGCGCCTGAACGAGCAGGCGGCGCGGGCCCTGGGTCTGCGCCCCGACGGCGTCCACCTCGTCCTGGTGGCCAACGGCAACCACGCGCGCGACTTCCGGGGCTGGGTCGGCCAGGCGCTTCCCGGGGCGGTCCTGCTCCGCCTGGACGGGGTGGAGTTCGCCATCGTCCCCGCCGGGGACGCCGCGGGCGCCGCCCGCGGGGCGCTGCTGAGCGAACCCGTCGGGATCTCCCCGAGCGCCCACGGCATCGGGGAGATCGCCCCGATGTGGCGGCTCGCCCGCGAGCTGGCGGAGTGGGCGCGGCCCGGCGCGGCGGCCACGGTCGAGAACCACTGGACCCGGCTGGCGGGCGCGCGCCTGGGCCCGGCCGCCGAGGCCTTCGCCCGGGACGTGCGGGAGGCGCTCGGTGGGTTCACCGAACGCGAGGTCGACCTGCAGGTCGAGACGGTCGAGGCCTACTACCGGACCGGTTCGGTGACCGAGGTCGCGCAGGCCATGTTCTGCCACCGCAACACGGTGATCAACCGCCTGCGCCGCTTCGCCGAGGCCACCGGGCTCGACGTCACCAGACCGGTCGACGCGGCCGCGGCCCACCTCGCCCTGACCACCCTCCGCTAGCTTGGCGTTCACCCTGCTTGCTTGGCCCCAGAGCCGCGTGTGATGCCCGTTCTGTCATTCTTCGCGGCCCTGGGGCGCTTGCCCCGTCACACGGGTGATCCGCCCCTGTCCCCGCTCCAGCAGGCCGCCGGGCCCGTCCGGGCGGCGGTCACAGTTCGGCCTGGCCGTAGGGCAGCAGCCGCACCGGGCCCAGCAGTCCGTAGTCCTGTCGGGACACGTCGCCGTAGACGTCGGGGCGAAAGGCCCGCATGCGGTTGATCAGGGTGGTGGCCACCTCCACCTGGATCGTGTTGGAGCCGCCGCGCAGCCAGGGGCCGATGTCGACCACGGTGTCCTGCTGGTCGCAGGGCGGCAGGTCCGTGCCGTTGACCGTGACGCGGAAGGTGTCGCTCACCCGGCCCAGGTCCAGACGGGCGCCGTGACCCCCGGTCCACCCCTCGCCCAGGTCGACGGTGGTGGTGTAGCGACCGATACCGGAGGTGTCGGCCAGCCCTTCGATCTCCCGCCAGGGGACGAGGGAGGACAACGAGTGCTCGTGCAGGACCACCTCGGTGTCGGTGGTCGACCCTCCCGGCCGCCAGTCCTCCACCTCCAGTTCCCAGGAGGCCAGATCGACGGGGTCGCCGACGGAGTCGATGGCGGTGGAGACGGTGCTCCCGTCGGAGAGGGCGGTGGTGTAGGCGCCCGCCGAGGAGGCCCGGACCACGGCCTTCCCGTCCTCCACCCGTACCTCGTCGGCGTCGGTGCTGTCCACGCGCAGCTTCTTCAGCTGCCCCGGCGGCATCTTCTGTCCCGGATCGCCGTGGCCGGCCGTCCACGAGGGCGGGGCCAGGGCGATGACCGTCGACGCCCCCGGCGCCAGGCGTACGCCGACGTCGACCGTTCCGTCGCCGCGCGTGTGCTCGGGCAGGGGGGTGATCCGTCCGCTCCACAGGTCCAGCGCGAAGGGATAGGCGTGGTTGGTGTCCGCGGGGAGGGTGACCCGGTGGTCGACGGTCTCGCTGTCGGAGCCGTTGGTGAAGTAGTACAGCTCCAGATCGTCGTCCCGTCGCCGCGCGTGCAGCAGGGGGGACCCCTGGGCGTAGGAGACGGCGGGCCGCGCGTCCAGTGCCGCGAGCCCGGCGGGGATGTCCTCGCGGGAGTCGACCCGGTGCACGCCGGGCTCGGCGAGCAGCTCCTCCATGGTCCGGAGCAGCTCCTCGGCCGAACTCTGGTCGGTCCCCGGCTCCTGCGGGGCGCTCCAGTCCCCGACGACGAGGATCCTCAGTCCCGACCGGGCGTACTCCACCATCCGCCGGGCGGTGTCCAGCTCCATGGTGGGGAGCCGTCCGTTGAACGCGTCCCCCTCGAAGACCAGCAGGCTGTAGGCGGGCCCCTCTGGGGCCAGACGGCCCCCCTCCACCCGGGGTTCGGTGACGCGGAGCAGGCGGGGGCTGACGAACTGGTGCGTCCAGCCCTGGCGCACCCCCTCCTGGCTGAAGTAGGCGGCGCCGAAGCCCGATCCGGCGTAGCCCTTCTGGCGCAGGAAGGCCACGTCGACCGTCGAGGTGCCCGACTGGAGGGTGTGCTGGGCCCGCGCGAAGAAGCCGGAGACGTCGGACACGTGCTGCCAGGTGGGGTGGCGCGGCCCCCAGGACTCGCTGTAGCCGACTCCGCCGCTGTAGGGGGTGAAGGCGGCGAACCCCGGCCACCGCGCTCCCGGTGCGTCGGCGTAGGAGAACCCGTGCAGGACCGCCATGTTCACGCCCGCGGAGTACTCGCGCGCGATGGTGCGCACGGTCTGCTGCCACGTGGTGCTGTAGGAGCCGCCGTAGACCGCGCCCGCCTCGCTGCTGAGCACCTTCTTGCCGCCCAGGTCGCGCCCGCCGGCCAGGGAGCGGAAGTCGTCGAGGTTCTTGAAGCCCAGCGACTCGCCCTCGGCGGTGTCGACGATGGCGGCCTTGGCCACGGCGTCGGTCTGCAGGCCGTAGGGCTGGATCCGGTAGCCCATGCCGAGCCCGTGCGCCCACTCCTGGAGGGGGGCGATGTGATGGTCGATGTAGAGCTGTGAGAGCAGGTCGTTGAAGTCGTCCAGTGCCCGGCGGTCGGTGTCGGGATCGAAGGAGAAGACCTGGTCCTCGTCCACGCGCACGAGCACCGGCAGGTAGGGCAGCGGGTCGTAGCCGTGGTGGCTTTCGAAGGCGGAGGGCAGATCGTGTGTCCACAGGGTCGCCTCGGTCTCCATCTCGATGGAGTCCTCGAAGATCGCACCGCCCGCCGGTCCCCGGAGGAGGGCGCGGATCCCGGAGGTGAGGACCTCCTCCTCCCAGAAGTCGATGACCGCCTGGGCGCCGATGCCGCTGAAGTGGTCGACCACGTAGGAGACCGGCTCGGTGTGGGGCCCGCCCTCGGGGCGCTGGCCCGAACCGCGCTCCCAGTAGGCGATGAGGGCCCAGGTGGAGCCGTCCCCCTCACCAGGGGCGGTCCAGGTCAGCTCCTCGTCCCGTACCGACGCGGTCAGGTCCTGAAGGGTGTCGGCCTCCAAGGCGGTGCGCTCGTCCTCGGGCGAGGCGCCCTCGGCCAGGCGCACCGCCTGCACCGCGAAGAGCTCGCGCGACTCCACCCCGTGCCCCGGCTCCGCCACGGGCTCGGGCAGGGCGCCCGAGACCTCCTCGCCGGAGGCGAGGTAGCGCACGCCGTGGGCGAGTTCGCGTACGGCGGCCCTGTCCTGCGGGGTCAGGCCGGGCACCGCGGCGGGCCAGGACGGGCCGATGGTCATGTCGACGACGATCCCGCGCTCCTCGGCCCGGGACAGCGCCGCCTCCACGGCCTCGCGCCAGGGTCCGGTGCCCCAGCCGTGCCCCTCGGGGTCGAGCGGCTCCGAGGAGCTGTGGTGGACGTCGGCCACCTCCATGCCGCCGAACCCGGCGTCGGCGGCCTGGTCGATCTCGCGGGCCACCTCCTGCGGGTCCACCAGGCCATGCGGCCACCACCAGCGGAACTTGGCCCGGGCCGCGGCAGCGGGAGCTTCGAAGCCCCGGGTGAAGGACTGCGGGGCCGCCACGGCCGCGGGTGCGCCGAGGGTGGTCGACAGGGCCGCGGCCGTGCCCGCGGAGGCGCTCAGCCCCAGGAACAGGCGGCGTGTGGGGGTGAAACCGGAGCACGGGCGTTCCGTGGGCGGTGGTGTGTGGGACATGGGGGATTCCTTCCTGCGCTCGCCGGAGCAGGGCGCCGAGGGGGATGGGGGGAAGTCGTGCGCGCACACGCGGAACCGGTCGGGGAACAGGCTTTAAAACGTTTCAGCGAAGTCTCCAACAGATCCCTCCGGTGGTCAATGGCTGTACGGGAAAAACCTTGCCCCGCCACCGCCGGACCCCGTTGGACAGGGCTTTCGGTGTGTGCGGCGCGATCAGGAGGAGGCGTGGGCGTAATAAGAACGTTTCACTGGGAGGGTTTCACCGGCCTTCAGGAGAGGGAGCCTCGGCGGACGGCCCGTCCACGGGCGCGCCGGGACCGCCCGGACACCCGGACCGGGACGGGCCTGTCGTACACGGAGGACCCGGCCGTTCTGGACGCGCGCGACGGTGGTGCGGGCTTCGCGCCGACCCCGCCCCCGGGGCACCTCAGCGTGGTGTCCGGGGGAACGCCCCGACCCGCGGCCGGAGCGGTGTCCAGGCCACGGGTCGGGGTCGAACGACACGCTAGAACGCGTCCGGGTAGAGCTCCTGGGCGATCGTCTCCACGGCGTCGATGTTCCCCAGTGAGCCGGGGTAGAGGTCACTCGCGGGAACGGCGATGAGGACGTCGTCCTCCACGGCCGGGACGTCGGGGAACGTGTTGCGGAGGTACTCGCGGGTCTGCTCTTCGTGCTGGGGTCCGCTCACACCGAACACCATGGCTTCGGGGGCGCGGCTGATGATCTCCTCGGGGTTGATCTGGGCGGCGAAGAAGTCGGCGAACTCGGGGGCGTCGGGGTCGAAGACGTTGTCGCCGCCGGCGGTCCTGATGATGTCCGCCTCGATGCCCGCGCCGATGGCCGACAGTGAGTTGCCCTCGACGTAGACCTGCGCGACGGCGGGTCGCGGAGAGTCGCTGATCGCGGCCTCCACGGCGGCCAGCCGTTCCTCGGTGTCCTGCGCGAGCTCCTCGGCCCTGTCGGGGACGCGCAGGATGGCGCCGAGGTCGGCGATGTCCGTCAGCACGTCGGTGAGCTCCGCGGTGTTGCGGCGGTCGGCGCAGCCACCGGTCGCGACGTAGGCCTGGGCGCCGTTCTCGTTCAGCTGCTCGATGCTGGCGAAGCCCTGTTCGGCTGTGAACTCGTACTCCGTGGGGGAGGCCACGAAGTCGGGGGCGACGGCGAGCAGGTCCTCGCGGGTCGGCGGCGCGTCCGCGCTGACCACCGGGATGTCGGCGGCCTGGTCAGCGATGTCCTCCGGCAGCGCCGAGACCTCTGTCTGGGCCTGGCCGACGATGGAGTCCCGCACACCGAGGCGGATGAGCAGTTCGGTCTGCGAGGGCATCAACCCGACGACACTTTCGGGAGCGGTGTCGAAGGACAGCTCCCGTCCGCAGTTCGTGATCGTCACGGTCGGCCCGGAGGACTCGGTGGCCGCCGGGTCGCTGATGACGCCGGTACCGCAGGCGGTCAGCGCCAGCGGTACCACGGCGAGTGCGGCGCACGCGGTCGAGAGGTTGAGGGAACGGCGCCGGAACCCGGCCCGGGTCGTGTTGCCTGTCATGGGGTGGTGGTTTCTTCCTGGGTGGGGGCGGATGGGTCCGTGTCACCGTGGTCGTTCGGCTTCAGCGGGCTGCGGGCGTCGAAGAGCAGGTGCCGCCGTCCGGAACGCGGATGGGCGACGGCCGTGGACTCGACGCCGAAGACCGAGCGGACCAGGTCGGTGTGAAGTACCTCGTCCGGGGCGCCGAGGGAGAGCAGGCGCCCCTCGGCCAGGACGCCGATGGCGTCGCAGGAGCGCGCGGCCAGGTTCAGGTCGTGCAGGGCGACCATCACGGTGCACTCGGTGGCTCTGACCAGATCGAGGAGTTCGAGCTGATGGGCGATGTCGAGGTGGTTCGTGGGCTCGTCGAGGACGAGCACGGGTGTGTCCTGGGCGAGCGCGCGGGCGAAGAGCACGCGTTGGCGCTCGCCACCGGAGAGGGCCGAGAACGAGCGGGCCTCCAGGTGCGCGGCGCCGACGCGGGTGAGGGCCTCCCGCGCGAGGGCGATGTCGCGGTCGGAATCGCGTCCGTACCCGCGTCCGTGCGGGATGCGCCCGAGCAGGACCATGTCGAGGACGGGGATTTCGAACTCCTCGCTGTGTTCCTGTGCCATCACCGCCACCTGGCGGGCCAGCTCCTTGCGGTTCAGCGCGGTGATGTCGGCGCCGTCGAAGAGCACGCGTCCGGCCGCGGGGGGTGCGAGCCCCGACACGGCGCGCAGCAGTGTGGACTTGCCGCTCCCGTTGGGTCCGAGCAGCCCGAGCACGGTGCCCGAGGGTACCGAGACGCTCACGTCGGTGACGACGGGCCGCCCGCCGCGGTGGGCGGAGAGGTTCTCGATGTCCACTCTCATCGGCCCACCCCCACGCTTTCGGCGCGGTCGCGCCGCAGCAGCCACAGGAAGAACGGTGCTCCGACCATCGCGGTGAGCACACCCAGGGGGATCTCCGAGGGGTCGGCCAGGGTCCGGGCCAGGAAGTCGCAGGTGGCGAGGAACACCGCTCCGCCGAGCAGGGCGACGGGGAGCATCCTGCGGTGGTCGGAACCGACGATGATGCGCGCGATGTGGGGGATGATCAGTCCGACGAAGCCGATGCCTCCGGAGACCGCGACGACCGATCCGGTCAGCAGGGCCGCGGCGATGAGGGTGCCGCTGCGCAGCCGGTTGACGTTGACGCCCAGGGACGCGGCCGCGTCGTCGCCGACGAGGAGGGCGTTGAGTGCCCGCGCGCGGAACGCGGCGTAGAGCGTCACGATGAGCAGCGCCGCCGCTGGCAGGGCGAGGTGGCCCATCGTGGCGGCGGAGACCGAACCCAGCAGGAAGAACATGATGCCGAAGACGTTCTGGGCGTCGGTGGTGATGGTCAGGTAGCTGGTCACGGCGCTGAAGAGGGAGCCGAGGGCCACGCCCGCGAGGATGAGGCGCTGGGGTGCGATGCGCCCGTTCTTGCGGGCCAGGGTGTAAACGGCCGCGGTGGCCAGGAGCGCACCGAGGAAGGCCGAGCCCCCGATCCCGAGGGAGCTGGTGCCGACGCCCAGGACGATGAACGACACCGCGCCGACCCCGGCGCCGGCGGAGACGCCGAGGATGTAGGGCTCGGCCAGGGAGTTGTGGACCACGGCCTGCATCAGCGCACCGGCCAGGGCGAGCGCGGCACCGGCGGTCGCGGCCAGGAGCGCGCGGGGCAACCGGAACTGCCAGACGACGTTGTCCTGCACCGTCGTCAGCGACCCGTCGGACATCCACGGCATCCCGGGCGCCAGATGGCCGATGACGATGCGCAGGGCGTCCGCCGGGGGCACGTCGATCGTGCCGACGCTCGTCGACACCAGTATCACCGCCAGCAGCGCGAGAGCCAGGACCGGAACGAGTGTCCGGGCGGCGAGCACGCCGCGTCGCCGGGTGTTCGCCGCGGGGGCGGCCGGGGCCGGAGCGCCTCCGGGAGGTGTCCCTCCGGGGCGCGCGTTGGCCAGAAGGCGGTGGGGGGAAGTCGACAGGCGGCTTCCGTCGGTTGCTCGTGGCATCTGTCGCGGGGGCTCTCTCAGGTCGTCGGTGGAGTGGTCTGTGCTGATCCGGTGGCGGTGTCGACCAGCCCCAGCGCGGCGTTCTCGTCCGCGCGTTCGGCGCGTTGGACGCCAGACGGTGCGCCCGTGCGGGGAGGGAGCCATGCGCGGGATGTGCCCCTCGGGCTCGGTCACCGGTGAGCCGGTGTCCGCCCGGTGGGCCCCGTGGCGTCGGCGACGGTGTGCGTGCGGCCCGCACGACAGTCGGCCACGGGGAGGGTCTGGGGGCCCATGGGTCGAAGGTATTGTAAACGATAATCGTTTTCAAGTAAAGTGCGCCTCGTTCGTCCCCCGAGAACACGAATCGGCGCACGTGACCGATGCGTCATGCCTTGAGAAGGAATGGCCTATGGACTGCCGGACCGTCGCCGAGATCGAGGAGTCAGCCGCATGATGATCGTCCCCCTGCTGTGGCGGGAGGCGGCCCGGTTCCCCGCGCTCCTGGCACGGAGCACGGCCCTGCTGGTCCTCGTCTTCCTCACCTACGCCGGGCAGGCCGTGGCGATCGCCTGGTCGATGTCGGCGGTGCTGCACGGGCAGGCCCGGGAAGTGCTCGTCGCGCTGTCGCTGCTCCTCGGGATCGCGCTGGCGCGCCTGGTGCTCTCCCTGGCCCAGGCGTCGGCCTCCGCACGTCTGGGCGGCCGGGTCAGGCAGGCGGTCCGCCGCCGCGCGATGCGGGCCGCACTCGTGCCCGAGAGGCTGCACGACACGGCGGCCCGGGACGGTTCGATGCGTGCCAGCCTCGGCGACGGCGTCGAGGGCATCGACGCCTACGTCTCCAAGTACGTGCCCGCCATCGTGCAACTGCTCCTCACCTGCCCGATTGTTGTGGCCGCCCTGTTCTGGCTCTCACCGTGGGCGGGACTGTGCGTGGCCGCCGGGGTCGTGCTCGCACTGGCGGGTCCCATGGCGTGGAAACGGATGATGGCCCGGCGCGGACTCGAGCACTGGGACAGCTACGAGGCGCTCAGCGCCGACCTGCTCGAGTCCCTGCGCGGCATGGCCACCCTGCGCGCGCTCGGCGATGTGTCCGGCACCCGCGAGCGCCTCGACCACCGCTCCGAGGCGCTGCGCAGGGCCACCGAACGGGTGATGCGCGGCTCCCTGGGGGAGACGGCCGTCACCGACGCGGCCGTCCAGGGGGGAGCGGTCGCCGCCGCAGCCGTCGCCGTCGCCCACGCGGTCACCGGGCAGACTCCCGCCGTCGAGGTCTACCTGATCCTCCTGCTCTCCTCCGAGGCGTTCCGTCCCGTTCGGGACCTCTCACGGCACTGGCACGCCGGGTTCCTCGGCCTCACCGCGATCCCCGGCCTCAAGCGGATCGGGGCCTTCACCGAACAGCGCGACACCGCCTCCGCCCGCACCGCGTCCGACCCCGGGGACGGCCAGACGGTCGGGGACCGACCGGCGGACGCGCTACGTGTGACCGGTCTGAGCTTTCGCTACCCCGACGCCCCCGTCGACGTCGTCCACGACCTCCACCTGACGGCCCGGAGGGGCTCCCTCACCGCGATCGTCGGAGCCTCCGGGGCGGGGAAGTCCACCCTCTTCGACCTCCTCCTCGGTTTCCTCGTTCCGCGCGCGGGAAGCATCGACCTCGACGGTCGGCCGCTCCGCACCTCCGACATCGCCGTGGTCTCCCAGCGGCCGGTGCTCTTCGCCGGGACCATCCGCGACAACCTCGCGGTCACCGGCGCCACCGCGGAAGCCGACCTCGTGGCGGCCTGCCGCGACGCCGGAATCCTCGACGAGATCCAGCGCTTCCCGCGCGGACTCGACACCGAGGTCACCGAAGCCGGTACCAGCCTGTCGGGCGGACAGCGTCAACGCCTCGCCCTGGCCCGCGCACTGCTGGCACGGCGCCCGGTCCTCCTGGTGGACGAGCCGACGAGCGCGTTGGACGCCGACCGCTCAGCGGACGTCATCCAGACCCTGCACCGTGTCGCCCGCGATCGCGTCGTCATCATGATCAGCCACCGCTCCGAGACCCTCACCGAGGTTCCCGACGTGCTCAGCCTCGACTCCGGACACCTGTACAGGAGCGCCTCGTGAACACCTCCTCCGCGTTCCGGGCCTTCCGTGAACTGTTGCCCGTCCTGCGGCCCGAATGGCGGGGGATGCTCTGGTCCTACCTGCTCGGCACCGCGAGCGCGCTCGGCCTGGCCGGTCTGACCGTCCTCACGGCGTGGGCGGTCGGCCACGCCGTCGTGGAGCGGACACCGCCCGGACCTGTGTGGTGGACCCTGGTCCTCGGGCTCGTGCTGCTGCGCGTGGTCCTGACCTGGCGGGAGATGGACGTCTCCCACGCCCTGGCCTACCGCGTGCTGGCCCGGCTGAGGATGGCGCTGTTCGACGCCTACGCGCGCAGCGTTCCCGGCCGGCGCCGCGAGCACTCCGGACGCGCGGCGGCCGTCGCGATGGACGACATCGAAAAGCTCGAGTTCTTCTACGCCCACACGGTCGCCCAGCTCGGCGCCTCGCTCACCTTGTTCGCCGCCTCCTTCGCCACCGCGTTCGTCCTGCTGCCCGAAGCCGCACTCGTCATGCTCCTCGGCGCCGCCGTCGTGGCGAGCAGCGCACTGTACGGGGCACGCGCCGCCCGGCGGCTGGGCGAGCGGGAACAGCGTGAGCGCTCGGACCTGTCCGAGCACATCGTGGACGCGCTGGGCGCCCTGCGCGAAGTACTCGCCTACGGACTCGCCCCCCGGATCGTCGCCGAGACCAGTGCCGCCACCGCGCGCGCCGCCGCGATCGCGCGACGGCGCGAACTGCTCTCGCGACTGGTCACCGTCATCCGGGAACTCATCCTCACCGCCGTGATCATCGGTGTCATCGCCACCAGCGCCACCGCCGCGGGCGTGCTCTCAGAAGGGGCCCCGGTACGGTTGGCCCCCGCGGCGCTGCCCGCGCTGGTCGCACTGGCCCTGGCCGGGATCGCCGCGATCGTCGACGCCACCGACACCCTCACCCGGCTCCATCCGCTCGCCTCCGCCGCCGAGCGCGTCGCCGCCGGAATCAACCGCCCCTCGGTCGTCGCCGTCCCCGAAGCGCCACGACAGCTGCCCGCCGGGCCGCTCGGCCTCCGGTTCCGGGACGTGTCCTTCTCCTACGAGGGCCGGCAGCCGACGCTCACGTCCTGGTCCACCGAACTCGCCCCCGGCGAGCACGTCGGGCTGGTCGGCCCCTCCGGCTCGGGTAAGAGCACCGTCATAGCCCTCGCGGCACGCCTCTGGGACCCTTCGACGGGCACCGTCGAACTCGTCACGGCGGACGGCGAAGGCGTACCCGTCGCCGGTCTCGACGACGCGGCACTACGGGAGGCCGTCTCCCTGGTCGACCAGGACGCGATGCTCTTCCACGGCACCGTCCGCGACAACCTGCTGCGCGGTGGCGGGCCGCGGTCCGACGGCGACCTGGCGGCCCTGCTCGAACGCGTCGGAGCCGCAGCCTGGATCGGTCTCGACGACGAACTCGGGGAGGCGGGTGTGCGGCTGTCCGGCGGGCAGAGGGCACGCCTCTGCCTTGCCCGCGCCCTCGCCCGCCGACCGCGCGTCCTCCTCGTGGACGAGGTCACCGCCAGCCTCGACCCGGCGACCGAACGGGTGATCTCCGACGTCATCGCCGAGTTCGACGGCACCGTTCTCATGGCGTCGCACCGGGCCGAGACCCTCGCCCGCCTCGAACGCGTCGTCGACGTGGCCGAGATCCCGCACACCGTGCGGGGAACGGGGGGCTGACCCGGTCCGACGTCCCGGGGCCGCCCCGCGTCCCCCCCAGGGGGGCGGCGAAGTCCCGGTTCCTGACCAGGTAGCGGACGCAGGGGCCGGTGACCGGTGCGGCACCGGCGGCGTCCGGAAGTGACGGGGCGCCCTCGCCGGTGTCCACGGTGCCCACGGACAAGCAAACTGACAACAGTTATCATTGTCATATGGGGGAGTGGCCCTGGCGAATCCCCGCGGGGCCTGCGTATTTGCTGCTTCGGCAAAGGACCTTGCCCGGAATCGCGGGTGTCGGCCAGCATCGCCGTATGACACATGACGCTCAGGAACCCACCTCACCCAGCGCCGAGTTCTGGGAACCGCTGCACCAGTCGGCCGAGCCCGTCGCGGCGCCCCCGCCCAACGTCCGGCTCACCGAGCTGGTGCGTGACCTCGAACTGGCGCCGGGGCGCGCCTGCGACCTGGGTTCCGGACGGGGCGGAGACGCCCGGTGGCTGGCCTCCCAAGGCTGGCACGTCACCGCGACCGAGGTCTCGGCCACGGCGGTCGCGCGCATCGCCGACATGGCCGCCGCGCAGGGCCTGGACCGCCTGCGAGCCGAGCGGCACGACCTGTCCCGCACGCTGCCAGCCGGTCCGTTCGACCTGGTCTGCGCCTTCTACTTCCACAGTCCGGTGGCGTTCGACCGAGAACGGGTCCTGCGCCGCGCCGCCCGGCACGTGGCGGTCGGCGGTCGGCTGATCCTCGTCGACCACGCGTCCACCGCGCCCTGGTCCTGGCGTTTCGGAGACGAGGAGCCCACGTTCCCCGCGCCGGAGGAGACCCTGGGCGCGCTGATGCTCGGAGACGGCTGGAGCACCGAACGCTGCGAGAGCGCCGAGCGCGTGGCCAACGGGCCCGACGGCACGACGGCCAGCGTCATGGACAACGTGATCGTGGTCCGCCGCCGTTCCGCCTGACGGTCCCCCCACCGCTCCGGCGGCCGGCTGGTACGGGGCCCCGCGCGGAGCCGACCACCCATGCCGCTGGCCGCTCGCGCCGGTGACCGCTGGAGCCGGTCGGCGAGAAGGGCCGCGCTGGTCGGAGAACCCGTGTCGGCGGGGTCGGCGGCCGTCCCCGCCTGTGGTGATGGTCACGCGGACGCGGAACAGCCCCCGGGGCGCCCGTCGGGAAACGGGCGCCCCGCACCGGTGTGCCCTGCTTCTTCCAGAGCCGAATTCCCGGGCTTTTCGGGCCACGCGGCCCCGGAGGGAGGCGCCCGCGGGACGCCGTGGGCGCCCCCTCGGCCGTCACGCGGTGGAGTACGGGCTGGTGACAGAGGCGCTGTAGCCTACCGCCATGGAACTGAAAACCATTATCAGAACCGTGGGAGTCGTATCGGTTCTCGCTCTGGCCGGATGCGCGACGGCGCCCGCCTCCGAGACCGACTCCGCGGCGGCGGCGGGCGAGGGCACGACCTCCTACCCCCTCAGCATCCAGAACTGCGACGCCGAGGTGACCGTCGAGCAGGCCCCCGAGCGCGCGGTCTCACTGAACCAGTCGGCCACCGAGATCATGATCCGGCTCGGCCTGGCCGACCGCATGGCGGGCACCTCCTACGAGACCGACCCCGTCCCCAGCGACATCGCCGACGCCTACGAGAGCATCCCCCTGCTCACGGACGGCCTGCTCAAGCACGAGACCCTCCTCGAAGCGCAGCCCGACTTCGTCTACTCGTCCTTCGCCTCGTTCCTCACCGCCGAGAACGCCGGTGAGCGCGCCGAACTGCACGAGCTCGGCGTCCCGACCTACCTGAGCGAGTTCGACTGCATCTACCACGAGGCCGTCGAGGGCGGCGCGACCTTCGAGATGCTCTTCGACGAGATCGAGACGATCTCCCGGGTCTTCGACGTGCCCGAGGCGGGCGAGGAGCTCGTCGCCGAGCAGCGGGCCGTGGTCGACGAGGGACTGCGGATCGCCGAACAGGTCGAGGGCACACCGAGTCTGGTCTGGTTCTACTCGACCGCGTCGTCCTCCTCCACCCCGTCGGTCGCGGGGCCCGGCGGACTCCCGCAGACCGTGACCGAGATGCTCGGCGCCGAGAACGCCTTCAGTGACGCCTCGACCAAGTGGCCGGAGGTCAGCTGGGACGAGGTCGCCGAGCGCGACCCCGACGTGCTCGTGCTCGCGGACCTGAGCCGCGGATACCCCGGCGACACGGCCGAGGAGAAGATCGAGTTCCTCAAGAACGACCCGCTGACCTCGACCATGGACGCCGTCGTCAACGACCGCTTCATCGTCGTGCCCGGCCAGCACATGGACCCGTCGGTCCACAGCGTGCAGGCCGTCCCGACCGTCGCGCGGGGCCTCATCGACATGGAGACCGAGTAATGACGACCACGACCACGAACGCCCTCGAAGGGCTCATCGGTGACTGGGACGCCCAGCAGGCGGCCTACATCACCCACCGCGAGCAGAGGTTCGAGATCATGCTCGACGTCATCGCGCGGACCTGCGCCTCCTCGGACGCGTTCGGGGCCGACGGGACCGGCATGACCGTCCTCGACCTGGCGTGCGGTCCCGGCAGCCTCTCGCAGCGCGTCCTCGACCGGTTCCCGGGCGCCCGGGTGGTCGGAGTCGACTACGATCCGGTGCTGCTCGCCATCGCGGGCTCCTGGCTCGGCCAGCGCCACGGTTCGCGCTTCACGCCGGTCGACGCCGACCTCGCCGCACCCGGTTGGAGGGACCGGCTGCCCGAGGGGCCGGTGCACGTCGCCGTCTCCTCGACCGCGCTCCACTGGCTGGAGCCGGCGCAGCTCGTCGCCGTCTACGACACCCTGGGCGGCCTGCTCCCCGCCGACGGCGTCTTCATGAACGCCGACCACCTGCGCTACGACCCGCGCTCGCAGCCGTTCCTCACCGGGGCGGCGGCGGCCGACGACGAACGCACCCAGCACGACGCGCACGCGCGGGGTGTGCGGACCTGGGACGAGTGGTGGGCGGACGCCGTCGCGCACGACGCGTTCGGACGGCACCACGCCGAGCGCGAGCGCCGCTTCGCCGACCGCCCGCCCACACCGCACGCACCGCTCGAACTGCACCTGCATGCGCTCAGCACCGCCGGTTTCGCCGAAACCGGGGTCATCTGGCGGTACTACGACGATGTCGTGGTGTTCGCGCGAAGATGACAGGACTCACCGACCCCGCGCGGACCAGCCCCCGCGACACGGAGCCGCTCTCCGACGCCGACCCCCCGGCGGCGGCGGGTGACGCCGAGGCCCCTCCGAAACGCGCACCGGGCAGGCTCCGCTCGTCCCTCATCGTCGCCTCCTTCGTCGTCGCGCTGTGCGTGACGATCGTCGTCGCGACCTTCGTCGGCACGGCGAACATCGGGGCGCTCGACGTGCTCGGGATCATCCTGCGCAACATCGGTCTGGGCGCCCTCGCCCCCGTCCCGGCGGCACCGCCGCTCATCGACGCCCTCATCTGGGAGTCGCGCCTGCCGCGTGTGCTCCTCGCCGCCGTGGTCGGCCTCGGGCTCTCGGTCTCGGGCGCGGTGCTGCAGTCGATCACCCGCAACCCGCTCGCCGAACCGTACCTGCTCGGGGTCTCCTCCGGTGCGTCCACCGGAGCGGTCTCGATCATGGTCCTCGGGCTCGGCTCGGGCGCGGTGACCCTCTCCACGGGCGCCTTCGCCGGCGCGCTGGCCGCCTTCGCGATCGTGCTGCTCCTCATCGGGGGCGGACGCGTCTCGAACCCCGCCCGCGTGGTGCTCACCGGTGTGCTGGTGTCGCAGTTCTTCTCCGCGATCACCTCGCTCGTGCTGATGCTCGACGGCGACGCGGACGCCACCCGGGGCTTCACGTACTGGCTGCTCGGCTCGCTCGGAGGCGCACGCTGGGAACCGCTGCTCGTGGCGTCCGCCGTCATCGTGCTCGGAGCCCTCGGCTGCCTGTTCTTCGCCCCGGCCCTGGACGCGTTCACCTTCGGCTGGGACACCGCCTCCTCGCTCGGGATCAACGTGACCCTGGCACGGGTGACGCTCATGGTCCTCACCGCGCTCGTCACGGCGGCGGCCGTCGCGGCGTCCGGGGCGATCGGGTTCATCGGGCTGCTCGTGCCGCACGTCGTGCGCCTGCTGGCGGGGCCCGCGCACCGCCTGCTGCTTCCCCTCAGCGGGCTCGGGGGCGCGATCTTCCTGGTGTGGGTCGACACCTTCGCCCGCTCGGCGTTCTCTCCGCACGAGATCCCGGTGGGAGTGATCACGGCGCTGCTCGGAGCGCCGGTGTTCGCGATCGTTCTGGGCAAGGCGGCACGGCAATGACGGCACTGGCGGCGAACGGCATCACGTGGTCGGTCGGCGGAACACGCATCCTCGACGGGGTCTCGATCCGGGCGCGCTCCAACGAGGTGCTCGCCGTGCTCGGGCCGAACGGGGCGGGCAAGACCTCCCTGCTGCGCATCCTGGCGGGGCTTCGGCGCCCGGACGCCGGGACGGTGCTCCTGGGCGGGGAACCGGTCCGCTCCCTGCCCCGGCGCGCGGTCGCCCGGCGGGTGGCGATCGTCGAACAGTCGCCCGAGGTGCACACCGACATCACCGTCGACGACGCCGTGGCGCTGGGCAGGACGCCCTACCGCGGCACCTTCGCCGGACTGGACGGTGAGGACCGTGCCGCGATCGAACAGGCGCTCGCCCTCACCGGGATGCGCGCGTACCGGTCGCGGTCGTGGCGGACGCTCTCCGGCGGTGAACGACAGCGCGCCCAGCTCGCCCGCGCGCTCGCGCAGCGGCCGGAGGTGATCGTGCTGGACGAGCCGACCAACCACCTCGACATCCGCTACCAGCTCGACGTCCTCACCCTGCTGCGATCGCTCGACATGACGGTGGTGACCGCCCTGCACGACCTCAACCTGGCCGCGCGCTACTGCGACCGGGTCGCGGTCCTGCACGCCGGCCGCATAGCGGCGTCGGGTCCTCCCGCCGCCGTGCTGACACCCGAGCTCATCCGTTCGGTCTACGCGGTCGAAGCCGTCGTCGACACCTCTCCGCACACGGGTGCGCCGGTCGTGACCTACCTGGGCGGCGTGTCCGGACGCTCGACGCCGGTGCCCGCTCCGGGGCCGCAGCGCCAGCGGCAGGCGGAGTGAGCCGCTCCGCGCGGCCTCGGGCGGCCGTGCGCGCGGGGCCTGCTCCCCGACCGCCAGACGGGCGGCGACCGTCGGCGGGACGGCGCGGGCGGCTCCGGTCAGGGCCCGGCTCCGTGACCTGAGCCGCGCACACCGCGAGAGAAGGGGAAGGTCCCAGGCTCCGCGCACGCGGGGACGGCGGGACCTTCCCCGCTCGCGTTCCGCGGCGCGTGGTGTCCCCGGTCCGCCAGCCGTGTTCCCCGGGTCGGCCCTTCGCCGTCGTCCGGCCGGTTCGGCCCGGCGGACTCACCCGCGGGGCGTCTCCGTGCGGGGGTCGGCCACCAGGGCGCACAAGTCGCGCAGGTTGTCCTCCAGGAACCGTGCCAGCGAGTCCGGGAGCAGACTGATGCTCCGGAGGGCTGCGTCGGTACCGGGGAGGACGACGGTCTCGTAGGTTCCCCGCGCGGGGTCGGAGAACTCCGGTCCGGTACGGCTGGAGGGGTCCATCTCCGTCAACCGGGCGACGAACACGTGCTGGATGAGGGTTCCTTCGGGGAGTTCCTCGGTGAGGACCACGACCTCGCGCACCCGGTCGACGCGTCCGCCGAGTTCCTCGAGGACCTCGCGGTGCAGGGCCGCCTCCACGGAGGCGTCCTCCGGTTCGACACCTCCCCCGGCCGTGGTCCAGTAGGGGGCGCGGCCCGGACGGGTCCGCTTGATGAGCACCAGCCGCCCCTGCCGGTCGAACAGGATCGCGCGGGCCTTCTGCTTGACGGTCTCGGGCATGTCCGTGATCCTGCCGTGGTCGGAGCCGGTTGTCCCGGTGGACGGGATTCGTCACGGTGAGAGGGGCTCGGCCGGGGGCCGGAACGTCGGTGGGCACCCGTACCCTCCTTGCGGACGCGCGGGCGGCGACGCCCGCCTCCCCTCCGACAGATCCCCATCCCCTCACCGCTGGGAAACCCCATGACCGGACACACGACCCCTCTCGCCTTCTCCACCGAGCGCCGACGCGTCGGTGCGCAGGAGTGGGCGCGAGCACCCCGGCTCAACGTCCTCCTCGAACCGGGGGAGCCGGTCGCACCGGCCCGGATCGGCTGGCGCGACCGCGAGGGCGGCGAGGCCGCGGCCGTGTTCGACCCCGACATGAAGGGGTTCACCGGTACCCGCGTCACCTCCGACGGGGTCCAGTACGAGTGGCGGGGGACCCGCCTGGACGAACCCTCCGAACGCCGCGGCCACCGGTTCCGGATCCAGGGCGGCGACCGGGAACTGCGTCTGCTCGTCGAGGACGGAGGACCTCCGCTCGCGCGGGTCGACTGGGCCGACCGCGAGGGCGCGGGGGGAACGGTCCTACTGCGCGCCGTCGAACTGGAGCCGGTCGGGGGCCCCAGCGCGGAGGGCCTCACCCGCATGGTGCGCTCGGTGCGCGCGGGTGACGAGTACGCCGAGGCGGGCGAGGTGGCCCTCAACCTGCTCGACGCCACCAGGGGCAAGTGGCTGTCCCGGCACCGCGCCGACCGGCTGGACTTCACCATGTCCGCGCCCGTCGCCGTCCGGCGCTACGTGCTCGACTCCGCCGACGACTTCCCCGACCGCGACCCCGCGGACTGGTCCCTGCTGGGGTCCTCGGACGGCCGGGAGTGGACCCTCCTCGACGCCCGGTCCGGCGAGTTCTTCCCCGGCCGCCACCTGGCACGCGACTTCACCGTCAGCGGCCCCGGCGCGCGCACGCCCTGGCGCTACCTGCGCCTGGAGGTCACCCGCAACGCGGGCGCGGGGGAGCTCCAGCTCAACCGGGTGCGGTTCTTCGCCGAGGACCGCGCCTACGAGGCCTTCCACGGGCTGCGCCACACGGCGCGGAGCGGGCCGGAACCGTTCCTGGGCCTGGCGGTCGCCCCGGAGGACGGGGACGAGGACGCGCCCGTGCTCCCGGCGACCGTCGAGGAGTGGCGGGCCTACCTCACCGAGTACAGCGCCGACATGCTGCGTGTGGCCGAGGCGGAGGGGGAGGAGGTCACCGAGGAGGAGCGGACCTCGTCCTGGCTCGGCGACGAGGGCGCCCCGGAGGAGCGGATCACGGCCCTGGAGGAGCGTCTGGGCCGTCGGCTGCCGCCGAGCTACCGCTCCTTCCTCGCCGCGTCCGACGGCTGGGGGCGGATGGGGACGTTCGTCTACTCGCTGAGCTCCACCGCCGACCTCGAATGGTCCGGCCTGGCGAGCATGCTCGGTCTGGAGAACCTCAGCGGTCTGGAGGACCTCATCGGTCTGGACGAGGAGCACCTGGTAGACGAGGGGCTGGTCGGGCCGCTGCTGCTGGTCTCCTCCGAGACCGACGCCCAGTACTGGATCCTGGACGCGGGCGACGTCTCCCCCGACGGGGAGTGGGCGGCCTACATCTGGGCGAGCTGGTACCCCGGTCTGGGCGACCGGCACCGCTCCTTCGCCTCGCTCGTCCACGCCGAGCGCGTCTCCTTCGAGGAGCTCAGCGGCGGCGACGGGCACCCCGTGCGCTCCGACGGCGCCGAGGAACTGCTGGAGCTGGGGCGCCGTGAGGCACTGGCCGGAAACGTGGACCTCGCGCTCACGGCCTTCGACCGGGCCGAGACCCGGGGGTCGGCCGCGGCCGCCTACCTCAAGGTGGTCCTGTCCGCCTTCCTGGAGCCGCGGTGGGTCCACCACGAGCTGCGCAACGTCCTGTCGTCCCGGGTGGTGGACGAGGTCGGCGTGGAGCAGATCCGGGCCGAGGCGGTCCCGCTCGCTCTGTACGGCCTCTCCCTCGACTCCAGAGGTCACATGAGCCCCGCGCCGGGGTTTCTGCGCGAGGCGGTGCCGGGGCTGCCCGAGGAGGACGAGGCGGAGGGCCCCGTCTGGAAGGCGTGGCTGGACGAGCACCGGACGCCTGAGCCCCCGGAGTTCGAGGAGGCGCTGGAGACCGCCCGGGGGCTGGCGGCGCGGGGCGCCCGGGACGAGGCCTGGGCCGTGATCGAGGAGGCCCTGCCCGGGTGGCGCCCCACCGCGCCGAACCGGATCGCTCCCGTGGTGCTGCTCACCGACCCCGCCCTGCGCGGTGTGGTCACCCGGGCCCGTGCCAGGGAGGCGGCGTTCATCGCCCGGGGCGTTCGCACCGCTGGTTGAGGCGGGCGCGTCCCGAGCAGAGGCGGGCCTGACGTGGCTCCCGGCTCTTACCCGGCTGTCCTGGCTGTGTGAGGATGAGTCCGGATCGAAGGTTGGCGGGGGAGCGGCATGTTCTCCAGGTAGGCTGCGAGGAGATAACGACCTGTGTTTCCGCAGGCCGTTTACTCCAAGCTCCGCGCACGCGGAGGACCATGGGCGAGTGGGAGGCGCGGATCTCCCGGGTGTGCCCAAGCTCCGCGCACGCGGAGGACCATGCGCAACGCCAACTCCCGGCTCAGGCACCGCCCACCGCCGCCATGGGGCCCTGGCCGCCATGGCGGCGGTGGGCCACCAGGCCCCTGAGCACCCTTCGCTCAGTCGGCGTTGAACGCCTTCTCGACGGTCAGCGTGTCCTCGTACAGGTGCATGCGGACGATCCGGTTGTCCTCGACCGTCAGGTGTATGGCCGCCGGTGTGGTGAACTCCTTCCCGGTGGCCGCGACGGTGTGCGTCCAGACCGCCAGCAGTACGACGTCACCACCGTCGACGATGACGCGCTCCAGCACGACCTCGCTCCTGCCGTGCACGAAGTGCGGCCACATCGTGGTGAAGTACGGCGCGACCTCCTCCCGGCGGGTACGGCGCCCGGCCCAGGACAACGTGTCACTGCCGGGGACGTACCAGTCGATCTCCTCGGCGAACAGTTCCTGGATGCCGGCGGGGTCCTGCCTGCCGAGGCGCTCCACGAACTTCTCGGCCACGGTCCGCGAGGTCTGAGTATCTGTTGCCATCGTCCTTGTCCTTTGTCTTTTCGTTCGTATGGGGCGTGCCGGTCGGGCCTCAGCCCTGGAACGGGAAGTGTTTGCCGCTCAGCGCTCCGCCGAGCGGCATGAGCGCCCCGCCTTCGCGCAGCGTGCCAAGATCGACCGGCGCGAACCCGGATTCGGTCAGTGGCCGTGTGAAGCGGTCCTGGCGTCCAGCTGTCACATGGAACTCTCCGATTTCCTGATGTAACAATTTTGGTTACATCGTTGGGCGGGGGACGCGACCCCCTTGCTCAGGGGAAGCCGGCGGTCCGAGGTCAGGCGGCTTTCAAGACGTCCCGCAGCACGTCCTCCAGCGTGGTCTTGGCCAGTTCTCCGCGCAGGGCCGCCTCCACGTCGTCGTACAGGGCGGTCATCACCGGCCCGATGCCGTGGCCCACGACGCACTCGGGGTCCGGCGTCGCGCGATGCAGGGCGAAGACCGGCCCTGGTTCGATCGCCTGGTAGACGTCGAGCAGGGTGATCGCCGCCAGGTCCCGCGCGAGCATCCAGCCCGCCCCCGCCCCCCGCCGTGAATCGGCCAGGCCGGCCTTGTTCAGCTTGGCCAGCAGGCGGCGGATCACCACCGGGTTGGTGTTGACGCTCGTCGCGATCTGCTCGGAGGTGGCGACCTCGTGTCCGCGCCGCTGATACAGCCCGATCCATGTCAGGGCGTGCGCCGCGATGGTCAGTCTGCTGTTGGCGCTCACGTCGGACTCCGCCTCCCCCACCCCTCGGTTCTAGTCGTAACCATAAGGGTTACAACCACATGCGGCAAATTCTGCGGGGCTGGCCGAACCGACCTCGTCAGCTCGCCCGGAGCGTGTGCGGAATGGTTTCGGGCGGCCAGCACCAGACACGGCGCAATCGTCCGCCCTTACGCGTGCAGGCGTTCCAACGCCGACAGGACCTCGCCGTCGGGGTCCTCCACCATCTCCTCCGCCTCACTGGTGAAGGAGAGCACCGCGTTGAACAACTCCATGGAGTCCTCGATCCGGCCGGAACGCTCCAGCTCCTGTACCGCGTCCACGGCGCTGTACACTGCCCGGGCGTACTCGGCCGCCTGTTCGCAGGGAACCGGTTCGGTGACGTGCAACGCGCCCTCGAACAGGGTCCGCAGCGCCTCGGAGTTCCCGACCGCCACCGCCGCCCGTGCCTCCAGGTCCAGGGTGAGCCCGGGGGAGCGGTCGGCCTCCTCCAGCAGCAGCTCCACCAACCGTTCGCGGTCCAGGGTGTGCAGGTAGGAGGCGACATCGGGTACGGAGGACGCGGTTCCGCCGTGCTCGCGTTCGTACAGGTGCACCAGCCCTACCGCGACCACGTGCTTGCAGCAGTTGCCCTCCTCGGCCCAGGGGCAGTCGCAGCGCCAGGAGAAGGCTCCCTCGGCGGTGAGCCGCACCCGGTAGCGCCGCTGTCCGCGGACGGTGGCGCGCACGGTCTTTGCGTCCCGGCGTAGCCCCGACATCCGTCCGAGGTAGTCCAGGCCCCGGTCGAAGGACTTCCGGCCAGCCAGTTCCAACAGCAGATCGCGGGAGAGCTCAGGCATGGGCCCAGTCAAGCAGAGCGGCACGGAAAGCGCCGGGGCGAAGTGGAAATCCCCGTTCGTCCGGGTCCCCGGTGCGGGCGAGGGCGTTCAGCGATGAGCTCCCGCACGGTAGCCTTCCCGTGGCCCGCACGAGCGCTCCGGCCCCGGCGGGAGCGCCCCATCGCGCTGAAGCCCCACCGCACCGGCCGGGCGTCCGATCCACCCGAACCTACGAGAGCGAGGCCGGTTGTACGCAGGCACCTTCTCCGTCGTCGCTTACGACGTCGCCACCGGAACGTGCGGTGTCGCGGTCAGCAGCCGCTTCCCGGCGATCGGCGCGCTGTCGGTGTTCGCGCACGCGGAGGCGGGGGCGGTCGCCACACAGGCGCTGATCAACCCGCTGCTGGGCGCGGACGCCCTGGAGCTGCTGCGGTCCCACCCGGCCGAGGAGGCGCTGCGCCGGGTCCTGGACGCCGACCCCGACGCCGACTCGCGACAGGTCGCCGTGGTCGACCGCGAGGGACGCGCCGCCGCGCACACCGGCGCGCAGGCGCACCCGTGGTGCGGCCACGGGGTGGGGGACGGGTACGCGGTGGCGGGAAACATCCTGACCGGCGCCGACACGCTCGACGCGATGGTCGAGCGGTTCGAGGCCGGTGCCGGGGAGCGGATGGACCGGCGGCTGCTGGGCGCCCTGGAGGCGGGGCAGGCGGCCGGTGGCGACAGGCGCGGCAGACAGAGCGCCGCGCTGTACGTGCACACCGGCCACCCCTATCCCCACCTGGACCTGAGGGTGGACGAGCACCCCGACCCGGTGGCCGAGCTGCGCCGGATCCACGGGGTCGCCGAGCGGGAGCTGCTGCCGTTCGTGGAGGCCATGCCCACGCGCGCGCACCCCGCGGGCCGCTTCGAGCGGTTGCTGGACACCGGCGACAGCTGAGCCCTCCACCGCGCCCCCGACCGCGAAGCCCCCGTCCTCGGGCATCCGCCTTCGGACGTGCCGCGTGACTCGCCGTGCGGAACGCGGCCCCGTGCGCCTCATCCCTCCGCGGAGCCCTGGTCGAACCGCCGCGCGAGGCCCTGGACCGCCCCGTAGCCGGGGATGCCCTCGGGGAGGGGAAGGCCCGACGCCACCGCCTCGGCCGCGGCGAGTGCTCCGTGCAGGGCGGCGCGGAAGAGCAGCGAACCGCAGCTCACACGCCGCACGCCCAGGTCCGCGAGGACCCGCGGCGGCGGGCCGTCGGGGGAGTGGAGGATGTTGAGCGGGACGTGCAGCGCGGCGGCCAGGGCCGCGATCTCCTCCTCGTCGCGCAGGCCGGGCACGAACACCCCGTCGGCACCGGCCTCCTCGTAGGCGGCGGCCCGGTCGGCGGTCTGTTCCGCGTGGCCGGGCAGCCAGCGGGTGTCGGTGCGCGCGTTGAGGAACAGCGTCGGCGCCGCCTCCCTGACCGCGCGGATCACCGCCCGCTGGTGTCCGGTGTCGGCGAGCCCGCCGTCAGCGAGGCCGTCCTCCAGGTTGATCCCGGCGATCCCGGTCCGCTCCAGTTCGGCGGCCAGCGCGGCGACCCGTGCCGGTGACGCGCTGAAGCCGCCCTCGACGTCCACGCTGACCGGCACGTCCAGCCGGGACAGGCCGCGGGCGAGCCGTAGCGTCTCCTCGCGCGCGAGCCCTCGGGCGTCGGGCAGCCCGGCCGCCGCGGCCACACCCAGGCTGGTGGTCCCCACGGCGCGGAACCCCGCGGCGGCCAGGGCGGCGGCCGACGCGTGGTCCCAGGCGTTGGGCAGCAGCAGGGGAGCGCCCCGCAGGTGCAGGGCACGGAACCGCTCGCCGGGGCTCTCCGGCTCTGCCGGGAGGTCGGCGCCGGGGCGCGGAGGCGGGCGGTCGCGGTCGGCGGATCCGCTGCCGGGTGCTGTTCGGGAAGCCATACGGCGACGCTAGGGCCGCGTCGTTTCGGTCGCCGCCGAAGCGACGGGACGGCACCGGCCGAACCCTGTCGGCCGCAGGGCCCGCCGCGGGTCAGGCGGTGCCGGGGTGGATGGTGAAGACCCGGTTCAGACCGACCATGGTCATGATGCGCAGGGTGTTGGCGGGGACGGAGAACAGGACCATGTCGGCCCCTGCGGCCAGGACGTGCTGACGGGCGGCCAGCAGGGCGCTGATACCGCTGGAGTCGCAGAAGTCCAGGCCGGACAGGTCGATGGACAGGCACTGGCCGGAGTCCAGGGCCAGGAGCCGGACCTCGTGGCGCAGGGTCGCGGCGTGGTCGTAGTCCAGCGAACCGGTCACGTCCAGGACGGGACCCGTCGCGCTGTCTCGGCGGGTGACGGTCAGGGTACTCATCGTGGACCGCTCATCGTGTGGTGTCCGGTTCCGGACGGGGCGGTGGAGGGCGGGGCGGGGACGCCGAGCGCGAGGATGGCGGTGTCGTCCTCCAGGCCCTCGCCGAAACCCTCCAGCAGTTCGGTCAGCGCGCTGACGACGCCGCGGGCCGTGGAGGGGGCGTGCCGCGCGGCGAAGGAGAGCAGGGCCTCCTCGCCGTACATCGTTTCGGGCCCGGCACCGGTGCGGGCCTCGGTCAGGCCGTCGGTGTAGAGCACGAAGGTGTCGCCGGGGGCGAGGGTGGTCTCGACGGTGGCGAAGTGGGCGTCGGGCAGCACGCCGACGAGCATCCCGCCGGAGGCGAACAGGAACTCGGCCCGGCCGTCCCCGCGCAGGGCCAGCGCCGGAGGGTGGCCGCCGAAGGCCAGGCGGGCACGGACGTACCCGGCGTCGCCGTCGGGTTCGAGGACGCCGAAGACGGCGGTGCAGTAACGGGGGTCGCCGTTGTCGGCGTAGCGCTCCAGGAGGGCGGTGTTCAGCGTGCCCAGGGCGTCCGCGGGTTCGGAGGAGTGCAGGGCGGTGGTGCGCAGGACGTATCGGGCCTGGGAGGTCAGGGTCGCGGCCTCGGGCCCCTTGCCGCTCACGTCGCCGAGGAAGAACGCCCAGCGCCCGTCACCGAGCGGGAAGAGGTCGTAGAAGTCGCCGCCCAGCCGGTAGGGGGAGGCGGTGTGGTAGTAGGCGGCGGCCTCCATGCCCGGAACGTCGGGCAGGGTGTCGGGCAGCAGGGCCCTTTGGAGGATGACGAGCGCCTCCCCCAGACGCGCCCGGTCCGCCTCGGCCCGCCGGTGCGCCTCCTCTGCCTCCTCACGGGCCCGTTCGGCCTCGGCGCGGGCCTGCTCCGCCTCCCTGCGGCGGCGCAGCAGCTCCTCCTCGTAGGAGCGGCGGTCGGTGGCGTCGAAGACGGTGGTGCGGACCAGCAGCGGCTGTCCCCCGCCGTCGCGCTTGACGGTGGAGGAGACCAGCACGGGAAGGCGGCCGCCGTCGGCCGCCCGCATCTCCAGGGCGATGCCGTTGACCTCGCCCCGCAGGTGCAGCAGGGGCGCGAAGTGCGTCTCGTGGTAGAGCCTGCCGCCCACGGTGAGCAGGTCGGTGAAGCGCATGCGGCCCACCACGGCGGCGCGCTCCAGACCGAGCCACCTCAGCAGCGTCGCGTTGATCCTGGCGACCGTGCCGTCCATGAGCGTGGACAGGTAGCCGCACGGCGCGGACTCGTAGAGTTCCTCGGCGCTGTCCTCCAGCAGTGCGCTGAGGGCCGCGTCGGTGGCGGAGCCGTTGCCGAGCGGAGGCCCGGTCTCCCCGCTCATCCGGCGCCCCGGAGGGACTCCAGGAACTCCAGCAGCGCCGCCGCGGTGGCCCGCGGCGCGCTCAGCTGCGGGCAGTGGCCGGTGGCGTCCAGGGTGACCAGCGTGGAGGAGGGGATAGCGGCGTGGATGAAGGCGCCCACCTCGGGCGGGGCGATGGCGTCCTGGGCGCACTCCAGGACCAGGGTGGGGACCTCCACGCCCTCGAGGTCCTCGCGGTTGTCGGACAGGAAGGTGGTGCGGGCGAAGACCCGGGCGATGTCGGGGTCGGTGGCGCAGAAGCTGGTGGTCAGCTCCTGTCCCAGTTCGGGCCGCTCGGGGTTGCCCATGATCACCGGTGCCATCGCCGACGACCAGCCCAGGTAGTTCGACTCCAGCGAGGCCAGCAGTTCGTCGATGTCGGCCGCGGTGAAGCCGCCGCGGTAGCCCTCGTCGTCGATGTAGCGGGGGGAGGGGGTCACCATCGCCAGCGCCCGGATCCGCTCCGGCAGCGCCCGCGAGGCCAGGACGCCGACCATGGCGCTGACCGAGTGCCCCACGAACACCGCCCGCTCCAGGTGGAGGGCCTCGCAGACCTCCACCACGTCCCGGGCGTAGCCCTCCAGGGAGGAGTACCTGTCCTCGCTCCAGGCGGAGGCGTCCGACCCTCCGGAACCGACGTAGTCGAACAGCACCACCCGGTACCGCTCGGCCAGGGCCGGGACGACCAGGCGCCACAGGTTCTGGTCACAGCCGAACCCGTGGGCCAGCACGACCGTCGGCCCGTCGGCCGCACCGGTGACGGTGACGTTGTTCCTGCGCAGGATGTCCATGTCGACCGCTCTTTTCCTCACGTCGGCCCGCACCAGAACGGTACTCGATCCCACGGGGTGTTTCTGGTGCCGAAACGGACGTGTCCGTCATCTCCTCAGACGGCGCGGACCGGGGCGGTCGGGTCGGAGTGCTCCCCGTTTCCCCCGGGTTTGCGGATCACGGCCCCGCGTCGGCCCGCACGGCCGGGGAAGGGGCGGTCACGGCCCCTCCCCGCCCTCCCGCTCCCGCGGACCGGGGGGAGGCGCGTCGCCCCCGTCGTCCTCGGACGCCGGGGCCGCCGGGGACGGGGACGGTTTCTCGCCCTTCCCGTCCTCCTCGGCGTCGGAGAGCAGGGGGTGCTCGGCGACCGCGTAGCGCCGGATGTAGGTCCCCAGGAACGCCTGCATGCTCGCACCCATCGGCAGCGCGAGCAGCGCGCCGGGCGCCCCCAGGATGGCAACGCCCGCCAGGACCGAGCCGAACGCCACCGCCGGGTGCATGTCCAGGGTCTTGGCGGTGATGCGCGGCTGGAGCAGGTAGTTCTCGAACTGCTGGTACACGACGATGAACACCAGCACCCACACGGCGGGCCAGATGCCCTCCATCAGCGCCACGAGCACCGGGACCACCCCGCCGATGTAGGTGCCCACGGTGGGGATGAACTGCGACAGCACGCCCACCCACAGCGCCAGGGCGAACGCGAAGGGGATGTCCAGCGCGACCAGCGCCACGTAGTGCGCGGCCGAGCAGACCAGGGCCAGCAGCGCCCGGGAGTAGAGGTAGCCGCCCGTCTTGGCGATCGCGATCTCCCAGGCCCGCAGCACCTCGCGCTGGGTGCGCGGCGGCAGGACCGAGCAGATCACACGGCGGAAGCGCGGGCCGTCGGCGCACAGGTAGAAGGTGAAGAGCGCGATCGTCAGCGCGTTGAACAGCAGCGCCAGGACGGTCGTCCCCGCGCCCCAGACGTTGTTGGCGATACCGGAGGCGTACTGCTCGACCAACCCGCTGACGCTGGAGATCTCGTTGAGCAGGGTGGTGGGGGAGTAGGAGGTGTCGAACGTGGTGTTGACCCAGTCCAGCGCGGCGCGGATCATCGCGGGGATCTCGGAGACGAAGGCCAGGATCTGGCCGACCAGCATCGACCCGAGCATGCTGAGGAACACCACGGTCAGCGCCAGCACCATGAGCATCACCAGCCCGGTGGCGGGCCCGCGCGGCCAGCGGTGCCGGTGGAGCCAGTTGACCGCGGGTTCCAGCGCCAGCGCGAGGAACAGCGAGATCAGCAGCAGCATGATGAGGCTCTGCAACCGGACGAACAGCCACAGGGCGAGGCCGAACGCGGTGACCAGCCACAGGGCCAGCAGCATGGCCCGGGGGAGCCAGCGCGGCATGCCGCCGCCGCGGTCGGGGCGCGCGGACCCGGGCGGTGTGGTGCTCGTGTGCAAGCCGGTTCTTCCTCACTGTGTGCGGCCGCGGGACGGGGCTCCCGCGGCGTGCCGGGACGGTTGCGGCCCCACCGGACGATAGCGCCTCCCGGCCGCCCCTCCGTCCCGTCGCCGCCGCACTGTCGGCGGGGCTTCCTACGATGCCGCCATGGACACGAGTACGGATGTGTGGGCCGGAGTCCGCGAACGGGTGCGGGAACTGGCGCGGGCGCCCGGTGCCCGGGAGGTCTTCGGCGCCGGTTCCCACCGCTTCGAACTGCTGGAACCGCTGACGCCGGAGGAACTGGCCGAGGCGGAGGGGCAGTGGGGCGCACGCCTGCCCACGGGGTACCGGGAGTTCCTGCTCAGGGTGGGCGCCGGCGGAGCGGGGCCCGCCCACGGTCTCTTCCCCCTGGCCAGGGGGGCGGACGGCCGGTGGCGGTGGCACGGCGACGGCGCGGACCTGGCCGCCCCGGCGCGGCTGGCGGAGCCGTTCCCGGCCGCCGGTCCCGGCCCGGAGACCCTGGCGGCCCTGCGGGCCGGGGAGCCCGTCGAGGAGGACTTCGGGGACGCCGAGGAGTTCGACCGTGTCTACGAGGCCTGGGACGCGCGTATGGCGGACCTGCTGTGGGCCGAGGAGCGTACCGTCGGCGCGCTGTGCCTGTGCCATCTGGGCTGCGCGCTGCGGCAGTGGCTGGTCGTGACCGGCCCCGAGGCCGGGCGGATGTGGAGCGACGGCCGTGTCGACGATGAGGACCTCAAGCCGCTCACCGGCGGGGACGGAGCACCCCTGACCTTCACGGGCTGGTACCTGGGGTGGCTGGAGGAGGCCTCCCGCGCCGCGGGGGTCCGGCCCTGACGGAGGCCCGGTGCGCCGCCCGTCCTCACGGGCGGCGCTCTCCCCGGGCGGGGCCGGGCGCCGCCGACCGCCTCAGACGGGCGGGGCCGTGCCGGAGGGCGGCGGCGTCCTGGGCATCGGCGGGACCGGCCGGTCGCGCCGGGCGCTGCGCCCGACCTCCCTCGGTTCGCGGCCCTCGGCGGCGCAGCTCAGGATCTCCCTCGCGGCGAGCCGTCCCGCCTCCTGGAAACTCCGGACGTTGGAGTCGGTCCAGTGCCACAGGGCGTCGCGCAGCACGATCCGGGCGGCGAAGGCGGGGCGGCCGTCCTCCCGTTCCCGCCACGTCTCGCGCGCGGCCTCGGCGAATGCCTCGACGAACTCCCGGGGGAGCGGTTCCCCGGTGTACCGGCAGGTCGGGGGAAGGTCGTCGACGAACGCGAAGTCCCCGGCGGCCTCCTCCGGCAGGGGCTCGGCGTCCACCCAGACCATGGCGAAGTACCCGGGGCACGCGGTCTGCATGATGTGGCGGACGAAGACGCCGGTGATCGGTCGCGGCAGCGGGGGCGGACGCTCGTGGTCGGTGGGCACGTGCTTCTCCTGACGACGGGGACCACAGTGTCCCCCGCGCGGCCGCTCCGCACCACCTGTTTTCCGGGCGTGGTCGGCGTGCCCCGCGCCTTCGCGGGGGGTGCGGCGTGCACGCCGGTGCGCCGGGAAGGTGGTGGGCGTGCCGCCCGCGCGGACGGGCGACACGCTCGCGGACCGCCGAACCGGTCGCGGGCGCCGGTCTCAGGCCCGCGGTTCGACCACGCGCACCACCACCTTGCCCCGGATCCCTCCGGCCTCCAGCGCCCGGTGGGCCTCGGCGATCTGGGCCAGGGGAAGGACCCTGTCCACGACGGGGCGCACGGCTCCGGACTCGGTCAGGCGGGTCAGCTCGGCGAACAGCTCGTGTCCGGGGTCGCCTCTGAACGCGCGGATCCGGCGCGGACCGAAGACGGCCGAGGCCCCGACGTAGGAGAGCGACGCGAGCACGCGCTTGGTGTCGAAGGTGATCGTGACCATGCGCCCGTTCCTGGTCAGCCGCCTGCGGTAGGCGCCCATTCCGGTCCCCACCGTGTCCAGGACGACGTCGAACGGCGGCAGGTCCTCCGGTTCGGTGCTGGTGTAGTCGAAGGCCTCGTCGGCGCCCAGCTCCCGCACGAGGTCGAGGTTCCCGGCCCCGGCCAGCGCGGTGACGTGGGCGCCGTAGGCCCGGCCGAGCTGGACGGCGACGCTGCCCACCCCGCCGCTCGCGCCCCGCACCAGCAGCCGCTCACCCGGGGCGAGGCGGGCCTTGTCCCGCAGCGCGGTGACGGCCGTCGTGCCGACGCCGGGCAGGGCCGCGGCCTCGACCAGGCCGGTTCCGGCCGGTGCCGGGGCCAGCTGCCGGGGCGCGACGGCCACGAACTCGGCCGCGCTGCCGAACGTTCTGGGCAGCGCGCCCCACACCCGGTCCCCCGGCGCGTACTCGGAGACGCCGGAACCCGTCTCGACCACCTCGCCCGCGAAGTCGATCCCGGTCCGCTTCGGAAAGCCCCTCCCGGCCAGCCCGGTCACCGGGCGCACCCTGCCCGCACGGCCCAGCAGCTCGCCGCCGTTCACGCTGGCGGCGTGCACGCGCACCAGCACCTCTCCCGGACCGGTGCCGGGCTTGGCGACCGTGCCCTCGTACAGCACCTCCGGGCCGCCGTACCGGTCGTACAGGGCCGCGCGCATCTGACTCACTGTTCTGGTCCCCCTCGTCAGCCGCCGCACGTCGGGTCCGTGCGGGGTCCTCGTCGTGCACGCTACGGCCTAAACGGAGACAATCCTCCACTTGTGGCCGATGTGAGAGACAGTGCCGTCCATTCGTCTCGGATCGCCCCGCCGCACGGGCACCGACCCCGGCGGCCGGAGTCCGGCCGCGCGAACGGGAGCGTGGCACCGAAGCCGTGCGGAAGGAGTCCGAACGGCCGGAACCTCCCGCGCGGAGCGGGCATCGAACCCCGGTGTTCAGCACAGTCCGCCACCGCCGTGGCGTCGGAAGACGAGGTGTCAGCACGTGTTCGGAATCCTGCGTCCCTGTCGGCACACGTTGTCCGAGGGGCTGGCCGAGGAGTGGATGTCGCACATGTGCGGGCTGTGCCTGGCACTGCGCGACGACCACGGCCAGGCGTCCCGGATCGCCACCAACTACGACGGCCTGGTGGTGTCGGTCCTGGCCTCGGCGCAGTCCGAGGCGTGCGCGGGCACGCGCCGGGCGGGCCGCTGCCCCCTGCGCGGCATGCGCGGGGCCGAGGTCGCCGACGGCTCCGGCGCGCGCCTGGCGGCGGCGGTGTCGCTGATGCTGGCCTCGGCCAAGATCGCCGACCACATCGAGGACGGAGACGGCCCCTACGCCCGCCGCGGCGTGCGCGCGCTCGCCGGACGGGTGGCCGAGCGCTGGCGGCGCGACGCGCGTGAGGCGGGCGCCGGGCTCGGGTTCGACGGCGCGGGGCTGGTCGCGGTGGTCGACCGGCAGCGTGAGGCCGAGTCCTCGGCGGGACCGGGCACCGACGTCCTGACGGTGACCCGGCCGACCGAGGAGGCCACCGGCGAGGCGTTCGCGCACACCGCCGTCCTGGCGGGACGGCCCGCCAACGCCGGACCCCTGCGCGAGGCGGGACGCCTGTTCGGCCGCGTCGCCCACCTGCTGGACGCGGTGGAGGACCGCGAGGAGGACGGGCGCAAGGGCGCCTGGAACCCGCTCACGGCCACCGGCACCGGGCTCGGCCGGGCCCGTGAACTGTGCGACGACGCCGTCCTGGGCGTGCGGCTGGCGTTGGAGGAGGCCGAGTTCGTCGACGACCGTCTGGTCCGCGCGCTGTTGGTGGTGGAGCTGCGCCGGGCCGTCGACCGCGTCTTCGCCCACGGCGGGTATCCGCACCAGGGTCAGCACCACAACCACCAGCACCACTACCACCAGCAGCCGCCCCACCAGTGGGGAGAGGACGGGAGCGGGGCCCACGGCGGGCACGGGGGCGGTCACCACGGCGGAGGGCACGGGGGCGGCTCCGGCGGTGAGGGTTCCGGTTCGGGTGGGGCGCGGAAGAAGAGCGGCTGCTGCGACTCCTGTTCGTGCGACACCCCCGAGCTCCGGCACCCGCCCAAGCCGAGGGGCGTCCTGGCGGGTTGCGCGGTGGCGCTGTTCATGTGCGGAACATGCCAGTTCTGCTGCCGCGACCCCCACCCCGGGCCGTGGTCGGGCAAACCGCGGAGCTCCTGGTGTGAGGCCTGCGAGTGCTGCAACTGCTGTCATTGCTGTGAGTGCTGCAACTGCTGCGACTGACGTTCAGGCCGTGCGGGGCGTGGCTCCTCCGGCCGGGCGCGCCACCGGACGGGGAACGGCAGGCCGGGGCGGCCTCCTCGGGGCGCGGGCCTCAGGACGCGGGGGCGGCCTCCCCGGCCCCTTCAGTCGTCCCACTCCTCCTGACGGGCCCGCTCCCACCGCTCCAGGGCCTCCCGCTCCCGGGTGAGGCGCTTTTGCACCGTGGCGATCTCGGGGCCGAGGACGGTGTTCCTGAAACCCCAGTCGATCTCCTCGGCGGTCAGCAGCTCGATGCTGTCCGCCGCCCAGCGGCGGCCGGGGACGGCGCCGGGGTTGCAGCGCAGGGTCCAGCCGGGGTTTCTCCGCTGGAACTCCTGGAGCACGGCGTCGAAGGTGCGGGGTTCGGTGTGTTCGGGCATGGCCTCACCTGGGGGCGATCCGGGAACCGTGCTGCGGAAGCGGGTCGTGCGGCTGGCACCCAGCACACTAGACCCGCGCCGCCTCCCCGTCAGGTGTTTCGCGGAATTCGTTCGCGGGAGTGGAGGCCCCGCGGGGGCTTCCCGTCCCGGCCGCGCCGGTCAGCGCAGGTACGAGGCGCCGTTGACGTCCAGGACGGCGCCGGAGGACCACACGGCCTCGGGCGAGGCCAGGTAGCGCACGGCCGCGGCGACCTCCTCGGGGGAGGCCACGCGCCCGAAGGGGCTGTCGGCGCGCACCCGGTCGGTGAGGCGGTCGGCCACGCGTTCGGTCTCCACGAACCCGGGCGCCACGGAGGCCACGGTGATGCCGTGCGGGGCCAGGGCGACGGCCAGCGACTGGCCCAGGGAGTGCAGGGCGGCCTTGCTCGCGCCGTAGGCCGGGTGGCCGGGCTCGCCCCGGTAGGCGCCCCGCGACCCGACGTTGACGATGCGGCCGCGCACCCCGTGGTCGATCATGTGCCGTGCGGCCAGGTAGCTGGTGTTGGCGGCGCCGAACACGTTCACGTCCATGGTGGTCCGCCACGCCCGCTGCCACTGTTCGTAGGAGGTCGTGGCCAGGGGGTGGGCGGTGTTGACCGCGGCGTTGTTGACCAGGACGTCGAGCCCGCCCAGGCGGGCGCCCGCCCGCTCGACCAGGTCGGCGGCCGCGTCGGGGGCGGCGATGTCGGCCCGCAGGAGGACGTGCCCCTCGCCGGGGAGCCCGGCCAGGGTGGCCTCGGCCTCGGTGCGGCGGGTCGCGTAGTGCACGGCGACCCGGTCGCCCAGCTCCGCGAACGCGGTGGCCACGGCCCGGCCGATGCCCCGGGCGGCACCGGTGACCAGGACGGCGCGGCCCGCCCGGCCCTCTCCGGGGTCGTGGCGGCCGGGCTGGGAGAGGTCATCCGATGGCATGCGGGGCACTCTAACCCCTCGCCCGGCCGTGCGCGGACTCCGGGGCCTGGAGCCCGCGGCCCCGGGGCCGTACCGGGCGCACCCGACGGCGCCCGCACCCCCGGCGAGGCCCGGTCAGACGCCGAGCAGACTGCCCAGCCACTCTTGGGGAGCCGCACGGTAGATCCTCTCGGAGTGCTCCCGTCGGTCGGCCCCGGCCGGGATCGGGAACACCATGAACAGGGAGCCCTGGTCGACGATGACCTGCGCGTTCTTGATCGTCGGATGGGGGAAGCGCGTGTCGGAGGGGCGCCCGAACACCGCCGAGCCGTGGTGGGCCCACGACAGCGCTTCCTCGTAGGTCGGATGTGTGGCCTGGAAACCACGCCACCTCAGCGCCCCGGCCTCGCGGTCCTCCCCCTCCGTGATCGCCCTGACCTCCAGAATTCCCCAGACCTCGCGCTTCTCACTACTCACAGCCCGGACCCCTCTCCATTCGCGCCGAACGAGCCGAAGGAGAACGTGATCGCCTCAGGGCCCTGTCCACCGGTTACCAGAAAAGCCGCCGTACCAATGGCTTCGATGCCGTTCTACTGTGCCGCGCTGTTCCTGTCACGCCGAATCCTGAGTCGCACCGTGGCCGCTTCCGGACACCTGGTCCGGTTCTCCCCTGTGCGGGGAAACGCCACGACATGATGTGTCGTCATATCGGCGAGTGCGAGGAGGGGGCCGGTGCCACCGGAGATCATGGCGGCGCACCGCGTGCTGTTGGACTGCCTGTTTCGCGGCGGGCGCATCGAGGACCACCGGGCGGACGTCGAGACGGCGGGTGCGGCCTTTGTTGGAGTTTTGTCCGCTTTCTTTAGAAATGTTATGGAGTACGCGTTCACCGGCCACGAACCGGGCATCCAGGTACGCGAATACCTCGAGGACCTCAAGCGCTGCTACCCCTCCGCCCTGGACTCGCTGGAACCGGTCCGCATGGCGGTGTTCGTCCTGGAGCAGATCGGACCCGAAGCACCGCCCCCGGGGCAGTCCTACCTGTTGACGGGGCCGAACCTGGTCAGCGACATGGCGAGGCTCGCCCTCTACACCGCGAAGCAGGAGGGTCTGGCGGAGGAGAGGTTGGAGAGGTACCTCTTCGGCGCCACCGCACGGTACATGCAGGGGATGTGACGGGGCCGACCGCGTCGTCATCGGGCCACCCGGGCCCTGGTGGACCCGGGCTCCTCGGGCGCCGTCGGCGCCCGAGGAGCCCACCGGCGCCTACGGGCGCGGTTCCTCGTCGCCGCGGTGACGGTGCGGGGGGCGCAGCAGGCCCAGGACCTGACGGGCGCGGCGCCGGCGGCGGGTGTCGCGGGACCACACCGCCGGCACGATGACCAGGACCACGAGCAGCAGGAGCGGCCAGCTGTCGGCCGTCCCCAGGAGTGCGACCGTCAGGTCCACGACGGCCGTGTCGGAAGCGGCGAGCAGGGGCATCGGGTTCCTCCACCAGGGGGTGAGCGAATCGGGACGCGATCAGCTTGAACCGGGCCCGGGGCGGTATTGACAAGGCAGTACAGGAGCGGCCAAGAGCTGACAATCATTGACAGCGGAAGACGCCGTGAGGCCTCTGGTGGCAGGATGTCTGACGGTTTCTGTCACAGACCGCACCGATCCGGAAGGACTGGCGTGCCCCGGCCCTGGAAGCGTCCCGATCTGCCCCCGGGTGGGCTCGACGAGCTCAACCGTGCGCTGCATGAGCTGCACCACCGGGCCGGCTGGCCTTCCTCCCGGCAGATCCAGCGCGCCCTGGACGCCAAGGGGGTGCCCATGTCCCACACCAAGGTCCATGAGACCCTCACCAAGCCGGACCTGCCGCCCAAGGGCGCGGTCGAGATGATCACCGAGGTCCTGGCGGAGGCGATCCGCGGCGCCGACGCCGACACCGAGGTCGAGCGCCTCCTGGGCCTGTGGCAGGACGCCTCCCACGGCACCCTGTCCTCTTCTTCCGCGACACCCGGCCGACCCCGGGCCGAAGCACCGTCCCCGCCCCCGGCGCTCCAGCCTCCGCCCGGCGGCGAACAGGGCGGGGACGAGCAGCCCCACGAGTGGGGCGACGTACCCCGGGAGTGGCGGGAAAGGGCCGAGGCCGGTGAACCCGACGCCATGGTCAGCATCGGCCTCAGATTCGAGGTCCGGGGCGAGAAGGACAAGGCGGAGCCCTGGTACCGCCGTGCCGTCGCCGCGGGCAGTACCCAGGCCATGAACAACCTCGGGAGTCTGTTGGAGGACCGGGGCGAGCCGGGGGAGGCCGAGGGGTGGTTCCGCCGCGCCGCCGAGGACGGTCACACCGACGCCATGAACAACCTCGGGAGCTTGCTGGAGGACCGGGGCGAGGCGGACGAGGCCGAGGGGTGGTTCCGCCGCGCCGCCGAGGACGGTCACACCGACGCCATGAACAACCTCGGTGCCCTGCTGCGGGGACAGGGTGAGCTGGACGAGGCCGAGGGGTGGTTCCGCCGCGCCGCCGAGGACGGACACCTCCAGGCCATGAACGACCTCGGCGTCCTGTTGCGGGGACGGGGGCAGCTCGACGAAGCCGAGTCCTGGTTCCGCAACGCCGCCGGTAAGAACGGCAGCGCGCACGCCATGTACAACCTCGGGTCCCTGCTGGAGGACCGGGGCGAGCTCGGCGGGGCCGATGTGTGGTACCGGCGCGCTGCCAAGAAGGGCAACACCCAGGCCATGTACAACCTCGCGTTCCTGCTTCACAGGGAGGGGGACAAGGACGAGGCCGAGACCTGGTACCGCCGTGCCGCAGAGTTCGGCCACACCGCCGCCATGTACAACCTCGGCGTGCTGCTTCAGGGGCGGGGCAGGCCCAACGAGGCCCAGGGGTGGTGGCATCGGGCGCTGGCCGCGACGGGTCGGCGCCGCGGGCGCTGAATCCGGGGCTGCCCGGCGACCTCGCCACGGGCCCGGGCCGGACCCGCCCTCACGCCAGGCCGCGCTCCCTCCAGGCCCGGGAGAACATCTCGTGCGCGGGCGCCACGGGCCACACCCCGTTGAGGGGCCCCTCGATCTGCCCGTCGATCCTGGCCCGGGCCAGATGGGAGCCGAGCTTGGCCGTCTCCAGGGGCAGGTGCGGGGCCTTGAGCTCGGTCCAGCCGCCGGGGACGAAGAGCGTCCGCCCGGCCCGCGAACGCCTGCCCTGCTCGACCGCGCCGGTCTCCAGGAGGCGGGCGGCGGTCCTCTTGTGGTGCGCGGGCGCCCAGCCGTTCCACCGGCGCACGTTGCGGTCGGTGGGCCGGGACAGGGTCAGCAGTTGCAGGTACAGCGCCGCCGCGTCGGCGTCCGCGTCCAGTTCGCCCGCGACCTCCTCCACCAGGTCCGGGACGCTCAGGCGCGGGTCGGCCTCGAAACCGCCCGCCGGAACCGGGGTGTCGGACGCGCGCGCGGCCGTGCGGGCCAGCCCGCCGTACAGCGCCGCCGCCCGGCGGACCTCCCGGGCGGCGTCGTGCAGGTCCAGCCCGGCCAGCGCCTCCACCGTGCGCTCCACGGCGGCGGCGTCGAACAGCCCCGCGGTCAGCAGCACGGGCACGACCGGGCGGTCCATCCTGGGCTCGTGGAGGACGAGAACGCCGTCGCCGTGCATCGGCCACGCGGCGGAGCCGGGTTCGAGGGCGCGCTCGGGCCCGACCCGGACGGGGACGGCCCCGGTCCGCTCCGCCCACGCCCGGACCGCGGGGGCGGGCACGTCGCAGGACAGCGGAACGTACGACCCGGGGCGGCGCAGCCCCGCCGAGAGGCGCGCGTGCAGTTGGGCCGCGCCCGCGGCGGCGGGATGGCCCACCGGCAGCTGGAGCGCGGCCCAGGAGAGCACGGTGGCCGGGTCGCGCAAGGGCAGGGCGAGGGCGCCGACACCGTGGATCCTCTCCCTGGTGTCATCGCGACGGACCTCCAGGCTCCCCCAGGAGTTCTGGACCAGGTGGCGGGGCTGGTCGGCGGCGGCGTGGCCCTCCCCGGAGGGGTCGGCGAGCAGGCCGGTCCAGAAGGGGGCCATGGCCAGGTCCGCCGCGAACAGGTCCGGCACCTCGGCCTCGGCCTTCGCGGCGGCCAGTTCGGCCCTGGTCGGCTGGGCCCCGAGGACCTCGACCCACACCCGGGCCATGCGCTCGGCCGCGGCGGCGGTGCCGCCGGGCCCCCACAGGCCGGCCGGGTCGTCGGGCACGGCCGCCACGAGCATGCGGCGGCGCTGCTCTGTGCTCAGACTCGCGCCCGTCCTCTGGTACTCCGCGCGGGCGGCGCCCTTCTCCGGCGCGGCCTTGGATCGGCCGAACTCCCCGGACAGGACGAACTCGGCGGTGGCCCTCGCGACCCGTGTGGTCGCGCGGAAGGCCGCGACCGCCTCGGGGCCGAACACCACCGGGCCCCGCTGGTCGAGGAGTTCCAGGAAGCGGTGCAGCCGGGCGGCCTCGTCGCGTTCGATCCGCACCGGGTCCTGCTCCTCGGCGCCCTCCGGCACGGGTGCCGACCCCGCGCGCACGTAGACATAGCGCCGGTCCGGCAGGTAGCGCCCCGACCAGTGCCGCGCCGCCCTGCCGTGCCCGCGCGGCAGGGGGGAGGGCGGTTCGACGATGACGGCGCGTCCGGAGGCCAGCAGGGGCGCGAGCGAGGCGCCGGTGGCCAGGCCCCGCACCCACACCGTCCCCCGTTCGACGAAGGGCTGCTCGGCCCACACGCGCAGCAGTGCCACCAGCGCCCCGCGCTCGCGGGGGCCCGCGCCGCCGGTGGCCAGACGCCACAGGACCGCGTCGGTGCGGCCGAGCAGGGGGTCCCAGCGCGCGGGTGCGCCGGGCGGGCTCAGCCTGCGGACGTGCTCGTCGATGCCCCCGCGCAGTCGTGCGCCGTCGGCGGTCAGGGCGGTGACCGTGGCCGCCAGGTCGCGGGAGGAGGAGTGGAACGCCGTCTCCGGGGAGTCGAACAGTCCCGCCAGCGCCTTCTCCAGGTCCGCGTCGGTGGCCTCGGCGACGGGACCTGTCAGCGCGCCGGCGCGCACGAGCGCGGTGCGCCGGGACGCCTCCTCGCGGCGCAGGCGCAGTTCGGCGGCCCACAGCACCGCCCACACCACACCGCCCGTGCCGTCGAGCAGAGCTTCGTCGGTGACCTCGGGCAGCAGGCGGGACAGGGCCTCGCGCACGGCGGCCGCGCGGGCGGGCGAGGTCCGGGCCGAGGAGGCGAGCAGGGACTCGGGGGACGAGGGGTCCTCGGCGCCGGGCGCGTGCAGGGCCGCCTCGATGAGCTGGCGCGCGGTGGCCTCGTCCACCCGGCGCAGGGCGCGTGAGGCGGCCGGGTCGCGCGGGGACAGGAAGTGCCAGAAGGCGGGCGGCGGCATCAGGGGGACCAGGCCGTTGTCCTCGTGGTTCCTCAGCCGGGCCTTGGGGTAGGCCCAGGTCTCCCAGATCAGGGAGTGGTCGTCGGCGTCCCGGCACTGGACCACCGTGTGGCCCGCCTTCCAGCGGTAGGCCAACAGCCCTCCGGCGGTACCGCCGGGCATGCGCAGTACGCCCCAGTACCTGAGGTCGAGGTGGGCGGGGAGCCGGGCGCGCCGTCCGTCGGTGCCCTCCAGCGCCCGCTGGGCCTTCCTGTCCCCCTCCGCGCCGGGGCCGGTCCAGACGACGCGGAAGCCCGCGAGCCCGTCCGCCGAACCCAGCGGGGAGCCGTCCACCCCCTCCGGCAGGCCGACCAGGTGCAGGCGCGTGTCCAGGTAGTCGGCGTCATCGAGCCGGGGGTCCGGGGTGAGGAAGTCGGGGCGGGTGTGGTCTCCGCTGACGCCGGTGGCCGCGTCCACCTCCGGAAAGCCGCTGTCGCCCTCGCCGGTGTTCGACCAGACGCGCGTGCCGTCGCCCAGGTGGTCGCCGACTCGGGCGACGCCCCTGCGGTCCCCGGGGCGCAGGACGCCGTCCTGGTCGTAGCGGCCCCCGTCCGGGGAGGCCAGGACGAGGCCGAGGTCGTAGCAGTGGGCGGTGCCGTAGTCGAAGAGGGCCGGGGAGGAGGCCGTGTCGAACACGTCCTCGGGCGCCGAGCACCACAGCGCCCGCTGCGAACGCCGGCCGTCGCTCCTCCCACTGGTGGTCCAGGCCACCTGGAAGTCCCCGCCCACGAAGTGCACGGTGTGCTCGTCGGCGTCCTCGGGCAGGGCGAAGACGCAGGATCCGCGCCTTTCCCGGTGGTCCACGGCCACCGCCGCGTCCCTGCCGTAGACGGTCAGCACCGGCCAGGTGGAGGTCATGCCCCGTACGCCGCCGTCGCGGGCGCCGATCTCGGCCACGGCCTCCTCGAAGGCCCGCCACCCGTACTCGCCGGGCACCCCGAACCGGAGGGTGCGGGCGAGCGGCGCGGCCAGGTCGAGCCCGTCCAGGATCTCCTCGACCTCGTCCAGGTTCCGCATGACCTCGTGGGAGAGGCAGGCGTCGAGTTCGGTGAGCCCCCTGCCCGCCGACTCCAGCAGACCGCCCCGGACCCGTTCGACCTCGGCGTTCATCTGCTCCAGGAAACGCGGGTGCGGCCTCGTCCCGCCTTCGGTGTTCTGGGGCCCGCGCAGGGGGCGCCCGACCCCCGCGGGCAGGTCCACCCCGATGCCGTGGGACTCACAGGCCCTCACCAGCTCGCCGTCCACGCGGCCGTGCCGGTACCGGCCCTCGTAGAGGCGCACGGGGGCCTTCTCCTCGCGGACGCGCGGGGCGATGCGCTCCAGCAGCGCGTACAGCTCCCCGGGCATCCGCTGCCTGGTCACGCCCTGGCCCACCCACCGGTAGCCGTACATGAAGAAGTAGCGCGACAGCCAGGCGCCGTAACCGCCCTCCGGGCGCAGGCGCCCCTGAGCCATGTCCTCGGCGACGCCGGTGGTCTCCAGGAGGCGCAGCCACGGGGAGCCGTCGGTGACCGAGGCGGGGAAGAGGACGGCCAGGCCTGGCCGGTCCTCCTCGGACGGCGGTGCCTTGGCGAAGACCCGGTCCGCCGCCTCCAGCACGCTCACCGGGACGTCGCGCCCTCCGGAGGCGGCCAGCACCCGGCCCAGGGCCCGCGCCTCCTCGGCCGCCCCCAGCCCCGCCGCCCCGGCCGAGGCGCGCAACCCGGAGGGCAGCCCGGCGGGGACCGGCGCGCCACCGGCCGTCCAGGAGTCCAGGAAGCGCAGGAACTCCCGGTGCGCCTCCCGCGGCGGCAGGAGTGCGGCGAGCCTGGCGCGGTGGGCGCCCAGCTCCTTGGCGGCGAGGGCGCCGTGCCGGGCGAAGAGCAGGGCGTTCTCCACCGTGTGGTGGGGGTCGAGGGGGAGCGCGTGTGCGGCCTCCGCCTCGCGCGCCCGGGTGAAGGCCGACCCCGCGCGCTTCCTGTCCGGTCCGGCCAGGCGGTGGCCGACCGTGTCCCAGAACCAGGGCAGGTACGCCTCGGGCAGGTCGGAGGAGGCGAAGCGGTCCGCCAGGTCGGACATGAGCCGTCCCCGGGCGCGGTGGCGCAGGGCCAGCCGCGCCCCGACCGCGTCGAGGAGGTCGAGGGCCTGCTGCCGGAGGCCGGGATCCTGGGCCCGGGCCCGGTCCAGCAGGAGCGTCGAGGAGGAGGGGTCCGCCGGGAGGGGGAGGGGAAGGGGCATGTGCGGCAGTATTCCAGCGGTCGCGGACAGTCGTGGGTCCGCGAGGCGGGGCCGCGTCCGGCGGGGCGCCGGACCGCCCGCCGCCACCGGTGCGGGGAGCGCCCGTCGCCGGGTGGACCCCTCGCCCCCGGCCCCCGGCCCCCGGTCCTGCCGCTACCGGCCGCCGGCCGCGTCCGCCTCCCGCCCCGCGCCCACGTCGAAGGCGGCGTCGCACGCGTTCCGGACGGCGTCGTCGTGCGTGGCGATCACCACCGCGCAGCCCTCCCGGCTCATCTGGCGCAGCACCTCCACGACCATCGCGCCGTTGTCGTGGTCCAGCGCGCCGGTGGGCTCGTCGGCCAGCACCAGGGAGGGCTGTTTGACCAGCACGCGGGCCAGCGCCACGCGCTGCTGCTCACCGCCCGACAACCGGTGCACCTTCTCCTGCTCCCGTCCCGCCAGGCCCACCCGCTCCAGCGCCGCGGCCTGGTGCGACCTGGTGCCGGACCGCTTGACGATGTCGAGGTTGGCCCGGACGGACGCGCTCTCCACCAGGGCGTAGTCCTGGAACAGGTAGCCGAGCTTGTCTGCGCGGAAGCGCCGCTGCCCGCCCGGTCCCAGACGGGTGATGTCGGTGCCCTCGAAGAGGATCCGGCCCGCGCTGGGCCTCTCCAGCAGCCCCATGCAGTTGAGCAGGGTGGTCTTGCCCGATCCGCTGGCGCCCACCAGGGCCAGCATCCGCCCGGCCTCCACGGTCAGGTCCAGGTCCTGCCACAGCACGCGGGAGCCGAAGGACTTGGTGAGCTTCTCGACGGTGATCATGCTGCTTCCCGGGGGTCATCAGGCCTGCGAGGAGCCTTCGCGGACGATACGGCGGTGGAAGAAGGCGAGCGCGCCCAGGGTCAGGGCGAGTCCGGTCGCCGCGATGGCCGCGGCGTAGAGGGGTTCGAGGCCGGTGGTCGGCACCAGCTCGGGCGGTAGCATCCTGGCGGGGTCGCGCAGCGCCCGCAGCGTGGTGAGCGAGTCCCACGCGGCCCAGCCCGCGAAGCCGAGCGAGATCCCCGCCTCGACGGCCAGGAACCGCCGGTGCGTGGCGAGGAACCCCCACCCGCTGATGTGCCGGGCGAAGACGGTCTGGGCCCGGGTGCGCGTGTGGATGACGCACGAGGCGATGCCGGTCAACAGCAGCAGGGCGGTCCCGGCGACCAGGTTGAACGCCTCGATCCGCAGCAGGTTCAGGTCTGCGGCGTAGGCTCCGGCCGCCTTGTTGAGGATCGGCTGGACCCCGTTGACGTACTCGGCCATCCGCGGATCGGCCTCGCGCGCCCGCTCCACCACACCCGGATCGGGGAACAGCACGGCCTCGTGGGTCATGTAGGCGACGTAGGCGCTGTCGGAGAGTACGGAACCGTTGGGCAGGGCGATGACGACCGGGTCGCGCAGGAAGGGCGTTTCCCGCTGGGCGAAGGGGGCGCGCGACCCGTAGGTGAACACCGTCTGGCCGTCGGCCGAGGGCAGGACCTCGACGTCGGCCCCGGACTCCCCGCCGCCGTTCTGGAGGCGGAGCCAGTCCGGCATCGCCCGCTCGATGTCCTCGCGGTGGGAGGCGTGCGCCCGCGGGAGCAGGACCCGGACCTGTTCCTCGGAGGCGGCGGGGCCGTAGCGCTCGCCCGAGGGGGACACGATCTCCTGCTTCTCCAGGTAGGTGTCGTTGACCACGAGCACGTCGAACCCGGGCCGTCCGGAGCCGACCGGCACCACGGACTCGGGTGCGTGCTGGTCGGCGATGACGACCTCGCCCTCCCGGTCGGCCCGGCGCAGCCAGGGGCCGAGGAGGGCGTTGGCGGCCTCGGAGTCCTCCATGCCGACGCTGCCGTCGAGGGTGGTGTGCGAGGTCTGGCCGGTCCGGGCGAAGGCCTCCAGCGAGGCCCGCTGCTCCCGGGTGGTCTGCGCCAGGTGGACGACCGACCCCAGGACGGCGAGCACCAGGAGCAGCACGGGCACGCGCACCAGGTAGGCGCCCACCTGGGCGGTGCGGACGGGGATGCGGCCCTTGAGCGCGGGCAGGATCGCGGTGGTGTGCACCAGCCCGAGCACCGCGGCGTGCACGGCCACCGCCGCGGCGGCGAGGACCCCCGCGAACACCAGGGCGACCAGGGCGAAGAAGCCGAGCTGGTTCCAGCCGTTGTAGAGGCCCAGGCAGGCCAGGGCGACCAGGGCGACGCCGGGCAGGGCCGCGGCCCACAGCCGGGCGACCTGGCCCAGGTCGCGCAGCAGGATCCGTCCGTAGGAGCGCCCCAGCAGCCGCTGGACGGCGTAGTCGCGGGAGCCGAGCAGCACCCCCGCGCTGACGGCGGTGACGCCCACCAGCAGCGCCAGGGCCAGGACGTTGAACAGCGGGCCGCCCAGGAAGGACTGCCACAGCCGCGCCTGGCTGCCGCCCTCGTCCGGTCGCAGGCCGTGTTCGGCGAGCGCGTCGGTGAGCACCCGCGCGCTCTCGGGCGGTCCGAAGACCAGGTAGTAGCCGCGCGGACCGTGTTCGGCGAGCGCCTCGACGGGATGGACGCGCAGTTCCGTGGCCGGGTTGAAGGACGGGTAGCCCTCGGTGAGCCAGTCGGCGTACCGGGAGTCGGGGTCGCCCACGGCCAGGTACAGGTGCGACAGGGACTCGGGGGTGCGCACGTCCGGGGCGGTGAAGCCGATGGCCACGCCCTGCTCGGCGGCGACGCGCTCGACGGTCTCCGCGACCCGAGCGCTGTCGGAGGTGCCCTCGTCCCCGACGATCCACACCACCGCCGAGTGCTGCGCGGTGGGGATCGTCAGCTCCCACGTGGCCAGCAGCAGCGCGGCGATGAGCGCGGCGAGCAGCAGGAACGCGGTGTGGGCGAAGGCGATGGTCCGGTTGGGCATGGTCTCCTGGGGCGGTCGCGGACACGTGGGCGACCCGCTGACGGGGGGACGTCAGCGGGTCTGTCCCGGTCGGCTAGCCGCAGTGCCTCCAGTAGCTCTCGTTGTTGGACAGGGCGCGGGGGGCCGACGCCCGGGAGGTGTACCCCGGCAGGTACGCGGCGGAGGTGACGGTGTACCTGCCCACCGCAGTGGAGCCGTGGCAGCGCGACCCGTGGAAGTAGTCGGAGTACACGACCGAGGAGGTGAGCCCGTGGTACCACGTCCCGCCGCCGACGTAGCTGACGGCCGCCGCGGCGACGCCCGCGGTCCCGGCGGTGAGCCCGGCGGCGAGCGCCAGGGTCGCGGCCGCCCGCTTGAGGGTGTGGGGCATGGTGTTTCCTCTCCTGGCCTTCGCTGGGGTTCTCGGGGGGAGGGCCTTCGCGGTTCGCTGTGAGGGGTCGTGTCGGGGGGAGGGGTCGCTGCCCCGCCCGCGCGTCAGGTGGCGGGAGGTGCGCCGGAGGCGGTGGGGGGGAGGAGCCGTGGCCGTCGGGGCGGGGGAGAGCCCGTCGTCCCCGGTCTCCTTTCGCCTCCCGGAGCCCGGGAGGTGGGGATACCCCGCCCCGGTCCGGCCGAAAGCCCGCTGACCGCTTGCGGACAGGACCGCCGCCGCCACCTGCCGGTTCCGTGTCCTGGCCGCCCGCATGGCCGGGGGACGGCGCGCGCGTGACGGACGGCCCTTGTACGGCCTTGTCCGTTCGGGTACACGCGGGGGTTCCCCGCGAGCGCTCAGTCCTCCCGGCGCAGGCGGTCCAGTTCGGCGCGCAGCTCCTCGGCCAGCCGCACGGCGCGGTCCAGGCCCGGCTCGCGGGCCGCGCCCGCCGGGGCCTCGGGCCGGGAGGCGGTCAGCGACGGGTCCGGGGCGATGCGCACCTGGTCGGCGGCGCCCTCGGCCTCGATGTCGAAGACCACCCGGTCGGAGCGGTGCCAGCTCTCGAACCACTCCAGGGGCGCGCCCTGCTGGTCGAAGGTCCCGCCCTCCAGCAGCAGCAGCGGAGCGTCGGCGGCCACGCCCAGCTCCCGGGCGATGCGGGGGTCGGCGGGCACGGCGCGGATCTGCCTGCGCCCGCTCGTGGGCACCGCCGCGAAGCGCTCCTCCATCAACCGGTGCAGGGAGGCGTCGCGCAGCATCGCGGCGTCCAGCGCCGCGAAGCGCTCGGCGGGCAGCCAGGTGCGCACGTAGGACAGGGGGTCGCCGTCCAGGGAGCGCATCCGCTCCAGGCGCAGCAGCTCGCGCGTGCCCAGGTGGCGCGTCGCGGAGGGTACGCCCGAACGGGTGGCCTCCAGGGACAGCACGGCGGTGGACAGGCGCAGGCCGTCGGCGGAGAACTGGTCGAACAGCCCGGTCACGCGCTGCACGAACCGGTGGTGCTCGGTGGGCACGGCGGCGACCGCCGCGCGCCCCCGGGTCCGGCGGACCGCGCCCTCGTCCTCCAGCGTCGCCAGCGCCTGGCGCACGACGCTGCGCGAGACCCCGAACCGCTCGCGCAGGGCCGCCTCGCTGGGCAGGGTGTCGCCGGGGGCGATCGAGCGGTCGCGGATCTCCGCGCGCAGCGCTCCGGCGATCTGCGCGTGCAGCGGTCGGGGGTCGGTGCGGTCCACGGGCATGCGGATCATTCTAGGGTCGTCCCTCCTCCCGGGGCGGTCGCCCCGGGGCGGGGAAGCCCCGTGCGGCGAGGTGCGTCCGGCTGCTGGACCGCGCGGCGGACACGCTGTCCGGGGCAGGGGTTTGGTGGAACGGACCGGTCGGCCGGGGGACACGGTGGTACGCGGAGGCGGTCCCCTGGTCCCCGCGGGAGGCCGGTCGGTGCCGAAACCGCGGTGGCGTGCGGGCGCCCCCGCGCACCACGGGGACCGGGGGTGTGCGCACGGGCGCGCACCCCCGGACCGGTCACCCCTCGGAGCGGGTGGCCTGCCACACGTGGCCCCAGCCGGGGGCCAGCTCGGCCGCGCGGCGGATCGCCAGCACGAGGCTGGCCTCGCGGGCGATGCCCCGGCCCGCGATGTCGAAGGCGGTGCCGTGGTCGACCGAGACCCGCACCACCGGCAGGCCAGCGGTGATGTTGACCCCGTCGTCCCCGTAGACCGCCTTGAAGGGCGCGTGTCCCTGGTCGTGGTAGCAGACCGCGACCAGGTTCCACTTGCCCTTGACCGCCGCCGGGATCAGGGCGTCGGCCGGGAGCGGGCCGTGGGCGTTGATGCCCTCCTCGCGGGCGCGGGCGATCGCGGGCGCCAGGACGTCGGCGTCCTCGTCGCCGAACAGGCGGTTCTCACCCGCGTGCGGGTTCAGGCCCGCCACCCCGATGGGCTCGTCCGGGTTGCCCTGGGCGCGGGCGAAGGCGCTCATCAGGCGCAGTACCTGGAGGGTGCGCTCCTGGGTGACGCCCTCGATGGCCTGGCGCAGCGACACGTGCGTGGTCAGGTGGAAGAAGGACAGCTCGTCCGCCGACAGCACCAGGCTGTAGTCCTTCACCCCGAACTCGTGCGCGAGCAGCTCGGTGTGCCCGGGCCAGGCGTGGCCGCCCAGGTGCATCGCGGCCTTGTTCAGCGGCGGGGTGACGATGCCCTCCACCAGGCCGCGCTTGGCCAGGTCCACCGCGGCGATGACGAACCGGGCCGCCCCGTCGCCCGCCTCCGCGCTCAGCTCGCCCGGGGGGACGTGGCCCAGCGAGGGGCCGGTCTGCACGACGTCGATCACGCCGGGCTCGTCGGCGGCCTCGGCCGGGGAGGCGACGGTGTTGACCGCCTCCGGGTCCCCGCCGACGGCGGCGACGGCGCGCCGCAGCGCGTCGGCGTCACCGACCACGACCGGCTTGGCGTACTCGCGGACCTCGGGGTGGTGCAGCAGCGCCTTGGCCGTGATCTCGGGGCCGATCCCCGCCACGTCGCCGAGGGTGACTGCCAGTGTGGGACGGCTCATGCCTTCCTGCCTTTCGGGTGGCGGACCGCCTCGGCGGCCTCCAGTAGTGCGCTGGGGGATCCGAATCCCCCGGCCTTGGTGACGATGGCGCGGCCGTGCCGGGGCCCGCCGGACAGCGTGCCGATCGGGATGCCGGGCGCGACCTCGCCGGTCAGGGCGATGGCGCGGGCCTCCAGCGCCCGGGTCAGGGCGCGCGCCCCGTCGCCTCCGGTGACGACGAACCCGGACAGCTCGTGCCGTCCGGCCAGCGCCGCGGCGAACTCGCCCATGCGGCGGGCCACGGCGGCCGGGTCGAGCTGCCCGTCGCGGTCCTCGGGCGCCACCAGCGCCGTGTGGGCCGTCGAGGGGTCGAAGCGCTCCAGAGCCCCGCGGGTCCAGGAGAGCCACGCCTCCTCGTCGGCGAGGTCGCCCGGCGCGGGCTGCTCGATGCGGGTGCGCGGGTCGGCCACCAGCTCCTCCACCTGGCCGCGTGCGGTCTGGTGCAGCGAGGTGACGACCACGAGCGCGGGCGCCGGGGCCTCCTGCTCGGCCCAGGAGCGGGCCAGCCGGGAGGCGAGCCCGGCCGAGCCCACCGGCACGGCGTCCGCCCCCAGGGCGGTGACGGCCGCCGCGAGCCGGTCCAGGTCCTCCTCGGTCTCGGCGTCCGCGACCACGACCGGGCCGCCGGCGCGCAGCAGTTCGGCGTCGGCGCGGGCGTCGCCGCCGGTGAGCCGGACGTGCTCGGCGCCCAGCAGGACCGCGATCCGGCTCTCGGTCACCGGGGTCACCGGGTCGCGGCCGACCGCGGTGCGGTGCACCTCGACCCCGTCGACCAGGAGGACCCCGTCGCGGACCGTGCGCCCCGTGGCCGGGAAGGCCGGGCAGACCACGGCGACCGCACCGGGCGACCAGGCCGCGAGCGTCGCGTCGATCTCCGCGCGGATGGGGCCGCGCAGGGTGGAGTCGACCTTCTTGTACAGGCGGGCCGCGCCCGCCCCGCGCAGGCGCCGGACGGCCTCGTCGGCGGCGTGGGCGGCCCGCTCCGCGGGCAGGGCCCGCGAGTCGGTGCTGACCGCCACCACCTCGGCGGTGGAGGGGGCCGGGGAGAGCTGGAGCTCGGTGCTCCACCCCGCGCGCAGGAACTGCACGGCGGTGTCGCCCGCGCCGGTCAGGTCGTCGGCGACCACGGCCACGCGGGGCTCTTCGGGTGTGCTCACGAGTCGTCCTCCTGGGCCCCGGCGGGCGCGGCCGAAGCGGTGGCGCGGGCCTGCTCCTCCTTCTCGGCCTCGGCGGGCGAGGCCCCGGCCCGGCGCAGGACCCACGTGGTCACCAGCGGGGCCAGCAGGGCGGTGACCAGGACGCTCGCGGCGACCTGGGAGGTCGCGGTGCCCACGTAGGCGGCGAACGACGGGTCGGCCGCGGCGACGATGGCCGGGGTGGCCACGGCGTTGCCGGAGGTGGTACCGGCGGCGAAGCCGACGCCGGACTCCTTGCCGCGCCGCAGCAGGAACCTGTAGCCGAGGTAGACGAACCCGCCGGTGACCAGGGTGATGACCACGCCCATCAGGACGCCGGTCAGTCCGCCCCGGGCCACGTCGGCGAGGTTGATCCCCGTGCCCAGGGCGAAGGCGAAGAACGGGATGACGATGCCGGGCACGGGCTTGAGCACCTCGCGCCACTGGGTGTCCACGTTGCCCACGACGACGCCGAGCACGAACGGGATGATCGCGGCGAGCAGGGTCGTCAGCGGGATCTGGCCCAGCCCCGAGGCCCCGATGAACAGCAGGGCGAAGAAGGGGCCGTCGTTGACCGCTCCGGCGATGTAGGCGCCGCGGTCGCGGGCGCGTCCGTACTGGCCGGTGATGGCCAGCCACAGTCCGCCGTTGGCGTTGGTGGCGGCGGCGATCATCGCCAGGATCGACACGCCCAGGAGGCCCTCCGGGCCGGTGACCGCGGCGAGCGCGATGATCAGCAGGCCGGGGACGACGCTCTTGCCCAGGAGCACGACACCGGTGGTGGCCAGGACGGGTCCGCTCGTGCGGAGCGTGACCTGGGTGCCGGTGGCGAAGATCAGCAGGGCGATCAGGGGCATCGCGCTGTCCTTGAACAGCGCGGTGGTGAAGCTGCCGATGTCCAGCGCCCCGGGGGCGAAGGTTCCGATGACCGACCCCAGGACCAGGGGGATCAGCATCGCCCCGCCGGGGATCTTGTTCATCCAGTGGTAGAGGGGCACCAGGGACCCGTGGTCGTCGCGCATAAGTATCCGTTCGCAGGGGTGGCCCGGCGGGCGGCCCGTGGAGGTCGGAGGCCGGTACACATGTTGTCCGTACAGATTGTACGTACAAGTTGGGATGATGTCAGATCCGGGCACACGAATTCACATCGGGGCGTCGGCGGGCCGGGGCGCGGAGACGCCGCGGAGGCGCCGCGGGGGCGGTGTGCGGGCGGCGTGAGGGGGTGTGCGGCCGGGTCGGTGTGATCCGCGCCACTGTCCGTCCGGGGGCTCTCCCGCCGCTCGCGTCGGAGCCGCGGTGCGGGCGTGGCATCGGCCGGCCGTAATTCCCCTCTTCGGTGACCGGGAGGCGGCGTGCCCGGTTTTTCCTCATGGGAAATTCACATCACGAAATGTCCCGAATTTGTGGTTTCTGTTCGTGGTTCTGTTCGCACTCAGGTGTGAAGGGTGCGGGTGTTTTTTGGGGTCGTATGACCTGTTCGTGGGCTTGTGGTGTGGTCGAGTGGTGTCCTTTGGCTGGGTGTGCGTCCCGGGTTCGGTGGAGGCCGCGCGGATATGGGACAGGTGTTCCTCCGCTTCTGTTGAGAAAAATTCTCATTTCCCTGCGAAGCCCGAATGAGTGCTCCTAGGGTGATCAGCGGTTTACGGAGAAAGCTGGCCCGTGCGTCAACTGCCCAGGTCACGCCATGTATCCGAATACGCGCAACCTTTCCCAGCGCGCTCCCGCCCGCGGGGCCACCTCCCCCGGCCCCGCGGGACGGGCGCGCTACCACCATGAGGAGAGACACGGCGGATGTCGATCGACTCGGCTCCTGAGGTCCGGAGCAGCAAGCAGCAGAGCCTGGGGACCGCGGCCGCGCGGAACCTGGCGACCACCACCAAGTCCACACCGCAGATGCAGGGCATCAGCTCCCGCTGGCTGACCCGGATGCTGCCGTGGGTGCACACCGACGGCGGCGCCTACCGGGTCAACCGGCGACTGACCTACACCGTCGGCGACGGGCGGATCGAGTTCGAGCAGACCGGCGCCCAGGTCCGGGTCATCCCCCACGAACTCGGCGAGCTGGCCCTGCTGCGCGGTTTCGACGACGAGGAGGTGCTGAGGGCCCTGGCCGACCGCTTCGTCCAGCGCGACTTCGAGACCGGCCAGGTCCTGGTGGAGGAGGGCACGGCGGTCGACAGCCTGTTCCTGCTGGCGCACGGGCGCGTGCACAAGACCGGCACCGGCCCCTACGGCGAGGTCGTCCGGCTGGGCGTGCTGGCCGACGGCGACAGGTTCGGCGACCAGCACCTGCTCGGCACCGAACCGGTGTGGGAGTTCACCGTCAAGGCCGCGACGGCGGGCACGCTGCTGGAGCTGCCCCGCCGCGAGTTCATCGCGATCCTGGACGACTCGCCCGCCCTCCAGGCCCACGTCCAGCGGTACCTGTCCCTGCCCGGCGAGCGGCAGAACAAGCACGGCGAGGCCGAGATCGCCCTGTCCTCGGGCCACGTCGGCGAGGCCGAGCTGCCCAGCACCTTCGTGGACTACGAGCTGCGGCCGCGCGAGTACGAGCTGAGCGTGGCCCAGACCGTGCTGCGGGTGCACAGCCGGGTCGCCGACCTCTACAACAAGCCGATGAACCAGACCGAGCAGCAGCTGCGGCTGACCATCCAGGCCCTGCGCGAGCGCCAGGAGCACGAACTGGTCAACAACCGCGAGTTCGGCCTGCTCCACAACGCCGAGTTCAAGCAGCGCATCCAGACCCACTCGGGACCGCCCACCCCCGACGACCTGGACGACCTGCTGAGCATGCGCCGCAACACCCAGTACATGTTCGCCCACCCCCGCGCCATCGCCGCCTTCGGCAAGGAGTGCAACAGCCGGGGGCTCAACATCGGCACCGTCGAGGTCAACGGCCACCACCTGCCCGCCTGGCGCGGCGTGCCGCTCCTGCCCTGCGGCAAGATCCCGGTCACCGAGCACCAGACCTCCTCGATCATCGCGGTCCGCACCGGCGAGGACAACGAGGGCGTCATCGGCCTGTACCAGACCGGCCTGCCCGACGAGGTCGAACCCGGCCTCAACGCGCGCTTCATGGGCATCGACGACAAGGCCGTCATCTCCTACCTCGTCAGCACCTACTACTCCGCCGCGGTGCTCGTCCCCGACGCCATCGGGATCCTGGAGAACGCCGAGGTCCACCCGCGTGGCTGAGCACCCGACACCGTCAGGGAAGGAGGTCTAGACGGTGCCACCGCTGCCCAGGATGTCCGCCTCCGTCGCCTCTCCGGAGGTGGCGGCCCTGGTGGACGACCTGCTCCGTGATTCGCGGCGCCCCGGAAGACCGGACCTGCTGGTGTCCGCGGCCGCCCCGCGCACGCCTCCCGCGCCCCGGCTGCCCGTGGGGCCCCGCGAGGTCGGCACGTCGGCGCTGCGGCTCCGGCTGCCCGACTCCCACGCCGCCGACCAGAGCCCCGGCGCCCTCGCCGCGCGCACCGGACTCCGCCTCCCCGGCCACCCCGGCGGCCTGGGCGCCTCGGGCCCCACCGCCCCGGCGCCCGGGCGCCCGGGGACCGGCGCCCCGCCCGAGGGGCCGGCCGTCGCCTCCGAACCCGAGGGACCCGAGGTCGACGGGGAGCGGATCCCGGCGCTGTACTGCCCGCCCGCCGTCCGCGACGACCCCGCCCTGGGGGACGAGGTCGACGACCGGCTGCTGCTGTGGGCCGAGGAGATGGGGATCTACCCCGGCCAGCTCGACCGGGTCCGCTCGGCCGGGTTCGGTCGCCTCATCATGCTCGCCCACCCCGAGACCGACGACCCCGACCGGCTGCTGGCGGCGGCCAAGTGCGCCCTGGCCGAGTGGTCCGTGGACGACCACTACGTCGACGGCGAGGCGGAGGAGGCGCACCCGGAGCTGCTCGGCCAGCGCCTGGCCATCGCCCACTCGGTCATTGACCAGGCGCACCTGCCGCTGCGCTACGCGCCCCAGCTGGAGGAGGTCGTGCGCGCGGACCCCGTGATGCGTGCCCTGCGCTCCAGCCTGGACAACCTGGGCCTCTACGCCACCGCCTCGCAGGTGCGCAGGCTCCGCCACGAGCTGGCGATCATGTTCGTGGCCTACAACCAGGAGGGCGTCTGGCTGGCCACCGGCCACCGGCCGCCGGTCTGGGAGTTCCTCATGCACCGCCACGAGAACAGCTTCGTGCCGTGCATGGCGCTCATCGACGCGGTCGCCGGGTACGAGCTGCCGCACCAGGCGTTCTCCGAGCCGAGCGTGCGCCGCGTGTTCACCCTGGCGGGCAGCGCGAGCGTGATCGTCAACGACCTGTACTCCATGGGCAAGGAGGACGTCACCGACCTCAGCCTGCCCCGGCTGATCGCCACCGAGGACGGGTGCTCGCTGGGTGAGGCCGTGCGGCGCACCGTCGACATCCACGACGAGCTGATGCACGCCTTCGAGGCCGAGGCCGCCGCCCTGGCGCTCACCGGCTCGCCGGAGCTGCGCCGCTTCCTGTGGGGCCTGTGGGCCTGGCTCGGCGGCAGCCGCGAATGGCACGCCCGCAGCCCCCGCTACCACGGGGCGGGCGCCGACTGAACGGGCCGCGCACCCGGCGCGGCCCCTCCCTCCGCAGCGGACCGGCCCGGCCCCGGGCACGGGCCGGTCCCGACCGACACACCACGACAAGGAGTTCCTCCGCGATGACCGAGACCCTCAGCCGATCGGCCAACGTCCTGCGCACCGCCTACCAGGAGTCCGTGGCGGCGTACTGGAACGCCGAGAAGGACCCCGTCAACATCCGCCTCGGCGAGGTCGACGGCCTCTACCACCACCACTACGGGATCGGCGACTACGACCCGTCCGTACTGGAGGGGCCGGAGGAGACCCGCGACGAGCGCATCATCCGGGAGATGCACCGCCTGGAGACCGCGCAGGCCAACGTGCTGCTGGACTACCTGGGCCCGGTCGCGCCCGGCGACCGGATCATGGACACCGGCTCCGGCCGCGGCGGCACCAGCTTCATGGCCAACCAGCGCTTCGGCTGCCACGTGGACGGGATCAGCATCTCCGAGCAGCAGGTCGCCTTCGCCAACGGCCAGGCCGAGGAGCGGGGCGTGGCCGACCGCGTGCGCTTCCACTTCCGCAACATGCTCGACACCGGCTTCGAGACGGGCTCCCTGCGCGCCAGCTGGAACAACGAGTCCACCATGTACGTGGACCTGTTCGACCTCTTCCGCGAGCACGCCCGCCTGCTGGAGTACGGCGGCCGCTACGTCACCATCACCGGCTGCTACAACGACGTCACCGGCGGCCGCTCCAAGGCGGTCAGCCGCATCGACGAGCACTACACCTGCAACATCCACCCCCGGAGCGAGTACTTCCGGGCGATGGCCGCCAACGGACTCGTCCCCATGGAGGTCGTGGACCTCACCGCCGCCACGATCCCCTACTGGGAGCTGCGCGCGAAGTCCTCCGTGGCCACCGGCATCGAGGAGCCCTTCCTCACCGCCTACAAGGAGAACAGCTTCCACTACCTGCTCATCGCGGCCGACCGCGTCTGAACCTCCCGGGGGGCGGCGCGGCCCCCCGGCCGCGCCGCCCCTCCGAGCGTCCGTACCCCTACGGGCGCCCGCACCCCGACGCCGAACACGAAGGACACCGATGACCGCCAGAACGGACACCGACCACCGCTCCGCCGCCGCCCCGGACGACCGCGCCGCGCAGCCGGTCATGCTCGAACTGGTCGACGAGGACGGGGCGACGATCGGCACCGCGGAGAAGCTCTCCGCCCACCTGCCCCCCGGCCGGCTGCACCGGGCCTTCTCGGTCTTCCTGCTGGACGGGCGGGGCCGCCTGCTGCTCCAGCGCCGCGCCCTGGGCAAGTACCACTCTCCCGGCGTGTGGTCCAACACCTGCTGCGGCCACCCCTACCCCGGCGAGACGCCCTTCGCGGCCGCCGCCCGGCGCACCGGCGAGGAGCTGGGCGTGGCCCCCGTCCTGATGCGCGAGGCCGGGACCGTGCGCTACAACCACCCCGACCCGGTCTCCGGGCTGGTGGAGCAGGAGTACAACCACCTCTTCGCGGGCCTGGTGCGCGACGACCCGCGCCCCGACCCCGGGGAGATCGCCGAGACCGCGTTCGTGGACCCGGACGGGCTCGCGCGGCTGCGCGGGGAGTACCCGGTCTCGGCGTGGTTCGCGACCGTGTTCGACGCCGCTCTGCCCGCGGTGCGCGAGCTGGCGCCCGACGCGGGCTGGTAGTCCCCGGCAGCCGCGGGCCGTGCCTTCGTCCCGGCACCCGGACGGGGGTCAGGCAGGGGGCCGAACGCGGAGCCGGGCGGACAGGACCGGCACGGGGCTCCCGGCCGGGCGCCGAGGGCCGACGAACGGAGCGCACGCCCCTCGCGCCCGCGGCCTACAGGATGCGGCGCGGCCCCTCGGGCGGCTGCGGACGGGCGCCCCACTCGCGGGGGTAGCCCAGCGAGACCTCCACGTGGGGCACGCCGTCGACCACGATCGTGCGGGGGATGTGCAGGTGCCCGTAGACCACGGCGCGCGCCCGGTAGCGCACGTGCCAGTCCGCGGTGGCCTCGGTCCCGCACCACTGGGCGAACTCGGGGTAGCGCAGGATCCGGGTGGGTTCGCGCACCAGCGGGAAGTGGTTGACCAGCACGGTGGGCAGGTCGGCGTCCAGCGCGTCCAGCCGCTCGCGCGTGTACTCCAGGCGGGCGCGGCACCAGGCGTCGCGCCCGGGGTGGGGGTCGGGGTGCAGCAGGTACTCGTCGGTGCACACCACGCCCGCCTCGTGGGCGACCGCCAGCGCCTCCTCCTTGGTGCGCGTCCCCTCGGGCCGGAAGGTGTGGTCGTACAGGACGAACAGGGGGGCCACCGCGACCGGCCCCCGGGGCCCCGGCCACACCGGATAGGGGTCCTCGGGGGTGTGCACGCCCAGGCCGCGCAGGCCCTCGACCAGGTGCCGGTAGCGCGCCTCCCCGCGCAGCTGGACGGGGTCCGTGGGCGTGGTCCACAGGTCGTGGTTGCCCGGAACCCAGACCACGGTGGCGAACCGGTCGGCCAGCAGCTCCATCGCCCAGAGGACGTCCCCGCTGGTCTCGGCGACGTCCCCGGCCACCAGCAGCCAGTCGTCGTCGGACTCCGGCCGCAGCTTCTCGGTGAAGGCGCGGTTGTCGCCGTGCCGTACGTGCAGGTCGCTGATGGCGAACAGGCCCATCCCACCGTCTCCCCGTGTCGGCACCGGTCCGCGGCCACCCTACACACAAACAGGCGAGGGGCCCCGCGTGCGCCCCGGGGCGCACGCGGGGCCCGGCCCGTGCCGCGCCGCCGGGCGGCTCACGCGACGGTTCCGGCGCGGGGCGCCCGCGCGGGGACGCCAGGCGCCGCGCGCCGCCGGGCGCGCAGGTGGTGGACCAGCACGGCGAGCGTCGCCGCCAGGAACACCGCCTGCATGGCGGTGCGCACCGGCAGGCTCTCGGTCGTCCCGGCGACCGTCCCGGCGGTGATCGCGTACACGTTGGCCGGGAACATGGCCACCAGCAGGGCGCTGAGCCCGGCCGCGGCCCAGGGCGAGGTGCGCGCCCACAGGATCCCCGCCGCCCCGGCCAGTTCGAGGACGCCCGTGACGGTGACCAGCAGGGCGGGAGCGGGCAGGGCGGGCGGGACCATCGCGATCAGGTCCTCGCGCATGCCCACGAAGTGCGACACCCCGGTCAGGGTGAACATGGCCGCGATCCCGCCCCGCAGGGCCAGCGGCCAGGAGCGCAGCGGGCGCGCGCCCGCCGCGCCGAGGGCGAGCAGCAGCGCCGTCACGCCGACGAGGGCGATGAGCGGTTCCATGGTGCTTCCTCCCGGTTCATTCTTCCGTCCCCGTGATCTTTCCACTGGCAATATTCCTCCTGCCGACGGAACTTGTCAATGGAAAGATGGGGGGGTGGTGACGAACGGGGCCCACGGTTGCCGGCGGGCCCCGCGTGACACTTCCCATCCCGGCGGCGGACCGCCGGGCGGACCGGCTCGGGTAGGGCGGACGAAGCCCCGCGGGGCGGGCGCCCCGCCCCGCGGTCGCCGCGGACCCGCCCGTGGGCCGCGTCCGGGTCCTGCCGCGGGTGGGAGCGCCGGAGGTCGCGGCCGTCGGGGCCCGCTCGCTGTGACCGGACCCGTGCGCCGCTCCCGGCCCGGTCACGCTCAGTCCGTGTCCGACACCACGACGACGTGTGTAGGATGCCGCGGGTGATCGTGACGGCACGGTCACCCGAGCCGTGGCGCCCTCCCCCTACCTCCCCGCCACGGCGCCGAGCCGAGGCGTGCCGCCCCGACCCGCTCGTGTCCGGGTGCGCACGCGCTCGCGGAACCGACACACGAGAGGTAGAGGATGAGCCCTGAGACCGTCGGCCTCGCACTCCTGCTGCTGGGAGTGCTGCTGCTGACAGCGAAGCTGGTACGGGTCAGGTGGAAGCTGACGCAGAGGCTCTACCTGCCCGCGTCGATCATCGGCGGCGGTGTCGCGCTGCTCCTGGGCCCCGATGTGTTCGGGCGCCTCATGGGCTGGCTGGCCGACCGGGGCGTCGGCGGGGGCTTCGCCGAGCGCGCGGCCGAGGGCGGGCTCTTCGGCGCGGACGTGATGGCGGTCTGGTCCGCCCTGCCCGGCCTGCTGATCTCGGTGGTCTTCGCCAGCCTCTTCCTCGGCAAGCCCCTGCCGCGCTTCCGGGAGGCCGCCTCCCTGGCGGGCCCCAACCTCGCCTTCGGCGTCACCATGGCCAGCGGCCAGTACGTGATCGGCCTGGTGCTCGCCCTGCTCGTGCTCGCACCCCTGTTCGGCGTGCCGGTCATCTCCGGCGCCCTGATCGAGATCGGCTTCCTCGGCGGGCACGGGACCGCGGCGGGCCTGGGCGACACCTTCGAGCAGGCGGGCTGGGCCGAGGGGCAGGACCTGGCCCTGGGCATGGCCACCGTCGGACTGCTGTCGGGCATCATCGTCGGCATCGTCCTCATCAACTGGGGCGTGCGCCGCGGCAAGTCCAACGTGATCAGCGACGACTCCCGCGGCAGCGACACCGAGCAGGCCGGGCTGGTCGAACCCGGCAAGCGCCCGGCGGGCTCGACCATGACCGTCCACCCCTCGTCCATGGACCCGATGACGCTCCACTTCGGGCTGGTCGCCCTCGCCGTGCTGATCGGCCAGCTCATCCTCATGGGTTTGCAGTGGCTGGAGCGGGTGCTGTGGGCCGACACCATCGAGATCATGGCCTACGTGCCGCTGTTCCCGCTGGCCATGATCGGCGGCATCGTCCTCCAGGTGTTCATCGACCGCTTCGACCGCAACGAGGTGGTGGACCAGGGGACCGTCGAGCGGATCCAGGGCCTGTCGCTGGACGTGCTCATCATCGCCGCGATGGCCACCCTGTCGCTCCAGGCCATCGCCGACAACCTCGCCGCCTTCGCCATCCTCGCCGCGGCGGGCGTCCTGTGGTCGCTGTGCGGATTCCTGTTCCTGGCGCCGCGGATGATGCCCAGCCACTGGTTCGAGCGGGGCATCGGCGAGTTCGGGCAGTCGCTCGGCGTCACCGCCACGGGCCTGGTGCTGATGCGCGTCGTCGATCCGGAGATGAAGTCGCCCGCCTACCCGGCGTTCGGCTACAAGCAGCTGATCTTCGAGCCGTTCTTCGGGGGCGGGCTGGTCACCGCGGCCGCCATCCCGCTGATCATCAGTCCGCAGGTGGGAGCGGTGGGCTTCCTGGCGATCATGGCCGTGGTCCTGGCGGCCAGCCTCGCCACGGGCCTTCTCGTGCTCCGTCGCAGGTCGCGCGGGGCCGCTGCGCCCGAACGGGAGGCAGAGGAGGCCGAGCCGGTGCCCTGACCCGGCGCACGCGCCCGCTGCCCCGGCCGCGGCGGAGCGGGGCGCGGGCCCAGCGGTCGGGACCGGTCCGGTGCTCCGGTAGCGCGACGCGTTTCGGGCGCCGGACGCGGCTTCCGCCGGGGCGGCGCGCCTCTCCCGGAACCGGGCCTGTGGAAAACGGGTGTACCGTCCCTTCGGTCACCTAGCGTTAGTGGGGGAGGCGCGACCGGTCCGAGGTCCGCCCCGGCAACGCGCACACCAACCGAAGGGGCGGCCCGTGGTCGAACGCAGAGCCCTCGACATGGACCCGCTCGCGGTCAGCGACCGGTTCCGTCTGTTCAACTTCACCCGTCGCGACGACCACGTCACCTACCTGTGGATCCTGCGGGCCATGGACCGCCTGCGCGAGGTCCACCAGGTCCAGGTGGCCCCCGACGACGTCGCCGAGGCCCTGCGCGAGCTGGCCCGGTCCCACGACGGGGTGCCCGTGCCCGACCGGAGCCTGCGCGACCGCCTGGACGAGCTGCACGCCGACCGCGTCGTGCACCGCTTCGACGACGCCTCACGGGCGGGCAACCTGGCGCGCTACCGCAACCGCCAGTCGGTCTACCAGTTCAGCGAACTCGGCTACCGCGCCTACCAGTCGGTCGAGAACCTGCTCGGCGCCCGCATCGAGGACGTCAACCTGTCCCGGCTGGTCTTCTCCGAGGTCCTGGACGACCTGCGCGCCCTGGCCGAGGCCAACCGCACCGGCCGGGCCGAACAGGTCTACCGCAGGCTCGCGCGCCTGGACGCGGTCATGGAGGACATGGGGCGCCGCTCCGCCCAGTTCCACGTCACCCTCGGTGAGATCCTGCGCTCCACCGACACCTCCCCGGACATCTTCCTGCGCCACAAGAACGCCCTGCTGGTGCACATGAGCGACTTCATGGCCGAACTCGACCGCTACCTGCCCCGCCTGGACCGCGCCGTGCGCGAGGTGGAGGAGACCGGGCTGGCCACGCTGCTCTCCCGCGCCGCAGACTCCGACGAGCGCCTGTTCATGGAGCGCGACGAGCGCCTGGCCGACTGGCGCCGCCGCTGGCGGGCCCTGCGCGCCTGGTTCGCCTCCGACGACGCCATCCCCGCGCGGGCCGCCGAACTCCACGAGGCCACCCGGTCGGCCGTCTCGGGCGTCATCGCCCTGCTGCGCCAGATCACCGAGGCCCAGCGCGGCGGGGTCAACCGCTCCACCCAGCTGCGCCACCTCGCCGAGTGGGTGTTCCACACCCCCGACGACGGCGCCGCGCACGCCCTCATGGGCGCCGCCTTCAACGTCCGCTCCGCCCGCCACCTGGGCGCGGCCCACGACGACGAGGAACAGATCCCGCCCAACACGACCTGGTGGGACGCCCCCGGCGTGGAGGTGTCGGTCACCCTGTTCCGCAGCGGCAACGCCCCCAACGCGGGCGTGCCCAAACCGGTGCGGCGCAACCCCGGCGCCCAGGCGCGCCTGCGCGGACAGCAGGCCGCGGGCCGGACCGCCGAACGCGAGGCCGCGGCCCGCCTGGTCGACCTGGGCGCCCACGGCCGGGTCCTGGACGAGACCGACACCCGCGTCCTGCTGCGCCTGGTCACCCGCGCCCTGGAGTCGCGCAGCGTCGTCGCCGGACGCCTGTCCTCGGCCAGCGGCGAGGGCGACGGCACCATGGTCCGCCTGGTCCCCGACCCGGCGGGCAGCACCGTCCACACCAGCCAGGGCCGCATCCACCTGCCGGGCCTGCGCCTGGAGGCCACCGGCCACCGGCCCCGAACGAAGAACACCTGATGCCCCGACTCTTCGCCCGCACGGTCGCACCCGCCGACCTGGGCTCCTACCAACAGGCCATGCGCCGCGTCCTGACCTGCGACCTCATCACCGCCGCGCGCCCGCGCCCCGGTGTCCTGGAGCAGGTGCTGCGCTGGGCCGACGGACTCTCCGCCGACCTGGAGCGGCTCTTCGGCTACACCCTGGTCGCCACCACCGACCACGTGCGCCTGGTCCGCGAGCTCGACGCCCTGGACCCCACCCAGCGCCAGACCTTCTCGCGCCGGGGCAAGCCCTTCGACCGGCGCAGACTCGCCTACCTGTGCCTGGTGCTGGCCGCCTTCCAGCGCTCCCAGATCGAGATCAGCCTCGCCGACCTGGTCGCCCGGTTCACCCCCGGGGCCAACGCCGTCGGCGGACTGGGCTACGACCCCACCGACGGCGCCCACAAGGCCGCGCTGGTCGACGTCGCCCACTGGCTGGTGGACCGCGGGGCGCTCCACCTGTCCGACGGGTCCCTGGAGGCGTGGGCGGCGGGCGGAGAGCAGGGCGACGCCCTGTTCGACATCGACCACGAGGTGTGCGAGCTGCTGTTCCGTCCGGCGCGCCCGGTCCAGCACCTGGGCAGCGTCGCCGGGCTGCTCGCCGACCCGCTCACCGAGGCCTCGCCGCGCGAGCAGGCGGCCCGGCGGGCGCGGCGGCTCCTGGTGGAGCGGCCGGTCGTGTACTACGCCGACGTCGAACCGGCCGTGGCCGCGGTCCTGCGCGGCCGGGGCGTGGCCGAGGACCTGGCCCGCGCCACCGGGCTCAGCGTCGAGCGCCGCGCCGAGGGCGTCCTGCTGGCCGACCCGGCGGGCACCTTCACCGACCGGCCCTTCCCCGGCCGGGGCGGAGCGGTCAACCGCACCGCCGGGCTGCTGCTGGCCAAGGTGGCCGACCTGCTGGAGACCTCCCTGGCCGCGCTGGTCCGGCTCCAGGTGCCCCCGCACGCCGACGACCAGGCCGAACTCGTCCGGCTCGTGGACGCCGGTCTGCCCCGCGACGGCGTCGTGGCCGACCTGGCCTGGACCGTGGAGCCCGCCGGGGAGCGGGAGGAGGCCGCCGCGCCGCTGGAGGTCCCCCTGGTCGAGCGCGGCCGGTGGGAGACCATGATCCACGAGCTCTACGCGGAGTTCGGCGCCGCCTCCTTCGGCGGAGCCTGGCAGCAGGACCCCTACGGCCTGCTGGACGCCGCCCTGACCCTGCTCGCCGAACTCTCCCTCATCAGACCGGTTCCCGGCGGCGCCCTGGTGCTCCCCGCCGCCTCCCGCTACCGCAACATCCAGGGCGCGCTGCCCGAGCGCGCCGACGGGGGGCAGCTGCCCCTGGGGCTGACCGACCCCCGGCCGGGGGAGCCCGCCTCCTCCCACGCCCCGCCCGCCCCGACCCCCGCAGCCGCCTCCACCTCCGCGGAAGGAAAGTAATGTCCCCCAGGAGCGACCGATTCCGGCCCAGCCGCGCCGGTGTGATCAACGTCTGGGACTACGTCGACGAGGAGTTCGTGTTCGCCGACGGGCGCCTCGTCCTGCGCGGACACAACGGCTCGGGCAAGACCAAGGCGCTTGAGGTGCTCTTCCCGTTCATCCTGGACGGGTACACCGACGCCCGCCGCCTGGACCCCTTCAGCGGCCAGAACCGCACGATGAAGTCCAACCTGCTCTACCGCGGCCAGGACTCCGAGTACGGGTACGTGTGGATGGAGTTCGCCCGCACCGGGCCGGGGGAGGGGACCGAGACGGTCACCCTGGTCATCGGCCTGCGCGCGCACCGCCACCGCGACGGCGTGACCCCCTCCTTCTTCGTCACCGACCAGCGCCTGGGCGTGGACTTCGGCCTGCTCGCCTCCGACGGCCGCCCGCTCACCGAGCGGCAGCTCAAGGGGGTGCTCGGCGAGGACGCCTTCCGCTCCACCGCGGCCGACTACCGCCGCGCCGTGGACGCGCGCCTGTTCGGCCTGGGCGAGCGCTACGTCCAGCTGCTCGACCTGCTCCTGGCGCTGCGCCGCCCCCTGCTGGCCAAGGACCTGGACCCCGAGAAGGTCTCCGAGACCCTCACCAGCGGCCTGAGCCCCCTGGACGAGGAACTCCTCGACCAGGCCGCCCGCGACTTCACCAACCTGGCCGCCGTCCAGCGCCGCTTCGACCAGGCCAGCACGGCGCACGCCGCGACCACGGCCTTCGTCGGGGAGTACGCCGCCTACCTCACCGCCCACGCCCGCCACCGCCTGGCCCGCGTGCACACCGCCGCCGGGCAGGCCGCCGAGCAGGCCCGCGCCATCGCCGAGGCCCGCGACACCCGCGAGCGGGCCACGCTCGCGCACGCCGCCGCCACCGGCCGGGCCGAGGAGCACGACGCCCGGATCCGTCGGCTCGCCGCGCGCAGGGGCGGACTGGAGGCGCACGAGGCCTTCCGCAGCCACGCCGCCCTGGAGATCGAACGCGCGCACAGCGCCGAGACCGCCCGCGCCCTGGCCGAACAGCAGGCCAGACTGGACGACCAGGCCGGGGAGGTCACCGCCCTCCAGCGCGAGGCCGACCGGGTCGCCGCCGACCTCGAACACGGGCGGGCGCGCACCGGTGAACTGGCCGCGGAGCTGGCCGAGAACGCCGCACAGGCCGGGCTCGACCACGACGGGGAGGGCCCCGCCGACACCGGCGACGACCTGTCCGCCGCCGCGCGGGCGCGCGCGACCGCCCGCCGCGCCGACGTGGCCGCGGTCCGCGAGCGCCTCGCCGACCTCGCCCGCGCCGAGACCGCGCGCGGCGCCGCCGAACGGGCGTGCGCCCAGGCCGAGGACAGGCTCGGACGTGGCGAGGCGGAGTGCGCCCGCGCGGCCGACGACCTGGCCGCGGCCCGTGCCGGTGCCGCCGAGGCCCTCACCGCCTGGGCCGCGCACTGGGTGGAGGGGCCCGCCCCGGTCACCGACGCCGCCTGCGTCGCCGCCCTGACCGAGGCCCTGGAGGGCGTCGGACGCCCCGGCACCCCCACGGTGTCGGAGGTCTACGGCGAGCACACCGACCAGCAGCGCCTGGACGCCGCCGCGCACACGCGCACCCTGGAGACCGACCGGGACCGGCTCGGCGCCGAGATCGACCGCCTCACCCGCGAGCGCGCGGACATCGCCGCCGAACGCGACGACGCCCCGCCCGCCGACGCGCTGCGCACCGCCTCCCGCGAGGGGCGCCCCGGCGCCCCGCTGTGGCAGCTGGTCCGCTTCGCCGACGCGGTCGGCGACGACGAGGCCGCCGCCGTCGAAGGCGCCCTGTACGGCGCGGGCCTGCTCACCGCCTGGGTGCACCCCGACGCCGACGCCACCCGCGCGGCGCTCGCCTCGGGCGGGGCCGACGCCTACCTGCTGCCCGCCGAGGGCGCGGCCGCGCCCGAGGGGCCCACCCTGGCCGACGTGCTGGTGCCCGAGCGGCAGGACCGGGTCCCCGAGCACGTCATCGCCCGCGTCCTGGCGTCGGTGCGCCTGGTCCGCGACAGCGGGGGTTCGGCCGGGGCCACGGACCCCGTCCAGCCCCTCGGGACGGCCGGTACCGGGGGCGCCGCCGACGCCACGGGCGCCGGGGCAGCGGCGGCGCACACCGTCGGCACCGGCGCGCGGTTCTCCCAGGGGATGCTGGTGGGCGTCAGCCCCAAGGCCGCCCCCGAGTTCATCGGCGCCACCAACCGCGCCCACCGCCGCCGCGAACGCCTGGCCGAGTGCGACGCCCGCATCGCCGAACTCGACGAGCGGCGCGCGCGGGTCGCCGAACAGCTCGACCGGGCGGGCGAACTCCTCAAGGCCTTCACCCGGGCCCGCGCCGCCCTGCCCGAGACCGCCACGATCGACCGGGCCGTGCGCCGGGTCGAGCAGCAGTCCACCCTCCTGGCCTCGGCGCGGGCCGAGAGCGAGGAGCGCCGCCGCGACCTGGACGCCGCGGTCGCCGAGGTCGACGCCCACCGCCACCAGGTGCGCGCGGTGGCCGCCGAACGCGCCATGCCCGCCCAGCCCGGGGCGGTGGACGCCGTCGCCCGTGCCGTGGACGACTTCCTGGAGACCGCGCGCCGCCTGCACACCGCCCGCGCCGAGGTCGAGCGGCACACCGCGGACCTGGACGGCAGGGAGGAGACCCTGGCCCGTCTGCGCGCACGGCTGGAGGAGGACCGCGAGCGCCACGAGGAGCGCACCCGCGAGCACGAGCGCGCCGCGGCCGAGCTGGCCGCCAAGCAGGAGGGCATCGACGCCCCGGTCCGCGAGCTCATGGCCGAGCTCGAACAGGTCAAGGAGGAGCTGCACCGGGCCCGTGAGGAGCACCAGGGCGCCCAGAAGGAGGCCGCGGCCGCCCACGAGGCCATGATCCGGGCCGACGAGAAGCTGGAGGGCGGGCAGCGGGCCCTCACCGACTCCCTCGCCGCGCTGTTCGAGCAGGCCGACGCCTTCGCCGCCCTCACCCACCCCGACCTGCGCGCCGCCCTGGGCGTGGACACCGCGCACGCCTGGCCGGACCGGCGCTCCTGGCCCGCCCCCGAGGAGGCCGCCGGACAGGTCCTGGCCGCGGCCCCGGACGACCCGGAGGCCGCCGTGCGCGCGGTCCTGCCCGGCCGCGCCGCGGAGCTGCTCGACGCGTTCACCGCCGCCGTCGGCTCCGGGGCCGCGGTCACCGACGGCGACCTCAAGTCCGTCTCCACGCGCATCTCCAACGCCCTGCGCGCCTTCCAGGACACGCTGGGCGGCGACGCCGAGGGCTACCGGGTCGACCACGACCTCGGCGTCAGCGGCGTCATCACGGTGTTCGTCAACGACGAGACCGGCCGCAACCCCGTCTCCGCCTTCGCCCGCGTCATCGCCGAACGCGTCGAGGAGCAGGGTGCGCTGCTGCGCGAGGAGGAGCGCGGGGTGCTGGAGGACGAACTGCTCACCGGCATCGCCCAGCAGATCCACGAGCGGGTGCGGGCGGCCCGCGACCTGGTCGTCAGCATGGACCGCGACACCCGTTCGCGGCCCATGTCCTCGGGCACCCGGATCGGCATCCGCTGGAGCCGCTCCGACCGCGTGAGCGAGCACCAGGCCACCGCCGCCCGCCTGGTCCGGCGCGACACCGAGGAGCTGGGCGCCTCGGGGCTGACCCGGTTGCGCGAGGTCCTGCGGGAGATGATCCGCGAGCACCACGCCGCCCACCCGCGCGCCACCTACAAGCAGGTCCTGTCGGCGGTGCTGGACTACCGCACCTGGTACCGGTTCGAGCTGCGCCTGGCCGTGCCGGGCCAGGAGGAGGTCAAGCTCACCAGGAACAAGCACGAGCAGATGTCGGGCGGCGAGAAGTCCGCCGCGATCCACCTGCCGCTGTTCGCCGCCGCCAACGCCCTGTACACCTCGGCCGCGCCCACCTGCCCCCGGATGGTGGCCCTGGACGAGGCCTTCGCCGGGATCGACGACCGCTACAAGCCCGAGCTCATGGGGCTGACGGTCACCTTCGACCTGGACATGTTCATGACCGGGCACGACCTGTGGGTGCACTACGACAGTGTGCCCATGGCCGCCCACTACGACATGCACCACGACAAGGGGGCGCACACCGTCTCGGCGATGCTCATGCTCTGGGACGGCGCCCAGACCATCGACGCCGACGCCGGGTTCTCCGGCAACGAGGAGCTGGCCGCGCGGCTGCTGGGCATCACCCCCAGCCGGTTCGCCCCGCTGTCCTCGGCCGGAACCCTGCTGGAGGACGCCGACGCCTGAGCGGCCTCGGCACGGCCCCGGCGGTCTTCTTCCGAAGGCGCACCGGGGCCGTGCCGGGAAACGACACATCCGTGCAACACCGCTCGTACTTCACTCGGGGGCGACCAGGACCCCACACATCGCGCACGCGATGCCCGAGAGGTGAAGGATGAGCGCAGTGACGAAACGGGAGACGCTGGAGGGCCTCCCCGCCGAGAACCCGGCCGGGAGCCCCGGCGGCGGCCCGCCCGGCCGCGGGCGGCGGCCCCGGTACTGGCTGGCCGCGGCCCTGTGCGCCGCGGTGGCCGTCGTGCTGGCGGCCTGGTCGGTGAACGCGGTGGTGCCGGACCGGGAGGAGGCGGCCTTCACCGCTGAGGACGGCGCCCTTCCGGACGACCTGTCGGTCACCCCGTTCGACACGCGGTACCCCTCGATCGCCCGCCTGGACGGTGCGCTGCTGGAGGCCGTGCGGGAGGCGGCCCGGGACGCCCTGGAGGAGGGGATCGTCCTCCACGTCACCTCGGGCTGGCGCAGCGGGGAGTACCAGCGGCACCTGCTCGACCGGGCCGTCCTCGACCACGGCTCCCGCGAGGAGGCCAGGAGGCTGGTCAGCACCCCGGAGGAGTCCAGGCACGTGACCGGGGAGGCGATCGACATCGGCCCGACCGACGCCGCCGACTGGCTCGTCCGCCGCGGCTCGGCCTACGGGCTGTGCCAGGTCTACGCCAACGAGATGTGGCACTTCGAACTGCTCACCGAACCCGGCGGCGACTGCCCCGACCTGCTGTCCGACGCCGCGGGTTAGGGGCGGTACCGGGCGGGGCGCCGCGCGGCGCCCCGCCCGCGCGCCGGATCAGCCCGCCGACGGGCCGCCGGGCCCCGAGCGCAGTCCGAAGGGCACGCCGAAACCGGTCAGCCAGCCGTCCTCGGCCAGCAGGCGGAACGCCTCGTGGGTGACGTCGTGGTCGGGCGCCTGGCGCGGCGGCCACCCGAAGGCCTCGGCCACCGCCGACCAGCTGGGGCCGTGCCCGTGCTCCTCCCGGTAGCCGTCCACCCAGCGGGCCACCCGCTCCCCGCGGCCCGAGACCAGCTCACGGGCGCGGTCGGCCACGGGCACGTCCAGCGGCGTGGTCGCCGGTGCGGTGCCCGGCGGCGTCGGCTCCGGGAGGGGCACGTAGGCCAGCGGCAGGGTGGCCTCGGTGAGGGAGGCCACCACCGCGCCGCCGTCCACGCCCAGGCCCTCGACCCAGGAGATCTCCGTCAGCCACGCCAGCAGCTCCGCCAGCTCGTCGGTGCCGGACAGGGCGCAGGAGGTCACGATGTCCGCGGCCGGGACGCGGACGCGGCCGTCGGGCTCGGCCCACAGGGCCAGGTAGGCCCCCACGAGCCGGAGCCGGTTGGGCTTCTTGCGCATCTTCTTGTGGGCGAGGGTGCGCGAGAACCAGCCCGAGGCCCGCGACCGGACGCCGTTGCCCAGCTTCCAGGTGTTGCCGTCCAGGCTCGGCAGGGCGCACCGGGCCGGGTTCGCGGCGTCGGACTCGATCACCGTCTCCGGCGTCGTGCCCAGCCACCCCGAGGAGGTCAGGTCGCTCAGGGCGGCGTGGGCGTCCTCCAGGCGCAGGACGCGCAGGTCCTGGCCGGTGAAGTTCGCCCAGCCCTTCAGCGCGCCCCGCAGGGTGAAGGTGAGGGCGAGCAGACGGCTGTCGGGGGAGGAGCCCGCGCCCTCGGAGGCCACGCGCTCCCACAGCTCGCGGAAGAACTCGGCGTGGTGGGGGCCCATCCGCGGCACGCGCCTGCGGTCGGCCGGGATCTTCTCCTGGGGCCTGCGCCTGGCCTCCTCCAGGGCGCGCTTCCTCGCCTTCTTGGCCTTCTTCGCCTCGGAGTTGGTCAGCCGCTCGGGCGCGCCCCCCGGCGGCACGCTGATGCCCAGCTCCTTGCAGCGCGCGCACTCCATGGCCGCGGCCAGGTCCTCGTTGGGCCGGTGGAAACGGGGCTGGGGGATCTCGTCGGGAAGGGGATCCCGCAGGTCGCTGGTGGCGGTGTGCTGCGTCATGGTCAGGAGCGTAGCGACGAAAGCTCCCCCGTGCCCGGTATCCGGCGGATTCGCGCCCCGGGCTCACCGGGAGCGCGGTTCGAAGGCGGTCGGCCCCGGCCGCGGCCGGGGAGTTTCCCGTCCCCTTCCGGGGCAGGAACAGGGCCATGGGCGACATGGTGCTGATCAGGCACGGACAGACCGAGTGGAGCCGCACGCGGCGCCACACCGGACTCACCGACATCCCCCTGACCGAGGAGGGCGAGCGGCAGGCGCGGGCGCTGCGCCCGCTGCTGGCCGAGCGCGAGGTCGGCCGGGTGGTGACCAGCCCGCTGCGGCGGGCCGCGCGCACCGCCGAACTGGCCGGGCTGCGCGTGGACGAGACCGACCCCGACCTGACCGAGTGGGACTACGGCGGCTACGAGGGGATCACCACCGCCGACATCCAGGTCGGACGTCCCGGTTGGTACCTGTGGCACGACGGGATCGTGCCGGGCGGCCCGGGGCACCCGGGGGAGAGCGTGGAACAGGTCGGGGAGCGCGTCGACCGGGTCCTGGACCGGCTGACGCCCCTGCTCGACGGTGGAGCGGGGGCCGACGTGGTGCTGGTGGCGCACAGCCACGTCCTGCGGGTGCTCACCGCGCGCTGGCTGGGCCTGCCGCCCGCGGCGGGGGCGCTGTTCCGGCTGGAGACGGCCACGGTGAGCACGCTGGGCCACGAGCACGGCCGTCCGGCGCTCACCTCGTGGAACGTGCCGACCTGAACGCAAAGGGCTTCCAGCACCGGGACCGGGGGAAGGCGCGGCCGGGGGACTTGACAGGAGACCTAAAGGCCTATTGGCTAGGCCACTAGTCTTATGGCCCAGATCACAGCCCCAACTGCCCCTCTGATCGGTATGTCATGACCCCTCAGCTTCTCACCATCCTCGTCCTCTTGGCGATGTTCGTCATCGCCACCGTCCTGCCGATCAACATCGGCGCGCTGGCCTTCGTCGCGGCCTTCATGGTCGGGCTCCTGGTCCTCGGGATGGACGCCGACGCGGTCCTCGGCGGTTTCCCCGCCGACCTCTTCCTCACCCTGGTCGGTGTCACCTACCTCTTCGCCATCGCGAAGAACAACGGGACGATCGACCTGCTCGTGCGCGGCGCCACCCGCATGGTCGGCGGCCGGGTGGCCGCGATCCCGTGGATCATGTTCGGCATCTCCGCCGTGCTGACGGGTGTGGGAGCGCTCGGCCCGGCGGCCGTGGCGATCGTCGCGCCGATCGCGCTGGGCTTCGCCGCCCGGTACCGGATCAACCCGCTGCTGATGGGCATGATGGTGGTCCACGGCGCCCAGGGAGGCGGCTTCTCCCCGGTCAGCGTCTACGGGGTGACGGTGAACGGGATCGTCGCCGACAGCGGGCTCTCGGTGTCCCCCATCACGCTGTTCCTCGGCAGCCTGGTCTTCAACCTGGGCATCGCGTTGGTCCTGTTCGTCTCGCTGGGCGGCAACCGCCTCTTCGGCGTCCGCGCGCACGAGGCCGAGGCCGCCACCGGGGCCGCCCGCGCCTCCGGCGGTTCGGGGTCCGGATCGGTCGCGCTGGCCACCGGCGGTCCCGCCGACGCCTCCGCCGGGAGCGGGGCTGACGGCGGAGCGGCGGCCGGGAGCGGCGGGGCCGCATCCGAGAGCACCCCGGTCCGGTTCGAGCAGATCGCCACCCTGCTGGGCATCGTCGCGCTGGGCGTCCTGGCCCTGGGCGTGGGCCTCGACGTCGGCTTCGTCGCCCTGACCGTCAGCGTGGTGCTGGCGCTGATCGCGCCGCAGTCGCAGAAGAACGTGCTCTCCCAGATCAGCTGGTCCACGGTCCTGCTGATCACCGGCATGCTGACCTTCGTCGGCGTCATGGAGAGCGCGGGGACCATCGAGTACGTCGGCGACGGGGCGGCCAGCCTGGGCGCTCCGCTCCTGGTGGCGCTGCTGCTGTGCTACATCGGCGCCGTCGTGTCGGCCTTCGCCTCCTCGACCGCGATCCTGGGCGCGACCATCCCGCTGGCCATCCCGTTCCTGCTCATGGGCGACATCAGCGCGACCGGTGTGATCGTGGCCCTGGCCATCTCCTCCACCATCGTCGACGTCAGCCCCTTCTCCACCAACGGCGCCCTGGTGCTGGCCAACGCGACCGGGGTGGACCCGTCCCGCTTCTACCGCCAGATGCTCGTCTACAGCGGCATCGTGGTCGTGGTGGGTCCGCTGGTCGCCTGGGGCGTGCTGGTGGTGCCGGGACTGCTGTGACGGCAGTGCCTTTCGAGGGCGGCTGGGGCCGCTCGGCGGCCCCGGGAACGCGAGGGGTCCGGTCTGCCGGACCCCTCCGCGCCCGTCGGCGCCCGCCCCCGTCGCCCCGTGACCGGGGCGGCGGCGCCCAGGCGGCTCGAAGGCCTGTCCTGTGCGCCACTGAGCCGGTTCAGGGGGTGACCGGGGCGTCCCCGTTGACGGCGGAGACCAGCAGGAGGTGGTCGCGCATCGCGTCGGCGGCCGCCTTGGGGTCGCCCGAGCGGATGGCCGAGGCGATGCGCTCGTGCCCGTCGAGCGAGGCCCGGGGCCGGTCCGGCTGCGACAGCGACTCCAGGCGGGTCTCCCGGATCATCGGGGCGATCTCGTTCATCATCCGCGCCAGCAGGCGCGAGCGCGCGGCCGTGGTGATCGCCGCGTGGAAGCGCTCGTCACCGGTGACGCCGCGGTCGCCGTTGGCCACCTCCTGGCGCATCAGCTCCAGGGCGGTGTCGATCGCGACCAGGTCCTCGGGCGTGCGGCGCACGGCGGCCAGCTCCGTCAGCTTGACCTCCAGCGCCTGACGGGCCTCGATGATCTCCGCGCGCCGGTTGGCCCGGTCGCGCAGGAGGGCGAGAACCCCCTGCTCGGAGACGGTCTGGCGGATGATCGCTCCGTCCCCGTGCCGCACCTCGATGACCCCCTGGACCTCCAGCGCCACCAGCGCCTGGCTCACCGAGGCCCGGCTCACCTCCAGCGCGACGGCCAGCTCGCGCTCGGGCGGGAGGCGGTCGCCCACGCCCAGACCGGCGTCCCGCATGTGTTCCACGAGACGCTCCACGAGCTGCTCGTACAGGCGCGGGCGCGCCGGGGGCCGGGGTCGGGGCTTGGTAGGCACGCTCGCTGGCTCCTGATCCTCGGATCTGACTGCGGTGAGGGACTTCCAGGCTAGAGCATCCCGTCGGCGGGCTCCCGGAACCGGCGCATCGGACCTCCCCGCGATCGGGTGCGGCGGGGACTTCACAAAACGTGTGGTTTCGTGCCACCCTGACGTGAGGCCTAGTGGCCTAGCCACTGAACCATTTGGAGGTTGCTGTGGAGACCCACGACACCGCCCGGGAGCTTGTGGACCGCACGCTCGACGCGGGATCCCACGTCTCCTGGGACGAGGCGCCCCTGGACGTGGACCCCGACCCCGCCTACGCCGACGCGCTCACCCGGGCGCGGGCCGCCACCGGATGCGACGAGGCGGTCCTGACGGGGGAGGGGCGGCTGCACGGTCGCCGCGTCGCCATCGTGGCCAGCGAGTTCGGCTTCCTCGCCGGGTCCGTGGGGCTCGCCGCCGCCGCGCGCATCGTCGCCGCCGTCGAACGCGCCACCGCCGAGCGCCTCCCCCTGCTGGCCGCCCCGGCCTCGGGCGGCACCCGCATGCAGGAGGGCACCCCCGCCTTCGTGGCCATGGCGGCGATCACCGCCGTCGTCACCGCGCACAAGGCCGCCGGACTGCCCTACCTCGTCTACCTGCGCCACCCCACCACCGGAGGCGTCCTGGCCTCCTGGGGGTCGCTCGGCCACCTCACCGCCGCCGAACCCGGAGCGCTCGTCGGCTTCCTGGGCCCCCGCGTCTACGAGGCGCTGCGCGGAGCACCGTTCCCCGAGGGCGTCCAGCGCGCGGAGAACCTCCAGCGGCACGGCCTCGTCGACGCCGTCCTGCCCCCCGACCAGCTCAGGGACGCCGCCGGGCTCGCCCTCGGCGTCCTGCTCGACCGCCCGGCCCCCGCCGCGCCCACACCGCCGCCCGCCGAACCCGACTCCCCCGCCCCCGTCTGGGACTCGGTGACCCGCTCCCGCCGCAAGGAGCGCCCGGGCGTGCGCGAACTGCTCCGGCACGCGGCCAGCCACGTGGTGCGCCTGCGCGGCAGCGGCGAGGGCGAGGCCTCTCCCGCCCTGGTCACCGCGCTGGCCCGGTTCGGTGGCAGGCCCTGCGTCCTGGTCGGCCAGGACCGTTCCCGCCAGAGCGCCGAACAGCCGATGGGACCGGACGCGCTGCGCGAGGCCCGCCGGGGCATGCGCCTGGCCGCCGAGCTGCGGCTGCCCCTGGTCACCGTCATCGACACCCCCGGCGCCGCGCTCTCCGCCGACGCCGAGGAGCGGGGGACGGCCGGTCAGATCGCCCGCTGCCTGGCCGAGATGACCTCCCTGGCCGCCCCCACCGTCTCGGTCCTGCTGGGGGAGGGCACCGGCGGGGGCGCGATCGCGCTCCTGCCCGCCGACCGCGTCCTGTGCGCCCAGCACGCCTGGCTCGCCCCGCTGCCGCCCGAGGGGGCCAGCGCGATCGTCCACCGCACCGCCGACCGCGCCGGGGAGCTGGCCCAGGCGCAGGGGATCGGCTCCGCCGACCTGCGCGCCCGCGGACTCGTGGACCGGGTGGTCCCCGAGTTCGGCGACGCGGCCGACGAGGACGGCGCGTTCTGCGCGCGCATGGGGGAGGCGATCGCCCGCGAACTCGCCGCGGTCCAGCCGCGCGGTGGCGCCGAACCGCCCGCGGGGCGCGCCGCGCGCTACCGCCGCCTGTGCGCCGCGCCCTGAGCGCGCACCGCCCAGGACACGAACACCGGAGCAGTACCCATCACCAGGAGGTAGGGAACGTGGACCGCTCGCAAGGGCCGCTCAAGGGGATCGTGGTCATCGACCTGTCGCGGGCGCTGGCCGGACCGCACGCGGCCATGCTGCTGGGAGACCTCGGCGCGCGGGTGATCAAGGTCGAGCAGCCCGGCAGGGGAGACGAGACGCGCGGGTGGGGCCCGCCGTTCGTCGGGCCGGAGGAGGAGCGCGTCAGCACCTACTTCCTGTCCTGCAACCGCAACAAGGAGTCCATCGAACTGGACCTGAAGTCCGAGGACGGCGTGGAGCAGCTGACCCGGCTCGTGCGCGCCGCCGACGTCCTGGTGGAGAACTTCCGCCCCGGCGTCCTGGGCCGGCTCGGGTTCCCCGCCGGCCGCCTGGAGGAGCTCAACCCCCGCCTGGTGGTCTGCTCCATCAGCGGGTTCGGGCACGACGGCCCCGAGGGCGGACGGGCGGGCTACGACCAGATCGCCCAGGGCGAGGCCGGTCTGATGAGCCTGACCGGCCCCTCGCCCAAGGAGCCGACCAAGACGGGCGTGGCCATCGGCGACCTGCTGGCGGGGATGAACGGCGCCCAGGGCGTGCTCGCCGCGCTCCTGGAGCGCGAGCGCACCGGGCGCGGCCGGGTGGTGCGCACCTCGCTGCTGTCCTCGATCGTGGGCGTGCACGCCTTCCAGGGAACCCGGTGGACGGTCGGGCGCGAGGTGCCCGCCGCCCTGGGCAACCAGCACCCCTCCATCGCCCCCTACGGAGCCTTCGCCTGCATGGACGGCGTGCTCCAGGTGGCGGTGGGCGGCGAGGCGCAGTGGGAGCGCTTCGCCGGGTTGCTCGGCCTGGACCCCCGCGACCCCAGGTTCGCCGACAACGCCTCCCGGGTGGAGCACCGCGAGGAGCTGATCGCCGAGGTGGAGGCGGTGCTGGGCCAGGGCACGCGCGACGAGTGGCTGCACCGGATCGGTGAGGTGGGGGTGCCCTGCGGCGCGGTGCGCACCATCGACCAGGTCTACGAGTGGGAGCAGACGCGCTCCCAGGGGCTGCTGCTGGAGGTGGAGCATCCGGTGCTCGGCCCGATCGAGCTGCCCGGGTCCGCGCTGCGCTTCGACCCCGTGGCCGACGAGGCGCCGCGGCCCCCCGGGACGGGCCACCTGCCGCCGCCCGCCCTGGGCGAGCACAACGACGCGGTGCGGGCCTGGCTCGACGAGGTCGAGGCCCGACCGGCCGGATAGACCGCGTACCGACCACCGCGACAGCCGTGCGGACGGCCGCGCCGGAGCCCTCGGGCACCGGCGCGGCCGTCCGGCGTCGCGGCCCCTCGGCGTGCGTGTCCGGGTTCGCCGGACCGCGTCCGCCGCCGGTCCGCCGTTCTCGCCCCACGGTGTTCGCGAGGGTGCGTCCGCCGCTCCGGACGGGACCGCCGCACCGGTCCTCCCGGCATCGGGCGAGTGCATCGGGAGTGCGAAGACCCCGGGTTCTGCCGGCCGCGGTCCCGCGTCCACGTCCCCCTCCGGGGATTCGGGCCGGTGCCGGTGAGTGAACGGTGGCGTCCCGGCCCGCTTCGGGGCGGTCCGTATCCCGGGCCGATCCGGGTGGCAGCTATCCGACAGGTTTTCGAATCCGGTGCCGTGCGCGGCCGCCCCGGCCCACGGGCCCCGTCGGGCGTCCCGTGGGGAGGGCGCCGGTATCCGGTCCGACCGCAACGGGGGAAGCCGCTTTCGGCTGTCGTGCGCCGGGGTCATGATCGGCACCATCCGAGCAGCGGTCACCGAGAGGACCGATGCCATCACCTGGCGTCGCTTCCCCTCGTGTGTCCGCGCACGGGTTCCGAGGTCCACGACACCACCGGAGGACGCCGAGGATGCACGGCACAACACTTCCCACCGACACCGACAGCAACACCGACGACGTCGGGGAGGGACTGTCCCTGCCCGAACTCACCACGCCCAGGTGGTGGCACTTCGGCGACCAGGCGTCCCGGGCCACCTGGGGCGTGATCGGGCGCCGCATGCCCGCGCTGGTCCGCCAGGCCTTCGCTCTGGCCTGGCGCAGCAGCCCGCGCGACGTCGTCGCGACCGCCGCGCTCAACGCGGGCGTCGGCGCCGCCACGGCCTGGGCGCTGGTGGCCACCACCGACGTGCTCGGCGCGCTCTTCGCCGCCGTGCCCACCCCCGACCGCGTCCTGGCCGCCCTGCCCTCCCTGGCGCTGCTGGGTGCGGCGCTGGTCCTGCGCGGGGTCTGCTCGGCCGCCGCCGGACGCGCCCAGGCACGCCTGGAACCCCAGGTCGTGCTCACCGCGGAGAAGCAGCTGCTGCGCCACTGCACCGCGGTCGAGCTGCGGGCCTTCGACGACAGCGGGTTCCACGACCACCTGTACCGGTGCTACGTGCGCGGCAGCGACGAGGCGGGGGCGCTGGTCCGGCACACCGCCGACGTGCTCACCGGGGCGGTGGGCCTGGCCGCCGCCGCGGGGGTGCTCGGCGTGCTGCACCCGGTCCTGCTGCCGCTGCTGGCCCTGGCCGTGGTCCCCCAGTGGTGGGGCTCGGCCGCCGCGGCGCGCATGCGCTACAGGATGCTCATGGCCTTCACCGAGGGGCGCCGCCGCAAGATCCTGCTGGAGAATCTCATGACCGACCGCCGCAGCGCGGCCGAGGTCCGCTCCTTCACCATGGAGGGCAGGCTGCTCGCCGAGTTCGACCGGGTCGGCGGCCGGGAACTGGACATCCAGCTGGGCCTGGCCACCCGCCAGTCCCTCATCCGGCTGGCCGGGGACACCGCGGGCGGGCTGGTGACCGGCGCGGTCTTCGGGGCCCTGGCGCTGCTGCTGGTCGACGGGGTCGTGGAGATCGCCGTGGCCGGTGCCGCCGTGGTCGCCATCCGGGTCGCGCAGGGCGCCCTGGGCAACGCGTTGTCCTCCCTCACCTTGGTCTACGAGTCGGGCCTGTACTTCTCCGACTTCGTCGCCTTCGACGAGGAGGCCCGGCGGCGGCTGCCCCGGGCGGGACTGGACCCGGCGCCGGAGGGCTTCGACGAGATCCGCGTCGAGCACGTCACCTTCTCCTATCCGGGGCAGGACGGGGAGCGCCCGGCCCTGGACGACGTCAGCCTGACCCTGCGGCGCGGCCGGACCGTCGCCCTGGTCGGGGAGAACGGGTCGGGCAAGACCACGCTGTCCAAACTGCTGTCGGGCCTGTACCTGCCCAGCGCCGGGCGGGTGCGCTGGGACGGCACCGACCTGGCCTCGGTGGACGGCACCAGCCTGCGCGAGCGGATCGCGGTCATCGCCCAGGACCACACCCACTGGCCGCTGACGGCGCGCCGCAACGTGGTCATGGGCAGCCCCGGTGCCGACCCCGAGCGGTTGGAACGCGCCGCGCGCGCCTCCCGGGCCGACGCGGTGGTCGCCGAACTCGGCCGGGGGTGGGAGACCCTCCTGGACAAGCGCTTCGTGGACGGCGCCGAACCCTCGGGAGGTCAGTGGCAGCGCCTGGCCGCCGCCCGGGGCTTCTACCGGGGCGACGACGGTGAGCGCACGCCACTGCTCATCGCCGACGAGCCCACCGCCGCACTGGACGCGCGCGCCGAGCACGCCTTCTTCTCCTCCCTGCACGCCCACGCCGGACGCACCGGCGCCGCCGTCGTCCTCATCACCCACCGGCTGGCGTCGGTGCGCATGGCCGACCACATCGTCGTGCTCGACCGGGGCCGGGTGGTGGAACAGGGCGGCCACGCCGAACTGCTGGCCGCCGACGGGCTCTACCGTGAGCTGTGGGACCTCCAGGCCAGCGCCTACCGCTTCGCCGAGGAGGGCGAACCGGCGGCCTGACCCGGCGGAGGGTCGCGCACGGGTCCGGGAGCGGCACCGCCTCGCGGGTTCCGGGCCCGTGCGCCCGGGGTGTGGAGGGCGTCGGGAACACCGGTCGCCGGGCACCAGCGCCGGTAGGGGCAGTCCAGGCAGGCCTCGCCCGGGGCGGGCGGGTGGGAGGTGTCGCCGTGCCAGGGTCCGGCGAGTCCGTGCACCACCCGCCGGGCCAGGGCCCGGACCCGTGCCGACCCCGGATCCAGCGACCGTACGGACGCGCCCCGGGGACTGAGGACCTCCAGTTCCACGGCCGATTCCGGGCCCGCGGGCAGGGCGCCGCAGGCGAAGAGCCCCACCGCCAGGGCGAGCCGGGGCTCCGCCGCCAGCAGCGCCTCCTCGTCCCCGAAGAGCGAGCCTCCGGCGAGGGCGGGAGCAGCGCCCCCGTTCCAGCGAGGGGCGTTCTCGTCCGGTGGAGACGTGCCCTCTCCCCGAGGCGGCGGAGCCCCTTCCGGAGCAGGCCTGTTCCCGGCCTCCAGGAGAGCGTTCCCGCCCGGGAAGGGTCCGGCGCCGCTCGCGGGGCCCGCGCCCCCGTGTCCGAGCAGCGCGCCACCGCCCGGGGAGGACGTACCTTCGCCCGGGAGGGGCGCGTGGTCGCCCGGGGAGAGCGCGCCCTCCTCTCCGGGAAGCGCGTTCCCGCCCGGGGAAGGCCGGGCCTCCGCCGGAGCGGGCCCGTCCCCCGCAGGGGCTGGCGCTTCGTCGGCGGTGGTGACGGAGCGGTGGATCCAGGACCGGCCCCGGTGGTGGAGCACCTCGGCCCTGGCCAGAACCAGGACGTCGGCCCGCGTGTCGTCGGCGGCCAGCCTGTGGCCCACCCGCACGTGGCTGCCCGAGGCCAGCCCGCGCAGCGGGCAGACCCCGACGTGCGCGGCGATCATGGCGGCCCCCAGGCGCGCCTGCCCGCCCTCCAACCGCCACCTCCCGGCGGACCAGGACGAGCGGTCCCCGGGCAGGTCCCCTGCCGTGCAGGGCCTCCGGGGCAGGCGCCGGTGCAGCCGCTCCAGCCAGGCGCGCACGGCGCGGTCGCGCCGCAGCGTTGCCGGTTCGGCGCCGGGGTCCCCGGGCAGGCCCAGGGCTTGGAAGTGCGCCCGGGCGGGACAGCCCCGGTGGCGCAGCCCCAGGGAGACCGACCAGGAGCGCCGGGGCCACGGCCCGCCGCCCGTGCCGAGCAGCCCCGGCGCGCGCGGCAGCCGACCGCAGCCGGGGCGCCCCGCACAGGCCGGGCAGTCCCGGCCGGGGGAGCGGGCCCCGCCCACCAGGGCCGAGCGCAGCCCCTCGCGGCCCGCCGAGGCGAAGGCCTCCCCGGCCTCGGCGGCCGAACCGTCGTAGAGGACGGCGGTGGAGGAGTCCAGACAGGAGGTCTCCACCACGCGCACCCGGTCCGGCGGCCGGGCGTCGTCGCCGCCGCGGTGCGCGCGCATCGGGTAGGGGGCGCCGCCCCGGTACCGCCCGGGCCGCGCCGCGCAGGCGTCGCGGTCCACCGGGGTCCCGGTGGCGAGCACGTACGCGGCCACCGCCACCTCCGCCCGCGGGCGGGCCCGCTCACCGGCCGCGCCCATGACCGGGACGCGCAGCTCCCGTACCCGTTCCGACCCCTGCGCGTAGGCGTACCTGCGGCCCCGGGCGCACAGCTCGTAGGGCCGGGAGTTGGGGGAGCCGGGCACGGGCAGGTACTGGCGGACCCAGAAGTCGAACACCGGCGCGCGGTGCGGGCCGTCGCTCCCGCCGTCCCCGGCCAGGGCCTCCAGGTAGCACCGCGCGGCGTGCCGGACCCAGACCAACAGCCCCGGGTGCGGCGGCGCGGGGCGCCCGCCCGGGAGGGCGCGGCCCGGCCCCTTCGGCGCGGACAGGCGTGCGCAGGCCTCCTCCGGCGCCATGCCCGCGTGCTCGACCAGGTCCAGGACGGCGTCCAGAACCGCCCCGGGAGTGTCGCGCGGCGGCGGGTCCGCGCCGAGGGAGGGGTCGGCGCTGAACCGGCGGTGCGCCGGGCATCCCCCCGAGGCCAGCGCCGCGGAGCCGCTGAAGAGGCGGACGGTCGGTGCCGGAACGGGTTCCCCGCTGGTGTGGTCGGACATGGGCGCCTCCCTCACCAGAAGGGTGGCACGATCGCGGCCGCGCCGCCGGAGGCCTGTGGACAACTCCGCCCGGGGGGTCCGGCGTGTCCGGAGCGGGGGATAAACCTCCGTAAAGAGTCACTCACGGTGATGTTTTCGACGCTCCGGGTGGTGCGGCGATCAACGGCGGGGAGCCCTCCCATCATGTTGAATGACGTCCATGATCGTGCGTCGAGTACTTCCTGATGAGATGAACGCCGTCAGTGAGCTGCGCCTGACGGCCTACACGGCCGACGGCCTCATGGACGTGAACCCGGCCTACGTCGAGACGCTCCGGCTCCTGGGCACGGACGGCCGCGGCGAGATCCTGGTCGCCGCCGACGAGAACCGGCTCCTGGGGACGGCCGTGTTCGAGCCCTGGTCTCCGGAGAGCGAGATCGCCCGCAACGCCGACGAGGCCGAGATCCGCGCCTTCGCCGTCGCTCCCGAGGCGCGGGGGCGCGGCGTGGGGCGCGACCTGGTCAACGCGCTCGTCGACCGCGCCCGTGAGGAGGGGGTCTCCCGGCTGCTGGTGGCCACCCTGCCCGAGATGGTCTCGACCCAGTACGTCTACCGCGCCCGCGGTTTCGAGCGGGTGCCCGAGCGCGACTGCGCCCCGCTGCCCGGCGTCGAGGCGCTCGTCCACGAACTGGTCGTCAAGGCCTGAGCCCGCGCACGCCCGTCCTCCCGCCCCGGTCCGGGGCGGGGGAGGGGACACCGCTCAGGGGGTGACCGGGGCGGGGCGCAGCCGCCGCGCGGCCTCGGCCAGGGGCGCGCCCAGCGCCCCTTCCGCCAGCAGGTCCAGCACCGTGTCCGAGGCCGGGTGGCCCGTCAGCCACACGGTGCGGACGAACCGCTCCGCGCATCCGGCGTACCTGTCCCGGTCCCGGCCGGGCAGGAGCCCGCCGCCCTCCAGCAGGATCGCGTAGTCGTCCAGCACCGCCCAGACCTCCTGGTGCGACGTGGGCGTCCCCGCGGCTCCGCCGCGCAGCCGCCGGGCCCACCCGCCCAGGACGGGGTGGTGCACGTACAGATCCAGCACCGGGGCCAGGTCCTCCTCCAGCGAGGCGAGCACCCGGGCCACCCGCTCGCGCAGGCGCCAGGAACCGGGGGCGTCGCAGGCCTCCAACAGGCCGCACACCGCGCTCTCGGTGTCGCGGGCGGCCACCCACCGCTCCAGCAGGCGCTCGGTGTCCACCGGACGGCCCCGCTCCGCCAGGGCGAGCACCTCCTCGGCGTCCATCCCGGACAGGGGCCGGGCCAGCGCGATGTCGGCCCCGGACTGGCGCAGCTGGCGCACCATGAAGTGGTCGCCGAGACCCGTGACGCGGAACCGGCCGCCGCCGACCCGGCGGACCGCGCCCAGGCCCTCCAGCGTCCCCAGCACCCGGCGCACGTGTCCGACCGGGTCCTCCCCGCGCAGGGCGATCCCGGGCCCGTACACGGCCACCAGCTGCGCGGGCGTGCGCGCGTCCCCGTGCACGAACAGGTCGGTGAGCAGCAGGAACGCCGTGACCCCGCGCAGGTCGGTCATGGCCAGCAGGGCGTCGGCCCAGGCGTCGGCGGCCGCCCCCGGCACACCGTCCCGCCAGGCCCGCGCCGCCCGGCCCGGCAGCACCCGGGTGTAGGTGGTGCGCAGCAGACCCGCGTCCCTGGCCACGGCGAACAGCGCGGCCACCCGCGCGGGCGCGACCCCCAGGTCGGCGGCGGCCCCGGCGGTGTCGTCCGGGGTGAGGGCGTCGTCCCCCTCGGCGCACAGGGGCCTTCCCTCGCCCGTCCACGCCGTCAGCCGCGCGGCGTCGGACAGGGGGCGGCACCGGCGCGCCGCCGCGTCCAGGTCGGCCGGATCCGCCGGGACGACCGTCGGCAGCGCCTCGGGCTCGCCGTCCGAGCCGACCCCGAGCCGGTCCAGGAGCGGTAGGGCGGCACTGTCGGTCCGGTCCTCGGGCGGCGGCGGAGCGCCGGGCGCCAGGTCGACCGCGGCGATGGCGGCGCGCAGGCGGCGCGGGCTCTCCGCGGACAGTAACCGGTCCTGGTCGACCAGGAAGTCGCACCAGGTCAGCCAGGTGTCCCTGAGGCTGTCGGGCACCCGGTCCCAGTCGCGGACGGTACGGGCGATGCCGTGGACGTCGGCGGTGGACCAGTCCCCGGGATCGGGGGCGCCGGCGTCCAGGTGGGCGGCCAGCAGGAAGAGCAGGCTGTCGGTGTTCAGGGCGGGCCGGGGCTCGATGGTCTCGGCCCAGTCCAGGCACGCGTGCACGGCGGAGTAGATGCGCTCAGTCATTGACATACCACCCGAAGTGCCGTGAGCCACTGAAACGGGATCAGGCTAACCGCGGGGCGCGGGCCCGCGCGGAAGAACGCCGAAATCACCCCTCGCCCCCGGCGGGGGCTGTCCGAAGCGGGGGAGGAGGCCGCCTCCGCGCGCCGAAGCACCGGTCCGGGGCCGCTCGCGCCCGTGGGGCCGTCCCCCTCCCCGGACCGGCGCAGGCGGTCCGGGGACGGAGGAGACCCCGACCGGTCCCCGGCCCCCTGGTCCGGCGGCGCCTCAGGCGCTGGTCCACCGCAGGAGCCGGTGCGCCTCGGTCGGGTCCGGGCACTCCCAGCGCCGTACCAGGCGCTCCACGGCGGCGGCCGGGACCGGCGCCCGCCTGCGGTCCAGGCGGGCCCGCAGCACCCGGGGCGGGGCCTCGACCGAGACGATCTCCACGCGCGCCCGGTAGGCGGCCGCCAGATCCACGCACTGGTCGCGCAGCGAGCGCGAGACGTTGGTGGCGTTCCACACGAACGACCGCCCCGCGCGCAGGTGCTCGCGGGCGCGCGCGTGCGCGGCCGCGGCCACCGGCCGCTGGTCGGCGGTCGGGCGCACGCCCAGCTCGGCGCGCAGCGCGTCCAGGCTCACCACCGGCACTCCCGGCCGCTCGCGCGCGATCCAGGTGTCCTTGCCCGAACCCGGCAGCCCCGACATGACGGTCACCGTCATCCGGGTGTCGTCGTGGGCGGCGTAGTCCGGGTCGCGGTCGGGCTTGCGGAAGAACCAGAACCGGGCGTGGTCGGAGGGGAACCCCCTCGGCCGGTCCAGGCACCGCAGTTCCCGGCAGTACTCGCCGTACAGCCCGATGTTCTCCAGGACCTCCGCGGTGTCGCCGCAGCGGCGGCCCAGGATGTCGGCGGTGGCCAGGAGCACCAGGTCGTCGTTGCGCGCCACCAGGCTCACCCGGAACGCGATGCGGCGCAGGTCCGGGCGCTCCAGCGCCCAGAACGGCACCTGGTGGTGGCGCACCAGGGCCGCCACGTGCTCGCGCCAGCGCACCGCCTCCAGCGGCGAGGCGGCCGCCCCGGGTTCGGCCGCGGCCTCCCACAGCAGCCGGCGCGCCAGGAGGTCCCCGCGCCGCGAGTGGCCGTGCGCGGTCACCCTGCCGTCCTCCTCCCGGCGGGTGCACAGCGGTTTGGCGACGTCGTGCAGCAGCACGGCGGCGAACAACCGCTCCCGCTCCGCGGCGGGGCGGGACCGCCACGCGGGCAGCTCGGACAGCGCCTCGCACGCCATGCGGGTGTGCGTCTCCACGTCCCCCTCTGCGTGGTGCACCGGATCCTGTTCCACCCCGGCCAGGCCGCGCACCCAGGGGAGGGCCTCGCGCACCCGCGCCCAGTCCAGGCCCCAGCGCGGCGGCGCCGGGCACAGCTCAGCGAACACCCGCATAGAGCACCTCCGGATCGGCCAGCCCGTTCGCGATCAGCGGCCGGTCCAGCCAGTGCGTCCCCGAGTCCAGGACGGCGGAGGTGAACCCCGGGCGCACCCACTTGTACCGGTCCACCGTGCGGTCGCCCTCCTCGACCTTGACGTAGAGCCCCTCCATGAGGTCGGAGCCGTCGCTCTCGGCCAGGGCGCGGCCGGGGTCGGCGCCCGCCGCCCCCGCCGCCTCGGCCAGGGCCCCGCGCCAGCCGGGGGTGCGGCAGGTGGAGGGGCCCACCAGGCGGGTCAGGTCCGCCAACCGCTCCAGCGGACCGGTGCGCAGCACGGGCACCGACACCACCGGGGCGCCCTCCAGCAGCTCCCGGCGGCGCGGCGTGGACAGGAACACGTCCTCGCGGGTGTCGAGGACGTCGAACTCGCAGAACAGGTGCGGCAGCGCGTCGTAGAACACGGTGTGCTTGGCGTACAGCCACTCCCCGTACAGCACGTACCGCTCGCCCAGGCGCGGACGCAGCAGCGGAGCCACCGTCGCCGCCCAGGCCTTGAACGGGGCGAAGTGCCGCTCGCGGGGGCCGCCGGTGAGGTAGTGGCCCCGGCTCTGGAGGCGCAGCTCCCCGCCGGGGCCGAAACTGATCCCGGCGTTGGCGCCGTCCAGCTTCTCCTCCACCACCACGTGGCGTCCGGCCAGCGCGGAGAAGGGCACGGCCGCCAGGTCGTGGTCGCCCGTCTGGAGACGGGAGCCCCGGATGTGCCGGGTCCGCGGGTACTTGCGCATGGCCACGGTTGTACCGGTTCGTCCGGTCGGGCGGCCACCGGTTTTCGCCGCGCCGGCCGTGCTGAGGGGCCGGTCCTCCCGTGCCGGTCGCACCGTCCCACCGGCCGCCTCGGCCGCTCCGCCGCCCGGTCCGCCCGAGGGCGCCGGCCCCCCGGCGGTGCCGCGGCGGGCTCAGCTGTCCGCGACGCGGCGGTGCGCGCCCAGGGACGCGGCGTCGGCCGCCGCCAGGCCCTCGTACCAGCCGTCCTCGCTGGCGGGCCCGCGCACCCGCGAGTAGGTCAGCTCGCCGAAGGCCTCGGCCACGGCCGCCTCCACCTCGCGCTCGCGCGCGGCGAACACCGGAACCAGGTCCGTCCCGGTCTCGGCCGCGGCGGCCTCCTCGGCGGAGCGCGCCGACTCCACCAGCCGCTCGCCCACCCGCACCGAGAACGCGGACATGAACGAGGCGCGAAAGGCCCTGCCCGCCGCCCTGCCGGACCGGTCGCGCACCGAACCGCTGGCCCGCATCGCCGTCTCGGCCTGCACCAGCAGCGACGTGAACATCAGGTCCACCGCCTCCACGTCGCCCGGGAAGCCCATCACCGTGCACAGCCCCAGTTCCCGGTCCCACACGGCCCGGCAGTGGTTGGCCTCGGCGACCTCGTGCAGCAGCACCGCCTTGTGCTCGTCGTAGGGCGCGTCCACCGGAAGCCGCCGCCCCGAGGCGGCCTCCGACGCCCGCCCGGGTTCCTCGGCCAGCAGGGCGCGGTCGATGCTGTGCCGGGCCATCAGCTCCTGCGCGCGGGCGCTCAGCGCCTCCGCCTCGCTGGGGAACTCCGTGGACTCGGCCTTGGCCAGCAGCGCGCGCACGCGGGCCAGCTTGCCCTGGTCCACCGCCTCCGGGGTCCGCGCGGAGCCCTCGGGCCGCGGACGGAACGCCCCCGGCGGCGGGCACAGCCGGTGCAGCGGCGGCAGCACGCGCAGCGCGGCCAGCAGCCGCAGCGCCGTCTCCACCGCCTCGAAGCGCAGCAGCCCGTGCTCGGCGCCCACGTGCGCCAGGTAGTCCCCGCCGCCCCAGGCCGGAGCGGCGCCCAGTTCGCGCACCTGCGCGGTCCAGCGCGGGTCCACCGTGTCGGGGGAGTGGCGGTCGAGGTCGGCCGTCACCGCGTCGGCGCACACCGCCGCCGCCACCGGGTCCAGTACGCGGCCCGCCTGGCGGACCGTCTCGGCGGGCTGCCACCCGCGCGCCCACGCCGAGGCCACCCCCGCCAGGAGGGCGTCGCGGACGGCGCGGTCCGCCGCCCCGGCCCGCGCCGGGTCCTCGGCGTCGGCCAGCCGCGCGGCGGCCAGGTCCACGCCGCCGCCCTCCCGGCCGAGCACCAGCGCGTCGACCGCCTCCGAGACGACCTGCTCGGGGGAGTCCCCGGGCGCGGGACCGGCCCAGGGCTGGGCGCCCTGCCCGGCCGTGCGGCGGTCCCCGCCGCGCTGTCGCCCGCGGCCCTTCTTGCCCACGTGGTCCTCCGTTCGGCGCTGGTGTGCGACCAGCAGGCCATCCTACCGACCGGCGGGTCCGCGGCGGGCGGGCGCGAACCCCGCGGGACGGTGGCGGGGGACACTCCCCGGCGTAGGGGAGTGCGCCGCCGCCGGTGCCGGAGCGGGGCGTCCCGGCCGGGGGAGGAAGGGGCGTGAACGTCACCGGTGCGCCGACACCTGCTCCTCTGGGCGCCGTGACGGGTAATCCCGCCTTGGCCCTCCGTGGCACCGGGTGCCCCGTCCGGAAAGGCGGAGCTTTCCTGTCCGAAGCACGGCGGAAACACGGGGCGCGTACCGTCGCCTCGCATCCGCAGCCACTGAGGAGTCTCCATGCGCCAGGGAACCGGGACCGACGGCCGCGACGACCCCCCGTCAGCCGGGTCCGGCGGCGCCCGCTGCCCGGTCGCCCTCCCCCCGCACGGGGACACCGGCGCCGACACGCCCTGGGACGCGCTGCGCGACCGCCACGGCGGCCTGGTCCCGGTCGAGGTGGGTCCGGGCGTGCCGGGATGGCTCCTGCTCGGCTACCGGGAGAACCTCCAGGCGCTGCGCGACCACACCCTCTTCTCCGCCGACCCGCGCCCGTGGGGCGCCGAGGACGCCGCGCCCGCCCGCGGCGCCGCCCTGGCCCGCGACGGCGAGGAGCACCGGCGGCTGCGCGCGGCCCTCGTCGACACCCTGGCCGGAGTGGACACGCCCCGTCTGGTCCCCGTCGTCGAACGCGCCGCCGTGCACCTGCTCGGCCGGGTCGCGGCCGACGGCGCCGCCGACCTCATCGGCGGGTTCGCCGCCCCGCTGCCCGCCCTGGTCCTCAACGAACTCTTCGGACTGCCCGACGCCTACGGCCGCCTGCTGGCCGACCTGGCCCCGCGGCTGTGGAGCGGCGAACCCGACCGGGCCGGTCCCGCCGCCGCCGCGGTCCGCTCCTACTTCGCGGGCCTGGTCGCGCGCAAGCGCGCCGACCCCGGACAGGACATGGCCAGCTGGCTGCTCGCCCACCCCGCCGGGCTCACCGACGACGAGGCGGCGGGGGCGCTGACGCTGCTGTGGGAGTCCGGGCACGAGCCCACCACCCACCTGATCGGCAACGCCCTGCTCCGGCTGCTGGAGGACCCGGGCGTGTGGACCGCCTACCTGGGCGGCACCCTCACCCCCGAGGACTTCATCGACTACGTGATGTGGACCGACTCCCCGATCCGCGTGCTCGCCGGGCGCTACCCGGTCGCCGACCTGCGCTTCTCCGGGGCCCGCGTCCGCAGGGGCGAGCCGCTGCTGCTGGGCCTGGCCTCCGCGCACACCGACCCGTCGGTGGCCCGCGGCGACGACGCGATGGCCCGGGCGGGCGACCGCTCCCACCTGTCCTGGGGCGCGGGCGCGCACCGCTGCCCCGCCACCGGCCTCACCCGCGAGCTGGCGCGCACCGCCATCGACACCGCCGTGGACCGGCTGCGCGGCATGGTCCTGGCCGTCGAGCCCGAGGAGCTGCGCTGGCGCGCGTCCGTGGCCGTGCACGGTCTGGAGGAGCTGCCGGTGCGGTTCACCCCCACCGGGGAGCGCGTTCAGCCCGACGAGCCGGTGCGCGAGCGCGCCCCGGCCCCGGTGACGCGGCGCCTGCGCAGGAAGCGCGGGCCCGCCCCGCGCGGGGCGCGCTACCAGGCGCCCCTGGCGGGGGAGGACGGCGAGCGGGCACGGGAGGAGCGGCCCGCGCCCGCTCCCGCCCCGCGGTCCCGCGGGGTCGCGCGCGGCGCCGGGGCCCGCTACCAGGCGCCGTTCGCGACGGAACGCGCCGACCCCGACGCCCTGGAGCGGTTGCTGGCGGCCTGGCGGTCGCGGGACTGACCGGCCGCGCGGGCGACTGCGGGCGTTCGGGCACGCGCGCACCGCCGCGACCGGTCGCGGCGGCACCGGCGGCCCGTCCCGCGTCGGCTACCCCTCGTCGGGGTCGACCACGACCAGTTCGGGGTGGAAGGCCCCGGGGTCCTCCAGCAGGGGCTGGTCCCCGCCGCGCAGGTGGTGGTCGAAGAACGCCAGGCTGTAGGTGCGCACCAGCTCCAGGCCGCGCTCGACGCCGACGTCGCCGTACAGGTTCCGCCACTGCTCGGGCGTGAAGAGCCCGGTCAGGCCGAGCTGCTCCACCAGCACGCCCCGGTCGATGCTGTTGGAGTGCCCCGAGCCCTCCACGCGGATCCACTGCCGCCACCCCTCCAGGCGCGGCCACATCTGCTCGACGCCGTCCCAGGAGTTGCCCTGGCCGTTCTCGATCAGCGCCAGCGGCTTGTCCAGCCCCTCCTCCACCGCGGGCGGGTAGTAGGGGCCGTCCAGGTTGATCCCGGCGTCCACCCGCTCCTCGGTCCGGAGCGTCTCGGCGGTGGCCGTGCCGCCCCAGGAGTGCCCGGCCATCCCGACCCGGGAGGCGTCGATGACCCGCGACCACCGCCACGCGGGGTCGGGGCCGGTGAGCCGGTCCAGGAGGAAGGAGACGTCCTCGGCCCGGTTGGTCGCGCCCAGGGCCCACTCGCCGCTCTGGCACCCGGTGCACTCGGTGATCAGCCCGTCGGGGAACTCCACGGGCGCGGCCTCGTGGGCGTGGTCCACCCCGGCCACCACGAAGCCGTGGCTGGCCAGCTCCTCGGCCAGCGAGGACAGCTCGATCCGGTTGTGCCCCGCGCCGGGGGACAGGACCACCAGGGGGAACCCGTCGCGGGTGCGCGCGGGCGGCACGTCCAGGCGGGAGGAGGTGCGCACCCCGCTGTGCATGAGGTCGGCGGGCAGGTCCAGCCCCAGCCCCGCGATCATGGCCGCGGACTCGGCCCCGGTCATGTACGGCGCGGGTCGGCCCGCGTCCGCCCGCGCCGGGTACCACAGGGTGACCATCAGCTGGCGGGGCCCGCCCGCCCACACGTCCTCGCGCTCCCCGTCCACCAGGTGCAGGGTCGTCCTGCCCACCGGGTGGTCCCCGGTGGGTTCGGGCAGGGCGGCTCGGAGGGTGTCGGCGGAGGCGGCGCCGGAAGGCCCGGTGTCGGCCGCGGCCGTTCCGGACGCGGCCAGGGAGAGCGGCAGCGCCAGCGCGGCGGCCGTGGCGAGCGCGGTACCGGACCGGAGCGCGCGGACGGAGGTGGAGGGTGAGGGGCCTGGTGTGGGGGGCATGGTGTCCCGTCGTTCGGTGCCGTCGTGGTCACCGCCCACGCTAGGAAGGCGGCCCGGGCGGCGCCATCGGGGCCTCCACCCCCTTCCCCCGGGTGTGCCCCGGAGGAGGGGGGTGGGGGCAGCCCTACCTCGCGGCGCCCCACCAGCGGGTTCGGGAAGAGAGGACACGCCACCGCCCACGGGCCGGTTCCCACCGGGGCGGGGGGAGGGCGGTCCCCCCGCGCCCCGCCCCCGGCGGGTTCAGAGGGCTGGGTCCACCAGCAGCACCTCCAGCGTGCGCGGACCGTGCACCCCCTCCACCCGGTTCAGCTCGATGTCGCTGGTCGCCGAGGGACCGCTGATCCAGGTGAGCGGGCGCGACGGGTCCAGGAGCCGGACCGCCTGCGGCACCCCGTCCACCACCTGCTCGGCGCGCACCACGCACAGGTGGTAGTCCGGCACCAGGGTGACGGCCCGGCGCCCCTGGCCCGGCCCGCCGTCCAGGACGATCGTGCCGGTCTCGGCGACGGCCACCGCGCAGCCGGTGACCACGCCGTCCACGCCGGTGAGGTCGGCGACCGCCAGCGGTTCCTCACGCGAGTCGGGCAGCCGCTCGGCGGAGGCGTGCGCGAACCACTCCGGCGGCGCGTCCGCGGGGACGACCACCCGCCGCGCACCCCGGCGCTCCAGCGCGGCGGCCACCTCGGCGGCCACGCGGTCGGCGCCCACCCGGCGCACCAGCGCGCGGTAGTCCAGCAGCCGGTCCTCCAACACCTCCAGCGAGGGGCCCGCGCCGTGGCTGTCGGCGTAGCCGCGCCCCGCCTCCCGCACCGGCGACTCGTCGGCGGGCACGTCGGCCAGCGCCCTCCTGACCCTGGCCAGGATCCGCTCGCGGCTGCTCATCGGCCCTCCCCCTCGCGCCTGCCCCACCACTGGCGGAAGGACTCGGCCGGGACGTCGGGCACGTCCCTGGTGTCGGTCCAGGCCCCCGCCGGGCCCGGCAGGTGGCGCGGGACCGCGCGGCGCCCCAGCCCCGCCGCCCGCTGGACCGCGCCCAGCGTCCGCGGGGAGGACAGCACCGCCTCGGCGCCCGCCATGAGCGCCTTCTCCCCGGCGTGCCCGGAGCGCTCCACGACCTCCTCGCGCAGGTGCACCAGCACCTCGGGGATGTCGATGGCCACCGGGCACACCTCGTAGCAGGCCCCGCACAGCGAGGACGCGTAGGGCAGCGCCTCGTCCACCGGCGAGGACATCCCCCGCAGCTGGGGGGTGAGGATCGCGCCGATCGGGCCCGGGTAGACCGAGCCGTAGGAGTGCCCGCCGGCGCGCTCGTAGACCGGGCAGGTGTTCAGGCACGCCGAGCAGCGGATGCAGCGCAGCGCCTGGCGGCCCACGGTGTCGGCCAGCACGTCGGTGCGGCCGTTGTCCAGCAGCACCAGGTGGAACTCCTGGGGGCCGTCGCCCGGCGTCACCCCGGTCCAGGTGGAGGTGTAGGGGTTCATCCGCTCGCCGGTGGAGGAACGGGGCAGCAGCTGGAGGAACACCTCCAGGTCCGACCAGGTCGGCACGATCTTCTCGATGCCGACCACGGAGATCAGCGTCTGGGGCAGGGTCAGGCACATGCGCCCGTTGCCCTCCGACTCCAGCACCACGAGCGTGCCGCTGTCGGCCACCGCGAAGTTGGCCCCCGAGATCGCGGTGCGGGTGCGCAGGAAGCGTTCGCGCAGGTGCACGCGGGCCGCCTCGGCCAGCGCCCGGGGGTCGTCGGTCAGGCCCCGGGGCGCGGGCACGCCCCACTCGGCCATCTGCTCCAGGAAGATCTCGCGGATCTGGGCGCGGCCCAGGTGGATGGCGGGCACCAGGATGTGCGAGGGCAGGTCCTCGCCCAGCTGCACGATCAGCTCGGCCAGGTCGGTCTCGTAGGCGGTGATCCCGGCGGCGGCGAGGGCGTCGTTGAGTTCGATCTCCTGGGTGGCCATCGACTTGACCTTGACCACGTCGGTCTCGCCGGTGTCCCGGACCAGCCGGGTGACGATCTCGTTGGCCTCGGCCGCGTCGGAGGCCCAGTGCACCCGTCCGCCCGCCCGGTGGACGGACTCCTCCAGCTGTTCCAGGTAGTGGTCCAGGTGGCGCAGGGTGTGCTCCTTGACCGCGGCGCCCTCCGCCCGCAGGCGCTGCCAGTCCTCGTGCAGCTCGTCCACGACGGAGGCGCGCTTGTCGCGGATGGTGTGCGTGGCCTTGCGCAGGTTGTGCCGCAGCCGGGCGTCGTTGACCGCGCCCGCGGCGGCCTCGGGAAAGGGCGGGATGCCCAGGAACGTCGCGCTCATCGGGATGCGCCCTCCTTCTCGGTGCTGGCCAGGATCTCGGCCAGGTGCGCCACCCTCATCCCCGACCGCTGCCGGGACAGGGTGCCGCCGATGTGCATCAGGCAGGAGTTGTCCACCGCGCACAGCACCTCGGCACCGGTCTCCACGGCGTGGCGGGCCTTGTCCGCGCCCATGGCCGAGGACACGTCGCCGTTCTTGACCGCGAAGGTGCCGCCGAAGCCGCAGCACTCGGTGGCCCCGGGCAGTTCCACCAGCTCCAGGCCGCGCACGGCGCGCAGCAGCCGGTAGGGGCGGTCGCCCAGGCCGAGCATGCGCAGCCCGTGGCATGTGGGGTGGTAGGCCACCTTGTGCGGGTAGTAGGCGCCCACGTCCGTCACGCCGAGTACGTCCACCAGGAACTCGGTGAGGTCGTACACGCGCGGGGCGAGGTCGGCCACCTTGCGCGACAGGCGGCTTCCGCTCGCGCCCAGCCGCGGGTAGTTGTCGCGGACCATGGCCGCGCAGGAGGCGGAGGGGACCACGACGGCGTCGGCGCCCTCGAAGGTGCGTACGAAGCGCACGGCCAGACGGCTCGCCGAACGCCGGTAGCCGGTGTTGTAGTGCATCTGCCCGCAGCAGGTCTGGCCCTCGGGGAAGACCACCTCGTGCCCCAGGCGCTCCAGGAGGCGCACGACCGCCCGCCCGGTGTCGGGGAACAGTGTGTCGTTGACGCAGGTGATGAACAGCGCGATCCGCATGTGCCTCCTTCGTGCCCCGCTGACCGGCGCGCGCGTGCGGATCCGCCGGGACGGACCACGCGGTGCGCTGCCATGGCGGAACTGCTCGCCACGAGCCTGGGGTGGTCGGACCACTTTCGCACGCCGATAAGCATGTGGGCAAGAAGAAGGGCGAAAAGGGTGATGCCGGGCGAGGCGGTGGAGAATTGGTATGATCTCTTGGAGAGGGCGGTGGCGTGGGTCACGCGAGCACCCGGCCCCGATCTTGACCCCGACCCCGGCTCCGTCGGGCCGTCGGACGGACGACCCGGACCACCGGACGGACTGGAGGGATTTCCCGTGAGCGAACCCGACGCCGGGCGCACCACCGTCACCCGGCGCGCCGCCGACCGGATCAAGGCGATGATCGCCGACGGGCAGGTCGGACCGGGGGAGCGCCTGCCCACCGAACGCGACCTGTCCGCGCAGCTCGGGGTGTCCCGCAGCTCCATGCGCGAGGCCATCCGCTCCCTGACCACGCTCGGCGTCCTGGAGTCCCGCCACGGCGCGGGCGTCTACGTCACCGCGCTGCGCCCCGCCGACCTGCTGGAGACCTTCTCCGTCCTGGCCGAGGTCTCCCAGGGGCACACCCTCCTGGAGGTCCTCCAGGTGCGGCGCATGCTCGAACCCGCCGCCACCGCCCTGGCCGCCGCGCGCGCCAGCGCCGAGGACCTCGACCGCATCGGCGCCCTGCTGGAGCGGATCGGGGGCGGGGACGACGCCCTCCGCGCCGACACCGTCGCCGCCGACCTGGGCTTCCACCAGGCCATCGTGGCCAGCACCGGCAACGCCACCCTGGCCGCGGTCAACGACGGCCTGTCCTCGCGCACCTTCCACGCCCGCGTGTGGGCGGGGCACCGGGAGGCCGGGCTCACCGCCAAGCTGCGCGAGGACCACCTGCGCATCCACGAGGCCCTGATGGCACGCGACCCCGACGCCGCCCGGGCCGCCGCGACCGTGCACGTCCTGCGCGTGGAGCGCTGGCTCAGCGCGGAACTGGCCGACTGAGCGCACCGCGCCGCCGTTTCACCGCGCCGCCTTTTCGCGGCGTCGCCGCGCCACCGCTCCTCGGCCCGGCCGGGTCACCTGCCGCGGTCGCGGATCCTGTCGGCGAACTCCTCGGCCCGCAGCAGCCGCGCCAGGTCCTCGCGCCGGGCGGTCGGCGGGCGCTCCCCGGCGGTCTCGGGCGCCTGTTCGGGGATCTCCTGGCCCAGCTCCGCGTCGATGCCCAGGACGTCGTGGTCCTCGATCTCCTCGATCCGGTGGCCCTCCGGGAAGTACCGCAGGAAGTCGGCCACCGCGGAGTCCTGGTCCGCGGCTCCCACGTCCGTGTCCGCGTCCACGTCGTCGTCGTAGCCGGGGTCCCGGGCCCCCGTGTCGAACTCGTCGAAGCCCTCGGTTGACTCTGTCACCGGCGTCCCCCTCACGCTCGGTTCCTCACTCCGATCATGCCCGCTCCGGCCGGAGGACGCCAGGGGCTGAGGCGGGGGGAGAGGCGGGTGTGAAACCGGGCGAGGTGACGCACGGTAGGCTTCTGCCGCGCTGTCCGATATGTGAACGGAGCCCCCTCTGTCGTGCGCGAGCGCGTTCGAGTCATCGTCGACGCCCCCTGGTTCCAGGCCTGCGTCATCACCCTCATCCTCGTCAACGCCGTCATCCTCGGCGCGGAGACCTCACCCCGGGTGACGGACTCCTACGGCCGCCTCCTCCGTGCCGTCGACCTGACCATCCTCGCCCTGTTCGTCCTGGAACTGGGGATGCGGATGTACGCCCACCGGCGGGAGTTCTTCCGCGACCCCTGGAGCTGGTTCGACCTGGTGATCGTCGGCATCGCGCTGCTGCCCGCCTCCGGCCCCTTCTCGGTGCTGCGGGTCCTGCGCGTGCTGCGGGTGCTGCGCCTGCTGTCGGTCATCCCGACGCTGCGCCACGTCGTCACCGGCCTGTTCCGGGCCCTGCCCGGCATGATGTCCATCCTGTTCCTGGTGATGCTGCTGCTGTACGTGTCGGCGGTCATGGCCACCGAACTCTTCGCCGACGTCTCGCCGCAGTACTTCGCCGACCTGCCCTCGTCGCTGTTCACCCTGTTCCAGATCGCCACCGCGGACGGCTGGGGCACCATCGCCAAGGACGTGATGGAGCACAAGCCGATGGCGTGGGTGTTCTTCGTGGTCTTCGTGCTGGTGTCCACGCTGGTGGCGCTCAACTTGTTCATCGCCGTGGCCGTGGAGGCCCTGGAGAAGGACGACGAGGAGAACGGCGGCGCTGTCGGGGGCGGCGGCTCCGCGGGCCGGACGGGCGGGGGCCCCGACGACGGCGGCCCCGACGGGGGGCAGGCCGTGATCCTGGCCGAGCTGCGGGCGCTGCGCGCGGAGGTGGCCGTGCTGCGGCGGGAGCGCGAGGAGGAGGCCAGCGGCCTGCGCTGAGCGGCGTGCCCGAACCGGTGCCGCGCCGCGCGCGAAAGTCCGCGACGGGGCCTGTGGACAACCCCCGCGGGGCCGGTCTTTCGTGGGAGGCTTGGGGTCGCAAGCACAGCCGCGCACCGGGGCGGCGCGCGGACCGAGCACCCGCGCCGTGCCGCCGGAGCGCCGACCGACGAGGAGCCGCCGGATGTCTGCCAGTACACCTCTCCCGCGCGCTGAGGACACCGGAGAACGCGCCCGCCCGGGCGTTCCCCTGGACCAGCGGGACGAGTGGACCGCGCTGCGCGAGCACCACCGGCGGTGGGGCTCCACCGACCTTCGCGGGCTGTTCGCCGACGACCCCGGCCGGGCCGAACGGTACACGCTCGACGTCGGCGACCTGCACGTGGACTACTCCAAGAACCTCGTCACCGACGAGACCCTGCGCCTGCTCGCCGACCTGGCCGGGGCCACCCGGGTCGCCGACCTGCGCGACGCCATGCTGGGCGGCGAGCACGTCAACCTCACCGAGGACCGGGCCGTTCTGCACACGGCCCTGCGCGCGCCGCGCGGGCAGGTGGTCACCACCGACGGCCGCGACGTCGTCCCCGAGGTCCAGGAGGTCCTGGACCGGATGGCGGAGTTCGCCGACCGGATCCGCGCCCGGGAGTGGCTCGGCCACACCGGCCAGCCGGTGCGCCGGGTCGTCAACATCGGCATCGGCGGCTCCGACCTGGGGCCCGCCATGGCCTACGAGGCCCTGCGCCCCTACACCGACCGCGGACTGGAGTTCCGGTTCGTCTCCAACGTGGACGGCACCGACCTGCACGAGGCGCTCGTGGACGCCGACCCGGCCACGACGCTGTTCGTGGTCGCCTCCAAGACCTTCACCACGGTCGAGACCATCACCAACGCCACCGAGGCCCGCACCTGGCTGCTGGACGGGCTGGGCCTCAGGGGCGACGACGACGGCGCCATCGCCAGGCACTTCGCCGCCGTCTCCACCAACGGCGAGGAGGTGGCGAAGTTCGGCATCGACACCCGCAACATGTTCGGGTTCTGGGACTGGGTGGGCGGCCGCTACTCCTACGACTCCGCCATCGGCCTGTCCCTGATGGTGGCGGTGGGCCCCGAGCGGTTCCGGGAGATGCTCGCCGGGTTCCACCTGATGGACACCCACTTCGCGACGGCCCCCGTCGAGCGCAACCTGCCCTTCCTGCTGGGCCTGCTCGGCGTGTGGTACGGCAACTTCCACGGCGCCCAGACCCACGCGGTGCTGCCCTACAGCCACCACATGTCCAAGTTCCCCGCCTACCTCCAGCAGCTCGACATGGAGTCCAACGGCAAGTCGGTGCAGCGCGACGGGCGCCCCGTCCACTGGCAGACCGGCCCGGTGGTGTGGGGTACCCCGGGCACCAACGGCCAGCACGCCTACTTCCAGCTGCTGCACCAGGGCACCCGGTTCGTGCCCGCCGACCTCATCGGCTTCGCCAACCCGGCCCCCGACCTGCCCGAGCACCTGGTGCCCCAGCACGACCTGCTCATGGCCAACCTGTTCGCCCAGGGGCAGGCGCTGGCCTTCGGCCGCACCGCGGAGGAGGTCGCCGCCGAGGGCGTGTCCGCCGACCTGGTCCCGCACCGGACCTTCGAGGGCGACCGGCCCACGACGACCATCCTCGCCGACCGGCTCAGCCCGTCGGTGCTCGGGCAGCTGGTCGCCCTCTACGAGCACAAGGTGTTCGTCCAGGGCGCGGTGTGGAACATCAACTCCTTCGACCAGTGGGGCGTGCAGCTGGGCAAGGTGCTGGCCAAGCGGGTCGAGCCCGCCCTCACCGAGGGCGCCGACGTGTCCGGTCTGGACGCCTCCACCACCTCCCTGGTGCGGCGCTACCGCTCCATGCGCGGCAGGGGCTGACCACGGCGGCGGCGGTGTGACCGGCGGATCGCGCCGGTCGCACCGCCACCGGGCCCGCTCCAGCGTGTGCGCGGCACCGGTCGGACGGCGAGGTCGCCGACCGGGACCCCGCCGTGGACATGCTGGGTGATCCCGGTCAGGCCGCCCACACCCTGGTCGGGCTCCTCCCCGACGGCGCCCGCGCCGCGGCCTGACCCCTCGCCCCGCCCGTTCCGGAGGAGCCCTGTGTCCCTCCGGGACGGGCGAGGCCGGTGATCCGCCCGCCAGGGCCGACGCACCCGGCAGGGGCCGGGGGGAGAGGACCCTTCCGGGCGCACGGCGCCGCGCGGCGGAGCCGGTCAGCGCACCTGACCGGACACCCGCGTAATTCCGTTGCCCGCGCCGCCCCGGCGGGTTAGCCTGGGCGCAACATGCGCATGTGACATCGAGACCGACGACCGCCGAGCGCGCGGGGCTCGCCCACCGTGGCTGGAGCCGGATCCCCGCTCGGCGTGTACTGGCACTGTCCCCGGTGCGGTCTCGATGTCGGCGACCTCCGTGTCGTCCCCGGACCGCGCCGTGCGGGCGCACCGGTTCCGCGCATCGAGGCCCACCCCGAAACGAAGGGTGGTCCACCCCTATGACCCTCGGCGACACGACCGGCGCCGCCTCCGCACCGCATACCGCCCCGACCGGCCCGCCCCTGCTGCGCGCCCGCGACCTCGCCAGGTCCTACGGCGACCACGTGGTGTTCGACGGCGTGGACGTCGACGCCGCCCCCGGCCAGCGGCTCGGCCTGGTGGGGGAGAACGGCTCGGGCAAGTCCACCCTCCTGCGGCTGCTGGCCGGGGAGGAGGAACCCGACGCCGGACGGGTGCAACGCCCCGCCGACACCGGATTCCTGTACCAGGAGCTGCCCCACGCCCCGGACACGACCCTGGCCCGGGTGATCGCCCAGGCCCTCGAACCGGCCCGGCGGGTGGAGCGGCGGCTGACCGCGAGCGCGGCCGCGCTGGACGGCTCGCCCGAGGACGCCGAAGCCCTGCGGGAGTACTCCGAGGCCCTGGCCGAGGCCGAACTGCTGGAGGTGTGGGACGCCGAACGCCGAGCCGAACTGGTGGTCGCGGGACTGGGCCTGGACGGCGTCGGCCCGGACCGGCCGGTGGGACGGATGTCGGGCGGCCAGCGCGGACGCCTGGGTCTGGCGGCCCTGCTCATCCGCCGCCCGCGCGCCCTGCTGCTGGACGAGCCCACCAACCACCTCGACGACCAGGCGCTGGAGTTCCTGGAGGGGTACCTGCGCGGCCTGCCGGGAGTGGTGGTGCTGGCCAGCCACGACCGGGTGTTCCTGGACGCGGTGTGCACCGGCCTGCTCGACCTGGACCCGGCCGTGGACGGTCCCGTCCACTACGGCGGCGCCTACTCCTTCTACCTGAGGGAGAAACAGCTGGAACGCGAACGCTGGGAGCAGCGCTACCGGGACGAGCAGGACACCCTCAAGGGCCTGCGCGAGTCGGTGCGCACCACCTCCCGGCAGGTCTCGCACAACCGCGCCCCGAGGGACAACGACAAGATGGGCTACGACTTCCTGGGCGGGCGCGTGGACAAGCAGGTCTCGCGTCGGGTGCGCAACGCCCGGAACCGGTTGGAGGAACTGGAGCGCGACCAGGTGCGCAAACCGCCCAGGCCGTTGGAGTTCAGCGCCTCGCTGACCCGTGACCCGGGCACGGCCGACGGCCACGCGATCACCGTGCGCGACCTGGTCGTGCCGGGCCGGTTGCGCCTGGACCGCCTGGACGTGCCCTCGGACGGGCGCCTGCTGGTCACCGGGCCCAACGGTGCGGGCAAGTCCACGCTGCTGTACGCCCTGGGGCACCGGCTGCGCCCCGCGTCGGGCCAGGTGCTGTGGCGGCGCGGGGCCGCGGTCGCCCTGCTGGAACAGGACGTGGTCTTCCCCGACCCCGAGCGGACCCCGCGTTCGCTCTATGAGGGGCTCAACGGCGCCCTGCCCGGCGCTCCCCGCCTGACCGACCTGGGCCTGGTCGCACCGCGCGACCTGGACCGGCCGGTGGGCAGGCTCAGTGTGGGGCAGCGGCGACGCCTGGCACTGGCGATGCTGGTGGGACACGCCCCGGACGTGCTGCTGCTGGACGAGCCGACCAACCACCTGTCCCTGGCACTGGCCGAGGAGCTGGAGGAGGCGCTGGGCACCGCGCCCGGCGCGGTGGTGGTGGCCTCGCACGACCGGTGGCTGCGCCGCAACTGGGCCTGGTCGGAGCTGCGGCTGGCCGACGGCGCCGTGGCCGGGCAGGACACGGCCGGAGTGTAGCCCTCCCGGCCGTTCCCGGGCCGCCCGCCCCGCGCGCGGCCCGGGAGCGGCGGACCGCTCCGGTCAAGGCCCGGACCCGACCCCGTGCGGGGACACCGGCGCGGAGGCTGGAAACCCCCGCGCCGCTCGTGCAAACTCTTCGTGTCTTCATGGATACGAAAAGTCATGTCAACTGGCAGGGGTGCACATGTCCGTGCCGATGGACGCGCCCGAGTCCTCCCAACACGCCGACCCCGAGGCGGCGGCCGCCGGAGGACGCGGGTCGGCGAACAGGTCCCTGCGCCAGATCGCCTGGCGGCGCTTCCGCAGGGACCGCATCGGCATGGCCGGGGGCGTCGTCGTCATCCTGCTCATCCTGGTCGCGGTCTTCGCGCCCCTGCTCACCTCCTGGTTCGGCTACCCGCCCAACCAGTTCAACCAGGAGCTGATCGACCCGCTCACCGGCGGTGTCCTGCGCGACCCCGCCAACCCCTCCCTGGGGCTCGACCCCTGGGGCGGGATCAGCGCCGACCACCTGCTCGGCGTGGAACCCGTCAACGGGCGCGACCTGTTCAGCCGCATCGTCCACGGCGCCCGCACCTCCCTGCTGGTCGCCACGGTCGCCACCCTGGTCTGCGTGGTCATCGGCACCGTCCTGGGCATGGTCGCCGGGTACTTCGGCGGCTGGGTCGACACCGTCATCAGCCGGGCCATGGACATCTTCCTGGCCTTCCCGCTGCTGCTCTTCGCCATCGCCCTGGTCGGCGTCATCCCCGACGGCTCCTTCGGCCTGAGCGGCAACGGCCTGCGCATCGGCGTGCTGGTCTTCATCATCGGGTTCTTCAACTGGCCCTACATCGGCCGCATCGTGCGCGGGCAGACCCTGACCCTCAGGGAGCGCGAGTTCGTGGAGGCCTCCCGCAGCCTCGGCGCGGGCAGCGCCCACATCGTCTTCCGCGAGATCCTGCCCAACCTCGTCACGCCGATCCTGGTCTACTCCACGCTGCTCATCCCCACCAACATCCTGTTCGAGGCGGCCCTGAGCTTCCTGGGCGTGGGCATCAACCCGCCCATGGCGACCTGGGGCGGCATGCTCGACAACGCCCTGCGCTTCTACACCATCGCACCGCACTTCGTGCTGATCCCGGGGCTGGCCATCTTCGTCACCGTCCTGGCCTTCAACCTCTTCGGCGACGGGCTGCGCGACGCCTTCGACCCCCGCTCCTCCGACTGACGGGCCGCGCCCGTCGCGTGTCACGGGCCGGGCACCGGCCCCCGCCAGCCAATCCGACCAGGAGGCAAGCTTGACCACCGACCACCACACAGGCGCGGCGCCCTCGCGGCGCCGCGGACGCCGCCGGGCGAGCGCGTCCCTGGCCGCGGGCACGGCCGCGGCGCTGCTGCTGGCCGCCTGCGGGGGCGCGGACGGCGGAGGCGGGGGCGGAGGCGGCCCGGTCGACGCCGAGTTCAACCAGGGCGAGACCGAGGTGGTCAACCCCTCCGACCAGACCGGCGGCACCCTGCGCTACGCCATCTCCTCGGACTTCGACTCGCCCGACCCCGGCAACACCTACTACGCGTTCAGCTGGAACTTCAGCCGCTACTACGCGCGCACCCTGCTCACCTACGTCGGCGCGCCCGGCGAGGAGGGCACCGAACTCCAGCCCGACCTGGCCGCGGAGATGCCCCGGCCCAACGAGGACCTCACCGAGTGGACGGTGCCCATCAAACAGGGGCTGCGCTACGAGGACGGCTCCGAGATCACCGCGCCCGACATCGAGTACGCCATCGCGCGCGGCAACTTCGGCGCGCAGGCCCTGCCCAACGGGCCCAAGTACTTCCAGGACCTGCTGGCCGACAGCGACGACTACGAGGGCCCCTACGCCAACGAGGACGACCCGCTGGCCGGATTCGACGGGATCGAGACCCCCGACGACCACACCCTGGTCTTCCACCTCAAGGACCCCTTCGCCGAGTTCCCGTACCTGCTCATCCAGCCGCAGACCGCGCCGGTCCCGCCCGGGGCCGACCGGGGTGAGCAGTACCAGAGCCGCGTCGTCTCCTCCGGGCCCTACAAGTTCGACGGCGAGTACCGCCCCGGCGTCTCCCTGAACCTGGTGCGCAACGACCAGTGGGACCCCGCCACCGACCCGACCCGCGAGGCGCTGCCGGACCGGGTCGAGGTGCAGCTGGGAGTGGACCAGAACGAGATCGACCAGCGCCTGGCCAGCGGCGACCTGGACGTGGACCTGGCCGGGGCCGGGGTGGGACCCGCCATGCGGGGCACCCTGCTCACCGACGAGGCGCGCAGGAACAGCGTGGACAACCCGCAGAGCAACACGCTGCGCTACGTCAACGTCAGCACCGTCCTGGAACCCCTGGACGACCTGGCCTGCCGCGAGGCGGTCATGTACGCGGCCGACCGCGACGCCCTCCAGCGGGCCTGGGGCGGCGACACCGGCGGCGACATCGCCACCCAGATCATGCCCGCGTCGCTGCCGGGCGCCGATCCCGGCATCGACCTGTACGCCTCCCAGGACAACCAGGGCGACCTGGACAAGGCCCGGCAGAAGCTGGAGGAGTGCGGCGAGCCCGACGGGTTCTCCACCTCCATCGGCGTCCGGGCCGACCGGCCCTCCGAGGTGAGCACCGCCGAGGCGCTCCAGCAGGCCCTGGCCAGGGTGGGCATCGAGACGCGGATCAAGCAGTACCCCTCGGACACCTACACCAACACCCAGGCCGGGTCGCCGTCCTTCGTGGAGGAGAACGACCTGGGCCTGACCGTGTACGGGTGGGCCCCGGACTGGGCGAGCGGCTACGGGTTCATGAGCAAGATCCTGGACGGCGACGCCATCCAGGACGCGGGCAACGCCAACATCTCGGAGCTGGACGACGAGCGGATCAACGGGTGGTTCGACGAGGTCATCACCGTGCGGGACCCCCAGGAGCGCGCCTCGGTCTACACGCGGATCGACCGGCGGGCGATGGAGCAGGCGGCGATCCTGCCCGCGGTGTTCGAGCGCACGGTGCTCTACCGGCCGCCGAACCTGACCAACGTGTACTACCACTCGGGTTACTCCATGTACGACTACATGGCGCTGGGAACCACGCGGTAGTGAGAAACGGCAGGTAGAACCTCGTGCAGTGCGGGTCGGCAGGCCCCCTCCGACCCCTGTGGGGCAACCATGGGGCGGAACCGGGGGCCTGCCGACCCCGCTGGAGCCGGGCCGGCCCCGGGGCCGCGGGCCCGCACGATAACACACGGCACTGAAATTTTGTCGGACGGCAACTTTCGCTTCCCGGACCGTGTGTCAGCGGAGTATGGCGGGTAGCGTGGCAATCCGGGCGTCGTCTCCCCGCTGCCGGTGGCCCCTACGCCCCCCTGTGCGCCCTCTGCGCCAGCGGAGGAACGACGCTCCGCGGCACCCGCCCACGACCACACGCGCACCGCGCGTACGTGAACGTGCTCGGCGGAGCCGCCCGTACGGCCCGGCACGGGCCGTACGCCGCGACGCGTGGGGAGTGGAACACCAGTGCTTGCTTCGGGGACCAGCGACCGCGCTCCTCTGGAGGACGACGGGGCCGGGCCGGTCGGCGGACGACGGACCGGCGCGGCCCCGGCGCCCGCCGCGGCCGCCAGACTCCGCCGCGCCGCCCGCGAACTGGGCAACATCCTGCACCCGGCCCGCCTCGTGGAGCAGACGGTGCGCTTCCCGGTACCGGAGGCGGCCCACCTGTGCGCGCTCTTCCTCGCCCAGCCCGACGGCTCGGTGCGCTGGACCGCGGCGTTCACCTCCGAGGGCGGCCGCCGCCGCGTCGGGACCGGCGAGGGAGTCTGGGACCGCGGCACGGTGGACGGCGCCGCCTGGCTGCACGAGGTCGTGGACGGGGCGCGCACGGTGGCCGAACCCACCCCCGGAGACCCCGTCGAGAAGCTCCTCCTGGAGCTGGCCGGGTACGGCGGCGTCCGGGGCGCGCTGTGCGCCGTGGCCGTCCCCGGCCTGTCCGGAACCGCCGGAGCACTGCTGTTCCACCGCGCCCGGGGGTACTTCGACGCGTCGGACACCGAGGCGCTCACCGAGTACGCCGAGCGTGTGGGCTCGGCCCTGAGCGCCGCCCGCATGTACCAGTACCAGGCCCGCACCGCCTCCACCCTCAAGGCCGCGCTGGTCCCCGCGCCCCTGCCCGGCGTCGCGCACGCCGCACTGGGCGCGGCCTACCGCTCCGCCGTCGAGGCCGAGCGCATCGGCGGCGACTTCTACCAGGTCAACGAACTGGAGGAGGGCTTCGACTTCTCCTTCGGGGACGTGTGCGGCAAGGGCAACGACGCCGCCCTCCTGACCGGGATGATCCGCCAGTCCCTGGAGGCGCTGCGGCTGGTCGAACAGGACCCCCGGCGGCTCCTGGAGCTGCTCAACGTCCTGCTGCTGCGCACCGACCCCGAGAAGTTCAGCACGATGCTCCTCGGACTCGCCAGCCCTCTGCCCGGCGGCGGGCTGCGCGTCCGCGCCGCCGGGGGAGGCCATCCGCCCCCGCTCGTCGTGGGCGTGGACGGCGCGGTCCGGGAGGTGTCCATCGGGGGCCTGTTCGTGGGCGCGGTGGAGGAGGCCCTCTTCCGGGAGACCGAGTTCACCCTGGCCCCCGGCGAGACGATGGTGGTCTACAGCGACGGGGTCACCGAGGCGCGCAACCCCCTGCTGGGCGGGGAGATGCTCGGCGAGGAACGCCTGGCCCGGCTGCTCTCCGAGTGCGGGGGCATGCCCGCCCCGGCCGTCTCGGACCGGATCGCCCAGGTGGTCGGCGACTGGCTCGACGGAGGCGAACACGACGACATCACGGTGCTCACCGTGCAGGCCCGCTCCGCCCGGGGAGGCGGCGCCGATGACCGCTGACCACGACACCCTGCTGGACGGGGCCGCCCCCGTGTCGCCCGCCGACGTCGCCGACGACTTCTTCGCGCGCGTGCGCGACATCGACGACGCGGGGGCCCTGGCCGTGGTGCGGGAGGCGCTGGCGGCCGGAGTCGACCACGAGTCGCTGGTCCTGGACGTGATCGCGGTGTCCCAGATGCGCGTGGGCATGATGTGGCAGACCAACGATCTCTCGGTGGCCGGGGAGCACGCCGCCACCCACATCGGCGAACTCGCCCTGGGCCTGGTCCTCGAACACGGGCTGGCGCGCGTCGCCGGGAAACGCCCGCTGGGCTCGGTGGTGGTGGCCTGTGTCGAGGGGGAGTGGCACGGCCTGCCCGCGCGGCTGCTCGGGGACGTGCTGCGCCTGCGCGGGTGGAGGGTCACCTTCCTCGGGGCGAGCGTGCCCGCCCACCACCTGACCCTGCACCTCCAGGAGACCGCGCCCGACGCGGTGGCGCTGAGCTGTTCCCTGCCCTCGCACTTGGTCAACGCGCACGCCATGATCACCGCCGCGGCGCGCACCGGGGTGCCCGTCATCGCCGGGGGGCGCGGATTCGGGCCGGACTCCTCCCTCGCGCTCCGGCTGGGCGCGAGCCTGTGGGCGGCCGATGCCCGCTCCGCCGCCGATCTGCTGGAGCGGCGCCTGCCGCTGTCGTCCCTGCGGCCGAGGGGGGAGGCGCTGACCCCGGCCGCGGAGTACGCGAGCCTGGTGCAGCGCCGCCGCGACCTGGTGCGGACCGGCGTGGAGCACGCGCGGGCCCTCTACGCGGCCCGGGGTGCCAGCCTGGAGGGCGCGGACCTGGACCGGACGGTCGAGGACCTGGGGCACATCACCGACTTCCTGCTGACGTCGCTGTACGTGGGCGACGGTGCGGTCTTCACCCGTTTCCTGGCCTGGACCCGGGGTGTGCTGGAGGTGCGGGGGGTTCCTGCGGTGGGGGTGGCCCGCGTCCTGGAACTCCTCGAAGGGGAGCTGTTCGACTACCCCGAGACGTGCGCCGCGCTGCGCGCGGGGCGGGCCGTGCTCGGCTGAGGCGCCCGCCCGGGCGGGCGCCTCAGCCGCCGTGCCAGCGCCACCAGCGCCGTACCGGCTCAGGGTGAGGTCGGGGGGTCGGGCTGGTTGAGCAGGGTGGCGATGTGTTCTTTGGGGTAGCGGCGTGCTCCGCCGGGGGTGCGGAAGGGTTTGAGGACGGTGTCCCATTCGCCTCGGTGGAGGCTGCGGGGGCGGATGTTGAAGAGGGCGGCGACTTCGCTGGGTGTGAGGACGTCGGGGCGGCCGTCGAGGAGGTAGCTGTAGTCGGGCATGAGGGGCTTTCCGTGTTCGATGTTCTTGCTCTGTGCTCTGTGCTCTGTGGTTGGTGGGGTGGCCCCGCCCTCCCGGGGAAGGGGAGGGCGAGGCCACGGGGCCGGTGCCTTCCGCATCGGCCCGTCCGCATCGGCCCGGGGGACAGATCGGGTGGTGCGGAGTCTGGAAGGGCTCGCCTGCCGGGAAGCGGGCTACCAGGGGAAGACGGCGCGGACGGTGATCGCGCCGCAGGAGTGCTGCTTCCAGTCCCAGTAGGAGCACAGGGCCTCGACCAGGCGCAGTCCGTTGCCGCTGGGGCGCAGGGGTTCTGAGGTGGGTACGGCCGGGAAGGTGGGTTGTTCGCCGGGGCGGGGGCCGTTGTCGGTGACGCGGAGTTCGAGGTGGCGCAAGGTGCGTTCGATCTCGACGCGGATGGTGCCGCCGGGGAGCCCGGAGGCCGAGTGGCGCAGGGTGTTCGTGACCAACTCGGAGACGGCGATGCCGACGGGTTCGGCCAGGCTCGGCCGGGAGCGGGTGGCTTGGGCGGCCCAGCGGCGGGCGATCCTGACGTGGCCGAGGTCGGGGCCGAGCAGAATGCCTGATTTGGTGCTGGTTCCGCACAGTCGGCGTGGAAGCGGGATGGGCGGAACGGTAGACTTTTGCATGTTTCACCTCGGCTGACTCGGGGTGGGGCACTTGGCCTCGGCGGTCGCTCTCCACTTCGACCGCCGGGGCTTTTCATGCAGGGCCGCCCTTGACCCCTTGGCTTGGTGACAGGGCGGCCCTTGCTATGTCACAAGAAAACACCGCTGTGGAAGCTCTTGGAAAGGACTTCCAGGAAAGCTGAAGCTTCCTGATTTTGGAATAATAGATCTTGAGGGTTTTCAAGGGTTCCATTACAGTGACGGCATGGTGAAGGAAAAAGCCTCCTCGGATGTCCGTTTTGGTGCAGCTTTGATGCGTGCGCGCAAAAAGCGTGGACGCACCCAGCAGTGGCTTGCTGACAAGCTTGGTTGCAGCTCGTCTCACGTTGGCAACGTCGAAAACGGACACTGTCCCCTAAATCCGGCGCGAGTTGAAAAAACCGACCAAGTGCTCGAAGCGGGCGGTGTCCTGGTGCGACAGTATGATGAGCTGTACCAGCCGGAAACGGTTGACTGGCTAGACGAGTTTCACGGACTCCAGAAGTCTGCTCACTTCATTCGCGAATACCATCCGAACATCGTTCCTGCTGCCTTCCAAACCCCGGACTATGCGCGCGCAGTGATTCGCGCGAGTGCTCCATGGTTCAGTTCGGAAGAAGTTGACGAGCGTGTGGAATTGCGAAAGTCGCAGGGTGAAGAGATCCTCAAGGGAGAAAAGCCGCGTTACCATGTCGTTCTCGACGATGCCGTGGTGCTCCGAGGAGTAGCTGATCCTAAGGTGATGGCCGACCAGTTCAACGCCTTGGTGAACCTGGTGCAGTCCGACAGGATCATCCTCCAGGTGTATCCATGGGAGGTGCTTCCCCAGCTCGGGCTAGGCGGACCGTTCTCTCTCCTGTCGAGTGCGGACGCGCCGGATGTGCTCTACACCGAGTCCCTGTACCTCGGTCAGACCACCGATGACCCTGGCCGAGTACGCCAGTATGGGATGCTGTTTAGTGAGTTGCAGGCCAGGGCCCGGGCCCCGGAAGCGACCGTCAAAGTACTGATGAAGAAGGCTGAGGAATCCCGATGACAACGGAGTGGCACAAGTCCTCATACAGCAACGCTGCGGAAAACTGTGTCGAGGTCTGCGAGGGTGCCGAGACGCTGGTTCGGGACACGCAGAACCGGCACGCCGGGCACCTTGAGTTTCAGGCCCAGGAGTGGACTGCTGTTCTCGCCGTCACGAAGGGGTGATCTGTGAGGTCTGACTGGCACAAGTCCAAATACAGTTCGGGTGGGCAGAACTGTGTTGAGGCCCGGGAGTCTGCGGAGGGTGCGGACATCCGTGACACCCAGAACCGGGAACTGGGCTACCTGTCGGCACCGGCCCCTGAGTGGACGGCCCTGCTCGCGGCAATCCGCAGCTAGTAGCCAAGTACGAAGAACCGACCCCGCCCAGACACATTGGGCGGGGTCGGTTTCGTGCTGACACGGGGTGAGGCTACCCCGCAGCGGCGGCCGTGCCCAGAGGCCGAAGGACCCCTGCCGGGGCGTCCGCCCACAGTCGAGTTCCCTCCTGGTCCACGGTCACGCCGAGCTGGTCCCGGCCCGGCTTCCCCCACCGCGTCCACTCCTCCCACGCGGCGCCGATCTCCGCCCACAGGTCCCGGGGCCCGGCCCGCTTCGTGCTGTAGGGGCCACCGGCCGGAACGTATTCTCCGAGCGCCCACGACCCGTCCGGGGTGGCGACGTACACGCTGGCCTCACCCGCCCACTCGGGGCGGTCCTCGGCGGCCTCGTACACGGCGTACCTCAGGTCCGGTGCCAGGTGACCTAGGACGAGCTGCCACCCCTGGTCGCGGTAGGCGACCAGACGCGGGTTCACGTCGGTACTCCCGGCCCGCACCCCGGGGGCGTCCTCGTCCACCAGTTCCCGGACCCGACGGGGGTCGGGCCGCTGCGAGCGCAACACCATGAACGGCGCGTCGTCCACGATTCGTCCCGTCGCGGTGCCGTCCTCCTGGACGACCAGGCGCACCAGCACCCCCGGCACGTTCCCCACCTCGAACGGGGTCACGATCACCCCGCCCGGCCACACCTGCCGAACCCAGGCGTGGGGTATCCGCCCGCGGGCCGCGACCGTGGAGAGCACCCGGTGGTACATATCCGCGCCGACACCCGTCTCCAGGGGGCCTGTCCCGTCGGTGTCCAACACCATCGGCGCGTACCCGGCCCGCGCGAGGTTGTCGACCGCGACCCTGGCCAGCTCCTTGTCGATCTCGGCGGACACCACGGCCTTCTCCCCGAGCGCGTGACACAGCAACGCCGTGTTGTACCCGGTGCCCGTCCCGATCTCCAGTACCCGGTGCCCATCGACGGCGTCGAGCTGTTGGAGCATCGCGACCACGAGCGAGGGCTGGCTGAGGCTGGAGGTACGCAACCTGCCCCACCCGGGTTCCCCGTCCGGGCCCCCGGCGGGGTCGCCGTCGTCCACCTGGGTCGCGAGCGCGTAGTCCTCATGCGCCCAACGGGCGTGGTCGGGGTCATCGCGTGTGACCGGTACGTAGTAGCCGGGGTGTTCTGTGGAGGTGACCCACACGGTGTCGGGGACGAACTGTGCACGGTCCACAGCGAGGATCGCACGATGCCACTGGGGGTCGATGACCTGACCCGCGATGGTGAGCGCGCGGGCCAGCCGGGCGCCGGGGAGTGCGGTCACCGTTTGGGGTCCTTGCCGTCGCCGGACTGGGGCGGGATGGGTTCGGCCCCGTGTTCGTTGGGGTCCTTGCCGTCACCTGCGGCGCTGCCTCCGCTACCGCCATCGGTGGTTTTGTCGGGATCGGCGTGTCGTCCCACGGTGTCCTCCACAAGGGGTGAGGGGTCCTGTCACTGAGAGTAGCCCGCCGCACGATTACTGTCAGTGGTTTCGGTGAGCAGCGGCCATCTCGTCCCACCCGGACCACATCTCGGCGCTCCGGGCGATGGTGAAGAACCGCGCCGAGGCCTTTTGGGCGGGTGGGCGCGACCAGATGATCACAGTGGGTTACTGTCTGCTTGCGGGCGGGTACCGTTCGCGGACCCGTCCCGCCCCCGCCCCGGCCCCGACGACAGAGAGCACGCGCGTTGCTGACCTACATCCTGCGCCGCCTGGGCGCCGGACTCCTGCTCCTGGCCGTGGTCACCATGGTCACCTTCGCCATCTTCTACGTGGTGCCCCGGTGGGCGGGGCGCACCGTCGAACAGCTGGCGACGATGTACGTGGGCCGCGCCCCCACCCCCGAGGCCATCCAGGCCACCATCGACCGGCTGGGCCTGGACCGGCCCGTCGTCGTGCAGTTCGGGGAGTTCGTCCGGGGCCTCTTCCTCGGCGCGGAGTACCGCTTCGGCAACGACACGATCGAGTGCGCGGCGCCGTGCCTGGGCTACTCCTTCCAGACCTACCAGGAGGTCTTCCCCGAGATCGTGGCGCGTCTGCCGGTCACGGCCTCACTGGCCCTCGGCGCGGGGGTGGTCTGGCTGGTGGGCGGCATCCTGGTCGGCGTGGTCTCGGCGGTGTGGAAGGGCAGTCTGTTCGACCGGCTGGCGATGGCCGTCGCCCTGGCGGGGGTGTCGCTGCCGATCTTCTTCACCGGGCTGCTGGCCCTGGCCTTCCTCGTGCACGCCTGGGGGCTGTTCGGCACGCCGGGCTACGTCCCCCTCACCGAGGACCCGTCCAGGTGGGCGCAGGGACTGCTGCTGCCGTGGCTGACACTGGCCTTCCTGCACGCGGCCATGTACGCCCGCCAGACGCGCGCGGGCATGCTGGAGACCCTGGGCGAGGACTACATCCGCACCGCCCGCGCCAAGGGACTGAGCGAGCGCCGCGTGGTGCTCAAGCACGCGCTGCGCCCCACGCTGACGCCCATCGTGACCATCTTCGGCCTGGACCTGGGGCTCGTGCTGGGCGGCGCGGTCCTGACCGAGCAGGTCTTCTCCCTGAACGGGATCGGCCGGTACGCGGTCACCGCCATCATGCAGAGCGACCTGCCGGTGATCCTGGGCGTGACGCTGTTCGGCGCGTTCTTCATCGTGCTCTGCAACCTGGTGGTGGACCTGCTGTACCCGCTGATCGACCCGCGCGTGCGCATCCACGGATAACCGTGCCGGTCGCACAGGTGCGCCGAACACGGCCCGGGCCGCCGTGCCCGGGGAACGGAAAGGAAGGGGTCGTGTGAGCGAGTCCGCGGCGTCGGGGCCGGTCGTGCGGGTGGAGGACCTGCGGGTGGTGTTCCCGACCATGGACGGCGACGTCCGGGCGGTGGACGGTCTGTCCTTCGCCGTGCCCGTCGGGGGAGCGCTGGGCATCGTGGGCGAGTCGGGCTCGGGCAAGAGCGTGACCTCGCTGGCCCTCATGGGCCTGCACCGGGGCAGCCGGGCGCGGATCACCGGGGAGGTCGAGGTGGCGGGTACCGACGTGATCGGCGCCCCGGACAAGGGGCTGCGGCGGATGCGCGGCAACGACATCGCCATGGTCTTCCAGGACCCGATGCAGTCGCTGCATCCCCAGTTCACCGTCGGCAACCAGCTGGTGGAGGCGCTGCGCGTGCACCGGTCCGGGGTGTCGCGGTCCCGGGCCCGCGAGCGCGCGGTGGAGTCGCTGGAGCGGGTGGGCATCCCCGAGCCCGCCAAGCGGATCAACTCCTACCCGCACGAGTTCTCCGGCGGTATGCGCCAGCGCGTGCTGATCGCGATGGGGCTGATGTGCGAGCCCAAGGTGCTGCTCGCCGACGAGCCCACCACCGCCCTGGACGTGACGGTGCAGGCGCAGATCCTGGACCTGCTGGACGAGCTGCGCCGCGACCTGGGCATGGCGCTGATCCTGGTCTCGCACGACCTGGCGGTGGTGGCGGGTTCGGTGGACGAGGTCGTGGTCATGCGCCACGGCGTCGCGGTCGAGCGCGGCGACGTGCGCAAGGTCCTCTCCGAGCCCGAGCACCCCTACACCCGGGGGCTCCTGGACGCGGTGCCGCGCGTGGAGGTCTCCCGGGCACGGAGGCGGGCGCGCGACCGGGCCGAGCGCGACCAGCGCCAGGACCAGGAGAAGCGCCGCAGGTCGGGCTCGGCCGCGGCGGGCGAGGCGGGGCGCCGGGGGCCGGACGAGGTCTTCCGGCCCTTCATCCCCGAACCGAAGGAGGAGCGGGGCGAGCCCCTGGTGCGGGTGGAGGATCTGGCGCAGCGGTTCAAGGTGCGCGGCGGTATGTGGGGTCGGGCCACGGATTTCTGGGCGGTCAAGGGGGTCTCCTTCGACCTGCACCGCGGTGAGACGCTGGGGATCGTGGGGGAGTCGGGGTCGGGTAAGTCCACGCTGTCGCGGATGGTGATGCGTCTGCTGGAGCCCACGCGGGGCCGGGTGGAGTTCGAGGGCCGCGACATCACCCACATGCCCGAGCGGGCGCTGCGTCCGCTGCGCCGGGACGTGCAGATGGTGTTCCAGAACCCCTACTCCTCGCTGAACCCGCGGGTGACGGTGGGCGACGCGATCGGGACCGCGCTGCGGGTGCAGGGGGAGAGGGACGGCAAGAAGATCCGCGCCCAGGTGCAGGAGCTGTTGGAGCGGGTGGGGTTGGAGCCGGGGCACTACAACCGGTTCCCGCACGCGTTCTCGGGTGGTCAGCGTCAGCGGATCGCGATCGCGCGGGCGCTGATCCTCAAGCCGAAGCTGATCATCTGTGACGAGCCGGTGTCGGCGTTGGACGTGTCCACGCAGGACCAGGTGCTGCGGTTGTTGTCGGAGTTGCAGGACGACTTCGGGTTGACCTACATCTTCGTGGCCCATGATCTGGCGGTGGTGCGTCAGGTGAGTGACCGGGTCGCGGTGATGCGTGCGGGTGAGGTGGTGGAGATGGGTGACAGCGACGCGGTGTACGAGAACCCCGCCAGCGACTACACCCGCCAACTGCTCAACGCGGCGCCCGTGCTGGACCCCGACCAGGCCCGCGAACTGCGCGCGGAGCGCGCCCGCCAGCGGACGGGGTGAATGCCCGGGCCGGGTGAACCGCGGGCCGACGGCGCCGGGGCTCCGGGGACGCCCGCCCCCGGAGCCCCGCCGGGATCAGAACATGCTGCGCTTGCCCGCCAGCGAGTCGATCCACTGGTGCAGGTGGCCCGACCAGTCGCGTCCGGCGCCCTCGTGGTGGTCGACGCTGAAGCGGTGGAAGGTGTCGCGGCCCTCGGAGAAGAGCAGACCCGGCTTCTTGTCCAGCTCCAGCACCACGTCCATGCCGCGCTCGTCGGTGACCAGAGACAGCTCCAGCTCGTTCAGGCCCCGGTAGCGGCTGGGCGAGAAGAACTCGATCTCCTGGTAGAAGGGCAGCTGCTGGCGGGTGCGCAGGATGCGGCCCTGCTCCAGGTCGGCCTGCTTGAAGGAGAACCCGAGGGAGGCCAGCGAGTCCAGCACGGCCAGCTGCGAGGGGAGCGGCTCCACGGCCACCGGGTCCAGGTCGCCGGGGTCGACCGCGCCCGCCACGTGCAGGCGCGTGTTCACACCGACGTTCATACGGTGCAGGTGGCGGCCCCGGTGGACGGTCACGGGGGTCTCCCAGGGCACGAAGAGCTCGAAGGGCACCTCGAAGCGCTGGCCGGGGGCCAGGGTCACGCCGCCGCCGACCTGGACGCGGTGGAACTCCAGGTCGCGGACGCCCTCGTGGTCGCCGCTCTCGACCTCGACCCGGGCCTGGAGGCCGACGGTGAGCCGCTCGACCCGCTGCTCGACGTTGCCGCCCTCGATGACGACGGTGCCCCGCAGGGTGCCGCCCGGGGTGGCCACGGCCGAGTGCAGGGTGGTTTCCACCGAGGCCCCGCCGAATCCGATACCGGCGAGCAGGCGCTTGAGAACCATGGATGACCTTTCTGTACCGCCCCGCGCCGGGAGGAGGGGCGGGGTCGGGGGCTGTCTCCTGGTAACGACGCCGGGAGAGCGCGCTCGGTTCCCCGACGAAGGTCCCTGTTTCCCGGGGCGGGACGCTGGAGCCGGGCGCATCGGCCGTCTCCGCCCGCTCCGGTCCGGGGCGGGGCGGGCGGGTCAGCGGAGGCCGATCACGCCGGGGCCCTCCCGCCCGGGCACGGCTCGGGACCGATCCGCGCAGGACCCCGCCGTCCGCCCCGCCCGGGCGCGGCTCAGGAGGTGAGCCCGCGCAGCAGGGCGCGCAGCCCGTACCGGAAACGCGCCAGGGACTCCGCGGCGTCGGGTGCGTCCTCCTCGTCCTGGTGGCGGACCTGGTGCACGACCGCGCCCACGCAGTGGGAGTGCAGGGCGTCGGCGGCGCGCTCCAGGTCCTCGCCCTCCAGGCCCGCCTCGGTGAGGGCGTCGCGGACCAGGGCGCGGGTGGCGTCGCTGCTCGGCGTGCGCGGGGCGCGGTGCACCAGCAGGGAGAGCGCCCCGGAGAACTCCAGCAGCCGCTCCCGGTAGGCCTCGGCCCACTCGGTGAGGCGCACGTCCCAGGGCCGGGTGTCCTCCTCGGGCTCCTCCGCCCCCTCCGCCCCTTCCGATTCCGCCTCGTCGTCGAGGGGGACGGTGCCGGTGGCCGCGGGGGAGGTGACGTAGGCGGCGATGGCGTTGAACAGCTGTTCCTTGCCCAGGGGGAAGTGGTGGTAGATGGCCATGGCCTCCACCTCCAGCGCGTCGCCCAGGCGGCGCATGGACAGGCCGCCGAGCCCGCGGCCAGCGATGATGTGGAGCGCCTCCAAGATGATGCGCTCACGGCTGAGTCCGGCGTAGTTCCTGCTCACGATGGTCCTTTCGGGGGTGTGCGCCGTAAAGGTGGCAGATCGCGGGCGGCGCGGCCACCACGACGCGCGGCCCGGCTCGCCAGATGATATGGGTCACCTCTAGAGTGGCCCCGTCCGACGTTACGCGTGGTCTGGAGCACACACATGGGACTTGCCAAGCAGAGCACGGCTCAGGCGCGGGAGAGCCTGGCCTCCGACCAGGAGCGCGCGGAGCGCCTGCCCGAACTCCTGCGTGCGGTGGCCGAGGCGCAGGAGGCGCTGGAGCGGGCCCGCACCCACAACGCGCCCGTGGAGGAGCTGAACCAGCGGGGCGTGGACCTGGACACGGCGCTGACCGAGGCGATGCGCGCCGCCTACGCCCGCGAGCGCACCCTGGTGGGGGCCAAGGGGTACGAGGACCGGATCTACCGGCGCAAGCGGCTGGCCCGTCCGCAGGTGCGCGAGGCCACCCGGGTCGCCGAGCGGCTGCTCACCGCCCGGGAGACCCACCGCCTGCACGGGATCCAGCGGGTGCCGCGCCAAGCGGTCTGACACCGGCGGTCCCGACCCCCAACCTGGGGCCGGTGCACGCACGGTAACTTGGTGTCCGGTCCGGTCCGGTCCGCGGCCGGACACCGCGGCAGGCGACGGTGGGGAGCGCAGTGGCACATGGCGGATTTCATCCGTGTCGATCCGACGTCGAGGGTCCCGCCCTACGAGCAGATCAGGTCGATCGTGGCCATCGCGGTCGCCAACGGTGAACTCCCGGTGGGCTACCGGCTGCCCACGGTGCGCGCGCTGGCGGGTCAGCTGTCGGTGGCGGTGAACACCGTGGCCCGCGCCTACCGCGAGCTGGAGCAGGCCGGTGTGGTCGAGACCCGCGGCCGTTCGGGGACGTTCGTCGCGGCGGGCGGCGACGACCAGCGCGCCGAGGCACTGGCCGCCGCCCGGGCCTACGCCGAGGTCATCTCCCGGGTGGGGCTGGACCACGACGAGGCGGTGGAGATCCTGCGCGCGGCGCTGCGGGGCTGACACCGCCCCGCGCGCCCGCCGCGCCTCCCCGAGGCTTCAGGCCCCGGTGACGATCCCGTAGAGCTCGTAGACGCACAGCACCACGAACAGCGATCCGGCCAGGGCCAGGCCCGCGTTGCTGAGCCAGCCGTTGCGCCACTCGCGGGGGGTGCGCGAGGAGTTGAGCAGCCACATCAGGGTGAAGGCCAGGAACGGCATGAAGAAGGCGCCCAGCACCCCGTAGGCGATGACCAGCTGGAAGGGCTTGCCGATCAGCAGGAGCAGCATCGGCGGGAAGGTCAGCCAGAGCATGTAGCCGCGGAAGGCCCAGCTCTTCTGGTTCTCCCCCGGGTCGGTGTTGGTTTTGCCCCGCAGGTGGTTGACGAAGTCGGCGAACAGCAGGCTCACGCCGTTCCACACGCCGATGATGGAGGAGTAGGCGGCGGCGAAGAAGCCGATGAGGAAGGCCGTCGCCACGAACCCGCCGAAGCGCTCGCGCAGGACGTCGCCCAGCTGGATCAGGCCCTGGTCGCTCTCCTGGAGCGTGATGCCGCTCGCGTAGAGCAGCTCGGCGCCCACGATGAGCATCGCCACGACGAAGACGCCGGTGGTGATGTAGGCGACGCGGTTGTCCAGCCGCATCATCCGCATCCAGGAGGAGTCCCGCCAGCCCTTGGAGTTGACCCAGTAGCCGTAGGCCGCCATGGTGATGGTGCCGCCGACGCCGCCGACCAGGCCCATGGTGTAGAACACCGAGCCCTCGGGGAGCATCGGGACCAGGCCCCGCAGGGTCTGGCCGATGTCGGGGACGACGTAGATGGCCAGGCCGACCACGGTCACGAACATGACGCCCACGAGCACCGTCATGATCTTCTCGAACACCGCGTAGCGGTTGAACCAGACGATCACCAGGCCGGAGACCCCGGCCAGGACGGCCCACACCTCCAGCGGCACGCCCGGCATCAGCGCGGCCAGGGGCAGGGCCGTGGCCGACATGGCGCTGGCGCCGTAGACGAAGCCCCAGAGCACGATGTAGGGCGCGAAGTAGACGGTGGTCCACTTGCCCAGGCTGCTCCAGCCGGCGAAGATGGTGGTCCCCGTGGCCAGGTGCCAGCGTCCGGTGGCCTCGGCCAGGGAGATCTTGACCAGGCAGCCGACGATGGTGGCCCACAGCAGGGCGTAGCCGAACTGGTTGCCAGCGATGAGTGTGGCGACCATGTCGCCCGCGCCCACGCCGGTGGCCGCGACGACGATGCCCGGACCGATCTGTTTCCACGTCGTCCTGCGTTGTTCGATGGCTGCCATCGTGTCCTTCCCCCTGGTGGGACCGGTCTGGTCCGTGGTGGGCACGACTGTAGGGGTTCGGACACAGGGTGCATACGGGCAGTTAAGCGGCGGGGATGATCCGTGGCGGAATCGATATGTTCCAGGTCACGTCCGGCGACCGGTCAGCGGCGCAGGCCCACGACCGAGACGACGTAGAACAGGATCAGCCCGAGCCAGACCAGCGGCAGCGCCGCCGGGCTGCCCACGGCCGCGGTGATCGCGGAGACCGGGATGCTCACGCCCAGGCACACCAGGGAGAGCACGAAGCGCACGGTGTTGGAGGGCAGGCCCGCCTTGGCCGTCTCCGTGCGCGCCTGGGCGGCCATGTGGTGGCGCACGCGCGCCTCGACGGTGCCGTCGATGCGTTCGACCAGGGAGGCCGCCACGGCCTCGTCGTACTCGGGGCCGAGTTCACGGCTGGCGCGCAGTGCGGCGGCGATCTCGTCGCTGTGGCGCTGGGGGTGGTCGGTCATGGGCACCATCGTCGCACCGGGGCGTCCGCGGCGGTCCGGGACGAGCGCGATACCGGGGACGAACCAGGGTTCGCCCTGAGGGTTTCGGACACGGCTCGGGGCCGCCCCCCGTTTGGGGAGCGGCCCCGTGTCGACTTTCGGTCCGGCCCCGGAACTAGCTGGCGAAGTCCAGCAGCTGCTGGGCGCGGCTGGGGTGGCGCAGCTTGGACAGCGACTGCTTCTCCAGCTGGCGGATGCGCTCGCGGGTCAGCCCCAGGTGCTTGCCGATCTCGTCCAGGGTGCGCGGACGGCCGTCCATGAGGCCGAAGCGCAGGGACATGATGGTGGCCTCGCGCGGCTCCAGGTCCGACAGCGCGTTGCGCAGCTGGTCGGCCATGAGCTGGCGGTCCACCACCTCGGAGGCCTCCGAGGCGTCCACGTCCTCGATCAGGTCGCCGATGCGGGTCTCGCCGTCCTCGCCGATGGTGGAGTCCAGGCTGATGGGCTGGCGGGTGACCCGCAGCAGCTCCTCGATCTGGGCCGGGGTCTTGTCCAGCTCCAGACCCAGCTCCTCCGGCGTGGGCTCGCGGCCCAGCGCCTGGTGCATGTCGCGCTCCAGGCGGCTGACCTTGCTCAGCAGCTCCAGGACGTGCACGGGCAGGCGGATGGTGCGCGCGGAGTCGGCGAAACCGCGCTGGATGGCCTGGCGGATCCACCACATGGCGTAGGTGGAGAACTTGAAGCCCTTGGTGTAGTCGAACTTCTCCACGGCGCGGATCAGGCCGAGGTTGCCCTCCTGGACCACGTCGAGCAGCGACATCCCCCGGTCGCTGTACTTCTTGGCCACCGACACCACCAGGCGCAGGTTGGCCTCCAGCATGTGGGACTTGGCCTTGCGGCCGTCCTCGGCCACCCACTCCAGCTCCTCGACCTCGACCTCGGCCAGCGGAGCGGAGTCGTCCACCTCGCCGTGCAGGCCGAGCCGGTACTCGGCGTAGAGCCCGGCCTCGACCCGCTTGGCCAGGTCGACCTCCTGCTCCGCGGTGAGGAGCTGGCGGCGGCCGATGGCCTTGAGGTAGGTGTGGACCGAGTCGCCCATGGCGGGGGACTGGTCGTCGAGGTCGGCTTCGCCGGTCTCCGCGTCGGTGGTGGTCTGGGCGGGCTCGGCCTTCTTGACGCGCCGTGTGGAGCGGGTCTTCCTCCGGGGGGAGGGGCCCTTGCGCGGCGCGGTCTTGCCTTCGGCCCTGGGTGCCTCGTCGGTGTCGGGCACCGTGGCGATGAGAGTGTCTTCCAGCACGTCGTCCTCGGCGTCGGGATCGGCCACCGGTGCGGAGTCGTCGCCCCCGTTGGCGAGCCTGACCCCGTTCTCGGTGAGTTCACGCAGGATGGAACGGCCGTCGCCGGTGGAGACGGCGGCCGCGGTGAAAGCGGCACGCAGTTCGGAGAGGGACAGGTAACCCTGGGCGCGTCCGCGGTCGAGCAGGTCGGTCAGGACCGCGTCGGCGGACGCGTCGTCGCTGCGAGCGGTGTCAGCGGGGGCTCCGGCGGTGGGTGCCGGAGCGGCTGGGGCAGTGCTCGTCATCGGGGCACCTCCCTCCCTTCCAAGACGTGTGGCACGCGGCGGACGGTTCCCGCCGGCTGGACGCGCCAATATGTCCAACGTGTTGGGGAGTCAAATGTTCCCTGTCTCGATTGGATATCAGCCGAAGTGGCGTAGATCACTGCGGCGGGAGTGGCCAAACGCTGTAGGGAGCGGGTAAAGGAGCGTGCCCGGAACCGCTGCGGGCGGGGAAGGGGGGCCGGTTGGGGGGAGAGCGCAGGGGCACGAACGTGTGGGCCGAGGGCTGTCACCAACTGCGGACCTCCTTGGGAGAGGGGCCGAGGGGCCGGATTACTCAGGTAGACGTCGAAGGGCCCGGGGAAGTTCCCCGCCTTTTGTCCGACACGTCCGTGACCGGCCGCTCCGCGCGGAGCGGCCGGACCGCCCGACCCCGGGCCGTCACTGCTGTTCGACGGGCACCGACGTGGTGGGGCGCGGTACCCGACGGGCCCCAGGGTCCCACGGGTGGAGGGCGTGCCGGTACACGCGCCCGGGGACGCTCCCGCCGCTCAGGCGCGCGGGCCGCGCAGGGCCACCAGGTCGGGCTTGCCCGAGGCCAGCACCGGCAGGGAGGCGCGCACCTCCAGCTCGCGGGGCGCGGCGTAGGCGGGCAGGCGCTCGCGCACCCACGAGCGCAGCTGCTCCAGGGAGGGCGGCGCGTCGGGGTCGGCGGGCACCACGACGGCGCTCACCCGCTCGCCCCACTCGGGGTCGGGGCGGCCCACCACCACCGAGTCGGCCACCGCGGGGTGCTCCAGCAGCCGGGCGTTGACCTGCCCCGGCACCACCTTGTGGCCGCCGGTGTTGACCACCTCGTCCACGCGTCCGAGCACGCTCAGCCGCCCGTCCCCGTCCAGGCGGCCCAGGTCGTTGGTGCGCAGCCACCGCGTCCCGTCGGCGTCGGTGACCAGGGCGCCCGGATCGGCGCGGACCCCGGGCGCCAGGCGGTAGCCGCCCAGCAGCACCGGCCCCGACAGCAGGATCCGCCCGGCTCCGTCGGCCGAGGGGGACTCCACGCGCACCCGCACCCCGTCCAGCGGAACGCCGTCGTAGACGCACCCGCCGCAGGTCTCGCTCATGCCGTACGTGGTGACCACCCGCCCCCCGGCCCCGCGGGCCTCCCGCAGCAGGGCGGGGTCGGCGGCGGCGCCGCCGAGCAGGACGGTCCCGAACACCGACAGGTCGGTCCCGGCGGCCAGCAGGCGCCGCAGCTGGGTGGGCACCAGGGACACGTGCGGTCGCGATCCGCGCGCGAGCCCGACCACCGTCCGCACCGAGAAGGCCGCGTGCTCGACCCGGCCGCCCGTGGCCAGGGCGCGCATGATCACCTGGATGCCGGAGATGTGCCCGGCGGGCAGCACGCACAGCCACGCGTCGCCGGGGGCGGCGCCGATCCGCGCCACCGAGGCCCGCGCGGAGGAGCGCAGCGCGGCGGCGGACAGCTCCACGCCCTTGGGCGCGCCGGTGGAGCCCGAGGTGGTGATGACCAGTGCGGTGTCCCCGAGCGCCGGGCGGGCGCCGTCCAGCGCGGCGACCCCGTCCGGGGTGCGCAGGGAGGCCGGGCGCATGGCGGCCAGGAGTTCGTCCACGCGCGCGTCGGGGGTCCCGTCGGGGATCGGCAGCAGGGCGGGGCCGTGCCCGTCCAGGGCCCGGGCCAACAGGTCGCCCAGGCGCTCCGGCGCCAGTCCGCGCACCGCCTGGAGGGGGCGCCCCTCCAGGTCACGGGGGTGTGTTGCGCCTGCCTCGACCTGTCTCTCGCGTGCCACGACGGCAAGGGTACGCCCGTGTCCGGCGCGCCCGCCCCGGGGGTCGGGTCCGGCGCCGGGCGGCGGACCCGGGCGCAAGGAGTACCGCCCTGCCCGCCCGTCCCCGCCCGCCTGGCACAATGCGTAGGGTTGTCGCGTGGACGTGGTGACACGTCCGCGCCGTCCACAGTGTCCCCGTTGAGGAGAAGCAGTAGCCGTGAGCAGCGTGATCGACTGGCAGCGGTCGGGCGAGTATTCCGACATCATCTACGAGACCGCGGAGGGCATCGCCAAGATCACGATCAACCGCCCCGAGCGGCACAACGCCTTCCGGCCCCAGACGCTGTTCGAGCTCCAGGACGCCTTCAACCTCGCCCGCGACGACTCCTCGGTCGGCGTGATCATCTTCACCGGCGCCGGTGACCAGGCGTTCTGCTCCGGCGGCGACCAGAAGATCCGCGGCGAGGACGGCTACATGGGCGACGACGCCGTGGCCCGCCAGGGCATCGGCCGCCTCAACGTGCTCGACCTCCAGGTGCAGATCCGCCGCCTGCCCAAGCCCGTCATCGCCATGGTCGCCGGCTGGTCCATCGGCGGCGGCAACGTGCTCCAGGTCTGCTGCGACCTGACCATCGCCGCGGACAACGCCAAGTTCGGCCAGACCGGCCCCAAGGTCGGCTCCTTCGACGGCGGCTACGGCTCCTGGCTGCTCGCCGAGACCGTCGGCCTGAAGAAGGCCCGCGAGATCTGGTACCTGTGCCGCCAGTACAGCGCGCAGGAGGCCCTGGACATGGGCATGATCAACACGGTCGTGCCGCTGGAGGACCTGGAGAAGGAGACCGTGGCCTGGGCCCGGGAGATGCTGGAGAAGTCCCCGCTGGCGCTGCGCATGCTCAAGGGCGCCATCAACGCCGTCAGCGACGGCGCGGCCGGGATGCAGCAGTTCGCCGGTGACGCCACGATGCTCTACTACATGAGCGAGGAGGCCCAGGAGGGCCGCGACGCCTTCAAGGAGAAGCGCCGCCCGGAGTTCGACAAGTTCCCGCGTCGTCCGTGACCGCTGCCGAACCCGACCCGGCGGGTACGCCCGCCGGGGGACGCGCCTTCTCGATCGGCCTGCGCAACCGCTTCCGCGGCATCACCGTCCGCGAGGGCATGCTCGTGCGCGGGCCCGCCGGATGGGGGGAGTTCTCCCCCTTCGCCGAGTACGGCCCGCGCGAGTGCGCCCGCTGGTGGGCCGCCTGTGAGGAGGCCGCCCACCACGGCTGGCCCGCGCCCGTCCGCGACCGCGTGCCGGTCAACGTGACCGTGCCCGCCGTGGACCCCGAGCGGGCCCACGCGATCGTCGCCGCGGGCGGCTGCGCCACCGCCAAGGTCAAGGTGGCCGAACGCGGCCAGGACCCCGCCGAGGACCTGGCCCGCGTCGAGGCGGTCCGCGACGCCCTGGGCCCCTCGGGGCTGGTGCGGGTGGACGCCAACGGCGCCTGGGACGTCGACACCGCCGTGCGGATGGTGCGCGAACTGGACCGCTTCGGCCTGGAGTACGTCGAGCAGCCGTGCGCCACCCTGGACGAGCTGGCCGCCGTGCGCCGCCGGGTGTCGGTCCCCGTGGCCGCCGACGAGTCCGTCCGCAGGGCCGAGGACCCGCTGCGGGTGCGCGCCGCCGGCGCCGCCGACATCGTGGTCCTCAAGGTGCAGCCGCTGGGCGGGGTGCGCGCCGCGCTGCGCGTGGCCGAGGCGTGCGGACTGCCGGTGGTGGTCTCCAGCGCCGTGGAGACCTCGGTGGGCCTGGCGGCGGGGGTGGCCCTGGCCGCCGCGCTGCCGGAACTGCCCCACGCGTGCGGCCTGGCCACCATGCAGATGCTGACCGCCGACGTCACCGCCGACCCCCTGCTGCCCGAGAACGGGTTCCTGCCCGTGCGCCCGGTGGCGGTGGACGAGGCGAGCCTGCGCGCGGTGGAGGTCGACCCCGCCGCCTGGCGGGCCCGCGCCGAGGCCGCGCGGTCGGCCGCCGACGAGGTCCCCGGCGCCGGATGACCGCGCCGTGACCGGCGTTGATGTTACGCCTGGGGCGCCCGGTGACGGGGGGCCGAATGTCCGGTTGGCGTGTGTGGGGGGTAACAGTCGTGTTCGTCCTCCGCGGGCCCCGAGTGGGGGTTGACTGTAGGGGCCGGGTCCACATGGTGATACTGGGTACACCTTGAGACGATCGAGAGAGTTGATGAATCCGTCCACCGCCCTGGCGCGTGTCCTGGTCGACGAGCTGGCCCGCTGCGGCCTGGCCGAGGCCGTCGTCGCGCCGGGGTCGCGCTCGACGCCGCTCGCCCTGGCCCTGGTCGCCCACCCCGGAATCCGGGTGCACGTGCGCATCGACGAGCGCTCGGCCTCCTTCCTCGCCCTCGGCCTGGCCCGCGTCTCGCGCCGCCCGGTCGCGGTGGTGTGCACCTCCGGCACGGCCGCGGCCAACTTCCACCCGGCGGTGATGGAGGCGGACGAGAGCGGGGTGCCGCTGCTGGTGCTCACCGCCGACCGGCCCCCGGAGCTGCGCGGGACCGGCGCCAACCAGACGGTGGACCAGATCGGCCTGTACGGCGGCGCGGTCCGCCTGTTCGCCGAGGTCGGCACCCCCGACCCGGTGCCCGGCATGGTCGCCTACTGGCGCTCGCTCGCCTGCCGCGCGTGGGGCTCGGCGCTGGGCGGACGCCCCGGCCCGGTCCACCTCAACGTGGCCTTCCGCGACCCGCTGACCCCCGACGCCGACACGGGCGCGTGGCCCGAGCCCCTGGAGGGGCGCGACGGCGGCCGGGCGTGGATCGGCCGCCCGGGGCCGCTGACCGAACCCGCGCCGTTCGCCCTGCCCGACGTCGAGCGCGGTGTGATCGTGTGCGGCGACGGGGACTACGACCCGGTGCCGTTCCTGGCGCTGGCCGAGGCGACCGGGTGGCCGCTGCTGGCCGAACCGACCTCCAACGCCCGCCGGGCGGGCGCGCTGTCCACCTACCGGCACTTGCTGGCCTCGCCGCGCGTGGTCGCGCGGCCGGCGCCGGAGCTGGTGGTGAGCGTGGGACGCCCCAACCTGTCCCGGCAGATCCTGGCCTACCTGCGCCGGGCCGAACGGCACGTGGTGGTCAGCGCGGGAGCGCTGGGCGACCCGTCGGCGAGCTCCCTCAACGCCTTCTCCGACCCGGTGCGCACCGCCACCGACGTGGTGGCCGCGGTCGCGCCGCCCGCCGGTCTGGACCCCGGCTCCCCGCGGAGCACCGAGTGGTCGCGGACCTGGTCGGAGGCGGAGGCGGTGGCCCGCGCCGCCCTGGACGCGGTGCTGGACGAGGAGGAGGTGCTCAGCGAGCCCCGGCTGGCCCGCGACCTGGTCGCGCACATGTCCGCCGGTTCGCTGCTGTTCGCCGGTTCGAGCATGCCCATCCGCGACCTGGACGCCACCATGCGGGCGCGCTGCGGCGTGCGCCTGGTGGGCAACCGGGGCGTCAGCGGGATCGACGGGTCGGTCTCCACGGCGATCGGCGCGGCGCTGGCCCACCAGGCCGGGGGCGGGGGACACGCCTACGCGCTGCTGGGCGACCTGGCGATGCTGCACGACCAGAACGGGCTGCTGATCGGTCCGGGGGAGCCGCGCCCGGACCTGGCGATCGTGGTGGTCAACAACGACGGCGGCGGGATCTTCTCCGGCCTGGAGCAGGCCGGGCACCCCGACTTCGAGCGGGTGTTCGGCACCCCGCACGGGGCGTCGATGGAACGGGTGGCCGCGGTGTCCGACGTGCCCTACACCCGCCTGGAGTGGGCGACCGACCTGCCCAAGGCGCTGCTGGGCGAGGGGCCGCGCCTGATCGAGGTGTGCACGCACCGCGCGGGCAGCGCCGCGCTGCGCCGCCGGGTCCAGGCCGCGGTGGACGCCGCCGTGGACGAGGCGCTCTGAGCGCGCGCCCCTGAGCGAAGCGGGCGGGGGCCACCGCGCGGGCCGGACCCTCCACCGGGGCGCCGGGCGTCGCACCCGCTCCCCTTTTCGACCCCTCGCCCGCCCCGGCGTCGGCATGCCCTAAAACCCCTTCGACCGGCAACCGTTTTCCCGCCTCCGCCCCGCCCCGGCCCCGCGCCGCACCGCTGTGCCCGGCGCCGAATCACGGGAGGGCCGACAACTCCGGGGACGGTTACGGGCGTGTCACGTGGACCCGGCGGGTGCGGTGCGCCATGATCACGACCGGAACCCGACGATGTGTGGCCCTATGGACGCCCAGCGTGACCTACCAGGGCATGCGCCGGAGTTGTAGGCGCGTTCATCTTGGTTTCACCTGCGCGTTTGGAATTTCGGCCAAGGTCGAGAGCGTCCGGGGGAGCACCCCGCCGGACCAGGAGACAATCCGCGCGCCCCGGTCAGACCCCGCACCGACGGAGCGCGTGGGAGCAGCACGATCCCCAAGGAGAAGGTGTGCCCGAATCCGCGCCCCGCCGCCGCCAGCTGCCGTTGATCGGCCAGGTCGGTGGCGGTCGTTCCCGTGCGACATGCAGACTGCGCTGCGGCGACGCCTGTTTCCACCCGGCTCCCAACACCAGCGACAACCCCTACTTCGGGGACATCTTCGCCAAGGCGCTCTCCCGCCGCTCCGTCATCCAGGCCGGCGCCGTGAGCGCCGGAGCGGGCGCGCTCGGACTCGCCGCGCTCAGCCCGGCCTCGGCCGACCGCCGCGGCCCCGACCGCCCCCACCCCTCGCCGCGGCCCACCTTCACCAGCGTCCAGCCCAACAACGACGACAAGGTCACCATCCCCCGGGGCTACGACCAGCACGTCATCATCCGCTGGGGCGAGCCGGTCCTGCCCGGCGCGCCCGAGTTCGACGTGTACGACCAGACCGCCGAGGCCCAGGCCCAGCAGTTCGGCTACAACTGCGACTACGTCGGCTTCCACCAGCTCGACGACGACCACGCCCTGATGTGGGTCAACCACGAGTACACCAACGAGGAACTCATGTTCCCGGGGTACGCCGGAGGCGACGCGGCCACCGAGGAGCAGGTCCGCATCGCCATGGCCGCCCACGGCGGTTCCATCGTCGAGCTCCAGCGCGAGGGCCGCACCGGCAAGTGGGTGCTCTCCACGGGCGAGCGCTCCTTCAACCGCCGCATCACCGCCGACACCCCCATGCGCATCACCGGCCCCGCCGCCGGGCACGCCCTGCTCAAGACGGCGGAGGACCCCACCGGCACCCTGGTCAGGGGCATGCTCAACAACTGCGCGGGCGGCATGACCCCGTGGGGCACCTTCCTCACCGCCGAGGAGAACTTCAACCAGTACTTCGCCAACGGCTCCGGGTCCGCCGAGACCAGGCGCTACGGCGTCGGCACCGGCGCCACGGGACGCCGCTGGGAGCGCTTCGAGGAGCGCTTCGACCTCTCCAAGCACCCCAACGAGATCAACCGCTTCGGCTACATCGTCGAGGTCGACCCGCTCGACCCCGGGTCCGAGCCGCTCAAGCGCACCATGCTCGGCCGCTTCAAGCACGAGGGCGCCACCACCCGCCTGGCCGACGACGGCCGGGTCGTGGCCTACATGGGCGACGACGAGCGCTTCGACTACATGTACAAGTTCGTCAGCGCCAAGAAGTACGTCGAGGGCTCCCGGCGCCACAACCTCTCCCTGCTGGACACCGGCACGCTGTACGTGGCCCGCCTCTCCGGCAACAGCCCCGCCGAGGAGTTCGACGGCTCCGGCGCGCTGCCCGCGGACGGCGAGTTCGACGGTTCCGGCGAGTGGATCGCCCTGTGCACCGACACCGAGAGCTTCGTCCCCGGTTTCAGCGTCGCCGAGGTGCTCGTCCACACCCGTCTGGCCGCCGACGTCATGGGCCCCACCAAGATGGACCGCCCCGAGGACTTCGAGCCCAGCCCGGTCACCGGCAAGGTCTACTGCGCGCTGACCAACAACTCCGCCCGCGAGCCCGGCCAGGCCGACGAGCCCAACCCGCGCGGCCCCAACCGGCACGGCCACGTCCTGGAGATCGTGGAGTCCGGCAACGACGCCGCCGCCACCACCTTCGCCTGGAACGTGCCGCTGGTGTGCGGTGACCCCGAGGACGACGACACCTACTACGCGGGCTTCGACAAGTCCAAGGTCATGCCGATCTCCGCGCCGGACAACCTGACCTTCGACAAGGACGGCAACCTGTGGATCTCCACGGACGGCCAGCCCGGCGCCCTGGGGATCAACGACGGCCTGCACGTCATGCCGGTCGAGGGCCGCTTCCGCGGTGAGCTGAAGACCTTCGCCACCGTCCCGGTCGGCGCGGAGGCCTGCGGCCCCTTCGTCACCGAGGACAGCAAGACGGTGTTCCTGGGCCCCCAGCACCCGGGTGACGGCGGCACCTTCGAGGCGCCCACCAGCACCTGGCCCGACGGCGACTTCCCGCGCCCCTCCGTGGTGTGCATCTGGCACACCGCGGGCCGCGAGGTCGGCAGGTAGCCGGGCTTCCCTCCCACCGGTAGGGACGACGACCACCGGCCCCGGCTTCCATCGTGGGGGCTGCCGGGGCCGGTTCCTCGTCTCCGGGCCCCCGCCCGGGGCGCGTAGCCCTCAGAGCACCTTCTCGAAGCAGAGCGAGGAGGGCTCGTCGGCGTAGGCGCCGAAACCGGGGATGGGCGTGTACCCCGAACGGGTGTAGAACCGCACCGCGTCGGGCTGGCGGTCGCCCGTCTCCAGGCGCAGGCACTTCCAGCCCCGCTCGCGGGCCCACTCCTCCAGGGCCGCCAGGACCAGTGCCGCCGCGCCCGAGCCGCGCCGGTCGGGCCGGACGTACATCCGCTTGACCTCGCCCGCCGCGTCGCCGAGCTCGCGCAGGCCGCCGCAGCCCACGGCCGCGCCCGAGGCGTCGCGGGCCACCACGAACACCGCGATGTCCCCGGCGGAGGGGGCCACCCCCGGCTCGGAGTCGGTGGTGCCGTACCGTTCGGCGATCTCCGCCCGCTGGCCGGCCCGCAGGGCGACGGCGTCGGAATCGTCCCAGGAAACCTCGTGGACACGCATGGGCGCCACGCTAGCGGCGCCGTGTTTCGCGGCCGTGAAATCCGCGTGGGCAACGGCCTCTGTGCGCGGTGTCACCCCCGCGCAGCGCCGCACGCGTGCGTACCGCTGAGCCCGGCCCGGAGCGCGGTCCCGCCCCGGCTCAGACGGGGTCGGTGAGGGCCTCGCGCATCACCCGGAACTTGGACTCGGTCTCGGCCAGCTCCGACTCCGGTTCGGACTGGGCGACGATGCCCCCTCCGGCGAAGAGCCGGGCGCGCGCGCCCTCCACGCGGGCGCAGCGCAGGGCGATGCCCCACTCGGAGTTGCCCGCGCCGTCCAGCCACCCGACCGGACCGGCGTAGCCGCCCCGGTCCATGCCCTCGGACTTCGCGATCAGCCGCATGGCCGCCGCGGTGGGGGTGCCGCCCACGGCCGCCGTGGGGTGCAGGGCCGCGACCGCCTCCAGCGCCGAGACCCCGGGGGACAGGCGGGCGCGCACCGGCGTGGCCAGGTGCTGCACGTTGGCGAGGGCGAGCAGGCGGGGCCGGGCGGGCACGTCCAGTTCCTCGGTGAGCGGTTCCAGCGCGGTGCGCAGGGACTCCACGGCCATGCGGTGCTCGTCCACGTCCTTGGCCGAGGTCAGCAGTTCCTCGGCCAGGAGCCGGTCCGCGTCGGGGTCCTCGCCCCGGGGGCGGGTACCGGCCAGCACCAGCGAGGAGAGCTGGTCGCCCTCGCGGCGCAGCAGCAGCTCGGGGGTGGCTCCGACCATGCCGTCCACCGAGAAGGTGAAACAACCGGGGAACCGCAGCCGCAGCCGCTCCAGCAGGGTGCGCACGTCGATGGGGGCGTCGGCCTCGGCCAGGGCGTCGCGCGCCAGCACGGCCTTGTCGAGCTCTCCCGCGCGGATGCGCTCGACGGTGCCGACCACGGCGCCCATCCACTGCTCGCCGGTCAGCGACCCCGCGCTCCAGGAGAGCGGGCCGACGGGCCGCGGCTCCGGCGTCGGGCCGAGCGGCTCGGCCGGGTGCGCCCCGGGCGCTTCGGTGACGGTGGTCAGCCAGGAGCGGCCGCCGCGCCGCCCGACCAGCACGCGCGGCACCACCAGGGCCGATCCCGCGGAGGAGGGGGAGAAGGCGAACGTGCCGAACGCGACCGGGCCGGTGCCGGGCACCCCCACCTCGTCGTGGACCTCGGCGCGCTCGGTGAGGGCGCCGACCCAGCGGGCCGCCTCGGTGAAGCGGGTGGTGTCGGTGGGCTCGGCCGACTCGGGTTCACCGTCCAGGTCCAGCCGCGCGGCCTGTCCCCAGCCCACGACGCCCTCGTCGCCGGTCAGCCAGGCCAGGGGGGAGTCCGCGGGCAGGCGGTGCACCAGGCTGGCGGTGTCGTCGCGCAGGGCGACGGTGCGGACGGACAGGCGGGGCGGGCTCAGGAGGGCGTTCACGGTCCCCGAGTCTAGAACCTCGTCTGGGGCGGTGTGTCCGGTATCGGCCGTGGTGGCCGGGGTGCGCACGTGCTCCCTCCCGGGCCGGGGCCGCCGCGGTGACCCGGCCCCCGCCGCCCTCCGGCGGGGATCACGCTCCGTCGCCGTCCGCGCGGGCGCTCCGTCGACCTGCCGGAACGTCCCTCCTGTACCGGGGATGCGAGGTTGTCCACAGATGGGCGCAATCGTGTCCGAAAATTGACTGTCTGGCCTACTCTGGTTCGCGGTGCGACGTCACGGTGACGGCGGTGCGCGACCCATCCCCTCAGAGGAGACCTGTTCCATGGATTCAGTGGCCCGTGCCGTGACCCCGACGCGCGCCGCGCTGCGGTGGGCCGCGACGGCCGCCGCGGCCACCGTCCTGCTGGCGGGGTGCACCGGCCGGGGCGCCGACGAGGAGCCGCCGTCCGACGGCGCCTCCGGGGCGGCCGCCGTCCTCCGGTGCGGGGACGGCGGGGAGCGGCGGCAGATGCGCGGGGCCTGGCTGACCACGGTCCGCAACATCGACTGGCCCTCCGAACCGGGCCTGTCCGCCGAGGAGCAGAAGGCCGAACTCGACGCCTACCTCGACGACGCCTCCGCCCTGGGGCTCAACGCGGTCTTCCTGCACGTGCGGCCCACCGCCGACGCCGTCTACGAGTCGGACCTGGAGCCGTGGGCGCGCTACCTCACCGGCGAGCAGGGCGGCGACCCCGGCTACGACCCGCTGGAGTACGCGGTGGCCGGGGCGCACGAGCGCGGCCTGGAGCTGCACGCCTGGTTCAACCCCTACCGGGTGGGCTTCCAGGACCCCGACGTCGAGAACCTGGCCGGGGACCACCCGGCGAGGGAGAACCCCGAGTGGCTCGTCGACTACGGGGTCGAGGCCTACCTCGACCCCGGCAACCCCGAGGTCCGCGAGTGGGTGACCCGCGTGATCCTCGACGTCGTGGAGCGCTACGACGTCGACGGCGTGCACTTCGACGACTTCTTCTACCCCTATCCCAAGGAGGGCGAGGAGTTCGACGACGACGCCTCCTGGGAGGAGCACGGCGACGGCTTCGAGGACCGTGAGGACTGGCGCCGCGACAACGTCAACCAGCTCATCGCCGGGGTCCACGAGGGCATCGAGGCCGCCAAGCCCTGGGTGAGCTTCGGAATCTCCCCGTTCGGTATCTGGCGCAACGACTCCACCGACCCCAGCGGCTCGGCCAGCTCGGGCCTTCAGTCCTACGACGCCCAGCACGCCGACACCCGCACCTGGATCCAGGAGGGCACGGTCGACTACGTCGCGCCGCAGCTGTACTGGGAGCGGGGCTTCGAGACCGCCGACTACGAGGTCCTGGCCGACTGGTGGGCCCGGGAGGTCGAGGGCACCGGCGTGGACCTGTACATCGGCCAGGCCGCCTACCGGGTGGGCGAGGACGGCTGGACCGGCGAGGACGCCCTCAGCACCCAGCTGGACTACTCCGGCGAGCTGCCCCAGGTGGACGGCGACGTCTACTTCTCCATCAAGAACCTGCGCGAGCGGGCCGCCGACGCCTACGCCGCGCTGGCCGACGAGCACTACGGCGCCCCCGCCCTGCCGCCGCTCTCCGACGCGCCCGAGGGCCGGGGCCCGCTGGTCGGCACGGTCGGCGGCGTCACGGCCCGGGCCGCCGACGAGGGGGTCGACGTGGCGTGGGAGGCCGTGGACGGCGCCCGCTTCTACGCCGTCTACCGGCTGCCCGCCGACGCGGCCGCCGGGTCCGAGGAGGAGCGCTGCGCCGCGGTCGCCGCGGACAACCTCGTGGGCCTCACCGGGCGGACCGCGCTGACCGACACCGCGCCGCTGGAGGACGGCGCCGGGTACGTGGTCACCGCGCTGGACGACTACCGCGCCCAGGGGCCGGTCAGCGAGGCCGCCGACGTGCGCGGATGACCGCACAGGGAGCGCGCGGGCTCCGGCCGGGGGAGGCGTCCCCCGGCCGGAGCCCGTTCCGTTCGCCGGGGCGTGGGCCCTCGGTCCCTCTCCGGGACGCCCGGTCCGGCGTCCTTCCGGGCGCGCTCCGGCGCCGCTCCGGTTCCATGCGCCCGTCTGTCGCAAAAACCCAATACAAGGGCGAAAAAGTAAGCATCTGCTAGCGGAAAGCCCCTTTTGCCCCAGCAGATGCCGGATATAGGTTGGCCCCATGCCGACCTTCCACATCAGCGAGGCCGCCGACCTCCTCGGCGTCAGCGCCGACACCGTCCGGCGCTGGGTCGACTCCGGTCGCCTGTCCGCCACCCGCGACGCCTCCGGAAGGCGTCTGATCGAGGGCGCGGACCTGGCCGGGTTCATGAGCACGGGTGCCGACGAGGACCCGGCCCGGCGCCTGTCCTCCGCCCGCAACCGCTTCCGAGGCCTGGTCACCGACGTCGTCCGCGACCGGGTGATGGCCAGCGTGGAGATCCAGGCCGGACCCCACCGGGTGGTCTCGCTGATGAGCCGCGAGGCCGCCGACGAACTCGGTCTGGAGGTGGGCAGCGTCGCCACGGCGGTGGTCAAGTCCACCAACGTGGTCGTGGAGACCACCGGGGAGCGCCATGCGTGAGCCCGCCCCCCGCGGCCCCCGGTCCGGCGCTCCCCGGCTGGCCCGCGTCCTGGCCGCGACCGCGCTCGTCCTGTGCGCCTGCTCCCCCGGGGAGGGGTCCGCCGACCGGCTCAACGTCTTCGCCGCGGCCTCCCTCACCGACGTCTTCACCGACCTCGCCGAGCGGTTCGAGGCGGACAACCCCGGCACGGAGGTGGTCCTCAACTTCGCCAGCAGCGGCGACCTGGCCCTCCAGATCAACTCCGGCGCCCCCGCCGACGTCTTCGCCTCCGCCGACACCGCCACCATGGACCGGGTCGTCGAGGGCGAGGGGCTGCACCCCGACTGGGCGGCGGAGCACGGCCCGCAGGGCGTCGTCTTCGCCGCCAACACCCTGCGCATCGCCGTGCCCCCGGACAACCCGGCCGGTGTCGGGGAACTGGCCGACCTCGCGGAGGAGGGCACCGCCGTCGCCTTCTGCGCGGAGGAGGCCCCCTGCGGCGCGGCCACCGCCGCGGTCCTGGACGAGGCCGGGCTGGAGATCACCCCCGACACCTACGAGGAGGACGTACGCGCGGTCCTGACCAAGGTCGAACTCGGCGAGGTCGACGCCGGACTCGTCTACGCCACCGACGTCGTCTCCGCGGGCGACCGGGTCGAGGGCATCGTGTTCGACGAGTCCGACGAGGTGGTCAACGACTATCCCGTCGGGGTCGTCTCCACCACCTCCGACGCCGCGCTCGCCGCCGCCTGGGTGGAACTGGTGCGCTCCCCCGAGGGCGGGGAGGTCCTGCGGGCCGCCGGGTTCGAGGTGCCATGACGCCCGACCGCGCCCCCGCCGAGCCCGCCGCCGCGGCGCCGCGCCGCCGTCCGCCGCGGGGACGGCGCTTCGGCCGACCGCCCTGGATCCTGGTGCTGCCCGCGCTCGCGGGCGCGGCCTTCCTCGTGCTGCCCATGGCGGGCCTGCTGGTCAGCGCGCCCTGGTCCACCATGGGCGGCCGCCTGACCGAGCCCGAGGTGCTGGCGGCCCTGTGGCTGTCCCTGTCCACCGCCACCGCCGCCACGGCCGTGTCCCTGCTCCTCGGGGTGCCGCTGGCCTGGCTGCTGGCCCGCACCGACTTCCCCGGGCGCCGCCTGGTCCGCGCCCTGGTCACCGTCCCGCTGGTGATGCCGCCGGTGGTCGGCGGCGTGGCGCTGCTGCTGGTCCTGGGGCGCAACGGGATCGTGGGCCGCCACCTGGACGCCTGGTTCGGGATCACCCTGCCCTTCACCCCCGCCGCCGTGGTCCTGGCCCAGGTGTTCGTCGCCATGCCGTTCCTGGTGATCAGCGTGGAGGGCGCGCTGCGCGGCGCGGACCGCCGCTACGAGGAGGCCGCCGCCACCCTGGGCGCCAGCCGGGCGGCCGTCTTCGCCCGGGTCACCCTGCCCATGGTGCTGCCGGGCATCGCGGCGGGAGCGGTCCTGTGCTGGTCGCGGGCCCTGGGCGAGTTCGGCGCCACCATCACCTTCGCCGGGAACTTCCCGGGCACCACGCAGACCATGCCGCTGGCCGTGTACGTGGCCATGCAGCGCGACCCCGAGGCCGCCATCGTGCTCAGCCTGATCCTGCTGGCGGTCTGCCTGGCCGTCCTGGCCACCCTGCGCGAGAGGTGGACGAACGCCTGATGGCCCCGAACCACCACCCTGACGAGACCGCACCCGAACCCGGATCCGGCCCCGCACCAGCCTCCGAACGCACGGCCCCGATCCCGGCCGCACCCGCCTCCGGGCCCGAACGCGCGTCCGCGCCAGCATCCGTGTCCACGCCCGCGCTGGAGGCGGACCTGCGCCTGAGCCGGGGGGCCTTCACCCTGGAGGCCTCCCTGACGGTGCGCCCGGGGGAGATCCTCGCCCTGCTGGGGCCCAACGGCGCGGGCAAGTCCTCGGCGCTGCGCGCCCTGGCCGGACTGGCGCCCCTCAGCGGCGGGCGCGTCCTCGTGGACGGGCGCGACCAGACCAGGACACCCGTGGAGCACCGCCCCATCGGCATGGTCTTCCAGGACTACCTGCTCTTCCCGCACATGAGCGCCCTGGACAACGTGGCCTTCGGCCCCCGCCGCCAGGGCCTGTCGCGGGCGGCGGCCCGCGAGCGCGCCGCCGAACTGCTCGCCCACATGGACCTGTCCGCGTACGCGCGCGTGCGGCCGCGCCGCCTCTCCGGCGGCCAGGCCCAGCGCGTGGCGCTGGCCCGCGCCCTGGCCGTGCGCCCGCGCCTGCTGCTGCTCGACGAGCCCATGGCCGCCCTGGACGCCAGCACCCGCATCGACGTGCGCGCCCGGCTGCGCCACCTGCTGGAGGAGTTCGACGGGGCCACGGTGCTGGTCACCCACGACCCGCTCGACGCCATGGTGCTCGCCGACCGGGTGGCGGTGATCGAGGGGGGCCGGGTCGTCCAGCAGGGCGAGCCCGCCGAGGTGGCGCGGCGCCCCCGCACCGCCTACGTCGCGCGGCTGGTGGGGCTCAACCTCTTCCGGGGCACGGCCGAGGGCACCACCGTCACCCTGGACGGCGACGGACCCGGCGGGCCCGTCCGGGTGGAGGCGCACGAGGCGCACCGGGGACCGGCCCTGGTGGCCTTCCCGCCGCGCGCCGTGGCCCTGTACCCGCACCGTCCGCACGGCAGCCCACGCAACGTGTGGCGGCTGACGGTGGAGGGGATCGAGCGGTTCGGCGACCAGGTGCGGGTGCACCTGGCGGGGAACCCCTCCCTGGCCGCCGACATCAGTCCGGCGGCCCTGGCCGAGCTGGGGCTGGCCCGGGGGGACGCGGTGTGGGCGGGGGTCAAGGCCGCCGAGGTCGAGTGCTACCCGGGTTGACCCCCGGCGGGTCCGACCCGCGGGGCCGCGTCGGCGCGGAGCGCGTTCGGGCCCGGGGCGGAGGGTTATCCCCCGCAGAGGAAACAGATTTTTCTACCCAGAATCGGGCATAGGAACCCACATCGGAAAACCTGTGCACACCTGGATATCTCAGGTACACCCGGGGGAGACTGTAAGTCTGGCGACGACTGTCCTTCCCCCCGTGGCCGAGGAGGGTTCCATGTCCCTGAGAGAGCACGAGAGAAGAATCCTCGCGGAGATCGAGCGGCAGCTCAGCGAGGAGGAACCGGACCTGGCCGGACGGCTGGCGTCCTTCGGGTCGGGGGATCCCGACGCTCCGGTCGACCCCGGCCTGGGCGGCTGGAAACCGTGGGTGGCGTGCGGCCTGATCGCCGCGGTCACCGCGGGCCTGCTCGTGATGCTGTTCGTGCTCACCCCGAGCACGCCGCAGCCGTCCGCGCCCGCGGCGCCCATCGACACCTCGCAGACCACCGGGGACCCGGCGCCCGACCCGGACCCGGAGCCCGCGCCGGAGGGACCCGAGACCGTCGGAACCTCCTGAGCGCGGCCCCGCTCCGCGGCCGCGCGGCCTCTCCCGGGACACGTGACGGGCGGTGTGCACCCGCCGCACACCGCCCGTCACGTGCCCTGGACCGCGCTCGTGCGGCTCAGGCCCCGTGGCCGAGGACGACGGTCCAGTAGGGGCCGCCGTCGCCCTTCACCACGCCCACGCCGATGTGCTCGGCCTCGCAGTCGGCGAGCACCTGGTTGTGGCCGCGGCGCGTCCAGGCCTCCACCGCCTCCTCGGCCGTCTCGAAGCCGTTGGCCACGATCTCGCCCGAAGGGTGCGCGTAGCCCAGGCCGCGGGCCCGGTCCCTGGCCGACGAGCTGCCGCCGAAGAAGCCGCCGCCGGGGAACCCGCTGTCGCCCGCCTGGTCCTGGCTGTGCTCCCGCGCGGCCTGGGTGAGCAGTTCGTGGGTGCTCAGCTTCCCGCACCCGTACCCGGGCCTCTTGTCGTTGACCAGCCGCACGACCTCGGCCTCGGCCTCGGTCCAGGGGTCGGCCGGCTCCTCCTGGGACCAGGGCGGAGGCCAGCCGCCGCCGGATCCCGTCCCCTGGACCGCGGACGGGGCCCCGCCACCGGCGAACACGTCGCCGGGGTCGGCCGCGCCGGTCACACCCGCGCAGCACACGGCCGCCGCGGCCATCCCCGCGAGGGCACGGCCCCGAAGCAGGTTTCGCATGTCTTTCCACCTCCCGTGCGCGGGGGGAGCGTGTACCGCGCCGCGCCCGCGCACACCAGGGGCGGACAGCCGTGAAGGCCGTCCGCCCGCAACCTCGCGGGAACTCAGTTCGCCTTGCTGGTGGTCCTGTCCACCGTGGCTCCGTGCATGGAGGCGGTGTAGGTCACGTACTCGTAGTAGACCTTGCCGTCGTCGCCGACGCGGCTGTGGACCACGGTCATGGTGGCGCCCTCGGCGCTGGCGCTGCCGAAGTCCTTCTCGAAGACCGCGTCGGCCATCGCGACCGAGGGCGCACCCAGCGCCAGGCCGAAGGCCACACCGGTCAGGGACAGCACTCGTCGTAGTCGGACCATCGTCCTTCCCCTCCTCGGGTTGGGTCGGGTCACGCCCGCCGGGCGCGGCGGCCGACACGGCCGCCGCGCCCGACGGAAACGGGATGCCTAGTTCGCACCGCTCACGATGCTGTGGGAGGCGGCGCCGTCGTGGCCCGCCCAGGTGGCGCTCTTCTTGTAGAAGGAGCCGCCGTTGTCCCAGTGGTCGTGGCCCTTGTCGCCCTTGCCACCCTTGTGGCCGTGGCCGTGGCCGTGGCCGTTGCCGTTGCCGTCGAAGGCGACAGCGGTCACGCTGTGGCTCGCGGCGCCGTCGATACCGGCGGCGCTGGACTCACCCGAGAAGAAGCTGTCCGCCATAGCGGTGGCCGGGGCGCCGAAGGCCAGGGCCGGAACGGCGACGGAGGCGAAGGCGATCCGAGTGAGAGTCTTGCGGTTCATCCTGTGTCCTTTCGAGGCGGAACGACGATCTGTCGGTCCGGTGGCACCGGTCCCCCCAGCTCGACCCTCGGGAGAACCGTTCTCCTGGCGCCATCCGTAGATCTGCCCCGGGTCCCCGCTCGCTAACTCTAAGTAGTTACTAAATAGCTTAAAGTAATACTTGGTTGTTTTGGGTCGGATTTTTCCTGCTTGAGGTGGGCCCATGCCCACGGCCGGGGAGAGGGCGCCGACCGGCCCCGGAAGAGACCGGGACGGGGCCGCGGCACTCTGCGGAACCAGGGGAATCGTAGACGCCGGGAACCGGCGCCGACACCGGCCACGCCGTCGCGGGTGCGCGCGGCCGGACCGGTTCCGGGCGGTTCACCGCGGGCCGCACCCCCTCGCGGGGGCGGCCCGCCGCACCGCCGGGGGGCCGCGGACCCCGTACTTCCCCGGGGGAGCACCGCGTGGCGCACGGGCGCCCTGCACGCCGACGGCGCGCACCGGCGGTGCCGGTGCGCGCCGTCGCGGCGGATTGGGCCTCAGAGGCCGTTGGTGAAGCTGGCGGCCAGGGGACCGGCCACGGACGAGCCGCCGCCACCGCCCTCGACCACCACGGCGAAGGCCACGTCGCCCTTGAAGCCGACCATCCAGGCGTGGCTGGGCAGCTCCCCGTCCTCGTCGGCGTCCTCGGCGGTGCCGAACTCGGCCGTACCCGACTTGGCGTACACCTCGCCCTGGAAGGGCACGTCCTCGGCGGTGCCCTCGGTGACGACCGCGCGCATCATCGTCCGCAGCGCCTCGGCCTGGGCGATCGCGCGGGGCTCGGGCAGGCCCTCCTGGGCGGGCTCGGTCACCAGGACCGGGTGGCGCCAGGAACCGTCGGCGACCGCGGCGGGCACCGTGGACATGTGCAGCGGCGAGGTGAGGATCTGGCCCTGGCCGATGCTCTGGGCGCCCAGCATGGTGGCGCTGTCCACCGGCGGGAAGGACGGTTCGAGCGTGGGCACGCCGATGTCCAGCGGCGCGTTCATGCCGAACTGCTCGGCGCTGGCCTGGAGCGTGTCCGAGCTGAGCCGGTCGCCGACCTGCTCCACCAGCGCGGTGTTGCAGGAGGTCGCGAACGCCTCGGTCACCGTCTGGGCGCCGTACTCGGCGTCGCCCGCGTTGACGAACGGCCACCCGCCCAGGTCGTACTCCTTGGGGCAGTTCATCGTGGCGTCCATGCCCATCCCGTTGTCCAGCAGCGAGCTGTAGGTGATGATCTTGAACGACGACCCGGGCGGGTACTGGCCCTCGAAGGCCCGGTTGAAACCGCCGGGCACGTTGGCCGCAGCCAGGATCTCGCCGGTGGAGGGGCGCACCGCCACCAGGCCCACCGGGTCGGCGGAGTCGATGACGGCGTTGGAGGCCGCGTTCTGGACGGCCATGTCGATGCTGGTGACCACGTCCTCGCCGTCGGCGCCGTCCAGGGTGGCCACCGTGTTCTCCTCGGTGGCCTCCAGGGAGTCGCTGTCCTCGGCGGCGGCCGCGTCGACCATGAGGATGGTCGTGGCGGCCTCTCCGGCCAGCCGCTCCTCGTAGGTGCGCTGGAGGCCGCTGACGCCCACGGTGTCGCCGACGCTGTAGGCCGGGCCCAGCCGCTCGACGTCCTCCTCGGTGGCCTCGCCCAGGGAGCCCGCGATCATCTGGAGCGAACCGGAGACGTTGCCGCCGTCCAGGGCGGTGCCGTCGGCGGCCAGGATGCTGCCGCGCTCGCCCCACACGGCGGTGCGGGCCAGGACCTGGCCCTCGCCCAGGCCGGGGTAGGCGACCTCGGGGGAGAACTCCACCCACCACTCGCCGTCCTCGCGGACCAGCGGCAGCTCGCCCTCCCAGCCCCAGTCGTCGGCGTTGGTCAGCGACACGGTGACCTCGTAGGGCGCGCTGCCGGTGCCGCCGTCGGCGGTCACCGTGCCGACCTCCACCGCGATGGAGTCGACGCCCAGCCCGGAGTCGATGCCGCCGAGCACCGCGGCGGCGTCGCCGCCCCGGGTGACCGCGGCCAGGCGCTCGTAGTCCTGCGCCTCCCAGGCGGCCTCGTACTCGGCGGTGGCCTCTTCTGGTTCGGGCATCGTCAGGACGTACCAGGACGCGCCGCCGCCGACGAGCAGCAGCACCACCACGGCGGAGAGCACGCCGATGAGCAGTCCGCGCCGCGACTTGCGCGGCGGGGGACCGGGGTCGTAGCCGTCGTCCCCGTGGGGGTCGGGGTCGCCCGGTCCGCCCGAGCCGGGGCCGCCGCCGCTGTAGAGGTACTCGAAGCCGTCCGGGGACCCCTGGCCGGGGCCGGTCTCCCCGCGGCCGCCGTGGTCCGGCGCGGGATGGGGCGCGTCGCCCGGATAGGGGGCGTCGCCGTGGTGGACGGGCTGACCCGGGTAGGGGTCGTCGTCCCAGGTGTCGGTGCGGCCGTGCGGGTGACCGTGTCCGGCTGCGGGCTCGCGCACGCCGTGCCGGGAGGCCGGGGCCTCCTGCCAGGAGTCGTGCGCCTCGTCCCGCCAGGCGTCGTGCTCCTCGTCGCCTCGGGACCGGGGACCGTCCCAGCCGCCGGAGGGGCCCTGCGCGGAGGGGTAGGGGGTGTTCCAGTCCTGGGCGCCGCCCCGGTCGGGGCCGTGCGGGGGCTCGTCCCACGAGGAGGGCTCCTGCGGGCGCCCGGCGTTGCCGTGGGCGCCGGGGCCCTCGTGCCGGGAGGGCTCCCAGGCGTGCGCGGAGGGGGCGCCCCATCCGTCGTCGGCGGTTCCTCCACGTGGGGGCTCGTCCCACGCGGCGGGGGAGTCCCAGGACCCGGCGGACCCCTGCGGGAGGTCGGGCTGCGGGGGAGGAACCGGAGCGGACGGGGCCGCGGGTTCCTCGGGCGGAGGTCCTTGGGTGCGCTGGGGGATGCGGTAGGGGTTGGCGGGGCGCGAGGGGTACGCCGGGGGCTCGTGCGATGCTTCGGGCGGCCCGGAGGAATCCGGCTGCCGGGGGGACCGTTCGTCCACGCCTGACCGTCCTTCACTGGGTTGGCTGGAGATACCACGATGCCCCGCTCCCACCTCGGTGGGAGCGGGGCACGAGAGTGAGGGTCGGCATGGCGGTCGCCTCTCGGCGCGGGGCACAACGGGGCTCCTGGCCGTACGGTCACCCACCCGGAGGCGGGGCCGGACGCGGTATTCCGCGAAGGCAATTGTTGAGGCCCGGGGGACACTTGCTACCACACCGACCAACAGTGACTCTAACCCATCGGGCCGGGCCGTTGTTCCGCCACCGCGAGAAGCGGCGCATGCGCAATCTCACGGTACTCGCGGCCCGGGGGAGGGAATGCGGTGGCCGGTCCCGCAGAGGGGCGCGGGACCGGCCGGGAAGCCCGCGAACCGGGGGTCAGCCCTGGCGCGCGATGCTGGTCTGCTCGTCACGGGAGAGGAGCTTGAGGCGCTTGCGGCCGCGCTCGGCGCCCAGCTCCTCCTCGCGGGCCTCGATCCGCTGCCAGCCCTCCCACGTGGTGTAGTGGACGCCGCGGTCCTCCAGCAGGGCGCGGAAGGCGACCGGGTCGGGCTCGGAGGCGGGGGTGAGGGCCTCGCGGTCGGCCACCAGGTTGGTGACCGTCTCCAGGGCGTCGCCCTTGGTGTGGCCGATGAGGCCCACGGGACCGCGCTTGATCCATCCGGTGGCGTAAACGCCGTCCATCGGCTTCTCGTCCAGGTCCAGGACCCGGCCCTCGGCGTTGGGGACGACGCCGCGCTCCTCGTCGAAGGGCAGGTCGGCCAGGGGCGAGCCCAGGTAGCCGATGGCGCGGTAGACGGCCTGGACCTCGTGGTCGACGTACTCGCCGGTCCCCCGGACGCCGCCGTCGCCGGTCAGCTCCATGCGCTCGGTCCGCAGGCCCGTGACGCGGTCCTCGCCGAGCACGGCCACCGGGCTGTGCAGGAAGTGCAGGTGCAGGCGGCGCTCGGCGCCGCGCGGGTCGCGGATCGCCCAGTTCTGCAGGACCTTGACGTTGGTCTTGACCTGGTTGGAGTCCTCGCAGGCCTGGAGGCTCCCCTCGTCCATGTCGAAGTCCTCGGGGTAGACGATGACCTCGACGCCGGGCTGCTTGTCCAGCTCGCGCAGCTCCATGGGGGTGGCCTTGCACTGGGCGATGCCGCGGCGGGCGAAGACGTGCACGTCGGTGATCTGCTTGGCGCGCAGCCCCTCGTACACGTTGTCGGTGATGTCGGTCTCCAGCAGGTCCTCGGCGCTCTTGGCGAGGATGCGGGCGACGTCGACGGCGACGTTGCCCGCGCCGATCACGGCGACGCTGGTGCCCTCCACGTGCCAGGACGGCGACACGTCGGGGTGGGAGTCGTACCAGAAGACGAAGTCGGCGGCGCCGTGGCTGCCGGGCAGGTCGATGCCCGGGATGTCCAGCGGCCGGTCGCGGTCGCTGCCCGTGGCGAAGACGACCGCGTCGTAGTGGTGGCGCAGGTCCTCCAGCTTGAGGTCCACGCCGTACTCGACGTTGCCGTAGAAGGTGATCTCCTGCTTGTCCAGGATCTTGTGCAGCGCCCCCTGGATCTGCTTGATGCGGGGGTGGTCCGGGGCGACGCCGTAGCGGACCAGGCCGTAGGGGGAGGGCAGCTTGTCGAGGATGTCGATGCTGACGGACGTGCCGCACGCGGACAGGGTCTCGTCCTTGGTGAGCAGGTCCGCGGCGTAAATCCCCGCGGGGCCCGCACCCACGATTCCCACTCGCAGTGGTCGCGTCATCGCACAGCTCCAAGTCTTCGCGCCAGAGTCGGACGCCATCAAAAGGTAAGGCTTGCCTAATCTATCCGGTGTCGGCACCGGGAAAACCTACTATAAAGGTAGAGAATTCCGCTCCCCGTCCCGGGCCCGCACGGCGGGCCCGGAGGTCCCGCGGGGCCGTCGGCCCGGGCGGAACCCGGTAGGACCAGGTGGGGAGGCTGTCGCCGGCGCCCCGAGAGGTCCCTCAACAACAGGTCAACGCCCCGTCACCGGTTCCCCAGTTCCGAACGGGCTGTGAAGAAAGTCACCGCCCGCCGGAGCGGTCCCGCGTCCCGGGGGCCGCACCGGGGGAGGGGGAGTCCGACTCCCCCGAGAGCCGACCCTACGCGCCCGAGGGGCGTCCCCGCTCCAGCTCGGCCTTGACCGAGGCGGCGAACCGGTGCACCTGCTCCTGCCCGGACAGCTTGGCGATGGCGGCCATGATGGCGTCGGTGGCCTCGCGGCGCGGGCGCGCCCGGTCCGCCTGGCCCTCCCACGGCGACAGGTCCACCGGTTCGCCGAAGCGCACGCCCACCCGGTTCAGGGAGGGCACCCTGCGGCCGGGGGGCAGGATCCGCTCGGTGCCCGCCAGGGCCACCGGCACCACCGGGGCGCCCGTGGTCAGCGCCAGCCAGGCCAGACCCGTCTGCCCGCGGTAGAGGCGGCCGTCGGGGGAGCGCGTCCCCTCGGGGAAGATCCCGAAGACCTCGCCCCTCTCCAGCACCCCGAGGCTGTTGTCCATGGCCTCCTGGGCGCTCTGGCCCGGGCGCCGGTCCACCGAGAGCTGGCCGATGGCCCGCAGCGCGCGGGTGAACAGCCGCCGGGGCAGGGTCCCCTCGTCGAAGAGCTCCTGCTTGGCGATGAAGCGCACCGGCCGGGGGCAGGCCACGCCGATGAAGAGCGGGTCGATCAGCGCCAGGTGGTTCACGGCCAGGATCACCGGACCGCGACGGGGGACGTGGTGCGCGCCCTCCACGCGCTGGGGCCACACGACACGGGTGGCGGGCGCGATGACGGTCTTGGCCGCTCCGTACAGGGTCACTCGGTCGCCTCTTCTCGGGGTGGGGTGGGGTGGTCCGCGCGGGGGTGACGGACATGCGGAGGGCTCCCGTGTCCGTGTCTCCCGAGCTTATCGGGGTCGCGGAGCGGAGGACGTGGCCGGAGGACGTGATCCGGGCCGGGCGCGGGTGCCGTGGCGCCGGTCACACGCGCTAGGCTATGGTCTAGACCTCTGGTGCAGGTCAGGGGTCCTTTCCCCGGACGCGCGAGCGAGGAAGAACAGCCATGCCGAAACTGGTCGACGTCAGCCACCAGATCACCGACGGGATGACCACCTCTCCGGGCCTGCCGGAACCCGCCGTCGAGGAGAGCACCGCCGTCGCGGGCTCCGTCCCCGGCCACGCCACCAGCAGCGGCCGCGTCACGATGGTCGGCGCCACCGGCACCTACGTGGAGACGCCCGCCCACCGCTACCGGGACGGCGCGGACCTGGCCGACCTGGACCTGGCCCGCGTGGCCGATCTGCCCGGCGTGGTCGTCTCCGTCGGCTCCGCCCGGGTCGGCCCGGAGGCCTTCTCCGGCCTGGACGTGCGCGGACGCGCCGTGCTGGTGCGCACCGGTTGGGACCGGCACTGGCGCACCGAGTCCTACGGCCACCCCGAGCACCCCTACCTGACCGAGGCGGCGGCCAAGGCGCTCGTGGACGGCGGCGCCACCCTGGTGGGCATCGACGCGGTCGGCGTGGACGACCCCTCTCCCGCAGCCGAGGGCGCCCGCCCGGCGCTGGCCGTCCTGCTCGCCGCCGGCGTCCCCGTCGTCTCCCACCTGTGCCTGCTCGACCAGCTCCCCGAGGAGGGCTTCACCTTCTTCGCGGTGCCCGCCAAGATCCGCGGGATGGCCGCCTTCCCCGTGCGCGCCTTCGCCCTCGTGGACTGACCGGCCGCGCCCCCGGAGGCCGGGGGCGGGCGCGGAGCGGGCTCACAGGTCGGCGTCCAGGTCCTTCTGGGCCCGGCGGTGCTCGCGCTGGGCCCGCCGCTCGGCCTCCTGGCGCGCGGCGCGCTCGTCCTGGGCGACCGCGCTGGTCATCGCGTTGGACAGCGCCCGCAGCTCCATGTTGATCCTGGGGTAGGCGGGCAGCCGGGGGATCGCGCCCATGCGGGGCGTGCGGCGCTCCCTCATCGAGGAGATGAGTTCGCCGAAGGCCAGGTCCACCCGTTGCAGGGTGATGACGCCCGCCGACTCGGGCCGGTCCCGGGCCAGCGCCGACAGCGCCAGGTAGCCGGTGCGCTGGGTGGCCACCACCACCGGCCACAGCGGCAGCGTGGACGCCGCGCGCGGCGCGTCCCCGATCGCGCTGTCGTAGACCCCGCGCAGGTTGACCAGGGCCGCGCGCATGTCCCTGCGCAGCCGGTAGCGCCGTTCGGGGCCGATCTCCACGTCCTGGTCCAGGACCGCCATGATGCACTCGCGCGAGGTCTCCAGCACGCTCGTGATGGCCTGGGGCAGGCGGGTCGCCGACGCCCTGCGCCACAACAGCAGCGAGCCCAGCAGGCCGAACACCGAGCCCACGACGGTGTCGATGATGCGCGACCCGGCCAGGTCGGTGATGGGGTCGGGCGCGGCGGTCGCGGCCAGCAGCAGCGCCATCGGCGTCACCAGGACCGAGGCGTAGAAGAAGTTGCGGCCCACCACCAGCTGGGTGAGCCCCTGGAACAGTCCGGCGAGCACGATGACCGCCGCCAGCGGCGGGTGCGTCGCGATCAGCGCGGCGCCGATGAACACGCCCACGAGGGTGCCCAGGGACCGCTGGAGGGCCCGGTTCATGGTCAGGACCACGCTGCCCGCCTGGAGGACGGCGGTCGCGGTCAGGCCCACCCAGTAGTAGTGGTCCAGGCCCAGCAGGAGGCTGAACGCGCCCGCCGCGGTCACCGTGATCCACATGCGCAGCGCGGTGGGGCGCACCAGCGAGTCCGAGCCCAGGCTGGAGCGCAGCGCGTCCCACAGCGCCGGATAGCGCTCGTCGTGCAGGGTCGCGGCGTGCTCGTCGTCATCGTGGGAGGAGCGGCGCGCTGCCTGCGCGGCCCGGGCCAGCTGGCCGTAGAGCCGGGCCTCCAGGGAGCGGGGGCGCAGGCCCCGGCGCAGTTCGTCGAGCTCGTCGGGGTCGGGTCCCAGGGAGGGGTCGGCCACGGCCGGCGCCATGCGATCGGCGAAGTCGGCGGCCTTCTCGGGCAGGGTCGTGGGGCGCGCCATGCACACCTGGGTGGTGGCCAGGTGCACGTCGGAGACCCACCGCAGCAGGGAGCGCAGCCGGGCGGCCTCGGGGCTGGTGCGGTAGCCGCGGGTCTGGGCCAGCAGGACGATCCGCCAGGCCTCGGCCACCGCCACCGAGGCCTCGTGCTGGGCGTGGTCCAGGTCGGGCGTGCCCACGGCGCGCAGCAGGGAGGCGAGCTGGCGGTAGGCCTCGGCCACGGCGCGGTACTCGGGGTGGCGGGCGCGCACGGGCGCGCCCGACATCGACACCGCCCAGCCGATGGCCGCGCCGAGGGCGGCCACCAGGGCGTGCAGGGGGACGTCGGCCAAGCCGCCGGGGGCGATGGTGGAGATCGCGCCGACCAGGACGAAGAACAGGGGGCCCGGCCTGTCCACCCGCCAGGCGGCGCACAGCCAGGTGGCGATCCCGGCGGTCAGGCCGATGGAGAACACGGGCGCCCAGGAGGCCAGGGCCGAGGCCAGGGAGCCGAGGGTGACGCTGGCGACGAAGCCCAGGCCGACCAGGGCCAGGGCCGCCGACCGGTAGGCGTAGGGCGTCTTCTTCTCGTACAGGACGGTCATGGAGCCCAGGGCGGCCAGGGTGCCGACCTCCGAGCCGAACAGCCACGTGGCCAGGGCGAAGGACAGCGACATGGACACGGCGGCCTTGACCGCGGTGGTCCACGCCCAGGCGCCGGACTGGAGTCCGAACAGCGCCCGCAGGTCCACCCTGGGGTGGGGGCGTTCGCCCACCTCGACGCGTTCGGGTCCGTGTCCTTCGCCGGGGGAACCACCCACGTTCATCGGTCCGGTGTCTCCAGTGGTTCCCAGATCTCGCACGTTTCCCATCCTAGACCGGGACGAACCGGCACTTAGGTGACTTACTGAACATCCGTAGGGGCGGGCCGTGGACAGGGGCCCGGCAGTTCGGAGCGGGCTGTTACGTGGTGGTGCGCTCCGCGTCCTGCCCGGCCGGGGACGCCCCGGCCCCCTCCGCGCGCTGTTCGGCCAGCTCGGCGCGGGCCACGGCCCGATCGCGCGCCTCCTCGGCCAGGGCCAGGCGCGCGGCGGCGGCCTCCCGCGACTCGGCCAGGGTGATCTCGGCGTTGCGGCGCTGGGTGTCCAGGTCGGCCGCCAGGCGCTCGCGGTCGGCGCGGAGCCGCTCCAGCTCGGCGGTGAGGCGTTCGCGCTCGTCGGCGGCCGCCGCGCGGTCCGACTCCAGGCGCTCGCGGGTCCGCTCCAGTTCGGCGTCGAAGCGGTCCCGTTCGGCGGCCAGGGTCCGGGCGGCCTCGCCCGCGCGCTCCTCGGCGGTCTCGGCGCGGGCCCGGGCGCTCTCGGCCGCCAGGACGGCCTCGTCGCGCCGACGGGCGTGCTCGGCGGTCTCGGCGCGCAGCCCCTCGGCCTCGGCGCGGGCGTGCTGGAGCCGCCGGGCGGCCTCGGTCCGCTCGCGCTCCAGCTCCTCGCGTGCGCGGGCGGCCTGCTCGGCGATGCGGCGTTCGGCGGCGGCCAGCCCGGCGTTGGCCTCGGCGACGGCGGCGTCGCGTTCGGTCCGGGCCCCGTCGGCGAGGGCGCGCTGCCGGTCGCGCTCGGCCTCGGCGGCGTCCCGGGCGGCCAGGGCCTCCTCGGCGATGCGCTCGGCCTCCTGGGTGGCGGAGACGGCGGAGGCGGCGGCGTCCTCGGCCACGCGCCGGGCGCTCTCGGCCTCGCGGCGGCGGTTCTCCGCCTCCAGGCGGGCGGCGTCGGCCTCGGCGGCGTGCCGGGCCCCGGCCAGGCGGGCGGCCTCCACCTGGGCCTCGGCCGCGGCCGGGTCGGTCATGGTGGAGAAGGCCTCGGTGGCCGCCTGGAGGGTGGCGGTGAGCTGCTCGCTCTGGACGGCGAAGCGGGTGAGCAGGTCGTCGGCGCGCAGGCGGGCGGAGGTGACCGGTTCGGTGCTGAAAGCGGGGGAGGAGCCGGCGGTGTGGGGGGAGGGCGCGGCGGAGTCGGCGGCGGAGGACTCCTGGGCGGCGCGGGCCAGCTCCTCCTGGCGTTCGGCCTCCTGGGTCTGGCGCTGGCGTTCCTTCCAGGCGCGCCAGCGGGTGTGCTCGGGGAGGTCGCAGTACTGCGGCGGGCGGCCGGGCGAGGAGGCACGGGGCACGGGCCGGTCGCAGCCGGGGAAGTTGCAGGTGTTGGAGTCGGAGGCCACGGGGTGAGCGTAGCGGTTCGCCCCCGCGCGGCGCGGAGGCGTGTCGGGCACGGCGACCGGGCACCCGCGCTCCACCGGGGGAGGACGGCCGACCGCGGCCCGCGGGCGCGGGCCGACGCGAAAGCCCCCTTCCCGGCCCCGGAGGCCGGAAAGGGGGCTCGGGCGCCCGCGGGTCCTAGTCGTGGGCGCCGAAGGCGTCCACGCGGCAGACCATCGTGGTCACGAAGGGGCGGAAGCCCTCCTCCTCCAGGAAGCGGATGTCCTCGGAGGCCGTGGCCAGCGCGGAGAACTCGATGTCGCGCACGCCCATGCCCGCGAGCTGGCGGCGCACCTCCTCCAGCAGCTTGGAGCCCACGTCGCTTCCGGTGTACTCGGGGTCGATGGCGAAGGTCTGCACCACCGCGCCCCGCGCGCCGCGGTCCCAGCTGCCCTGGGCGTTCTCGCGGATGGTGACCATCGCGTACCCGGCCAGGTCGCCGTTGCTCTCGGCGAGGATCGCCAGGGTCTCGGGGTCGGCGAGCCAGGCCGTGTACTGGGCGCGGCGGCGCCTCCAGGACTCGTCCAGGCTCACGGGGCCGATGATGTCCGCCAGGTGCGGGGCCGTCAGGGTGTGCTGCTGGTGGAGGGCGCCCCACAGGTCCGCGAGTTCCTCCACCTCGTGGGCTCCCAGGTAGCGGAAGCTGAGCACACCGACGTCGGACTGTCGAGGTTTGGTCATCAGCGAATTTTGCATCTTTTTCTCACCCGTTCCACCAGCATTGGGTGCTGATCCCCCCGGGCCTCACCCGTGGTTGAGCTGTGGCACCGACTGTACGTGTCCGTATCGACCGGAACGCGCCCGACACGGAGAAAGAGGCGTCAGAGATTGCCGAAAGAAAAGAAGCTCGTTTTTTTCTTTGAGCGCGGACCCCGCTGACGATGTGCATGGAATCACGCCCCTAACCTGCGCAACGCGTACGAAACCACCCTGAAATCTGTACGTGCTGCCATAAGTTGGAGGCCATGATCGACGTTCGGCGGCTACAGCTCCTCCAGGCACTCGACCACCACCACACGGTGGCGGCGACCGCGGAGGCGCTCAACGTCACCCCGTCGGCGGTCTCCCAGCAGCTCGCCGCCCTGGCCAAGGAGGCCGGGGTCCCCCTCGTCGAACGCAACGGCCGCCGTTTCCTGCTCACCGGCGCGGCCCGGGTCCTGCTCAAGCGCGCGCACGTCATCTTCGCGGAGATGGAGCGCGCCAGCGCCGACCTGGCCGAATACGCCGAGGGCGACCGCGGCGTCGTCCGGATCGGCGCCTTCTCCACCGGGATCAGCGACCTCATCGCCCCGGCCCTGGCGCGCCTGCGCACGAGCCACCCGGACTGGTCCTTCCAGGTCGTCCAGGCCGAACCCGAGCACAGCGCCGAGATGGTGCGCTCGGGCCGCCTGGACATGGCCCTGACCATGTCCACCGGCCACCTGCCCGCCAGCGGCGACCCGGACTTTCGCGTCGACCCGGTCATGGTCGAGCTGTTCGACGCGATCCTGCCCTACCAGCACCCGCTGGCCGCGCGCACCGGCCTCCACCTGGCCGAGGACCTCGCCGACGAGGACTGGATCCTGTCCGCGCCCGGCACCGCCTGGCACGAGTGCGTCTCCGGCGCCGCCCACCAGGTGGGCTTCCAGCCCCGCGTGGTGCACACCGTGGACGACTTCAGCGCCGTGTTCTCCCTGGTGCAGGCGGGGCTGGGCATCGCCCTGATGCCGCGCCTGGCCTGGACCGGCCTGAGCACGCCGCGGATCGTGGTGCGGGGCGTGCGCGAGAGCGCGCGTCGGCACATCGTGGCCCTCTCCCGCGCGGGCGCCTCGCCCGAACCCCTGCTCACCGCCATGCGCGAGGCCGCCAGCAAGGTCCCCGTGCCGTCGGTGGGGCCCTTCGCCATCGCGGGCTGAGGCGCCGCCCTACCCGGCCAGCACGCCCGCGGCCGACTCGCGCAGGTACTCCGCCACCAGGCGGATGGGCTTCCACGCCCATCCGCCGGTGCGGCCCGCCAGGTGGACGCGGCGGACCCCGCCGAGTTCGCCCAGGGGCGCGTGGGCCACCCCGCGCCGGGTCACCGCCGACAACCGCGGCACCACGCCCACCCCCAGACCCTCCGCCGCCAGCTGCTCGAACAGCTCCAGGTTGTCGATGCGGTGGACGACGCGCGGCGTGAACCCGGCCTCGGCGCACATGCGCTGCACCAGCGCCTCCTCGTCGCGCCGGTAGGGGCTGACGATCCACGCCGCCTCCGCCAGCTCCCGCAGCCGCCGACGGGTCAGCGTGCGGCTGTCGGCACCCTCCGAGGGCTGGGCGAGCAGCAGGTCCTCGCTCCCGATCGGGTGCACCGTCAGCGTCCCCGGAAAATCCCGGGGAAGCAGGCTGTACTGGTACACCACCCCCAGGTCCGCACGCCCGTCCTGGAGCAGCTCCAGCGCGTGCTCGGACTCGTGCTCGGTCAGGTGGACGTCGATCCCGGGGTGGTCGCGCCGCAGACGGCGCAGCGCGGGCAGTACCAGGGGCGCCGCCGTGGTGTACATCACCAGGTCGACGCGGCCGACCGGCTCGCCCTCGCCGTCGAACTCCGCCCGCGCCGCCTCCACCCGCGCCAGGATGCCCACCGCGTGCTCGGCCAGCCGCCGCCCGGCCGGGGTCAGGCGCACCCGCCGCCCGTCGGGCGCGATCAGCGGCACGCCCGCCTCCCGCTCCAGGACGGCGAAGTGCTTGGAGACCGCCGACGTGCTCATGCCCGTGACCTCGGACACGGCGGCCATCGTGCCCAGCCGTTCCAGTTCGACCAGCAGACGCAACCGGGTGAAGTCCATCCACAGAAGCTACCCGACCATCCACCGGAACTACACGATCCATCAACCAATGGTCCGTGGACAGAAACGAACCGCGTCGGTGCAATGGTCGGGTGATCCGCTCTCTCGCTCCCTCGCTCCGCCGTGCCCGCTTCGGGGTCCCGGCGCCCCTCATGCTGCTCATCGGCATGTTCACCCTGCACACCGGCAGCGCGCTGGCCGTCACGGCCTTCGCCCAGGCCAGCCCCGCCACCGTCACCTGGCTCCGGCTGAGCTGGGCCGCGCTCCTGCTGCTGGCCCTGGGCGGCCGCTCCCTGTGGCGGGCGGTGCGCGCGGCGTCGCGGCGCGAACTGGGCGCCGTGGTGATCCTGGGCACAGCGAGCGCGGGGATGATGCTGTTCTACTCCGAGGCCACGGCGCGGATCGAACTCGGCACCGCCACCTCGATCGAGTTCCTCGGCACCCTCGTGGTGGCCGTGGCCGCCATGCGCCGCCGCCGCGAACTCGTGTGGATCCTCGCCGCGGTCGCGGGCGTGCTCTGCCTGACCCGCCCCTGGCAGGGCGAACTCGACCTGGTCGGGGTCGGCTTCGCCCTGGCCGGCGCGGTCTGCGTGGTGGGCTACATCGTGCTGACCCAGCGGGTGGGCGCCGGGTTCGGCGCCGTGCACGGCCTGGCCCTGACCATGACCGTGGGCGCGCTGGTCAGCGCGCCGCTGGGCGCCCCCGGCCTGGTCGCCGACCCCGACCTCGACCTGGTGCTGTTCACCCTGCTCATCGCGCTGCTGTTCCCGATGGTGCCGTTCCTGCTGGAGATGGTGGCCCTCCAGCGGATGAGCCGCACCGCCTACAGCACCTTCTCCAGCCTGGAACCGGCGGTCGCCCTGGTGATGGGCCTGGTGGTCATCGGCCAGGCGCCCGCCCCCATCCAGGTCGCGGGCATGGTCCTGGTGGTGGTCGCGGGTGCGGGCGCGGCCCGGGGCGACGGCTCCCGCCGCCCCGCCGTGCCCGATCTGGCGGCGGCGACCGCAGCCGACCCGCACCCGTCCGACGGGGAGGCCCTGCCCGAGGAGGCCGGAGCGGTGTCGGGCCGGGCGGCCTGAGGGAGCGGGGTCACTCGGCCCCGGGGACGCGGACGTGGGCTCCCGAGGCGATCTCGCGCAGCGCCCGCACGTGCTGGTCGAAGGCGGCCCGCCCCTCACCGGTCAGGGACAGGGAGGTGCGGGTGCGCCGCCCCACCGCGGCCTTGTGCACCTTCACGTAGCCCGCGTTCTCCAACACCGTGACCTGCTTGGACAGCACGGAGTCGGAGACCTCGACGGTGTCGCGCACGAAACGGAACTCCGCGCGGTCCACGGCGGCCAACGCCGCCACGACCGAGAAGCGCACGGGGGAGTGGATCACCTCGTCCAGCCTGCCGCGGGGGTGCTCCATCAGGCGCTCCTGCTCCGGCGCAGGGACACGTAGGCCGCCACCAGCGGCGGCGCCGCGCAGGCCAGGGCCCCGGGCACCCACCAGGCGGGCTCCCCGGGGAAGGCGTACATGCCGACGAAGAGGGTGACCGTGTACAGCACGCCCCACACGCCCATCGTCCACAGGTGCAGGGACGCGTACCCACGCGGGTGCACCGGCTGGCGCACGGCGAACACCGTCATCACCGCCATGGCCGCCCCGAACCCGGCGGTGGAGGCGGCGATGACCGGCGGGGAGGGGAACAGGCCCACCACCAGCACCAGGGCCATCGTCGCGACGCCGAACACCGCGCCGTAGACCGCGTACCACCCGCCCCGCGAGCGCGTCCGCGTCCCCACCGTCTCCGCCCGCTCCAGCGCGTCCAGCGCCTCGTTCCTGCGCATGCCGTTCTCCGTTCGCTCAACCTGTTGTCAGCATGGCATTCACTTTCCAACTTGGCAAGTGATTTCCTCGACGGAACACGCTCCTGGGACGCGCGCGCCAGCCCCGTCCCACAAGCGACATCCGTCACTCGCGCCACTTCGCCGCGCCGGTACGGAGCGTCTCCGGAATGCACTAGCTTGGTGCGAACCATGGCCGCGAAATCTGATCTCGAACTCCTCCGCGCCTACGAACCGGTGCTCATGTGCACCAAGGGGGAGCTCTTCTTCCCCACCGACGTGGACGCCTACGTACGCAACTGCAGCCTGTGGATCGAGGAGCCGGGCGGCGGCGAGCGCCGCCTCGTCCCGGCCGGGGAACTCACCCTCGACCGCCTCGGCCGGGCCGAGGCGGAGTGGCCCGGACGCCACAAGCACCTGCGCTTCGTCCAGGAGGAGACCCTGCGCGAGGAGGCCCGCCGCTACAAGGGCGTGGCCCGCACCGTCATCCCCAAGAGCGGCCGCCTGGCCGCCGTCGGAGTCCTGGGCCGGGTCCTGGACATCCTGATGAAGCTCTCCCTGCTCATCCGCGGGGCCGTCCCCGGCGGCCTCACCTTCGCCGCGGTGACCCGCTACCGCGAGCGCGTCGACAACGGCGGCGTCACCTACTACGGCCGCGTCACCCGCGAGGGCGGCTACACCATCCTCCAGTACTGGTTCTTCTACGCGATGAACGACTGGCGGACCATCTACGGCGGCGTCAACGACCACGAGGCCGACTGGGAGCGCGTCACCGTCTACGTCGTGGACAACCCCGACGGCACCACCCGCCCCGTCTGGGTGGGCGCCTCCTCGCACGAGTACCACGGCGACGACCTGCGCCGCAGCTGGGACGACCCCGACCTGCACCGGGACGGCGACCACCCCATCGTCTACGTCGGCGCGGGGTCGCACTCCCACCAGATGCTCCCCGGCGACTACCTCATCCAGGTCGACCCCTCCTTCCTGCGCGGCCCCATGCGCGCCTGGCGGTGGATCACCCACCGCATCTTCCGCGCCGACAGCGTCCTGAACCGGCACGGCATCGGCGTCCCCTTCGTCGACTACGCCCGCGGCGACGGCATGCGCCTGGGCCCCGGCGGCGACCGCGAGTGGTCGGCCGTCCTCATCGACGACGACACCCCCTGGCTGACGGGGTACCGCGGCCTGTGGGGACGCGACACCGGCGACTTCTTCGACGGCGAGCGCGCCCCCAGCGGCCCGCGCTACGAGCGCGACGGCACCATCCGCCGCTCCTGGGCCGACCCGCTGGCGTGGGTGGGCCTGCAGAAGGTCGCCCCCACCGAACCCGCCGCCCGCGCCGAGCTGCGCGCCCACGTGCGCGCCCTGGACGATCGGCTGCGCACCCTGGACGCCGACGTCATCAGCCGACGCGACCGCCTGCGCCAGCTGCACTCGGCCCGCATCGTCCTGGAGCGCGAGGCCCACTCACGGCCCCGCGCCCGCGAGTACGCCGAACGCATCGCCGCCCTGGAGATGGAACTGGGCGAGGTCTACGAGACCCGCGTGCTGACCGCCGACGAGCGCGACACCCACCTGCGCGCCCTGGCCGCGGACACCCCCCTGGTGCCCTCGCCCACCGGGCACCTCAAGGCCCCGCACCTGCCCTACTCCTCGGGGACGCAGCGCTCCACCCGCTTCCTGCACCTGTGGGTGGCCCTGAGCACCCCGCTCCTGCTGATCTCGCTCGCGCTGCCCATGTTCGTCCTGAACGGGCAGTACACCTTCTACGCGATGATCGGCGTGGTCGTGGTCTTCGCCGCCGTCGACTCCGTGGCCCGCCGCAAGTTCGTCCAGTACCTCATCGGGCTGGCGGTCATCGCGGTGGTCGTCGGACTCGTCGTGGGGGTCGTGGCCGCGTTCGTGGTCAACTGGCGCATCGCCATCACCGTCCCCGTCGCGGTGATCGTGGTGCTGCTGCTCGTGGTCAACGTCCGCGAACTCCTGCGCCGCTGACCCGCTCCGCCCCGCGCTGGCGCCCACCGCCCGCGCGGGGCAGCATGGGACCCATGAGCGACGCGCTGTTCGACCGCCCGCCCGCGCAGGTGGCGCCCGGCGCCGTGCACGTGCCCGGCTGGCTGGACCCCGAGGAACAGGCCGACCTGGTCCGGCGCTGCCGCGACTGGGCGCGCGGACCCGCCGGGATGCGCCGCCACACCATGCCGCGCGGCGGGGTGATGAGCGTGCGCACGGTCAGCCTGGGCTGGCACTGGTCGCCGGGGCCCAACCCCCACGCCGAGCGGCGGGGCGCGCGGGGCCCCGGGCCCTCCCGGCACCGGCAGGCCTACTCCTACGCCCGTCTCCTGCCCGACGGCACACCCGTCCAGCCCTTCCCCGACCCGCTCGGCGACCTGGCCGCCCGGGCCGTGGAGGCCGCCTACGGCGCCCCTCCCGGACCGGACGCCGACCCCTACGACGTCGCCCTGGTCAACTTCTACGACGCCGACGCGCGCATGGGCATGCACCAGGACCGCGACGAGCTCTCCGGCGCACCCGTGGTCTCCCTCAGCCTCGGCGACACCTGCGTGTTCCGCTTCGGCAACACCGAGACCCGCAACCGCCCCCACACCGACGTCGAACTGCGCAGCGGGGACCTGTTCGTCTTCGGCGGCCCCTCCCGTATGGCCTACCACGGCGTCCCCCGCACCCGGCCCGGCACCGCGCCGCCCGCCCTGGGACTGGACGGGCGGCTCAACATCACGGTCCGCGCCTCGGGGCTGCGCGGCTGAGGGCCCCCGTCCGGGACCCGGCACCGCCGCGCCCTCCCCGGTGGAGGACGGCCCCGGCCGGACTGCCCCGCCCCGTTCGGGGCAGTCCCTCCTGAGAGCGCCCGCCCGCCGGTCCGGTGCCGACAGGGCGGCGCGCAGTCCGACCACGCACGGGAGGGGAAGACCACGTATGAGCGACTCCGCGCCGGAACGCATCATGGACCTGGGCCGCAGGAGGGCCGCGCTGCCCGAGCGCGGCTCGCCCGGCCCGGTCCGCGCGGTCCTCTACCGCGACGGGCGCCGCGAGCGCGAGACCGACACCGTCGCCGAAGCCCGCGGCGCCGCCGAGCGCGACCCCGGCCTCATGGCCTGGATCAGCATGACCGCCCCCCACCGCGACCAGCTCACCGAGGTCGCCCGCCTCTTCGGCCTGCCCTCCCTGGCCCTGGAGGACGCCATCGTCGCCCACCAGCGCCCCAAGGCCGAGGTCTACCGGGGCGTGCTCTTCCTCGTGCTGCGCCCGGCCCGCTACGACACCGTGCGCGAGTCGGTCGAGGTCGACGAGATCCACCTCTTCGCGGGACGGGACTTCGTGGTCACCATCGGCCACACCGAACAGGTGGACTTCGAGAGCGTCCGCGACTTCCTGGAGGCCGAGCCCCGCGTCCTGGCGCACGGCACCCTGGCCGTGGTCCACGCCGTCCTGGACCTGGTCGTGGACGGCTACGCGCCCGTCGTCTCCGAACTCCAGGACGACATCGACGAGGTGGAGAACCAGGTCTTCGGCGGCGACTCCCGGGCCTCCCGGCGCACCTACCGCCTCGCCCGCGAGGTCATCCTGCTCTCCCGCGCCGTCGAACCCCTCGGAACCGTCCTGGACAGGCTCATGGGGCCGCTGGCCCACGACCCCGAACGCCCCGGCCCACCGGACCCGCGGCCGTTCGCCGACGCCCTCGTCGAACCGGAGGGGGCCCGCCCCCCGACGCGCCGCCAGGGCCTGGCCTCCGCCGACCCCTTCCGCATCCCCGCCGAACGGCGCGGCGAGCTGCACCACCGCCTGCGCGACGTCGCCGACCACGTCGCCGCCGTGCGCGAGCGCGTGGACGGCTTCCGCCAGCTGTTGCAGAACATCATGTCGGTCAACAGCGCCCTCATCGACCAGGCGCAGAACGAGGCGATGAAGAAGGTCTCCTCCTGGGGCGGCATCCTGGTCGTGCCCACCCTCATCTCCTCCGTCTACGGCATGAACATCTCCCCGGGCGGCGACTACCACTGGGCGTTCAGCTGGCCGCTGTCCCTGGCCCTCATGGCGCTGACGAGCCTGAGCCTCTACGTTGTCTTCCGTCGCAACGGTTGGCTCTGAGAGCCTGTTGACGGAGGTGGGGATGACGGGGGACGGATCCGCCGAGCGCGAGGTGCTGCGGCTCATGACCGGGCCGTGGGTGGCCCGGGCGGTGGCCACCGCGGTCGAACTGGGGGTGCTCGACCGCCTCGCCGGTGGCGCCGCCGACGCAGCGGCCCTGGCCGCCGAACTGGACCTGCACCCCGACCGGCTGGGACGCCTGCTGCGCCTGCTCGCGGCCGTGGGGGTCGTGGAGCACCGCGACGGGCGCTACCGGCCCACGGAGGTCGGGGCCGCCCTGCACCGGGACCACCCCTCGGGCATGGCCGACCTGGCGCTGCTCTACGACAGCGACATGTTCACCGCCGCGTGGGCGCGCCTGGGCGAGAGCGTGCGCACCGGCGGCACCGCCTTCGAGGCCGCCCACGGCACCGACGTGTTCGCCCACCTGGAGCGCCACCCCGGCGACGCGGCGCGCTACACGGCGGGGATGGCCGCGAGCGGCCGCTTCTCCACCGCCGTCCCCGACGTCCACGACTTCACCGGCGCCCGCACGGTGGTCGACCTCGGGGGAGGGGACGGCGAGCTGCTGGCCACCGTCCTGGCCCGGGCTCCGCACACCCGCGGGGTGCTCGTGGAGCGCCCGCCCGCGCTGGCCGCCGCCCGCGCCCGCCTCGGCGCGTACGTCGAGGCGGGGCGCTGCGAGCTGGTGGAGGGCGACTTCCTCCGTGGCGTGCCCCGGGGCGCCGACGTCTACCTGCTCAGCCGGGTCCTGCACAACTGGTCCGACGAGGACGTCCGCGCCGTGCTGCGTAACTGCCGCGAGGCGATGGCCCCCGGCGGGCTGGTGCTGATCGCCGAGCGCGTCCTGCCCGACGACGGCGCCCCCTGGCTCACGGCCGTCCTGGACGCGCACATGATGGTGATGACCACCGGGGCCGAGCGCACCGAGCGCGAGTACGAGGCGCTGCTGCGTTCGGCCGGGCTGACCACGCGGGGGATCCGCGACCTGCCGTTGGAGATGCGCCTGCTCGCGGCCGGACCGGTGGACTCAGACGCCTGACCCGCACCGCCCCTCACATCCGCCAGGGCAGGTGGAGCCACGGGCTCTGCGGGTCCTTGACCAGTACCGCGTGCGCCCGCACCGAGTCGGTGTAGTACGGGCCGAACGCGCCCTCGTCGAAGGCCATCGCCCGTCCCAGCACGAACCCGGCGGACATCTCCTGCCACGACCCGTGGTAGCGCATGGACTGCGCGCCCGCCCGCAGGATGTGCGCGTGCGCCGCGCGCTCGTCGGCGTACCCGGCGTTGACGCCCCACCGCGCGAGGTTGACCGCCCGTCCGAAGTCGTAGGCGCGCACGGTGCGCACCGGCGTGCCCGGGGGCAGCACCCCGTCCCGCACCATGCGCTCCTCGTACTCCCAGACCTGCGCGGCCGCCGTCACGAGCTCCTCGTACAGGCCGGGGGCGGCGTTCTGCTCCCGGCACCAGCGCACGATCAGGTCCGGCCAGACGCCCGCGTCGAAGGGCCACCCGGGGGCCTGCGCCATGGCCCGGGAGCGCAGGTCCAGCACGATCGACAGCGCCGTCGCGGAGTACGCGTCGTCGGTCAGGCGGCGCAGTGCCCGGTCCCAGCCCGCGTGGTCGGTGACGCCCCAGGAGTCGCGGAGCTTGTCCCGCTCGTCCTGGGCGTCGCAGCACGAGCACGAGGAGTGCACCGCGTTCCACACCCCGCCGTTGGCCGTGGGCATGTGCGCGCCGGAGGCCAGCGCGTGCGCCATCGGGCCCTGGAAGAACCCCTGCGGGTCGCTGCGGAGCCTGGTCCGCGCCGAGAACAGTCCCATGTCCCCTCGTGTCCTCTACTTCTCTCCGGTGTCGAGCAGGCGGTCGATCCGTCCCGCCTCGTGCCTGGCCGTGACGGCGTGCTCCTCCGAGGCCAGCAGCGACTCGCGCCACCTCTCGGCGGTCTCGGCGACCTGCACGTCCAGCCGCCGCACGGTCGCCTCGGCGGTGTCGCGGGCCTCGGCGCGCCTGGAGCGGTCGATCACCAGCGCGACCCCGGCGCCCACCGCGGCGGCCACGCACAGGAACCAGACCAGGCCGCTGCCCGAGGTCAGCCCCAGCAGCGCCAGCAGACCCGCCATGGAGAGGAGGCCCCAGGCGTAGGTCCGGGCGGGGCCGGTGTCGCGCCAGCGCCCGCGCAGCTGGGTGCGGGCGCGCTCCAGCTCCCGGGGTTCGGCGCCGTGGGAGGAGACCGTCACCCGCACGCCCTGCGCCTGGAGGGTCGTGGAGTCCTCCACCGGCGCGGTGGCCTCGCGCACCAGCTCCTCGGCGCGCTCGGCCACGGCCGAGCGCTGCAGGGCCAGGGCGAAGGTCCGGCGGTGGGGCGGCCCGTCCTGGCGGGCCAGGTCGTCGCCGAGCAGGGAGGCGACGGTGCCCACGGGGTCGGTCCACCGCCGCGGCGCCGCGCCCTCGCCGCTGCTCTCGATGACCGCGCGCAGTTCGCGGGCGCGGGCCAGCAGCGGGGCCTCCTCGGGGCTGCCCTCCTCCACCAGCAGGCGCAGGGTCTCGTTGAGGAACGCCGCGCTGACCTCGTCGGGGGCGAGCGCGGCGGGGGAGGCGTCCTGCCCGTCGAGCGCGACGACACGGGCGACGCCCTCGCGCAGCGCGGTGATCCGCCGCGCGGCCTCGGCGCGCCCGGCCAGACCGCCGGTCCGCTTCCCCCGGGCGGCCGGGGCGCCGGGCTTCCCCGCGTCGGGGGCCGGGGCGTCGGAGGCGTCCGCGGCCAGGGCGGACAGGCCCGCGGAGGCCGGGACGCGGACCTGTGCCTCGGACCAGGCGCGCAGCGTGGACAGCAGCAGGTGCTCTCGGGCGTCGTCGCCGAAGGAGCCGTCGGCGGTGAGCAGCCACAGGGCGCGCTGGCCCCGGGTCACCTCCTCGGCGGGGGAGGGCAGGTGCGGGAGCAGGTCGGCGGTCGCGGCGGTGTCCATGGCGCGGGCGTGGCCCGCGCTGGTCAGGGCGGTGGCCAGCGCCGCGAAGTGGCCCGCGCGCTCCGCGTCGCGCCGGGCGGCCTCGTCGAAGCGGACGCGGGCGGCGTCGGTGTCGCCCTCCAGCAGCGCGTGCAGGCCGAGGGCGGCCGGGACCAGCCAGTAGCCGGGGACGTCCTCCAGGTCCAGGAGGGCCGGGGGCACGCCGTCCAGCATCTGGAGGGTGCGGTGGCGGGCCAGGGCGGCTCCGTCGAACATCGCCAGGACGGCGCGCACGTCGCTGAGTTCGATGAAGGCGTCCAGGGAGGCCGAGACGCGGTCCAGCCTCTGTTCGAGGGTGCCCCGGACGCGGGACAGCTCCGAGCGCATGCTGCGGCGTTCGGCGGCCATCTGGTAGTGGGCCGAGCCGAGACTCTCCTCCAGTTCCCGGATCTTCCGGTTCTGGGAGTAGTCGATCCAGTCGCTCATGGGGTCCTTTCTCGCGCGGGGCGGGCGGGGGCCGGCGGGGGAAGGGGGCGCGCGTGCAGTGCGACGATACGGGAGGCCGTCCGGTCCGCGTGACGCCGCCGTGCCGTCGGTCGGGCCGGAGCGGGCGGAGGCCGCGGGAGGAGGGCGCGCGCCGGTGTTTCGCGTGCTCAGGGTGTTTGTTCGACTACTTAAGGATGATTGGTGTCGGAGGTCGCCTTCGCTACGATTGGGAGCGCTCCCGCGAAAGGAACACCATGGAAGACCCCACCCTGCCCGCCAGCCTCCTCTTCGGCACCGCCACCGCCGCCTACCAGATCGAGGGCGGCGTCCACGAGGGCGGACGGGGTCCCTCCATCTGGGACACCTACTGCCGCACGCCGGGGCGCGTCGCCCGCGGCGAGAGCGGCGACGTCGCCTGCGACCACTACCACCGCTACGGCGAGGACGTCGCCCTGCTCGCCGACCTGGGCGTCGACCTGTACCGCTTCTCCGTGGCCTGGCCGCGCGTCCAGCCCACGGGCAAGGGCCGCCCCAACCCGGAGGGGCTGGCCTTCTACGACCGCCTGGTGGACACCATCCTGGGCGCCGGGATCGAACCCGCCCTGACCCTCTACCACTGGGACCTGCCCCAGGGACTGGAGGACGAGGGCGGCTGGCGGGTCCGCGACACCGCCTACCGCTTCGCCGAGTACGCCCGCATCGTCGCCGACCGCCTCGGCGACCGGGTCAACCGGTGGATCACCCTCAACGAGCCCTTCTGCTCGGCCTTCGTCGGCCACGCCGTCGGCCGCCACGCCCCCGGAACCCGGGAGGGCACGCCCGCCCTGGCCGCCGCGCACCACCTGCTGCTCGCCCACGGCATGGCCACCGGCGAACTGCGCGCGGCCGCCGCCGGGGAGGTCGGCATCACCCTCAACCCGGACCACTTCCTGCCCGCCACCGACTCCGAGGCCGACCGCGCCGCCGTGGAGCGGGCCCGCACCCTGCACAACCGCGTGTGGTTCGACCCCATCTTCGCCGGGGCCTACCCCGACAACGAGGACGAGGTCTGGGAGGGCATGGCCGACGGCTCCTACCGGGCCGACGGCGACCTGGAGATCATCGGCCAGCCGCTGGACTTCCTGGGCGTCAACTTCTACCGGCCCATCATGCTGCGCGACGCCCCCCACAGCGAGGCCGACCCGGCCGCGCGCACCGCCGTGGACATCCGCACCGAGCAGGTGCGCATCGAGGGCGTGCGGCACACCACCATGGACTGGCCGGTGGTCCCGGCCACCTTCGCCGACCTGCTCATCGACCTGGACCGGCGCTACCCGAACCTGCCTCCCATCTTCATCACCGAGAACGGCTCGGCCGAGGACGACCAGCCCGACGAGACCGGCCGGGTCCGCGACACGGGCCGCGTCGAGTACCTGCGCGACCACCTGGGCGCCCTGGCCACGGCCATCGACGCGGGGGTGGACGTGCGCGGCTACTTCGTGTGGTCGCTGCTGGACAACTTCGAGTGGGCCTACGGCTACGACCGCCGCTTCGGGCTGGTCCGCGTCGACTACGACCGCCTGGAGCGCCACCCCAAGGACAGCTACCACTGGTACCGCGACTTCCTGACCTCGCACCGCGCCCGCAGGGTCCAGGAGCTCGCCACCCAGTGGGAGGGTTAGCCGCCCTCCGGCGCCTCCGCGCGGGGAGGGGGCCCACCGCGCCGGGTGGGCCCGCCCCCGCCGCCCGGCCCGCCCGCACGGGGCGGCACCGCGCCTGACCACGTGTCCGACATCCCCAACGCCGTGTTGGAGAAAGCCCCCCCGTGCGGCAGGCTGGGGGAGGTTCGGTCGACGAGGGCTGTGGGGACGGATGGCGGAGCACGGGTCGGGCACGGCGGCGCCGAGGGAGGCGGGGCGGAGCACGAGCGGCAGCCCGCGCGCCGCGCGGCGCATGCTCCAGTTGCAGGACAGCCTGGTCGAGCTGCTGCGCGCCAAGCCCTTCAGCCGGATCACCTACAAGGAGATCACCGAGGGCGTGGACATCGACCGCTCCACCGTCTACCGGTACTACAACCACAAGAACCAGGTGCTCCAGGCCGCCGTGGACGTGCGGCTGACCGCGTTCGCCTCCCGGCTCGACCTCACCTTCGGCCGCATGGAGACCATCGACGGCTACATGGGCCGCCTCGTGGACGCCTGGACGGGACTGTGGCTGGAGTCGGGCGGGCTGCTCGCCGCCGCCTCCGGCCTGGGCTCCGAGCCCGGGCCGCAGCGCGACTGGTGGCGCGAGCGCACCGAACCGTGGGTGGAGGCCGTGCGCGAGGCGCTGGAGATCGCCCGCTTCGTGGAGGAGCTGCCCGAGGACGGCCGCCCCGCCCGCCCGCTCGCCGAGATGGTGGTGGGCCTGTGCCTGTCCACGTTCAACAACGAGCTGACCGCGGCGCACACCGAGGAGCACCGCGCGATGGTCCGGGACCTGCTCCTGGACGCGGTGCTGCGCACCATGGGCCGCACGGAGGCCGCCCGGTAGCGGGGCTCGGGCCGGGCCGGACCCGGCCTCAGGCGTGCTGGCGGGCGATGGCGCCGAACGCCCCCACGACCGCGCCGAGCGCGAACATCGACGCCTCGTCCTCGTCCATGTGGACCAGGCCCGCGGGCACGAGCACCCGGTAGGGCTTGGGTTCGCCCGGCAGGATCTCCAGGCCGTCGATGATCCCCTGTCCCTCCAGCATCAGAAGGGCTTCCTCGACCCTTCCGGTGCGGTCACCACGGGACCAGATCGACATAGGTCACACCTCACTACGGCCGGGGCCGGGCAGTCCACTGTTCCCAGGGCCGGGAAACCCCGGCCCTGTCGCGCTTCGGTAGTCGGCTCCGGTCTGCGCGGGGGAGTCCAGACCAGTGATACCACCGGGCGGCCCGGGGTATTCCGGCGTCCGGACACACGCGTGCTGGCCGGAACCGGCCACCGCCGCGCGGCGGCGGTTCCCCCGGGGCCCGGGCGGCTCAGCGGGCGAGCACGGTCATCTCCTCCCCGCGCACGTCCACGGCGACGAGTCCGACCTCCCCGGCGGGCGGCTCCCCGCTCTCGGGCCCCTCCACGGCGAGGGCCTCGCCGCCCTCCCCGCTGCCGCTGACGGCGCCCCGCACGCTGATCCGGTCCGCCTCCCGGGAGGCCGCCGCCAGGTAGTGCCACCGGCCCTCCCCGTCCTGCCACCAGGCGCCCGCCGCCACCTGCCGGTCGAGGTTGCTGCACTCCCAGCCGCCCTCGCGCTCGCCCGCGACCACGGTGTCGGCGCCCCCCGCCGGTGTCGGCCACCAGCACGGCGCGGGCCAGGCCGCCGCCGTCGTGGGCCCCGTAGCGCACGCACACCCACCGGCCGGTGCCGACGCCTTGGCGCGGACCCTTCGCCACCAAGACGAGCAGACCTGAGAAGACTCTCCCCCGTGATCGCGCACCGTGGTCGAGGAGGCCGTCCGCCGTGCGTGCACCAGCACAGCGGCACCCTGTCCGCGTGGGCTTGGGCCTGCTTGTGCTGTGGCCGGTCCCTGGCTGGGACTCACGACCAGAGCATGCCACCGTCCTCCAGCGAGACCTTCACCTGCTGTCACGCACCAACTCGTTAGCAGGCCCGGGGCCGGTGCCTCAGCCCCGGGCGAGGGCGCGCAGTTCCTCCAGGCTCGCGGCACGGGACTCGGGGGCGTCGGCGTCCACCCGTCCCCCCTGGGGGTCGTCGACCCTCCCGGCGCAGGACCGGAGCGCCTCCAGCGCGGTCAGCCCCTCACCGCGCAGGCGCACGTGCTCCATCGTCCACCAGCCGCGGGCGGCGTTGCCCGCCGCGTCGGGCGGCAGGAGGGGCTGGAAGTCGCTGGCCTCCTCGGTATCGGAGGCCCACAGGTAGCCGATGAGGACGCCGTCCCGGTGCACGGGCAGGTACAGCACGGGACCTGCCGTGGTCGGGGCGTAGGAGCGGCCGACCAGCACCGGGGCCAGCGCCTCGTCGCTCCACCGGTCGAACACCTCCTGCCCCGCCCCCGGCGCGCGGGAGGAGCCCTCGGCGCCGTCGGCCCCGCGGGACGGTTCGGAGTCCGCCCCACCCCGGTCCGTGCGGTACCCGTCCTCGGGTGAGTTCCCACCGTCCATGGCCGTCCTCACTTCCTCTCGTCTCCATCAGTCACCGCGGTGTCGGGGGCCCTGCCCGGATCAGGGGGGAGGGATTCCGAGCAGGCGGTCGGCGTGCTCGGGCACGCTCCCCGGTGGGACCGCCCCGGCCCGGTCGTCCTGAGGGGCCCCGGTCCAGCGTGCCAGCGCGCCGAGGGCGTCCAACCCCTCGGCCCGGGCCAGGATCAGGCGGCGCACCCAGGCGCCCTTGGCGTTCAGCCCCGCCGGACCGGGCACGGGCAGGAACCCCGCGGCGGCCCCGTCCCGCGAAGCCCAGAGGCGGCCCAGCACGCTCCCGTCCCCCCGCAGCACCGGGACGTGCAGTACCGGCCCGTCGGTGTCGGCGGCGAACCTGGGCTCGGCACCCGCGAAGTCCGGGCGGAACCCGTCCCGCGCGGCCCACTCCTCGTCGGTCATCCCTCCTCCTCCGTCACGGTCGCGGTGTGAACGGCAGCACGGTGACCCGCAGGGTCCACTGCCCGGTGTCGGGGTCCTGGAGCGCGTCGTCGACCCTGAAGCGCGTTCCGCGCGGCAGGAGGAGTTCCCGCTCGGACCGGTGCACGCTGTCGCCGCCGATCCACAGGGCCGGGTGCCCCGCGGGCACGGCCAGGTGGAACTGGTAGGCGGCGGTCCGGTTCACCGTATCGACGCCCAGCGACCCCGAGAGGAAGCCCCGTTCGACGAACTCCGTGCCGATCAGGTCCGTGGGGTCGTGGAAGGGCCGGCCCGGCGGGGCCATGAAGCCCACGCTGAACACCGAGCGCCGTACCTCGACCGTCTCCGGAACCGGCTCCATCGCCCGGTCCAGCATGTCCATCCCGTCGCGCAGGAGGCCCCAGGTCTCCTCCGCGTTCTCCTTGGACGGGATGTGCCCGCCGAACCACTTCTCGACCCACGCGCCGAAGAACCGGTGCTCGCTGAGCCGAAGGACCTCGGACTCGGGGCTGGCGTGCCGGGAGAAGTCGTTGTAGAACTGCGCGTTCTTCGTGTAGGCCCGGGCGGAGTTCTGCTGCTCCGCGGTCAGGGACGGGAACCGGCCGCCGAGGACGAGCTTGCCGTACCCCGCGCCGTCGCCGTCGGTGGCGAACCGGCGCACGCCGTCGGGGCCGACGTGTCCGGGGCGGTCGTCGGGCAGGTCCGGCCCGGCGGGACCTCCCCCGGAGGCCGCGGCATCGGTTCCGGCGGCGGCGTCCAGCCCCAGGAGCGCGGTCAGGAAGGTTTCGGTGCTGTCGCCGGGTTCTGCCGCTGCGGGGCCGGTCACGGTGGTGTACGTGCTGGTCTGCACGCTGAACACCTGGAGGTCCGAGGTGTCCCCCGCCTGCTGCTCCGGGGCCGGAACGGTCTCCGGCCGCTGCGGGACCACCACCTCGGCCTCGATGTGGAACCCCGGCAGTCCGAACGATCCGCTCCAGCCCGCGCGGGTGATCCGGTAGGTGGTGCCCCGGGCGAGGATGAGTTCGCGCTCCTCCGGGTAGTCGCTCCTCGCGCCGACCCACAGGCCGCGGCTGCCCGCGGGCACGGTCAGGTGGACGACATGCCGGGATTCGGCCTTGTGGTGCCCGGCCAGCCGGTTGCCCAGCGACACGGACATGAAACCGGGCTCGGTCTGGACGGTGCCCACCAGGGAGTAGGGGTCCATGTCCCGGAACCCGTCGAGGAACGCGACGTCGGACAGGCCGCGGACCGTTTCGACCGTCTCGGGCAGGGGGCGGTCGACGGCCTGGTCGAGGCGGTCCCGGAACGCGGCCACCTCGGCCGCGGTGGGGAACACGCCCCCGTTGGACCGCGCCACGGTACCGGCCCCGCCCGCGTTCGCGTACCAGCCCGCCAGTTCCGCCTCCGGGTCCGGCGCGTCGAGGATGTACCCGACGAAGCCCGCGGTGTGTCCGGGGACCAGGTCCCGCGCCAGGAGTTCGCGAAGGCGTTCGACGGTGGGCCAGGACAGGCCGTTCAGCTCGTACAGGCTCCAGCCGCGGGCCGCCATCGGATCCGTGCCGACCTGGACGCGGGTCGACTCCCGCACCCTGTCCAGGGAGTCCTGGATGCGCTCGGCCGGGAGGTTGCCGCGGACGACCGCGTTGAGCCACCCGTCGGCCGTGTACCCGCGCACGTCCTCGCGCTGCCGTTCGTGGAGGGTGTCGAAGGCGTGCGGGTTGTTCGCCGGATCGTGGAGCCAGCGGCCGTAGGCGTCGGTCTCCTCCACGGAGCGGAACCGCCGCACGCCCCGGTCGTCGACGTACCCCCTGCCGTCGTCGGCGGGAACGGTGTCGACCGGGAGCCCGGTCCCGGTGACGGAGGTGTCCGCGGAGGCGTCGGTGTGGGCCGTGTGTTCCTCCTCCCCGCCGGAAGCGGCCGTGTCCTTCCCGGTCCCGCCGGTCGCGGGAGGGGCGTCCTCCACGGTCGGCGGCCGGGCCCCGGACGCGGTGCCGGCCCGCTCAGGAAGGATGGCCTCGGCGGACAGCAGCAGGCCGTGGGCGGTCCTCTCCGCGCCGGTGACCCGATAGGACATCCCCCGGGGCAGGACGATCTCGTGGTTCGACGGCCGCGGACCCTCCGCCCCCAGCCAGAGCCCGTGCGCGCCCGCGGGCAGGGTCAGCCGGACGGTCGCCGCGGGGTGCCCCAGGCCCACCGGTTCCGGGTTCACGGAGACCGTGGTGTACCCCGGACTGCTCTGGACCGTGCCCACGAGGCCGGAGGGATCCCCCTCGTCGTACCCCTCCGGGAACCGGAGGCCGCGGGTGTGGGGCAGGACCCACGTCGCCTCGACCGCCTCGGGGAGCGGGCGCCCCAACGCCTCGTCGTAGGTTTCGAGCAGTTCCCGCACGCCCTCGACGGAGGGGTAGCTCCCCCCGTTGGCCGCGGCCAGCGCCCCGGCCGTACCGCTCCTGCGGTACAGCTCGGCCAGCCGCTCCTCGGGACGCCCCAGCGTGAGGACCGACCACAGGAAGTGCGTCCGGGGGGTTCCCTCCTCAGCGGCGTCCACGATCTCCCGCAGCCGCTCCGGGGTGGGCCAGGTGAGTCCGTTGGCCTCGTAGAGCTCCCAGCCGCTGCGGCCGCGGGGGTCCACGACCGAGGGCCGCTCGATACGGCTCATCGAGCGCAACCGGTCGAGTTGCGTCCGCATGTCGCCCGGGGGCACCAGCGCCAGGTCCGCGAGCCACGGGGTGTCCGAGAACGCGGCGACGACGCGGCGCGCCTCCGAGGGGAGGGTGTCCGGCACCGGCATACCGCGCTCCGCGCGCGCGGCCCGGTGCGCGTACCAGTCGGCCTCAGCGGGCGTTCGGAACCGCCGGACACCGGACGCGTCCACCCGTCCGTCCGAGAGCGGGTCCGCGAAGGCCTCCGGACCCAGGACCACCTCCGCGGAGAGCACGGTCACGACCCCGGCCGTGTTCGGGTCGAACGCGTCCCGGACACCGGTGATCCGGTAGGTGGAACCGCGGGCGAGGGTGAGTTCGCGCTGCCCGGGATCGTGGCTGCGGGAGCCGATCCAGAGGCCGTGCGCTCCCTCGGGGACGTTGAGCCGCAGGAGGTAGCGGAAGGGGGCGGAGTCGGTCTTGAAGGGCTGGTCGCCCAGGGTGGTGGACATGTACCCGGGCTCGGTGTGGACCGTGCCTTCGAGGTCGTTGGCGGCGTACCCGCCCACCGCGTGCAGCAGGTGGTCGATGGAGTGCATGCCACGGGAGACGACCAGGCCCTCGGGCAGGGGGCGGTCGACGGCGTCGTCGAGGAGGCGGAAGAGTTCCAGGACGCGGTCCACGTCGGGATAGGTCCCGCCGTTGTGGCGGGCGATGACCCCGGCGTACCCGGCGTTGTGGAACCAGTGGCGCAGCTCCGCGGCGGGGTCGCGTGCGGTGAGGACGTAGTCGACGAGTCCGGCGGTGCGCGGGGGGAGGTCGTCCGGGTTCGCCCGGATCTCGCGCAGCCGGTCGAGGGTGGGCCAGGTGAGTCCGTTGGCCTCGTACAGGTCCCAGCCGTGGGAGGTCGCCACGGTGGCCTCACGACCGGCCTCGTGCCGGGCCCCGGTCCGCACCAGTTCCAGCTGGCTCGCCACACCGGCCGGGGACAGGGGCCGGATCCGGGCCAGCCGGGTGATCCAGGCGGACCTGGTGTAGGCGTCGACCACCCTCCGCCGGTCGGCGGGCAGGGTGTCGAAGGCGTGGGGGTTGTTGGCCGGGTCGTGGAGCCATCGGTCGTAGGCGTTCAGTTCGTCCAGGGAGCGGAAGCGCCGGTATCCGTCGTCGCCGACGTGTCCGCGGCCGTCGCCCGCCGGAAGGCGCGTCCCCTCGTCGACGACCGTGGAGGCGTCCGAGTCGTCGTCCCGGTCCTCCGCGGACGGCTCCCGCGCCGACATGTCCGCGGTGACCGGCTCGGCGTCGATCTCCATCCCGTCGGCGGTGATCCGGACGTCGGTGACGCGGTAGGCGAAGTCCCGGGGCAGGACCAGCGCGTACCGGTCGCCCGCCGAACCCCGGTCACCGACCCACAGGCCCCGGGCGTCTTCGGGGAGGACCATGCGGACGACCGCCACGGTGTCGCGCGGTGCGGTGGTGAAGGGCGAGTCGCCCAGGGAGACGGTGGTGTATCCCCGCTCGCGCTGGACCCTGCCCACCACGGCGGTCAGGTCGTCCCAGTCGTATCCGTCGAGTTCGGCGAGGTCCCGGTCGACGTCCAACGCGAAGGACACCGCGATCGGGCCGGACAGGGGCCGGTCCACGGCCGAGTCCATGTCCCGGATGAGCTCCAGGGCCCTGTTCCCGGTGGGGTAGACACCGCCGTTGGCCCGGGCGATCTCCCCCGCGTCGTCCGCGTTCCGGTACCAGTGGTCCAGCCGCGTCTTCGGGTCGGAGGACCCGAAGACGTCCGCCGCGATCGCCGCGAACGCCGGGGAGCGGACTCCCCCGGCGTACAGTTCCCGCACCCGGTCGAGCGAGGGCCACGACAGGCCGTTCGCCTCGTAGAGCACCCACCCGTTGGGGCGGTCGGGGTCGGCGGCCTTCTCCAGGCTGGTCCTGCTCCACCGGTCGAGCCGGTCCTGGACCAACGCCGGGTCGGAGGCCGCGAGCCGGGAGAGGTCGCTGAGCCAGGGGTTCGCGGTGTGCGCGCCGATGAGGGCGCGCAGCTCCGGCGGGAGGGCGCCGTAGGTGTGCGGGGCGCCGTCCAGGTCGTCCATCCGCTCCGCGTAGGCGTCCAGTTCCTCCCGGGTGCGGAACCCGCGGGCCTCCCCGCCGCTCGTCTCGGGGGCCGCGACCGCGGTGTCGTCGTCCGTGCGGCCGAGCGGGGCCGAGGCCGTCGGCGCGTCGTCGTCGGAGTCGTAGCGGTCGAGGAGGGGGCGGTCGTCGTAGGCGTCGTCGTCGGAGTCGTAGCGGTCCAGGAGCGGCCGGTCGTCGTACGCGTCGTCGTCGCTCTCGTGCCCGGAGTCCTCCAGTCCGAGGAGCGCGGCCAGCCCGGCCTCCTCGTCCGCGCCGAGGCCGGGTTCGTCGGCATCGGTGACAGTGGCGTCCGTGTCGGTCTCCGCGGTGAACACGTGCAGGTCGGCGGACTCCTCGACCCGCGGCGGAGCCGGGTCGGTACCCGGCCGCGGCGGCACGATCACCTCGGCCTCGATGTACAGGCCCTCCAGTCCGCGGGAGCCTCCCCAACCCGCTCGGGTGATCCGGTAGGCCGTACCCGGGGGGAGGATCAGCTCGCGCTCTCCGGGGTACCTGCTCTCCGAACCGATCCAGAGGCCCCGGGAACCGCGGGGGAGGACCAGGTGCACCGCGTGCGCGTACCTGGCCGTGACCCCGGCGAGCTCGTTCCCCAGCGACGTGGACATGAACCCGCGCTCGGTGTGGACCGTGCCCACGAGGGAGTAGGGGTCCTTGCCGTCGAAGCCTTCGAGGTGGTCCAGTTCCTCCAGGCCGCGGATCACCTCGAGCCCCTCGGGCAGGGGCCTGTCGATGGCCTCCGTCAGGGTCCGCAGGTGTTCGAGCGCGCGTTCGGGGGTCGGGAACGCGTCGCCGCTCGACCTGGCGATCTCCCCGGCCTCACCGGCGTGCACGTACCAGTGGTCGAGTTCCTCCTGCGGGTCCTGCGCGTCCAGGATGTACCGGACGAAGCCCTCGGCCCTCTCCGGAACACCCCCCTGCGCCAGGAGTTCGCGCAGCCGGTCCAGGGTCGGCCACGCGAGGCCGTTCATCTCGTACAGTTCCCAGCCGCGCGAGCCCATGGGGTTGGTCTCGAACGCCGCGACGGTGTCCTGGCGCATCAGGTCCAGCACGATCGCCACCTGGCCCGCGTTCATGGACTCCCGGGCCACGGTGTTGAGCCAGCCCTCGATGGTGTAGCCGATGACCCGGTCCCGGTGCTCGGGGGCCAGGGCCCTGAAGGCGTGCGGGTTGTTGGCCGGGTCGTGGAGCCACAGGTCGTAGGCGTCGAGCTCCTCCTCGGTGCGGAACCTGCGGATCCCGTTCCCGTCGACGTACCCCCGTCCGTCGCCGGGCCCGCGCCCGGTGCGGAGCGCGTCCGTCCCGCCGGCGGCGTCGTTCGTCCCGTCGGCCGCGGCCTCGGCGGCGGGCGGCGCACTCACCGCCGCGGGAGCGGGGGTGCCGTCCGCCACCGCGGGTGCGGGGGAGCCGCCCGTCGGCGCGTGCACCCGCGCGGTGATCACGGGGCGGTCGCCGGAGGTGTCCACGGAGTCGATCCGGAACGCGGTCCCCGGCGGGAGGACGACCTCCTGGTTCTGGGGGCGGGGACCCGCGTCGCCCAGCCAGAGTCCGTGCGCCCCAGGCGGCAGGACGAGGCGGACGACCGCGGCCGTCCCTCCGCCCGGACCGGTCGGCCGCGGGTTGAGCGCGACCGCGGTGTACCCCCGGGTGGTCTGCTCGGTCCCGGCCAGCGCGGAGGGGTCGTGCGGGTCGAATCCGCGCAGCTGCTCCCGCGCCGCCGCGTGGTCCAGGTGCCAGGTGCTCTCGACCGCCTCGGGCAGCGGACGGCGGACGGCGTCCTCATAGGAGGCCAGCATGTCCAGCAGCCTCTCGGGAGAGGGGTAGACGCCCCCGTTCGCGCGGGCCAGGACCCCGGCGGCTCCGGCCGTGTTGTACAGCCCGCCGAGCCTGCGTGCCGCCTCCTGGGGGCCGTGCCTGAGGATGTCGGTGATGAACCGCGCCCGCGCGGGGTTGCGCCCCTGCTCCACGGGCAGGAGCTGGAGCAGCCGGTCGGGGGAGGGCCAGGTGAGGCCGTTCGCCTCGTACAGCTCCCACCCGAGGACCCGCTGCCGGTCCGCCGGGGTGGATGCCTGGGTGACACGGCTCGCCGCGCGCAGGGACTCCAGCAGTTCCCGCGCGCCGTCCGGGCCGGTCCGGGTGAGGTCGAATCCTCCCGCGAGCGCGCTGAGGGCGCGGGCGAGGTCGTGCCGCGCCCGGGGGAGCGCGTTGACGGCGTACGGGTTGTGCGCCGGGTCGTGGAGGCGGTGGCCGTACCAGTGGGCCTCCTCCGGGCTCCAGAACCTGCGGACGCCGTCCTCGCCGGTGCTCCCCTCCGAGAAGAGGTCGGGCACCGCCCGCGGCAGGGCGACCACGGTCGCGGTGAGCACTGTCTGCGGACCGCCGGATTCGGGGTCGATCCTGTCCTGGACGCCGGTGATGCGGTACGTGGTGCCGCGGCCGAGGGTGAGCTCCATCTGCTCCGGGTCGTGGCTGCGCGTACCGATCCAGAGGCCGCGGCTCCCCTGGGGCACGTCCAGGCGCAGCAGGAAGGGGAATCCGTCCGAGTCCGTCTTGAACGGGGAGTCGCCCAGGGTGGTGGACATGTAGCCGGGTTCCGTGTGGACGGTGCCCACCAGCAGTCGGGGGTCCGTGCCCCCGGTCGTGCGCAGGAGGTGGTCGATCGACTGCATGCCGCGGGACACGGCCATGCCCTCGGGCAGCGGGCGGTCCACCGCGCTGTCCAGGAGGCGGAACAGCCGCCGGGTCGCGGCGGCGTCGGGGTAGACGCCTCCGTTGAGCCGGGCGATGACCCCCGCGTAACCGGCGTTGTGGAACCAGTGGTCGAGTTCGGCACGGGGGTCGGGGGCGTCGAGGACGTACCGGATGAGCCCTCGGGTCCGCGGGGGCACCGGCCGCGGGGAGGCCGCGATCTGGCGCAGCCGTTCCACGGACGGCCAGACCAGACCGTTGGCCTCGTACAGGTCCCAGCCGTGGGCAGTCTGCGCCGTGTCGGGGTCGGCCGCCTCGGCCCGGGACTGGGAGCGCCACTCCATCAGCTGTCGCGCGACGGTCTGGGGCAGGAAGGGCCGGATGCGGGCGACACGGGTGATCCAGGCCGACCTGGTGTAGGCGTCGACCATCCCTTGCTGGTCGGGGGTGAGGGTGTCGAAGGCGTGGGGGTTGTTCGCCGGGTCCTGGAGCCACCGGTCCTGCCCGTCGATCTCCCCGGACGAGTCGAAACGGCGGATGCCGTCCTCGTCGAGGGTGCCCCTGCCGTCGGAGTCTTCGTCATCCGAGGCGTCCGACTCCGCGTCCGAGGAGTCCTCGGCGTCCGACTCCGGTTCCGTGCCGTCGTCGGTCTCGTCGCCCCCGCGGTCCGCGTGGTCGTGGACCGCGGCGGGCCCCGCCGGTGCCGCGGCCACCGGTCGCGGTTCCGCGGGCAGGGCCACGGCGGTGATCTCCACGACCCCGTCCGACTCCGTGACGCCGGTGACGCGGTAGCCGGTGCCGCGGGGGAGGAGGAGCGTGTACGGGTCGGAGGCGTCCGCCCGGTCGCCGATCCACAGGCCGTGCCCGCCCTCGGGCACGGTCAGGCGGACCAGGGCCGTGCCGTCACCGCCGGTCGCCGGTGAGCGGTCCAGGGATGTGCGCAGGTACCCCGCCTCCCGCTGCTCGGTGCCGACCAGTGAGGAGGGGTCGCCCTCGACGTACCCGACGAGTCCCTGGAGGCCTTCGTCCCCGCTCAGCGCGAAGGTCACCTCCACGGGGCCGGGAAGCGGGCGGTCGGTCGCGGCGTCCAGGGTGCGCAGGGTGTCCAGGACCTCGTCGGCCGTCGGGTAGACGCCGCCGCCGGCCTTGGCCAGGGCGCCGGCCTCGTCCGCGTTGTCGTACCAGTGGCGCAGCCGTCGGCCGGGGTCCGGTGCCCTGAAGATGTCGTTGACGAGCCGGTCGAAGGTGCGGGTGGACCCGCCGTCGGAGTGGGTCTCCCGGATCTCGGTGAGCGTCGGCCACCGGTTCCCGTTCTTCTCGTAGAGCGGCCAGCCGTTGAGGTCGTCACCGCTCGCGTTGTCGCCCGCGTCGTACGTCAGGTCCTCCAGCCTGTTCTGGATGGAGTCGGTGTCCAGCGAGGGGATCCATGTGAGGGACGACAGCCAGCCGCTTGCCGCCTGCGCGACGACGGCCTCGCGCTGCTCTCGGGGCAGCGCGTCGAAGGTGTGCGGGTTGGTGCCCGGATCGTCGAGCCCCGCGGCGCGGGCGGCCGGATCCTCCAGCCCCAGGAGGTCGGCCATCCCGTCCTCGCGCTCGCGCGTCCACCCGGGTTCGGGGAGGCGTCCGCCCTCCTCGGCCGGGTCCTCGTCGGCCGTCTCCATCAGGAACACGGTGGTCTCGTCGCTCGTGTTCGGCTCGGGCGCGGACCGGGCCGGAACCGGCCGCGGGGACGGCGCGGCTCCGGGGTCGGAGGCCTCCTCTCCGGTCACCGGTCCGCTCCGGCCGGGCGGGGTCTGCGTGTTCAGGGCGCTGTGGAACGTGTCCAGGAGCGAGTCCGCCGCGGGGTGCGCCCCCGGCTCCCGCTCCGCCGGGGCGCTGGGGGGTGTGCCGGTCGCGGGGCCGGGCGCCTCCGACCGGGCCGGCTCCGCGTCGTCGGTGCCGGTCAGCCCCAGGCCGCGGGCCAGGGAGTCGAGGTCGGCGCCGCTCGCCTCGGTGCCCTCCCCGTCGGGGTCCCGGACCTCTCCGGCGAGGTCGGTCACGGCCATGACCACGGGGTTGTCGGAGCCGAACGGGCCGGAGAACCCCGGCATGTTCACGCGCATGTCCAGCCTCGCGCGCGCGACGGAGCCCGGAGGGGTCAGGTCGGCGATGGACCGCGCCCGGTCCAGGGCGGCCGCCCGCGCGGCGGCGTCGCCGCGTGAGGAGGCCGCGTCGCTGAGCGCGATACCGACGGCGATGTTCGCGGCCACGTTGACGTCGTGGGCGAGGCGCCCGTGCCGGTCGGCCGCGTCCTGGGCGGCCGCCGTCGCGTCGCGGCGATGGGTGTCCGCCCTCTGGGCGGCCGCGCGGGCCTCCTCGGCCCGGGTCCCGGTATCGTGCCCGGTGGTCCGTGTGGTGCGGGCTGCGGTGTCGGCGGCCTCGTAGGCGATGTGGGCGGCGCGTTCGGCGTCCTGGCGGGCGGTGTCGGCCTCCCCGGCCCGTGTGAGGGCCGTGTCGCGCTCGCGTGCGGCGTCGGTGATCCGGTCCGGGTTCTCGGGGTCGACCCCGGACGGTTCGGGGACCGCGTCGCGGGCCGCGGCCGCGTCGGCGCCAGCGCGCGCGGCGACGCTCTGCGCGGCGGCGGCCAGGTCCGCGGCCAGGGCGACCGTGGCCGCGACCGCCTCCGGGGCGGTGTCGGCGGTCTCCCAGGCCCGGTCCGCCAAGTGCTCGGCGGCGTCCCGCAGCCCTTCGAGGCGGTCGATCGTCGCGGTCCGGTCGGGGCCGGCGGCATCCCGGAGAGTGGAGGCCAGGTCCTCGGTGAAGCGTTCCGCCGCCTGGCCCATCCCGTCCAGGGCCGCTGCCGTGTCGTCCGCGTTCAGGGCCCGGTCGATGCGGTCCAACGCCTCGCCCGTCCAGGCCGGGGGTGCTGTGGTGGCCCCGTCGTCGTGAGCGGAGGGCAGGATCTGGGCGTGGAAGAGGTAGCCGCGCCCCCAGGGTTCGACTGAGGTGATCCGGTAGCGGGTCCCCCGGGTGAGGATCACCTCGCGTTCGCGGGGGTGTTGGCTGCGGTCGCCGACCCACAGCCCGTGGGAGCCTTGCGGCACGGTCAGCCGCATCAGGTCGATGGGGGAGCCGCCCGCCGCGGACGGGACGGTACCGAGGGAGACCGAGAGGTAGCCCTGTTCGACGTGTGTGGTTCCCGCGAGGGTGTAGGGGTCGGTGCTGTTCTCGCCCAGCAGGTGCTGGTGGTGGTACATGCCGTGCACGGCCTCGAAACCCTCGGGGAAGGGGTGGCCGGTGGCGCGGTCCAGGCGCCGGAGCAGCGTCAGGACTTCCGGGGCGTCGGGGAAGTGCGCCGGTTCCCCGCCCAGGGCGAGGGATTCGGCGATCCGGCCCGCGCTTCCGGAGCTTACCTGGAGGTTGTCCAGTGCGGCCTGCGGATAGGGGTTGTCCAGGACGCCCCGCACGATCCGCACCTGCTCGGGGCTCAGTGTCCCCTGCCGCGCGGCTTCTTGCAGCTGTGCCAGGTCGGGCCATCGGCCGCCGCCGATCTCGTAGACCTGCCATCCGGGGTGGGACCGGCTCTCCTCCCGGATCCGGTCCAGTTCGGCCTGCACCGTCGCCTCGTTGAGCGGACTCAGACGAGCGAAGCGGTTGAGCCAGGAGGAGCGGGTGTAGGCGGAGACGGCGTCCTGGGTCGCGGTGGGGAGCGTGTCGAAGGTGTTGGGGTTGTAGTCGGGGTCGTGCAGGAGGTCGCCGTAGCGGTCGGTGTCGGCAGCGGTCGGCAGCCGGCGGATCGTCCCGGACCCGGACGCGGCGGGGGCGTCATGGTCGGTCAGTCCCAGGCCGCGGGCCAGGGAGTCGAGGTCGGTGTCGCTCATCCCGGCGCCGTCCCCGTCCGGGTCCCGGACCTCTCCGGCGATGTCGGTCATGGCGAAGACGGTCGTGCGGGAGGTGGTCCCGGGGTGCGGCGGCCCGGCCGCGGGGGCCGGGGTGCGCGGGTCCGGTTCCGTCGTCGTGCCGCTCGGGTCGGGCGCGGCCGGGGCCTCCCGGGGAGTGAGGCCGAACACCGGGCGGAGCTGGTCCCCCAGCGGTGCGCTGGAGGTGGGGCGGGACGCCGCCGGCGGGGCGTCGGGCGGGGTGATACCGGCGAGGTGGGCGGCGGTGGCGTTGGTCGCGGTGGTCCAGGCGGCGACGGCGTCGTTGTAGGCGTCCAGGGCGGTCCGGTAGGCGGTGTCCTGGGTTCCGTAGGCGGTGCGGGCGCCGTCGAGGGCCGCGCGGTTCGCGGGTGTGGGGTCGGCGGCGTGGGCCTTGTACGCGTCGAGGTAGGCCTTGACCAGCGCGGGGAGTTTGGCGCGCTGCTCGGTGTAGGCGGCCTCGGCGTCGGCCATGGCCTTGGCGGCGTCGTACTCGGCGGTGATGGGCGCTTCGGCGGCGTCGGCCTGCTCGGAGGTGAGGACGCCCAGGGCGACGGCGTCGCTCCGGGAGATCCAGGCGCTGGTCCTGTTGGTGTGGTGGGAGGTGAACTGCCGGGGCGCGGTGCCGCCGAAGAACGTCTTCTCGTCGGTTCGGGCGCCGGTGGTCCAGGTGGTGTCGAACTCCACCAGGTAGGCGGTGCCGAGCCGCTGGCGCTCCATGTCGGAGGGCTCTCCGCTGGCCAGGCCGTCTCCGGTGGGCGAGTCACCGGTGATGGTGCGGGCCGTGGCCTCTCCGGAGCCGGTGAGGTAGGCGTTGCGGTCGCTGTCGTCGGGGTCCACGGTGTGGTGGCCGGTGGGCCGGAAGGCCGTGGTGGCGGTGGCTCCGCCGCCCTGGGAGCGGCTGTGGGAGACGCTCCGTCCTTCGGCCTCCTTGTGGACGAGCCGGGCGTCGGGGCGCGCGGTGACGATACGGGCGCCGGTGAAGTCGGGGGTGGCGGCGACACGCCACTGGGTGCGCCCGATCCGCAGGATGTCGGTACCGGAGGGGCGGCCGAGGTTGTGCGAGAGGAGACCCTTGAGGGCCACGGGGTTGAGGGAGTTGTCGATGGGGGTGTAGCGGGGGTCGAGTTCGAGGCGGTCGGCGATGTGGCGGCGGGCGTCGTCGGTGGCGCGGGCGTGGTGGGCGCGGAGCCGGTCGAGCTGCTCGGCGGTCGGGTCGCCTCCGAAGTCGGGGGCGGCCGGGGGCTCCCAGCCGAGCGACGCGGCGACGGTCCGCAGCGCGGTGTCGCGCAGGTCGGGTCCGTGGACGGCGGTGGGCATGATGACGGCGTCGCGCAGCGCGTCCGGCGGCGGGGCGAGCTCCCCGGTGGCGGTGGTGAGGGCGCCCGCGAGGGTGTCGCCCGCGCGGGGGGCGGCGGTGGGCGGTGCGGGCACCGTGTCCAGCGGTGCGGCGGGCACCGCGGGCGGGGTGAAGTCCAGCGACGAACCCAGGTGGAAGGTGCGGACCCGCCCGCCGTCCACCGTCGCCGTCTCCACGATCGGTCGCTTGTACTCCAGGTACGGCGCCCTCTCTCCCCGCCGGACCCCCGCGGTGGGCACGAGCCCGTCGCCGTCGACCTCGATGGTCAGGGTCAGGGACGCGTCCTCCGTCATCTTCACGTAGGGGCCGGAGGACTCCATCACGATGGTGTGGGTGGTCTCCGAGGACGAGGACGAGCCCTCGGACGCGTTCCGGGTTCCACCGGCCCCCGCGGCGGGCGAGACGAAGAGGAGGCTGCTGTCCGGCGGCCGGTCACTGCCGCCGTTCGTGCCGCTGGGCTGCCAGGGAACGAAGTCCAGGCCCGTGGTGTGCGAGGTCTGCCGGGAGTCCTCGTGCGAGTGCTCGGCCTGCCAGGAGTGGGACTCCACGGTGGCGGCCGCCGAGGTGACGTAGTCGACCCGGGGATTGGTCCTGTCCAACTTCACCAGGACCCGTGCGGGCTTGGAGAAGTGGGCGTTGCGGTCCGTCGACACGACGTTGACGGGGATCGGCGGGAGCGCGTCCGTCGCGGTCCCCAACTGCTCGGACAGGGTCACGAGCAGGCGCTCCTTGCCCCCGCGGCTGAGGGTGAGCCCGTGGGTGCGCAGCCTCGTCTCCAACGCGTCCACGGCGCGGGCCGGGTCGACGGGGAGGGTCTGCCTGCCCGCGCTGTCGAATCCGGCGCGGACGCGGGCGTGGGGCGGTGGTGCGGGGTTGGCCTGGGTCGAGGGTTCGGGCGCGCCGTCGTCTCCGTGGGTCACGGCGTCGGTGATGACGCCGGCCTGCTCGGCGTCGCGGGCGGTGATGTAGCCGGAGACGAGGTCGTCGACCCGTGCCTTCCATCCGGCGTACCTGTGGGTCCACCAGTTGGGGAGGTTGAGGCCGCGGTGCTTCTTGAACTCCCACGCCTGCGCGATCGAGCCCGCGGCGGTGAAGGCGTAGACGGCCGCCGCCTTGGGCAGCAGGAGGAGTCCCGAGGCGGAGGAGACCCCGGAGTCCGTGGTCTCGCCGCGGCGGAGGAAGCTCCTGTTGTGGGAGGGACCGGCCATGGGGACGATGCCGTCGGCGGTGGACCGGTCGGCGCCGGATTCGGCCCCGCCCTCCTCGATGGAGTTGGTGGTCCCCCGGCGAAGCCCGTGAACCGGGCGAAGAAGCCGCTGATCCTGGTGACGGCGGCGGACGCCGTCGAGACCGTCTCGGACTGGACGGTGACCTGTGCCTTGGCCAGCCTCAGGTCGGTGATCTCACCGACCGTGACCTTGGTGACGCCGGTGGCCCGCATGTCGTTGGGGGACAACCAGGTGCCCCGCATCTCGATCCGCCTGCGGCGGCCGGTCTCCGCGAAGGAGGCCGGGTCGGAGGCGACCGCGGTGGGGGACACGAGGTTGGAGAGGAGGGCCGATCCGCCGACGCTGTCCAGGAAGGAGGAGAGCTTCATCCGCCCCCCGTCGGACCAGAACCGGCGCGGACGGGAGAACGCGTCGAGGGTGCGGCGCAGGAGGTTGCGGCCCGGTCCCGTGTCGCCCGCCTCCCGGAGCAGGGGGTTGACGTGCTCGATGATCGCGCCGTGGTCCAGCAGGACACGCGTGTTGTCGGTCGGCGGGGCGACAGGGGTCTCCCCCTCGGCCCCGGAGGTCCGCGAGGTCTCTTCGGCCGGTGCGGTCCCGTCCTCGGCGCCCGGGGCGTCCTCCTCGGGGGAGTCGCGGCGCCCCGGGCGGGGGTCGAGCATCTCCCGCGCCTCGTCGGGGGTCATTCCCGACCGGTCCCGGTCGGCCCGGTCCGGGTCCGGCCGTGCGGAGACCAGGTTGTCGCCGACGGTGGTGGGCGTGACCACGGAGTAGGCGGCCCTGATGGGCCGGTCCAGCAGCTCCGTCCCCCGGCTGGTGCCGTCGGCCTGCTCCTCGGCGTCGTGGTCGTGCAGGCGGGCGCTGAGGATCACCTCGCCGCTCCACCGGTCCGAGCCCTCGGGGAAGAACAGGCGGGCGTCGGACTTGTGCTCCAGGCCGTACGCCGCGTCGAAGTGGTCGACCCGGTTCCAGCCCGCCGAGGCCATGAACCCGCCGAGCAGCCGGGCGAATCCGCGGGCGTCGCCCTCGGCCGAGCGCACCATGCCCGAACCCGCGGAGACGGCGAGGGTGAACGCGCTCCCGGTCGCGGACTCGGTGGAGGCCGAGGCGGTGCCGCGCACCCGAAGGCCCGTCTCGGCGGTGCTCTTCCCGTCATGGGACAGCCGTCCGAACTCCGCGTGCAGCCGGACGGTGACCGTGTCCGGGCGGAGGAACTCCTTCAGCCTCGCCATCAGGGTCGGGTCCACCGTCGCCGACTCCCGGAGCCGGACGGGCAGGCCCTCCCCGGGGCGGGCGAGTCTTTCGAGGCCGTCCTTGCCCAGGGTGCTCTGGAGGGTGTCGCGCACCAGCATCGTGTTCTTGTAGGCGGTGTCGTAGGAGCGGCGGAACCCCCAGCGCTCACGGAACGAACGCTCGAAGTAGGAGGCCTCCTCCCGTCCTGGCCTGCGGGCGTAGGTGCCCCGGTCACGGGCCAGCTCGGGGATGACCAGACCCGGGTGCTCACGCGCGATCCCGGCCAGCACGTCGTCCAGGTACCGGTCCAGGACGCCGCGCCGGTCGTCCGACGTGACCGGCGGTGCCGACGCCCCGGAGGTGCCTGGGGCATCGGTCCCCCGGGAGCCGTCGGAGTCCCCGTCGCTCCCGGCGCCGGGAGCGGGAGAGCTCCACTCCAGGCCGAGGAAGTGGGACCCCCGGAAGTGGACGGGGTTTTCGGTGTCCAGGTGAGGGAAGGGCGGGCGCCGCTCGCCCTCGCCCCCGCTGTCGGCGGACTCCTCGCCCCGTGCCGCCCGGTCCAGCCGACCCGCGGTCTCGCCGGGGAGCAGCTCCACACCGGTGACGGTGAAGTGGTGGGGCGCCGCCTCGCCCTGGACGTGGACGAACAGGTCGTGGGAAGCCTCGTAGGCGGCGAACCTCTCCGTGGAGGAGACGTAGCGGCTGAGGGACCGGTGCTCGCCCGAGCCGGAGGCGTTGTGGCTCTCGGAGTGCAGCGACTGCCACCAGGTGGCCTCCACATGGGGGGCGTTGACACGCAGGGTCCCTCCGGAGGGGAGCTCGGCCACCAGGCCGAAACCGGTCCCCCCCGTCAGGGTGAAGCTCGTGTTGCGGCTCTGGGTGAGGCTGGTGCCGTCCTTGACGCTCTCCTTGAAGGTCGCGTCGTCGATCAGCGGGCTGTGGTCCTTGATCCGGTAGTCGCGCGGCCTCGCGGAGAACTCCATCATCACCTCGCCCAGGCGGGGATGGGAGGCGCTCACGGTGACCGGACCCCGGTCCAGGTGGGGGAGGTACTCCTGGAAGGAGTCGTTGTCGAGGACGTGTCGAATCTCGTGCTGCCACCGCGCGATGTCCTGGCCGGTGCCAGGCCCGGTGAGGTCCTTCATCCACTGGACCGCGGTGTTCTCGCTGGTCGCCTCCCTGTTCAGCCGGTAGGCGTCGGAAACCAGGTAGTCGGCGACCCAGGAGCCCAGGTCGGTGTGCGCCGGGCCCCGTCCGGCCGGGGCGTTCGGCGTGACGCTGTGGACGGCGATGGGCAGGCCGCCCGTCGGGCCGAGGTTGCGGGGCCGGCGACCGGGGCCGTCCCCCTCCCCGGCACCCGGGGCGAGGTCGATGCGCCCCGGCATCCCGTCGGGCCGCCCCTGGACCTCGCCGGCCAGGGTGAACACCATGCCGTCACGGATCACCGAGGAGCCGACGGGGAGGTCCACGGCGGGCGCAGGGGCCTCACCGGCGTCCCTCCCGCTGGTTTCGCCCGCGGCGGTTGCCGCCCCGGCCACTTCCGGCCGTGCGGTCACCTCGGCCCACACCCGCAGGTCGTTGGCGTAGAACTCGGGCTTGGCGAAGGTCGTGTACTCGATCTTGGAGGCGGCGGTGGTCGTCCCGCCGTGGGACGCCGCGCGCTGCCCGCGGGAGAAGCTGCCGCCGGCCGTCACCCACGGTCCCGCCGCGGACCCGGTGACGTCGCCGAGCAGCAGCGGGCTTCCCGTGAAACGCGCCGCGAGGATACGGCGCGGGTCGTAGGACGATGAGCCCCCGGTGGTGGCGGAGCGGCTGCGCTCCTCCTCCCGGGACTCCAGGGGCGCTCCCGACTTCCGGTGCTCGACGTCCAGGTGCCGGTACCCGGCGGGGTCCTCGGACGCCAGCGAGACCCGGACGGTCCAGGACCTGGGGGCGGCGCCGTCCGTCCCGGGGTCGGTGACGGTGATCTCCCGGCCCCCGGACGCGAAGAAGGCGGACATGCCGTGTTCGTGCGCCACCCGGTTCAGGGCCGCGTCGACCAGCTGGGGGAGGTCGGGCGGCGGGTCGGCGATCCGCTGTCCGACGATGCCCGCGACCGCTTGGTGGACCGCCCTGGTGAACAGGCGGTCGGGGCCGCTCAGCCGCGAGGTGACGAGATAGTCCAGGTCGTACCGGGCGTCCGTCCTCTCGCGCAGGCGGGACGCCGACGGGAGGTCCCGGGGGAGCAGCGCCTCGGCGCGGTCGGCCGAGAGCGCGGTGTCCCGCGCGTGGCGCCGGGCGTCGGCGAGGTCCTGCGCGGTGCGTTCGAGCAGGTCGCGGGCGCCTCCCACCAGTGCGTCCGTCCGCCGCAGGTCCGTCTCGACCCGCGCGGCCGCCGGATGGGCGCTGTCCGGGGCTGAGCGCAGCGCGGCGGACACCCGGCCCAGGGAGTCCAAAGCGGCGGTGGTACCGGCGACGCGTGCGGGTTCGGCGAAGGACTCCGCGCCGGTACGCGCCCGCCGCGCGGCGTCCGCGGCCTCCCGCGCCTCACCGACGGCATCGGTGAGGCGCCGGGCCGCGTCCCGGGACTCCTGCGCCCGGCGGGGGCGCGCGGTGTCGGCCAGGACCGCGGCCCGGACGGCGTCCTCCGCCCGCGCGAGCCGGTTCCGCGCGATCCCGGAACGCCGGTAGGCGTCGTCGGCCGCCATCCGGATACCGGCGGAGTCGGACGCCGCGCGGTGCGCGGCCGCGGTGAGGGCTTCGACGGCCGCGGTGGTCGAGTCGTGGCGTGCGGTGGCTGCCTCCTCCACGCGCGCCCGGGCCTCGGTCCGCTGCCGGTCCGCCCGGTCGCGGCCGGCCCGGACGGCCGCCTCGTCGTCCGTGGCGATGCGGTGGGCGTCCGTGCCGGGGGCGGCCGCCCGGGCGATCCGCTCGGCCAGCGCGACCGACGCGGCGGTCCGACCGGCGAACCCCTCCGCCTGTTCCGCGGCCACCCGCACCGATCCGGCTCCGTTGGCGGCGGCGTCCCGTTCCCGGGCGGTCTGTTCCGCCGCGGTGACGGCGGACGCGGTGTCGTCCGCGTCGGCCGCGTCCCGAGCCGCCCGCGCGGCCCGGTCCGCGGCCTCGCGTGTGACGCGCAGGGCGTTGGCGGCTCCGTTGGCGGCCCGCTCCGCCGCGGTCGCGGTCCGCTCCGCTTCTCCGGCGACGCGACGGGAGACGGTCGTCAGGGCGTCGTCCGCGGTCGCGGCGGCGTCGCGGAGCGCGGCGTCGGCGTCCCGCGCGTGGCGCTGCGCCCCGTCCCGCAGCCGCACCGTCTCCTCGTGGCGGGCGCGGACGGCGGCCTCGGCGTCGGCGGCGGCGCGGTGGGCGTCCGTGCCCGGAGCCGCTTCCCGTACCGCCTGCTCGGCACGGTCGAGGGCGGCGGACGTCCCGCGGGCGGCCTCGACGGCCAGGCGCGCCGCGTCCCGCGCCGCTCCGGCCGCGCGGGCGGTCTCCTCGCGCGCCCGGGCGGCCTGTTCGGCGGCGGTCACGGCGTCCGCGGTCCCGGTGGCGGCGTCGGCCGCCGTCCGGGCAGCTGCGGTCACCCGGTCCGCGGCCCCGCGTGCCAGCCCCAGGGCGTTCTCCGCCGTCTCGCTGGCCCGCTGCGCCACGGTTTCGGCCTCGGAGGGGGAGAGCGGGGGCGGCGAGCCCTGGGTGTCAGCGTCCGTCGCGCGCGATTCGGGGGCCCCGGTCCGGTCCGGCGTCGACGGCTCACCGGGCCGTCCTCGCGGTGCCGGTGCGTCTGCGTCGCCGTCCATCAGCGCCGTGTTGACGGTCGTCACCGGGGACGGTGCGCCGTAGGGGGAGGGGCCCCGGTTGGCCGGGTCCTGCATCGCGTAGCGGACGTAGTCCGTCGTGAGCCGCCCGCCGGGCAGCCAGAGCCGGGCGCGGACCGGGTCGTGGCGGTCCCGGAGGTGGCGGCCGATACCGCGGGCCAGGGTCTCGGCGTCCCGGACGCGTTCGGGAGGGACGGACCCGCCGCTCAGCGGGACGCGCCTGTCGGAGGGGTCGGAGACGGTGTACACCAGTGCCTGCGCCAGGGTGCGCGCCTCGCGGATGGAGCGGTTCTCCGGGACCGGACCGTCGATCGGTCGCAGCTGCCTCCAGAACTCGGCTCCCAGCGCCCGTGCCCTGGGGATGTCCTTGTCCGCGAGGGCCCGGGTGAGTTCGGGCAGGCGGTCCAGGACCGACGCGGCGCGGGCGTCGGCCCTCGGGTCGATCCCGGAGGCGGCGGGGTCGGTGCGCGTCTGTGCGGGGGTGTCGGATCCGTTGTCCGCCGCGTGCTCGGGTCCGGCGGCGGGCGGTGCCGCGGGCGCGTCCGTGTCCGCGCTCCGGGCGGGGGTCGGCGTGCCCTCGGCGGTGTCGGGCGTCGTGGCCTCGGCGGCGGGCGGGGCGTCCCCAGCGCCCGCTGCCGGTGCCCCGCTGTTCTGCGTCGCGCTCGCCGGAGGGGCGGAGGGCAGGGTGTCGCGGACGTACTGCGTGGTCAGGCTGCCGCCCGGGAGCCAGAGCCGTGCACGCGCCGGGTCGTGGCGGTCCCGGAGGTTGCGTTCGACGCCCCCCAGGAGTGTGGCGGCGTCCTCGGCCTTGTCCGCCGGGAAGGCGTCCGGAGCGGCGGGAACCCGCAGGTTCGCCGGGTCGGACAGGGTGAAGACCAGCCCGAGCGCCAGGGCGCGGGCCCTGCGCACGGAGGGGTTCGGCGGGGAGCCGTCGTCGGGCCGCGGGGCGAGCAGGTTCTGGATGTCCGCGCCCACCGCCCGCGCCCGCGCGACGTCCCCGTCATCCAGGTGCCGTCGAGCCTGCGCGACCAGGTCCGCGGCGCGTTCGGCGCGTGCGTCCGCGAGGTCGTTCCCGGGGGCCGCCTCGCCGCTGTCCGACTCAGGGGGCGCGGTCCCGTTCGCGCCCTCCTCGGACGGGCCGGTGCCGGAACGGGCCGGAGGAGCACCGTCACCGCCCTGGCCGCGGACGGCGTCACGCCCGGTTCCGGACCCCTCGCCCGTGTCGCCGGGCCCGGTGCTCCGGGGGGCGTCGTGACGGTCCGCTGAGGGGGCGGTCGCGTCGGGCTGGGGCGCCCGCAGGTCGGTGCGCACGGCCGCCGGGGCCGGGCCGTCCTCGGTCACGGGGAAGGCCAGGAGTCCGCCCCCGGGGGCCGCGTCCGGGACGCCGGGAACGCTCCCCGGGGCCTTCGTGTCCTTCACGGCCGGGTGCGCGGCGGCCTCGACGAGCGGTGCCTCCTCGGTGTCCGACCACGCGGTGTCCAGGCTCGACGTTTCGGACGCGGCGTCGTCGAACAGCGACGACGCGTCGGAGTCCGTGTCCCCGAGGGAGGAGTTGTCGTCGGCTCCGTCCAGGGTGTCCGGGACACCGTCGACGGGGTTCAGCGAGGCGTCGAACGAGTACGGGGACGCGCTCCCGCCCCGGTCCGCGGGGGAGGGGGCGGCCGCCGGCGGCGCGGGGGGCGCGTCCGTCCCCGGCCGGTCGGTTCCGGCGGGGGACCGAACACCCGGGACGGGCGTGCTCTCCGTCGGCGGGACCGCGGCATCGCGACCGTCGGCCGGGGCGGGGGACTCCGCGGGGACGGGAGAGGAGGAGCCGCTGGTGACGGGAGGAGGGGAGCCGTCCCGCTCGAGACCGGCCTCTCCGGCGGGGGCCGGTTCCGGTTGGAACCGCGGCGCCTCCGGTGTTCCCGGTCGGGGCTGCTGGCCCGCCTCGCCGGACGGGCGGCCGGAGGGAGTCGTGCCCTGCGGGGGTGCGGCGCGGTCGGCGCCGATCGGGGGCGTCACGGCGGCCGGGGGCGGTGGGGGGACCCCGGCTCCCTCCTCGTGGGAGGGGGCCGGAGCCCGGTCCTGGGAAGTCCCGGCGGCCGGGGTGTCCCGGCCGCCGGTGAGCGGACCTGGGGTGTCTTCGCGACGGTACGCGTCGGTGCGGTCCTCCCCGTCGGGTCCGTGGTCCCGCGGAGTCCGGGCGGCCGGGCCCTCCGGCGTTCCGGCAACCCCTTCGGGAGGGTTCGCGGACCCGCTCGCGTCCGCGCCGTCGGCCCCGTCCGAGTCGTGGTCCTGCGACCTCCGGACCGTGGGGGCGCCCTGGTCTCCGGGGGCCCGGTCTCCGGCGGCCGGGGAACCGCCGGGGCGGTGCGCGTCCGTGCCGCTCGCCGGGGCTTCGTCCCCGCCGCCGCGCGATCCGTCTCCGTCGTCCCGTACCGGGGCGGGTTCATCGACGCCGACGGGCGGTACGACGGTGATCTCGGGGGCGACGGGACCGCCGACGGGCGTCGGCCTCCCGCCGCCGTCGCCGCTGGCGGGCCACGGCGCGGGAGCCCCGCCCCGCGCCGGATCCTCCTCGGCCCGGGCCGGCCGCTCCGGCTCCGGGGGCGGGGGGAGGTCGGGGGGAAGGAGGGTGCCGCCGGGGCCGCTGAGCGCGTCGATGCCCGCCAGCGCCGAGTCGGTGGTCAGCTGGTGGGTCGTGTTCATGGTCGCGCCGGACGTGGCGGACCAGGGGGTGACGACGAACCCCTGGCCGCTGGCGAGGTTGCCCAGGCCCTCGCTCAGGGAGCCCTCCGCGGCCCCGGTCCCCGCGCCCAGCCCCAGGCCCCGCACGTAGGGCAGGAACCCCTGCGCACTCTGGTGCAGCGACCCGGCGAGGTTCTGCGGGACGTCGGACAGGTGCTCGCGCAGGGGCGGGGGCAGCCGGTCGCCGATCGCCAGGGAGAGCCGGGAACCCAGGTCCGGGTCGCCCCACGAGCGGATCAGGGTGTCGGCGTAGTCGTCGCCCAGCCGCCGCGCCTGGTCGGCGCCCATGCGTTCGGCGAAGGAACGCTGGAACACGTCCGCCACCTCCGCGCGGAACGCGTTCTGTTCGACCACGTTGTCCCAGGAGCGCGCCCCGGTGGGGGAGTTGGGGTGGAACGGGACCAGCATCTCGTCCCGGTGGCGGGTGAAGAGGTCGGCGAGGTCGTCGTTGAGCGTGCTCGGCGGGGGTACGGGGTCCGGCACGCCGTTCCTGACCTGCGGCGGGGGCACGGGGTCCGGCAGACCGCGCAGGTCGTCGATGCTGCGGCTGAAGGCGTTCGCGAAACCGCTGCTGACGAACGCTCCGACGCCCCCGGAGACGCCGGCGGAGACGAGCCCCTCGATTACGGCCCCCACGTGCGCGTCGTGCGCCAAGCGCTTGTCGAACCCGTCCCGGTCGCCGTTGGCGATCTGGACGCGCTGGATCAGCGCGCCGAAGCTCGCGAAGACCTGGCTGACGACCTGGTGACTCGGAACGGTGACGAGGAACCAGGCGATGAGGCGCCGGATGGCCAGGCTCCGGATCGCCTTGAAGACCGGGATCCACTTCAGGGAGGCGCCGAAGGTGAACTTGGCCGTCGCGATGGCCCAGGCGATCTCGGCGATGAGCTGGGCCACCTGGACCCAGACCATCGCCACCATGTAGTCGACGTTCGCCGCCGCCTTGCGCAGCTCGGTCGAGAGCATGCGGCTCGTGCTCGCCGCGTTGCCGATGTAGTCCCTGTCGCCGCTGGTGAAGGCGGCCAGGGAGCGGTTGTAGTAGTCGGAGGCCGCTCCGCCGAAGTGCCTCCGAACGTTGGTGCGCGTCGTGTCCATGACGTTGGAGAGCTCGTGCAGTTGCTTGTCGAGGAGGTCGTAGACCTCCGAAGCGGCGCGCATGGCCGGTGCGCTGGCCCGGGGAAGGTCGATGCCCAGCACCACTTTGACGAAATCGTGTGCTGAGTCACCCATTTTCTGGGGGTCGAACAGCATTCCCGACCCCTTTCCACACCACGCGCATCTGAAGCGAGGGTAAAGGTAACATCATCGCGCGCAGGAGTGGAAGCCGCCCCCCGGTTCCGAGGTGTTCCGCGGGTGCGGACGCGGGATTTTGTTGCGTCCGTGTTTCCGGGCTTTTCCGATCGGGTGCCGAATACGGAGGGGGATGACCCCTATGTATAGTCACGACTCCGCGGGTTGCATTCACCTCACCCGGTGCGGTACCTGTTGTGTCGGGCGGAAGGGAATGATTCGCCGGGGCGGCCCGGTCCCGCGCGGCGCTTCCCCTTCCTCCGTCCCCTGTTCTGTTGTCCGTGATTGCTTTCCTGTTCCTTTTTCCGGTGTGCGTCGCCGGGGGAGGGCCTCCTGCCGGGACCCGGACTGGCCGCGGCTACCGGGATCGCTGGCCGGGGCCGGCCCGGGCACGCCTCCGATCTCCCGGGGCGGGGCGGCACCGCCCACTCGGGAAGCCGGGTGGGAACCGACCGCGAACGGAGTTCTCCGTCCCATTCGGAAGGCGTGCCGGTGCGGTGTCCTTTGTCGCGCTGGGCTGCGTGACCGAGACCGGATTTCCGGCGTGTCGGTTTTCCCCGGCCCTGGGGCGGACGCGCCGGCGGTGCTCGGCGGGTGTCCGGGGCGCCGCTGCGGAACAGCGGGGCCGGGTGGTGTCCCGGCCGCCGTCCGGAGCGCCGTCCGCAGCGTGCTTCCACGGGCCGTTCCTGTCGTGAACGACCTGAGTAAAACCTTGAAGGAGATCCTGAAGGCATGAGTTCACCGATACGGGAGCAGATGGAAGCCGAACTGCGGCGGCTCGATACGACACTGAGGGAGCTCATGGAGGCGGGCGAGGGCCTGGAGTCGGAGACCGAGGAGGCCACGTCCAGGAACCGGCTGGTGACCGCGGAGGTCGACGCGACCGGTGACCTCGCCGGGCTCGTGTTCCACACCGACGGGTACCAGAAGATGGCCGCCGCCGAGCTCTCGGCTACGATCGTCGAGGTGATCGCCCGCGCCCAGCGGCGGATGGCGGAGCGGGCCGTGCAGGCGTACGACTTCGCCTCCCCCGAAGGCGTCGACGCGTCCGCCGTGCTACGCGGCGAGATGGACGTCGAGGAGACCCTGCGCACACTGGGCTTCTCCCCACGCGACCTGGAGTGACGGTCCGACCGCAGCCATCAGACAGCGAACAGGAGAAGAACGATGTCCGCATCACACGGCCGGCTCTCCGTCGACGTAGACGGGATCGGACGGCACAACAAGCTCGTCTACGAGGCCGCCGACTTCACGGACGAGGTGGTGGCCGACGCGCGCGACGCGATCACGTCCTTCGAGAAGGCGCCCTGGGGGGACGAGGGGGAGTACTCGAAGCGGATGCAGGAGACCCTGGGCGAGGCGGAGAAGATCCTCTGGCAACTCCTCGACTACGTTGCCGTGGCGCAGAGGCAGGCCGCCGACGGGGTGGCCCGCACCGTCCACGGTCTCTCCGCCGCCGATGACACCAACGCCGACGTCCCCGGCTCGTTCGACCCGCGCACGCACGGCGGACGCCGCTGACGGTCGCACGCACGCGGTCCACCGCCGAATGCCGGGCCGACCGCTGCCGCGCCCAGGGCCAGGCCGGGATGGACGACGCCTCCAGCCGTCCGCGCCGCTCACCCCCGCCCGCCGCGAACGCGGCGTGACCAAACTCCGCTGCACCCGCCGATGGGGCCCGGCCCGCATCGGCGGCCCTTCAGCGAACCCTCCCCGCACACCGTCTGAGAACGCCGGAACCCGCCGCCCATGCCCCCGAAGTCCCGTGTGACAGGTGCCGCACCCTGTCATCGGTGGGTCGTGCCCGTACGGCTGAGAGCACGCGGCGCTGACGGATCAGCCCTGTGGACTCACCACGGGAGGTTCGCTCCCTCCCACGTCGTGAAGGTGCCGGAGGGCCCTTCGGGCCCGAGCCGGGCGACACGCACGATCTCACGAGCGGCGTCCTCGACCGACTCCGTGCCCTCGAAGTTGACCAGCGAGGTGTTCGCGAACCCCGGCGAAACGAGGTTGACCTTGACACCGGAGTCCCGGAGCTCGGCCATCATCGCCACCGTCACGGCGTTGAGCGCCGCCTTCGACGCCGCGTAGACCGGCTCGAAGAGCGCGTGGTAGGGGAGAGCCGGGTCGGTGGCGGTCGTCAGAGAACCGAGCGCGCTCGTGACGTTGACGATGCGTGCGTCCGACGACAGGCGAAGCAGCGGGAGCACGGCCTGGTACACCGCCACAGGCCCGAAGACGTTCACCTCCCAGACAGCCCGCACCTCCTCCAGCGGGACCACGCTCGCCGCTGCGAAGGAGCGCAGTTCGGCCATGTCGACACCCTGCCGAGTGGTGGAGACGGCGGCGTTGTTGACGAGGAGGTCGAGTCGACCGGCCTCCTCGCGGAGCCGCTGGGCCGCCGAGGCGATCGACTCCGGGTCCGTCACGTCGAGCTGGAGCGGGGTCGCGCCGGCTCCGATCTCGGCGGCGGCCGCCTTGCCGCGGTCGGCGTCGCGGGATCCGACGAACACGGTCACCCCGTCGGCGGTCAGCTCCTTCGCGACCTGCTTGCCCATACCTTGGTTGGCTCCGGTAACCAGAGCGATTCGATCCGAGGACACGAGGACCTCCCTTGTTCGGGTCGGACATACGGGCCGAGCGCGGGCACCCGTCGGCATGCGCCGCGCTCCCCAGCGACGATCCGCTATCGCCGCCGGCCCCGGGTAGGCCGCCTTCATCCTGGGAGTGACGGGACCAGGCAGTCTCCCCGCCCGGGCGGATACCATCCGGGGTGATGACAGGACGCGGAGCCGATAGCCAGAACCCGTTGGGTGAGTACCTGCGTGCCCGACGGGAGCTGGTGACCCCCCAGGCGGTCGGCCTTCCCGAGGACTCCCGCCGCCGTGTTCCCGGGCTGCGCCGCGAGGAGGTCGCCCTGCTCGCGGGCATCAGCTCCGACTACTACCTGCGGCTGGAGCAGGGACGTAACCGCAACCCCTCAGCCCAGGTGCTCGGGTCGATCGCGCGGGTGCTGCAACTGGACGAGTCCTCCACCCAGTACCTGCTCGGACTGAGCACCGCCCCGCGGCCTTCGCGTCGTGGACCCCGTCGGCGGGAGACCCTCGCTCCTCGGGTCCTCGACCTTCTCCGCACGGTCAACGCACCGGCGTTCGTCGCCGGGAGGTACACGGACGTGCTCGCTAGCAACCCTCTGGCACGCGCGCTCTCCCCGGGTCTGCGGCCGGGCGAGAACCTGCTGCGCACGGCCTTCCTCAACACGGACCACCACCTGTACCTCGACCGGCAGGAGATGGTCGCGATGTTCCGCAAACGCGTAGGAACGGATCTGCGCGATCCGCGAGTCGCACAACTGGTGGAAGAGCTGTCCCTGACAAGTGTGGCCTTCCGGCGGGCCTGGGCACGTCACGATGTCCGTCCACCCCGCGGCGGCCTCGTCCGCGTCGACCATCCCCGGGTCGGGGCCATGGATCTGAACGTGTCCAAACTCGCCATCGACGACACCGACGAGCAACTGCTCGTCATCTACCACCCCGACCACGCACATCCGGAGAGCGCGGACCGCCTCACGCTCCTCGCCTCCCCGGCAGGGGGGACGCCTGCCGCACGGGCGAAGGCCGGAGACCACTGAAGCCCGGGTCGGGCTTCCCCCGGCCGCGTGCCGATAGTGGAACGGCTGGTGCCGGACGAGCTGTGGGAACTGTTCCAGCGGGTACCTCCCGTCCCCGGGCCGACGCGGCGGGGGTGTGCGTTTGGCCGGTGTCCCGGGCGTCCTACGCGCTCACGCGGTGCCGCGCCCACCCGCGGGGGCGCCGGGGGCCGCCCTCCCGCGCATCCCGGCCAGAGGCGAGCGGCGGTCACGGGTACGCGCCCACAGCACGGTGCCCGCCGCCACGACCGCACACACGAACCACACCGGTCCCAGCGCCATGTGCGGCCAGGGAACCCTTTCCACGAACCCCGCCGCCGTTCCCGCCTGCATGCTCCCGTACGAGGGCAGGTAGCGCACGACGTCGCTGTCGGCGGCCGGATTGGCCACCGGGTTCTGGAGCCCCATGTCGATGATGCTGAGCATGATCACGATGAACATGCCCTCCAGCTCCCCGCGCAGGGTCACCCCCAGAGCGATCCCGATACCGCCGAACGCCAGCGCGGCCCCGCACACCGCCATCCACAGCGCCACCGGCCGTTCGGGCTCCCAGTACACGGTCGTCACCGCCACGGCGTAGGCGCACACCACCGCGGTCGCCAGGAGCAGGGCGGTGAGCTTGGCCGCCAGCAGGTGGCCGCGGGGATACCCCGCCATCACCAGCCGGTGGTCGAAGCCGACCGAACGGAACGTCACCACGAACATCATGAAGCCGACGATGAGCGTGACGGCGTTGACCGCCCCCGAGATCTGGCTGACGTGGTTGCCGTTCACCGTCACGTACTCGTCGTTGGCGCGCAGCAGGAAGGTGACGTCGGCGTCGGCGATCACCAGGTGGACCAGGGTGATCCACAGCGGCACGAAGCCCAGCACCAGGACGAGGGCCAGGCGGTTGCGCAGGTGTTCGGTGACCGCGAACACCGTCGCGGTCCGGTAGCGGGTCCAGGTACGTCGCACGTTCACCGCTCCTCCCCGGCGTCCGCGGACACCAGCACCGATCGTCCGTGTTCCAGGCGCCACAGGCGGTCGAAGCGGGCCGTGTCGAAGGCGATGTGGGAGATCACCAGCACCGAGCGGCCCCGGTCGCGCAGGCGGGCGGCCAGCTCCCAGAACCGTTCGTAGGTGTCCCAGTCGAACCCCTGGTAGGGCTCGTCCAGGAGCAGCAGGGGCGGATCGTGCATGAGGGCCAGGACGAGGTTGAGCTTTTGCCGGGTGCCTCCGCTGAGGGCGCCCACGCGGTGGCGCAGGTACCCGGCGAACGACAGGGTCTCCAGGAGTTCGCGGGCCAGCGTCAGGTCCGGCAGGTCGTAGGCGACCTGGAAGAAGCGCAGGTGCTGCTCCACGGTGAAGGACGGGTTGAGGACCGTGTGCTGCGGGCAGTACCCCAGCCGGCCGGCGTAGGACACCGTGCCCCGGTCGGGAGCCAACTGTCCGGCGAGGACCCGCAGGAGGGTGGACTTTCCGGAGCCGTTCTCGCCGACCACTCCGCCCAGGCACCCCGGAGGCAGCTCCAGGTCGACACCGCCGAGTACGCGGTGGCGGCCATAGGACTTGTGGACCCCGCGAACACGGAGCGTGGGAGTGTGGGAGGCGGGCGCGTCGGCCGTCCTCTCCGAAGGCCACGGGAGGCGTACCACGGTCACCACTCCCCGTTCCGGTGGACGGTCCAGGTGCCCAGGGCGTGGAGTCCCAGCGCCGACCAGCGCCGGGGCAGGGTTCCCCGCAGCCGGTCCCACTCCCGGGCGACCAGCGCGCGGCACTCCTCCTCGCAGGCCCGTACGGCGCCGCACCCGATGAGTTCGTCGGCGATCCGCCCGGCCTCCGCCTGGTCGTCCACCCCCGCCCGTATCCGGCCCCACAGCGCGCGTGCGCGTTCGGGGGGCAGGAGGCCGACGGCGTGGGCCAGGGGCATCGTCACCTTGCCCTCCCGCAGGTCCTCGGCCCGGTACTTGGTGGACACCAGCGTTCCGGAGGGGTCCCGCACGGTGACTCCGCTCAGGTCCAGCGCGTCGTCTCCGATCTGGAAGGCCAGGCCCAGCTTCTCGCCGTAGTCGCGGACGGCCCGGACCTGTTCCCGGGAGGCCCCGGACAGGAGCGCGGCGATCTCCGCCAGGCCGCTGATGGGCAGGGCCGTCTTGAGGAGGTGGGCGGTGCGGATCCGTCGCAGGAGGGGGCCGGGCTCGCCGGTGCGCACGGCCTCGTCCATCGCCCCGGTGTGGCCGGTGATGTCCAGGGCCTGGCCCGCGTGACCCACGCGCATCATGCCCATGACGATCCGGTACACGGCCAGGAGCAGGCCCTCGTCCCCGGCCACGATCGGGGGGAGCACCTGGTCGACGAGGAAGTAGGCGTCCGTCCCGGCGTTGATCGTCAGCGCGTCCCCGAACACCGTGTGGGCGGCGGGCCTGCCCCTGCGCATGGGTGAGCGGTCCTGGATGTCGTCGATCATGAGGTTGCCCGCCTGGAGGCCCTCGATGACCGCGAGCATGGGCCGGAGCCGTTCGGGGTCGCCCCCGTACAGGTCCACGATCTGCAACCACAGATAGGACCGCATGCCCTTGCTCGGACCGTCCGCGATGTGGCGGACCGGTTGGACGAGCGCGGCGTGCAGGTCCTCCAGTACCGAGGCGTCGAGTGCTTCGGGGCGCTCCTCCGTACCCGCGAGGGCACCGAGGGCGGCCCGGTCCGGGTGGTCGGGGTAGACGCGCCTGATCTCCTCTTCCACCACGGTGCCTATCCCGCGCATGTGCGACTCGAAGTGCGCGATCCTGCCGGTCGGGCGGGACTCCAGGTGACCGTGCCCGCGGACGGGCACACCGTCCCGGGTGCCCTCGACGTCGGCGTGGGCCACGAGCGCGCCGGTGCCGTGGAGGAGGGCGCGGGACTCCTGGGCGGGGGACCACGCCCGTACCCGCAGGCGCAGCCCGCGGGCCTCGACCACCCACTCGGTGGGGTGGGTCCGCAGGCTGACCAGGGACGACCAGGTCGCGGTGTCGGAGACGCTCGCCCTCACCGCCGTGTGCTCCCCCTCCGGTGAACACAGCAGGACCTCGGCCGGGTCGGTGCGGGTCCGGCCGGTGGACGCGTCCACCCGGCCGCGCCGCGTGGCGGTGACGGTCCATCCGTCGTCCAGGAGCGCCACGGCACGGGTCCACACGGGTTCGCCGTCCATGACCGGCTCGACCGCGCCGCGGGGGGAGCCCGGCAGGACACGTTCGTACCAGCCCGAACCGCTGACGGGCCGCTCACCGTCGGAGTCGCCCCGAAAGCCCTCCACGGCCAGGCGCGGCACGACCCGCGACCGCCACGCCGAGGGGGCGCCGTCCACGGCCGTGTGGGGGGCCGCGGGGACTTCGGGGGTGAGGCGCAGGCGCCAGCAGGTCCCGTCGTCTCCGCGAAGGTCGAGGAGGAGGTGCTCTCCGCGGGCGCGCAGGCGGACGACGCCGCCGAGGTCGAGGTCGCTCCCGTCCTTCGCCGCCGTCGCGGGTCCGGGGAGTTCGCGGTCGGGATACAGCCCGTCGCCGGGCTTGAGGAGGTCCAGCATCGCGGCGCGCACACTGCGGTCCATGAACGGATCGGCCTCGGTGGCGGTGCGCACCAGGTCGAGGAACCCGGCATCGGTCCAGGACGCGTCCACGCGGTCGACCGCCTCGCGGTGGCGGACGTGCCAGGTGGCGGCGTGAGCGTGCCGGAGGGCGTCGCCCGCGCCCCCGATCCTGTGCCGGGCCACGTGGACGGTGAGGCCGACGGCGGAGCCGCCGTCGTCGAGCCAGGTGACGAAGCGCCAGTGGCCCTCGTCCAGGGCCTCCTGCGGTGCGGCGCGCGCGGCGGCGCCGACGCGGGCCCGCCGATCGGTGTTGTCCTCGGGCGTCGTCGCCGTGCTCACACGTTTCTCCTCACGGCCGGAAACGGACCAGTTCTTTTCTCGATCGGACAATTGACCCATGGGGGGCGCATGACATGGAAACGGACAGTGTCCTATGTCCGGCGGCCCAAGATCAGTCCGTCCGAGAATTTACCGCTTGGGGGGAGAATTGGCTACCGATTGGATGTCTTTCCTGGTGAGACCCTCTGATGGTGGTCTTTCGGTAGAAAAAAACACCCTAAAGACAGTGTTGGGTGGAGTTATTCTGCATATTGCACAAAAGGGATTTTCACCCCATGGTCGTGTGCGGCGGTTTCGGCGGCGCCGTGCCCGTCCCGCACGGTTCCGGGCGGCCTGGCTCGCCCCCTTCCCGTCCGGAGCGGCTCCGGCGGCCCCACCCCGCGGCCCGGCTCCGCGTGGTGGGTCCCCGGGCCGTCGCGAGGGCGCGGCCGGGCGTCACCGGCCTTCCTGGGATCGCGGTCTACGCGAGGGAAGGGTGCCTACGCCTGTGCCCCGGGGTGCCGCTGGGGTTGTCCGCCGGGGGTGTGCCGTTGGATGCTGGCGGCACCCACCGGACCGGCGCGGCTGGTCGGGGGAGCGTGTCGGAGACGGAGCCGACGCCCGCGCTCCAGGGGACTCCGTGGCGGCTTCAGGGCCGTACCCGGGCGTCCCCGGGTCCATGCCAGCCGCGCCAACGAGCCCCGACCTTCCCCTGCGAACCCGAACGGACCACGGCCGGCCGGGCCGCGTGCACACCTGCCAGGCGGCCCGGGTCGGCCCCAGGTCCGCGGTGCGTCCGCGCGGCGGGACGCCGTGTCCGGGGGCATACGGGTTTCGACAACTAGAAATCTACAACATAAAGGTAGAGCTTCCCTATATTGTTACACAAGGGGAACAAAGAGTAACAACGCACATGAAAACGGTGTTCGATGTCGACCCTTGGCGGCCGGAAGAAGGGGCTGGGAATCGGACACCCTCCGCCTGGTGGACGACCGGAGCGGCCCCGCTTCGGAGAACCGAACACCGCACGAATTTCCCGGACCGCTGGTCGCCCTTCTCCCCGAGTCCGTAAAATGGATCCGTGCGGGTGCGCCCGTACCGCCGGTGCGGGGCAGCGTGGACGGATGCCCCGCACCGGTCACGCCGTGCTGTCGGCGCGCTGCCGGACTTCAGGAACGGTCCGCGCCCTGCGGGGCGGTCTGGAGCATCCAGTGCAGCCCCTCGCGCCCCGCCGTCCCGAGCCGGGTGCTCCGCTGTCGAGCCACGCGTCGTTCGCGGGGATCACGGTAGTGGTCGGGGGCGGGGGCCGAAAGCGCTTCTCGGGGCTGTGGGGTGTGCGGGGGACGGTCTGACGGGTGCGGCCGTGGGGACGCACCCGTCACCGAGCCGGGTCGTGCTGCCCTAGCGGGTCTTGATCACGGCCGCGATGAGCCCGGTGGCGAGCATCATCGTCAGGCCCACGACCATGAGCACGAAGGCGATGGTTCCGACCATGGTGTTTCCTTAGTGTTCGTTGTTTCCGGGCGCGGTGCGCGGCGTCCGCCGTGCGGGGAGCGCCCGCAGGAGCCGGGAGCGGCGCCTACCTCTTCGGGGGTTCACCCTATCCCGGTCCCGTGCCGGTCCCGCGTCGGGTGGCCGCTGTGACCAGCGTGGTCGTGGCCACGGTCGCGGGGCGGGGTCAGCGTTGGGCCCAGGTTCGCTGGTAGGTGCTGACCAGCCAGCCGTCGGCCCAGGCGTGGTCGGGTTCGGCGGGCAGGTCGCAGGTCCGGCACAGCTCGGCCAGGCGCTGTTCGAGTTCGCGCGCCCGGTCCAGGGCGTCGTCGCGGCTGTGCTCGCCGCGGCGCAGTGCGAGCAGCCAGGTGCGTTCGGGTTCGGGCATGGGCAGGGTGATGCGGCCGGTCTCCATCAGTTCCACGCCCTGGATGCCCAGGCGGACCATGTGGTAGGCGAACTTGGTGTCGAAGCCGTGCCGTTCGACGAGTTCGGGGCGGTTGGTGTGTTTGCCGCCGCGGGTTCCCTCCATGCGGTCGCGCTGGGCGCGCAGGTAGCCCAGGAAGCGCTGGCCCGCCCGGCGGGACAGGAAGCGTGCGGCGTTGGCGCGCAGGTCGTGTCCGGTGGGGGTGATGGCGACGATCTCGTGCGGGGGGACGAACAGGGGGAGCAGGACTGTGGGGTTGCCGTCCAGGGCCAGGCGCGTCCACTTGCGCAGGGAGTAGACGGTCAGGTCCAGGTCGCCGGGGCCGGAGCGGGTGTGTTCGGGGCGGGTGTGGTGGATGTACTGCTCGAAGGGGCGCAGGCCGATGACGTACTCGGGGGGTTCGACGCAGATGCCCATCTCGTCGCGGTCGGCCCGGCCGGTCAGGGCGAGGCCGTGGGCCTCGGAGCCCACCTGGCACCGCAGGACGGTTCCCTCGTGCGCGATCCGCGCGAACTCGGGGCTGGAGTGCTTCACCCGCGGCTCCCTTCTGTCGGGTATCGGGTGCTGGGTGCGCTGGTGGGTGCGCTGTCCGGCACGCTATCGGCCTCGGTGGCGGGGGCACGAGTGCTTTTCGGCGGCGGGGCGGGGCGGGCGGGCCGGTGGTCCCGTGGTCGGGGGACACGCCCGGGGGAGCTTGCCGGTGGGCCCTGGGAGCCCTTTACTTGTCCGGGTACGCCCCTTTTCTCCCCAGAACGAGCGTAGAAGGCAGGCCCGTGCCCCCTGAGAACCCTGAGGTTTCCGCCCCCCGGATCGACACCTCCGTCCCCCACAACGCCCGGATCTGGAACTACTGGCTGGGCGGCAAGGACAACTACCCGGTGGACCGGGAGATGGGCGAGCAGATCCGCTCCTTCTTCCCCGAGATCGTGGACAACGCGGTCGCCGACCGTGGCTTCCTCGTGCGCGCCGTGACCCACCTGGCGCGTGAGGAGGGCATCCGGCAGTTCCTGGACGTGGGCACCGGTCTGCCCACCCACAACAACACCCACGAGGTGGCCCAGGCGGTGGCGCCCGAGTCCAGGGTCGTCTACGTCGACAACGACCCGCTGGTGCTCACCCACGCCCGCGCCCTGCTCACCGGCCACGACCAGGGGGCCACCGACTACGTCGACGCCGACCTGCGCGACCCCGAGGCCATCCTGCGGGAGGCCTCCCGGACCCTGGACCTGGAGCGGCCGGTGGCGCTGATGCTGCTGGGCGTGGTCAACTTCGTCGCCGACGACGCCGAGGTCCGCGCGATCCTGGACGGGCTCCTGGGGGCCCTGGCCCCGGGCAGCTTCCTGGTCCTGTCCCACCCCACCGACGACATCGACCGCGAACGCGCCCACCAGGTGGCCGCGGCCTGGAACGAGCGCGGCACCCCCAAGCTCACCATCCGCACGGCCGAGCAGATCGGCGCGCTCTTCGACGGGCTGGAGCTGCTGGAGCCGGGCGTGGTCTCCTGCTCCCTGTGGCGTCCGGCCCCCGCCGAGGTGGGCGGGGCGCGTCCGGTGGCCGAGTACTGCGGCGTGGCCCGCAAGGCCTGAGCCTCCCGCGGGGGGTGGGCCACGGCGCCCGCCCCCGTGGGCGGGGCGCCGTGGTGCGTCCGGTCGAGGGGACCGGTTCCGGACGGCGGGGTCCCGGCCGCGTCGCGGTTCAGTCGGCGCGGGCGATGGCGATGGTCGCCCCGAGCCGGTGCCCGGCCTCGTAGAACATGTACTGCACGCCCCCGTCGGAGCCGAAGGAGGGCGCCGCGCTGCGGCCCGAGTCCGGCGGTCCGGCCATGGGGGTGTGCACCGTGCCCAGGTGGCGGCGCAGGCCGAAGTCGCGCCCCACCTCGGTCAGGCGGATGTCGCCCAGGTTGGTGTGGTAGGCGACGTAGGTGCTGCCCGCGCGTTCGACCAGGTGCGGGCCGGACAGGTCCGACACCCCCACGTCGGCGTGGTCCACGAGCGGGTCGGGGTCGAAGTCGAAGGTGATCCCGTCCGCCGACCACCCCCATCCGATGGAGCGGTGGTTGCTGGTGTCGTTGCGCATGAAGACCATGACGTAGCGCGCGCCCCGGTCGGGCAGGCGGTACTCGAAGACGCGCGCGTAGGAGGCCTCGGTGGTGCCCGGCACCATGGCCGTGGTCAGCACCACGCCCTCGTAGGTGAAGTCGATGCCGTCGCGTGAGCGGGCCAGCCGCGTGGTGGTGTTCTCCCCGTGGAAGTACAGCCACATCTCGCGGTGTTCGGAGTTCCACATCACGTGCGGCGAGGAGACGTGGCTGACGTCGTAGTGCGGGTTCCACACGTTGGCCACGACGGGGTTGTGCGGGTACTCGGTGAAGGGCCCGTCGGGGCTGTCGGCGTAGGCCAGGCAGATGCCGCCGGGCCTCTCGTGCGGGGCGTAGTAGAGCAGGAAGCGGCCGGGCGCGTCGGGCAGGCGGCCCGCGGTCCCGCGCAGGCACGGGAAGATCAGCTCCCCGGTCGGGTTGTAGCCGAGTTCGGCGGTGTCGAGCGCCTCGCGCAGGAACCGGTAGGCGGGCAGGACGTCGGCCGCCGCGCCGCCGGCGGCCGGGGTCGCGGTCGCGGCGCCCGCGGACGCGGGGGTCAGCAGTGCCGGGGCCAGGAGGGCGCCCGCCGCGGCGGCTCCGGCGCCCCGCAGGACGGTGCGGCGGTCGGGGGCGGCGGTGGAGCGGCGGGGGTGAGCGTCGCCGGACATGACGGTTCCCTTCCGGAGCGGGTCGGGGGGAGGCTCCGAGGCCCCAGAGTCTTCACCAGCGCCGATGCGTCGGTCAAGGTTCTAATACGTATTAACGAAAGATCCTGCTTCCGGGTGGAAATCCGCCCGTCATCCTCTTGACATCTGCCGTGGCGCGGCTCACAGTCGTCAACTAATGCGCATTAACACGGCTCGCAGGAGGAGAAACAGGTGACGCACGTCAGGAGGGCGGGGCCGCGGCGCCCGCGCCAGTCCGACATCGCGCGGGTGGCCGGGGTCTCCCAGGCCACGGTCTCGCTGGTGCTGCGGGGTACCCCCACCGGGATGTCCCTGGCCCGCGAGACCCGCCAGCGGGTGCTCGACGCCGCCGAGGAGCTGGGCTACGTGCCCGACCCGGTCGCCACCCGGCTGGCCTCGGCCAGCAACGCGATGCTGGGGCTGTACACCTTCAGCGCCACCTTCCCCACCGACGTGGCGCACTCCTACTACCCGGTCCTGGTCGGGGTGGAGGAGGAGGCCGCGGCCCAGGGCCAGGACCTCATCCTGTTCACCGGGTCCGCGCGGGCCGCCGCCAGCGCCGACGATCCGGCCGCGGTGCGGCGGGTGCGCGTGGCCGACGGCTGCCTGTTCTTCGGCCGCCACGTGCCCGACGAGCCCATCCGGCGTCTGGTCGAGGACGGTTTCCCGTTCGTCTACATCGGCCGCCGCGACGAGCCCGGCGTGCCCTACGTGGGCGCCGACTACGTCTCGGCCTCGGCGCAGGTGGTGGCGCGCCTGGCCGGTCTGGGCCACCGCGAGCTGCGGTACCTGCGCGAGCACGACCAGGCCCCGGCCTCGACCGACCGCGAGCGGGGCGTGCTGCGGGGCGCCCGCGCGGCCGGGATCGACACCGCGCGCCTGGTGGTGCGCACCGACGGCTCCGACCTGGACGGACTGCTGCGGCGCTGGCTGGAGGAGGGTGTGACCGCCGTCGTGGTCGAGCAGACCGACACCGGCGCCGCCCTGGACGGCCTGGCCGCCGCCGTGGACCGGGCCGGTCTGCGCTGCCCGGAGGACCTCTCCCTGGCCCTGCTGGGGGCGCCGACCGGGACCCGGGGCCGCGCCCCGGGCGGCGGCGCGGCCTACGGCGGCTTCGACGCGCCCCTGCGCGCGATGGGCCGCGACGCGGTCCGTCTGCTGCTGGAACTGATCGCGGGCGCCCACGGGCAGACGCCCCGGCGCCTGCTGCCCTGCGAGCCGGTGGAGGGCGGCACCCTCGCCGCGCCCCGGACACGACACACCTGAGAAAGGCCCCAGATGACCGAGACCAGCACAGAGATCCTCGTCGTCGGCGGGGGGCTGGGCGGTGTGGCCGCGGCCCTGGCCGCCGCCGACTCCGGCCGCCGCGTGGTGCTGACCGAGGAGACCGACTGGATCGGCGGGCAGCTCACCGCGCAGGCGGTGCCGCCCGACGAGAACCCGTGGATCGAGCGCTTCGGCTCCACCGCCTCCTACCGGCGCCTGCGCGAGGGCATCCGCGACCACTACCGGCGCGCCTACCCGCTGCGGGCCGAGGCCGCCTCCTCGCTCACCCTCAACCCCGGCGCGGGCCGGGTCAGCAAGCTGTGCCACGAGCCCCGTGTGGCCCTGGCGGTGCTGGAGGAGATGGTGGGCCCGCACCGGGCGGCCGGGCGTCTGACCGTCCTGCTGCGCCACCGGCCGGTGGCCGCGCACACCGACGGCGACAGGGTGAGCGCGGTGGAGCTGGAGGACGAGCTGGGGCGCCGCCGCACGGTGAGCGCCGCCTACGTCCTGGACGCCACCGAGAACGGCGACCTGCTGCCGATGGCGGGCCTGGACCACGTCACCGGCGCCGAGGCGCGCTCGGAGCACGACGAGCCGCACGCCCCGGAGGTGGCCGACCCGACCAACCTCCAGGGCATCACCTACTGCTTCGCGATGTCGCACCACCAGGGCGAGGACCACACCATCGAGCGCCCGGCGATGTACGACTTCTGGCGCTCCTACACGCCCGAGTTCTGGCCGGGTCCGCTGCTGGGCTTCTCCGCGCCCGACCCGCGCACGCTGGAGCCGGTGGCGCGCACGTTCGTGCCCAACCCCGACACCGACCCGCTCGCGGTGGCCGCCGACCAGAGCGCGGACGCGGGCGACAAGGAGCTGTGGGGTTTCCGGCGCATCCTGGCCCGGCGCATGCACCTGCCCGGCGCCTTCGACTCCGACATCACCCTGGCCAACTGGCCGCTCAACGACTACTGGCTCAAGCCCGCCCTGGAGATCGAGGGGCTGGTGGACGCCCAGACCATCCGCGAGGCCCACGAGGAGGCCCGTCAGCTGTCCTTGTCGGTGCTGTACTGGCTCCAGACCGAGGCTCCCCGCGCCGACGGCGGCACCGGTTTCCCCGGGCTCAGACCGCGGCCCGACGTGACCGGTACGCGGACGGGTCTGGCCAAGGCCGCCTACGTGCGCGAGTCCCGGCGCGTCCGGGCGGTCACCACCGTCACCGAGCACGACGTGTCCCTGGACCTGCTGGGCCCGCACGGCATCGTGCGCCGCCACGACTCGGTGGGGGTGGGCAGCTACCGCATCGACCTGCACCCCTCCACGGGCGGCGACAACTACGTGGACGTGGCCAGCGTCCCGTTCGAGATCCCGCTGGGGGCCCTGCTGCCCGAGCGGGAGACCAACCTGCTGCCCGCCGCCAAGAACGTCGGCACCACCCACATCACCAACGGCTGCTTCCGGCTGCACCCGGTGGAGTGGAACATCGGCGAGGCCGCCGGGCGGCTGGCCGCCTTCGCCCTGGAGCACGGCACCACGCCGCACGCCGTGCGCGCCAAGGACGAGCTGCTGGAGGCCTTCACCGCCGTGCTGGACCGCACCGGCGTCGAGCGCCACTGGCCCGACGTGCGCGGCTACTGACCCCGCCCGCACCCATCCGCCTCGGCCCGCCCGTCACCCGCCGCCGCCCGCCCCCGGCGGGCGGCGGGAGGGCCGCCACCCGCGACGGACGCCGCGCGCGGCATCCTCCCCCCCGTTCGGGCGTCCGCCCGACTCCCCGCTGTCCCACTCCCCACCGCCCGACTCCCCACAGAAGGGGTGACCATGAGCGACGCGACCCCAACCCCGTCCCCGGGCCCCGGTTCCCGTCCCGGTCCCGTGCGCATCGGCATCGACGTCGGCGGGACCTTCACCGACGCCGTGGCCGTCAGCGCCACCACCTACGCCCTGCTGGGCCAGGTCAAGGTGCCCACCAGCCACGACCACGCCGACGGCGTGGCCCACGGCATCATGACCGCGCTGGAACGCCTGCTCGGCGACATCGGCGTGCGCGCCGAGGACGTGGGCTTCCTCGCCCACGGCACCACCCAGGCCACCAACGCCCTGCTGGAGGGCGACGTGGCCACCATCGGCATCGTCGGCGTCGGCAGCGGCTACGACGCGTTCGCCACCCGCAGGCTGCGCTCCCTGGGCAAACTGAGACTGGACTCGGGCCACCCGCTGCCCGTGCGCTACGCCGCGTTGCGCGAACCCGAACGGGAGGGCGCGGCCCTGGCCAGCGTGGACCAGGTGATCGCCGAGGGCGCCGAGGTCGTCGTCGCCGTCGAACCCTTCAGCGTGGACGACCCCCGCGGCGAGCTGGCCGTGCTGGAGGCCGCCCGCGCCCGCGGGATCCCCGTCACCGCCACCCACGAGATCACCCAGCTCTACGGTCTGGGCAAACGCGCCCGCACCGCCGCGCTCAACGCCGGGGTCATGCCCCGCATGCTCCAGACCGCCGACCTGGTCGAGCGCAGCATCCACAAGGCCGGGGTCACCGCCCCGCTCATGGTCATGCGCTGCGACGGCGGCGTGATGTCGCTGCCCGAGATGCGCCACCGGCCCCTGCTGACCGTGCTCTCCGGACCCGCCGCGGGCGTGGCGGGCGCCCTGATGGGCGAGAAGGTCAGCGAGGGCGTGTTCCTGGAGACCGGCGGCACCTCCACCGACATCAGCGTCATCCGGCGCGGGCGGGTGCAGATCCGCCACGCCCGCCTGGGCGGCAAGGAGACCTACCTGTCGGCGCTGGACGTGCGCACCGTCGGCGTGGGCGGCGGCTCCCTCGTCCGCGTCGGCGGGGGCGAGGGCCCCGGCCGGGCGGGCCTGACCGACGTGGGGCCGCGCAGCGCCCACATCGCCGGGCTGCCCTACGCCTGCTTCGCCGACCCGGCCGAGCTGGAGGGCGCCCGCCTGGTGCGGATCAGCCCCATGGCCTCCGACCCGGGCGACCACGCCGTCCTGGAGAGCGGCGGGCGGCGCTTCGCCCTGACCGTGACCTGCGCCGCCAACGCCGCCGGGCTCGTCCCCGAGGGCGACTACGCCCGCGCCGACGCCCGTGCGGCCCGCGCCGCCCTCGCGCCCCTGGCCGAGGCCCTGGGCGTGGGGGTGGAGGAGGCCGCCCGCGCGGTGCTGCACAAGGCCACCGAGCGCGTGGCCGCGGTCGTGGACGAGATGGCGGGCGACTACGGCCTGGACCGGCAGGTGTGCACCCTGGTCGGCGGTGGCGGCGGCGCGGCCACCGTCACCCCCTACCTGGGCCAGCGCACCGGGCTGGAGGCGCGCATCGCCGCGCACAGCGAGGTCATCAGCCCCCTGGGCGTGGCGCTGGCGCTGGTGCGCGAGTCGGTGGAGCGCATCATCCCCGGCGCCACCCACGCCGACGTGCTCGCGGTGCGCGCCGAGGCCGAGCAGGCGGTGCTGCGCCAGGGCGCGGACCCGGCGGGGATCGAGGTGGACGTGACCGTGGACCCCCAGCGCAACCTGGTGGCGGCCGTGGCCACGGGCGCCACCGAGCTGCGCACCAAGGACCGCACCGCCACCGCCGACGCCGGGGCCGGGGCGCGGGCCGCCGCGGCGGCCAGTCTGGGCGCCGCGCCGGCCGAACTCACCGAGTACGCGGCCAACGATCAGTACCGGGTGTTCGGGCTGGTGCGCAGGCCCGGCGGGCCGCTGGGGCGCTTCGCCCGCGAACGCACCCACGTCCGGGTGGTGGACGCCGAAGGGGTGGTGCGCCTGCACAGCGCCGACGCCCAGGTGGACACGCTGGTGGCCGCCGAGGCCGAGGGGCGGCTCAAGGACCTGGTGGCCGAGCGCACCGCCTACGGCGACGGCGGGGCGCTGCCCCCGGCGGTGTGGCTGCTGCTGGGGCCCAAGTTCGCCGACCTGTCGGGGGTGCTGGATCCGGGGCACCTGGTGGCGCTGGCCTCGGCGGAGATCGCCCGCCGCGCCCCCGACGAGACGGTCATCGCGGTCATGGAGAAGCGGCGGTGAGCGCGCACACGCCGCCGCGTGCGGCCCGCGAACCGCGTTCCCCCGCGTCCGGGACACCGCAACGCCCCGGGCGCGCGGGCCGACCGAAGCCCCCGTGGCACACGGACCGCCCGGACCGGCGGGACCGGCGGGAAACGGGGGAGCGGGCGCAGGCGCCCGGCGGGCACGACGCGGGCCTCGCCCCCGAGCTGGCCGAGGAGTACGCGCGCATCGGCGCCGCCTCCGAGGAGGAGCTGGCCGCCGACCTGCTCGCGCTGACCGCCACCCACGAGGGCCGCGACCGCGACCTGCTGCTGTCCTGGGCAGCCACGGCGCTGCGCTTCGGTGAGCGGATGGCCGAGGAGGACGCCGCGAGCACAGGAGCGGCCGGGGATCCTGGGCCCGCTGGGCCCGCCGGGGTCGCCAGGACGGGAGGGAGCGCGAGGACCCAAGGGGACTCTGAGAGCCCTCAAGGGACCTCATGCAGCTCAGGCGCCTCTGAGGGCCCGAGCAGGCCAGACATCGCAGAGACCTCAGATGTCCCCAGCAGGTCCGGCACCTCAGACACCACTGAGGGCCCCAGCGGCTCTGGTGCCCCGGGTGCCACGGGCTTCTCGGGTGCGGTGAGCGCTCCGAGCCGCACGGGTCCTTCGGGCCCGCGCGTGGAGGAGCGGGCCTCCGGCGGACTGCGTCCGGGCGAGGTCCTGCTCGCCGAGTACCTGCACCGGGCCTCCGGCGACCGGGTGGTCGTCTACGCCGACGCCCTCGACCACGCCCACCGCGTGGCCCGCGACGCCGGATGGGGCCGCGACCTCACCCGCGCGGCCCTGCGCGAGACCGCGCTGGCCCACGAGCACGCCCACCGGATGCTGCACGAGGGACGGGGCCGCGCGCTGCGGCGCGAACTCGACCACGTCCTGGTGCGCCTGGGGCCGCTGCGCCTGCGCGGCCACGTGGTCGGCGCCGACGAGATCGCCGCGCACGCCTACGCCCGCCGCCGCGCGGGGCTGCGCCGCAGTCCGATCGCGCTCACCGCGGCCATCGCCGCCACCCTTGCCCACCGGGGTACGGGCCACGACCGGCCCGCCCCGCGAACCTCTCCCGGAGAACGCCCGTGACCGCCTTCGCGATCCTCCTCGCCATGGCGGTGGGCGTCGGCCTGATGCTGACGCGCCGCCTGCCCACCGCTTTCGCCCTCGTCCTGCTCTCCGTCGCGATCGCGCTCATCGCGGGCGCCCCCCTCATGGGAGAGGAGGGCAGTGTCACCGGGACCGTCATCCAGGAGGGCGCCCCGCGCCTGGCCGCGACCATGATCGCCATCCTCCTGGGCAGCTGGCTGGGCACGCTGATGTCCGAGGCGGGGATCGCCTCCACCCTCGTGCGCAAGATCGTGGAGTTCGGCGGTGAACGCCCTTCGCTGGTCGCCGTCGGCGTCTTCGTCGTCGCGATCCTGTGCGGCAGCATCACCGGTTCGGCGCCCGCGGCCATGCTCGCCGGTGTGGTGGGCATCCCCGCGATGATCGCGGTGGGGGTCACCCCCACCGTCGCGGCCGGGACCGTGCTGGTGGGCATCGCCGCCGGGCTGCCCCTGGAGCTGATCAACTGGCAGTTCCTGTCCGACGCCATCGGGGTGCCGGTCTCCACCGTCCAGCACTTCCAGCTGCGCCTGTTCCCGATCGCGCTGGTGGGCGGGCTGGCCTACATCCTCATCGAGATGCGCCGCAGGGGCGCCCGGCACACCTGGGCGGTGCGGGTCCCGGCCGGGGCCGGGGGGAGCGGTTCCGGCGGCGCCGGGACGAGGCCCCCGAGCCGCCGCCAGCGGGCCGCCGAGCGGCGCAGGCGGCGCGGGGACGCGCCCTGGTACGCGCTGGTCACGCCGCTGGTGCCGATCGTGCTGGCGCTGGGGCTGCACGTGCCCATCGTGCCCTCGCTGCTGGCCGGGGTGGTCTTCGCGCTGTTGACGGCCGTGCCGTGGCGGGAGATGTCCTCCACCGCGCTGCGCACGCTCTACCGGGCCTTCGACGTGGCGGCGCCGCCCATCGTGCTGTTCATCGCGATCGGCATGCTGCTGGCGGCGGTGAACCTGCCCGGGGCCGTCTCGGCGCTCACGCCGGTGGTGACCGCGATCAGCCCCAGCAGCCCGTGGCTGTTCGTGCTGGTCTTCGCCGTGCTGGTGCCGCTGGCCCTGTACCGGGGGCCGATGAACATCTTCGGCCTGGGCGCGGGTGTGGCCGGTGTGCTCATCTCCGGCGGTATCTACCCGGCTCCGGCGGTGCTGGGGCTGATGGCCTCCTACGGCCAGGTGCTGGGGGTGTCGGACCCCACCAGCACGCAGACGGTGTGGAGCGCGCAGTACGCGGGGGTGCGCCCGGAGCGGTCGATGCTCTCGACGCTGCCCTACACGTGGGTGATCGCCATCGCCGGGTTGGTGCTGACGGTGTTCCTGTACCTGGTGTGAGGCTGGTGGGGCCGGGCGCGAGCCGGGCCCGAGGCGGCGGGCAGTCCTTCGGGGCCGCCCGCCGCGCTGTGTGCGGGGCCGGTCCGGGATGCGGCCGGGGCTGGGGGCACCCGTGGCGGGGGAGGGGCCCCGGTTCCGGATCCGGGCGGGCGCGGGCCCTGCGGGGCGGTACGGCATCGGCCTTTCGGGGAGGTACGACACCGGTCCTTCACATGGCGGAAATATTGGCCTTACCAATCCATTGACGCCCGCGACCTGCGACTTGTACGCTTCCTCACATTGGTCAGGCCAATCAGGAGGTGTGGTGGACACGAACTTCGACGCCCTGGTCGAGGCGCTGGCGCCGGAGGCCCGGGCCTCGGGCACCGAGTCGCGCCTGATGACGGAGCGGGAGCTGGCCGAGCGTCTGGGCACGAGCCGGGCCACCGTCCGGGAGAACCTCGGCAGCCTGGAGATGCTCGGCATGGTGCGCCGCACCCAGGGGGCGGGGACGTTCTTCACCAAACCCGACGCCTCCTTCGTCCAGTTCCTGTTCGGCCTGATGTCGAAGTTCGGCCACATCGACGACGGCAGCGTCGAACGCGCCCGGGAGATGATGGAGGTCGCCGTGGTCCAGGAGGCCGCCGACCGCGCCGACGAGGAGGACGTGCGCGTGCTGCGCGGCCACGTCGAGGACATGGTCCGGGCCACCGCCGCGGGCGACGCCGAGGCCGGGCACGAGGCCGACTACGCCTTCCACAAGAAGCTGTTCCAGATCGCCGACAACCCGGTGATCGAGTTCTTCGTCGACGGCATGAGCCTGGCGCTCAAGGACGTCCTCGCCCACAAACGGGCCCTGGCCCTGGACATCGAGGCCCGCGCCGCCGAGGGCGACGCCGAGGGGCCCCGCAGGACGGACACCGTCCACACGCCCATCGTCGACGCCGTCGAGGCGCACGACCGCAGCGCCGCCGCGGCCGCGATGGTGGAGCACTTCACCCTGTGGCGCCGCATCACCGAGGGCGCCGCGCCCGCCGACGGGCGCTAGCCGGACACCGCCCGGCCCGAAACACCCCCCGCGGGGGAGAAGGAAGACACATGGACACCACACCAGTTCCACAGCCATGCCCGAAAACGGCCGTGATGTTCGTCGGCATCGGCGCCATCGGCCTGCCCATGGCCCTGCAGGTCGCCGCGGCCGGGCACACCGTGGTCGGCGTGGACCCCTCGCCGCGGCGCCGCGAGGAGGCCCGGGACCAGGGCCTGCGCACCCAGCCCGACACCGAGGGGATCGGTGAGGCCGACGTCGTCATCGTCATGGTCGCCACCCCCGACCAGCTGCGCGCGGCCGTCACCGCCCCGGGCGGCGCCCTGGAGGCCATGCGCGCCGACGCGGTGCTCGTGGTCATGAGCACCGTCGGACCCGGCCCCGTGCGCGAGGTCGCCGACCGCGCGCGCGAACGCGGGGTGCGGCTGCTGGACGTGCCGGTCACCGGAGGGGTGGCCGGGGCCCGGCGCGCGGCCCTGACCCTGTTCGCCGCCGGAGACCCCGAGGCCCTCCGGCGGTGCGGGCCGGTGCTGGAGGCCATGGGCACGGTGCGCGACTGCGGGGACCAGGCCGGACGCGGACAGTCCTACAAGGTCGTCAACCAGCTCCTGTGCTCGGTGCACATCGCCGCCGCGGCCGAGGCGCTGGCCCTGGCCGAACGCCTCGGGCTCGACCCCGCCGACGTGCTGGAGGCCGTCTCCGGCGGCGCCGGGGGCTCCTGGATGCTCGGCGACCGCGGCCCGCGCATGCTGCCGGACGGCCCCGACGAGATCACCAGCACCATCGGGATCTTCGTCAAGGACTCCGGGCTCGTCGCCGACACCGCCGAGGAGGCCGGGTTCTCCGCCCCGCTGCTCCTGGCCGCCCGCGACGCCTACACCAGGGCCGCCGAGGCCGGTCTGCTCGACCACGACGACTCCCAGGTCATCCGGGTCTACCGGGACTGACCCCCGCCGGGCCCCGTACCCGGCCCCTCACCGCCCCCCGTCCCCGCGCGGCGCCGACGGTCCCCCCAGCATGCCCGGAAAACGCCTCCCGGAGCGGTGCGCGGGACCCGCGCCGCCACGACAGAGAGAACCCGAGCCATGGACGCCCTCGTACTCGCACTGATCGCCCTGGGGGCGATCGGCGCGCTACTCGTCCTCATCATCCGCTTCAACGTCCCCGCCTTCGTCGCGCTCCTGCTGGTCAGCGTCGGTACCGCCCTGGCCACCGGCATGCCCTTCGAGGACGTGGTGCCCACCATCGTGCAAGGGCTGGGCGGCACCCTGGGCAACGTGGCCCTCCTGGTGGGGCTGGGAGCCATGCTCGGCGCCATCGTCGAGCACTCCGGCGGCGCGGACGCGCTCTCCGAACGCTTCAGCGCGCTGCTCGGCCCGGCCAGGGTGGGCGTGGCGCTGCTGATCGCCTCGTCGGTGATCGCGGTGCCGATCTTCTTCGACGTCGCGTTCATCGTCCTGGTCCCGATCATCTACGCCTTCTCGCGGGCGGCCCGCCTGCCCTCGCCCATGCGGATCGGCCTGCCCATCGCCGGGCTGATGCTCTTCATCCACGTGGTGCTGCCGCCCCACCCCGGCATCGTCGGCAGCTCCGTGCTCACCGGCGCCGACATGGGCCTGGTCACCCTCCTGGGCGCCGCGCTCATCCTCCCGGTGGGCGTGATCGCCCACTACACCGCGAAGCTGCTCAACCGGCGCGCGTACGCCATGCTGCCCTCCACCGCCGCACTGTACGAGCAGAACACCGGTGAACCCGGAACCGGCGGCACGGAGCCCTCCGGCGGCACCGGGGGCCCGGGCGGCACGGGCGCTGCCGGCGGGACGGACGGCGCGGGCGCCTCCGACACGGCCAAGGTCTCCGCCCGCCCCCGGGTGGAGCCGCAGCGCCCGCCCAGCGCCGCCGCGGTGATCACGGTCATCGCTGTCCCCATCCTCATGATCGGGCTCCAGACCGTCGCCGGGATGTTCCTGGAGGAGGGCTCCGCGTCCCTGCGCTTCCTGACCATGGTCGGGGCCCCGCCCTTCGCACTGCTCACCGGCTGCCTGCTGGCCCTGTACCTGCTGGGCGTGCGCCGCGGCTGGTCGATGCGTTCGGTCGGCTCGGTCATGGACGCCGCGCTCGCCCCCGCGGCGGTGGTCGTGTTCGTGACCGGAGCGGGCGGCGCGTTCGCCGGGGTGCTCACCGCCAGCGGCATCGGCGAGGTGCTCTCCGAGAGCATGCTCGGCCTGGGGCTGCCCCTGCTGCTCCTGGCCTTCTGCCTGGCCGCGCTGCTGCGGGCGGCCCAGGGATCGGCCACCGTCTCGGCCCTGACCACCTCCGGGCTCCTGGCCGAGGCCATCGCCTCGGGCGGGTACAGCGGCCTGGAGGTCGCCCTGGTCAACCTCGCCATCGGCTGCGGCGCCATCTGCCTGTCCCACGTCAACGACTCGGGCTTCTGGATCGTCTCGCGCTACCTGGGCCTGTCGGTGCGCGACGCCCTGCGCACCTGGAGCGTGCTCGTCACGGTCCTGGGCACGAGCGGGTTCGCCCTCGTCAGCCTCACCTGGGCGCTGGTCTGAACCCCCGCGCCCCGGACGGGACGCGCCGCCCCCGAACCACACCCTTCCCCCGAACCACGTCCTTCCCCCCGAACCACACCCTTCGTACACCGAGGAAGGTCCCTATGCACCAGACCGCCACCAGACCCGGAGGCGGCGTCGACACCGCCAGGCTGGAGCGGCTGCGCGCCGCCGCCTACCGCATCCGGCTCAACGCCCTCACCCAGGCCCAGGTCCAGGGACAGGGCTACATCGGCCAGGCCCTCGGGTTCGCCGACGTGCTCGCCGCCCTGTACGCCGACCACCTGCGGCTGCGCCCCGAGGAGCCGGAGTGGGAGGGGCGCGACCGCTGCCTGCTCAGCATCGGCCACTACGCCATCGCCCTCTACGCCGCCCTGGCCGAGGCGGGGATCATCCCCGAGGAGGAGCTGACCACCTACGCCACCGACGACTCGCGCCTGCCGATGTCGGGCATGGCCACCTACACGCCGGGGATGGAGATCTCCGGCGGCTCCCTGGGCCACGGGCTGGGGATCGCGGTGGGTGTCGGACTGGGGCTGCGCCGCAAGGGCAACCCCGCCCGCGTGTACAACCTGCTCTCCGACGGCGAGCTCAGCGAGGGCTCCACGTGGGAGGCGGTGCAGGCCGCCGCCCACCACCGCCTGGACAACGTCACCGCGATCGTGGACATGAACCGCCAGGTGGCCGACGGTCCCGCCCAGGAGGTCATGGGCACCGAACCCGCCGACGAGAAGCTGCGTGTCAGCGGATGGCACACCCTGCGGGTGGACGGCAACGACGTGGCCGCCGTCGCCGCGGCCCTGGACGAGCTGCGCGAGCACCGCGGCTCGCCCACGGCGCTGGTGTGCGACACCAGGATCGGCGCGGGGGTGCCGATGCTGGAGAGCAGGGAGAAGCTGCACTTCATGCGGGTGGCCGAGGACGAGTGGCAGACCGCACGCGAGCAGCTGCGCCAGGGATACGAGGGGTACACGGCATGAGCACCACCACCAGCAGCAGCACCAGCGGCGCCGGCACCGGCGGCGTCGGTGGCGTCGGCGGCAGGAAGCTGACGTCGGACGCCATGATCGCCTCGATCGCGGAGGAGGGCGCACGCACCGTCCAGGCGCCCCTGGGGCACGCCCTGGTACGCGCCGCGCGCGAGGACGAGCGCGTCGTGGGATTGTCGGCCGACCTGGCCAAGTACACCGACATGCACGTCTTCCGCGACGCCATGCCCGACCGCTTCCACCAGATGGGCATGGCCGAACAGGTGATGATGGGTGCCGCCGCCGGGCTGGCCATGGAGGGGTTCGTGCCCTTCGCCTCCACCTACTCGGTCTTCGCCACCCGCCGCGCCTACGACTTCCTGTGCCTGGACATCGCCGAGCCGCGCCTGAACGTCAACGTCGTCGCGGCGCTGCCCGGCCTGACCACCGGCTACGGGCCCAGCCACCAGGCCACCGAGGACATCGCCCTGCTGCGGGGCATCCCCGGGATGGTGATCGTGGACCCGTGCGACTCGGTGGACATCGAGCAGGCGGTCCCGCAGTTGATCGCGCACGAGGGACCGACCTACACCCGCATCCTGCGCGGCGCGGTGCCCACGGTGCTGGACGAGTACGACTACGAGTTCCGGCTGGGCGAGGCCGCGCTCCTGCGCGGCGGTGACGACGTCCTGTTCGTCTCCTCGGGGATGATGACCGAGCGGGCGCTGCGCGCCGCCGCCGAGCTGGAGGCCGACCGGATCGGCGTGGCGGTCCTGCACGCGCCCACCATCAAGCCGCTGGACGTGGAGACGGTCCTGGAGCAGGTGGGCCGGGACCGCAAGGTGTTCGTGCTGGAGAACCACTCGGTCGTGGGCGGGCTGTTCGAGTCGGTGGCCTCCGCCCTGGTCCAGCGCGGGGTGGCCCGGCGGGTGGAGCACATCGGACTGCCGGACGAGTTCCTGGACGCGGGGGCGCTGCCCACCCTCTACGACCGCTACGGCGTGTCCGTGCCCCGGATCGTGGAAAGGGTGCGCGCCTCGCTGTGACGGGTCGGCCGAGCTGGGCGGTCCGGGACGGGACGGTCCGGGCCGGGACGGGACGTTCCGGGGCGGGGCAGGTCGGGGCAGGTCGGGGTGGGGCGGAATGAGGCGCGAGATGACGTGATGGGGCTGGTTCCGCCGGTCGGCGAAGAGCGCCGGGGCCCGTGAAGGTGTGGCGGGGAGTTCTTCGGGGCTCCCCGCCACACCTGTTCGGGGAAGCGGGTCCCGCAGACAGACAACGCTTGCTGTGCGAGTGTGGTTGCTCGCTCCTGCGGCATCAGCTGCCGCGAAGTGACCTGGGAAGGTGACCAACGCCTGAGGTCGGAGTGTGGTCAGCCTCTGCTGCGTCGGCACCAAAGGCGGTGGGTGTCCGGGGACCCCGCTCAACGCCCCACCTGCTGATGGTGGCGGGAGGCGGCGGCGCCAGCTGCCGCGCAGTGGTGCGGGAGGGTGACCAACGGTCGGGGTTCGGGGGTGGTGGGGCTCTGCTGCGTCGGCACCAAAGGCGGCGGGTGTCCGGGGACTCCGCTCAACGCCCCACCTGCTGATGGTGGCGGGAGGTAGCGGCGTCAGCTGCCGCGTAGTGGCCCGGGAGGGCGGTTAACGGTTGGCCTTTGGAGGCGGCTGGGCTCTGCTGCGTTGGCACCAAAGGCAGCGGGACTGTCGGGCCCCGGGCAGCGGTCCGGGCCCCTGGGGCGGGGGCAAGCGACGGAGGCAGCGACCACGGTGGGCGCGGGGGTCATGTGCGGGGTGGTGGATCCGGGTCCCTGCCGGGCGGGTGGTCCCGTCCCCGGTCCCGTCCTGGGTAGTGGTGTGGGTGTGTGCGGAGTTCGCGTTGGTACTTGGCCCGGTTGTGCGGCCCGCACAACGGTTGCAGATTAGCCACCACCGTGCGCCCGCCCCGGGAGAAGGAGGTGACGTGGTCGGCTTGGCAGAGGGCGACCGGTACTTCGCATCCGCCCGGGTGGGCGCAGGTGCTGTGCCCGTGAAAGGCCGCCGTGCGCTGGCGGGCTGAGGCCAAGCGGCGGCTATGGCCCACATCCAGCACCTGTCCGGTAGGCGGGGCGGTGAGCATCCGCACCACCTCAGAGTCAGCGGCGAGTTCGTGGACCAGTCCGACCGGGATCACCCGACCGTGCTCGTCCAACGCCGGAACCTCCTGACTCTGAGCGTCCAAGTAGGTCTGCACGGGCACGACGATGCGGATCTGCGCCAGCGGAGCCGGAGCATGAGTGCATCCGGTGTGGGTGGTGGCAAAGCGCAGCGCGGCGATGAGCGCGTCGTGCTCACGCTGGGACCGGGACCGGGTGTCACCCTCCCCGGGTGGGGTGGTGAAGGTGTCGATGGCCGCGCGCACGATCAACGCATCCCCAGACCCGCCCCAGGCCTGCAACTGGTAGCTGCCCTGGAAGGTGTCATGGAGTGTTAGTCCACGGGCCGCGTGAGCAGCCTCGTGGTCACGGTCCAACCGGTGCGGATCCAAACGGTAAGCGACCTGGCGGGCCACCGACTGAAGCTGGTTGACCGACAACGCGGGCCGCTCCGTTTTCGCGGCTACCAGCGCCGCTTCGAACCCCTGCCGGTACTCCGCCTGATCGGGGAAGTGGTCCTCGTCCCGGGTCTGGATGGCCTTATCGGTGGCCTTGGCGATCGCCACCGCCTCACCCAAGGCCAGAGCACCCTCCTCCACCGCTTCCACCGTGGCAGGCAGCGTTTCCTCGTGCACGTGCTGGGCCAGACGGGCCAGGTCCTTGGCCTGAGCGGTAGGGACCTTGCACCGATGGGTGATCCACTTGTCCAGCGTGGAATAACCGCTGTAGCGGGCTATCTCACCGCGTGCGTACAGGCGCGCCATCCGCGCGAGCGCCTGGTAGCGGATCTGGTCCAGCTGGGCCCACAGCGCCGCGACCTCCTCAGCCGCACTCTCGTCCGCCCCGGGCGGCACCTCGGCGTTCAACATCTGGTGGATGATCTCGCGCGCACCGGCCAGCGCGGCCACGGCCGGGGAACATTCCCCGGGGGCCGCCTTGGGCGCTGCGATCATCATCTCCATACTTCTTATTATAGGCGAGCATCCGCCCTTTCTCCACTATTCACAACCCCGAATTAGACGCCTTTCTTCCGAGGACTTCACTTGATTGGGTGGCCACATTTAAGGCGGACTCAAAAGGTGTCCGAAAACGAGCGTCCAGAACGGGAACTCGCCGTTGGTGTCACCGCCAGCCGCCCCAACCCCAGGGGCCGGATCCGTTACCCGAGGCTGGAGGGTCCGCTTGCCGTTGGTGCCGACGTCGCAGAGCCCGACCACCTCCACACCCCGGGCGTTGGCCGCCCTCCGGGGGTCGCTCCCGCCTTTGGTGCCGCTGTTCGTCGGCCGCGTCCACCCCCACCCAACACCAGCCGCTTGCCGAAGACCATTCCACTTCGCGGCAGCTGGCGCGCTTTCGCTGCCGCCAGCAACCCCCGACAGGAATGGCGTAGGGGAGAGACCTGTGGGCGGCCCCTCCCTGCCCCTCAATCCATTATCCTTATTGAGCGCCGAGTGTTTCAGGGCATGCCGAAACGCCTACTGGGTGGGATCCCCCCTATTTCCAGGAAACCATCACCACTCCACCCACGGCCACCCCTAACCCCCGCCTGTGGAAAACACGGGAACGGCCCCGGGCGATCGCCCGGGGCCGGAACACTACACGGAGAGGGACGGGAACCGGTCAGGCGTCCGTCCTTCCTGCGGGTTCCTCGGTCCTGCCGTCACCACTGCTACCGCCACGGCCATTACTGCTACCGGCGTCGCCGCTACCACCACCCCTACCGCCACCGTCACCGCTATCGCTACCGCGGCCCCGGTACCACCGCCACAGAGCACGCGCCAGCGGAAGCACGATCACCACCGCCAACAGCAGCAACAGCGTTCCCGAGATCGGCCGGGTCAGGAACCCCGTGGGGTCCCCGTCGAAGAGCAGCAGCGACCGGCGCAGCGAGCTCTCCAGCAGCGAGCCCAGGACGAAGGCCAGCACCAGCGGCCCCGGGTCGAAGCCGAACTTCTTCATCAGGTAGCCCAACAGCCCGAAGACCACCACCAGCACGATGTCGAACACGCTGTTGCGCACCGTGTACACGCCCACCAGCGTGATCAGCACCGTGATGGGGGCCAGGATCGTCGGGCGCACCCGCAGGATCCGCACGAACAGCCCCACCAGCGGAATGCTCATGATCAGCAGCAGGATGTTGCCGACGTACATCGAGTTGATGACGCCCTAGAACAGCTCCGGCTCCTGGGTCACCAGCTCCGGCCCCGGCGGTACGCCCTGGATGAGCAGCGCGCCGAAGATGATCGCCATCGTCGCGTTCGCCGGGATGCCCAGGGTCAGCAGCGGGATGAACGAGGAGGTGGCGGCGGCGTTGTTGGCCGTTTCGGGCGCGGCCACGCCCTCCACCGCGCCCCTGCCGAAGCGCTCGGGGTTGCGCGAGCGCCGCTTCTCCATCGCGTAGGCCGCCAGGGAGGACAGGGTGGCGCCTCCGCCGGGCAGGATGCCCAGCACGAAGCCGATGACCGAACCCCGCCCGATCGCGCCCGACGACTGGCGCAGGTCCTTGCGCGAGGGCCAGGTGTTGGTGACCTTGAGGGGCTTCTTCGGCGCCCGGTGGTGTTCCTCCAGGCTGTGCAGGATCTCCCCGATGCCGAACAGGCCCATCGCGATCGGCACGAAGTCGATCCCGTCGGACAGCGCCATGGAGTCGAAGGTGAAGCGTTCGGCGCCGGTGAAGGTGTCCAGGCCGACCGTGGCCAGCAACAGGCCCACGCAGGCGGCGATGATCGCCTTGATCCGGCTGCCGTTGCCGACGGTGGACACCAGAAGGATGCCCAGCAGCGCCAGCGCGGTGTACTCGGGCGGGCCGAAGTCCAGGGCGAAACTCGCCACCAGGGGCGCGACCAGGGACAGGGCCACGATCGACACGGTCCCGCCCACGAACGAGCCTACGGCCGCGATGCCCAGCGCCGTCCCGGCCCGGCCCTGGCGGGCCAGCATGTGGCCGTCGAAGACCGTCACCACCGAGGACGCCTCGCCGGGCAGGCGCAGCAGGACCGAGGTGATCGTCCCCCCGTACTGGGCGCCGTAGAAGATGCCCGCGAGCATGATGATCGCGGTCACCGGTTCGAGGCCGAAGGTCAGGGGCAGCAGGATCGCGATCGTGGCCGCGGGGCCGAGCCCGGGCAGGACCCCGACCAGCATGCCGACCACGACGCCGATCAGGCAGTAGAGCAGGTTGACCGGTTCGAGGACGACACCGAACCCGTTGATCATGGGTGTCAGGGAATCCATCGTTGTGTCCTAGAAGAGGTGGGGGATCGGCACGGCCAGCAGGCCGACGAAGACGACGTAGAAGGCGACCACGATCAGGACCGAGGCGATGGCGGACAGGCGCCACGATTCGCCCCCGAGGAAGCGCAGCCACACGAAGGCCAGGAGCGCGGAGGGGATCTCGAAGCCGATCACGCCGACCACGGCGACGAAGCCGACCATGGTGGCGACCCCGGCCAGGACCTTCCAGGAGGAGGCGGAGAAGACCTCGGTGTCGGCGGTGCGGCGGGCCAGTCCCAGCAGGACCACGCCCAGCGCGGCGATCGCCACGCTGACGAGCAGGGGCCAGGTGCCCGAGCCCGGGTCGGCGGGGGTGCCCGGGCCGAGCGCCCAGGACCCGGCGATCCCGGCCGCGCCCAGGGCGGTGACGGTCAGGGCCACCGCGGTGTTGGCCCGGGGGCCCAGGGGCTTCGGGGGTTCCTCGTCCTCTTCCGGGCCGGGCGCGGCTTCCTGCGGCTGGGCCTCCGGCGACCCGGCCCCCTCCGGAGCGGTCCGCTCCGGAACCACCTCCTCCGGAACCACCTCCTCCGGAACCACCTCCTCCGGAACCACCTCCTCCGGAACGATCCGCTCCGGGGCGGCCCCCTCCGGCCCCACACGCTGCGGTTCGGCCTGTCCCGCGCCGGGTTCCGGGTCCGCGGGCGCGGCGTCCCGTGCCGCGGTCTCCCGCTCCGGACCGGCCTGCTCCGCGGCGGCCCGCCGCGCCGCGCTCTCCCGCGCGCCGCCTTCTCGTGCAGCGCTCTCCTGCCGGGCGCTCTCCTGCTGGGGGCTCTCCCGCCCGGCGGCCTCCCGCGCGGTGGGTTCCCTCGCGGCGGGCTCCCCGGCGGCGGACGCGGACCCCTGCGCGCGCCGGGTGCGGGGCGCGCTCACCGGCCCTCGCCCATGTCGATGCCGTACTCCTCCACCATGGAGGCGTACTCCTGCGCGAAGGAGGACCACTCCTCGGTCAGTTCGGCGGGCTCCAGCTCGTGCGGGGTGAGCAGGTTGTTCTCATTGAACTCCTGGTAGGCGTCGCTGGCGAAGACCTCGGTGAACGCCGTGCGCAGCCGCTCCACGACCTCCTCGGGCGTGCCCTGGGGGGCGACCACGGCCCGGTACTGCGAGACCCGCACGTCGTACCCGGCCTCGACCGCGCTGGGGACGTCGGACAGGTACTGGTTGCGCTCCTCGGCGAAGGTGGCCAGGGGGGTGATCTCACCGGCCTCGATCTGGGCGATCGCCTCGCCGAGCTGGACCGAGGCCACGTCCACCTGCTTGCCCAGGACGGCGGTCAGGGTGGGGGAGCCGCCGTCGAAGGGGACGGGGGTGCCCGAGATCCCGGCCTGCTCGAACAGCAGCGCCTGGGACAGCTGGCTGCCGGTGCCCACCCCGGTGGTGCCGTAGTCGACCTCGTCGCCGGAGTCGACGAGGTCCTGGAGGGTGTCGTAGTCGGAGGAGGCCGCGGTGACGAGCACGTAGTCGTCGCGTGAGACGCCGGTGACGACCTCGTAGTCGGCGATGTCGACCGCCTCCTCCTCCGAGACCGCCAGGGGGGTGATCGCGGTGAGGGAGGCGTTGATGACGAGCAGGTTCTGGCCGTCGGGCTCCTGGGAGGCGAGTTCGTTGGCGGCCAGGGCGCCGTTGGCGCCGGGGGTGTTGACCACCGGGAGCGCGACGCCGAGCCCCTCCTGCGCGCCGTCGGCCAGCGCTCGGGCGATGAGGTCGGTGCTGCCGCCCGGGTCCTGTCCGACCATCACGGTGATCGGCCCCCGGGGGAACTCGCCCTCGGCGGAGCCCCCACCGGACAGGTTCCCGCCGCAGGCCGCCAACGACACGGTGAGCCCCGCTGCGAGGACCGAGGCCGCGCCCCGGCGGGCGCGGCTCCTGCGCGGTATATGGGTCATGGTTCCTCGCCTTTCTTGTGGCCGCCGTCCGCACACGTCGGAGGGTTCTGTGTGAACGCGGTCACGTACTTCGGTGAGTGGCAGCATAGGAACATGCGATCATGCATGTCCAAGTCGAATACGGCATAACCTGATACCTTCCGTGCATCATGTTCTCTTTCGACCAGTTGCGTGGTTTCGTCGCCGTCGCCGAGGAACTCCACTTCGGGCGGGCCGCGGAGCGGCTGTCCATGACCCAGCCCCCGCTCAGCCGCCAGATCCAGAAGCTCGAACGCGTCGTGGGCGTGCGCCTGCTGGAGCGCGACCGGCGCCACGTGGTCCTGACCGCGGCGGGGGAGGCCTTCCTGATCGAGGCCCGGCGCCTGCTGTCCCTGGCCGAGAGCGCGCCGGACCTGGCGCGGCGCATCTCCGAGGGGTCGCGGGGCACGCTGCGGGTCGGCTTCACCGCGGCCTCCTCCTACGGCCTGCTCGGGGACATGGTCAACTCCGTGGAGAGGCAGCTGCCGGAGATCACCGTCGAGCTGTTCGAGATGGTCACCAAGGAACAGGCCGCGGCCCTGCTCTCGGGTGAGATCGACATGGGCCTGGCCCGGCCGCCCCTGGACACCGACCTGTTCGGGTCGCGGGTCCAGCTCCGCGAGCGGTTGCTGGTCGCGGTGCCCGAGGCCCACCCGCTGGCGCGCCGCACGGGTCCGCTGTCCGCCGAGGACCTGGTGGACGTGCCGCTGATCATGCACTCGCCGATCAAGGCCCGCTACTTCTACGACCTCGTGGTCGGCCTGCTGCCCATCGCCCACCAGAACGTGGTGCACACGGTCAGCCAGGTCATGACGATGGTCTGGCTCGTCGCCGCCGGGCGCGGGGTCGCCTTCGTGCCCGCCTCGGCGACCGGTCTGGGCGTGGCGGGGGTGGCCTACCGCGAGCTGGAGGGGCTGCCCGAGAACCCCGTCGAACTCCACCTCATCTGGACCCACGACTCGCCCAATCCCGTCGTGGCGAGGGTGCTCCAGGCGTGGCCCGCCGCCGACGGAGGAGCCTCCTGATACCCGGTGGGTATCAGTTGATGCCCAACGAATCTTGGACAGCATCGAACGACGCTCCGTACGGTAGCGGCAACACCGTGCGGGCCCGCGACCCCCGGGGCCCGAGCCGCAGAACCGAGGACGACACGTGAACGCGATGCACCCAGACGACCTGGCCGGACGGCTCAGGTCCGGGCTCCTGTCCTTCCCCGTGACCCACTTCGACGGCGACCTGGCCTTCGACGAGGGGCGCTACCGGGAGCACCTGGCCTGGCAGGCCAGCCACGACGTGGCCGGGCTGTTCGCCGCCGGGGGCACCGGCGAGGGCTTCTCCCTCACCCCGGCCGAGATCGACCGCGTGGTGCGCACGGCGGTCGACGAGGTCGGGGGCCGGGTCCCGGTGCTCGCCCCGGCCACCGGCGGCACCGCGGCGGCCGCCCTTCAGGCCCGCGCCGCCCAGGAGGCGGGCGCGGACGGCGTCCTGCTCATGCCGCCCTACCTCACCGAGGCCGGGCAGCCCGGCCTGGTCGAGCACGTCAGCGCGGTCTGCCGGGCCACCGACCTGGGGGTGGTCGTCTACAGCCGGGCCAACGCCGTGCTCGACGACCGCTCCGTGGCCGAGCTGGCCGAGCGCAACCCCAACCTCATCGGCTTCAAGGACGGCGTCGGCGACATCGAGGCGATGACCCGCATCTACGCCCGGGTCGGCGACCGGCTGGCCTACATCGGCGGCCTGCCCACCGCGGAGACCTTCGCGCTGCCGCTGCTGGAGCTGGGGGTGAGCACCTACTCCTCGGCGATGTACAACTTCGCGCCCGAGTTCGCCCTGGGCTTCTTCGCCGACGTGCAGGCCCGCGACAGGGAGTCGGTGTACCGCAAGCTCAACGACTTCGTCATCCCCTACCTGGACCTCCGCGACCGCATGCGCGGCTACGCGGTCTCCATCGTCAAGGCCGGGCTCGACGCCGTGGGGCGCCACGGCGGACCCGTCCGGCCGCCCCTGACCGCACTCACCCAGGCCGAGCGCGACGAGCTGTCCGCGCTGGTCGGAAAGGTCGCCTGAATGGCCGAGCACACTCCGGACCCGCAGGGCACGGGCACGAACACGGGCACGGACGTCCTCGGACCGCTGGTGGCCTGCGCTCCCGTCGAGGGCCGGGCCGGGACCCTGCGCGCGACCGACCCCGCCACGGGGGAGGAGTTCGGCGAGCCCGTGGGCCTGGTGGACTCCGGCCAGATCCAGGAGGCGACCCGCGCCGCCGAGCGGGCCCTGGACGCCTTCCGCGCCCAGCCGCCCGCCGAGCGCGCCGCCTTCCTGCGCCGCGTCGCCGACAACATCGACGCCCTGGGCGACGCGCTCGTGGACCGGGCGGTGCGCGAGAGCGGCCTGCCGCGCCAGCGCCTGACGGGGGAGCGGGCCCGCACCACCGGCCAGCTGCGCATGTTCGCCGACGTCGTGGCCCAGGGCGACGCCCTCGGCGCCCGCATCGACCCGGCGCTGCCCGACCGCACCCCCCAGCCCCGCCCCGACCTGCGCCTGGCGCACATCCCCGTCGGCCCCGTGGCGGTCTTCGGCGCGAGCAACTTCCCCCTGGCCTTCTCCACCGCCGGGGGCGACACGGCGGCGGCCCTGGCCGCCGGGTGCCCGGTGATCGTCAAGGGCCACAACGCCCACCCCGGCACCGCCGCACTCGTGGGGCGCGCCGTGGCCGACGCGGTGCGCGGGAGCGGCCTGCCCGGCGGCGTGTTCTCCCTGCTGTTCGGGGAGGGCAACGGCATCGGACAGGAGCTGGTCGCCGACCCGCGCGTGAAGGCCGTGGCCTTCACCGGGTCGCGGGGCGGCGGACTGGCCCTGATGCGGGTGGCGGCCGAGCGCCCCGAGCCGATCCCGGTCTTCGCCGAGATGTCCTCGGTCAACCCCGTGTTCGTGCTGCCCGGCGCGCTCGCCGGGCAGGGCGCCCAGGACCTGGCCGGGGCCTACGTCGCCTCGCTCACCCTGGGATCGGGGCAGTTCTGCACCAACCCCGGTCTGGTGTTCGTCCCCTCCGCCCCGGACGGGGACCGGTTCGTGGAAGCCGCCGCGCGCCTGGTGGCCGACTCCACCGGCCAGACGATGCTCACCGCGCCCATCGCCGCGGCCTTCCGCGACGGGGTGGAGGCGCTGGAGGGGCGTTCGGAGGTCGTGCTGCGGGCCAGGGGCGGCGAGGGGGAGGGCCCCAACGCGCCGGCCCCGGCCCTGGCAGAGGTGTCCCTGGCCGACCTCACGGCCGACCCGCGTCTGAGCGGGGAGGTCTTCGGCGCCGCGGGCACGGTGGTGCGCTACCCCGACGCCGCCGCGCTGCCCGCCGCGCTGGAGGGGCTGGAGGGCCAGCTCACCGCCACCCTGCACGCCGACACCGGCGACGCCGACGACCTGGCGGCGGCGCGCGCCCTGCTGCCGGTGCTGGAGCGCCGGGCGGGCCGCGTCCTGTTCGGGGGCTGGCCCACGGGGGTGGAGGTGACCCACGCGATGGTCCACGGCGGTCCCTTCCCCGCCACCTCCGACGGCCGGGGCACCTCGGTGGGCAGCCTGGCCCTGCACCGGTTCCTGCGGCCGGTCAGCTACCAGGACATGCCCGACGCCCTGCTGCCGCCCGCACTGCGCCAGGACAACCCCTGGCGGCTGAACCGACGAGTCGAGGGCACCGTCGTGCCCGGAGGAGACCCCGCATGAGTACGCCCACCATCGCCTCCGTCGACGTGGTGCCGGTGGCCGGACGCGACAGCATGCTGCTCAACCTCAGCGGCGCCCACGGCCCCTTCTTCACCCGCAACATCGCCATCCTCACCGACAGCGAGGGGCGCACCGGCCTGGGCGAGGTCCCCGGCGGCGAGCCCATCCGCGCCACCATCGCCGACGCCGCCGAACTGCTCGTCGGACGCCCCGTGGCCGAGCTCAACCCCCTCCTGCGCCGTGTCCAGGACGCCTTCGCCGACCGCGACCGGGGCGGGCGGGGCGAGCAGACCTTCGACCTGCGCACCACCGTGCACGCGGTCACCGCCCTGGAGTCGGCCCTGCTCGACCTGCTGGGCCAGCACCTGGGCGTGCCCGTCTGCGACCTGCTCGGCGAGGGCCGCCGACGCGAGCGGGTGCCCATGCTGGGCTACCTGTTCTACGTCGGCGACCGCGACCGCACACCGCTGCCCTACCCCGGGGCCGAGGACCCCGCCGACGACTGGGAGCGCCTGCGCACCGAGCCCGCGCTCACCCCCGAGGCCGTCGTCGCCCTGGCCGAGGCGGCCCGGAGCCGCTACGGCTTCCGCGACTTCAAGCTCAAGGGCGGGGTGCTGGCGGGCGAGGAGGAGGCCGCGGCGGTCCGCGCCCTGGCCGAGCGCTTCCCCGACGCACGCGTCACCATCGACCCCAACGGCGCCTGGTCGCTGGCCGAGGCAACCGCGCTCTGCTCCGACCTGCACGGCGTCCTGGCCTACGCCGAGGACCCCTGCGGCGCCGAGGGAGGCTACTCCGCGCGCGAGGTCATGGCGGAGTTCCGGCGGGCCACCGGCCTGCGCACCGCCACCAACATGATCGCCACCGACTGGCGCCAGATGGCGCACAGCGTGCGCGTCAACGCGGTGGACATCCCGCTGGCCGACCCGCACTTTTGGACCATGCGCGGCTCGGTGCGCGTGGCCCAGCTGTGCGAGGACTTCGGTCTGACCTGGGGCTCGCACTCCAACAACCACTTCGACATCTCCCTGGCGATGTTCACCCACGTGGGAGCCGCAGCCCCCGGCGACATCACCGCCCTGGACACCCACTGGATCTGGCAGGACGGGCAGGCCCTGACCCGCAGGCCCTTCCGGATCGAGGACGGCGCCGTCACCGTGCCCACCGCCCCCGGCCTGGGCGTGGAGCTGGACCGCGACGCCCTGGCCGCCGCGCACGAGCTGTACCTGGAGCACGGGCTGGGCGCGCGCGACGACGCCGCGGCCATGCGACACCTCATCCCCGACTGGACCTTCGACCCCAAGCGCCCCGCGATGGTGCGCTGAACCTCCCCCCGTCCCCCCCACTTCCGGAGACCCCATGAACACACCCGCCGAGCCGCGGGGCGGCACCCGCACCGGCACCGCGGGGGGCACCGCCACCGACGCCATCGCCTCGGTGACGCTGTCCCGCGTCGACCTGCCCCTGTCCACCCCCATCAGCGACGCCAAGGTGCTCACCGGCCGCCAGAAGCCGCTCACCTCGGTGTCGATGCTCTTCGCCGAGATCACCACCGAGCAGGGGCTCGAAGGCGTCGGCTTCACCTACTCCAAGCGCGCCGGAGGCCCGGGCCAGTACGCCCACGCCCGCGAGGTGGCCCCCGAGCTGATCGGCGAGGACCCCAGCGACATCCAGCGCCTGTGGACCCGCCTGGTGTGGGCCGGGGCCTCGGTCGGGCGCAGCGGACTGGCCACCCAGGCCATCGCCGCGATGGACATCGCCCTGTGGGACCTCAAGGCCAAGCGGGCCGGACTGCCGCTGGCCAAGCTCCTGGGCGCGCACCGCGACGCGGTCGACTGCTACAACACCTCCGGCGGGTTCCTGTCCGCGCCGCTGGAGGAGGTGCTGGACAACACCCGGGCCGCCCGCGCCGCGGGCATCGGCGGCATCAAGATCAAGGTCGGCCACCCCGACCACCGGGTGGACCTGGCCCGCGTGGAGGCCGTGCGCGAGGAACTGGGCGACTTCCCGCTCATGGTCGACGCCAACCAGCAGTGGAACCGGGGCTCGGCCGCGCGCATGGGGCGCCTCCTGGACCGGTTCGACCTGGTCTGGATCGAGGAGCCGCTGGACGCCTACGACGTCCGGGGGCACGCGGACCTGGCGCGCGAGCTGGCCACGCCCATCGCCACCGGCGAGATGCTCACCAGCCCCGCCGAGCACGAGGCGCTGATCCAGGCCGGGGCCGTGGGCTTCATGCAGCCGGACGCGCCGCGGGTCGGGGGCATCACCCCGTTCCTGGACGTCATGGCCCAGGGACGCAGGGCCGGGGTGCGGATGGCGCCGCACTTCGCCATGGAGATCCACCTGCACCTGGCCGCCGCCTACGAACTCGACCCCTGGGTGGAGCACTTCGACTGGCTCCAGCCGTTGTTCGAGGAGCGGCTGGAGACCGCGGGCGGGCGCATGCTCGTTCCGGACCGGCCGGGGCTGGGCTGCACGATCAGCGAGCAGGCCCGCGCCTGGACCGCCCAGAAGACCCGGGTGGACGCCGACGGCCGCACGGACCTGAAGGGCTGACCGGCCGCGCCGCCGGGTCACCGGACCCGGCGGCGCGGGGCGGCGGGCCCGCGCGTGCGGCCGAACCGGGGCCGGGAGCGCACGCGGCGCTCAGGAGAGCGCGCGGAACCCCTGTGCGTCCGCTCCGCCCAGCAGCGCCACGCTCAGCCACATCCCCGGCAGCTCTTCGGCGGGTACGTCGGTGTCCGTCACGATCCGCTCCACCGGGACGTCCAGCGGCGCGGTCGCCGGGTGCAGCGGCGTCACCAGTTCGGCCCTGTTGCCCATGGTGAGCAGCACCTGCACGGCGGTCCGCCCCCGGTGCCCCTCGGGCAGGGAGTAGGGCACGGTCACCCTCCAGCGCATGTCCGTGGGCAGGCTGTCCGGAGCGCGAAACCCCCAGTACCACGCCTCCTGGTCGGACATCTCCACCACCAGCGACGACACGGGGACCTCGGTCTCCTCGTCCGCCGGAGCGATCGTCCACTCCCGGCCCATCACGGCGTCCTGGGGCCTGCGCGCCTCGCGCTGCCACCACCTGCGGCGGCGCAGGGCCAGGTAGTCCTCGACCCGTCCTCCCGAGCCCGCCCTGCCGACTGTCTCGTCCACCCGGTGTACTCCTTCAGGGGGCGTGGCGCGCCGCACCGCGCGCCACACGGCGTGGTCCCCCCGGTCCGCGGACGGCGTCACCGGCCCGTGCATGGGGTGGAGCACACCGTTCAGGGGGACTGTCTTTACCCTCTGCCCGGTAGGGGGTCGCGCATGCCGGAGGCGGCCAGGGATTTCGCGCACCCCGGCGACCTGGGCCTTCGCGGCGGCACCTGCCGTCCCGGTCCGTCGCGCAGGAGGGGCCGTGCGGCAGTCGCGCGGGACGGCCCTCACCCTCGGTAAGCTCCTGGGCAACTCCCGTACCACTCTGCCCAGGAGCACACGCATGCGTGAGATCGAGGCCAAGTACCGCGTCGCCGACCCCGCCGCGCTCCTGGCCGCCCTCGACTCCGCCGGGGTCGCCCTCTCCGCGCCCGCCGAGCAGGACGACCAGGCCTACGCCCCGCCCGGGTGGGAGTTCGGCACGCCCAAGGCGGGACGCGCCTTCGCCCGGCTGCGCACCCAGGGCGGCGAGCACGTCCTCACCGCCAAGACCCCGGCCGCCAACCCCCTGGAGTACGTGGAGCACGAGACCGCCGTCGCCGACCGGGAGCAGATGCACCGGGTCCTCCTCCAGTTCGGCTACGTCCCGGTCCTGCGCATCGTCAAGACCCGCCGGGTCGGCCGGGCGGGCGCGATCACCGTGTGCGTGGACGAACTGCGCGGTGTGGGCGTGTTCCTGGAGGTCGAGATGACCGTGGACGACGACCGCGACGGCCCCGCGGTCCAGGCCCGGCTCGACGCGTGGGTGCGCTCGCTCGGCGCGGACCTGGAGCGCACCACCGACGGCTACGACGTCCTCGTGCGGGCCGCCGCGGCGGGCTGACCGCGGGGTCCCGGCCGGGCGCGGCCGCCGTCGGGGGCGGGGCGGGGTCAGCGCAGGTAGCGGCGCCGGGTGATGACCAGCAGGTTGGCCGCCAGCGGCAGCAGCAGGGACAGCGCCGTCACCGTCCAGCCGACCGCGAGCGCCTGTCCGAGGTCGGGGTAGGCCGCGTCGGGCACGACCACGCCCACGCTGAGCCGGTAGGCGAAGCAGGTCGGGACCACGTACGAGAAGTCGGCGGCCATGAACACCAGCGTGGCCACGGTCAGGCCGATCCCGAACACGTTCACGATGACGACGTTGCGGGTCACCAGCGTCAGCAGGGCGCACAGCAGCGCCACCGGGGCGACGCACACGCCGACCAGCAGCCAGTAGGCGGCGCTCATCCGCCCGATCCCGGCGCCGGGGTTCTCCAGCAGCAGGAACACCACCAACCCCACGTGGTTCACCGCCGCCATCACCGCCACCAGCGCGCACGCGACGGCCAGCTTCGCGGCCCACAGCGCGGGCTTGGAACGGCCGCAGGTGAGCCACTCGAAGTAGGTGCCGTTGCGGAACTCGGTGTGGAAGCAGGCCGCGACGGTCGCGCACACCACCAGGGGCAGGACCATCGTGTACTGGTTGTGGAAGGTGAAGTAGAACCGCTCCAGGGTGGGCTCCCCGCCGTTCACGGCGTAGTTGACGACCACCATCGCCAGCGGGACGACGTTGAGCACGAGGACGGCCCAGACGAAGCGCTCCCGGCGGATCTTGCGGAGTTCGTTGGCCAGCAGCGTCCTCACGCGTCCTCCCCCAGGACCGTCGCGTACAGGTCCTCCAGGTCGCCCTCGACCTCGTCGGCGTCCATGCGCCGTACGATCCGGCCCGCTCTCATGAACAGCAGGTGGTCGGCCAGGGAGGCGATCTCGGTCAGGTTGTGGCTGGAGACGATCATGCTCGTGCCCCGTTCGCGCTGGACGGCCCGGACCAGCTCCCTGATGTCGCGGATGCCGATGGGGTCGAGGCCGTTGGTGGGCTCGTCCAGCAGCACCAGCCCGGGTTCGCCCAGGAGCGCCCGGGCGATGCCGAGCCGCTGCCTCATGCCCAGGGAGGTGCGCGAGAAGCGCAGGTCCGCCCGCTCGCCCAGGCCGACCTCCGCCAACAGGCCGGGGACCTCGTCCAGGGGGGTGCGCAGGTAGCGGGCGTGCAGTTCCAGGTTCTCCCGCAGGGTCAGGCCGCCGTAGAACGCGGGGTACTCGATCAGGCGGCCCACGCGCAGGCCCGGCGCGCGCTCGATGGCGCCGGTGTGGTCGTTGGCGCCCAGGACCGACTTGAGCAGGGTGGTCTTGCCCGAGCCGTTGGGGCCGAGCAGCCCGTAGACCCGACCGGGTTCGACCCGCAGGTCGATCCGGTGCAGGACGCGGTGGCGGCCGTGGGCCATGGAGACGTCGCGGATGTCGATCAGGCTCACGGGACCACGATCCACAGGCCGAAGAGGACGGCGTAGACGAGGAGGAGGACGCCGGGGAGGACGTACGCCCCCTTCCCCGTCTCGCCGGGTGAGAGGAAACGGGCCGCCGCGATGGTGACCGCGCCCGCGAACGCGATCATCGACGCGACCAAGAGCACCGCTGACATGCGACTCCTTGTCGTCGTGGACGTGCCCGGGACGTGTTCCCGAGCAGCACCGGCCACGCTAGGCAGGGGCCCCGGCGGGCGGCAGTGTCTTCGGTGCCGGGTCCGGTGGCGCGGGGCCCGGGCGGGGTGGCCGGGGGTCGGGGGAGCGCGGACCCGGGGACGCGGCGGGGTGGCCGAAGGTCTCGCCCGAGTGGCCCCAGGTACCGTCGCGGATCGGCCACGGTACCCCTTCCGCGGTGGGGGCTCCGTCCCGGGAGGCCCCGGTGAACAGCGGTTATACGGTGGGGCCGTGCGGATTCTCGGCAACCTCCTCCCCTGGTCGACCGTGGTGTTCGTCGTCCTCGCGGCCGTCGACTCCCACCTCGGCAACATGATCACCGTCCCCTGGCCCCTGCTGGCGGCCGACGCCGTGCTGGGGGCGGTGCTCGTCACGGCAAGCCGCTGGTGGACGGCCCGCGGCTGGGGCCGGTGGCTGGTCGCGGCGGCACCGGCCGTGTCCACCGCCTCCGTCGGTCTGGCCGCGCTCGTGGCCGCCCGCGAGGCGTCGGGCAGGCGGTGGCGGACGGCCGCGCCCCTGTGCGGGGTCCTGGCCGCCGCACTGGCCGCGGGCCTGCACAACCCCTGGACCCCGGTGGAGCCGATCCGGCCCCTGTGGGTCGGACTGCTGCTCGTGGCCGCCGCCGTCGCCGCCCTGGCCGCGGCCTCGGCCTACCGGGGCGCCCGCGCCGACCTGGTCCGCGTGCTGCGGGAACGGGCGCTGGACGCCGAGCGGGAGCAGCGCTTCCGGGTGGAGAACGCCAGGATGGAGGAGCGCGGCCGCATCGCCCGGGAGATGCACGACGTCCTCGCGCACCGGCTCACGCTCATCTCGCTGAACGCCTCCGCGCTCACCCACCGCCCCGACCTGGCCGCCGCCGACCGCGACGCCCTGGCCGAGGAGATCCTCACCAACACCCGCCAGTCGCTCGCGGAGGTCCGCGGGATCCTGTCCGACCTGCGTTCGGGGCAGGACGAGGACGCGGACCGGCCCCAGCCCACCTTCGACGGGCTCGGGCGGCTCCTGGAGGAGAACCGCAGGGCCGGAATGCGGCTGGAGGTGCACGACGAGGTGAGCGGACGCCTCCCGGCCCCCGCCAACACCGGCCGCCACGCCTACCGCATCGTCCAGGAGGCCCTCACCAACGCCCGCAAGCACGGCGCGCCCGGGCCGGTGCGCGTGCGCGTCGTCGCGGACGGAACCGACGCGGTCCTCATCGAGGTCCGCAACCCCGTGCGCCCGCGTCCGGCCGCCGCCGACCCGGGGGAGGGGGATCCGGGAGAGGGGGCCGGCGTCGGACTCGTGGGACTGGCCGAACGCGCCGCCATCTGCGGCGGCTCCCTGCTCTGGGGGCGGACGGGGGACCACTTCGAACTGAGGGTGCGCCTACCATGGTCGCCGTGAGCGAACCCGTACGAGTGGTGGTCGTCGACGACGACCCGATGGTCCGGCGCGGCCTGCGCCTGCTCCTGGGAGGCGGCGCGGTCGAGGTGGTCGCGGAGGCCGGTGACGGAGACGAGGCGGTGCGGGTCGTCGCCGAGCACGCCCCCGACGTGGTCCTGATGGACCTGCGCATGCCCGGGACCGACGGGGTGGCCGCGACCGAGCGCATCCGCAGCGCTCCCGGCGCGCCGCCCGTGCTCGTGCTCACCACGCTGGACTCCGACCGGGCGCTGGTGCGCGCCCTGCGCGCGGGCGCGAGCGGCTTCCTGCTCAAGGACGCGCCCCCGGACGAACTCGTCGAGGGCGTCCTCGCGGTCCACCAGCGGCGCCCGCGCCTGGCCGACTCGGCCACCCGCCGTCTCATCGGCCTGGCCGTCGGCGGCGGGGACGACGAGGCGCGCGACCGGGCCCGCGAACGCGTGGCCGTGCTCTCCGACCGCGAGCGCGAGGTGGCCCTGGCCGTGAGCCGGGGCCTGTCCAACACCGAGATCGCCGAGGACCTGTTCATGAGCGTCAGCAACGTCAAGGCGGTCGTCGGCCGGGTGATGGCCAAGCTGGACGCGCCGAACCGGGTGCTCGTCGCCAACGCGGTGCGCGACGCGCGCCTGGAGGACGGCCGCGCGGGATAGCCGTGCCCGGGTTGTCGGTGGCCGCCCGTAGGGTGCGGGCATGGGAAGCCGTATCTGTGTGATCGCCATCGACGCGGTCGACGCCGAGACCGTGGCCGCGTTCTGGAGCCGTGTGCTGGACTGGCCGATCGTGGAGGAGGCCGAGGACGGGTTCAGCCTCGCTCCGCACGAGGGGGCGGACCTGGGGGTCGACGTGTTCACCGTGCCCGAGCGCAAGAGCGTCAAGAACCGCCTGCACCTGGACCTGCGTGTCACCGACGGACTGACGGTGGCCCAGGAGCTGGAGAGGCTGCTGGGACTGGGCGCGGTGAAGGTGGACGTGGGCCAGCCCGAGGACGCCCGGTGGACGGTGCTGGCCGACCCCGAGGGCAACGAGTTCTGCCTGCTGCACGGACGCGCCGACGCCTCCTGAGGCGCCGCCCCCGGCGCGCACCGCTCGGGACCGGCCTTGGCGCGATCCGGCCGCGAAACCCCCGACCAGGCCACCGGGTGCGGTTCCGGCCGCCCGGGAACCCCGCGAGGCACGCGGGCGGAACGGTTCACAGGAAGGCCGGGGCCTCCTCGCCGGTCCACAGCCAGCCGGTCGGCGCCAGCTGCTTCCTGAGGCGGGTGCGCTGGCGGGTGTGGTCGGCCAGGGCCGCCGCGACCGCGTCCCCGAGCCGGTCCAGGTCGTCGGGCGCCTCCACCCGGGTGAGGAGGTTGTGCTCGGGACGGACGAGCACCAGGTCGCCCTCCGGCCCGCAGCCCATGAGCTTGAGGTGCCTGAGCGGGCGGTAGGCCTTCTCGGTGGTGGGCAGCACGGTCAGGAGCGTGCCGTTGGCGGACCACACGTACAGGCCGGACTGGTTGACGTGGAAGATGCGCCCGCGGGCGGGGTCGGCGGCGACGGCGTGGTGGTCGCCGGGCTCGGGGGAGCGCTTGTCGGTGCCCGGTCCGTCGAGCCGTCCGACCAGCGCCCCGGTGTCGTCGACGAGGGCGTAGGCGTACGCGCTGCTCTTGGTCGGCCGCCAGTCGTCGAAGACGGGAACGACGAACAGGTCGTCGGCCACCACCGCGTAGGCGTTCAGGTGCGCACGGAACGTCCTCGCCTGGAGCTGTCTGCCCAGTTCCGGCCAACGCGCACGCGCCGCCGCCACGATGCCGGGGGAGGGGCGGTTGCCGCCTCCGGCCGGGGCGCCGCGGTGGTCGGTGTGGGGGACGGGCAGGCTCGTGTCGCCGCCTTCGGAGGGGAGTCGGCGGGTTTCCTCGGGTGTGTGCAGGCAGGCGAAGACCTCGACCGTCGGCCGGTGGCCGGGTGTCAGGGGCCCCTCCGCCAGGCCGATGAGGTTGGGGTGAGCGCCCGACCACCTGTGCACCCCGAACTCCGACACCACGCACAGCAGACGTCCCGAGGGGGTGGTGCGGATCGCCGCGGCGAAGGAGCCCTCCACGTGCTCGGCGACGTCCAGGTGCTCCCGGTGGCGGCCGGTTCTGGGAGCGCCCTCCCAGGAGCCGAGGAGCGTGGTCAGGTCCGCGTCCACGAGGAAGGTCCGGTTCTCGCCGGAGGACAGGGCGAGGGTGCCGTCCGGCAGGACGCACAGGTCCGTCACGTATGAGCTGAGCCCCGTACGGGCCTGCGGTTCCTCGTCCCTGTCGTGGAGGAGCACCAGGTGGGACGCGAGAGTGCCGTCGGGACGGTGGCGGGAGAGCGTCCACACCCTGATGCCCCGCGTCCCGCACGCGGAGTACTGCCGCAGAGCGGAGAGGACGTAGCAGTCCCCGGACGGGGAGAAGTCCGCGGCGACGTGGGAGAGGTGGGAGTAGGCGCCGTCCTCGTGCGCTCCGGGCAGCACGAGAGGGCGGGGGAAGGTCAACGGGTGCGTCACGGGCATGGGCGACACTCTGCCAGCGCGGTGCGACATCCCGCCCCGCGCGGCGCCTCCGCCCGGCCCCGGGCCGCTGAACGGCCCGGTGTGACCGGCCCGCACACGACACGGCCGCCGCGGAGTCCTCCCATCCGCCCCGCGGCGGCCGTGCGTCACCCGCGTCCCGTCACTCCTTGGGACGCTGGTCGATGATGCGGCGGAACTTGCCCACCGAGCGCTCGATCTGTTCGGGGTCGACCACGTCCACGGTCACGCTCACGCCGACCCTGTCCTTGACCGTCGCCACGATCTGCTCGCTCAGGGTCACGCGCCGCTCGGCGGTGCAGTCCGGGGCCGCCTCGATGCGCACCGCCATGCGGTCCAGGCGCCCCTCCTTGGTCAGCACCAGCTGGAAGTGCGGGGCCAGCCCGTCCAGGCCCAGCACGATCTCCTCGATCTGGGTCGGGAAGACGTTCACGCCGCGCAGGATGATCATGTCGTCGCTGCGGCCGGTCACCTTGTCCATGCGCCGCATGGGCCGGGCCGTGCCCGGGCGCAGCGCGGTCAGGTCGCGGGTGCGGTAGCGGATCACCGGCATGGCCTGCTTGGTCAGCGAGGTGAAGACCAGTTCGCCGTTGGACCCGTCGGGCAGCACGTCCTGGGTGACGGGGTCGAGCACCTCGGGGTAGAAGTGGTCCTCCCACACGTGCAGGCCGTCCTTGGTCTCCACGCACTCGTTGGCCACGCCCGGGCCCATCACCTCGGACAGGCCGTAGATGTCCACGGCGTGGATGTCGAAGCGCTCCTCGATCTCGGTGCGCATCTTCTCGGTCCAGGGCTCGGCGCCGAAGATCCCGACCTTGAGCGAGGTCGTGCGCGGGTCGATTCCCTGATGCTCGAACTCGTCCATCAGTGTCAGCATGTAGCTGGGGGTGACCATGATGATGTCGGGCTCGAAGTCCTGGATGAGCTGCACCTGCTTGGCCGTCTGTCCGCCCGAGGCGGGGATGACCGTGCAGCCGAGCCTCTCGGCGCCGTAGTGGGCGCCCAGCCCGCCGGTGAAGAGCCCGTAGCCGTAGGAGACGTGCACCTTGTGCCCGGGGCGTCCGCCCGCGGCGCGGATGGAGCGGGCCACCACCTCGGCCCAGGTGTCGATGTCCTCGCGGGTGTAGCCCACGACGGTGGGGCGGCCGGTGGTCCCGCTGGAGGCGTGGATGCGGCTGACCCTGTCCTGGGGGACGGCGAACATCCCGAAGGGGTAGTTGTCGCGCAGGTCGGCCTTGGTGGTGTGCGGGAAGTGGCGCAGGTCCGCCAGTTCGCGCAGGTCCTCGGGGCGCACCCCGGCCTCGTCGAACTTGCGGCGGTACAGGGGCACGTTGGCGTAGGCGTGCTCCAGGGTCCACCGGAGGCGCTTGAGCTGCAGGGCGCGCAGCTCGTCGACACTCATGCGCTCGGCCGGGTCCAGGATCTCGGGTGCGGGCGCCTGTCCCAGGCGGGCGGTGGCTCCGGCCGGCAGCGTGGTGGTGTCGTGGCTTGCCATGGGCCTCTCCGTGTACTGTGCGCGGGACCCGCCAGGACGTGGGCGCCTGGGTGGGGTGGGCGGGTGGGTGCGCTGGTCTCGTGGCGGTGCGGTCCGTCGCGGATCGGACCGACTTGCTTACTGACCGAACGTTCGGTTACTAATGCATTAACGCAGTCTCCGGGCAGCGGTGTCAAGGAGAAATGTCGATGATTTCACAGGCGACGGTGGCCCCGACCACCGTCTTTACCACGGGAGGCCGCACGTGAGCGAGGTCTACTTGGTCGACGGGGTGCGAACCCCGCAGGGCCGCTACGGCGGCGCCCTGGCAGCGGTGCGCCCCGACGACCTGGCCGCCACGGCCGTGGCCGAGGCGGTCCGCCGCGCGGGCGTGCCCGGCGAGGCCGTGGACGAGGTCATCCTGGGCGCCGCCAACCAGGCCGGCGAGGACAACCGCAACGTCGCGCGCATGGCGGCGCTGCTGGCCGGACTCGACCCGAGCGTGCCCGGCTACACCGTCAACCGGCTGTGCGCCAGCGGCCTGACCGCCGTCTCCTCCGCCGCGCAGGCCATCCGCGCGGGCGAGGCCGACGTGGTGGTCGCGGGCGGCGTGGAGTCCATGACCCGCGCCCCCTGGGTGATGGCCAAGCCCGGAACCCCCTGGGCCAAGCCGGGCGAGGTCGCCGACACCTCCCTGGGCTGGCGCTTCACCAACCCGCGCTTCGCCGCGGCCGACGCCGAGGCGCCCGCCGACGCGGGCCCCGACGACCTGCGCTACACCCTGTCCATGGGCGAGACCGCCGAGGAGGTCGCGCTCCTGGAGGGGCTCACCCGCGAGGAGTGCGACGCCTTCGCGCTGCGCAGCCACGAGCGCGCGGTCGCCGCCGCCGAGGCGGGCCGCTTCGACGCCGAGACCGTCCCCGTCACCGTGCGCGGACGCAAGGGCCAGACCAGCGAGGTCACCGCGGACGAGGGCCCGCGCCCCGGCTCCAGCATAGAGAGCCTGGCCGGGCTGCGCCCGGTCTTCCGCGAGGGCGGCATCGTCACCGCGGGCAACTCCTCCTCCCTCTCCGACGGCGCCTCCGCGCTGGTGCTGGCCGGTGCCGAGGCCGTGCGCCGCTACGGCCTGACCCCCCGCGCCCGCGTGGTCGCCTCCGCCTCCGCGGGGGTGGACCCGCAGGTCATGGGCCTGGGTCCGGTCCCGGCCACCCGCAAGGCGCTCGGCCGCGCCGGGTGGGACCTGGACGGGGTCGGCGCCGTGGAGCTCAACGAGGCCTTCGCCGCCCAGTCCCTGGCCGTGATGCGCCAGCTCAAGCTGGAGGAGGAGCGCGTCAACGCCGACGGCGGCGCCATCGCCCTGGGCCACCCGCTGGGCAGCTCCGGCGCCCGCATCCTGGTCACCCTGCTCAACCGCATGGAGCGCGAGGACGCCGCCCGCGGCCTGGCCACCCTGTGCGTGGGCGTGGGCCAGGGCGTCGCACTGCTGGTGGAGCGCCCGTGAGCGCGAACGACGGCACTACGCACCGGGCCGACGGGGACTTCACCACCCTGGACGTGGAGTGGCGCGAGGACCGCGTGGTGGTCCAGCTCCACCGCCCCGAGGCCCGCAACGCCATCAACGCGACGATGATCGCCGAACTGCACCGGGTGTGCGAGCGGATCGAGGCCGAGCCCAGGCCGCTGCTCCTGACCGGGCACGGCACCGTGTTCGCGGGCGGCGCCGACATCGCCGAGCTGCGCGAACGCGGCCGCGAGGAGGCGCTGGCCGGGATCAACAGCCGCCTGTTCGAACGCCTGCACCGCCTCCGGGCGCCCACCGTGGCGGCCGTGGACGGCTACGCCCTGGGCGGCGGCGCCGAGCTGTCCTACGCCTGCGACATCCGCATCGCCACCCCCGCCGCCGTGTTCGCCCAGCCCGAGCCGGGTCTGGGCATCATCGCGGGGGCGGGCGCGTGCTGGCGGCTGCGGGAGCTGGTCGGCGCCTCGGTGGCCAAGCAGGTGCTGCTGGGCGGCTACCGCCTGGACGCCGAGGCCGCGCTGCGCCACGGCCTGGTCGCCGAGATCGTGCCCTCCGAGGAGCTGCGCGAACGCGCCCACGCCCTGATCGACCGCATGGCCGCCTCCTCCGCGCTGGCCCTGCGCATGACCAAGATGGTCCTGGACGCCGACGGCCCCCACCCGCTGGCCGACGACCTGACGCAGGCCGTGCTGTTCGAGAGCGCCGACAAGCACGAGCGCATGACCCGTTTCCTGGAGAGGAAGAAGCGTTGAGCACCACCGAGCAGGGGAGCGGCGCCGCGCCGGGCGTTCCCGCCACCGTCGCCGTCGTCGGCGGCGGCACCATGGGCGCCGGGATCGTCCAGCAGTTCCTCACCCGCGGCGCCGACGTGGTGCTGGTCGAGGCCACCGCCGAGGCGGCCGAGGCCGGTCGCGCCCGTGTGGCGGCCGGGCTGGACAAAGCCCGCCAGCGCGGGAGGATCGACGCCGAACCGGCCGCCTACCTGGCCCGGCTGCGCACGGTCACCACCCCCGCCGACATCCCGGCCGACGCCGGGCTGGTCGTGGAGGCCGTGCCGGAGCGTCCCGAACTGAAGATCGCCGTGCTCACCGCCGCCGAGGCCGCCGTGGGCGAGGACACCGTCTTGGCCTCCAACACCAGTTCGCTGTCGGTCACCGAGCTGGCCGCCGCCCTCAAGCGCCCCTCGCGCTTCCTGGGCACCCACTTCTTCAACCCCGTCCCCGCCTCCAAGCTCGTGGAGCTGGTGGTGGCCCCCGAGACCGACGAGGCCGTCCTGGCCTCGGCGCGCGCCTGGGTCGCCGCCCTGGGCAAGACCGAGGTCGTGGTCCGCGACGCGCCCGGGTTCGCCACCAGCCGCCTGGGCGTCATGCTGGGCCTGGAGGCCATCCGCATGGTCGAGGAGGGCGTGGCCTCGCCCGCCGACATCGACACCGCCATGGAGCTGGGCTACCGCCACCCCATGGGGCCGCTGCGCCTGACCGACCTGGTGGGCCTGGACGTGCGCCTGGCCATCGCCGAGTACCTGGCAGCCGAACTGGGGGACCGGTTCGCTCCTCCGGAGCTGCTGCGCCGTATGGTCGCCGAGGGAAGGCTGGGCCGCAAGAGCGGACAGGGCTTCCACACCTGGGACGAGGGAGAGTAGAGCGTTGAGCGAGGACACGGCGGCCGGACAGGCGGCGGCGGAGTTCACCGAGGCCGACGGGCTGGCCACGGTACGGCTGAACACGCCCGCCCTGACCCGGCGGGTCAAGGAGGAGCTGCTGGCGGCGCTGCGTCAGGCGGCGGGGTCCACCACCGCCCGCGCGGTGCTGCTGCTGGGCTCGGACAAGGCCTTCTGCGTGGGCCAGGACCTGGCCGAGCACGCGCGGATCCTGGAGGAGCGCCCCCAGGAGGCACTGGACACCGTGCGCGAGCACTACAACCGCGTCGTGCTGGCCCTGGAGGACGTCCAGGTGCCGGTCGTGGTCGGCATCGGCGGCGCCTGCGTGGGCGCGGGGCTGGGCTTCGCCCTGGCCGGGGACGTGCGGATCGCGGCCCGCCGGGCCAAGTTCGGCACCGCCTTCACCGGCATCGGCCTGGCCTCGGACTCCGGGCTGGCCTCGCGCCTGGTGGCCTCGCTGGGCCAGGCCCGGGCCATGGAGCTGATGCTGCTGGGCACGGTCGTGGGCGCCGAGCGCGCCCTGGAGCTGGGCCTGGTCACCGAGGTCGTGGACGACGACGCCTGGGAGGCGCGCGCCCACGCCGTGGCCGCGGGTCTGGCCTCCGGGCCCACCAGCGCGTTCGTGGCGGCCAAGCGGGAGGTGCGCTCGGCCGCCGTGGGCGGACGCGAGCTGCCCGAGCTGCTGGAGGAGGAGGCCGACCTCCAGAACCAGCTGGGCCGGACCGCCGACCACGTCGGAGCGGTCCGCGCGTTCCTGGCCAAGGAGAAGCCGACCTTCTCCGGGAGCTGAGCTGGCGGTTTCCCCGCCCGGCGGACTTGCCCGGGCGGGGGAATCCGGGGATACTAATTACTGACCGAACGTTCGGTTATGAATGAGGTGAGAAACCAGTGAGCACCCAGACGGTCCAGGAGGCGTCCTCCGACGCCGACCTCCTCCAGGCCGAGTTCGACGCCAGGATCGCCGCCGACCAGCGCATCGAGCCGCGCGACTGGATGCCCGAGGGCTACCGCAAAACGCTCGTGCGCCAGGTCTCCCAGCACGCGCACTCGGAGATCATCGGCATGCAGCCCGAGGGCGACTGGATCGCCTCCGCGCCGAGCCTGCGGCGCAAGGCCATCCTGCTGGCCAAGGTCCAGGACGAGGCCGGGCACGGGCTGTACCTGTACGCCGCCGCCGAGACCCTGGGCGTGGACCGCGCCGACCTGACCGAGCGCCTCATCGAGGGCCGCCAGAAGTACTCCTCGATCTTCAACTACCCGTCGCTGACCTTCGCCGACGTGGGCGTCATCGGCTGGCTCGTGGACGGCGCCGCGATCTGCAACCAGGTCCCGCTGTGCCGCAGCTCCTTCGGCCCCTACGCCCGCGCCATGGTGCGCATCTGCAAGGAGGAGTCCTTCCACCAGCGCCAGGGCTACGAACTGCTCATGCGCATGATGGAGGGCACCCCCCGGCAGCGGGCGATGGTCCAGGACGCCGTCGACCGCTGGTGGTGGCCGTCGCTGATGATGTTCGGCCCGCCCGACGCCGACTCGCCCAACACACAGCAGTCCATGGCCTGGGGCATCAAGCGCGACACCAACGACGACCTGCGCCAGAAGTTCGTGGACATGACCGTCCCCCAGGCCCAGAAGCTCGGCGTCACCCTGCCCGACCCCGAGCTGGTCTGGAACGCCGAGCGCGGCCACCACGACTTCGGCGAACCCGACTGGGTGGAGTTCAAGCAGGTCATCTCCGGCGCCGGACCCAAGAACGCCGAGCGCGTCCAGCGCCGCCGGGCCGCCCACGAGAAGGGCGCGTGGGTGCGCGAGGCCGCCACCGCCTACGCCCGCAAGCACACCAGCGCCGAGGAGGCCGCGGTATGAGCGACGACACCACCGCCGGTTCCGGGGCGGCCCGCCCCGAGTGGCCGCTCTACGAGGTCTTCGTGCGCGGCAAGCGCGGCCTCAACCACGTCCACGTGGGCTCGCTGCACGCCCCCGACGACCACATGGCCCTGCACAACGCCCGCAACCTCTACACCCGCCGCAACGAGGGCGTGAGCATCTGGGTGGTGCGCGCCGAGCACATCGCCGCCTCCAGCCCCGACGAGAAGGACCCCTACTTCGCGCCCAGCGGGGACAAGGTCTACCGCCACCCGACGTTCTACCCCATCCCCGAGGACGTCCCGCACATCTAGGGCGGCGGCACGACCGGCGCACACGAGGCCAAAGGAAACGACATTGAGTGGCGACCACATCTACTCGGCCCTGAGCGAGGAGCACGGCGGCGACACCCGCTGGGCCTTCGGCACCGGCTTCACCGACGCCCTCGCCGGGGTGGACACCACCCTGCCCGAGGGGGTCGACGGGGCCGACCTGGCGCTGTACTGCCAGATGCTCGGCGACGACGCGCTCGTCCAGGCCCAGCGGCTCGTCCACTGGGTGACCGACGCCCCCGAACTGGAGGAGGAGGTCGCGCTGGCCAACATCGCCCTGGACCTGCTCGGACAGGCCCGCCTGCTGCTGGCCCGCGCCGGACAGGCCGACGGCACCGGACGCGACGAGGACGCCTTCGCCTACCGGCGCGGCCCCGCCGAGTTCCGCAACGTCCACCTGGCCGAGGCGCCCCGCGGCGACTTCGCCCGCGCCGTCGTCACCCTGCTGACGCTCTCCAGCGCCCGCCTGGCCGTGTTCGCCCGCCTGGCCGACAGCCGCGACCCCGTGCTGGCCGCCGTCGCGGCCAAGGCGGTCAACGAGCTGGCCTACCACCGCGAGTACGCGGTCTCCTGGGCCCTGCGCCTGGGCGACGGCACCCCCTACTCCCGCGAGCGCATGACCGCCGCCGTCGCCGGGGTGTGGCCGCTCACCGGCGAGCTGTTCGCCACCCACCCCGTCGAGGCCCGCATGGCACGGCAGGGCGTGGGCGTGGACCCGGCCACCGTGCGCGAGGAGGTGCACGCCGTCCTGGCGCGGGTGCTCACCACCGCCACCCTGGACGCCCCCGCGCCCTTCCCCGCGCCGGCCCTGGCCGGACGCCGGGGCGAGCACACCGCCGAACTGGCCCCCCTGCTGGACGAACTCCAGAGGGTGGCCCGCGAGCACCCGGAGGCGACATGGTGACCACCACCCGGGACCGGGCCCGCCAACGCGCCGAGCGCGCCGCCGCCGCGGTCACCGACCCCGAGCTGCCCATGCTCACCCTGGCCGACCTCGGCATCCTGCGCCGCGTGGAGGTCGAGGGCGACGGAACCGCCGCGGTGTGGATCACCCCCACCTACTCGGGCTGCCCGGCCCTGGCCGAGATGCGCGCGGACGTGGACCGCGCCGTGCGCGCCGCCGGGTTCGACCGGGTCGAGGTGCGCACCGAGCTCTCCCCGCCCTGGACCACCGACTGGATCACCGCCGAGGGCAGGCGCAAGCTCGCCGAGCACGGCATCTCCCCGCCGGGCGGCGCGCCCGCGCGGGCCGCCGGGCCGGTGCCGCTGACCCTGCTGCCCACCCGCACCGCCCCGCGCTGCCCGCTGTGCGGGTCCGGCCGGACCGAGGAGCTGTCCCGCTTCGGCGCGACCTCCTGCAAGTCCCTGCACCGCTGCCGGTCCTGCCTCGAACCGTTCGAGCACGTCAAGGAGATCTGACCGTGACCACACCCGTCACCGAGACCGCGCCCGCGGCCGCGCGCCGCCGGGGCGCGTTCCACCGGCTGCGCGTGGCCGCCGTCGAGCGCCTGTGCGACGACGCCGTCGCCGTCACCTTCGACGTCCCCGACCACCTGGCCGAGGAGTACGCGTTCGCCCCCGGGCAGTCGCTGACCCTGCGCCGCGAGGTGGACGGCGTGGAGGAGCGCCGCAGCTACTCCGTGTGCGCCCCCGTCGGCCAGGCGCCCCGCGTGGGCGTGCGCCTGGTCTCGGGCGGCCTGTTCTCCCACTGGCTGGTCAACGAGGTGCGCCCCGGCGACGAGGTGGAGGTGGGCGCGCCCACCGGCCGCTTCGTCCCCGACCTGGACACCGCGGCCCGCCACGTGATGGTCGCCGCCGGTTCGGGCATCACCCCGGTGCTGTCCATGGCCTCCTCGCTGCTGCGCCGCACCGACTCGCGCGTCACCCTGCTCTACGGCAACCGCCGCAGCGACACGGTGATGTTCGCCGACGAGATCGCCGACCTCAAGGACGCGTTCGGAACGCGCTTCGAGCTGGTGCACGTGCTCTCCCGCGAGCCGCGCGAGGCCGAGCTGTTCACCGGGCGCCTGGACGGCGCCAAGCTGGAGGCGCTGCTGGACACGGTCGTGGCCGCCGACGCCGTCGACCACTGGTGGTTGTGCGGACCCTACGGCATGGTCACCGACGCCCAGGAGGTGCTCGCGGGCCGGGGCGTGCCGGGGGAGCGGATCCACCAGGAGCTGTTCTTCGTGGAGGGCGCCGAGCCGCCGCCCCAGGCGCGCCACGAGGAGCCCGGCGTGGAGGGACCCGCCAGCGAGGTGACCCTCGTGCTGGACGGGCGCACCACCACCCTGACGCTGCCGCGCGGGGTGCCCGTGCTGGACGCCGCGCAGCGCTACCGGCCCGACCTGCCCTTCGCCTGCAAGGGCGGGGTGTGCGGCACCTGCCGGGTGAAGGTGTGCGCGGGCGAGGTGCGGATGCTGCGCAACTTCGCGCTCACCGAGGCCGAGGTGGCGGCGGGGTACGCGCTGTCGTGCCAGGCACTGCCCGAGAGCGACGCCGTGACCGTGGACTACGACGCGTGAGCGCGCGCAACGAGACCGCCTGGCGGATGTTCGAGGCGGACATGGCGTCCAAGAACCTGGGGATGCGCCTGGTCGAGGCCAGCGACGGGCTGGCGGTCGTGGAGATGACCGTGGGGCCGCTGATGCTCAACGGGCACGGGATCGCCCACGGCGGATTCGTGTTCACCCTGGCCGACACCGCGTTCGCGTGCGCGTGCAACGTGGACGGGGGAGGGGTGACCGTGGCCTCCGGGGCGGACGTGACCTTCGTGGCCCCGGCGAAGGAGGGTGACGTGCTGGTGGCCACCGCCCGGGAGCGGGCGCTGTTCGGCCGCAGCGGCCTGTACGACGTCACGGTCCGCCGGGGCGAGGAGGTCGTCGCCGAGTTCCGGGGCCGCAGCCGCACGCTGCCCCCGCGCGGCTGACCGCCGGGACGGGGCGGGTACGGGGCCGGGACGGCGAGGGCGGTCCCGGCCCCTTCGCGTGGGGGCCAGCGGAGCAGTGGGGCAGCGGGGCGGCCGCGTGCGCGGCAGTGCGGAGGGCGGTTCCGGTCACTCGGAGCCGGAGGATCGGCGGGGAGGCCGCACGCGGGAGCGTGGGGCCGGGTTCTGTCCGTGCGCGTCGCCGTTCCCGGCCGTGTCCGGGCAGCGGTCAGGGACGGGTGTCCACAAGCGGTCACCCGTGTTTGGGGTGAGGTCAGTACATGTGTGGGCCTTGATGGAGAAAAGCGAACCTTGTGGCTTATGTGAGCACATGGATAGCTTTTTCCCGTTCGTGTCCCGGGTGCGCCCACGAGGCGGCCCTCGACCAGACAGGCAATCCCCCTCATGCGTCGTTCCCTGACCCGTTCGACGGCGGTCGCGGCCGCCTCGGTGCTGGCCTTGTCACTCCTCTCCCCGTCACAGGCGCTGGCCGACGACAACCGTCCCCCGGACCGGCCCGACACCGCCACGCTCACCGCGCGGGGAAGGGTGTGCTCCACCGACAGGGACGCCCCCACCCTTATCGGCAGCGCAGCGCCCCTCCTGAGAGGGGTCTTCCGCGATCCCGACTCCGAGACCGGGGCACAGCGGATCAGGGCCGAGTTCGAGTGGGCCTTGGACGGCACCGACGAACTCCTCGGCGCGGCCGAGTCGACCAGTACCTGGCACCATCCCGGCCGTGATCCCTACCCGCTGTCGGTCACCGCGAGCGGCCTGCCCGAAGACACCCTCATGCGTTATCGCGCGCGCGGCCATGATGACCACGAGCCGGGTGAGTGGTCCGAATGGTGCTGGATCGAAGCCAACACCGACGGACCCGAAGCGCCTCCGCGGGTCACCTCCGACGACTACCTGCCCAATGGTGGTTTCCAGGGATCTCCCGGCCGGACGGCGGAGTTCACCTTCGCCAACAACGGAACGCTGGACGCGGTCTCCTACGAGTACAACCTCGGGCTGGAACCCCTGTGCAACACCCGGGTCGAACTCGATGAGCCCGGTGCCTCCGCCACCGTCTCGATCACACCGCAGAGGTCGGGACCCCAGTGGATCTACGCCCGGAGCGTCGACGCCTACGGCAACACCTCCGCGTGCGAGTCGGTGTACGAGGTCCTGGTGGCTACCCTGGCCGCCCCCGCGGCCTACTTCCTCCTCGACGAAGGTGAGGGGACGAGTGCCTCGGACGTCATGTCAGAGGACCGCTCTGCTACGGGGGACGGCGACATCGTCTGGACCCGTGGCCGCGTGGGTGAGCGCCAGGGGGGCGGTTACCGGTTGGAGGGCGCGGCCGTGGCCACGGCGGACGGGCACCTGCGCACCGACACGGCGGTCGTCGACACCTCGGAGGCCTTCGCGGTGTCGGCCTGGGTCCGGTTGGACGAGACCGGCACCGACGCCGTCGTCCTCTCCCAGGACGGCGAACACCTGAGCGGCTTCCAGCTCGGCTACGACGCCTCCGAGGAGGCCTGGGTGTTCCAGGTGGCCCCCCAGGACGGACCGCAGGCCGGGTTCGACCAGCGCGTGCTCTCCACCGTTCCCGCTCAGACGGGTGTGTGGACACAGCTCAGCGGTCAGTACGACCCGGCTGCCGGAGAGATCGCCCTCTACGTCGAGGGCGCCCATCAGGGAAGCACCGAGTGGGATTCCGCCTGGAACGCCGGGGGCCCGTTCGTCATCGGAGGCGGTCGGGAAGCGGGCGCCTTCTCGGACAGTTGGCCGGGAGCGGTCGATCACGTCAAGGTGTGGGACCGCCTCCTCATCGCCGAGGACGCGCCCTACACCAGCACCGGCCGGTCGGAGGTGTGGCAGCACGCCAACCTGCCGCTGGCCCTGGAGGGCCGGTGGATGTTGGAGGAGAGCGGCGGTGCGGTCGCCGCGGACGGTTCCGACCACGGCCTGGACGCGACGCTGCACGGTGACCCCGCGACGGTGTGGGAGGGGGCGTTCAACGACTGGACCTACACCTCCGCGGTCCTTCTCGACGGAACCGCGCAGGAGCACCTGCGCACGGACCGAGCGGCTGTGCGCACCGACCGCAGCTTCACCGCCTCGGTGTGGATGCGGTTGGACGAGGGTGGATCCGACGCCGTCGCGCTCTCGCAGAGCGGCGAGCACACCGGTGGGTTCGCGCTCGGCTACGACGCCGAACTGAAGGCGTGGGTCTTCGAGACATCGGCCGGGGACTCCGAGGGAGCCGAGGTCAGCCGCGTCGCCTCCGCCTGGGCGGAGACGGGGAGGTGGACCCATCTGACCGGTATCTACGACCACGTGGACGGAACACTCGCCCTCTACGTCGACGGTGTCCGCCAGGAGGACGCGGAACGCCAGGGCGCCTGGCACGCCGACGGCGGCGTGGTGATCGGAGGCGCCGGACACGCGGACGGCGTCGACCGTCCCTGGACGGGAGCTCTCGGCACGGTCTTCCTCCTCCAGGGAGTCGCGTTCCCCCACGACGTCTACACCATGATGGAAGGTCTCCTGCCGAGGGTCTAGTCGAGCCCTCGGAGCACCAGGACCGGGGTGTAGGCACCCCGTCGCAATGACCGGTAGGGGTCGGGACCGCGAGGGCGGTCCCGACCCCTACCTCGTCCGCTCGTCCCGCCGGGCAGGGAAAGCGAACACGCGGGGGCGATCGCGCGTCCCACGGGCGTAGGGAGGACGCCGTCCTCCGCCGCACGAGAAGGACCCCATGAGCGTCACGCCCGCCCCCGTCCCCCCGCAGCCCCGCGACACCGGCCTCCCGCCCGGCCTCGAACCCCTGGAGAAGGGCGACCCGCGAACGCTCGGCCCCTACCGGATCGTGGGGCGGATCGGCGCGGGCGGCATGGGCGCCGTCTACGGCGGAATCGACGGAATCGGGCGGTGCGTGGCCGTCAAGACCGTGCACGCCCGCTTCGCGCGCGGGCGCGGCCACCGCGAGGCCTTCGCCCGCGAGGTGGACATGCTGGCCCGCGCCCGGGGTGTGAGCACCGCGCGGCTGTACGACGCCGACACCACGGCACGCGTGCCCTGGCTGGCCTTCGACTACGTCCCCGGCCGGAACCTGCGCGCCCACGTGCGCGCCTTCGGCCCCCTGGAGGGGGAGATGCTGCGCGCGTTCGCGACGGGCACCGCCGAGGGTCTGGCCGCGCTGCACTCCGCCGGGATCGCGCACCGCGACATCAAACCCGGCAACGTCATCCTGTCCCCGGACGGCCCCAAGATCGTCGACTTCGGCATCGCCACCGCCGTCGGCACCACTCGCGCGAACGACCGGGGCGCCTCCTACGGCACCCCCGGCTGGGTGGCGCCCGAACGCTACACCGGTGCGGTCGCCGACCCGGCCGCCGACGTGTTCGCCTGGGGCGCCCTGGTGGCGCTCGCGGCCACCGGACGCGAACCCTTCGGCCGCGGCACCCCCGGGCAGCTGCGCCAGCGGGTCACCGCCGGTCAGCACGACCTGGCGGGCGTGCCCGACGACGTCCTGCCGCTGGTGGAGGCCGCCCTGGCCGCCGACCCCGCGCGGCGCCCGCGCGCGGTCGATCTCATGCGCGCCCTGCTGCCCGAACCCGAGGAGGTCGGCCTGAGCGGGCGCGGCGGCCCGGTCCCGGCCGCCGAGACCCTGCGCGCCCTGCTGCGCGGCTACTGGCGCGGGGTCGACTCCGCGGGGCACGACCCCGCCGCGTGGGCGACCGCCGTGGGCGTGCTCTCCGCGGCCGGGATCACCGCGGGCGCGCTGGGCGGCGCGGGGGCCGGTACGGGCGCTGGCGGGGCCGCAGTCGGTACCGGCGGTGCCGCGGCCGGTACGGGCGGGGCCGCGGGAGCCGCCACCGGAACCGCGGCGGCGGGGACCGCCGGCGGCACCCTCACCGCCCTGGCCGGATCCAAGACGGCGGTGGCCGGTGCGGGCGTGCTGGTCGCCGCCGGGCTCGCGACCGGCGGGTACGTGGTCTACGACCGGGTCAGCGGTGCCCCGGCGGAGGCCGTCACCGCCGCCGCGACCACCCTGGAGGAGGGCGGCGGGTTCGTGGTCGAGGTCGAGCGCCGCTTCAGCGACGCGCACGCCGAGGAGGTCGCCGCGCGGACCGGCCAGGCGGTCGAGGCGGTGCTGGAGGAGAGCACGGCCACCGTCGAGTACCGCTACGCGGCCGACCGCGACGTCTTCCTGGCCAGCGGCGAGGTGATGGGGCAGGGCTCCGTCGCGGCCGCCCACAGCGGCGGACGGCTGTACGTGTACGGGCCCGCCCTGGCGGAGGGCGAGGCCTCCGAGCCGGTGGAGCCCGCGTGGGAGGCCACCGCCGAGGACCTGGGCCCCGAGCTGGTCACCGGCCCGCTGCGCACGATGGCGGAGTCGCCGGACCTGGAGGCGGGCGGGGCCGGGGAGGAGGGCGGCCGGGTGTACACCGGCCCGCTCACGTCCCGGCTCGTGGTGGACGGCGAGGTGGTCGAGGAGGACGCGCAGGGCCTGGTCGAGGTCGACGGGCGGGGCGGCCCGGTGCGGATGGAGTACGCCGGAGCCCTGTGGCGGGTGCGGGCCGACTTCACCGAGGTGGGCGGCACCGTGGAGGTGGTCGACCCCCAGGAGGGGGAGGAGTCCGGCGGCGGACGCCTGGAGGTGCTCCACGCGCCCGCCTGCGGAGAGTTCGAGTTCTACGAACGTGTCTGGCAGGTGCGCGCGGACGCCTGGGAGATGTCGTGCGACCGCGCCTTGGAGGTGGCGGGACTGCTGGGGAGCGAGGGCGGGCGCTCGGAGCTCGCCCTGGGGTACACCGGCACCGGGGTGCACACCCACTTCGTGGACGGCGAGCTGGCCTGTATGGGGGTGAGGGAGCTCGTTCCCGGGCTGTCGGGGGCGGAGTCCCCCTGGTCGCTGGTCTCCTGCACGTCCGCCGCCTCCGTCGGGGAGAGCGAGTTCGGCTGGGAGGAACTGGAGTTCGGGGAGCCCGTCCTCATCCGGTTCGTCCGGGTGGAGTAGGCGGACGGTCGGGCCCGGACGGCGCGGACCTTCGTCGGGGGACCGCGCCGCCGGGTGCCCGCGGGCGGGACCGCGTGCCCGGGTCCTCGCAGGGACCGCGCCGCCGAAGGGCACCGGGCAGGCTTCCGCCGCCCCCGTCGCCCCGTTCCCGGCCCGAGGGCGAGTCCCGCCCGAGGTTTCGGAACGGGGCTCCCTCCCGGTCCCGGGGTCAGCGCAGGGCGCTGGGCTCCGGGATCTCCACCGGACGGCCTTCGCGGTCGCGCCGCCGCCCCGGGCGGTCCAGGGCGCCCGCGAACACCGCGATGCCCAGGCCCACCACGGCCAGCACCGCGCCGATCGCGGCCGGGGAGGTGTACCCCAGGCCCGCGCTGATCCCGATGCCGCCCAGCCAGGCCCCGGCGGCGTTGGCCAGGTTGAACGCCGAGTGGTTGGAGGCCGCCGCCATCGTCGGCGCCTCGACGGCCTTGTTCATCACCAGGACCTGGAGCGGGGTGGCCACGCCGAACCCCACCGCGCCCAGGACCACCACCGTCACCGCGGCCGTCCAGGGGTTGTGCACGGTCACCGTGAACACCACCAGCACCACCGCCAACGCGGCCAGCGACCCGTAGATGGTCGGGCGCAGCGCCCGGTCGGCCAGGGGCCCCACGATCAGCGAACCCAGGGTCATGCCGGTGCCGAACAGGGCCAGGACGATCGGCACCCCGGACGCGGACATGCCCGCCAGCTCCGTCATCATCGGCGAGACGTAGCTGTAGACGGCGAACACCCCGGCGAACCCGAAGACCGCCGTGACCAGGCCCAGGACGACCTGGGAGCGGCCCAGTTCGCGCATCTCGTGGCGCAGGCCCGTACCGGAGGCCGCGGGCTGGTGCGGCACGAACACCGCGACGCCGAGCATGGCGAGCAGGGCGATCCCGGCCACGACCAGGAACGCCGCGTGCCAGCCCATCGCCTGGCCCAGGAAGGTGCCCGCGGGCACGCCGACGATGTTGGCCACGGTCAGGCCGAGGAACATCCGCGAGACGCCCGTGGCCCGCCGCCCCGGACCGGCCAGGTGCGCCGCGACCAGCGAGCCCACCCCCAGGTAGGCGCCGTGGGGCAGCCCGGCCAGGACCCGCGAGGCGAACACGGCGCCGAAGGACGGGGCCAGGACGGTGGCGAGGTTGCCCACCAGGAAGAGCCCCATGAAGACCAGCAGCGCCGTCTTGCGGGGCAGCCGCGTGCTCAGCGCGGTGAGCAGCGGGGCGCCGACCACCACGCCCAGGGCGTAGGCGGAGATGAGGTATCCGGCGGTCGGAACCGGTACGCCGAGGTCCGCGGCGACCTCGGGCAGCAGTCCCATGATCACGAACTCAGTGGTGCCGATGGCGAACGCGCCGACGGCGAGGGCGAGCAGGGCCAGAGGCATGGGCGGGTCCCCTTCGAAGGGTCGGTCGGGGTTTCACGGGTGCCGGGCGCCGCGGGTCGCGGGGTTTCGGGCTCTCCCGGGGCCAGGCGGGGCCGGATGACAGCGGAGGGTGATTTGGCACGTGCCAATTCCAGTGTCGGACTTTTCCTGACCTGTGCCAACCGTCCTCGCGTGTGATGTGGCTCTTAGCGGCGTGCCCGCGCCGGAGACGTCGCAGGACACCGGACACGGGCGTCCCTGCGGCACCTGCCGTCGTGGAAGAACGCGGCGCCCCGCCCGACGGGCCGCGCCCGCCGCCACGGGGGGAGCGGAGCGGACCACCGGCCACGGCCGTCCCGGGCCGCAGGGCTTTCAGCGCGGGGGAGCGGTGCTGCCGCGCACCGTCAGGGCGGGCTCCAGCAGCAGGTGCCTGCTCTCGGTGCGCCCGCCGTCCAGGCGCTCGGACGCGGACCGGACGGCGAGCCGCGCCATGCGCGTCGCGTCCTGGCGCACCGACGTGAGCTGGAGGAAGGACAGCCGCGCGGTCCGGCTGTCGTCGTAGCCCACCACCGAGACGTCCCCGGGCACGCTCACCCCGGCGCGGACCAGGGTCGCCAGCAGCCCGAACGCGCACAGGTCGTTGGCCGCGACCACGGCCGTGGGCAGGGCCTCCCGCGCCAGGAGCACCCGCGCCGCCCGCGCGCCCGCCTCCTCGGAGTAGTCGCCGGGCAGGACCTCGACGCGTCCGCCCAGGCCGTACCCGCGCATCGCCTCGGCGTAGCCCCGCGCGCGCCCGCCGGCCCCCGGAAGCCCGCCGCCGTCGACGTGCACGATGTCCCGGTGGCCCAGCTCCACCAGGTGCCCGACGGCCTGGCCCACGCCCACGGCGTCGTCCGTGCCCACGCTGTCGGTCCCCTCCGCGCCGGTGCGCTGGCCGATCTCCACCACGGGGACCCGTTCGGCGACCCGCGCCAGGTCCGCGGGCGCCTCCGCGGACAGGCCGATCAGGATCAGCGCCTCGCAGCGCAGCCCCACCAGCTCGTCGATCGCCTCGCGTTCGCTGCGCGTGCTGGCCATCGCGCTCAGCACCACGCCGTACCCGAGTTCGGCGGCGGCCGGGTAGAGCTCCTCGACCAGGTGGGCGTCCATCGGGTACTCCAGGCCGAAGAGCACGCCCACCTGTCGGCTGCGCGCCCGGCGCAGCAGCCGTGCGGCGGTGTCGGCCCGGTACCCCAGCTCCTCGGCGGCGCGCAGGACCCGCTCCCGGGTCCGCGCGCTCGGGCCCGGGCGGTCGCCCAGCACCAGCGAGACCAGCTGCCGCGAGACCCCCAGGTGCGCGGCCACGTCGGCCATCGTCGGGTGCCGATGGGCGCCCGTCCCGTTCTCCGACATCTGCCTCCTCCGGTTCGCGCCGCCGCCCCGGGGCGCCGACCGCCCCGCGACCGGCGGCGGTCGCGGGGCCGCCCGGCGTCCTCGGGCCCGGACCCACATTCTGGCACCGGCCCGTCGCCGCGCGGGCGCCGCGCTCACCGGCCGCGGGTGCCGGAGTCGCGGTAGTCGGTGTAGGTGTAGGGGTTGTCCAGCACCTTGGACGCGGGAACGTCGGGGTCCATCCCCTCGGCCCAGGCCTCCTCCCCGACCGAGGCGCGCAGGTGCTCGACGGTGGCCTCCACACCGCGGCGCACGGCCGCCAGGTCCACGCCCACCAGCCGGTGCTCGTACTTGACCACCCGGCCGTCGACCAGGACCGTGTGCACGTCGGCGCGCTGGGCCTGGAGGGCGATGTGCCCGTAGGGGTTGAGCAGGGGGAAGGACACGGGCGAGTCGTCGTTGCGGATCAGCACGAGGTCGGCCTTGGCGCCGGGCGCGATCCGGCCCAGGTCGTCGCGGCCCAGGGCGGCGGCCCCGCCCCGGGTGGCCCACTCCACCACCTGGTCGGCGCGCAGGGCGCTGTGGGTGACGGTGTCGCCGCGCCCGTGCGCCTCCTGGTGCTCGCGGGCCCGGTCGGCGCCCAGGGTGGCGCGCATGGCGCTGAACAGGTCCCCGCTCTGCCACACGCTGCTGTCCACCGACAGCGACACCGGGATGCCGTGCGCGCGCATCGCCCAGGTGGGCGGGTACCCCTGGCCCGCGCTCTGCTCGCTCTCGGTGGAGACCGACACCGACCCGCCGGTGGCGGCGATGCGCTGGTAGGAGTCCGTGGACAGGGAGGCGGCGTGCACGTACACCGTCTCGGGCCCCATGAAGCCGTGCTCGTGCATGAGCCGGACGCCGTCGTCGCCGGTGGCGCCCCACACCCCGGCGTGGGTGGTGACGGCCACCCCCAGGTCGCGGGCGGCCTCGAAGGCGGGCCTCTCGGGGAACTCCGGGTCGCCGGTGACGTCGAAGGCGATCTGGAGGCCCAGCATGTCGTCGCCCCGGTGGCGTTCGACGAAGGCGCGCAGCTCAGGGCTGGTGGCCCACTCGGCGGGCGCCCGCTGGATGTTGCCGTAGGCCAGGACGTGGCGGCCGGGGACCGAGAGCAGCGCGTCGGCGGCCGCGTCGGCGTGTTCGGGGGTCTGGAGGCCGTGCGACCAGTCCACGACGGTGGTGACCCCGGCCTCCAGGGCCTCGACGGCGGCGAGCGTGTTGCCCGCGTGCACGTCGACGGGGCGGAACCGCGTGCCGTGTTCGAGGTAGTACCAGACGAAGTACTGGGCGAGGGTCCAGCCGGCCCCGTAGCCGCGCATGGCGGTCTGCCACATGTGGCGGTGGGTGTCGATCATGCCGGGCATGACCAGGCCGCCGGAGGCGTCGATCTCCGCGGTGCCCTCGGGCACCGGCAGGCGCGGTCCCACGGCGGCCACGCGGTCGCCGACGACCAGGACGTCGGTGTCGGTCAGGACCGTGCGCGCGTCGTCCATGGGCAGCACCGCGCCGCCGCGCAGCACCACCGGTCGGCCCCAGGGGAACTCGTTCGGTCTGTTCAAGGAGGGCTCCTTCGCCGTGTGCCCCTCGCGGACCGGTCCGGGGTCCCGTCATCGCCGCGGTCGTGGCCCGTCGCGCGGTCGTGGGGCGGGCACGCCTTCGTCGTCCGTCCGTACCGGGAGGGGCGGACCGGTGCGGCCCGGCGCACGGGGACGTCCGGGAGCCGGGAGGGGGCGGGATGCGTGTGTCCATCCCACTGTGTCACTTGTGGTGACCGTGGGGTGCCGGAGCCCGTTCGTGCGGAGGCGGACCGCGGGCCCGGCGGGGGAGGGGGGTGAAAGCCCCCGGACATGGCTGTGGCCCGCGTCCCCCAACGCGGGCCACAGCGGGCGCGGCCAGGATGCACTGAGTGCGGTCTGGCCGCTGGGAAGGCGGATGTAGCGACTGAGTACGTGCCGGAAACCCCCATTGCCGACACGAGCGCTGACATCCGCGCATGGATTGTGGTGTGCGCCTCACAGGACCTGCGGATCGGGTGCGGGTGGTGGGGATCGGGGTTCGGTCTGGGGCGCTTCACCTGTAAGAACGCTTCGCCTGTAGGAGGTGTTCCCGCTGGACGGACCGATTTTCGGATCGTCCGGTAAAAAGCGGGTGCGGACTGTCCCCGCTCTTCCTAAGCTCCTGACCACGCCCTACCCAAGGAGGCGGTTCCCATGCCCGCGACCCTCACCCTGTGGCGGCCCACCGGGCCCGCGGAACTCGCACTGGTGGGGGATTCGGGCTGGCGGGAGTGGCCGCCGCGCCTGCCTGAGCAGCCGATCTTCTACCCCGTGCTCAACGAGGACTACGCGGTGCGCATCGCCCGCGAGTGGAACCTGCCACGCGACGGCGAGGGGCACGTCACACGCTTTCGCGTGGACGCGGGCTTCGCCTCCCGCTATCCGGTGCGGCAGGCCGGTGGGCGCACGATCCTGGAGCTGTGGGTGCCCGCCGGGGAGCTGGCCGCGTTCAACGCCCGCCTCGTCGGCCCGATCGAGCTGGTGCGCTCCTTCCTGCCCGAGCACCCCGAGGGCGTGGTCTGCGCCTGAGCGGGTCGCCGCCGGGAGGGAGCGGTGCACGCCGGCGGCCGCCGGGACGGTCCCACCAGACGGGAACCGCCCCGGCGCGGGGGTCCTTCGCGGGCGTGCGCCCGGAGCTCAGGCTCTGGGGTCGGTGACGACGAGCAGGTCGGGGTCCACGTCGGTGAGGGCGGTCATGACGTCGCCGAGCGCGTCGGCGAGCACCACGGGGTCGCGGTCGGTCCGGTCTCGGTCCTGGTGGGGAAGGCGGCGTCGGGGATCGAGGGTGGTGGCCATGGGGCTGCGGGCGCGCGGGCCGGGGGTGTGCGCCCTCCTCCTTCACGTGTTCAGCCGTTCCGGTCGCCGTGACGCCCGGTGACCGTGCCGTTGTCGGCTTTTCCAGGGATACCAGGGGAGAGTGACATTCGGTGGGTACGGAGCGTGCCTCTGGATGAACGCGGGCCCACCGGGCAGCGCGCGCGGGGAATGCGGGGCGGCGGTGAGGCGTTCCGCATGATAGTTTAATCGGAAACTACTTCTTTGGAAGATACCTAGGGGAGCGGGCCATGCAGTTCGGAATCTTCTCGGTGAGCGACGTGACCACCGACCCCACCACCGGCCGTACGCCGACCGAGGCCGAGCGCGTCAAGGCGATGGTGACCATCGCGCTCAAGGCCGAGGAGGTCGGCTTGGACGTCTTCGCCACCGGCGAGCACCACAACCCGCCCTTCGTGGCCTCCTCACCCACCACGATGCTCGGCTACATCGCGGCCAGGACCGACAGGCTCCTCCTGTCCACCTCCACCACCCTGATCACCACCAACGACCCGGTCAAGATCGCCGAGGACTTCGCCATGCTCCAGCACCTGGCCGACGGCCGGGTGGACCTGATGATGGGCCGCGGCAACACCGGCCCCGTCTACCCCTGGTTCGGCCAGGACATCCGCCAGGGCATCCCGCTGGCGCTGGAGAACTACCAGCTGCTGCACCGGCTCTGGCGCGAGGACGTCGTGGACTGGGAGGGCAGGTTCCGCACCCCCCTGCAGGGCTTCACCTCCACCCCCCGCCCCCTGGACGGGGTGCCCCCGTTCGTGTGGCACGGCTCCATCCGCAGCCCCGAGATCGCCGAGCAGGCCGCCTTCTACGGCGACGGCTTCTTCCACAACAACATCTTCTGGCCCGCCACGCACACCAAGAAGCTCATCTCGCTCTACCGCCGCCGCTTCGAGCACTACGGCCACGGCAGGGCCGAGCAGGCCATCGTCGGCCTGGGCGGACAGGTGTTCATGCGCAAGAACTCCCAGGACGCGGTGAGGGAGTTCCGCCCCTACTTCGACAACGCGCCGGTCTACGGCGGCGGCCCCTCCCTGGAGGAGTTCACCCGCGAGACCCCGCTGACCGTCGGCAGCCCGCAGGAGGTCATCGACCGCACGCTGACCTTCCGCGACTCCTTCGGCGACTACCAGCGCCAGCTCTTCCTCATGGACCACGCGGGCCTGCCGCTCAAGACGGTCCTGGAGCAGCTGGACCTGCTCGGCGAGGAGGTCGTGCCGGTGCTGCGCAAGGAGTTCGCCGCCGGGCGGCCCGCGCACGTGCCCGACGCGCCCACCCACGCCTCGCTGCTGGCCGCCAAGGGGGACGCGGACACCGCCTCCGGCGGGGACGGCCAGCGGTAGGACCACCCTGCGGCCCGGGCCGTGGCAACCCCCTGGAACCCCCGGGGGCGTCCGCGGCCCGGGCCGCGCCGCGCCCGGAACCCGCCTCGGGTCGCGCGGTCGCGGCGGTGTCCCTACGGAGAGGCCTGGCCGACCAGCTCCCCGGACCGCGGCGCGTGGGCGCCGTCCTCGTCCCCGTCCCGTGACGGGCGCGGGGCGACGATGCCCTGTTCGATCGCCATGTCGCGCAGCAGCGGGTGCGTGGTCCACAGCGTCGGCAGCATGATCAGGCCGACGGGCACCGCGGTCACCACGATGAAGGACTGCAAGGCCTGGATCCCTCCGTCCCCCACCAGGAGAAGGGCGACGGCGGCCAGGCCCATGCCCACACACCAGAACGCGCGGACCAGGCCCGAGGGTTCTCCCTCGTGCATGCTGGAGACCGAGATGGCGTAGGACATCGAGTCGAGCGTGGACGCCAGGAAGATCAGCGCGACGATCACCGTCAGCACGCCCAGCATCCCCGTCAGCGGCAGCGCCTCCAGGATGGCCAGCGCCGCGGCGGGCAGGCCGTCCTCGGCGTAGGGGGCCGTGATCGCTCCCGGGGACTGCTGTTCCAGCCAGATGCCGGTGCCGCCCAGCGCGGTGAACCAGACCGTGGTCACCACGGTGGGCAGCACCGTCGCCCCGACGTAGATGTCGCGCACGGTGCGGCCCCGGGAGATGCGGGCGAAGAAGATCGCCATCATCGGACCGAAGCCCAGGAACCAGCCGAAGAAGAACAGCGTCCAGTACCCGAGCCACTGCTCGTCGCCCGTGTACAGGGCCATGGGCAGGAACTCCTGCGCGTGCACCACGCTCGCCTGGATGTAGAGGTCCGCGACGAAGGGCAGCGACCCCATCCCCAGGACGGCGAGGATGAGGACCAGCGCCACCCAGACGTTGGCCCGGCTCAACAGCTGGATGCCCTTGTGGATCCCGCTCAGCACCGACACCGCGGACACCACGGTCAGGCCCAGGATGATCAGTACCTGGACGGCGTAGCTGTCGGGCAGCCCGAACAGCTGGCTGCAGATGTAGGAGATCTGGAGCCCGAGGAAGCCGATGGGCCCCACGGTTCCGGCCACCACGGCGAGCACGCAGCTGATGTCGACCACCGTGCCGATCCAGTGGGTGCGCACGCGCTCGCCCATGAGCGGCCACAGCAGGGTGCGCGGGCGCAGCGGCATGCCCTTCTCCACCCCGCGCATCATGACCAGGGTTGCCAGAGCGCCGCCGATCGCCCAGCCGATGAAGCCCCAGTGCACGAAGCTCTGCGCCATCGCGACGGCGGCGGCCGAGCCCTCGTCCACCTGGTCGGCGTACTGCGGCGGTGGGGAGGAGTAGTGGGCGATGGGTTCCGCCGCCGCCCAGAACACCCCTCCGGCGGCGAGCAGGGTGGTGGTGATCATCGCGACCCAGGTGAACCGGTTGAACTCGGGCCTGCCGGAGCCGCCCATGCGCACCCGGCCGTAGCGGGAGAAGGCCAGGATGGTGATGACGACGAAGGTGGCCAGCATCAACAGCTGCCAGTAGGCGCCGAACCAGCGCGCGGACCAGGTGAAGGCCGTGTCCACGGCGGTCCCGACCACACCGGGCGAGACCAGGGCGGCGGTGACGAAGACGGTCATGAAGACGCCGGACACGCCCATGACCCAGGGATCGGTACGTCTGCCTCGCGCGGACGCGCGTGAGCGCAGAGTGGAGAACATGGAGTAGAGGAAGCCCCTCGAATGGAAGCACCGGCCGGGACGCGCCGCAGCCGGTATCTGAAGCTCCATGCGCTGTGCGCGCGTGGCGGCCGCCGGGAACGACCGCCCGGTCTCACGGCCAGCGCGGCAGGCGCGGCATGGAGTGGGGCGGAGCGTCGAACGCAGCCCTGCCCGGTTGCCGACGGGCACTCACGGCGGGGGACGAGGGGGAAGAACGGTCCCCGGGTCCCACCGCGGGCGGCGCGACGACGACGTTCCACACTATCGCAGGCCACGGCGCGTGTCCGTGTGAGGGTAAACACTGCTGACGGGCTGACGGGCTGACGGGCTGACGGGCTGACGGGCTGACGGGCTGACGGGAGCGGTCGGGGTCCCTCTGGACTTCGGAGCGGTTCGCGCCGGGTGAGCGTGCGGCCGTCCGGACGCCGTACCCGGCGTCGACTGCGACAATAAGGACATGTCGCCCATTTCTCCGCTTCCGGAGCGTACCGGCAGCGCACCGCCCGGGACGGTCGCGCCCTCCGGGGAGGGCGCGGGTCTGGGGACCTGGCGGCGCGAGCCGAGCACGCTGGTGCGGCGGGCCGCCCCGCTTCCGGAGGGGGCCGCGGCGCCCTTCGTGATCATCGCGGAGTCCCACGCGCCGGGCGCCCCCACGGAGTGGGAGCCGCACGCGCACCCCGCGCACGAACTGGTGTGGGTGCGCTGCGGGGCGCTGACCGCCCGCGTCGGCGACCGCGTCTTCACCGTCTCCGAGGGGTGCGGGCTGTGGGTGCCCGCCGGGAAGGTGCACGCGGGCCGGCTGACGGCCAGGGCCGAACTCCACACCGCCTTCTTCGCCCCGGACCGCACGCCGGTCGCCTTCGAGGGCCCCACGGCCATCGCGATGACCCCGGTGCTGGAGTCACTGCTGATGCGCCTGGCCCGCACCGACCTGGACGCCGGGGCGCGCTCGCGCGCGGAGGCGGTGGTGTTCGACGTGCTGGAGCCTTCGCAGCCCCAGCTCGCGCTGCGCCTGCCCGGCGAGGCCCGGGCCGACGTGGTCGCCGACGCCCTGTTGCGCGACCCCGCCGACGACCGCTCCCTGGAGGAGTGGGCGCGCGACCTGGGCGTGAGCCCCCGCACGATCAGCCGCGCCTTCCGCACCGCCACCGGGCTCTCGTTCGCGCAGTGGCGGCAGTCACTGCGCATCCACCGGGCGCTCCTGCTGCTCGGCGAGGGGTGCGAGGTGCAGGACGCCGCCGAACTCCTCGGATACGCCCAGACCAGCACCTTCATCGACGCCTTCCGGCGCGTGATGGGCACCACCCCGGGGACGTACTTCGGCCCTTCCCGGGCGGCCGTTGACCGGAATTCCGTATCCGGTGTCCGGAAGTCCTGATTGCAGCCACGGAGTGGCCGAATCTATTCTGAGTGAGTGAAGGCTAACCTAATCTCCCGGTCGGACGCCCGTGCCCGTGTTCGGCTGTACCCGCTGGTCGGGCAGTGTGCGCACGCCGTCCGCGGCTCCGTCCGCGCCGTGCCGCGTCCGTCCTCCGCCGCGGTCGCCGCGGTCCAGGCACGCCCGGCGTGCCCAGCGCCGTGAGGCGGGCGCACGCCCTGAGCGGGGACCGGCTGGTCCTGAGCTACGGCAGTTCCACGGTCGTCCACGGCGCCTCGCTGTCCCTGGAGGCCGGGCGCGTGACCGCCCTGGTGGGGCCCAACGGCAGCGGCAAGTCCACGCTCCTGCGCTCGCTCGCCCGACTGCACCGTATCGACGGGGGACAGGTCACGCTCGGCGGCGGGGACGGGGAACCGGGGCGCCCGGCTTCCCTGCTCAGCGCACGCCGGTTCGCCCGGGAGGTCACCCTGTTCGCCCAGGCCCGGCCCACACCGGAGGGCCTGGCGGTCAGGGACGTCGTCGCGTTCGGACGCCACCCCTACCGGCGCGGCCTCGCGGGGCTCTCCGACCAGGACCGGCGCGCCATCGAGCACGCCATGGAGGCCACCGGGGTGCGGGACATGGCCGACCGGGCGGCCGGACAGCTCTCCGGCGGAGAGATGCAGCGCGTCTGGCTCGCCACCTGCCTGGCCCAGGACACCGGCGTCGTGCTGCTGGACGAGCCCACCAACCACCTGGACCTGCGCTACCAGGTCGAGACCCTCGACCTGATCCGCGACCTGGCCGAGGACCACGGGGCCGCCGTCGGCGTCGTGCTGCACGACCTCGACCACGCCGCGCGCGTCGCGGACACGCTGCTGCTGCTCAGCGCCGGACGCGTCCACTCCGCGGGCGACCCGGCCGAGGTCCTCACCAGCCGCAACCTCAGCGAGGTCTACGGCATCCGGGTCGAGACCGCCCACGACCCCCGGACCGGCCGCCTTCGCATCGACCCCGTGGGCCGCCACGCGGCCCGTCCCCGGTCCGCGGACGCGGACCACCCGAACACCGCAGAACAGAACAGAGAGAACCACCGATGACCCGTCTCCCCCGTCTCGCGACCGCGGCCTGCGCCGCCCTCGCCCTCGCCGTCACAGGATGCGGCACCACCAGCGTCGAGGAGCCCGAGACCGGCGGCGTCGCCGCGCCCGCCTCCGAGAGCTGCGCCGAGGACACCACGACCACCTCCACGGGCCCGGTGTCGCTGACCGACGGTGCCGGCCGGCAGGTGGAGCTCGACCAGCCCGCCGAGCGCATCGCCGTCCTGGAGTGGCAGCAGGTCGAGGACGCGCTCACCCTGTGCGTCACGCCCGTGGCGGTCTCCGACACCGAGGGCTACAGCACCTGGGTGAGCGCGGAGGAGCTGCCCGAGGGCGTGACCGACATCGGCAACCGCGAGGAGCCCGACCTGGACACCCTGTACGCGCAGAACCCCGACCTGGTCATCGTGGAGGCCTTCGGCGCCGACGACGAGATCATCGCGCAGCTGGAGGAACGCGGGGTGCCCGTCCTCGTCACGCTGGGCGCCGACCCGGCCGACCCCGTCGGGAACATGCGACGCGTCTTCCAGATGATCGGCGAGGCCACGGGGCGCACCGAGCGGGCCGACCAGGTGATCGGGGAGTTCGACGCCCACCTCGCCGAGGCCAAGGAGCGGGTGGCCTCCGCCGACCTGCCGACGCAGGACTTCCTGTACTTCGACGGGTGGCTCCAGGGCGGCAACCTCACCATCCGGCCCTACGGCGAGGGCGCGCTGTTCACCGCTCTCGGCGAGGAGCTCGGGATGACCCCGGTCTGGACCGACGAGATCAACGAGGCCTACGGGGACGGCGGCGTCAACCCCTCCTACGGCCTGGCGCAGACCGACGTCGAGGGACTCACCGCCGTGGGCGAGGCCAACCTCTTCTACGCCAACGACGAGGGCGTCGGCGGCTACGTGGAGGCGCTGGAGGAGAACCCGATCTGGAACTCCCTCCCGGCCGTGGAGGAGAACCGGGCCCACGCCTTCCCCCCGCGGATCTGGGGCGCGGGCGGCCCGCGCTCGACCGCGCAGGCGGTCGACGCCTTCGCCGACGCGATCACGCGGTAATGAGCGTTTCGCTTCAGGCCCCGCCCCGGCGGTCCCCGCTGCCGCGCGTCGGCGCGCGCGGCGGCGCCGCCGGGGCGGCGGTCCTCGCGGGGCTGGTCACCGCGGTCCTCGCGGTGGCCGTGTGGCACCTCACCCAGGGGACCTCCGGCGTGGGGTGGTGGGACCTGGTGCGCTACGCGGCCGGGGAGCGGGAGGCCGTCGACGGGGTCCCGGTCGGCGACGTGCTGGCCGGATCGCGGCTTCCGCGCCTGTTCGCCGGTGTGGCCGTGGGCTTCGCCCTCGGCGCCGCCGGGGCGCTGCTGCAGTCGGTCACGCGCAACGCGCTCGCCTCTCCCGACACGCTCGCGGTCACGGCGGGGTCCTACCTGGCCCTGACCCTGGTGGCCGCGTTCGGGTTCGCCGTCCCGCTGTGGGCCTCCGGTCTGGTGTCCTTCACTGGAGGGCTGCTGGCCGCCGCGCTCGTGCTGGGACTGGCGGGCAACGCCGCCGGAACGGCCACGACGCGGCTGATCCTGGCCGGTTCGGCGACCGCGATGGCCCTGGACGCGGCGACCGCGATGCTGCTGATCCTGTTCAAGGAGAACACCACCGGCCTCTTCGCCTGGGGGAGCGGTTCGCTGGCCCAGCTCAACATCGACGCGTCCCTGCGCGCGATGCCGCTCATCGCGGCTGTGCTGGGCGCGGCGCTGCTGCTGAGCCGAAGGCTGGACGTGCTGGGCCTGGGCGACGACACCGCGGCCTCGCTCGGCGTACCCCTGCGCTCGACCCGGACCGCCGCGGTGCTCTGCGCGGTGCTCCTCACCGGAGCGGCGGTGACCCTGGCCGGTCCGATCGCCTTCGTCGGCCTGGGCGCGCCCGTGCTGGCACGCCTGCTCGCCGGACGGATCCGGCCGCTGCGCAGGCACCTGCTGCTGGTGACCGCCTCCGGGCTCCTCGGCTCCCTCCTGATCCTGCTCGCGGACGCCGGGCTGCGCGCGCTGCTCGGCGCCGAGGGCGCGGCCTCGATCCCCACGGGGGTGCCCACGGCCGTGCTCGGCGGCCTGCTCATCGTGGCCCTGGCCCTGCGCCTGCGCGACGCGGGCCCGGTGCGCCAGCCGCCGGGCGCGCGGACCGGACCGCGCACGCGGCGGCGCTTCCTCGGCGTCCTGCTCGTGGCGGCGGCCCTGCTCGTCTCGGCGGTGCTCGCGGGCCTGCTCGCGGGCAGCCTGTGGCTGCGCACGGGGGACATCGCCCTGTGGCTCCAGGGGACCGCACCGGACCTGATCGGCCGGTCCCTGGACGAACGGGTCCCCCGCGTGGCCGCCGCCGTGCTCGCCGGAGCGGCGCTGGCCCTGGCCGGGAGCGCCGTCCAGAGCACCGTGCGCAACCCGCTCGCGGAGCCGGGGCTGCTGGGCATCACCGCCGGAGCCGGGCTGGGGGCGGTGATCGTGGTGACCTCCGGTTCGGGCGGCGGTCTGCCGTCGCTGGTCACCGCGTCGGTCCTCACGGGCCTGGGCACGTTCGCCCTGATCGCCGCGCTGGCCTGGAGGGGCGCGCTGCGTCCGGACCGGTTCGTGCTGATCGGCATCGGGTGCGGGTACAGCCTGAGCGCGGTCACGACGTTCCTGCTCCTGCGCGCCGACCCCTGGCAGACCCCGCGCATCTTCACGTGGCTGTCCGGCACGACCTACGGGCGCACCCTGCCGGAGGTCGTGCCGGTCGCCGTGGCGCTCGTCCTGGCGGCGCCGCTGATGCTCGGCCTGGCCCGTCACCTCGACCTGATCGCCGTGGACGAGGACACGCCCCGCATCCTGGGCATGCGGGTGGAGCGGATGCGGCTGGTGCTGCTCACCGTCGCCGCGGTCCTGGCCGCCGTCAGCGTGGTCGCGGTCGGGGTCGTCGGCTTCGTCGGGCTCGTGGCGCCCCACCTGGCCCGCGCGCTGGTCGGCGCCCGGCACGGGCGCAGCGTTCCGGTCGCGATGCTGCTGGGCGCGCTGCTGGTCTGTGTGGCCGACACCCTGGGCCGCACGCTGCTGGCCCCGGCCCAACTGCCGGCCGGGCTCATGATCGCCCTGGTCGGCGCCCCCTACCTCGTCTGGCTGCTGCGCCGCTCCCGCGCGTGAACCGCCGATCCCCTCTGATCCGCACCAGGAGTACCGAATGCCGTCCCACAGCCCCGACGCGCCCGCCCCGGTCGTCGCCCCCTTCGCCCCGGTCGTCGTCCCCTTCGACCCGGCCGCCGTGCCCGCGCCCCTGACGCGGATCGCCCCCGACCGGGTGCTCGAACGCTGGGGAGCGGTCGACCGCTCGGCCCACGCACCCGAGATCGTGGCCGTCCCCGACGGGGCGGGGGAGGGCTGGGCCGCCGCCGCGCTGGTGACGGCGCGCCCGCGCACGGCCTACGCCAAGATCGTCGACGCCGTCGGCGACGTGCCCGCCGCCGCGGCGGCGGTCCTGGCCCACGCGCGGGGCCGGGGGCTCGTACAGGTCAAGTGGGAGGGGTGGACGGTCGGCGCCGAGGAGGCCTCCGCCGCGGGTTTCGCGCCGCTGGAGGCTCCGCGCGGGGAGGACGGGGACGGGAACCGTCCGCCCGCCGGTCACGTGCGCTGGCTGGGGGAGGGGCCGGCGGAGGCGGAGCCGCCGTACTACCGCCAGTCCACGAACTTCACGTGCGGCGCCGTCACCGCCCTGGTCGCGCAGGCGCAGGCCGGGGCGGTGCCCCGCGAGTCCCTGGACCGCCCGGCGGAGCTGACGCTGTGGCGCGACGCGACGAACTTCCCCGCCTGCGAGCCCGTCGGGCTGGGCGTGGCCGTGCTCCGGGCGTGGCCGTCGTCGCCCGTCACGGTGTTCCTCGACGTGGACCGGCCGGTCATGCTCGACTCCTACGCCGGGGACGAGAGGGAGTGGCGCGCCGTCCTCCAGCGCGCGTCGCGGGAGGACGCGGCGCGGGCCGGGGTCCCGGTGGACCCGCGCCGCCTGTCCACGGCCGACATCCGCGACGCGATCGGCCGGGGGGAGCGCGTCCTGCTGCTGGTCTCCCTGGCCGCGATGCAGGGCTTCGACGTGCCGCACTGGGTGCTCTGCCACGGGGCCGTGCCGGGCGCGCTCGTGGTCGAGGACCCCTGGACCAACGGCGCCACGGGCGACACCTGGGTCGACGCCCACCTGCTGCCCGTGCCCGACGCCGCGCTCGACGCGATGTCGTCGCTGGAGGGGGACGGTTACCGCGGCGCCGTGGGCATCGCGAGGCCGGAGGGGGAAGCGGAGGGTGAAACCGGAGGGTGAGTCAGAGGGTGAGCTGGCGCGCGAGTTGGCGGGGGATCCGCCGCACCGTTCCTGAGACCTGAGACCTGAGACCGTCCCGCGCCCGTGAACCGGTTCGTGCCGGTCAGGCCGGTGGCCGCAGAGGTCGCCGTGGCCGCCGGTTCTGGGAAAGTGGGGACGGGGCACGGCACACCGTGTCCCGCAGCACCAACAAGGAGGAGGGGCGATGATCCTCATCGTCGTCAAGTTCCGGGTCAAGCCCGAGGTCGGAGACGGTTTCCTGGACGCGGTAGCCGACTTCACCGCGGCCACCCGCGCCGAGCCGGGCAACCTGTGGTTCGAGTGGTCCCGCAGCGTCGAGCGCGAGAACGAGTTCGTGCTCGTCGAGGCGTTCAAGGACGGCGCCGCCGAGGCGCACGTCAACAGCGACCACTTCCGCGACGGGCTTGCCGCCATGAAGCCGCTGCTCACCGAGACCCCGCTCATCGTCAGCCGGGTCGTGGAGGGCGAGGGATGGGACCGGATGGGCGAGCTCACCATCGAGGCCTGACCGGTTCCCGGTCTCCTCTATGTAGTGTTCCGGCCCCGGGCGATCGCCCGGGGCCGTTCCCGTGTTTTCCACAGGCGGGGGTTGGGGGTGGTCGCGGGTGGGGTGGTGATGGTTTCCTGGAAATAGGGGGGATCCCACCCAGTGGGCGTTTCGGCATGCCCTTAAGCGCCCCTCGCCCAACGGGGATAAATAATTGAGGGGTAGGGAGGGGCCGCCCACAGGTCTCTCCCCTACGCCATTCCTGCTGGGGGTTGCTGGCGGCAGCGAAAGCGCGCCAGCTGCCGCGAAGTGGAATGGTCTTCGGTAAACGGCTGGTGCTGGGTGGGGGTGGAGGCGGCCGACGAACAGCGGCACCAAAGGCGGGAGCGACCACCGGAGGGCGACCAGCGCCCGGGGCGTAGGGGTGGTCGGGCTCTGCGACGTCGGCACCAACGGCAAGCGGACCCTCCGGCCTTGGGCAACGCTTCTGACTCCTGTCGTCGGCGCGGGAGACGATCGCGCCAACGACAAGCGGTCATTTTCGGGCACGTTTTGAGTCCGCCTTAATTGTGGCTATTCAATCAAGTGTAGCCCCCGGAAAGAAAGGCGTCTAATTCGGGGCTGTGAATAGTGGAGAAAGGGCGGGTGCTGGCCTATAATAAGAAGTATGGAGATGATGATCGCAGCGCCCAAAGCGGCCCCCGGGGAATGCTCCCCGGCCGTGGCCGCGCTGGCCGGTGCGCGCGAGATCATCCACCAGGCGTTGAACGCCGAGGTGCCGCCCGGGGCGGACGAGAGTGCGGCTGAGGAGGTCGCGGCGCTGTGGGCGCAGCTGGACCTGCTCCGCTACCAGGCGCTCGCGCGGATGGCGCGCCTGTACGCACGCGGTGAGGTAGCCCGCTACAGCGGTTACTCCACGCTGGACAAGTGGATCACCCATCGGTGCAAGGTCCCTGCCGCTCAGGCCAAGGACCTGGCCCGTCTGGCCCAGCACGTGCACGAGGAGACGTTGCCCGCCACTGCCCAGGCCGTAGTTGAGGGCCGGGTGGTGTTGGGTGAGGCGGTGGCGATCGCCAAAGCGACCGACAAGGCCGTCCAGGCCCGCGATGAGCAGCATTTTCCCGATCAGGTGGAGTACCGGCACGGGTTCGAAGCGGCGCTGGTGGCGGCCAAGCAGGAGCGGCCCGCGTTGTCGGTCAACCAGCTCCAGTCGGTGGCCCGCCAGGTCGCTTACCGTTTGGACCCCCACCGGTTGGACCGTGACCACGAAACTGCTCACGCGGCCCGTGGACTAACGCTCCATGACACCTTCCAGGGCAGTTACCAGTTGCAGGCCTGGGGCGGGTCTGGGGATGCGTTGATCGTGCGTGCGGCCATCGACACCTTCACCACCCCACCCACAAACGAGGACACCCGGTCCCGGTCTCAGCGTGAGCATGATGCGCTCATCGCCGCGCTGCGTTTTGCCACCACCCACACCGGGTGCACTCATGCTCCGGCTCCGTTGGCGCAGATCCGCATCGTGGTGCCCGTGGAAACCTACCTGGACGCTCAGGGTCAGGAGGTTCCGGCGTTGGACGAGCACGGTCGGGTGATTCCGGTCGGGCTGGTCCACGAACTGGCTGGGGATTCTGAGGTGGTGCGGATGCTCACCGCACCGCCCACCGGACAGGTGCTGGATGTGGGCCATAGCCGCCGTCTGGCCTCAGCCCGCCAGCGCACGGCGGCCTTTCACGGGCACAGCACCTGCGCCCACCCGGGCGGATGCGAAGTACCGGTGGCGTTGTGCCAGGCCGACCACGTGCGGTCGTTCTCGCGGGGTGGGCGCACGGTGGTGGCTAATCTGCAACCGTTGTGTGGGCCGCACAACCGGGCCAAGTACCAACGCGAACTCCGCACACACCACTACCCAGGACGGGACCGGGGACGGGGCCGGGGACGAGACCACCTGCCCGGCAGGGACCCGGATCCACCGCCCCGGGAATGACCCCCGGGCCGCGCCGAGCCCCGGCATGCCCGCACCCGGCAAGCGGCCCGGGCCCTGCGCCCACCGTGGTCGCTGCCTCCGTCGCCCGCCCCCGCCCCAGGGGCCGGGACCGCTGCCCGGGGCCCGACAGTCTCGCTGCCTTTGGTGCCGACGCAGCAGAGCCCAGCCGCCTCCGAAGGCCGACCGTTGATCGCCCTCCCGGGCCACTACGCGGCAGCTGGTGACGCTACCTCCCGCCACCACCAACGGGTAGGGCGTTGAGCGGGGTCCCCGGACACCCGCTGCCTTCGCTGCCAACGCAGCAGAGCCCCACCACGCGCGAACAGCAAGCGTTGGTCGCCCTCCCAGGCCACTTCGCGGCAGCTGGTGACGCTACCTCCCGCCACCACCAACGGGTAGGGCGTTGAGCGGGGTCCCCGGACACCCGCTGCCTTCGCTGCCAACGCAGCAGAGCCCGACCACGCGCGAACAGCAAGCGTTGGTCGCCCTCCCGAGCCACTGCGCGGCAGCTGACGCCACCGCACCAGGCCTCCACCGTTCAGGGACTCGGCGTTGCAAGGGGCTGGCGCTGTGAAGCTGGCGCGGTGGGGCTGGCGCCGTTCGACCCGGGCCCGGATCCAGACCCAGACCCAGACCCGGCCCCGGACCGGGCACCCGACCCGCCCCGTTCCGCCCGGGAGGGGCGTGTCACACTCGGTGGGTGACCGAGCCCGAAGTTCCCCCCGGAGGCGGAGTCCTGCCGACCCGCCCGATCCTCGGCGGTTTCCACCCCGACCCCACGGTGTGCCGCGTCGGCGACGTGTTCTACCTGGCGTGTTCGAGCTTCGAGTACGCCCCTGGCGTCCCCCTGTTCCGGTCGTCGGACCTCGTGTCCTGGGAGCGTGTCGGCGCGGTGATGGACCGGCCCTCCCAGCTGGTGCTGTCCGGCGCCGCGCCGTCCTCGGGCGTCTACGCCCCGACCCTGCGCTACCACGACGGCACCTTCTTCCTGGTGACCACCAACGTCTCCGACGGTCCCGGGCACCTGCTGATGACGGCGACCGACCCTGCCGGTCCGTGGTCCGACCCGGTGCGGATCCGCGGCGCGGGAGGCATCGACCCGGACCTGGCGTGGGACGGGGACGGCAGGTGCCTGCTCACGTGGTCGGACGGCGGCATCCGCCAGGCCGTCCTCGACCCGGCCACCGGTGAGCTGCTGTCCCGGCCGCGTCCGCTGTGGAGCGGTACCGGGGGCAGGGATCCGGAGGCGCCGCACCTGTACCGGGTGGGGCGGTGGTGGTACCTGGTGGTCGCCGAGGGCGGCACCGGCCCCGGACACGCGGTGACGGTCGCCCGGGGGCCCTCGCTGGAGGGTCCGTTCGAGCCCTGCCCGCACAACCCCCTGCTGACCGCCAGGGGGACGCCGGGCCCGGTGCAGAACACCGGCCACGCCGACCTGGTCGAGAGGCCCGACGGGTCGTGGGCGGCGGTGTTCCTGGGGGTGCGTCCCTCGGGCTCCTTCCCCGGGTGGCACGTGCTGGGCCGGGAGACCTTCGCCGCCGACGTCGCCTGGCGCGACGGCTGGCCCGTGGTCACCGGACCGGTCGAGCCCGAAGAGCCGCCGCGGGTGCGCGTCTCGCTGGGCGAGGGCGTGCTCGGCCCCGGCTGGGTCGGCGCCGGGGTCTTCCCCGACCGGGTGCTGCGGTGGTCGGGGGACCGGTGGCGGATGTCGCCTCCCGGGGACGAGGAGGTGTTCGTCGGTCGCCGCCAGGAGCACACGACCATGACCGTCCGGGCCGGGATCGACGCGGGCGGGGGCGCGGGCGCCCTGGAGGTCCGCATCGACCCCGCTCACCGGTTCGCCCTGGAGGTCGGGGGCGGGCGGGTGCGCGCCGTCGCCCGGGCCGGACCGCTCACCACCGTGCTCGGGGAGGCGCACGCCTCCGCGGACACGGTGCTCGAACTGCGGGTGGAGCCCTCGACGGCGCCCGAGTACAGCCGCGAACGGGGGCCGGACGTGGTCGTCGCCGCGGTCCGCGCCCCGCAGGGCACCACCGAGCTGGCCAGGATCGACGGACGCTACCTGTCGACCGAGGTCGCGGGCGGGTTCACCGGCCGCATGGTCGGGGTGAGCTGCGGCCCGGGCGGGATCGGGGTGCGTTTCGTGGAGTACCTCGGCGGCGCCTGACCGGGCCGCGCGGCTGTCGGAGCGGTCGCCTTCCGCCGAGGACGTGCCCCGGCGGCGGCCGGACCCGCCGCGGGCCTTCGCGCGGTCCCGGCCGACCGGGGCTCAGACGCCGACGACCCCCTGCGCGGCCCGGTAGAACAGGGCGACGGTCACCGCGCCGGGGTCCGGGCTGCCCAGGGCGGCCTCGCCCACATAGCTGGTGCGCCCCCGGCGGCCGAGCAGGCCGCTGGTGCCGTCCGCGCCCTCCCGCGCGGCCTCCGCGGCCGCCCGCAGCCCGGCGCGCAGCCCCGCGCCGCTGTCCACCGCCCCGGCCAGGGCCTCCGAGGCCGGGGCGATGGCGTCGACCATGGTGCGGTCCCCGACCTCGGCCGACCCCAGCCGGTGCAGGGTCGCCCACCCGTTCGCGGTGGCCTCGGCCACCATCGCCAGGGTGAACGCCTCCGCGCCCGCGCCCGCCTTGCCGAACTCGCGGAACCACATGCCGAACAGCGGGCCGCTGGTGCCGCCGCTGTGGCCCAGGAAGGTCTCCGCCATCACCTCGAAGGGCTGTCCGGCCGACCCCGTGGCGGCGGTGTCGGCCAGGGCCTCGCGCGTACGGCGCAGCGCGGTGGTCATGTTGGTGCCGAAGTCGCCGTCGCCGCTGCGGCGGTCCAGGTCGGTGAGGTGCGCGCCCTCCTCCTCGACCGCGCCGATGAAGGCCTGCACCCACCGCTCGACGTCGGAGGGACTGAGCTGCTCTGCCATGCCGGTGCTCCCGTTCGGACTGTGGTGGGACGGACGTTCTACCAGGTGAGCGCGGGTGTGGCGGCCGGAGCGTCCCACAGCTCCAGCACCTCGTCGTCGGCCCCCACCAGGGTGACCGAGCAGCCCGCCATGTCCAGGGAGGTCACGTAGGACCCCACGAGCGAGCGGGCCACCTCTACCCCGGCGTCGTCCAGGACGCGCCGCGCCTCGCGGAACACCCCGTACAGCTCCAGGTCGTGTGTGGCGCCCAGGCCGTTGACGATGGCGATCACGCGGTCCCCGCGCCCCAGGCCCAGCGCCTCCACCAGCGGCGAGACCATCGGGGGCACCAGCTCGCGGGAGGGGCCGAAGGCCCGTCGCCGCCGGGCCCGCTCGCCGTGGATGCCCACGCCGAACTCCACCTCGTCCCCGGGCAGCTCGAACGAGGGCCGCGACTCGCCCGGGTGGGCGCCCGCGGCCAGCGCCACGGACAGGGTGCGGCTGCGCTCGGCCACCCGGCGTCCGAGCGCGGCCAGCTCCGCCAGGTCGGCGCCGCGCTCGGCCGCGGCGCCGCAGACCTTCTCCACCGCCACGACCGCCGCCGTGCCCCGGCGTCCCGGGCCCCCGCCGTCGCCGGTGTCGGTGGCCAGGTCGTCGTCGACCAGGACGATCTCGCTGCGTACGCCCGCGTCGGCCAGCAGCTCACCGGCGATGCGGAAGTTGAGCACGTCGCCGGTGTAGTTCTTGACCACGTGCAGGACGCCCCGGCCGGTGTCGGCCGCCTGTGAGGCCGCCCGGATCTGCACGGCCGTGGGGGAGGCGAAGACGGCGCCCGGCACGGCGGCGTCGAGCATGCCGGTGCCCACGAAGCCCACGTGCAGGGGCTCGTGGCCCGAGCCGCCGCCGGAGACCACCGCGACCTTGTCCGCGGCGGGGCGGGCGCGCACGAGGTAGGCGGGGTCGGCGTTGAGGCGCACGTGGTGCGGCCAGGCCGCGGCGAACCCCTCCAACGCCTCGGACACCACGTCGCCCGGCTCGTTGATGAACTGTCTTCGCATCGGCACGCTCCGTAGTTCTCGCTGTGGCCCCCCGCGGCGCCGTATGCGACATAGCCGTGCGCCGCCCCGCCCAAACGTCCCCGGCCGCGCTGTTCTCAGCCCGGTGGCTGTATCCGCGCCCTCTGGGCGTTATATGCGCGTTATGAGCAGATTGGCGCTGACCTCTTGTTTTTCTCTGCGTAAAGCGCGCAGTATGGCCCTGTTCACATGCGCGAAACGAGCAGGAGTGGTCATGCGTCACCAAGGGCTGCTGGACGCCGTCACCGACGGCGTGCAGAGGGTCGAGGACCTCGCTCGGGAACTCGGCATCAGCCCCTCCACCGTGCGGCGCGGGCTGGGCGAACTGGAGAGGGCCGGAAAGGTGGTCCGCACCCACGGCGGCGCGGTCCCCGCGCCCGCGGGCGCCGAACTGTCCTGGACCCAGAAGAGCCTGCGCAACGCCCCCGCCAAGCGGCGCATCGCCGAGCACGCCGCCGCACTGGTCGAGGACGACCACGTCGTCCTGCTGGACGCCGGGAGCACCACCACCTTCGTGGCCGAGCGCCTGGCCCGGCGCTCGGGGCCCACCGTGGTCACCTCCGGCCTCGGCCCCATGGCGGCGCTGCACGACGCCGAGGGCATCGAACTCGTCGTCGTCGGCGGGCGCGTGCGGCGCAGGCGCGGCTCCATCGTCGGCGACTACGCGCACGGCGTGCTGGACCGCATCACCCCGCACATCGCCTTCATCGGCGCCGACGGGCTCCTGCCCGGCCGGGGGCTCAACTGCCCCAGCCCCGAGATCGCCGCCGCCAAGGAACTCCAGATGCGCAGCGCCCGGCGGATCTTCGTGGTCGCCGACTCCACCAAGGTCGGCTCCGGCCCCCACCCGTACTGGGCCGTCGTCCCCGGACCCTACGGCCTGATCACCGACGACGGGATCGGAGCACGCGAGCGCGAGGCCCTCGACGCCGATCCCGCCTGCACCCCCCACGTCGTCGCGGTCGACGCGGGCACGCGACCGGAATGACCCCCTGAAAGGCACCTGGTATGGAAGTACAGCTCCTCGCGGCACTGCTCCTGGGCGTGGGCACCGTCATCGCCCTCATCGTGTGGTCCCGGCTGGACGCGTTCGTCGGACTGCTCGCCGGAGCCCTGGTCACCGGCGTGGTCGCGGGCGTCCCCGCCCCCGAGCTGGTGGGGCACCTGACCACCGGCTTCGGCAACACCCTCGCCGGGATCGGCATCGTCATCGCCCTGGGCGTGATGATCGGCACCGTCCTGGAACGCAGCGGCGGCGCCGACGCCCTGGCCAAGGCCTTCGTCCGCATGGCCGGCAAAGGCCGCGAGGACGTGGCGATGACCGCCACCGGCGCGGTCGTGTCCGTCCCGGTGTTCTGCGACTCCGGCTTCGTCATCCTGCACCCGCTCGCCCGCTCCCTGGCCAGGCGCTACGGCAGGCCGCTGGTCGTGATGAGCCTGGCCCTGGCGGGCGGGCTGTCCATCACCCACCACCTGGTCCCGCCCACACCCGGTCCGCTCGCCGCAGTCGGGCTCCTCGGTGCCGACCTGGGCACCACCGTCATGCTCGGCGGGGCCATGTCGATCCTGCTCATCCCGGTCGTGGTGGTCTACGCGCGCTACATGGGACCCCGTCTGGAGGCGAGCGTGGAGTCGGGCCTGGTCCCCGAGAACGCCGCCGCGGGCGAGCCGGGAGCGGCCACCCGCAAGGCCGCCGGGCTCGGAGACGCCGTCCCGGCCGCCGGACGCGACATCAGCGAGGAGCCCCCGGACCCGGGCGTGAGCGCGCTGACCGCCTCCGTTCCGCTGCTGCTGCCCCTGCTGCTCATCGTGGGCAACACCTTCACCGGCGCGCTCGCCGGGGGCAGCGCGGCCGCCGACGTCTTCGCCTTCCTCGGCAACCCCGCCATCGCCCTGGTCATCGGGCTGGTCGTGGCCGTCTACACGCTGCCGCCCCGGGGGACCGGGCGCGGGGAGGTCGTCTCCTGGCTGACCGCGGCCGCCGCCTCGGCCGGGATGATCGTGTTCATCACCGGCGCCGGAGGGGCCTTCGGCGAGGTCCTGCGCGCCTCCGGCGTGGGCGACGCGCTGGCCGACGCCGTCTCGGGCTGGCCCGTGCCGATGTTCCTGCTGCCGTTCGTGATCGCCACGTTCGTCCGGCTGGCCCAGGGCTCGGGAACCGTCGCCATCATCACCTCCGCCACCCTCAGCGCCCCGATCGTGGCGGCGGCGGGGATCAACCCCGCGCTCGCCGTGGCCTCCGCCTGCGCCGGCTCCTTCGTCTTCTCCTACGTCAGCGACTCCTACTTCTGGGTCGTGACCCGGTTCACCGGCCTGTCCGGCGGCGCCGCCATGAAGATGTGGAGCGGGATGACCACCGTGCTGTGGCTGGCCAGCCTGCCGCTGCTGTGCGTCGCCGCCCTGGTCCTGGGATAGGGGGACCCCGTGGCGCAGATCCTCGTCCTGTCCGACGACCTCACCGGAGCCAACGCCACCGGCGCGCGCTTCGCCCAGACCGGCATGCGCGTGGCCTCGGTGGACGCCGGGCACGCCGCCCACGCGGCTCCGGCCTACGACGCGGTCGTGGCCAACCTGGACAGCCGCCACCTGCCCGCCCGCGAGGCCGCCGGACTCGTCGCCGCCACCGTGGACCGGCTCTGGCCGGTGGACCTGGTGGTCAAGCGCACCGACACCACCCTGCGCGGCAACGTCGGCGCCGAACTGGAGGCCGCCTGGCGGGCGGTGCGCGAGCGCACGCCGACCGGAGTCCGCGTCCGCGTGCTCTTCGCGCCCGCCCACCCCGCCTCCGGGCGGATCACCGTGGACGGCGTCCAACTGCTCGACGGGGTCCCCCTGGAACGCACCCAGCTGGCCCTGGACCCGCTGAACCCGGTCCGCACCAGCGTGGTGGCCGACCTCGTCGCCGAGCAGAGCGCCCTGGCCGTGCGGCACCTGTCCCTGGGGCGGGTCACCCGCGCCGACCTCGTCGGTGAGCTGCTCGCGGGCGACGAACCCGTCGTGCTGTGCGACGCCGTGACCGAGGACCACCTGGCCGACATCGCCCGGGCGGCGGCCGCGGCCTCCCGCCGGGACGGCACCGTCTGGGTGGCCGCCGACCCCGGCCCGTTCGGGGCGCTGCTCGCCCGCGAACTGGGGCTGCGCGGCACCGCGCCCGACCCCGGGCCGGTCCTGGCGGTGGTGGGCAGCGCGACCGAGCTGACCCGGCACCAGCTCGACACCGTCGCCGAGGACCCCTCGGTGGAGTTCGTCGACGTCGACGCCCGGCGCTTCACCTCCGACCCCGGGCACCGCGACGAGGTCGCGCGGCTCCTGGTCGGGGCCCTGACCAGGGCCTCCTTCCCCGCGGCGGTGGTCGTGCGCACCCGCGCCTCGGCCGAGGACGTCGTGCGCCTGCCGACCGAGGCGCGCCGCGCCATGCCCGGCATGCTCGCCGCGCTGGTCGCCGGGGCCGTCGCCCGGGCCCGGCCCAGCGCACTGTTCTCCAGCGGCGGCGACGTCACCTCCGCCCTGCTCACCGCCCTGGACGTGCGGGCCCTGGACGTGGGCGGCGAACTCGTCCCGCTGGCCGTGCACGGCCGCCTGGACGGCGGGCCGCTGGAGGACACCCCGATCATCACCAAGGGAGGGCTGGTCGGGGACCAGGACACCATCGCGCGCTGCCTGGCGCGGCTGCGCGACACGGTCAACGACAGGCTGCGCGGGGTGTCCGCGCGGATCCCGAGCGGAGGAAGAGAAGAAGATGACTGAACGCCCGACCCTGGCCGTCACCGTCGGAGACCCCGTCGGCATCGGCCCCGAGATCACCGTGCGCACCCTGGCCGAGGTGGGCGCCACCGCCCCCGCGCGCGGGGTGGTCGTCGCCGACCCCGCCGTGCTGCGCCGCGCGGCCGCCGTCCTGGACCTGGACGTGCGGGTGCGCGCCCTGTCCTCCTGGGACCTGCCGCCGGAGCAGGAGGGGGTGGTCGACTGCCTCGACATCGGCGCGCTCGGCGACACCGAACTGGAGTGGGGCGTGGTCGACGCGCGCGCCGGGGCCGCCGCGGTCCGCGCGATCGAGGTGGCCACACGGGCGGCGATGGAGCGGCGCGTGGACGGGATCGTCACCGGGCCCATCAACAAGGAGGCCATCTGGGCCTCGGGCAGCCGCCACCTCGGCCACACCGAGATGCTCGGGGAGCTGACCGGCGTCACCCGCCAGAACACCATGTTCGTGGTGCGGGGCAAGAAGATCTTCTTCGCCACCCGGCACGTCTCGCTGCGCGGCGCGCTGGACATGATCGACGAGGAGCAGCAGGTGGGGGCGATCACCGAGGCGCTCACCGCGCTGCGCGTGTTCGGCCACGACGAGCCCACCCTGGCGGTGGCGGCGATCAACCCGCACGGCGGCGAGAACGGCGCCTTCGGCGACGAGGAGATCCGCCACCTGGCCCCGGCGGTGGAGCGCACACGCGCCTCGGGCGCGGACGTGGTCGGGCCGGTCCCGGCGGACTCGGTCTTCCACCGCCTGCTGACCGGCCACTACGACGGGGTGCTCTCGCAGTACCACGACCAGGGCCACATCGCGGCCAAGACCTTCGACTTCGACGGGACGATCTCGGTGACGGTGGGCCTGCCCATCCTGCGCACGTCGGTGGACCACGGCACCGCCTTCGACATCGCTGGCCAGGGGAGGGCCGACCACGGCACCATGCGCTCGGCCTTCCTGCACGGGGCCGACTTCGCCCGCTTCGCCGACCGCATCCGCGCCGAGTACGGGAACTGACCGCGGGCGGGGGCACCGCCGTCCGCGCCTGCCGCGACCCCGGCCCGGCTCCGGTCCACCCGTCGTCCGTCCGCGTGTGGGGCACGGACGGGCGGCGGGCGCCCCGGCCTCAGCCCTTCCCGACGGCGGCGGGCCGCGACGGGGCCGGGCCTGACCGCTCGGAGCCGCCACACGTCCCGGTGCCGCGGAGCCCGTCCGCCGAGCGCACGAGCGAGGCGACCTCCCGGGAGCGGCTGCCCGCGGGCCACGCGAGCACCGTGGTGACCCGCGGCGCGTCCGTCACGGGCACCGCGACGTGTTCGGGCCACTGCCAGGCGCGGCTGGAGGCGGGGATGACCAGCAGCGTCCGGCCCAGCGCCACGAGTTGGGCGAGCTGTGACTGGGTGCGCACCCGCGGCCCGGGCCCGTCGGGGTAGGTCCCGTCGAGCCGGGGCCACCGGGCGATCGGCAGGCCCGGCACGTCGGCGACCTCCGCCAGTGTGAGCCGGTCGCGTGCGGCGAGCGGGTGCGCGGCGGGAAGGATCGCCACCTGGCCCTCGACGCAGAGCTCCTCGGTGTCGAACCCGGCGACGTCGTCGAAGGGCAGGTGCATGATCGCCACGTCGGCGCTCCCGTCGCGGAGCAGCCCCGCCTGCTCGCCGACCTCGCACAGCAGGACCTCGACCGGCGCGGCGCCGGGTGCGCTCCCCGCCGCGTCGAGGAGCCGTCGCAGCAGCTCGTGGGAGGCCCCGGCCTTCGTCACGAGCACCAGCGGCCGATCCGGGGCCCCGGCCCGCCGCGTCCGGCGCGCGGCTGCCGCGACCGCGTCCAGGGCCGCCCGGGCCTCCCGGAGCAGCACCCCGCCGGCGTCGGTGAGCGCCACACCGCGGCGGTTCCGGTCGAGGAGCGGGACACCGAGCCGCCGCTCCAGCCGCCCGATCGCGCGCGAGAGCGGAGGCTGCGCGATGCCGAGCCGGTCGGCGGCGCGCCCGAAGTGCAGTTCCTCGGCGACGGCGACGAAGTAGCGGAGTTCGCGGGTTTCGAGATCGTCCACGCCAACAGCCTATGGACCGATACCCGGCGGGTATCACGGCCGACCGAGCCGGTATTGGACCGCGGGTGCGCGCTCCGCCGAGCATGGACTCCGTGAACGACACGAAGACCGCGCTGGTCACCGGCGCGAACAAGGGAATCGGTTTCGCCATCGCCCAAGGACTGGGGGAGTTGGGCTTCACGGTCGCGGTGGGGGCCCGCGACGACGCCAGGCGGGAGGAGGCCGTCGAGCGGCTGCGCGCGGCGGGCGCCGACGCGTTCGGGGTCGCCCTCGACGTCACGTGCGACGACAGCGTCGCGGCGGCGGCGAAGACGATCGAGCGAGAGGCGGGTCGGCTCGACGTGCTCGTCAACAACGCGGGCGTCTCCGGCCGCACCGACGGCGGAGCCCAGGACCCGACCACCCTCGACCTCGACGTCCTCCGCGAGGTCCTCGACACGAACGTGTTCGGGGTCGTGCGGGTGACGAACGCGATGCTGCCGCTGCTCGGCCGCGCGAGCTCGCCGCGCATCGTTAACATGTCGAGCAACATGGGCTCTCTGACGTTGCGGACCGGCCCCGTCCTGGCCGCGTACGCGCCGTCCAAGACCCTGCTCAACAGCGTCACGGCGCAGTACGCCCGCCGGTTCGCCGACACCAACGTCATCGTCAACGCCGCCTGCCCGGGCTACGTGGCGACCGACTTCACCGGTTTCAACGCGCCACGGACGCCCGAACAGGGCGCGGCGATCGCGATCCGGCTCGCCACCCTGCCCGACGACGGACCGCGCGGCGGCTTCTTCGACGACGAGGGCGCCGTCCCCTGGTGACCCCGGACGGGCGGTGGGTGACCGGTCAGGCGCCCAGACCCGACATCAGGTCGGCGAAGGGGACCGGCTCCTCGTAGGGGTCCGCGGCCGCGGGGGAGCGGTCCGCGGCCAGCGCCGCGAGCTGGCGTCCGGCGCGCTCGACGCGCTGGGTCAGCTCGCGGCCGCCGCCCTCGCCCGACCCCCAGTCCTCCGAGGCCGCGTACACGCCGGTGGGCGCGACCACCGAACGGGTGTGGGCGAACATCGGCCGCAGCGCGTGCTCCAGCACCAGCGAGTGGCGCGGGCTGCCTCCGGTCGCGCCGATCAGCACCGGCATGCCGTCCAGGTCCTCGGGGTCGACCACGTCGAAGAAGGACTTGAACAGGCCGCTGTAGGAGGCGTTGAACACCGGGGTCACCGCGATGATCCCGTCGGCTCCGGCGACGTCCTCCAGCACACCGCGCAGCTCACCGGTGGGCACCCGGGTGGTCATCGCGTTCACGATGTCGTGCGCCACCTCGCGCAGCTCCACGGTACGGGTGCGGACCTCGTCGCCGCGCTCGCGCAGCGAGGACTCGGCGGCGGCGGTCAGCCGGTCGGCGAGCAGGCGGGTCGAGGACGGCGTGCTCATCCCCGCCGAGACGGTCACCAGTGTGCGGGTCGCCATCTGTCCCCCTAGTAAAAAGCTTCTTGAGAAGTAGTTTTTGGTGAAACTACCAGAGGAACGGCGCGCCCGTCCCGGCTATTCCCGTGGGGGGCGCCAGGGGGTGAGGGGCGGGCGGCCGCCGCGGAGTCGGGATCCTCCGAGGTCGGACCGCACTGCCGAACGCTGTTCTTTACGGGGTGTTTACATGTGAAGCCGTGGTGGTTATTCTCATGGGAGCGCTCCCGAATGACCTGAATCACACTGATTCGGGTTGCGTTCGGGGGAGCGTGAGTGTCCGCATTCCCAACCCGTCCCATCCCGCCCTTCGCACTCCTGTTCTGGGAGCGCTCCCACCCATGGGGTCACCCCCCGCGTCGCCGCACCCTCCCCGGAGGACGACGTGCCCCGCGCACCACCCGCATCACCCGCATCACCCTTCGGATTCCACGCATCAGTCGGCGGCCCCGCGCCCCGACACTCTCGTCCCTCTGGCACCACCCCCCAACCATGAGGAAAAGCAAGAGATGAGCAGAATCCCGCGCACTCCGGACAGGCGTCCGGGCGCACGGCGCGGCCTCGCCGCGACATCGGCCCTGATCGTGGGCGCCGCACTGGCCACGGCCGTGCCCGCCCCCGCCAGCGCAGCGGCCGGTTGCGAGGTCGACTACCAACTCAACGACTGGGGCTCCGGGTTCACCGCGAGCGTGGAGATCACCAACCTCGGCGACGCGGTCAACGGCTGGACCCTGGAATGGGACTTCGCCGGAAACCAGCGGGTCACCAACTCCTGGAACGGCACCGTCACCCAGAGCGGACAGAGCGTCTCGGCCACCAACGCCGGGTACAACGGCGCGATCGCGACGGACGGCACGGCCACCTTCGGCTTCCAGGCCACGTACTCGGGCGCCAACGCCGTCCCCGCCGAGTTCACCCTGAACGGTGTGGCCTGTGAGGGCCTAGTCGACCCCGACCCCGATCCGGACCCCGACCCCGATCCGGACCCGGACCCGGACCCCGGCACGGGCGAGCGGGTGGACAATCCGTACGTGGGCGCTGACGTGTACGTCAACCCGATCTGGTCGGCCAACGCCGCCGCCGAGCCCGGCGGGGACGCCGTGGCCGATGAGCCCACCGGGGTGTGGCTGGACCGCATCAGCGCCATCGAGGGCAACGACAGCCCCACCACCGGCAGCATGGGATTGCGCGATCACCTGGACGAGGCCCTGGCCCAGGCCGACGGTGAGCCGCTGGTGTTCCAGGTGGTCATCTACAACCTGCCCGGCCGTGACTGCGCCGCCCTGGCCTCCAACGGCGAGCTGGGCCCGGACGAGATCGACCGGTACAAGAACGACTACATCGATCCCATCGCCGAGATCCTGGCCGATTACGAGGACACCGAGCTGCGGGTGGTGACCACGGTCGAGATCGACTCGCTGCCCAACCTGGTCACCAACGTCTCCCCCCGCGAGACCGCGACCGAGAACTGCGACGAGATGCTGGCCAACGGCAACTACGTCGAGGGGGTGGGCTACGCGCTGGCGCAGCTGGGCGCGATCGACAACGTCTACAACTACGTGGACGCCGGTCACCACGGGTGGATCGGTTGGCAGGACAACTTCACCGCCTCGGCGGCGCTGTTCCATGAGGCGGCCAACGCCGCCGGGGCGACTCCGGCCGATGTGCACGGGTTCATCGCCAACACCGCGAACTACTCGGCTCTGGTGGAGGACAACTTCTCCATCGACCAGACCATCGCGGGTACGCCGGTGCGCCAGTCGGACTGGGTGGACTGGAACCAGTTCACCGACGAGCTGTCCTTCGCCCAGGCTCTGCGCGAGGAGCTGGTGGGTCAGGGCTTCGATTCGGGGATCGGGATGCTCATCGACACCTCCCGTAACGGGTGGGGCGGCCCGGACCGTCCGGACGGGCCGGGGCCGAGCACGGATGTGAACGCCTACGTGGACGGGGGCCGCTACGACCGCCGGATCCAGTCCGGGAACTGGTGCAACCAGTCCGGTGCGGGGTTGGGTGAGCGTCCCCAGGCCGCTCCGGAGCCGGGGATCGACGCCTATGTGTGGATGAAGCCGCCGGGTGAGTCCGACGGGTCCAGCGAGTACATCGAGAACCCGGAGGGCAAGGGGTTCGACCGGATGTGCGACCCGACCTATGAGGGCAACCCGCGCAACGGTTACAACATGAGCGGTGCGCTGCCCGAGGCGCCGATCTCGGGGCACTGGTTCTCCGCGCAGTTCCAGGAGCTGCTGGCCAACGCCCACCCGCCCATCCAGTAGGACCGGCGACCGCCTGCCGGTGCGGTGAGTACGAGGGGTGCCCGTCCGACACGGGCGGGCACCTCCGCTCCGCACTGCGCTCCGAGACTCCCCGGGGCGGTCCGGCCCGCCCCGGGGCCCCGGGAACTTAACGAGTAGTCACCATGTTTGCACCCGTTGTCTCCGTGTGTCGTGGATGTTAACTTCGCCCCACGATGCCTGGGAGCGCTCCCGCAAGGCGTGCGCGAAACGGGCGTCCGAATTCCGGAAAACCACCGAACGCGCACCGGCCCGACCCGGGCAACGAGCCGCAGGTCACAGCGTCGTACCCGGCTCCCTCCCCCCCACACCCGCACTCCGACCCCGCCGCCTCCCCCCATCGGAGAGCTCCGCCCCGGCGCCGTCCTCCGGCGCGCGGGACCGCGGAGGGGAACGGAGAACCTGTCCGAGGAGGACACGTGACCACCCCCCGCCCCGGCCCGCGCCGCACGGCGCGCTGGCGCAGACCCGCGCCCGCGCTCCTCGGAGCGGTGCTCCTAGCCGCCCTCCTTCCGGCCGCGCCCGCGCAGGCCGCACCGATTTGCTCCGTCGACTACCAACTCAACGACTGGGGCTCGGGTTTCACGGCCGAGGTCTCGGTCACCAACGAGGCCGAGTCCCTCTCCAACTGGACGCTGGGCTGGGAGTTCTCCGGCAACCAGCGCATCAGCAACAGCTGGAGCGCGCAGGTCTCCCAGAGCGGCGGCTCCGTGACCGCCAGCGGCCCCTCCTGGGCGCCCGGCCTCGCCTCCGGCCAGACCGCGACGTTCGGATTCCAGGCCACCTACAGCGGTACCAACGAGGTACCCACCGACTTCACCCTCAACGGCCTGGACTGCGCGGGCGAGGAGCCCGAGCCCGAGGACCCGACCCTGGTCGTGGACCCCGACTCGGTCACCCTGGCGCCCGGCGGCGAGACCGCCTTCGACGTGGCCCTGTCCGAGGCGCCCGCCGAGGACGTGGCCGTCAGCGTGGAGCGCACCTCCGGCAGCCCGACCCTGTCGGTGGCCTCGGGAGCCTCGCTGACCTTCGGCGAAGCCGACTGGGACACCCCGCAGGAGGTGACGGTCGCCTCCTCCGGTGACGGCTCGGGCGACCCCGCCCAGGCCGAGTTCACCGTCTCCGCCGAGGGCTACGACCCCGTGGTCGTCACCGCGCGCGAACTCTCCGGCGCCTCCAACGCCTACGAGGAGGAGTTCCTCACCCAGTACGACAAGATCAAGGACCCCGACAGCGGCTACTTCCGCGAGTTCGACGGCCTCCTCGTGCCGTACCACTCGGTGGAGACCCTGATCGTGGAGGCGCCCGACCACGGCCACGCCACCACCTCCGAGGCCTACAGCTACTACCTGTGGCTGGAGGCGACCTACGGCAGGATCACCGGCGACTGGGAGCCCTTCAACTCCGCGTGGGAGTCCATGGAGGCCTTCATCATCCCGGGCACGGCCGACCAGCCCACGAACGGCTCCTACGACCCGTCGGCCCCGGCGACCTACATCCCCGAGTCGCTCGACCCGAGCGACTACCCGATGCCGCTGGACGACTCGGTCGAGGCGGGGCAGGACCCGCTCGCCCAGGAGCTGAGCAGCACCTACGGCACCGACGAGGTCTACGGCATGCACTGGCTGCTGGACGTGGACAACACCTACGGCTACGGGTTCTGCGGTGACGGCACCGATGAGGCCCCCGCCTACATCAACACCTTCCAGCGCGGCTCCAACGAGTCGGTCTGGGAGACCGTGCCGCACCCGTCCTGCGAGACCTTCCAGCACGGCGGCGAGAACGGGTTCCTCGACCTGTTCACCGACGACGACAACTACTCCGAGCAGTGGCGCTACACCAACGCCCCCGACGCCGACGCGCGCGCCGTGCAGGTGGCCTACCTGGCGCACGAGTGGGCCTCGGAGCAGGGCAACGAGGGCGCGATCGCCGAGAACGTCTCCAACGCGGCGATGATGGGCGACTACCTGCGCTACGCCATGTTCGACAAGTACTTCAAGGAGATCGGCGACTGCGTCGATCCCCAGTCCTGCCCGCCCGGATCGGGCAAGGACTCCGCGCACTACCTCATGGCCTGGTACTACTCCTGGGGAGGCGCGCTGGAGAGCGCCCAGTACCCCTGGGCCTGGCGCATCGGCGGATCCTCCGCCCACCAGGGCTACCAGAACGTGATGGCGGCCTACGCGCTCTCGGAGGTGTCCGCGCTCCAGCCGGAGTCGGCCACCGGCACCGAGGACTGGGGCACCAGCCTCGACCGGCAGCTGGAGTTCCTGGAGTGGCTCCAGTCCTCCGACGGCGCCATCGCGGGCGGCGCGACCAACAGCTGGGAGGGCACCTACGCCCAGCCGCCCTCGGGCACGCCCACCTTCTACGGCATGTTCTACGACGAGAAGCCCGTCTGGCACGACCCGCCGTCCAACCGCTGGTTCGGCTTCCAGGTCTGGGACATGGAGCGGGTGGCCGAGTACCACCGCATCACCGGTGACGAGCGCGCCGGGGACATCCTGGACGACTGGGTGCCCTGGGCGATCGCCAACACCACCGTCGGCGAGAACGGCGAGTTCGCCATCCCCGCCGACATGGAGTGGAGCGGCCAGCCCGACACCTGGACGGGCGAGTCCACGGGCAACCCCGACCTGAGCGTCGAGGTCGTCTCGCACGGACAGGACGTCGGCATCGCCGCGGGCCTGGCCAAGACCCTCATGCACTACGCCGCCGCCACCGGTGACGCCGACGCCCGCGCGACGGCCGAGGGCCTGCTCGACGCCCTCCTGGCCAACCAGGACGACCTGGGCGTCGCCGTTCCCGAGACGCGGGCCGACTACGCCCGCTTCGACGACGAGTTCGGCGCCCCCGACGGCGGCCTCTACATCCCCCAGGGATGGACCGGCCAGATGCCCAACGGGGACCCGGTCGACTCCGACTCCACGTTCCTGTCCATCCGGTCCTTCTACGAGGACGACCCGAACTGGCCCCAGGTCGAGGAGTACCTCAACGGGGGACCGGTGCCCGAGTTCACCTACCACCGCTTCTGGGCGCAGGTGGACGTGGCCACAGCCCTCGCCACCCACGGCGAGTTGTTCGGCGACGGCGCCTGACCGGCCGTAGCCGCACGGGGGCGGGCGCCGACGGCGCCCGCCCCCGACCCCCCACAGAAGAAAGGAACACCATGTCGGTCACCAAGGGGCGAAGACGGCTCCGGGGAGGGGCCGCGGCCGCGGTCGCCCTCGCACTCAGCCTGGTCACGGGCGGTCTGACCGCCGCCGCCCACGCCGAGGACACAGCGCTCACGGCGCAGGAGGCGGCCCGGGCCCAGCAGGCCACCCTGCGCGAACTCGCCGACCAGCGCGGGCTGCGCATGGGCACCGCGGTCGCGCCGCAGCACCTGAACCAGGCGGCCTACGCGCAGACCGCCGCGACCGAGTTCAACTCCGTCACCCACGAGAACGACCTCAAGTGGGAGACCGTCCAGCCCCAGCCGGGGCAGTTCAACTGGACCAACGCCGACCGCATCGTGGACTTCGCCCAGCAGAACGACCAGCTGATCCACGGCCACACGCTGGTGTGGCACAGCCAGCTGCCCCCATGGGTGAGGGACGGCACCTTCACCGAGGGCCAGCTGCTGGACGTCATGGACACCCACATCAGCACCACCGTGGGGCGCTACCGCGACGACATCGCCACCTGGGACGTGGTCAACGAGCCCATCGGGGACGACGCCCGGTTCCGCGACTCGGTCTTCTACCGGACGCTGGGGGAGGACTTCATCGCCGAGGCCTTCCGGATGGCCGACCGGGCCGACCCCGACGCCCGCCTGTTCATCAACGACTACAACATCGACGGGATCAACGCCAAGAGCGACGCCTACTACGACCTGGTCCGGGACCTGCTGGCGCAGGGCGTGCCGATCGACGGCATCGGCTTCCAGGGCCACCTCATCGCGGGGCAGGTCCCCTCCAGCATCCAGCAGAACATCCAGCGCTTCGTGGACCTGGGCCTGGAGGTGATGATCACCGAGCTGGACATCCGCATCCAGCTGCCCGTCACCCAGCAGAAGCTGGAGCAGCAGGCCAGGGACTACGAGCAGGTGGTCAACGCCTGCTACGCGGTCCAGGGGTGCTCGGGTGTGATCGTGTGGGGCGTCACCGACGCCCACTCCTGGGTTCCCGGTACCTTCCCGGGCCAGGGCGCGGCACTGCCCATCGACGAGGACTACGAGCCCAAGCCCGCCTACTGGTCGATCCACGAGGCGCTCGGCGGCGACCCCGGTCCCGGCCCGGACCCGGACCCGACCGACCCGCCGTCGGGTGAGTGTGAGGCGGTGTACTCGGTGACGAACCAGTGGCAGGGGGGTTTTCAGGCGCAGGTGACGGTGACGGCGGGTGCCGCTCTGTCGGGGTGGACCGTGGAGTGGACCTTCGGTAGCGGTGAGAGCGTCTCGCACGCCTGGAACGCGTCGGTGTCGGGGAGCGGCGGCAGTGTGACCGCGACGAACGTGGGTTACAACGGCGCGTTGGCGGCGGGGCAGTCGACCTCGTTCGGGTTCGTCGGCAACTCCAGCGGCGGTGTCTCCACACCCGAACTCACGTGCAGCGCTTCCTGACCGGCGGCTGACCCCGCCCGCGGGGGAGGACCGAACGACACTGACGCGACCGCCCCGGAACAGGCCGCGCCTGTGTCAGGACCGGGCGCCGGGGGAACGCAGCCGCCACCCCCGGCGCCCACCCGGTCCCCGCCCACGAGGGCGGGACCCCCGCAACCCGACAACGTTGTCCGCCCCTCTACCTGGAGCCCTCCCATGGTCAAACGCCTGCTGATCGCCCTCGGGTCGGTCATCACCCTGGTGGCCGCACTGCTCGTGCACTCGCTGCCCGCGCACGCCGACACCGGCTTCCGCGTCAGCGACGGCCGCCTCGTCGACGCCGCCGGAAACGACTTCGTCATCCGCGGCGTCAGCCACGCCCACACCTGGTACACCCAGGAGACCCAGTCGTTCGCCGACATCAAGTCCCTGGGCGCCAACGCCGTCCGCGTCGTCCTCAGCAGCGGCCAGCGCTGGACGGAGAACACCGCCGCCGACGTGGCCGACGTCGTCGACGAGTGCAAGACCAACCGGCTGATCTGCGTCCTGGAGGTGCACGACACCACCGGTTACGGCGAGCAGGCCGGGGCCGCCACGCTCGACCAGGCCGTCGACTACTGGCTGCGCGTCCAGGAGGCCGTCGAGGGCGAGGAGGACCACATCCTCGTCAACATCGGCAACGAGCCCTACGGCAACGACGCCGCGATCAACCAGAACTGGGCCGCCGACACCAGCGACGCCATCAACCGCCTGCGCGACGCGGGCTTCGACCACACCCTGGTCGTGGACGCGCCGAACTGGGGCCAGGACTGGGCGGGCGTCATGCGCGACAACGCCCAGCCGGTGTTCGACTCCGACCCGCACGCCAACACGGTCTTCTCCGTGCACATGTACGGCGTCTACCAGCAGGAGTCGACGGTCGTCTCCTACCTGGAGCACTTCGTCGACGCGGGCCTGCCGCTGATCGTCGGCGAGTTCGGCCACGACCACTCCGACGGCAACCCCGACGAGGACGCCATCATGTCCCACGCCGAGCGCCTGGGCCTGGGCTACATCGGCTGGTCCTGGAGCGGCAACGGCAGCCCCGTGGAGTACCTGGACATGGTCGAGGGCTTCGACGTCGAGAGCCTGACCCCCTGGGGCGAGCGCATCTTCAACGGACCGGACGGCATCGCCGCCACCGCCGAGGAGGCCCCGGTCTACGGCGGCGGCCCCGACCCGACCGACCCGCCCACCGAGGAGCCCACCGACCCGCCGACCGAGGAGCCCACCGACCCGCCGTCGGGTGAGTGTGAGGCGGTGTACTCGGTGACGAACCAGTGGCAGGGGGGTTTTCAGGCGCAGGTGACGGTGACGGCGGGTGCCGCTCTGTCGGGGTGGACTGTGGAGTGGACCTTCGGTAGCGGTGAGAGCGTCTCGCACGCCTGGAACGCGTCGGTGTCGGGGAGTGACGGCAGTGTGACCGCGACGAACGTGGGTTACAACGGCGTGCTGGCGGCGGGGCAGTCGACCTCGTTCGGGTTCGTCGGCAACTCCAGCGGCGGTGTCTCGACCCCCGAGCTGACGTGCAGCGGCTCCTGACCCGTCCGCACCCTGTTCTTTCCGTGCTCCTACGATCCAGTGCCCCGACCACCGGAATCCCCGCGACCCACTGCCCCTGCGACCCGGTACCCCCACAACCCGGAGTCCCCGCGACCCGGTGACCACGTGATCCGACACACCCGCTGATCCCGCTGAGGGAACAGACCACCCGCCCCGGCCCGCACCGCCCCGGTGCGGCCGGGCACCCCCCACAGAGATTGGAGTGGCCCATGCGGTCACGCAGCACCCTCGCCATGGCCTTGGCGCTCGGCGGCCTCGCCGTCGGCACCACCGTCGTCGCGCTGCCCGACACGGCCCAGGCCCACGGCGCGTTCACCTACCCGGCCAGCCGCACCTACGCCTGCTTCCAGGACGCCACCGGCGGCAGCAGCGGCGGCGCGCTCGCGCCGACCAACGACGCCTGCGCCGACGCGCTGGCCGAGGGCGGCAACTACCCGTTCTGGAACTGGTTCGGCAACCTCATCAGCAACTCCGACGGACGCCACCAGGAGTTCGTGGCCGACGGCGAGCTGTGCGGACCCACCGACAGCTTCTCCGCCTTCAACGCGGTCCGCGCCGACTGGCCGACCACCGAGCTGCCCGCCAACACGACGGTGGAGTTCCACCACAACGCCTGGGCCGCGCACCCGGGCACCTTCTACACCTACGTCACCGAGGACGGGTTCGACCCCGCGACCGACGCGCTGACCTGGGACTCCCTGGAGCTCATCGACGAGGTCACCGACCCGCCGCTGCGCAGCGGCGGCGTCGCCGGAGCCGAGTACTACTGGGACGTGGACCTGCCCGACAAGGAGGGCCAGCACGTCATCTACGTGGTGTGGGAGCGCTCCGACAGTCCCGAGGCGTTCTACAACTGCTCCGACGTGGTCTTCGAAGGGGGCTCGGGCGGCAACCCGGACCCCGAGCCCGAGCCGGAGCCGGAGCCGGAGCCGGAACCCGAGCCGGAGCCCACGGACCCGCCGGCGGGTGAGTACTGCACGGCCGAGTACACGGTCCTCAACGAGTGGCAGGGCGGCTTCCAGGCCGAGGTCGAGGTCACCGCGGGCGAGGACGGGACCGACGGCTGGATGGTGGACTGGGTGTTCGCCAACGGCCAGGCGGTCAGCAGCGCCTGGAACGCCTCGCTCGTCAACCACGGCGCCCACTTCGAGGCCAGGAACGCCGCGCACAACGGCTCGCTCGCGGCCGGGGAGAGCGCCAGCTTCGGGTTCACCGCCACCTCGGGGAACGTGAACATCGAGCCGCGGGTGACCTGCCAGGAGCCGTGACCTGACCATCCCGGAGGGACCGTACCCCCCACACGAGGGCCGTGAAGGCCCGCGCGGTCCCGGCGCCACGGTACCGAACGCTGTTCGGTACCGTGGCGCCATGAACACCGCGAAGATCTACACCTCCTGCCAGGAGCGCATGCTCGCGCTCGCCGACGACCTGAGCGCGGAGCAGCTCGCCACGCCCGTTCCCGCCCTGCCCGCGTGGACCGTCCGGCAGACCTACGCGCACCTGGCCGGACTCTGCGCCGACGTGCCCGCGGAACGGGTCACGCCCCCGGCCGACGACGCCGTCACCGCCCGCCAGGTGGCCGAGCGCGAGCACCTGGACATCGCCGCGCTCTGCGCGGCCTGGCGCGAGGACACCCCGGCCCTGCTGGAGGTCTTCGCCACCCGGACCCGGGCCCGCTACTCGCTGCCCGCGATCGACGTGTGGCACCACGAGAACGACGTCCGGGGCGCGCTGGGGATGCCCGCCCAGACCGAACACGCCGACGAACTGGCCGCCTTCGTCCTGGGCGCGACGGCCCGCGCGTGGTCCCCCGAGCTACCCGGGGTGCGCGTGGCGGCCACGGACACCGGCCAGGAGTGGGCCTTCGGTGAGCGGGCCGACCTGGAGTGGTCGGCCACGGCCTTCGAGCTGGTGCGCGCCGCCACCGGCCGCCGCAGCGCCGCCCAGATACGCGCCATGGACTGGAGCGGTGACCCCGCCGACGTCCTGTACCGCCTGTCGGCCTTCCCCTTCCCCGAGACCGGCCTGCGGGTCTGACCGGGGAACGGCGGGCGTGCCCGAACCGCCCGTGCGGGACCCGTGCCCGCCGCTCCCGGTCGGACGGGCCGGAAGCGGCGGTCCGGACGGCCTCCGCTGGCCGGGACGGACCCTCCGCATGCCGGGTCGGCCGCCTGACGGCGGCGGCCGGAGCCGCCGGTCAGGGCCGGTACGGGATCCGCTGGAGGGACCGCACCTCGCCCAGCGTGGACCACTCGTCGCGGCCCAGCCGCGCCAGCGGGCGCAGCAGGGTCGCCTCCGGGTGCCCGTCCACCAGCACCGACTCGTCCACGGCCGCCCGTACCACCCGGCCGAACACCACCGTCGAGTCGCCCAGGCCCACCGTCGAGTGCAGCACGCACTCCAGCGCCACCGGGGAGTCGGCCACCCGGGGAGGGCGCACCGACGCGCTGGGCTCGCGCCCGATCCCCAGGGCCTCGAACTCGCTCACCTCCGGCGGGTAGGAGGTGCCGCTGGCGTTGACCTGTGCCTGCATCGGCTCCGGTGCCAGGTTGACCACGAACTCGCCGGTCTCCTCCACGTTGCGCAGCGAGTCCTTGCGCCGCACCGAGGTGAACTGCACGATCGGCGGCTGGGTGCACGCGACGGTGAAGAAGGAGTGCGGTGCCAGGTTGTCCACGCCCGACGCCGACGTGGTGGAGACCCACGCGATCGGGCGCGGCAGGATCACGGCCGTCATCAGCTGGTAGAACGCTCGTCCGGGCAGGTCTCGCGGTGTCCATTCGGTACGCATCGGCATCGATTATCCCGCCCCGCGCCGAGCGGGCCGAACCCCCGGACCGCGCGGCGGGGCGGACGGCGACCCGAGGGCGGGCCCCGGCGCGGTGCCCCGCGCGCGGGCGCGGCCACCGCCGTCCCGCGCCCGCGCGTCCGGCTCAGGCCGTGCGGTCGAACTCCGCCTGCCGCGGCGCCCCGGCCCGGCGCCACTCCATGCGCGCCCAGGGCAGGCGCAGCTCGGAGGTGCCGGTGACGTCCAGCGGCTTGAGGTCCTCCACCGCCTCGGCCTCCCGGTGGCGGGCGAACACGGACTCGGTGTAGCGGTGGCCGGTGTCGGCGGCGAGGAACACCACCGTCCGGCCGGGGGAGAGTCCCAGTTCCCACCGGGCGGCCAGGTAGGCGGCGCCGCTGGAGAGCCCCGCGAACACGGCGTGCCGCCGCAGCAGGTCGACCGTCCCGGCCAGGGCCGCCGTGAAACCGGTCCAGTGCACGGTGTCGTAGAGGGTGTGGTCGACGTTGCCGAAGGGGATGGCGCTGCCGATCCCGGCGATGATGATGTCCTTGTCGGGCACGCCGTCGCTGGCGAAGGTGACGCTGCCGAACGGCTGCACCCCCACCAGGCGGGTGCCCGGGTCGGCCTCGCGCAGGTAGGTGCCCAGCGCGCCGGTGGACACGCCCGTCCCCACACCCCCCACGAGCGTGAGGTCCGCGCCCGCCGTCTCCCGGCGGATCGTCTCGGCGACCTCCCGGTAGCCCAGGTAGTGGAGGGGGTCGTGGTACTGGCGCATCCAGTGGTGGTCCGGGTGGGCGGCCAGGACCTCCCTGACCCGGCGCACCCGGCGGTTCTGGTCCAGGCGCAGGTCGTCGGTGGACTCCATCTGTTCCAGGTGTACGCCCAGGACCTCCAGTTGTACGCGCAGGGTGCGGTCCACGGTGGTGGAGCCGATGATGTGACATCGCAGCCCGTACCGGTGGCAGGCCAGCGCCAGCGCGTGCGCGTAGACGCCGCTGGAGCTGTCCACCACGGTGTCGCCGGGGCGGACGGCGCCGGTCTCGACGAGGTGGCGGACGGCGGCCAGGGCCGAGAGGGCCTTGAGGGTCTCGAACCGCAGGCACAGCAGTCCGCCGCCCAGGTCGATGAGGTCGGGGCGGCCGATCGCTTCAGAGACGTGCTCGTCCACGGTCGTTCTCCTTACTGGTGGCTGGGGCGGGCGCGTGCGCCGGAACGCGACGGTGCACGCGCCCGCCCGGGAGGAGGGCGTGGGTGTTCAGGCCGCCGGGGTCGCCCGGTAGCGGTAGAGCCGCGTGGGGTCGGCGCTGAACTGGGAGAAGGGGAAGGGCTCGGCGGAGACTCCGTCGACTCCGCGGCCGAGGAAGGCGCGCGCCACCGCGCTCGCGCTCTGGGCGTAGACGTACAGGGGGACGCCGCGCCCGCGGCACCGTGCCAGGAGCGGGTCGAAGGTGCCGTTGCCGAGGGTCATGCCGGTGGCCACGACGGCGTCGGCCGCGTCGACCACCTCCTCCATGGACTCCGAGACGGGGTCGCCCCAGCGGGTGGTGCGCAGGTTGAGGTCGCAGGGCAGGCACTCGCCGCCGCGTTCGCGGATGGCCGCCACGAGGGGGTTGACGACGCCGATCAGCGCGATCCGCGCGCCCTCGGTGATGGGGACGAGACCGGCGACGGCGGCGTCCCGGGCCCGCGCGCGCTGTTCTGGTGTCCCGGCGGGCAGGGTGACCGGTTCGGCCCGGGGGTCCTCGCGGTGCGGCGAGGTGTGGGCGAGGTGGGCGTCCAGGGCGGCCACCCGCAGGGGGAGGGGTCCCTGAGCGAGCAGTTCGGCCAGCGGGGCGCCCGAGGCCTCGCGGCACAGGTCCGGCGCGATCTGCCCGTCCTCGAAGGCGCAGGCCCCGAAGGCACCGCCGACGCGCACGGCGATGTAGTGGTTGAGGTAGGTGGTGTCGCCCCCGGCCAGGCGGGTGCCGTGGTGGAGCCAGAAGACGCTGGTGGCCACGGTGTCGCCGACCCGGCCGACGGCGTCGCGCAGGAGGTCGTCGAGGGTCATCTCCCGGCCTCCTGGAAGCGGAACAGGTAGGTCAGGACCCCGTCGCCCCAGTCGTGCCGGTGGTGGACCCCGGCCCGGAAGCCGGTGGCCTCCGCGTGGGCGACGATGCGGCGCAGGTCGGCGGTGTTGGAGGCGATGAGGAAGACCTCCGCGCCGGGGGCCAGCAGCGGGCGCTCGGCCAGCTGGGTGAAGAACTTCTCCGTGATCGCCGCGCCCACGCACACGTTGCGCACGACGTCGGGGTCGGTGCTGACCGTCTGGCTGACCGCGGGCGGGTTGAAGGTGACCACGTCGAGCCCGGTCCCGTCCGGGAAGCCCTCGAACATGTCGCCGGTCACGGGGACGAGTTCGGTGGCGGTGCGGTCCCCGAGCAGGCGCGCGAAGTTGCGGGCGGCGGCCTCGACGCTGGGGGCGTGGACGTCGGCGGCGTGGACCCGGCGGGCGCCGCGGGCCCCTGCGGCGACGGCCTCCACGCCCAGGCCCACGCCCATGGCGGCGTAGCGCCGTCCGCGCACGTCGATGTCGTCGTCCAGGATGCGCTGGTGGATCATCCTGCTGGTCCCGCCGGGGAGGAAGACGCCGGGCGGTACCTCGAACCCCCAGCCGTTCCAGGTGTAGGAGCGGGTGGTGTGCAGGTCCTCTCGCGGCGGGTTGACGGCGAGGATCTGTTCGGCGGGCAGCGGTGGGGGCAGTTGGTCCACGAGGGAGCGGTCCACGGTCGTCCTTCCAAAGGGGGTCGGGAGTAACACGGGACACCAACGGGGAGCGCCGGATGTTCTGAGTACCGGAGTCCGCGCGCTATTGTAGATAAAACGATAACCATTGTCATTAGTGGGGTCGGAGTTCGCGTCCCCGGGGGTGTGTTCCGTGGACCCGGGCGCCGCGCGGCGGACGGGCCCGCGACGGACGCGCCCGGGCGGGGCGGCGCCAGCGCGCCCCGCCGGTGACCCTCCGCGGAGAGGACGTGGAAAGACGTGGCCCACCCCCAGCAGACCGGCACTGTGCCCACGGCCCCACCGCGCGCGCACGTGTTCTCGGACCCCGCCTTCCTGCGCCTGTGGTCGGGGAGCACCGCCTCGGGACTGGCCACGTGGGCCATGCCGTTCATCCTCGGCCTGGCCGTGCTGGACGGATCGCTCACCGCCATGGGGCTCGGCCTGCTCCTGGCCACCCGTACCGGCGGCTTCCTCCTGGCCCTGCCGCTCGGCGGCCTGCTGGCCGACCGGCTCTCCCGCCGCGCGGTGGTGCTGTGGGCAGGGGTCCTCGCGGCGGCCGCCACGCCGCTGGTCGCCGTGGGCGTGGCGACCGGAGCCCTCGCGCTCGCGGCCGTGGCCGCGGCGGCCGTGGGCGCGGGCCAGGGAGCCTGTAGACCCGCCTTCCAGGCGCTGACCGCCGAGGTCGTGGACGAGCCGCGGCGCCAGCGCGCCAACGCGGCGCTCACCATCTCCGTGCGGGTCACCACCCTGGTCGCCCCGGGGGTGACGGCGCTGCTCTCCACGGTCCTGGGCGTGCACGCCCTCCTCCTGGTCACCGCCGCGCTCTGGGCCGTCGCCGCACTGGCCCCGCCCCGGGGCCGGAGCGCGCCCGCCCCGGGGGCGGTGCCCGCGCGCGGCTTCTCCCTGGTCGCCGACTTCCGGGACGGGCTGCGCGAGGCCCGGCGCCACACGTGGTTCCTCGCGGGGCTGGGCGCCCTGACGGCGGTGATCGCCACCGGGTACTCCGCCACGGGCGTGCTGCTCCCCGTGGTCAGCCGCGACACCTACGGCACCGAGGCGGTGCTGGCGGGCGCGCTGACCGCCTACACCGGCGGCGCGCTGGCCGGGGCGCTGCTGATCGGGCGCTGGCGCCCCTCCTCCCAGGGGTGGGTGGCGCTGGCGGGCCTGGCCCTGTACGGCCTCGCGCCGCTGAGCCTGCTCCTCCCCGTGGGCCCGTGGACGGTGTTCGCCGCCTACGCCCTGGCGGGGGTCGGGATCGAACTGTTCAACGTCCCGTGGTTCACCGCCGCCCAGCGCGAGGTCGCGCCCGACAAGCTCGCCCGCGTCTCCTCCCTGGACTTCCTGTTCTCCTACGGCCTGGCCCCGGTCGGGCTCGCGCTGATCGCCCCGGCCACCCAGGCCTTCGGCACGGAGGCGGTCCTCGTCGTGTGCGCCGCCCTGTGCTTCCTGGCCCCGGGGGCCGCGGCGCTCGCCCCCGGTTCGCGCCACTTCGCCATGGGAGGCCGCGGGGCCCCGGCCCCGCGGGCCGCCTGACCGGGAAGGCGCCCCCGGCGACCCGGCGGGGCGGCGCCGCGGGCGTTCACCGGCCCCGTCCCGCGCTGTCGCCGCGCGCCAGCAGGTACAGCAGGAAGGGGGCTCCCAGCACCCCGGTGACCACCCCGACCGGAAGTTCGCTCCCCCCGAAGGCGGTGCGCGCGACCAGGTCCGCGCCGGCCGTCAGGAGCGCTCCGCAGGCGGCGCAGGCCAGCAGCCCGAGGGCGCGTCCGCCCAGCAGCCGCCGCACGATCTGCGGGGCCACCAGGGCGACGAACGCGACGGGACCGGCGACGGCGGTGGCCGTGGCCGCGAGCGCGGCGGAGGTGAACAGCAGGGCGCCCCGGGCGAGCCGCACCCGGCCGCCCAGGGCGGTCGCCGTGTCCTCCCCGAGCTGGAGCAGGGACAGCGGCCGGGCCAGCAGGAGCGTGGTCGGCGCCAGGACGGCCAGCGCCACCGCCACCGTCACCACGTGCGGCCAGTCCCGGTTGGCCAGGCTGCCGGTGAGCCAGAGCATGGCGCGCTGCGCCGTGGTGAGCTCCGTGCGGGTCAGCAGGTACGACGTCACCGCGCCCAGCATCGCGGTGACCGCGATCCCCACCAGGACCAGCCGCTGCCCGCTGACACCGCGCCGGTAGGCGAGCAGGTACAGCAGGAACGCGGTGGCCACGGCTCCCGCCAGCGCACTGGCCGCGATCGCCGCCGCCGTGCCGCCGAAGACGACGATGGCGAGCACCGCCGCCGTCGTCGCGCCCGCGCTGACCCCGATGACGTCCGGGCTGACCAGCGGGTTGTGCGCCAGCCGTTGCAGCAGCGCCCCCGAGAGCGCCAGCGCGGCGCCCACACCCAGCGCGGTGAGCACACGCGGCAGCCGCATCTCCACCACCACGTGCGTCACCATCACCCCGGCACGGCCGGTGAGCGCGTCCACCACCTCGCCCACACCCAGCTCGAAGTCCCCCAGGGTCAGCGAGACCAGGGCCACCGCCGAAGCCAGGGCGGTGAGCAGGCCGCCGAGCAGTACCGCGGGCCAGTACACCCGCACCGACAGTCCGCCCAGGCGGGCCGCCCCCGTCCGGGGGCCCAGGACCCCGGAGCGCGCCGTCACGGCCCCGTCACCCTTCGCCCGCGCACCAGGAGGACGAAGAACGGCGCACCGATGAGAGCGGTGAGGACGCCGACCTGCAACTCCTCCGGACGCGCCACCACCCGGCCCGCGACGTCGGCCGCCAACAACAGGACGGGCGCCAGCACCGCCGACCAGGGCAGCACCCAGCGGTGGTCGGGGCCGACCAGGACCCGCGCCGCGTGCGGCACGGCGACGCCGACGAAGCCGATCGGACCGGCCACGGCCGTCGCCGTTCCCGCCAGGAGCACCACCGCCAGGGCGCTCGCCCCGCGCACCAGCCACAGCCGTGTCCCCAGGGAGCGGGCCAGCTCGTCGCCGAGCGCCACCGCGTTCAGGGACCGGGCCACCGCCACCGCCGTCACCAGCCCGGCGGCCAGGAACGGCAGCGCCTGGAGCAGCGCCGCGCCGTCGGCGCCCGCCAGCGAGCCCACCACCCAGAACCGGTACTCGTCCAGGCTCGCGCGGTCGCGCAGGACGATCGCCGAGGTCAGCGAACCCAGCAGGGCCGAGACCGCGGCTCCGGCGAGCGTGAGCCTGACCGGACCGCCGCCCTCCCGGCCCAGCGACCCCACGGCGTAGACCGCGCAGACCGCCGCCGCGGCGCCCACGAAGGCGAAGCCGACGTAGCCCAGCAGCGCGGACACCCCGAACACGCTGATCGCGAGGACCGCCGCCAGGGAGGCGCCCGCGTTGATGCCGAGGACGCCGGGGTCGCCGAGGGGGTTGCGGGTCACCCCCTGCGCCAGGACCCCGGACACGCCCAGGGCCGTGCCGACCGCCAGCCCGGCCAGGGTGCGCGGCACACGCAGGTGCCGCACGACCAGGTCGGTGTCCGAACCGGTGAAACCGGCGTAGGCGAGGTACACGTCGGCCACGGACAGCCGCTCGTAGCCGACCAGGACCGACGCCAGCAGGGCCGCGGCCAGGACCAGCAGCGCCACCGCCAACCCGGCGACGCGGGCGCGGGCACTGACGAGCACCCCGGGACCGTCGGCCGCGGCCCGCAGCCGGCGCCGGACTCCCGAGGGCACGGTCGTCACGGGCCTCTCCGCCACACGGGGGGCCATCGGCCCGCCTACCCGAACAGGCCGGGGTGCAGGATCCGGGCGACCGTCTCCACCGCGGCCGCGCTGCGCACACCCGCGGAGCGGTCGGCGAAGGTGAACTCCTCCACCTGCTCCTCGGTGACCGCGGTCAGGTTGGCCAGCACGGGATCGGCCGTGATCCGCTCCACGTCCGGGGCGGCGTCGGCGGCGGTCATCCGCGCGTCGCAGCACACGTCGACCAGGATGAAGTCGGGGTCGCGCGCGATCACGTCCTCGACGGCCACGTCGTGGTTGCGCCCGCCGTCCAGGTCGGCGAAGGCGTTGACGCCTCCGGCCAGGCGGATGATCTCGGTGGAGAAGTCCTGCCCGCCGGCCACCCGGAACCCCTGGTCGCTGGGGCGGCCGACCATCACCGAGGGCCGGTCCTCCTCGGGCACGCCGCCCTCCAGGGCCTCGGTGACCCCGCCTATCGTGCCCTCCATGTGCGCGATGACCTCCTCGGCGCGCTCGCGCGCGCCGAACAGGGCGCCCAGGTCCCGCAGGTCGGCGTAGACGTTGTCCATCGTCACCGAGGCCGGGTCGATGGTCGCGTCGGTGCGCCCGTCCCCGCTCGGGCACAGCGGCGCCGGGATCCAGCTGCCGATGCCCAGCTCGCCCAGGGAGGCCCGCGTACCGAGGTTCTCGTCGGTGAACACGTCGTTGAACCCGGCGAGCACGAAGTCGGGCCCGTGGCTGAGCAGTTCCTCCCGGCTGGGCAGGTTGGGGTAGTACTCCTGCCCGGCCTGGGCGTCGGCGTACTCCTCCAGGACGGCGGCGTCCAGGAACGCCGTCCCCACCAGGCGGTCGCTGAGGCCCAGCGCGTGGGCGGTCTCGATGGCGGGCTGGTAGGCGGCGAACACCCGTTCCGGCGGGCTGTCCGCGGCCACGTCGACGCCGCAGTTGCGGATCGTCTCCCCGGCGGCCTCGGGGGAGGGGGCGGCGGAACCCCCGCCGCAGGCGGTCGTGGCCAGGAGCAGGGCGAGGGCGGCGCAGGCGGGCAGGCGGTACCGGACCGCGCGTGTCCCGGTGGGCTTCATCGAACAAACCATCCTTCGTGGTCTGATGACGCGGACGGTCGCAGCCGGTCTCCTGGCTCCCGGAGTCGGGCTCTCGCCCCGCGCCGCTCCCCCTTCCCGGGCCGTGTCCGGCCCGGTGGCGTGTGGGAGGCGCCCTCCGGTCACAGTGGCGAGGACCGCGCCGGACTTCCACCGGCTTCCCGTGCACTGCGACGTCGACGATATGGACTTGTGCTGACAGTCAACGGGCCACGGTAGTGCACGCGGGTCCCCTCCGCGAGACCCGCTCCCCTCCCGACCGACGGCCGGACCCCCGTGAGCCGCCCGACCGGAGGGGGGGAGGACCCGGCGGGGCGGGAGCCCCGCGCCGTGGCCCGCACGGCCGCCGCACCCGGACCGGGCGGGGCACCGTCCGGACGCGTGGCCGGGCCGGGACCGGGCATAGAGGGCCCATGGAACTGATCACGGTGGAGGACGTCCGCGCCGCCCGGGAACGCCTGCGCGGGGAGGTGGTGCGCACCCCGCTGACGGCGGGCCCCGCCGGAGGGCCGCCGTTCCTGCTCAAGCCCGAGAGCCTCCAGCCCACCGGGGCCTTCAAGCTGCGCGGCGCCACCAACGCCGTCGCCCTGCTCGACCCCGGCCAGCGCCGGAGCGGTGTGGTGACCCACTCCTCGGGCAACCACGGCCAGGCGCTCGCCCACGCCGCCGCCCGGCACGGGGTGCCCTGCACCGTCGTCGTCCCCGAGGGCGCGCCCGGGGTGAAGGTCGACCGCATGCGCGCCCTGGGCGCCCGCATCGTCATGGTCGCCCCCCGGGAGCGGGAGGCCACCGCCCGGCGGCTCCGGGACGAGGAGGGGCTCGCCCTCGTCCCGCCCTTCGACGACCCGCGCGTCATCGCGGGCCAGGGCACGGTCGGCCTGGAGGTCCTGGAGCAGTCGCCCGAGGTGGCGACCGTCGTCGTGCCCGTGGGCGGAGGCGGTCTGGCCTCGGGGGTGGCCACCGCCGCGCTGGCCGCCGCGGGCCCGCGCCGCGTCCGCGTCGTGGGGGTGGAACCCGAACTGGCCGCCGACGCCGCCGAGAGCCTGCGCACCGGAAGCCTGGTCACCTGGCCGCCCGAGCGCACCCACCGCACCATGGCCGACGGGGTGCGCGTGTGCCTGTCCGAGCTGACCTTCGCCCACCTGCGCGCCCGCCTGGACGGGGTCGTCACCGTGACCGAGGAGGAGATCGCCCGCGCCGTCGCCGCCCTCGCCCACGGGGCGCGCCTGGTCGCCGAGCCCAGCGGGGCCCTGGCCGCCGCCGCGGTCCTGGCGGGCCGGGTGCCCACCGCGCCCGGCCGCCCGCAGGAGACGGTCGCGGTCGTCTCGGGGGGCAACGCCGACCCGGAGCTGTTCGCCCGCCTGGTGGCGTGAGCCGCGCGACCGTGCGGGGCGGAGGCCGTCCGCCGCAGGTCGGGGGCGCCGCCCCGCCGGGGCGGCGCCGGTGTCAGGCTCGGGAGCCCCCGCCGCCGGTGGGCCCGCTCCCGTTCACGCGCTGCCGCTCGCCGGCGCGCGCCGCCACGGGGTCGTCGCGTCCGGCGGCGCGCGCGGCACGGTCCTCGCGGCGGCGCATGGCCATGTCCGACAGGGCGGCCAGACCGAAGGCGATGACGACGGCGGCGACGATCAGCACGGTCCACAGCGCGGTACCGAAGGAATCGGGGTCGATCATGGGTGCTCCGAGGGGATCGGGGGTTGGACGTGCCGACAGCCCAACCGTAATAGGTGTTAACTTTCGGGCCGAGCGTCAGCGGCGGTGAACTGGGTCATACGCGCGCCACCGCGCGCCCGCCCGCAGCACGTCCGTCCGCCGCACATGGCGAGGGGTCCGGGACGGCGCCGCGGCACCGTCCCGGACCCCTCGCCAGGCGGATCCGGATCCCCTTACAGGATCGAACCGGGGGAGTAGGCGGCCGCCTCCGGGTGCGCGGCCACGATCGCGTCGATCCGCCCCACCACGGCGGCCACCTGGTCGGCGGCGGCGCCGGTGAAGGTGATCCGGTCGGCCAGCAGCGCGTCCAGCTCCTCGCGGCCGAGCGGGAAGCGCTCGTCCTCGGCCAGGCGGTCCAGCAGCCGGTTGCCCGCACCCTCCTGGCGCATGGCCAGGGCCGAGCCCACCGCGTGCTCCTTGATCAGCTCGTGGGCGGTCTCGCGGCCCACCCCGGCGCGCACCGCGGCCATGAGCATCTTGGTCGTGGCCAGGAACGGCAGGTAGCGGTCGAGCTCGGCGGAGACCACCGCGGGGAAGGCCCCGAACTCGTCCAGCACCGTCAGCATCGTCTCCACCAGCCCGTCGAAGGCGAAGAACGCGTCCGGCAGGGCCACCCGGCGCACCACCGAGCAGGACACGTCGCCCTCGTTCCACTGGTCCCCGGCCAGCTCACCGGCCATGGACGCGTACCCGCGCAGGATCACGGTCAGCCCGTTGACCCGCTCGCACGAGCGCGTGTTCATCTTGTGCGGCATGGCCGAGGAGCCCACCTGGCCCTCGGCGAACCCCTCGGTGACCAGCTCGTGCCCGGCCATCAGGCGGATCGTCTTGGCCAGCGACGAGGGACCGGCGGCCAGCTGCACCAGCGCGGTCAGCACCTCGAAGTCCAGCGAGCGCGGGTAGACCTGGCCCACGCTGGTGAAGCGCCGCTCGAACCCGAGGTGGGAGGCCACCTCGTCCTCCAGCGCGCTGAGCGCGGCCCGGTCCCCGCCCAGCAGGTCCAGCATGTCCTGCGCGGTGCCCACCGGGCCCTTGATCCCGCGCAGCGGGTAGCGGGAGATCAGCTCCTCCAGCCGCCCGTGGGCGACCAGCACCTCGTCGGCGATCGACGCGAACCGCTTGCCGAGCGTCGTGGCCTGCGCCGCCACGTTGTGGGAGCGGCCCGCCATCACCGTCTCGCCGTACTCGGCCGACAGCCTCCCCAGCCGCGCCAGCAGAGCCACCACCCGGTCGCGGGCCAGCAGCAGGCTGTCGCGCACCTGGAGCTGCTCGACGTTCTCGGTCAGGTCGCGCGAGGTCATGCCCTTGTGCACGTGCTCGTGCCCGGCGAGGGCGTTGAACTCCTCGATGCGGGCCTTGACGTCGTGGCGGGTGACCCGCTCGCGCTCGGCGATGGAGGCCAGGTCCACCTGCTCCAGGACCTTCTCGTAGTCCTCGACCACACCGGCCGGGACGTCCACGCCCAGACGCGCCTGGGCGCGCAGCACGGCCAGCCACAGCCGCCGCTCGGCGACCACCTTGTACTCGGGGGACCACAGCCGGGTCAGCTCCGCGGACGCGTAGCGGGCAGCCAGGACATCAGGGATCAGCGGTTTCGCACTCACGTCGTCCGACCCTATCGTCCTGAGCTGCGGCGCACGCGCGGCCACTCCCCCCGAACGCCCCGAGAGCGGACCGGCGGCGACGCGGGGCGGTCGGCGAACGCCCGGATCCGGGGCCGGAAGGTAGGGCCAGCCCCACCCCCGACCCGGTGGCGCAGCCGGTTCCGGCCTGCGCCGGGCCTGTCTAACGTTGTCCCATGACCACTCCCGCGGAGCCCCCGAACGCGCCGCGCGCCCTGTTCCAGGCGCTCGCGACGAGGCGTTTCCTGCTCACCTCCTGGCCCTGGCGCGGCCTCGCCTACAGCGGCAGCACCGTCCTGGTGGCCTCCGTCCTGTTCTTCGTCGCCTCGCCCGTCCTGGCCCCCTGGGCGGCGCTGTTCATGGCCTGGACCGGAGGGATCGAGGTCTCCGCCGACTACGGCGGGATCGTGCTGGTGCTGGCCCTGTGCCTGGCATTGACGTTCCTGTTCGGCCCGCTGGTCGCCATCCCCCTGGGCGCGCTGGAGCGCTGGCGCCTGGGCCTGGTCGGGGGCGGCCCCCGCGAGAGCGGGCACCGCGAACCGGTCCCCGGGCTGTGGGGGTGGGTGCGCACCCGCTACACCGAGGCCGCCACCTGGCGGGAGGTGGCCTACGCGGGGCTGATGCTCCTCCTGGCGGGGGTCAACGCCATGCTCACCGGCTTCCTGCTGCTGCTCGTGATCGTCCTGGCCTCCGGCCCGCTCCTGCTGGACGACAGCCCCGGCTCCGTCGTCGACCTCGGCCCCGTGAGGCTCACCTCCAGCGCCGAGGCGATGCCCTACACCCTCCTGGCCCCGCTGCTGCTGGTCGTCCTGCTCTACGTGTCGGCGGCCCTGGCGTGCCTGCACGCCCTGCTGGCCCGCGCCCTGCTGGTCGGCCCGCCCAAGGGGGTCCTGCACGCCGAACTCAACCAGGTCACCGAGTCGCGGGCCCGCCTGGTCAACGCCTTCGAGTACGAGCGCAGGCGCATCGAACGCGACCTGCACGACGGCGCCCAGCAGCGCCTGGTCGCCCTGTCCATGGACCTGGGCGTGGCCCGCCTGGACCTGGAGGAGGGCAGCGAGGCCGACCAGCGCGTGGTCGCCGCCCAGGCCAAGGCCGACGAGCTCATCACCGAGCTGCGCGAGCTGGTGCGCGGCATCCATCCCCGGGTCCTCACCGACCGGGGGCTGTCCGCCGCCCTGGAGGAGCTGGCCGACCGCTGCCCCGTGCCCGTGACGGTGCACGCGCGGATCGGCGGACGCCTGCCCGCGCACGTGGAGGGCACGGCCTACTTCGTGGTCGCCGAGGCCCTGACCAACGTCTGCAAGCACACCGGGGCCGACGCCGCCACCGTGCACGCCAGCACCGCACCCGGCGCGCCGGGCCGACCCGACACCCTGCTGGTGGAGGTCACCGACCACGGCCCGGGCGGCGCCGACCCCGCACGCGGGTCCGGGATCACCGGGCTCAGGGACCGCGTCGCGGTCATGGGCGGCACAATGGAGCTGTCCAGCCCCCAGGGCGGACCTACCCGAATCCGAGTGGAGCTTCCGTGCGGACCCGTCCCCCCGACCACGCTGGCGTGACCCCCGACGCGCCCCCGGTGCCCACCGTCCTGGCCGAGGACGGCGTGCTGCTCAGAGAGGGGCTGTCCGGAATCCTGGAGCGCTTCGGCTTCCCCGTCGTGGCCTCGGTCGGCGACGCCGAGGCACTGGTGTCGGCCGTCGCCGAGCACGAACCCGGCCTCGTGGTCACCGACATCCGCATGCCGCCCGGCTTCACCGACGAGGGGCTGCGGGCCGCCGTCCGGCTGCGCCGCGAGCGCCCGGGCCTGGCGGTGGTCGCGCTGAGCCAGTACGTGGAGCTGAGCTACGCCACCGACCTGCTCGACTCCGGCAGCGGCCAGGGCGTGGGCTACCTGCTCAAGCAGAGGGTGGGCGACGTCCGCGAGTTCGCCTCCGTGCTGCGCCGGGTGGTGGACGGCGAGACCTTCGTCGACCCCGAGGTGGTCCGCCAGCTGCTGCGCCGCCGCGCCGACCCGCTGGAGCGCCTGACCCCGCGCGAGCGCGAGGTCCTCGCCCTGATGGCCGAGGGCCGCTCCAACGGGGCGATCGCCCGCCACCTGGTGGTCAGCGACGCCGCCGTCGGCAAGCACGTGGGCAACATCCTGGCCAAGCTCGACCTGCCCCCGGACGACGGGGTGCACCGCCGCGTCCAGGCGGTCCTGGCCTACCTGCGAGGCCGCCCCGCCTGAGCCGGGGCCGTCCCCCGCACGGCGGGGACGGCGCCCCCGGTGGCCGCGCCACCGGCACGGCCACCGGCGGTGCCGGGCGTTCAGCCGGACTCGGCCGCGCACCAGTCGATCATGACGGCGGTCTCCCCGCCCACGACCCAGCCGTCGTGCCCGGGCGGGATGAAGGCGACGTCGCCCCGCCCGAACTCGCGCTCGGTTCCGTCGTCCATGCGGCAGGCCAGGGTGCCCGAGACCACGTAGCCGCAGTGGGTCCTCATGCAGCTGTCCGTGCCCTGGAGGGGCCGCAGGTGCTCGGACCAGCGCCAGCCGGGCATCAGGGTCAGGCGCGTGACCGCCCGTCCGCCGACGCGGACGACCTCCATACGCCCCCGCTCGAACTCCTGGGTCTGCTCGGCCTCCTCGAACCGGGCCCCCTGGGGGGTGTCCACGGCCCCCTCGTCCCAGGCCTGGACCACGGACTCGTGCACGATGCGCCCGTCCCGCAGGTCCAGCATGGCCATGCTCATGACCTTGCCGCCGTCGGGGTAGGTGCACCGCTCGGTGACGGCGACGTGCTCGCCGTCGGACACGCACTGGAGCACCTCATGGGTCATCTCGCGCGAACAGACCTCCCGCAGGGCCTGCCCGATCTCCTCCCTGCCGCGCAGGACCGTCGGGGCGCTGGGAGGAGTTCGCCGGTCGATCATCTCCATCCGGGCGTCGTCGCTGTACTGGGCCGCCATCGCCTCGGCGTCGGCCGACTCCACGGCACGGATGTACCGGTCGGTGTCGAAGGACGGGTGGGCCTGGGGTGGGGCGGACATGGCTCGCCTCCTCGGCTCCCGGTGACCGCCCGCGGACCGGGCGGTCCCACTACCCAGACTGCTCCCGGGCCACCCCCCGGTTCGCCCAAGGCCCGGTCACGAGTCGGCCGCGTCGCGGACCCGCCGGGAGGCGGGGGAGCGCCGGACCTATCGTGGAGGTGCAGAGCCGTCACGGCGCGAACTCCCCCCGCAGCCCGTAGGAGACCGGATGCAGCCGACCGTCGCCGCTCCCGAGAGCGTCACCTGGAAGATCCACCTGGACCGGTCGATGTGGGTGGCGGGCGTGCGCGCCCTCATGCTCCAGGCCCTGCACCCCGTGGCCATGCAGGGGGTGTGGCAGCGCTCGGACTTTCGCTCCGACCCCACCGGCCGCCTGATGCGCACCGCCCACTTCGTGGCCGTCACCACCTACGGCAGCCCCGCCGAGGCGGACGCGCTCGGCGAGCGCGTCCGGCGGGTGCACCGCGCGCTGTCCTTCACCGACCCGGCCACCGGCCGCCCGCACCGGGTGGACCAGCACGACCTGCTGGTGTGGGTGCACTGCGCGGAGGTCTCCTCCTACCTGGAGAACGCCGTGCGCGCGGGCGTCGCGCTGACCGCCCGCGACGCGGACCGCTACCTCGACGAGCAGTCGCGCACGGCCGCCTACGTGGGCCTGTCGCGCGAGGACGTGCCGCGTTCGGTCGCCGACCTGCGCCGCTACCTGGCCTCGGTCCGACCGGTGTTGCGCGCCACTCCCGAGGCCCGGCAGGCGGTGCGCTTCCTGCTGTGGCCCAAGGTGCCCGAGCGCCTGTCCTGGCTGGCCCCGCTCAAGCCCCTGTGGTTCCCGGTCGGCGCCCTGTCCTACGCCACCCTGCCCGCGTGGGCGCGCCGCGCCTACGGGGTCCTGCCCGAGGCGCCCGGCGGGGACGCGGCGGCCACCGCGTCGCTGCGGGCCCTCAGAGCGGTGCTCAACCGGGTGCCCGAGCGCTACTACAACCTCCTCTTCGACGAGGCCACCGTGCGCAGCGCCGAGGAGGCCAGGCGGCGGCTGCTGGAGGCCGGGTACGAGATCGAGAACGGGTTCGGGTCGATGCGCGCCCGCACCCCGGCAGGGGCGGTCGCGCCTTCGCGGGGCCGGCGGACCGGGCCGGGGCGGCACCGCGGGTAGCGTGGAGGGGTTCCCGTGGACCGAGGGGGCCGCGATGAAGCGCCGTGTACGCCAGTACAGCCTCGTCATGGGAGCGTGCCTGGCCCTGTTCGCCGGCGCGCTGCCCGTCTACTACCTCTTCGGCGCGGGATGGGCGGTGGCCATGTGCGCGGTGGCGGCCGTCCTGCCGCCGGTGGCCGCGGCCCTGGGCAGCATCGCCGACCCCGACGACCCGGAGGACCGCGACAACAGGTACGGGCCCAACGCCGACTGACCGCCCGCGCAGGTCCGTCGGGGCGTACGGCCCGCGTCGCAGGTCCGATGATCCGACGCGTAGTATTCCGGCGGAACCGGGCACCGCGCGCCGACACGGCGGCGGGAGGTCCCGTCGGCCACGGGGAGGAACGCGTGACACACACCAGTGCCGAAGGCGTTGCAGAGGGCCCGCGGACCAGTGCGGTCCGCATGCTGCGCGTGCGCCACGACGATCCGCGCGTGCGGGGCCTGCTCGACGGCCTGCTGGAGGAGTACACCGAGCGCTACGGCGCCGAGGGCGCGGCCGACGAGCTCGCGCGCTACCCGGTGACCGAGTTCGCCGCTCCCCACGGCCGCCTCGTACTGGCCGAACTGGACGGGGAGATCGTCGCCGGAGGGGCCGTGCGCCCCTACAAGAAGGACCGGGCGGCCATGGCCGACACCGCCGAGTTCAAACGCGTCTGGACCTCGGGGCGCCACCGCCGCCTCGGACTGGCCAGCCGGGTGATGACCGCCCTGGAGGAGGCCGCCCGCGACCTCGGCTACACCCGGGTCCTGCTGTTCACCGGTCCCGCCCAGCCCGAGGCGGTCGCCTTCTACACGCGGATCGGCTACCGGCCGGTCGATCCGGCCGACATCGACGAGCTGCCCCACCGCACGGCCATCCCCTTCGCCCACGACCTCGTGTGAGGAGGCGGGCGCCCGGTGACCGGAGAGGCCTCCCCGGAGGGCGGCGCCCGGGGGTGCGGCCGTCCCCGGCGGGCTCCGGCGCGGCCCGCCGCGCCGCCGCCGGAGGGGCCGGACGCGTTATGGCTTCCGGTATGTCCGCGCGACGGCCGCACCCCGGGGCCTCCCCGTACGATGGGTGCCCAGGGCCGCCACAAGCGGCCACGACGCCCGACCCGCGAGGAGACGCACGACGTGAGCGAGCAGCAGCGCCCCCAGGACGAGACGAACGCCCCCGTGTTCAGTCCCCGCAAGAACGGGCAGGCGCAGTCGGTCTCCGACGAGCTCGCCGCGTGGATGACCACCGGGTGGGCCGACACCGAGCGTCGCGACCTGGAGCCCGTCGAGCAGGCCGGGCACACCGCCCGCCGCCGCGCCGCGCTCAGCGCGGCCTTCCCCGGTGACCGCCTGGTCGTCCCGGCCGGGCAGCTGCTCACCCGCTCCAACGACACCGAGTACCCGTTCCGGGCGGCCACCGATTACGCCTACCTCACCGGCGACACCTCCGACGGCGGCTGCCTGGTGTTCACGCCCCGCGCCGAGGGCGGGCACGACGTGGTCCTCTACCTCAAGCCCCGCTCCAACCGCGACAACGGCGAGTTCTGGCTGGGCGGCTACGGCGAGCTGTGGACCGGCCGCCGCAACAGCCTCTCCGAGGCCGCCGACCTGCTGGGCGTGGCCACCGCCGACGTGACCACGCTGTCCGGCGTGCTGCGCGCGGGCGGCGCGACCACCCGCATCGTGCGAGGCCACGACGCCGAGCTCGACGCGATCGTCGACGGGCTGCGCGCCGACGCCGACGAGGAGGCCCGGGCCAAGTACGCCCAGCTCGACGAGGACCTCTCCGTCACGCTGGCCGACCACCGCCTGGTCAAGGACGAGTGGGAGATCGCCCAGCTCCAGCTGGCCGTGGACGCCACCGTGCGCGGCTTCGGCGACGTCGTCAAGGCGCTGCCGCAGGCCAAGGACACCTCCGAGCGGTTCATCGAGGGCACGTTCTTCCTCCGCGCCCGGGTGGAGGGCAACGACGTCGGCTACGGCACCATCGCGGCCTCCGGCGCCAACGCCACCACCCTGCACTGGACCCGCAACGACGGCCCGGTGCGCGAGGGCGACCTGCTGCTGCTGGACGCGGGCGTGGAGACCACCACGCTGTACACCGCCGACGTCACCCGCACCATGCCGGTGTCGGGCACCTTCACCGACGTGCAGCGCCGCGTCTACGACCTGGTGTACGCCGCCCAGGAGGCCGGTATCGCCGCCGTCGCCCCCGGCAGGCCGTTCGTGGCCTTCCACGAGGCCTCCCAGCGGGTGCTCGCCGAGGGCCTCGTCGAGTGGGGCCTGCTTGAGGGCCCGGTCGAGCGCGTCCTGGAGCTGGGTCTGCAGCGCCGTTACACCCTGCACGGCACCGGCCACATGCTGGGCATGGACGTGCACGACTGCGCGGTCTCGCGCCAGGAGGTCCACCTGTACGGCGACCTGGAGCCGGGCATGGTGCTCACCGTCGAGCCGGGCCTGTACTTCCAGCCCGACGACCTGACCGTCCCCGAGGAGCTGCGCGGCATCGGCGTGCGCATCGAGGACGACGTGCTGGTCACCGAGGAGGGCCGCACGGTCATGTCGGCCGGTCTGCCGCGCTCCTCCGCCGAGGTCGAGGCCTGGCTGGCCGAGCGCCTGCCGCGCTGACCCCGTCCGGACACACGACGGGACCGCCTCCTCGGGGGCGGTCCCGTCGTCGTGTGCGGCGGGCGGGAGGAACGCGTACGCGCCCCTCCTCGCGCCCAAGAGTGGCCCATGCCTCGCCACAGCACGTTTGGGCAGGTGGGTGTGCGGCCAGCGGGAGGGGGAGGGCAATCCACCGAGGAGGAGGTTCCACCCCATGGCAGAGCACACCCGAGGAACCCGGCCGCGCGTCTTCGCCTCGCCGGGGCGCTACGTCCAGGGCCGGGGCGCCCTGGCCCGGCTGGGCCCGCTCGTCTCCGACCACGGCTCCCGCCCGCTCGTCCTGGTCGACGACGTCGTCCGCGGACTGACCGAGGAGGTCCTCACCGCCTCCTTCCGCGAGGCGGACCTGCCCCTGGTCTTCGAGGACTTCGGCGGCGTTCCGACCAGGGCCGAGGCCGAACGCGTCTCCGGGACGATCCGGGACGGGGGCCACGACGTGGTCATCGGCCTGGGCGGCGGAGCCGCGATCGACACCGCCAAGGCCGCGGGGGACAACGCGGGAATCCCGTGGGTCAGCGCGGCCACGGTGGCCTCGACCGACGCGCCCACGTCGGCGCTGTCGGTGGTCTACACCGAGTCCGGGGCGTTCGAGTCCTACCGCTTCTACGACCGCAACCCGGCGCTTGTGGTGGTCGACACGCAGTTCGTGGCCGAGGCGCCCACCCGGTTCCTGGCCGCCGGGGTCGGGGACGCCCTCGCCACCTGGATCGAGGCGCGCGCGGTGGAGCGGGCGCACAGCACGAACATGGTGGAGGGCCTGCCGACCCGGGCGGGCACGACCCTGGCGCGCCTGTCCTGGGACATCCTGTGGGAGTCGTCCCTGCCCGCGCTGGAGGCGGTGGACCGCGGCCTGGTGACCCCGGACGTGGAGGCCGTGGTGGAGGCCACCACGCTGCTGTCCGGCCTGGGCTTCGAGTCCGGCGGGCTGGCCGCCGCGCACGCGGTGCACGACGGGCTGACGGCGGTGGACGAGACGCACCACCTCGCCCACGGGGAGAAGGTCAACATCGGCTCGCTCACCCAGCTGGTGCTGGAGGGCGCCCCGGCCTCGGAGGTGGACGACTTCGCGCGGTTCACGGCCCGCGTGGGCCTGCCGACCACCCTGACCGAGGCGGGGCTGGGCGACGCGGACGACGAGGTGCTCGACCGGGTCGTGGCCGCGGCGACCGCGCCGGAGGAGACCATCCACAACCTGGCGTTCACGCCCTCGGCCCGGGACGTGCGCGACGCCCTGCGCGCGGTGGAGGCGGTGGGCCGCCGCGCCCGCCGCGAGGCCGGGCTCGGGGAGCCGCAGGCGCCCGGGGCCCACTGACCGCTCGCGGGGCCGGGCCCTCGGTCCGGGGCGGCGGCGCCCGTCCGCCGGGCCGGGCGCCGCTTTCGCGCGTCGGGCCGGTCCGGTGCGCCGGGTTCAGTCCAGCGGCCCGGCCAGCCGGGCCAGGTCGGCCTCCAGGTGCCCGGCCAGGAACGCCCTGGTCCGGGCCGCCCCGTCCGGCGCGTGCCCGCGCGGGGTGGGTTCGGTGAACATGATCAGGTACAGGTAGACCCGGTACAGCGCGAGCCTGCGCAGCAGCCCGGGGGAGAAGTCGACGCGGCCCCCGGCCTCGCGGTAGCCCGCCAGGAGCGCGGTGTCGTCGCGGACGTCGCCGAAGAGCGCCAGGGACACCAGTTCGGCCGCCGGGTCGCCCCAGAAGGCGCGCTCGGCGTCGACGATCCCGCTGAGGCGGGGCGCGCCCCCGTCGCCGCCGGTCCCGGTGAGCAGGACGTTGCCGTCCCACAGGTCGAAGTGGGTGAGCACGGGGGTTCGCACCGGGGCCAGGTGCACGAGGTTGGCCGAGACCAGCCGCAGGATCCGCGCGCCGCCGCCGGGCAGCGCGACCGAGAACCGGTCGGCGTCGGCCACCACCGCCTCCGCCATCGCGCCGAAGGCCTCCGGCCAGGTGGGCGCGCTCAGCGCCTCCCGCCCCGGGTAGCCGAACCCGTCGCCGGTGACGGTGTGCAGCGCCGCCACGGCCCGCCCCAGCTCCCGGCGCACCCCGGCGGTCCGCTCCGGCCCCAGGTCGGCGCGGACCCCGTCCAGGGGGACCCCGGGCAGGTGGCTGAGGAACAGGTACGCGCGGCCCGGATCCCCGGGAACGGTGCCCAGGTGCAGCACCTCGGGCACGAGCGGGCCGCACACGGGACGCGCCCGCTCGTGGACCAGGGCCTCGGTGGCCGCGATGCCGTGCTCATAGGTGAGCCGGGGCCGGTCCGAAGGGGGCGCGAGCTTGAGCACCGACCGGCGGCCGTCGGCCAGGACCACGCGGTGCACGGAGTTGTAGGTGCCGCCGGTGAGCACCGCGCGTTCGCGCACGCGGGCGCCGTCGCCGAACGCCGCGCGCACGAGTGAGCCGAGGAGGGCGTCGTCGGGGTCGGGGGCGGGGGAGGGGAGGGGCATGCCCACACCCTAGTTCTCCCCGGCCTGGCCCCGCGGGACGGTCCGGTCGGCCAGGGGCTGACTGCGCGCCGAAACCACCGTTGGGGACCGGAAGGCCGTCGGAGCGAAAACCCCTCACGCCACACCGTCAACATTTCTGGTCGAGGGCCGAACGGCCTCGCCGGGGAGGCGCACGCGTCCGTGCGGCCGTCGTCCGAGGTCACCCCCGCGGGCCCGGCCGGTCCGGCGGTTCCGGCGGCCGCGAGCGGGCGCGGCCCCCGCGCCCGCGAGGTTTCACGGGGGCCGAACGGGATAGCCGGGATAGCACCCGGCCGCGTGCGGCGGCCGAAGAACGAGGGGGCACCGACCATGGGCGCATCATCGGGCGCGGCCCGCGCGCTGCTGCTGGGACTGGCCGCGGGCTCGCGGAGCACGCTCGGGGGCGCGCCGCTGTGGCACTCCGCCGGGAAGGGCAAGCGCGCGCTCATGGCGCTGGCCGCGCTCGGGGAGTTCTCCGGGGACAAGCTCCCCGGCATCCCCAGCCGCACCGCCGCGCCGAGCCTGACGGCCAGGGTGGTGAGCGCGGGCACCGGCGGCGCCCTCCTGGCCCGGGGAGCGGGTACCTCGCCCGCCTTGGCCGCCGTCCTCGCCGCCGCGGCCGCGCCGGTCGGCACCCTGGCGGGGGTGGGGTGGCGGCGGTACTGGAGCGGTACGGGCCGCCCGGCCTGGATCGGCGGCGTGGTGGAGGACGCCTGCGCCCTGGCCCTGGCGCGCACCGCCTGCCGGGGGCTGCCCGCGGACGGCTCCGACCGCGGCTGAGGGGCGGCCGCCCCGGTCGCGGTCCGCGTGACGCCCGGCCGGTCACGGCGTCCGCTGCGGTCCCCTTCCTCCCCCGCGTCGGACCGGACCCGGCGACCGCTCCGGTCACACTCCGTTTACGGTCGGGTCGAATCCGGCATCTGCACCGGTCACACTCCACCCGCCGCGCACCCGGGACCGGCACGGGGCCGCCGCGGCGGGTTTGCTGCGCGGATGGCGTGGTTATGGTCCAGAACACACCGCTGTTCCGGGAACGGGCGGATAGTTTGGAGCGTTGGGTTACCTCTGGGGAGGTTCCGCGAACCCTCCGGACGAACCCTTTCGAACACCACAATCTGAGGACATCTGTGACCGGGCAGCCCACTCCATCCACGGCCGAGACCGCTTCGGCCCCACCCCAAGACGACAAGAGCGCGCGGGCGGGGCGCCTGATCATCCCGCTGCTCCTGGTCTCGGCGTTCGTGGTGATCCTGAACGAGACGATCATGGGCGTGGCGCTGCCCGCGCTCAACCGGGACCTCGGCATCTCCGTCTCCACCGGACAGTGGCTGACCTCGGCCTTCATGCTCGTGATGGCCGTGGTGATCCCTGCCACCGGGTTCCTGCTCCAGCGCTTCCACGTGCGCCAGGTGTTCATCACCGCGATGACGCTGTTCAGCGTCGGCACGCTGCTGTGCTTCCTCGCCCCCGGCTTCGGTTTCCTGCTCGTGGGCCGCGTGGTCCAGGCGGCGGGAACGGCGATCATGATGCCGCTGCTCATGACCACCGTGCTGAACCTGGTCCCGTCGGACCGCCGCGGCCGCACGATGGGCAACATCTCCATCGTCATGTCGGTCGCGCCCGCCGTCGGCCCGACCCTGGCGGGCCTCATCCTCAGCGTGCTCGACTGGCGGTGGATGTTCGGACTGGTCCTGCCCATCGCGATCCTGGGCCTGGTCCTGGGCGCCCTCTTCATCCGCAACGTCACCGAGCCGCGCGCCGCCAGCATCGACGTCCTCTCGCTCCTGGTGTCGGCGCTGGCCTTCGGCGGGCTCGTCTACGGCTTCTCCGGCCTGGGCGAGGGCGAGGCCACCGCCGTGGTCCCGCCCTTCGCCTCGATCGGGGTCGGCGCCGTCGCGCTGGTGCTGTTCGTGTGGCGCCAGCTGCGCCTCCAGCGCCGCGACCGCGCCCTGCTGGACCTGCGGGTGTTCCGCTCCAAGCAGTTCTGCGTCTCGATCGGCCTGGTCGTGATCAGCTTCATGGCCCTGTTCGGCACCCTCATCCTGCTGCCGGTCTACATGCAGAACGTCCTGGGCCACGACACGCTCGTCACCGGCCTGTCCCTGCTGCCCGGCGGCCTGGTCATGGGTCTGCTCGCCCCGGTGGTGGGCCGCCTCTACGACCGCGTCGGCCCGCGCCCCCTGGTCATCCCGGGCTCGGCGCTGGTGTCCCTGGTGCTGTGGGGCATGACCCTGCTCGACGCCCAGACGCCGGTCGGCTTCGTCATCGCCGCCCACGTGACGCTCAGCATCGGCCTCGGCTTCATGTTCACCCCGCTGCTCACCGGCGCGCTGGGGTCGCTGCGGCCCGAGCTGTACTCGCACGGCAGCGCCGTGGTCGGCACCGTGCAGCAGGTCGCGGGCGCCGCCGGTACGGCGATCTTCATCGCTATCATGTCCGCCACGTCGGCGGGCCTGCTCACCGACGGGCTCACCGAGGTCAACGCCCAGGCGGGCGGCGTCCACGCGGCCTTCCTGGTCGGCGCGGTGGTCTCCGTCGTGGCCTTCGCGCTGACCTTCCTCGTGCGGCGCTCGCAGGCCGCCGCCCCGGAGGGCGGCGCCCCCACCCCGGCCCACTAGGGGTCGCGGGGTCCGCGAGGGCCGCGGACACGCAAGAAGGGGCGTCGGGGAACCGGTCTTCGCGGACCGGCTCCCCGGCGCCCCTCGCCGGTTCCACGCCTTCCGCGTGAACGGACGGCCGCCCCTCCCGGCTACGGCCTCCGGGGCCGCGCCGCCTCGGCCGCCAGCGTGCCCAGCAGGGACAGCGCCTGCGCGCTGGCCGAACCCGGCTCGGCGTGGTAGACCACCAGCTCCTGGCCCGGTGCCGACCGCACGTCGAAGGCGTGCAGGCTCAGCTCCAGCGGGCCCACCTCCGGGTGGGCGAAGCGCTTGGTCTCCAGCCTCTTGCCCCGCACGCCGTTGCGCCGCCACAGCCGGGCGAAGTCGGGGCTCTGCTCCTGCATCTCCCCGACGACCTCGCGGACGCGGGGATGGTCGGGCCAGGCGCCCTCGGCCAGGCGCAGGCCGTCCACCGTGTTCGCGGCGACGGCCTGCCAGTCGGGGTAGAACGCGCGGGAGGCGGGGTCCAGGAACACCGTCCTCACCAGGTTCCGCGAGAAGGGGAAGCCCCGGAAGAGCTGTTCGGCCAGGGGGTTGCAGGCCAGCACGTCGTAGGCGCGGCCCAGGACCAGCGCCGGGGTGTCGTGCCAGGCGTCCATGAGGCCGAGCAGAGAGGGGTCGGCGCGCTCGGCGGGGGCGGGCGCCTCCGGCCTCGGAACCAGTCCGGCGAGCCGGTACAGGTGCAGCCGGCCGTCGCCGTCCAGGTGCAGGGCCTGTCCGAGCGCGTCCAGGATCTGTGGTGAGGGGTGGGTCTCGCGGCCCTGTTCCAGCCGTGTGTAGTAGTCGGCGCTCATTCCGGCCAGCAGCGCCACCTCCTCGCGCCGCAGTCCGGCGACGCGGCGGTGTCCGTGGACGGGCAGGCCCACCGCGCGCGGTGTGAGCCGCGCGCGTGCGCTCCGGAGGTAGTCGCCGAGCGAAGGGGAGTCCATGCGACCAGGGTAGGGCTTGGCGGCCCGGTGTTCCTGGGTGCGCTCCACCCGGGAACGGCGCGGTCTTCCCGGCCCGCGGTGACCCGCCCAGACTGGGACGCGTCCGGTCAACCCAGGGAGAGGACGGCCATGAACGACCAGGCGAGGAGCATGAGCGACCAGACGCGGGAGGCGGCCCGCAAGGTGATCGTGGTGACGGGGGCCAGCAGCGGGATCGGCGAGGCCGCGGCGCTGCGCCTGGCCGCCGAGGGGCACCACGTGGTGCTCGGGGCCAGGCGTGAGGAGCGCCTGCGCTCACTCGTCCAGCAGATCCGCGACTCCGGAGGCAGCGCCGAGCACCGCGGCCTCGACGTCACCGACCCCGACAGCGTGCGGGAGGTGCTCGACGCCACCGTGCGCGAGCGGGGGCGCGTGGACGCCCTCGTCAACAACGCCGGGGTCATGCCGCTGTCCCGGATGGACGCGCTGCTGGTGCAGGAGTGGCACCGGATGGTCGACGTCAACGTCAAGGGGCTGCTGCACGGTGTGGCCGCGGCGCTTCCGCACTTCCAGCGCCAGGGCTCGGGGCACTTCGTGACCGTCGCCTCGATCGGCGCGCACGAGGTCGTGCCCACCTCGGCGGTGTACTCGGGGACCAAGTTCGCCGCGTGGGCCATCACCGAGGGGCTGCGGCTCGAACTCGACCCGGGCATCAGGGTGACCACGGTCTCCCCGGGCGTGGTCGAGAGCGAGCTGGCGGACCACATCACCGACCCGGGAGCGCGGGAGGCGATGCGCACCTACCGCCGGAACGCGCTGCCCGCCGACGCGATCGCCCGGGCGATCGCGTTCGCCCTCGACCAGCCCGCGGACGTGGACGTCAACGAGATCATCGTCCGACCCGCCGCCCAGCGCTGAACCGGGGCCCGGGGCGGACGAGCGCTCCAGCGGGACCCCGCCGGGGACGGGCGCTACCGCGGACGGGACGGGGCCGGACACGAGCGGGGCGCTAGCGCGGACGCGGTCTCGCGGGGTCCTCGGCCCGGGCGGGGCCGCGTCCGTCGTCCCCGTCCCGTCCGGCGGACGGGGCCCGCCCGTCACCGACGTGGTCCTGCACCCACTCCACCATCGGCAGCAGCAGGTCGGTGACCTCGCGGCCGTCCCCGGTGAGGCGGTACTCCACGTGAGGCGGCACCACCGGCCTGGCCTCGCGCAGCACCAGGCCGTCGGCCTCGAAGGCGCGCAGGGTCTGGGCGAGCATCTTCTCGCTGATCCCGCCGATCGCGCGCAGCAGCTCGCTCCAGCGCAGCGGCCCGTGCGACAGGGAGACCAGGACGAGGACCCCCCACTTGCTGGTGATACCGGCCAGCAGCCGCCGGGAGGGGCAGTCGGCGGACAGGACCTGCCCGCGCGGAGGGGGCGGGGAACCGGACGGCACGCTCATGGAAGCCAACTTACCAAAAGGTGGGTACCCGACTTTTGGAATGTGCCGGTGAGCGGGAGGGTTGGGACGCCTGGACGGCCGGAACGCCCGGCCGCAACGAAGGGAAGCACCCATGTCCGTCGTCATCACCGGTGCCACCGGCCACCTCGGCCGCCTCGTCGTCGAGGACCTCCTCGACCGGGGCGTTCCGGCGGAGCGGATCACCGCCACCGCGCGCGACACCGCCCGGCTGGCCGACCTCGCCGGACGGGGCGTGCACACCGTCCACGCGGACTACGACGAGCCCGCCTCGCTGGGGGAGGCCCTCAAGGGAGCCGACACCCTCCTGCTGGTCTCGGGCACCGCGATCGGTGAGCGGGTGCGCCAGCACGGCGCCGTGATCGGGGCCGCCGTGGAGGCCGGGGTCGGGCACATCGTCTACACCAGCGCGCCCAGGGCCACCGACACCACGCTGGTCCTGGCTCCCGAGCACAAGGCCACCGAGGAGCTCGTCACCGCCTCCGGGCTGGCGTACACGATCCTGCGCAACGGCTGGTACAACGAGAACTTCGCGCAGCAGCTGGACCAGGCCCGCGCCACCGGCGCCTTCGTCGGCAGCGCGGGCCGGGGCCGCACCGCCAGCGCCTCGCGCCGGGACCTGGCCGAGGCCGCCTCCGCCGTGCTGCGCGACCCGGCGGCGCACGCGGGCGCCGTGTACGAGCTCTCCGGCGACACCGCGTGGACCTACGACGACCTCGCCGCGACCCTGGGCGGACTGCTCGGCCGCGAGGTCGTCTACCGCGACCTGACCACCGAGGAGCACGTGGCGGCCCTGACCGGAGCCGGACTGGACGAGGGCACCGCGCGCTTCGTGGCCGCGCTGGACACCAACACGCGCGACGGCGAACTGTCCGCCACCACCGGAGAGCTGTCCCGCCTCATCGGCCGACCGACCACCCCGGTCGGCGAGACCCTGCGCGCTCTGCTCTGACCCGCTCCCCGTCCTCCCCGCCGCGGGGAGGACGGGCCCAGCGAGCCGCCGGAGCCGCCGCCTCTCAGCCGGAGTCCGTGTCCGAGGGGGCCAGGGTCAGCGGCGGCCCGGCGGACGGCCGCGGAACGGGGTCGGCCACGACCTCGGGCCAGGGCAGGTCGACCGCGGAGGTCCCGGCGGCGAGGGCGGCCGCGGCCAGCCTCAGAGTCAGCGGCAGCCGCCCGCAGCGGTCGGCGATCCGGGTGACCAGCGCCAGCTCCGCGGCCCGGGCCCACATCCCGGCCACGGACAGGAACAACTCGACCGAGGACTCCTCCGACAGCACGTCGAGCGGCAAAGGTCGGGCGCCGAACAGCGCGACCAGCCCCGTCAACGGGTGCCGACTGGTGATGAGCACGACGCTGCCCCGGCCGGTGGGCAGCAGGGGAGCGAGCTGCTCGACCGAGGCGGCGTCGTCGAACAGGAACAGCAGACGCTGGTCGGCCGTCACCGACCGGAAGAGCTTGGCGAGCTCGTCGGCGCCGGCCGGCAGGCCGCCGGGGTCCGCGCCCAGGCCGCGCAGCAGCTGGCGCAGCGCGTCCTCGGCCCGGATGGGCTCCTCTCCGGAGGCGGAACCGCGCAGGTCCACGTAGAGCTGGCCGTCGTGGAAGCGTTCCCGGACGGCGTGGCTCCAGTGCAGGGCCAGCGCGGTCTTGCCGACGCCGGAGACCCCGGTGAGCAGGAACACCGCGGGCCAGCGGTCGGCCCCCCGGTCGTCGTCCAGCGCCTGGTCGAGCACGGACAGCTCCGCCGAGCGGCCGACGAACTCACCGACGCCGTAGGGCAGTTCGGCGGGGCGGACCCGGTGGACGACGGGCGCGCCGCCGCGCGTGCTCCCGCCGTCCGGCTCGGCCGTGAGCAGGTCCAGGTGCAGCTGCCGGAGCCGGGCGCCGGGGCCGGTGCCCAGCTCGTCGGCCAGCCTCTCGCGCAGCGTCGCGTAGACCTCCAGCGCCTCCCCGGTGCGTCCGCAGGCGTGCAGGGCCGACATCAGCAGCCCCGCGAAGCGTTCGTGGGTCGGGTGCTCCGCGCACAGCGAGAGCAGTTCGGGGACGGCGGCGGCTCCGCGGCCGAGGTCGATCTCGGCGCCGTGCAGCTCCACCAGGGCGTGCAGCCGCCTCTCCTCCAGAGCCGGGCGCGCGTGGGCGGCGAGCGCCGGTGTGACGCCGCCCAGCGCCGGGCCCGTCCACAGCGACAGCGCGGTGCGCAGGGTCCGGACCGCGTCGGAGGGGCGGTGGGCGGCGCGCTCGGAGTGCGCGCGCACCAGCAGCCGCTCGAACACGCCGCTGTCCGTGGCCTCGGCCGCCACGGTCGTCCGGTAGCCGCAGGTGCTCCGGACGATCGTGTCCGCGCCCAGGACCTTGCGGAGTCCGTGCACGTGCGCCTGGAGTTGGGACCGTGCGCTGCGCGGAGGGTGTTCGCCCCAGACCAGGTCGATGAGCCGGTTGTCGGAGACCACGGTGCCGGGTCGCAGGAGGAGTGCGGCCAGGACCGTACGCCTTTTGGGCCCTCCCGTGCTGACCGGACGTCCTTCGGAGTGAACTTCGACAGAACCGAGCATGCGATACCGAATCCCTGACAGATCGGTCTCCACTCATGAACTCCCTGACGCACGATGAACGCTCCGCTGCGCAACGTCGCGGAGCATACGGCACTCGGCGGCGCACCGTCCACCCGCGTGAGGGGGAGCGCGGAGAGTGTCCGGGGCGGCTCTGAGGTGGCCTGGGGCTTTGGGTTTCGGTCGTTGCAGGACTTGTGTCGCTAATGGCCACAAACGATGTGAAGGAGGGCATGGCCGGGCGGCCCCGGCGAGAACCGGCCGGGGCCGCCCGTGAACGGTCCGGTCAGCCGCAGTTGGTGCCGCGCTTGCCGCCCTCAGTGCCGGTGATGCGCCCCATCCAGTCCACGCACCTGCCGGCGGCGTTCAGGTAGATCGGACCGGCGTAGGTGGTGTAGTAGCCGCCGTCGAAGACGTCCCAGTGGTTTCCGGCCGGACTGATCGACAGTCCTGCCTCGATGAGCACGGCCGAGCCGGGACTGTTGCGCTTGGCCACGACGCAGTTGTAGCCGTTGGAGCTGTTGTAGGTCAGGAAGACCGTGCCCTTGGAGCCGATGCTGTCCTGGTTGACGACGCCGTACCCGGAGCCGCACTCGCCGCCGTAGGTGGCCGCGGCGGCGGGCGAGGCGCTGACGAGCAGACCGCCCAGACCGATACCGGCGGCCGCGACGACGGCCGCGGCCCTCTGCGCGAGCTTCTTCATGTCATGTCCGATCATGGTTCGGGGGTGTGTGGAAGAAGGGAGCGGGGCGGGGTCAGCCGCAGTTGGTGCGGAAGACGGTCTCCGTGATCGTGCCGATCGTGCCGCCCCAGTCGACGCACCGGCCCGCCGCCGACAGGTAGACGGGACCGGCGTAGGTCGTGTAGTCGCCGCTGTCCCGCTTCCAGGACGAGGTGCCGTTGACCCGGATGAACGCCTCCATCGGCGCGGCCCCGCCCGGGTTCGTGCGTACTGTGACCACGCAGTTGTAGCCGTTGGAGTTGTTGTAGGTCAGGAAGGTGGTTCCGCGGTTGTCGGGGAACTCGACCTTGTTGACGACCCCGTATCCGGACCCGCACGCCCCGTTGTAGGAGGCGGCGGAGGCGGGAACGGCGGTGGCCGCCAGACCCGCCGCGGCGATCCCGCCGGCCGCGGCGAGGGTGGCGGCCTTCTTCAGGAGGTTGCGCATGGTGCTCCCAGTCGTGCGTCGGCGCGCCGCCCGTCGCGGCGCGCGGGGGGTCAGCCGCAGTTGGTCCCGTTGCGGTTCACGTTGGTGCCGCTGATGTTGCCGAACCAGTCCACGCACGAACCGGCCGCGCTGCGGTAGACCGGACCGGCGTAGGTCGTGTACTGGCCGCTGTCCACCTCGGCCGCGCTGGCGGGGTCGCTGGTGCGCTTGAGGCCGACCGTCATCTCCACGGCCGCGCCCGGGTTGGCCCGGACCGTCACCGCGCAGTTGTAGCCGTTGGAGTTGTTGTAGGTGAGGAAGACCGTGCCCTTGGAGCCGATGTTGGCGTAGTTGACCACGCCGTAGCCGCTGCCGCAGACACCGTTGTACTCCGCCAGGGGAGCCGCCGCCGACGCGGGTGAGGCCAGTGCCAGCGAGCCGGTGGCCAGCGCCGCCGTGAGCAGGGCGACGGCCCGGAACTTCTTGAACATGGGGGAGCTTTCCGTCCTGTGTACCGGCGTCCGCTCCGTGCGGACGCCGGGAAGGACTGTGGCACGGGCCGCTTCGATCCGGCTTCGGTTCCGCTTCGCGTCGGCTTGCGTGCACTGGCTCCGGGCCCGGGAACCCCCTGGAACGCGGCGCTGTCGCCTCGGGAGGGCCAGGGAGGCCACCCGCTCCCGCGGTTCCCCGGCGCCCGCGGGACCGGGTTCCGGCCCCCGGCGGACCAGCGGGTCCGTGCCGTCCTCCTCGATGCCGCCCCCGGCGAGGCGCGGGAGGTCCACGCGACGGCCGGCCGTGCTGACCGCCAGCTCGTCGGTGCCGTCGCCGTCCAGGTCGCAGGCGACCACGGCGCGGCTGACGCCGTAGCCGGGGGAGGGCTCTCCCGGGGGTCCGGCCGCGGGGAAGCCGCACCGCCAGGGGCTAGGCGCGCTCCCGCTCGTAGACGCTCAGGTGCGTGTACGCCAGTGAGAACAGCGGTGTGGGCACGCCGAGCTCCCGGCCCCGGGAGACCAGGTCGCCGATGATGTGGTCGGCCTCCACCGGGTTGCCGTGGGTCAGGTCCCAGTACATGGAGGTCGTGGTCGAGGACGTGGTGTTGGCGATGATCGCGTCGGCCCTCTCCCGGGCCGCCTCGCCCGGCGGGTGGCCGGAGGCGGTGGCCACGGCGATGGCCTCGGCGAACACCGCCGCGGTGAACTCCTGGCCGCCGGGCGCGCTGTTGACGCGGCCGATGGGGCCGCGCATCAGACAGGTGCACGCTCCCAGGGTCGCCAGGAACACCCACTTGTCCCACAGTTCCTGGCGGATGTCGGCGGCGGAGGTGGCGGTGTGGTCCCCGGTGTCCAGTGCGGCGTGCACGTCCTGCGGTGCGACGACGGGGTGCTCGCCCAGCGGCCCGTAGAGCAGCTGGCCCATGGTGCCGACCTGGACGATCTCCCCCTGTTCGCCCAGGCGCGTCATCACCATGGCCACGCCGCCGTAGACCCGGTCGGCGCCGAAGCGCTCGACCAGGGCGTCGATGTGGCGCATGCCGTTGAGGAAGGGCAGCACCGCGGTCCGCGGGCCCACGGCGGGGGACAGGTCCTTGAGGGCGTCGTCGAACCCGTACGACTTGACGGCCACGATCACCAGGTCGTAGTCGGGGCCCACCTGGTCGGCGGTGACCGCGCGGACCGGCGCCGCCTCCACGCGTCCTCGCACGTCGCGCACGCGCAGACCGTGTTCGCGAAGGAGCGCGGCGCGTGCGGGGCGGACGAGGAAGTCCACGTCCCGGCCCGCCCGGACCAGGTGCGCTCCGAAGTAGCCGCCGACCGCTCCGGCTCCCACGACAAGAATCCTCATGATGCTCCCGCCCGGTGGTTGCACGACAACGGACAACGTAGGGCCATGGGATCTCGCCTGGCAAGGGCGCGGCCGCGTGCGCGCACCGCCCCGTCCCCCCCGCGGCGGGAGGGTCGAGTCCCCGGCACCGCGGCACTCTCGTAAAGCCTGCTCCATGTTTGTGGAATCCCGGTTTTCGCAGCTCGGAGGTAAGGGCAATCGGGTCGTGGCCCGTGCGCCCCGCCCAGGGTGCGAGCACGGTGCGCCCCGGGGTGACACCCCGTCCGCACGAGGAGGAGGAAACGGTTCCCATGGCTTACGTGACCACCCGCGACGGCGTCGAGATCTTCTACAAGGACTGGGGGAGCGGCCGACCGGTCGTGTTCATCCACGGCTGGCCGCTCAACGCCGACGCGTGGGAGGACCAGGTGAAGTGGGTGGCCGACAACGGCTTCCGCGGCCTCGCCCACGACCGCCGCGGCCACGGCCGATCCGGCCAGCCCTGGAGCGGCTACGACTTCGACACCTTCGCCGACGACCTCAACGACCTCATGAACCACCTGGACCTCCAGGACGTCACGCTGGTGGCCCACTCCATGGGCGGCGGCGAGCTCGCCCGCTACATCGGGCGCCACGGTACCCGGCGCGTGCGCCAGGCCGTCCTGCTGTCCGCGGTCCCGCCGATCATGGTCAGGTCCGACACCAACCCCGAGGGAGTGCCCGAGGAGGTCCTCACCGGGATCAAGGACGGCATCCTCAGGGAGCGCTCGCAGTTCTGGAGGGAGACCGCGGAGGGCTTCTTCGGCGCCAACCGCCCCGGCAACAAGGTCACCCAGGGCAACAAGGACGCCTTCTGGTTCATGGCCATGCACCAGGCCGTCGAGGCCGGTGTGCGCTGCGTGGACGCCTTCGGCTACACCGACTTCACCGAGGACCTGCGCCGTTTCGACGTCCCGACCCTGGTGGTGCACGGCGACGACGACCAGGTCGTGCCCATCGACGCCACCGGCCGCAAGTCGGCGCGGATCATCCCGGACGCCACCCTGAAGGTCTACGAGGGCGGCTCCCACGGCATCGCCCTCGTACCGGGAGACAAGGAGAGGTTCAACCAGGACCTGCTGGAGTTCCTCAAGAGCTGACCCGCTCCGGCGGGCGGGATCGCGCGGGCGCGGCGGGGCCCGCCCGCCGTGGCGGATGTCGGACGCGGCCGTGCGGAGCGGGAGAACGCGGTCTCCGGACAGGGCAAGAGGGGAACGCGCTGCCGGACCGCGAGGGGGTGCGGGCGCCCTCCGAGGGCCCGGCTCTTCCGCCGGGTGTTGCCAGTGCGGCCCGTGCGCCACAGGATGGGTCCTGCCGACGGCCCCAGGGGCCGTACCGACGGGCGAGAGGCGGGACATGACCGGTTCGACGACATCCAGCACCGTGGACGGCATCCTCCGGCGCAGCGCGGCGCGCACCCCCGGGCGTACCGCGCTGGTCTTCGGCGGGCGCTCCTGGACCTACGCCGACCTGGACGCCGCGGTCACCCGCGCCGCCGCACGCCTGCTCGGCCTCGGCGCCGTCCTGGGCGACCGGGTCGCGGCCTACGGCAGGAACTCCGACGCCTACCTCATCGGGTTCCTGGCCTGCGCCCGGGCGGGGCTGGTCCACGTGCCGGTCAACTTCGCCCTCCAGGGGGAGGAGCTGGCCTACCTGCTGGAGCAGTCGGGCAGCACCATCGTCCTGACCGACCCCGCCCTGCGCCCGGCCGTGGACGCGCTGCGCGACGGGACCGGCGTGGAACAGGTGCTGGAGCTGCGCGAGGGCCCCGGTTCTCTGCTCGCCGACAGCCTGGAGGGGCCGGTGCCCGAACTGGACGCCGGGGTCCGCGACACCGACCTGGTGCAGCTGCTGTACACCTCCGGCACCACCTCCCGCCCCAAGGGCGCGATGATGACCCACCGGGCGCTCGTCCACGAGTACCTGTCCTGCGTGGTGGGCCTGGACCTGTCCGCCGACGACGAGCCCCTGCACGCCATGCCGCTCTACCACAGCGCGCAGATGCACGTCTTCCTCATGCCGTGGCTGGCGGTCGGGGCGCGCAACACCCTGGTGGAGGCGCCCGACCCCGCCGACCTGCTGGAGCGGATCGAGACGGCCGGACACCGGGCCTTCTTCGCCGCGCCCACGCTGTGGGTGGCGATGGCGGGCCACCCCGACTTCGCCCGGCGCGACCTGACGAGCCTGCGCAAGGCCTACTACGGGGCCTCCGTCATGCCCGGCCCGGTGCTGGAGAGGCTGCGCTCCACCCTGCCCGGACTGGGCTTCTACAACTGTTTTGGGCAGAGCGAGATCGGCCCGCTGGCCACCGTGCTGCGCCCGGAGGAGCACGACGCGCGCCCCGCCTCCGCGGGCCGAGCCGCCCTGTTCGTGGAACTCAGGGTGGTGGACGACAGCGGCCGCGACGTCGCCCCCGGGGAGCTGGGCGAGGTGGTGTACCGGTCGCCGCAGCTGTGCCAGGGCTACTGGGACAAGCCCGAGGAGACCGCGGAGGCCTTCCGGGACGGCTGGTTCCACTCCGGCGACCTGGTGCGCGCCGACGCCGAGGGCTACATCGAGGTGGTGGACCGGATCAAGGACGTCATCAACACGGGCGGCGTGCTGGTGGCCTCCCGCGAGGTGGAGGACGCCCTGTACACCCACCCCGGGGTGGCCGAGGCCGCGGTGGTCGGCGCGCCCGACGAGAGGTGGATCGAGGCGGTGACCGCGTTCGTGGTGCCCACCGGGGAGGCCGACCCCGACACCCTGCCCGACGACCTGGTGAAGCACGTGCGCGCCCGCCTGGCGGCGTTCAAGGCCCCCAAGGAGGTACGGGTGGTGGACGAGCTGCCGCGCAACGCCTCCGGCAAGATCCTCAAGCGCGAGCTGCGCGACCGCATCGCCTGACCGGCACCGCGCCGGGGCCGCGCGCCGCCGTGCGCGCGGCCGGAGCGCCCGGTGGGCGGCTGCGGCTCAGCCCATGCGGTCGGGCGCCTCCTCGGCGTAGCGGGCGGCCAGGGTGTGGAAGGCCAGCTTGGGCTCCCAGTGGCCGTCGTCGGGGGACAGCCCCGACTCCAGCGGCGGCGGGCGCACGATCCCGAAACTGGCCATGTCCTGGTCGCGGGTGGGGTCGGGGGAGTAGCGGCAGTCGCCCTCGATGAACATGCACACGAACGCCCCGTGCACCTCCTCGGTCTCGAACACGTCCAGCAGGTCACTGATGAGGTCGGCCTGCACCCGCTCGTCGCGCACGTACCCGCCCCTGACCCTGCGGTCCCCCAGGTCGCTCCAGTCCAGGATGTCCGAGCCCGAGCCGCCCCTGTCCCGGGCGCCCTCGTAGGAGCAGCAGCCGAACTCGGTGACGACCACCGGTTTGCCGTGGGCGCGCAGCCGACGCAGCCCCCGCCGGTAGGAGCGGCGGGTGAGTTCGTCCAGGTAGTAGTCCGCGCCGACCACGTCGAACGGCGTCCAGTCCACGGTCTCCCAGGTCCCGGAGCCGTACGTGAGCGGCCCGTGGAACCTCGCGCGCGCGGTGTCCGCCAGCTCGCGCAGCAGCCGGTTGAGCCTGCGGTCGAACCACGGCAGCAGGGGGAAGAGCAGCCCCAGCGCGCGCGTGCGCCGGTCCAGGTCGCGTCCGGGCAGCACCCCGGCGGCGAACAGGCTGATCTCGCAGCCCACGTTGAGGCCCACCTGTCCGGGGTGGTCGCGGCGCAGCCGTTCGGCGGCCTCCGCCGCCCGGCCCAGGTTGGCCGTCAGCTCGCCCGGCGCGGCGTCGACCAGGCGGGGCTGGATCCACACGTACAACCCCCGGTCCAGCGCCAGGCGCGCGGCCTCCTCCAACCGCACGACGTCCTCGCCGAAGACGGTGACCGCCGTGCAGTGCAGGTCCTCTCGGATCACCCGCATCTCCCGGTCCACCACCTCCGGGCGCCACCGCGACCGGGAGTGCTGGCCGGGCAGGTAGCTGGAGCCGACGTCGTACAGGATCCCCTTCTGCGCCAGGGAGCGGCGCGGCCCGCCCGAGTCGGGTGACGGGTCGCCCGCCCGGCCGCTGGTGCGCCCGCGCAACGTGTACACGACCCAGAAGGCGGCCACGCCCGGGCCGAGGGAGAGCACCGCCTGCCACGGACCCGCGGCGGAGGACAGGAGCGGACCGAGGTCGTCGGCGAGCACGCCGACGGCGGTCAGCGCCGTGCGCGCGGCCAGCGGCGTCCACACCTCCCCGGCGGTCGTTCTCAGGGCCCCGAGGAACAGGCCCAGGAGGAACACCTCGCCGGAGAGCGCCGTCGAGCCGGTGACCGCGGCGGCGAAGAGCGTGTACAGGGCGGCCTGGCCGAGGAGAGCCGCCCACGGGGAGAACCGCAGCCCCAGGTGGTGCTGCGCGTAGCCGCGGAAGACCAGTTCCTCGGGCAGGATCTGGGCCGCCAGGAGCAGGGGCAGGGCCACGGCCAGGGCCGAGGCGGCGCCCCCGACCGCGCCGGTGTCCAGGGTGGCCGCGCCCAGGGCCCACGCCGCGCCCAGGAGCACGGCCGAGGTGAGGAGGACGGTGAGGGCGGCGGCCAGCGGCACGGGCCATCCCCGGGGCGCGAGGCCGAACACGGGGGCCGGCGCCCGGTCCAGGAAGCGGCGGGCCGCCCACAGCAGCGGCGGCACCAGCGCCGTGCACAGCGCGGCCCGTACGGCCAGGGCGGTGAGGGAGCCGGGGTCCCCGGCCGAGCCCGGAGCCGACACCGAGGCGGTCGCGGCGAGCGCACCGACCAGGGTGGCTGCGGCGCAGACCAGGACGGCCAGGGTCACGGGGCCCGCCCGGCGGCGTGCGGCCCCGGGGGCGCGGGGCGCGGTGTCGGAGGGGGGCGTGGAGCGGGGCTCGTCCGGCATGGCCGCCTTCCGGGGGGTAAACTCCGTACGGTGTTCGGTCTTTGTCGAACAGTGTACGGAGTTTTCGCGAGGAGGCAAGAGTGGCCTACGTCCACGACCCCACGGCCACGCTCGAACTGCTGTGGGACGGCCCTCGGCGGCCCCGGCGCGGCCCCCGGCACAACCTCACGGTGGAGCGCGTCGTCGAGGCCGCCATGCTGGTGGTGGAGGAGGGGGGCGTGGACGCGCTGTCCATGCGCGGAGTCGCCTCCCGGCTCGGCGTGGGCACGGCCACGCTCTACACCTACGTCCCCGACAAGTCGGCCCTGATCGCCCTGATGGTGGACACGATGGTCGGCCAGGCGGTCCCGCCGCACACCCGCGCCGGCACCTGGCGGGAGAAGGTCCGGGCGTGGGCCCACGAGGACCTGCGCTCCTACCGCGAGCACCCCTGGCTCGTCGAACTCACGGCCGCCGGGCAGCCGGTCGGCCCGCACACCTTCGCCTGGGTCGACTCCGCTGTGCGGGTCTTCGACGGCACCGGGCTGAGCGACCACGAGGTGTTCACCGTCGTGGAGGCCGTGAACGGCTACGTCCGCGGGCACGTCGCCCTGGTGGTCCAGGCCGACCGGGCCGGGGCCTGGACCACCCCCGACGGTCGCACATGGGACACGGTCCAGGAGGCCTTCCTGGCCGACCGGGCGGGTGCGACGGGGCGCTACCCGGCCGTCGAACGCGTGACCACCGCGGGACCGACCCCGGAGGAGGCCTTCTCCCAGGGGCTGGACTGGCTCCTGGACGGGATCGAGCTGCGCGTGCGCTCCCGCGCCGCCGAGCGCTCCTGACACTCCGACCGGCCCCGCGGCCCGACACGGCGGCGGGGGTGCTTGCGCGGGCACCGGGCTCCCCGGAACCTGGGACGGTCCGGGGCGCGGCCCCGACCACCTCGGGCGATCCCGGCCGGTGCGGCCGCGCCGACCGCCCGCCCCGTGTCCCCGGGCCGTGCGGTCCGCGGCTGACGAGGAGGCGACGCGGTGAGTGGCGAGGACAGCACGAAGGCCGTGGTCATGGCGTTGGCGGCCAATCTCGGGATCGCCGCGACCAAGTTCGTCGCCTATCTCCTGACCGCCTCGTCGGCCATGCTCGCCGAGTCGGTGCACTCGGTGGCCGACTCCGGCAACCAGCTCCTGCTGCTGGTCGGCGGGCGGCGGGCCAGGCGCACGGCCACGCGGGAGCACCCCTTCGGCTTCGGCCACGAGCGCTACGTCTACGCCTTCCTGGTGGCGATCGTGCTGTTCACCCTCGGCGGGCTGTTCGCCCTGTACGAGGCCTGGGAGAAGATCCGCGACCCGCACCCGATCACCTCCTGGCAGTGGGTCCCCGTCGTGGTCCTGCTGGTGGCCGCCGTCCTGGAGTCGACGGCGCTGCGCACGGCGCTGCGCCAGACCAGGACGGCGCGCGCCCGGGTGGGGTGGTTCGGCTTCATCCGCCGCACCAAGGCCCCGGAGCTGCCGGTGATCCTGCTGGAGGACACCGGAGCCCTCATCGGCCTGGCCTTCGCCCTGGTCGGGGTCAGCCTCACCCTGATCACCGGCAACGGCGTCTGGGACGGGCTCGGCTCGGGGGCCATCGGGCTGCTGCTGGTGGTGTTCGCGGTGGTCCTGGCGGTGGAGATGAAGAGCCTGCTCATCGGTGAGTCGGCCAGCGAGGAGCACATCCGCCTCATCCGCGGGGCCATCCTGGGCTGTGCGGACATCGACGCCGTCATCCACATGCGCACGATGCACCTGGGCCCCGAGGAGCTGCTGGTCGCCGCCAAGGTGGCCGTGGACGCCGAGGACGACGCCCTCCGCGTCACCGCCGCCATCGACGAGGCGGAGCGGCGGATCCGCGAGGCGGTGCCCATCGCCACGATCATCTACATCGAACCCGACCTGCTGCGCCCGCGGCCCGCGGACTGAGGCGCCCGGCGACCGCGCGGGCCGGGCCCGGGAACCGGGGGAGCCCCTTACGGGGCGGCCCGCCCCGCGCGCCGGCTTTTCGGGCGGTGTTCGTCTTCGCCGGAAAAAGAAAGCGAACCCGTGTTCGAGTAAAATGAACATTACCCGGGAATGGGCGGCCGGCGCGCGGGGGCGCGGAGTCGACGCCGATGCGTGCGGCACGGATGGACAGGGAAAACGGGGCGCCCTGCCCGGCGGGGGCGTGGGGAGCCCCGCGGGGCACGGACGCCTTTCCCGTGCCTTTCCGGTCCTCTCGGACGGGTGGGCGACCGGTTTATAGCGTATGGCGAAAAATTTCCTCCCGGCGGCTTTTGGTCCCCTTTCTTAGGGAACGTACTCCTCACATCGCGATCATCCCCCGCCGGATCCCGGCCTCCTACCTCGATAGACAGCGCGGGCGTGCCGCCCGCTCACTGTCCTCCAGGCAGACATCAGGCACCGAACAGGACACGACACCGGGGGCTTCCTCTTGTCCATCAACGTTCCCCACGCGACGCACGAGACCTTCGACCACACACCAGCCGTCCCCGGACCGCGCAGACCGGTCTGGGACGAGGACCCCACCGCCGAGGACATGCTCGCCGAGCTCCACGGCCTGGACAGGGACGATCCGCGGGCCGACGACCTGTGCGAACGGGTCGTGGTCCTCTACCAGCCGCTGGTCAACAAGCTCGCCCGCCGCTACAACGGCCGCGGCGAACCGCTGGACGACCTGCAACAGACCGCCATGCTCGGGCTGGTCAAGGCCATCCACGGCTTCAACCCCGACCGCGGCAAGCCGTTCATCTCCTACCTGATGCCCACGGTCACCGGTGAGATCAAGCGGCACTTCCGCGACCACACCTGGGCCGTGCGCGTGTCCCGGCGCCACCAGGAGAACCGGATCAAGCTGCGCCAGGCGCTCAACGACTTCCAGCAGGCCCACGCGCGCACGCCCACGGTCCACGAACTCTCCGAGGAGATGGGGCTGCCCGAGGCCGAGGTCGGCGAGCTCATCCAGGTCTCGGAGTCCTACCGGTCGCTGTCCCTGGACGCCCCGGACACCTCCGACTCCGAGGGCCAGGAGGGCACCCGGCTGGAGGACCACCTGGGCAGCGAGGACGAGGGCCTGGAACTGGTGGTCCAGCGCGAGTCGCTCAAGCCCGCCCTGGCCCGCCTGCCCGAGCGCGAGCGCGAGATCCTCATGCTGCGCTTCTTCGGCGACCACACCCAGTCCGAGATCGCCGACTGCCTCGGCTACTCGCAGATGCACGTCTCCCGGCTCCTCAACGGCGTCCTGGGGCAGCTGCGCGAGGAGATGGGACAGGACGGGCGCGCTCGGGGATGAGGCGGACCGCGCCGCCGGGAGGACGCCGACGGGGGCCGTCCTCCCGGCGGCGCCGTTCACGCCCGCTGTCACCGGGGACGTCTACCATGCCGCCATGGCCACCGCACCGCTGACCGCCCGCGCCTTCCTGACGCGCCTCGACGAGCACCGCAGCGACGAGGAACTCCGCAAGTACCAGCGCTACTTCCGCTTCGAGGCCGGACACCAGCCCGAGGACGACTACTTCGTCGGAGTGCGCATGGGCACGGTGTTCGCCCTGGCCAAGGAGTTCGTGGACATGCCCCTGGACCAGGTCGAGGAGCTGATGGACAGCCCCGTGCACGAGGCCCGGGCCGGGGCGATGAGCATCATGGAGAAGAAGGCCCGCCACCGGCGCGGCACGCCCGAACAGGTCGCCGCGCTCGCCGACCTGTACCTGCGCCGCCACGACCGCGTCAACAACTGGGACCTGGTGGACCTGGCCGCGCACCACGTCCTGGGCCGCCACCTGCGGGACCGCCCCCGCGGGGTCCTGTACACCCTGGCGCGCTCGGACGACCCGTGGCGGCGGCGCACCGCCATCGTGGCGACGGCGCACTTCATCGCCCACGACGACCTCGACGACGCCTTCGCCCTGTCCGAGATCCTCCTGGGCGACGACCACGAACTGGTGCAGAAGGCGGTGGGGTGGATGCTCCGCGCCGCCGGTGACAAGGACCGCGACCGGCTGCTGGCCTTCCTCGACGCCCACGCCGCGCGGGCCCCGCGCCCCCTGCTGCGCGCCGCGATCGAGAAGCTCGACCCCGGCCAGCGCGCCCACTACCGTGGGCTCTGAGCGGCGCCGCGCCCCCGCGGGGACGCGGCGCCGGATCCGCTACTCGGAGGGTTCGGGCAGGGGCGGGCACTCGATGGTCGGATTGACCCCCATGTAGTTCAACGGCCCGACGAAGATGGTTCCGACGGTGTGGCCCAGCGTCGAGCACGAGGTCTCGTCGTTGCTGAACAGGCCGCGCTGGAACGCGGCGATCAGCCCGACGAGCAGCCACAGGACGACGAGGGTCGAAAGAACGATGCGTACTCGCACGCTCTGCCTCCAGGGGATGGGGGGTAGATCGGTTGTCTTCGCCGCAGACCTATACCCGCGAGACGCGACGTTTCACCCGGTCCCGCCTCCCGCTTCCGCGCGCACCCGTTCCCCGCACGGAACGCGCGCTTTCCCCCGGCCCGGGGCCGCACGGCCCAGCGGGTCCGGCTCCGAGTCCGCTCGGCGGCGCCCCTCCGCCACCACGTCCACGACGCCGGTGGCGAGGGCCGGCCCGACCCGAACGGGCCGATCACACCAGCCGTGCGCACTAACGCTCAGGCGGTCGCCAGCGCGGTGCGCCGCGTACGCACCGCGAAGGCGGTGAACACCACCGCGGCGGCCACGGCCGTGGCGAGCATGACCGCGGTCATGCTGGACAGGGTCACCGGGCCGGTCATCCCGGCGGTCGAGGCCAGGCCGGAGCCGATACCGAACTGGAGCGTGCCCAGCAGGGCGGAGCCGCTTCCGGCGATCTTCGGCGGCTGTCCGTCCAGGGCCAGCGCGGTGGCGTTCGGCGACACCAGTCCGGTGAACACCATCATCACGAACAGCGCGGCGGTCACCGTCACCAGGCTCGCGCCGCCCGAGGACCCCAGCAGCGCCAGCGCGGCCACCGAGGCGATCGACCCGGCCAGGCCCAGGAACAGGCGGCGGTGGACCTCCACCCGGCGGATGAGGTAGGCGTTCAGCTGGTTGCCGATGATCATGCCGAGCGTGGTCACCGCGAACACCAGGCTGAACTCCTGGGCGCTGGCCCCGAAGCGCGAGTGGGCCACGAACGAGAACGTCGAGATGTAGGTGAAGCTCATCCCGAAGCTCAGCGCGAGCGTGAGCGTGGGAGCGGTGAAGCGGATGTCGCGCAGCAGGCGGCCGAACACGCGCAGCTGCGCACGCGGGCTGACCCGCTCGCGCTGCTCGGGCGGCAGGCTCTCGGGCAGGCCGAACAGCACCAGTGCGAAGGTCGCCAGCCCGGCGGCGCCGAGCACGGCGAAGAGCAGTTGCCAGGGTCCGAAGAAGAGCAGCTGGCCGCCCAGGATCGGGCCGAGCATGGGGGCCAGGCCGGAGAGCAGCACCAGCCGCGAGAAGAAGGTGGCGGCGGCGTCGCCGTCGAACACGTCCCGCACGATCGCGCGCGAGATGACCAGTCCGGCCGCGGCCGACAGCCCCTGGCCGAAGCGCAGCAGGCTGAACATCTCCACGCTGCCCACCGTCGTGATGGCGAGGGTGGTGGCGGTGAACACGCCGATGCCGACCAGCAGCGGCGCGCGGCGCCCCCACCGGTCGCTGAGCGGGCCGATGACGAGCTGGCCCAGGGCCAGACCGGCCATCACCGAGGTCAGGGTGAGCTTGACGCTGGCCTCGCTGGTGCCCAGATCGGCGGCGATCTGGGGCAGCGCGGGCAGGTACAGGTCGGTGGCGAGCGGGCCGATCGCGGACAGCACGCCGAGGACCAGGACGAGCAGCAGCGTGCGGCGGCGCGTCCGGGCCGTGGCGGTCGTGGTCTCCTGGCGGGCCGGACCGGCCTGCTGCGGCACGTCGTGGTGGTGCGGGGGGTTGTGGGCGGACGGGACGTTCTGGGCGTCCGGGACGACCTGGACGTCCGTGGTGATCTGGGCACGACGATTCGGACGTGCGGAAGCAAGGGTCACCGAGGCTCCAACGCGGGGAAAGGTATCGACAAGCGGTGCGCGGTACGCGGGGGCGCCGTGAACCGCCTTCGGGCGGGGCGCCGACAGAAGTCCCATGAGAGGACCAGAGGGTCCCGGGATCACTTCCGCCTCCAACACAAGGCTAGGAGCAGGCAATCCCCGCTTTACCCAACACGTCGAGTGATCCGAATTACGGTGGTGGAATGCCCTGCTGGTAAAGGGATTCGGTCCGCTGTGACGACGCCCATGCGGGATGAGGGGTCGTCGGGTCCTCGGGTCCTGCCCGTCCTCCCGGCCCCGTTGCGCTCGATTCGCCATGGTTACCCGGTGGTAGTTCCGCTGAGCGAAAAATGCCTTTCGGCAGATTGTTCTGTGAAGAAAGGAGCGGGTTTGGAAGGCGCGCCCCAGGAGCTCACAGGCTTGCGGGGCCGGGGGTCCGTCCTCCGGGGGCCGCACACCGCGGGCAGAGGTATGGGAATTCCCCTGAAGCGTGTGCTAGCCTGGCCGGGTAAGGGTTTATGGGGAAAGGGAAATACTTTATCCCGGCCTTGTGTTCGGCCGTTTTCCGGTTATTCTCGGAATATGTCGAACCCCCTTTCTCCCGTCGTGCTGTCCGCGTCCGTCATGACCCACCCCCGCCGGATCGCCGCCGCGCGCCGCGTCCTGGACTCCCTCGGGATCGCGGACGCCTGCCTGGCCGTGGATCCCGAGCCCGACGGTCCGCCCAGTTCCCTGCGCGCCTCCCAGGTAGCCTTCTCCAGCGCTGAACGCTTCGACTCCACACACCACCTCGTCCTCCAGGACGACGTCCGCGTGTGCGCGGATTTCGCCGACTCCGTGCGCGACGCGGTGAAAAGGCACTCCGAGGCCGCGCTCTCCCTTTTCGTGGAATGGGGTTCGCGCACCGCCTACCTGGCCCGGTGGGCGGTGTTCACCGGCGCCGGAGCGGTCCCGGTGATCAACCCCTACATGCCGACCCCCGCCCTGCTCCTGCCGCGCGAGCTGGCCCTGGACATGGGCCGCTACCTGCGCGGCGCCGAGGGCCGATCCGACGACCGCGCCGCCCTGCGGTTCCTGCGGGAGCGCGGCACCCCCGCCCTGGTCGCGGCGCCCAACCTGGTCGAGCACGAGGACCTGCCCAGCATCAAGGGCAACGACGGACACGGGCTCCGGCACTCGGCCTGCTTCGCGGCGGAGGGCGCCCGCTTCGCGGGGCCGGTCCTGGACCTGCCCCCGCTGCTGCCGTTCCTGCGCTGGAACACCGGGGAGGCCGTGGTCATCGACACCGGCGACGACGTGCCCGAGGCCCACCGGCCCACACCGCGGGTCCTGGAGGGGTGGGGCGCGGCGCCGGGGGAGCTGAGCCGGGACTGCGCCGAGCACCTGGGCACCGCTTCCGGGCCGCTGTTCGCGCTCTGGACCACCGCCGCCGCCTTCGGCGCGGTCCAGGAGAGGCACTGGCCGGGCACGGTGGCGGGCCTGCGCGCCCGCCGGGACGACCCCCTGGTCGGGCGCGCGCTGGCCACCTTCGCGCCGGGCGCGCTGCGCGTCGTCCTGGCCCCGGACCGGCTGGAGCGGCTCTCCGGGCGGTTCGTGCCGGCGGTGCTCGCCGCCATGGAGTACGGGGCCCGCCTCACCGCCGCCCGCCCCGTCTGAGCGGGGCGGGCGGCGCGCCCCCGGCCGCCGCCCCGAACACCGGGGGCGCGCCGGATGGCGGGCCGCGCACCGCGGCCCTCAGTGTCCCCGGTCGATCCACTCCTGGAGGTGGGGCGCCTCGGCGCCGATCGTCGTGGACGGGCCGTGCCCGGTGTTGACCACCGTGTCCTCCGGCAGGCTGAACAGCCGGTCGCGGATGGACTCCACGATCGTCGGGAAGTCCGAGTAGGACCGTCCCGTCGCCCCCGGGCCGCCCTGGAACAGGGTGTCGCCGCTGAACAGCACGCCCAGGTCGGGCGCGTACAGGCACACCGCGCCCGGGGCGTGGCCCGGGGTGTGCAGGACGGTCAGCCCGGTCCCGGCGATGGTGATGTCCTGTCCCTGGGACAGTTCCGCGTCGGGTGCGCGGTCCGGGTGGGTCATGTCCCACAGCACCCGGTCGGCCGGGTGCAGCAGGATGGGCGCACCCGTGGCCTCGGCCAGCGCCGGGGCCGCGTTGACGTGGTCGTTGTGCGCGTGCGTGCACACCACCGCCACGAGTTCGCGGTCGCCCACCGCGCCCAGGATCGCGCCCGCGTCGTGCGCGGCGTCGATGACCAGCGCCTGGTCGCGGTCGCCCACGATCCAGACGTTGTTCTCGACCTCCCACTCCCCGCCGTCCAGGGCGAAGACCCCCGAGGTGGTCAGGTGTTCCACGCGCGCGCCGCTCACAGGACCACCACCGAGCGCAGGACGTCGCCGCGTTCCATCCGGGCGAAGGCCTCCTCGACCTCGCCGAGTCCGATCTCCTCGGTGACGAAGCCGTCCAGGTCCAGGCGTCCCTGGAGGTAGAGGTCGATGAGCACGGGGAAGTCGCGCGAGGGCAGGCAGTCGCCGTACCAGGAGGACTTCAGCGCCCCGCCGCGGCCGAACACGTCCAGCAGCGGCAGGTCCAGGCGCATCTCCGGGGTGGGCACGCCCACCAGCACGACCGTGCCCGCCAGGTCGCGCGCGTAGAAGGCCTGCTCGTAGGTCCTGGGGGTGCCCACGGCGTCGATCACCACGTCGGCGCCGAAACCGCCGGTCAGGTCGCGGATGGTCTCGACCGGGTCGGTGAAGGAGGCGTTGACGGTGTGGGTGGCGCCGAACCCGCGCGCCCATTCGAGCTTGCGGTCCTCCAGGTCCACGGCGATGATCCGTCCGGCCCCGGCCAGCCGCGCGCCCGCGACGGCCGCGCTGCCCACGCCGCCGCAGCCGATGACGGCCACCGAGTCCCCGATGCCCACGCCGCCGGTGTTGATGGCGGCACCGATCCCGGCCATGACCCCGCAGCCCAGCAGACCGGCCGCGGCGGGCGAGGCCTGCGGGTCCACCTTGGTGCACTGCCCCGCGGCGACCAGGGTCTTCTCCGCGAACGCGCCGATGCCCAGGGCGGGGGAGAGTTCGGTGCCGTCCTCCAGCGTCATCCGCTGCTCGGCGTTGTGCGTGTCGAAGCAGTACTGGTGCCGTCCCCGGCGGCAGGCGCGGCAGTCCCCGCACACCGCGCGCCAGTTCAGGATCACGTGGTCACCCGGTGCGACGGTGGTCACGCCCTCGCCCACGGACTCCACCATGCCCGCGGCCTCGTGCCCGAGAAGGAAGGGGAACTCGTCGTTGACGCCGCCCTCGCGGTAGTGCAGGTCGGTGTGGCACACCCCGCACGCCTGCACCCTGACCACGGCCTCGCCGGGGCCCGGATCGGGCACGACGACCGTGGTGGTCTCCACCGGTGCCCCCTTGGACCGGCAGACCACCCCTTGTACCCGCTGAGACATCTTCGCTTACCCCCCACACGTGGCCGGAGGCGGCGCGGGTGCGCGCCGCTTCCGGCACCATTCCCCACCCGCGTCACACCTATCCCGGTCCGGGGGCCTCCTCCTGCGCCGGACGCCCTCCCACCGGTTCCCCGGGGGTGTGGCCAGGGGGCGCCGGTCACGCCCCCGAGCCCGGACGGACGATCATGAGCACGACGACGGACGCCCACACCAGGTTGTAGACCCCGGTGATCATCGACAGCGTGCGCAGCGCGCGGGGGTCGCCGGGCTCGCGGAGCGCCTCGCGCTGGCGGGGGTAGATCAGCGCGGCCAGCATCAGGCCCGCGAGAGCCGTGAGCAGCATCGAGACGATGACCCAGATCTCGCCCATCCGGCCCTGGAGCAGGGCCAGGGCGATCCCGACGGCGGGGACGACGACTCCGGCTACGGCGTAGCCGCGGGTGGTGCGGTGCAGCAGGGCGGCCACGGCGGCGTTGCGCTCACCCGGGTCGCGCCCGTCGGGGGAGCGGGCGCCCGGGGGAGTGCCCGCGGTCCCCGCGTCGGCGGCGCCGACGGTGGCGGGCACGGCGACGGGGGCGAACCGCGGGAAGAGGCTGGCCGCGACGGTCGATCCGCCGACGAACACGATGGCGGCGAGCACGTGGACCGAGAGCAGCAGGTGTTCCATGAGATGTCCTTCCTCCTTCAGGGTGCCTGAAGCATATCCCTGGCTTCAGGCACCCTGAAGGAGGGGGCGGTCCACGACCCCGGAGTTGGTCTGGGAGGCGGGAGAGGCGGCCGACGGCCGCCCTCAGGAGCCGCCCGGGGCGCCGAAGGCCTCCCGCGCGGCCTCGCCCACCCGCCGCCGCACGGGGTCGGCGTCCGGCCCGAACATCGCGGTGTCCACCGCGGCCACCGCCTGCTTGGCAGCGTCGAGCAGGCGGGCGCCCTCGTCGGTGATCTCGATCGCCGAGGCGGCCCCGGCCCGGGACGTGTGGTCGCGCACCAGGCCCGCGGCGACCAGCGACTTCACCGAGCCGTGCACGCTCTGGACCGTGATCCCCGACATCCGCGCCAGGTCGCTGAACGAGGCGCCCGGAACCCCGGAGATGTGGCCGAGCAGCCCGAGCCGGGCGACGGTGAGGTCCAGGGGCGCGAGCGCGGCGTTCAGTTCGGTCTCGATGCCGCGCGCCAGGGTCAGCAGGATGATCGAGGGACTGGTCACGGGCGGCCCGGGGCGGCTGTTCTCGGTGCTCACACTCCCCAGTCTCCCCCACCGCGCGGGGCGGGTCCGCCCCGCGCGGCACCGCCCCGGCGGGCGGGTCAGCGGGTGAAGTCGTCGGGGCCCCGGGCGGGACCGTGGTAGAACAGGCGGTCCGGCTCGTCCTCGGGCACGGTCGGGTAGGTCGGGCCGTTCCCGGCGGGCGCGCGGCGGGCGACCGTTCCCGGGACCGGCGCCAGCATGGCGTCGGCGACCGCGTCGCGCAGCTCCGGGAGCAGCGCGTACAGCACGTCGCCGGGGCAGGCGGTGGCGTTGAAGTCGCGGTGGCCCAGGATCGCGCTGTGCGGATCGAGCCGGTAGGCCCCGCACAGCCACGCCAGGGTGGCCACCAGCGCGTCGGTCAGGGCCCCGGTCGGGCTCACGCTCGTGTAGAGGCCCTCGTTCTCGATGCCGATACAGGTGCTGTTGTTGTTGGCCACGTGCGCGCCCACGACGTGGCTGCCCTCGCGGATGGCGGCGAAGCTGCGGTCGCGGCCCTCCATGACGTGGCCGCCGCGGCTGATGGTGAGCTGCTGGCCGGTGTCCAGCCAGCCGTTGGAGTCCATGTGGTAGTTCTGGATCGCCCTGGACAGGGCGTAGGCGTGGCTGAGCGAGTAGTCGGTGCTGTTGGCCGTCGCGGTGTGGTGGACCACGATGTAGCTGGGCGCGGTGGCCAGGATCTGGACCCGGCCCGCGGGCGAGCGCGCTCCCCAGTCGGCCCGGGTGTGCAGAGGCGGTTCGGCCACCCCCGCGGAGGCGCTCGCGCCGCCCGCGGTGAAGGCCCCGCCGAGAACGGCGGCGCCGGAGGCCAACACGGCCCCGCGCAGGACGGTGCGTCTGTCCGGACCTGACCGGTGGGTTCTGGTCATGGGTGATCCTTCGGCTCGTGTCATGACTTGCCAGTCCATAAGGGAACACGGACCACCCACGGTGCACAAAGGGTGACGCGGTGAATTTTCACTGCCGTGACCGGCCAGAACGCCACCCTTTGACCCCATGGGTAGAAGTAGGTCGTTGGTGTACAAGACGGCGGAGAAACGATAGAGCGGGAATGCGCGTTTTCCCCTGTTCCATCCCCGCCTCTTTGCGCGTCTTTTCCGTTGTCCTCGACAGGTCTTTTCCGAACCGCGGTGCCCGGGCCCGGCCCTCGTCGGGCGCCAGGCGGTGTCCCCCGGAGGGCCGCCGACGCCCTTAACTGCGTCGGTGTCCGGCTCCGGGCGTTTGCTGTACAGTTCCTGACTACTCAGGCGACCCGTGCCCCCGGGCTCCTTCTCCCCCCACCCCGAGAACCAGCGGAAGAAGAAGAGGACCCATGACGAGTACGACCACCGAGAGGACCGGGCGCCCCGGGACGGTGGAGGCGGCCTTCCTGCTCCTGCTCGCCCTGATCGCCGTCGACCTGGTGCTGTGGGTGCTGAACGTGTTCGTCGTCGCCCCCACCGGGCTGGACAGTATGCGCGCGGCCGAGGGCGAGGAGGGAGGCCTGCGCCAGGCCGCCGTGTCCGGCGCCGCCACGCTGCTGTTCGCGGCGGTGGGCGTCCTCCTCGCCGTCCTGGTGCGCCGGGGCCGCAACTGGGCGCGCCTCCTGCTCGCCGCCGCCGCTGTCCTCGTCGTGCTCCTGGACCTGGCCACCGTCAACATGGACGCCACCGCGTGGCCGCCGGCCGGGATGTCGGCCTACGACCTCCTCGGCGAAGCCGTTCCGGGACTGCTGGGCCTGGCCGCCCTCGTGCTGCTGTTCCTGCCCGCGTCCAACGCCTACTTCTCGCGCGGGGCGCGAGCCGAGTAGGCGCTGCGGCGGAGGGCCCCGGCGTCAGCCGGTGCCCGGGCCGTGCGGGACGACCATGGACAGCACCTCGGGCAGGCCCGCCCAGTCGCTGGTCACCGTGGTGGCCCCGGCCTCCGCGAGTGCGCGCACGCGGGCGGCGGCCTCCTCCGGGGAGGGGGTGCGCGCGTCGATCGCGGGGGACACCGCGTGGGCGTCGGTCATCACCAGGAGGTAGCCGTTCTCGCCGTACCAGGAGGTGTCGATGCCCCCGGTGTAGGTCGGGGCGCTGCCGTCGAAGACCACGAACCACGGCCGCAGGTCCTCGGCGTAGCGCTCGCGCGGGTCGCCGCCCCCGGCGCCGAGCACGGCCGGGAAGGTGGCCGCCTCGTCCAGGCGGCCCTCGGCGGCCAGGTCGCGCAGGCGCGACGCCTGCTCCTCGTCGGTCCACAGGTCGTCGAAGGGGTTGCCCCGCTCGAAGGTGCCCGGGGTCAGGTAGACGACGACCCTCCCGGCCAGGGCGTCGCGCGACGGCCACGCGTCGGCGCGCACCGCCTCGTCCAGGGTGGCGTGCGCGCCCGCCAGCAGGTCGTCCGGGCGGAACAGGGCGTCGCCGAGGACCTGGTCGGCGAGCGCGTCGAACTCGGCGGGGCCCAGGCCTGCCTCGGCGTGGTAGCCCTTCTTCATCTCGACCTTGAGCAGCAGCGGCGGGTGGCCGGGGTTGGCCTCGTGCCAGGTGCGCACGTCGCGCAGGCAGTCGGCGAGGTCGCCGTCGCCGCCCCGGCGCAGTTCGTCGGGGCTGGTGGCCCCGGCGCAGTTGTTGCGCTGGCCGACCAGTTCGTGGTTGACCCGCCAGGTGCCGAACCACTCGTCGGTCCACACGTCCAGTTCCAGGAGTCCGGCACCGGAGTCGAGGGCGTCGGCGAGATGGGGGAAGGTGGCCGTCTCGTAGGCGTTGTGCACGCCCACGGAGGTGGTCCGGGAGAGGGTCCCCTCGGCGGCGGAGGCGGGGGAGGGGGAGCAGGTCAGGGCGAGGGCGAGCGCGGCGCAGGTCAGCGCGGCGGTGCGGGCGGAGGGCATGGGGGTCCTTCGGCGCTGGGGGTCACTGACTGGTGGTCAACCAACCACAGGTCACCGCTCGTGCGCAAAGGGTCATGCTCCGGAAGGTGGCGCGGGGCCCAACGGAGGGTGAAGACCCGTCGGGCCCCGCGGAGTCCGGGGGGTCAGGCCACGGGCTCGGGCGCGCGGTCCCGCTCCTCGGCGCGGGGGGCCAGGCGCCCGGTGCGGTGCAGCCACCAGTCCGCGACCAGGGTGCCCAGGGGAGGCACGGAGGCGGCCAGGGCCACCAGCGTCGCCCACAGGTTCCAGCGCAGGTGCAGGGCGGCGGCCAGGGTGACCACCGCGTAGAGCACGAAGGCGCCCCCGTGCAGGGGGCCGAAGAGGTGCACGCCCGCCTCGCTGCCGCTGCCCAGGTACTTGACGTACATGCCGCCCAGGAGGCCGATCCAGGTCAGGGCCTCGATGATCGCCACCACGCGGAAGACGATCGCTGTGACACGGGGACTGATGCTCACGCTGTTCCTCGGACTCGCTCGGTTCTGGACAGGAGGGGAGGTTCCCGGCGCCCGCCGGGCCCGGACCGCTCCCAGGCTAGGACACGTTTTCGAGTGGCCGGATCCGGGGCGGGCGGTGCGAGAGCACACGTTCGGGCGTCCCGCGCGCACCGGTGGCGGGCCCCTCCGGCCCGGCCCGTGGCGGCCGGGGCACGGACCGGAGGAGACGGAGGACCCGGGGGCACGCGCCCCCGGGCCCTCCGTGGCCCCGCGCGGTCGTGCGACCGGCCGCGCGGCCCCGACCCGGCCCCTTCGGCCGGGCTCTCCCGGCCGAGTCGCCTCAGCCGGGTCGGCCTCCAGCCCGGCGCCGTCAGCCCAGGGCCTCCACCACGACCTCGGCGGCCCCGGCGATCAGGGCGTTGTCGTACTCGGCGTCCTCCGCCTCGCGGCTGGACATGACGGCGAGGACGATGGGGTCGCCCTCCGGGGGCCACAGGACGGCGATGTCGTTGCGCGTGCCGTAGTTCCCGCTCCCCGTCTTGTCGCCGACCTCCCAGCCCTCGGGCACCCCGGCGCGGATCAGCTCGTCCCCGGTCAGGTTGTCGACGAGCATCCGCGTGAGCACCTCGCGCCGGTCCTCGGGGAGCGCGTCGCCGAGGACGAACTCGCGCAGGCTCCCGGCCATGGCGCGCGGCGTGCTCGTGTCCCGGGTGTCCCCGGGCGCCCACCGGCTCAGGCCGGGCTCGACGCGGTCGGCCTCGATCACGTCGTCGCCCATCTCCTCCATCGCCTCCTCGAACCCGTCGGGTCCGCCGAGTTCGTCGAAGAGCAGGTTGGCGGCGGTGTTGTCGCTGTAGCGGACGGCGGCGTCGGCCACCTCCACCAGGGGCAACCCGGTGTCGACGTGCTGTTCGGTGACCGGTGAGTGGCCGAACACGTCGTCGGCGTCGTAGGTGATGACCTCCTCCATCTCCTCGGGCGTGTTCCGCTGGAGCACCAGCGCCGCGCTGAAGGCCTTGTGGGTGGAGCAGTAGGCGAACCGCTCGTCGGGCCGGTGCGCGACCTCCTCGCCGCTGCCGGTGTCCACCGCGTAGACGCCCAGCCGCGCGTCGAACTCCTCCTCCAGGTCCGCGAACTCGTCGGCGAACCCGGCGGAGAGGTCGGCCGGGGCCGACCGCCCGGCCGAGCCCTCGGCGGAGGGCCCGGCCGAGGGCTCCGCCCCCGGGGCCGGGCCGGAACCGTCCGCCCCGCAGGCGGCGGCGGGAACGAGGGTGACCGCGGCCAGGGCCGCGAGTCCGGTGCGCCGTAGGGGTGAAAGCAACATCTTCCCTGCTCCTTCTGTCCTGGGGACGTCCGGTCTCCGTGCCCGGTCGGCACGGAGCGGCGTCAGGCCAGCTCCTCCGCGACGACCTCGGCGGCCCGGGCGACCAGGGCGTCGTCGTACTCGGCGTCCTCCGCCTCGCGGCTGGACATGACGGCGAGGACGATGGGGTCGCCCTCCGGCGGCCAGATGACGGCGATGTCGTTGCGCGTGCCGTGGCTGGCGGCGCCCGTCTTGTCGCCGACCCGCCAGTCCTCGGGCACCCCGGCGCGGATCAGCGCGTCGCCGGTGGTGTTGTTGACGAGCAGGTCGTTGAGCACCTCGCGCCGGTCCTCGGGCAGGGCGTCGCCGAGGGCGAACTCGCGCAGGTTCCCGGCCATGGCGCGCGGCGTGCTCGTGTCGCTGGTGTCCCCGGGCGTCCAGTCGTTCAGCTCGGTCTCGATCCGCTCCGGGTCGGTGACGTCGTCGCCGATCGCCTCCAGTTCGTCCTCGAACGCGTCCGGCCCGCCCAGCTCCTCGAAGAGCAGGTTGGCGGCGGTGTTGTCGCTGTAGCGGACGGCGGCGTCGGCCACCTCCATCAGCGTCATGCCCGTGTCCACGTGCTGCTCGGTAATCGGCGAGTAGTCGACCAGGTCCTCCTCGGTGAAGGTGACGACCTCCTCCATCTCCTCGGGCGTGTTCTGCTGGAGCACCAGTGCCGCGGTCAGGGCCTTGTGCGTCGAGGCGTAGGCGAACCGCTCGTCGGGGCGGTGCGCGACCTCCTCGCCGCTGCCGGTGTCCACCGCGTAGACGCCCAGCCGCGCGTCGAACTCCTCCTCCAACCGCTCGAACTCCCGGGCGGGTCCGCCGGAGGCCGCCGGAGAGGCCGACTGCTCCGCGCTGGGTGCCGCGGCGCCGTTGGCAGCCGCGCAGCCGGTGGCGGGGACGAGGACGACCGCGGCCAGGGCCGCGAGTCCGGTGCGCCGGTGGGATGAGAACACCATGTGTGCCTGCTCTTCCTGTCCTGGGTGTGCGCGAGTCTTCGTCCGGGGCCGAAGGCGGCCCGGACACGGAAAGACCCCCGGTCAGCCGTGCGGGAACCCGCACGCGCCGCCCTGCCGGGCGGCCTCGACCAGCAGTCTGACCGCTGGCAATGATGCTGTCCAAGACAGAAACGACCATTTCCATGCCAGAACGGCATACCATGAGGGCCATGGACCTCGTCGGCGCCTGCAAGGCGTTCGTGAACGTGAGCGAGAGGGGCAGCTTCACCCTCGGAGCCGCCGCCGCGCGCATCCCCCAGCCGGTCGCCAGCAGGCGCATCGCCGCCCTGGAGAGGCACCTGGGCGCCCGCCTGTTCGACCGCTCCACCCGCAGGGCCACCCTCACCCAGTTCGGCCGCGACATGCTGCCCTCGGCCAGGCGCCTGGTCCGGCTGGCCGAGGAGATGGAGCACGACGCCGAGAGGGCGGCGCTGCGCCCGCTGCGCCTGGCCGTGCCCGACACCTGCGCCACGCGCGACCTCGCCCTCCTGGGCGCCGAGGCCCGCGAGGAGGGCATCCACCTGGACTTCCGCTCCGCCGCGCCCTCGGCGCGGACCGAGCTGCTGGGCGCCCGCGAGGTGCGCGCCGCCCTGGCGGGGGTGCCGCCCGGCGAGGCCGCGTGGAAGGTCCCGCTGGGGCTGGCGGGCGCCGGGGAGCCGCGCGCCGGGGCCGTCTACCTGGAGACCCTGCGCCTGCCCCGCGACCGCTCGTCCTCGCGCGGCCGCCGCGTCTGGCTCCAGCCCGAGGACGACGTCCCCCACGTGCGCGACCCCCTCAACCGCCTGCGCGACGCCGTGGGCCTGCGGCCCGGCCAGGTGGTCCTCGCCGCCTCCCTGGCCTCCGCCGCCGCCGAGGTCCTGGGTTCGGAGGACCTCCTGCTCTGCTCGCCCCGCCAGGCCGAGGAACTGGGGCTGTACTGGCGCCCCGCGGGCGAGGTCCGCCTCGCCCGCGGCTACGAGGTGGCCGCCGAGACCGGGGACGAGGCGGAGCGGCTGCGCGCCCTCCTGGGGCGGGCGATCGCCCGGTGCCTGGGCGCCCCGGCGGAGGAGGGCCGAGGCGAGCGGTCCGGGCGCCAACCGCTCGGGCGCCCCGACCCCGGGCAGGAGTCCGCGTGAGCGCCACCGCCCTGGTCCGCGACCTGCGCCGCGAACTCGACGAGGGGGGACTGCGGGGCTCCTTCCTCGTACGTGACCTGCGCACGGGCGAGGAACTGGGCATCGAACCCGACCTGGAGTTCTCGACGGCCTCGCTCGTCAAGGTCCCGCTCGCCGTCGCCACGCTCGAACGGATCCGCGCCGGGGAGATCGACGGCGCCGAGCAGGTCCTCGTGCAGCCGGGCCGGATCACCACCCCGGGGCCCACCGGGATGAGCCGGTTCCGCCACCCGGCCCGCGTCAGCGTCGAGGACCTGCTCTACCTCAGCATGTGCCTGAGCGACAACGCCGCCACCGACGCCCTGTTCGAGATCACCCCTCCCGAGCGGGTCGCCGCGTCGCTGCGCGCGGCCGGGCTGCGCGGCATCACCGTCCGGCACACGATGCGCGGCCTCAGCGACACCCCCGCCGACCGGCTCGGCCCCGAGGGCGCGCACCTGGCGCACTCGCTGGCCATCGGCGAGGGCACCGCCGGACGGGGGCACCGCATCGAGCAGCTCGACGTCACCCGGGCCAGCTCCGGGGCGGCCCGGGCCTTCGCCGACCTGCTGGAGGCGCTGTGGCGGCCCCGGACGATCCACCCGGACGTGGCCGCACGGGTGCGGGAGCTGATGGGCGACAACCTGCTGCGCCACCGGCTGGCCCCCGACTTCACCTCCGACCTCTCCCGGTGGTCGTCCAAGACCGGCACCCTGCTCAACCTGCGCCACGAGATCGGTGTGGTCGAGCACGCCGACGGCCAGGCCTTCGCCGTGGCGGTGCTGACCGAGTCGCGCGTGCCCGCCTACCACCAGCCGGGGGCCGAGGCGCTCATGGCGCGCGTGGCGAGGGAACTGCGCGACCACCTGCGGGCGGGCGTCCGCTGACCGGCGAAGGCGCACTCCTTCGCCGCGAACCCGCGCCCGTGGCCGAAGCCGGCGCCCGAACCCCGCTGAGAAGCGGGCCAGGGCCCCCAGGTCACACCGGCGACTCGTGCGGCCCGACCATGGGGGCGGGCCTCAGCCCCGGGCGGTGAGCCCGAGGGCCGGGGCGAGCCGGGCCAGCACCGGCAGGATGCCGTCGTCCTCGGCCAGCGGCTGCACCGCGACGTGGTCCGCGCCCGCCTCCAGGTGCGCGCGCAGCTCCGCCGCCGCCGACTCCGGCGCGCCCTGCGCGACCATGGCGTCCACCAGCGCGTCGCTGCCGCCGTCGGCGAAGTCCTCGTCGGAGAAGCCCAGGCGCCGGAAGTTGGCGAGGTAGTTGGTCAGCCGGTTGTCGACGTAGACGCTGAGCCCCTTCCTGCCGGTGCGCCGGGTCCGCTCGCGGTCCCCGCCCAGGGCCACCTTGTGCTCGGGAGCCAGCAGAGGGCCCTCGCCCAGCGCCTCGCGCGCGCCGCGGGTGAACTCGGGGTTGACCAGGTACGGGTGGGCTCCGGCGGAGCGCTCGGCGGACAGGCCGAGCATCCGCGGCCCCAGGGCGGCGACCACGCGCCGGTCCGCGGGCACGCCGCCGCGGTCGAGGACGTCCAGGTAGTCCACCACCGCGCCGAAGGGCCTGACCGCCTCGGGGCCGTTGGCCTCGCGGTGGCCCGCGCCGATGCCGAGCAGGAACCGGCCGGGGTGCTCGGACTCGATCCGGCGGAAGGAGTCGGCCAGCGCCCGCGCGTCCGCGGTCCAGATGTTGACGATGCCCGTCGCGACCGCGATCCGCGACGTCGCGGCCAGCGCCGTGGACACCTCCTCCAGATCCGCGCCGGGGGAGCCGCCGACCCAGACGGTTCCGTAACCCAGTCGTTCGATCTCGGCGGCCGCTTCGGCGGTCAGGTCGGGCCTCGTCACCCACACTCCGTAGGTCCCCAGGTCGACGGCGGTGGCGTTCAGGCTCATGTCGGGCCCTCCTTGACGGTGGTGTCGGCGTGCCGCCCCCGGCGGCCCGCCGGACGGACACGGGGGACCTACCCACCTTCCACCCCGATCGAGCGTTCCCCGGGCGGGGGGAGGGGAGTCCTTCGGGCCGTCGTGCCCCGTTCGCCCCGTGACGCCCGCCCGGTGCGGGGCCGAAGACCCGGCCGCCGGGACGGACCGCGGCGCCCGCGCGGTGCGAAGCCCCCGGTCACAGCGGGCGCAGACGCTCGGCCGCGCCCGCGCGCACGGCCTCCGAGACCCGGTCCAGGACCGGGGAGCGCAGGTTCCACCGCTGCCAGTACAGGCGCACGTCCACGGGGCGGTCCGGGGCCAGGGCCACGAGCCGCCCCGAGGCGATGTGCTCCGAGCACTGCGGTTCGGGCACCATGCCCCACCCGAACCCGAGCAGGACGGCCCGGGCGAAGTCCTCCGAGGCCGGGACGTAGTGCCGGGGGCCGGAGGGCCCACCGCCGGGGGACTCGCGCAGGAACCGGTCCTGGAGGTCGTCGCGGCGGTCGAAGTCGACCACCGGCGCCCGGGCGAGCAGCTCCGGGTCCGCCCGGCCGCCGAGGTGCTCCCGGTCGAAACCCGGACTGCACACCGCGTGGTAGCGCATCGCGCCCAGCCCCGCCACGGTGCACCCCTGGACCGCCTCGGGGGTGGAGGTCACGGCGGCCATCACCGCCCCCGAACGCAGCAGGGAGGTGGTGTGCTCCTCGTCCTCGCGGTGGATCTCGAACACCGCGCCCAGGTCGGCGGGCGGGTCCGCCAGCGCCTCCAGGAACCAGGTGGCCAGGCTGTCGGCGTTGACGGCCAGCGGCACCGACACCCGGCCCCGTTCGCGCTCGCCCAGCCGCAGCTCCGCGGCGGCGTCCTCGTCCAGCAGCAGCACCTGGCGGGCGTAGCGCAGCACCACGTCCCCGGCGGCGGTGGTCCGCACGGGGTTCGTGCGCTGGACCAGCACACGGCCCGCGGTCTGCTCCATCCCCCGGACCCGCTGGGACACCGCCGAGGCGGTCACGTGCAGCCGCCGTGCGGCGGCGTCGAAGGTGCCCTCGTCCACCAGGGTCGTCAGGGTGCGCAGGTGGTCGAACTGGAACGGCATGTTAAGCCTCTCTCATGTATCCTAAGAAAGTTTAGCTTTACTGCACATGGGTGTCCGACCTAGCGTTTCGGGGTGAACGAGACACTTCTCCCCGCCATGCTCGGCCTCGGTACCGGGCTGGCGCTCATCGTGGCCATCGGCGCCCAGAACGCCCACGTCCTGCGGATCGGCATCGAGGGCCGCACCGGCACCGTCCTGCCGGTGGTGCTGGTCTGCGCCCTGTCCGACGCCGTGCTCATCACGGCCGGGGTCCTCGGCGTCGGCGCCGTCGTCGAGGCCGCGCCCCTCGCCGTCACCGTGGTCCGCCTGCTGGGCGCGGGCTTCCTGGTCGTCTACGGCCTGTCCGCCGCGCGCCGCGCCCTGCGCCCCGGCTCCCTCGTGGTCGGAGGCGGTTCCTCCGTCGGACGCGGGGCCGCGGTGACCACGGCGCTGGTGCTCACCTGGCTCAACCCGCACGTGTACCTGGACACGGTGGTGTTCCTGGGCTCCCTGGCCAACCAGCAGGACGGCGACGCGCGCTGGTGGTGGACGGCGGGCGCGGTCACGGGCAGCCTCGTGTGGTTCTTCGGGCTGGGCTTCGGTGCCCGCCTGCTGCGCCCGGTCTTCGCCCGCCCGGGCGCCTGGCGGGTCCTGGACGCGCTCATCGCCGCCGTCATGCTCACCCTGGGCGTGCGCATGGCCCTGGGCGCCTGAGCCGCCGCCCCTTCGCCGGGCCGACCGCACCCCGGCGGAGTCCGGGACGGCGCACGGCGTGGCGAGGGCCTTCCTCTGGGGGCCGTGTGCGCCCCGGTCATAAAACGTTTCAAGTAGGGAAGGGTTGCCTGATCAGGCGAGAGATCGGGTGAACCTTGACACACGAGAAGAGCTGGCGGTAGTTTCAGCCCAACCTGAGTGAAACGATTCAATGGGCCTTCTCGCCGGTCGGACCGGCGGGCGCGCCCTCCCCGAACGGAGCCCCACCGTGGCAGCACTCCCCGAACGCGGCGCGGACGCCCTGGCCGTCCTGCGGCGCCAGCACATCGAACTCCCCTCCTGGGCCTTCGGGAACTCCGGTACCCGGTTCAAGGTGTTCGCGCAGCCCGGCGTCCCCCGCGACCCCTGGGAGAAGGTCGCCGACTCCGCCGAGGTCCACCGCCTCACCGGGGTCGCCCCCACGGTCGCCCTGCACATCCCCTGGGACCGGGTCGACGACTACGCCGCGCTCGCCGCCCACGCGCGCGACCTGGGCATCGGCGTCGGCACCATCAACGCCAACGTCTTCCAGGACGACGACTACCGGCTCGGCAGCGTCACCAACCCCGACCCGGGCGTGCGCCGCAAGGCGATCGACCACCTGCTGGAGTGCGTGGACGTCATGGACGCCACCGGCTCGCGCGACCTCAAGCTGTGGTTCGCCGACGGCACCAACTACCCCGGCCAGGACGACCTGCGCGCCCGCCAGGACCGCCTCGCCGAGGCCCTGTCCGAGGTCTACGACCGGCTCGGCCCCGACCAGCGCCTGCTGCTGGAGTACAAGCTCTTCGAGCCCGCCTTCTACGCCACCGACGTCCCCGACTGGGGCACCGCCTACGCCCACTGCCTGGAGCTGGGGGAGAAGGCCGTGGTCTGCGTGGACACCGGCCACCACGCCGCGCACACCAACATCGAGTTCATCGTCGCGTTCCTGCTGCGCGCCGGGAAGCTCGGCGCCTTCGACTTCAACTCGCGCTTCTACGCCGACGACGACCTCATGGTCGGCGCGGCCGACCCCTTCCAGCTCTTCCGCATCATGTACGAGGTCGTGCGCGGCGGCGGCCTGGCCGCCGACACCGGGGTCGCGTTCATGCTCGACCAGTGCCACAACATCGAGCCCAAGATCGCCGGTCAGATCCGCTCGGTCATGAACGTGCAGGAGGCCACCGCCAAGGCCCTGCTCGTGGACGCCGACGCGCTCGCCGCCGCCCAGCGCGAGGGCGACGTCCTGGCCGCCAACGCCGCCCTGATGGACGCCTACAACACCGACGTGCGGCCCCTGCTCGCCGACCTGCGCCGGGAGCAGGGCCTGAACCCCGACCCCATGGCCGCGCACGCCCGCTCCGGCTACGCCGAGCGCGTCGCCGAGGAGCGCAGGGGCGGCGCCCAGGCCGGGTGGGGCGCGTGAACCGGCCGCCGTCCACGCCAGAGCACAGCAGCACCGAACAGGGAGACCCCGTGTCCGACGTCGTCGAACAGCTCCTCGCCCGCAGCAACACCCTCGGCGCCGACCCGCGCAACACCAACTTCGCCGGGGGCAACACCTCCGCCGCGGGCACCCGCACCGACCCCGTCACCGGACAGGACGTCGACCTGCTGTGGGTCAAGGGCTCCGGCGGCGACCTGGGCACCCTCACCGAGGACGGCCTGGCGGTGCTGCGCCTGGACCGCCTGCGCGCCCTCGTGGACGTCTACCCCGGCGAGGACCGCGAGGACGAGATGGTCGCCGCCTTCGACCACTGCCTGTTCGGCAGGGGCGGCGCCGCGCCCTCCATCGACACCGCCATGCACGGCCTGCTGCGCGCCGCGCACGTGGACCACCTGCACCCCGACTCCGGCATCGCCCTGGCCACCGCCGCGGACGGCGAGCGCCTGACCCGCGAGTGCTTCGGCGACCGCGTGGTGTGGGTGCCCTGGCGCCGTCCCGGGTTCCAGCTCGGCCTGGACATCGCCCGCGTCGCCGAGGAGAACCCCGATGCCATCGGCGCGATCCTGGGCGGCCACGGCATCACCGCCTGGGCCGAGACCAGCGAGCAGTGCCAGGCCAACTCCCTGGAGATCATCCGCACCGCCGAGAGGTTCCTGGCCGACAACGGCCGCCCCGAGCCCTTCGGCCCCGTCCTGGACGGCTACGGCGCCCTGCCCGAGGCCGAGCGCCGCCAGCGCGCCGCCGCCCTGGCCCCGGTCATCCGCGGGCTGGCCTCCACCGACCACCCCCAGGTGGGCCGCTTCACCGACAGCGACGTGGTCCTGGACTTCCTGGCCGGGGCCGAGCACCCCCGCCTGGCCGCGCTGGGCACCTCCTGCCCCGACCACTTCCTGCGCACCAAGGTCCGCCCCCTGGTGCTCGACCTGCCCTCCGACGCCCCGCTGGAGCGGGCCGTGGAACGCCTGCGCGAACTGCACGGGGAGTACCGGGCCGAGTACCGCGCCTACTACGAGCGCCACGCCGACGCCGACAGCCCCGCCATGCGCGGCGCCGACCCGGCGATCGTGCTGGTCCCCGGCGTGGGCATGTTCTCCTTCGGCAAGGACGCCAAGACCGCGCGCGTGGCGGGCGAGTTCTACGTCAACGCGATCAACGTGATGCGCGGCGCCGAGTCCGTCTCCACCTACCGGCCCATCGAGGAGTCGGAGAAGTTCCGCATCGAGTACTGGGCGCTGGAGGAGGCCAAACTCGCCCGCCTGCCCGAGCCCAAGCCGCTCGCCACCCGGGTCGCCCTGGTCACGGGCGCGGCCAGCGGTATCGGCAGGGCCATCGCCGCCCGCCTGGCGCGCGAGGGCGCCTGCGTGGTCGTGGCCGACCTGGACGCCGACAAGGCGGCCGCCGCCGCGGCCGAACTGGGCGGCGCCGACACGGCGGTGGGCGTGGCCTGCGACGTCAGCGACGCGGACGCGGTCGCCCGCGCCTTCGCCGAGGCGGCCCTGGCCTTCGGCGGCGTGGACCTGGTGGTCAACAACGCCGGACTGTCCATCTCCAAACCGCTGCTGGAGACCACCGAGCGCGACTGGGACCTGCAGCACGACGTCATGGCCAAGGGGTCCTTCCTGGTCTCGCGCGAGGCGGCCCGGACGATGACCGCCCAGGGCATGGGCGGCGACATCGTCTACATCGCCTCCAAGAACGCCGTGTTCGCCGGTCCCAACAACGTCGCCTACTCCGCGGTCAAGGCCGACCAGGCCCACCAGGTGCGGCTGCTGGCCGCCGAACTGGGCGGCGAGGGCATCCGGGTCAACGGCGTCAACCCCGACGGGGTGGTGCGCGGCTCGGGCATCTTCGCCGGGGGCTGGGGCGCCCAGCGGGCCAAGGTGTACGGGGTCAGGGAGGAGGACCTGGGCGCGTTCTACGCCCAGCGCACCATCCTGGGCCGCGAGGTGCTGCCCGAGCACGTGGCCAACGCGGTGTTCGCGCTGACCGCGGGGGAGCTGTCGCACACCACCGGCCTGCACATCCCCGTGGACAGCGGCGTCGCCGCGGCCTTCCTGCGATGAGCGCCGCCGGAGGGGGCGCCGTCCACGCCGCCGTCGACCTGGGCGCCTCCAGCGGACGGGTCATCGCCGGGCGGTTCGGGGACGGGCGGCTGCGCGCCGAGGAGGTCGCCCGCTTCCCCAACGGGCCGGTCACCGTGCCCGCGGGAGGCCGCGCCAGCCTGCACTGGGACGTGCTGTCCCTGTACGCGGGCGTGGTCGAGGGGCTGCGCCGGGCCGCCGGATCCCACGGCCTGGCCTCGGTCGGCGTGGACTCCTGGGCGGTGGACTACGGACTGCTGGACGCCGACGGCGCCCTGCTCGGCAACCCCGTGCACTACCGCGACGCGCGCACCGACGGGGCACCCGAGCGGGTGTTCGCGCACCTGCCCGCCGAGCGGATGTACGCGGTCAACGGGTTGCAGGTGCAGCCGTTCAACACGGTGTTCCAGCTCGCCGCCGCCTCCGGTGGCGCCCAGCTGGCCGCGGCCCGCGATCTGCTGCTCGTACCCGATCTGCTCGGGTACTGGCTGACGGGCGAGCGGGTCGCGGAGCTGACCAACGCCTCCACCACCGGCCTGGTCGACGTGCGCGAACGCCGCTGGGCCGACGCCTGCCTGGACCTGCTGGAGACGGGCTTCGGCGTCGCGGCGCGGGACCTGCTGCCCGGTCTGGTCGAACCCGGAACCGTCGTCGGCGCCCTCCGGGGCGACCCGGGAGCCGGTGCGGGCCTCGGCGCGGCGGCGGACGCGCCGCTGGTGGCGGTGGGCTCGCACGACACCGCCTCCGCCGTGGTGGCCGTGCCCGCGGCCACGCGCCGCTTCGCCTACGTCTCCTCGGGGACGTGGTCGCTGGTGGGCGTGGAGCTGGACGCCCCGGTGCGCACCGAGGCCAGCCGTGCGGCCAACTTCACCAACGAGCTGGGCGTGGACGGCACGGTGCGCTACCTGCGCAACGTCGCCGGACTGTGGCTGCTCCAGGAGTCGCTGCGCACCTGGCGGGAGCGGGGGCGGGAGGTGGACCTGGCCGACCTGCTGGCGCGGACCGCCCGCGTGCCCGCGCTCTCGTGCGTGGTGGACGTGGACGACCCCCGGTTCCTGCCGCCGGGGGACATGCCCGCGCGGATCGCCGCGTTCGCCGCCGAGACCGGGCAGCGCCCGCCGGAGGGCGAGGCCGAGGTGGCGCGGTGCGTGGTGGACTCCCTGGCGCTGGCCTACCGCCGGGCGGTGCGCCAGGCCGCCGAGCTGAGCGGGACGGACGTGGAGGTGGTCCACGTCGTCGGCGGGGGCTCGCGCAACGCGCTGCTGTGCCAGCTCACCGCGGACGCGGTCGGGCTGGAGGTGGTCGCCGGACCCGCCGAGGGGGCGGCGATCGGCAACCTGCTGGTGCAGGCCCGCGCGGTCGGGGCGGTGGAGGGCGGCCTGGCCGACCTGCGCCGGATCGTGGCCGATTCCACCGAGGTCGGCCGGTACCGCCCGAGCGGGCCGCGGGCCCCGTGGGAGGCCGCCGAGCGCCTGCTCCACGGCTGAGGCCGGGCCTGCCGCCGAGGTCCGAGGGGCCGCCGGGGTTCCGGCGGCCCCTCGGCGTGTCCGGCTCGGCGCCCCCGTGCTTCCCGGGACCGCCGGGTGGGAGACCGGGCGCCGGGCTGTGCGGCCAGAGCCGGGGGAGCCCATGCACGAGGACGGGGTCGGTGCTCGCGTGCGAGCACCGACCCCGTCCGGTCGGCTGTCAGGTGAGGGAGGCCTTCGCGGCGGCGCGGCGCGGTCGGCCGGTTCGCGCGGGGCTGTCGTTCCAGGCGCGGCGCCCGCGAGCCGGCGTGACGGTGATGCCCCGCCCGGCCGGTCCGGTCTCCCGCCTGGGCTCCGGCACCCGGCTGGCGGGGGCCTCCGCCACGGTCTCCGTCACGTTCACGGCCCGCACGGGCTCGGGGGAGGGCCGGGGGCTCCGCCGCAGGGTCGTGAGTACCCTACGCGCCGCGCCCCTGCGGACCCCCAGTCCGCTTCTGGACCCCATCGGGACCAGGGTGTCCACGACCACCGCTACCGTGACCGCAACCGCTACGAAAATCGCCAGCGTCATGTTCCCCCGCTCCCCTTTTCCCCGGACGGCCGTGGCCGTTGATCGTTCACTCCGGCCGCTGCGCCCTCCGCACCGACGACCCGATGTCTCTGCAAGGTGCCCGTGTGATCACCGCTGAAACCCCAGGGAAGACAGTGCGTCGTGTGCCGTGCGGTCCAGGACGACTCTAGGTGCGGCCTACGACGCTTTCGGGGCCGCCGTCCGGACCGCGCTCACCGGCCCGGGAGCAGCCGGGGCCCGTTCCTGCGGTTCCTCCGCGATCCGGGACCCGCACGGGAACCGGTACCGCCTTCCCCGGCACTCGTCAGGTCCGTGACCGGTTACGGACAGTACGGTGTGCGCACAGGTGCCGGGACAAAGCAGTGGCACCATCGCCCGCGAACGTGTTCGTTCCAGGGCGAAACGGGCATGCGGCCGGGGAGACAGCACCTAGGCGGGGCAGACAGCGGCGGAGAGGGGCACATGGACGCGGTGGAGGCGTACGCGCCGAACGGAGCGACGCTGAGGCCCCGTGGACGCCGCTGGCGGTCGCCGGTACCGCTGGCCGGACCCCGCGGCGCTTGCGGGGAGGACGCCCCGCCCGGCGCCCCCGGACACCCGGCCGCCCGAACCCGCCGGAACGGGCGTCCGCGTCCCCTCCCCCTGACAGCGCCCGCGCGGGGCCGCGCCTCAGGCCTTGCGGGCCAGGCCGCAGTACTCGGGGATGTCGCGCGCCCTTCCGACCTCGACCGGCTCGGGCCGCCACCGGGTGACGCAGACGACCCCGGGATCGACCAGCGCCAACCCGTCGAAGAAGCGGGTGAAGTCCTCCACCGTGCGCGTGTGGTAGGGCCGCGCGACGCTCTCCCGCCAGCGCCGGAGCGCCTCCAGCGCGCGCTCGTCGGTGACGGCCTCCACGTGGGCGAGGACGCCGTCGCACACGGCCAGGAAACTGCCCGGTGCCAGCGCGTCCGTGTAGGCGCGCACGAGGTCCAGGGCCTCCTCCAGGTCGCCGAAGTGGCCCATCGTCCCCAGCAGGGACAGCGCGACCGGGCGGTCCAGGTCGAGGGTCGCGCCAGCGCTCTCCAGCACCCGGTCGGTGTCGCGCAGGTCCGCCCCCACGTACCGGGTCCGCTTCTGGTCGGTGCCCACCAGCAGGGCGCGCGCGTGCGCCAGGACCATGGGGTCGTCGTCCACGTAGACCACGCGCGCGTCCGGGGCGTGCGCCCGCGCCACCTCGTGGATGTTGCCGCCGGCGGGCAGTCCGGCGCCGAGGTCGAGGAACTGGCGGACGCCCTCCTCCCGGGCCAGGTGGCCGACCGCGCGGCGCAGGAAGAGCCGGTCCCCCCGGACGGCCTCGACGACCTGGGGCGCCAGCCCGCCGACGGCGTCGCCCATCTCGCGGTCCACCGGGTAGTTGTCCCTGCCGCCGAGCCAGTAGTCCCGCACCCGCGCGGTGTGCGCGACGCCGGTGTCGATGGGGATGTCCGTCATGGTGGCCTCTCGGGTGGGGGCGGGCCGCAACAAGCGGTACGCGCAGTCTCATGCGTCCCATGACCCGCCCGCAACCCGAAAAATCCCGTCATGAAGGGCGTTGTGCTCCACCCGGCCCCTCCGCGGTGCCGCCGCGGTCGGTGACGTCGGTGTCGATCTCGGCACCGGCCACGGCGCGGCGCAGGCGGTTGAGGCGCTGGTGGGCCGCGACCGATCCGGTGCGGTCGCGGGCGGCCAGCTCCATGGTGAGGGCGTGGGCCACCAGCCAGCTCGCGAGGTTCTCGCTCGCGGCGCCCGAGGTGGAGGGCGGGGTGGTCAGGACCGCCTCGACCCGTTCGCGGACGGCCTCGCCCACGGCCTCGGTGACCACGACGACGGGCGCCCCGACCTCGGCCGCGTGGTCCAGGAGGGCGTCGATCTCCCGGAAGAGCCGCAGCGGCGCGAAGACCACCACGGCGTCGTCGCCGCCGATGCCCAGCAGGTCGTCGGCGAGCCGGAACCCGGTCGCCTCCAGGACGGTGCACCGGCGGCCCATCCGCCCCAGTTCGACCGCGAAGTAGCGGGCGGTCGCCGAGGCCGGTCCGATGCCGTAGGCGACGGTGCGCCCGGCCGCCTCGACCAGGCGGACCGCGGTGTCGAAGGCCCCGGCGTCGAGGACCTCGGGCAGTCCTCGCAACAGGTCGACGCTGTCGGAGAGGACCTGGTCGAACACGCGCGTGCCGCTGAGGCGCTCCAGCCGCTGGTCCAGGACCAGGGCGGGGTCGCGCCGGGTGGTCAGCATGTCCATGACCGCGCGCTTGAGTTCGCGCAGGCCGCCGTAGCCCAGCGACCGGGCCGTGCGCACGACGGTGGCGTCGCTGGTGCCGGTGCGGGCGGCCAGTTCGGCGGCCGACGCGGTCACGGCCTCCGAGGGGCGGTCGAGCAGGAAGTCGGTGACCGCGCGTTCGCGGGGGGAGAGCGAGTCGAGCCGGGCGCCCACCCGCTCACGGAACCCGCCACCCTCCTCTGATGAAGTTTTCATTTCGTCATTGACCTAACCATGTAGTTAAAACTACGCTCCCGTGAGACCGACCACACAGTGAGGGAGTGGCCGATGACCTACCAGTTTGTGATTATCGGGGGCGGAGTGCACGGCTGCGCCACCGCGTGGCAGCTCGCCGAGGCCGGGGCGGACGTCCTGCTCCTGGAGGCCCGCGAGGTGGCCTCGGGGGCCTCGGGCGGCTTCGGCCGCCGGGGCGTGCGCGCCAACCGGCGCGACCTGCGCGAACTGCCGCTGATGCGGGCCGCCTACCGTATCTGGCCCACGCTCGACCAGCGCCTGGGCGCGGACACGGGCTACCAGCGCACGGGTGGGATGTTCCTCATCGAGCAGGAGACCACCGGAACCAGGGGCGGGCTGGTCGCCGCGCACACCCACGCGGCGGTGCAGCGGCGCCTGGGCGTGCCCACGGAGGTGCTCGACCGCGACGGCGTCCTGGCACGGGAACCCGGCGTCTCGGAGTCCGTGCGGGCGGCGCTGTACTGCCCGCTCGACGGCACCGCCGACCACACCGCCACGACCAGGGCGTTCGCCGACGCGGCGCGCGAGCGCGGCGCCGTGATCGCCGAGCACAGCCCGGTCACCGCCGTGGAGCGCTCCGGGGACCGCGTCACCGCCGTGCGCACCGCGCGCGGGGAGCGCCACGAGGTGGGGGAGGCGCTGCTGGTGCTCAACAACGCCGGGGCCGCCGACCTGCTGCGCACGCAGTTCGACGTGGAGCTGCCGGTGTGGCGGATCCTGCCGCAGGCGCTGCGGCTGACCCCCCGCTCCACCCCGCCCATGACCCACCTCGTCGGCCACGACCACCGCTCGCTGTCGCTGAAACCGCTGCCCGACGGCGCCGTCATGGTGAGCGGCGGGTGGCGCGGCCGCTGGGACGCCGAGAACGGCCGGGGCCTGACCGTGGAGGAGAACGTGCGCGGCAACATGCGGGCCGCCGCGGAGGTCTACGCCGACCTCGCCGACGCCGAACTCGACCTGGCCGACGCCTCCCGGCCGGAGTCGTGCAGCGCCGACGAGATCCCCGTCATCGACCGGATCCCCGGGACCGCCAACGCGCTGGTCGGCACCGGCTGGACCGGGCACGGCTTCGCCATCGCACCGGCAGTGGCCGAGTCGCTCGCGTTCTGGGCGCGCACCGGCGCGCGCCCCGACAACCTCGCCCCCTTCTCGTTCGCGAGGTTCTAGCCCAGGCGCGGGACCGGGGACCGCGCGCGACCCCCCCGGTCCGGTCCGCCCACGCGGCCGCCGACCCCACCCCCGATCCGCGCGCACGAAGGAGCAGCGTGTTCCCCACAGACGAAGTCGGCGGCGACGCCGTCACCACCCTGCTGTTCGCCGTCACCGTCCTCGGCCTGCTCGTGCTCGCCGGGGTCGTGCTGCGGCTGCTGATCGCCCCGCTGCGCCGCCTGTTCGTCCCGGCCGCGCTCATCGGCGGCGTCCTGGGGGCCGCGCTGGGGCCCTACGGCGCGGGGCTGTTCCCCGAGAGCATGATCGGCACCTGGGCCGCGCTGCCCGGGGTGCTGATCACCGTGGTCTTCGCCCCGATGCTCATCGGCGTGCGCATCCCCGACCCGCGCAGGAGCTACCACCTCATCGCGCCGCAGATCCTGTTCGGGTACATGGGCGACTTCCTGATGATCGGCGTCCCCGTGCTGGTGTGCGCCGCGCTGCTCATGCCCCTCTGGGACGTGAACGCGATGTTCGGCACCGTCATCGAGGTCGGCTGGCCGGGCGGGCACGGCACCGCAGCGGGAATGGGGCCGGTCTACGCCGAACTGGGCTGGACCGACGGCGGCGCGCTCGCGCTGGCCGCGGCCACCGCCGGGCTGGTGTTCGGGATCGTGGTGGGCATGGTGCTCATCAACATCGGCGCCCGCCGCGGCCACCTGCGCCACCTCAGCGCGGACCGCGGCGAGGAGGCGGCCGAGGTCCTGCCCGAGGAGGCGCGGGCCCCGATGGGGCGCGTGACCCTCAACAAGGACCTCGTCGACGGACTGGCCTTCCACGGGGCGCTGATCGCCGCGGCGGTGCTGATCGGCTGGGTGCTCCAGTACTTCCTCGGACTCGTGGTCCCCGGTATGCCGCTGTTCCCGCTGGCGATGATCGGCGGCGGCGTCGTGCAGGCGGTCATCGCGCGCACCCGTCTGGGAGAGGCGGTGGACCCCGGCAGCCTGCGCGCCATCCAGGGGGTCGCGCTCGACCTGCTGGTGGTCTCGGCCGTCGCGTCCATCGCGGTGCCCGTCGTGCTCGGCAACATCGTGCCGCTGCTGGTGCTGGTCGCGGTCGCCGCGTTGGTCACGGTGGGCTTCTTCTACTGGGCGGGTCCGCGGATGTTCCGCGACTCCTGGTTCGAGCACGCCATCGTCAACTTCGGAACGCTGACGGCGGTGGCCTCGGTCGGCCTGATGCTGCTGCGCACGGCCGACCCGGAGCTCAGGACCGACGCCGCGCGGGCCTACGCGCTGCGCGCGCCCTTCTTCAGCCCGATCGCCGGAGGCGGGATGCTGACGGCGCTGCTGCCGCTGATCGCGGTGAACTACGGGCCCTGGGCGCTGGGCGTCGGAGCGCTCCTCGCCGCGGCGGCGGTGTACGTGCTCGCGCGGGTGCTGGGGATCTGGCGGCGGCCCGGAGCGGGCGTCGGCGCCGCGGCCGGGGGCTGAGCCGCCGGTTCCGGGTGCGAACGCGAGAGGCCCTTCCCGGGGGCGATTCCGGGAAGGGCCTCTCCTGTGCGGGGTTGGTCAGTCGGCGGACGGCTCGCGGCCGGTCCGCGCCGCGCCCGCGGTGCCGACCGTGCTCGTCGGCTCCGTCGGGGCACCGGCCTCGGGGGCCCGCGCGGCCTCCTCGGCCCCCTCGGTCTTAGCGGCCTCCGCGGCCGGATCGGGCAGGTCCAGGCTGTCCCGCAGCCGGACCCGGGGCAGGAAGAGCGCCAGTACCAGGCCCACCAGGGCGATGCCCGTGGCGAGCAGGAACAGGTCTCCGGTGGACGTGCCGTAGGCGCCCTCGACGATCTCGCGCAGGAACGGCGGCATGGCGTCCAGGTTCAGGGTGCCGGCGTCCCCGCCTCCGGCGGTGGGGCTCACCCCGGCCTCGGACAGGCCGTCGGAGATGTTCGTGGAGACGCGGTTGGCCAGGAAGGCGCCCAGCACGGACACGCCCATGGTGCCGCCCAGGGTGCGGAAGAAGGCGACCGTGCCGCTGGCCGCGCCGATCTCGCGCAGCGGGACGGAGTTCTGCACCACCAGGACCAGGTTCTGCATGGACATGCCGACCCCCAGCCCCATCAGCACCATGCCCCCGCACACGATGAGCAGCGGCGTGGTCGCGTCGATGGTGGCCAGCACCAGGAAGCCCAGGGTCAGCGTGACCATGCCGGTGACCACGTAGGACTTGACCCGCCCCGAACGCGAGACCATGCGCCCGGACACGGTCGAGGAGATCATCGTCCCCAGCATGAGCGGGGCGGTCAGCAGACCGGCCTCGGTGGGGGAGTAGCCGCGCGCCAGCTGGAAGTACTGGCCCAGGAAGACCGCGCCGCCGAACATCGCCATGCCGACCGCGGAGCTGGCCAGGATGGCGATGGCCGTCTCGCGCCGCATGACCAGGTGCAGGGGCACGACCGGCTCCGACACGCGCGCCTCCACCCACACGGCCAGGCCGAGCAGCAGCAGGCTTCCGGCGACCATGGCCCCGGACTGCCAGGAGATCCAGGCGAAGTCGCTGCCCACGAAGGTCACCCACAGCAGCAGGAGGCTGACGCCCGCGGCGATGAGCGTGGCGCCCGCGTAGTCCACCTTGGTGCCGGGACGGCGCACGTCCACCAGCTTGAGCGTGCGGCTCAGCGCCACCAGGGCCACCAGCATGAACGGCACGCCGATGAGGAAGCACCAGCGCCATCCCAGGCCGGGCAGGTCGGCTAGCAGCCCGCCGATCAGCGGTCCGCCGACGGTGGCCACGGCCATCACCGCGCCGATGTAGCCGTTGAGGGTGCCGCGCTGCTTGGGGCTGACCATCGCGGCGATGATCACCTGGACCAGGACCTGTGAGGCGCCCATGCCCAGGCCCTGCACGGCTCGGAACGCGATGAGCTGGCCGGTGGTCTGCGCGAACCCGCACAGCAGCGACGAGACGATGAACAGCCCGATCGAGAGCTGGAGCAGCTTCTTCTTGTCGAAGATGTCGGCCAGCTTGCCCCAGACCGGAGTGGAGGCGGTGGAGGCCAGCAGGGTCGCGGTCACCACCCACGTGTACTGCGACTGACTGCCGTCCAGCGCCCCGACGATCTGGGGGAGGGCGACCGACACGATCGTGCTGCTGAGCATCGTCACGCCCAGCACTATGAGCAGGCCGCTCAGGGAACGCAGGATCGAGGGTTGCCCGGTCTCGGGTAAGGGACGGGAAGTGCGCACGGATGGACCTCTGAGAAAGGAAGACGGGGCGGCGCGGGAGGCCGCGGGACTGCTCGGTTGCCGTGGGTGGCCAAAAATGTGCAGAAGAGGCATTTTTGCACCCACTGTAGAATATCACCGGGGTCACGATCCGGAAGCTGACCAAACGTGGGAAAGCCGACATCCGCTTCCGGGAATGCCCGGGTCGTCCGCCGTCCGCCGGGCGTCCCTCCTCGGCCCGTGTCCGCTCCGCGCCGTCCGCCGGGTCCGCGCCAGTCCCGCGTTCTCCGTCGGGGCGCCCGACCCGCGCCCCCGTGGTCCCGTTCACGGTTCGATCCGGGCCCTGCCGCGTCTGCGTCCGCTCCCTCGCCCCGCGGTGCGCCCCGCCCGGGCCTGCTGCCCCCGTCGCTCCTGATCAGCGTCCCGCCGCGCCCGCGTGCCGTGCCCTCCGGTCCGGTTCCCGCGGGGTGTCGGCCTCGCGGGCGGATCATCGGCGGCCGGGGAGGGGGCGAAGAGGGGCGCGGTCCGCGCGCATGGCGCTCCTCCGATGGGGCAGACTGCCGAGGTAACCCTCGAAAAACTGCCTTCTCGAAAAACGAGCTAGAAGGACGCGTATGACCTCCCTCCTCTTCGCCGCCTTCGCGCTGGCCCACCTGTGCCTGACCGTCTGGCTGGTCCGGTCGGCGCTCTCCCGGCACTCCCCGCACACCTGGCCGGTGGCGCTCGTGGCCGCCGGACTCGTCTACGACAACGGGATCGTGGCGCTGGGCTCCACCATCGGCGCCGGGGACCTCCTGCTCGCGCTGAACCTGCCGCGCTTCGTCGTGCACGCCCTGGTCACACCGCTGCTCATCGTCTTCGCCGCCGGGGCGGCCCGCGACGCCGGGCTCGCCTGGGCCCGCCCGCGCGCGGTGCGCGCCGGGTTCTGGCTGCTGACGGCCGCCCTCATCGTCTACGGCGTCGTGACCGAACTCGTGGGGCTCACCCTGGTGCCCGGCCGCGAGGGCGACGCGCTGCGCTACTCGGCCGCGGAGTCGGCCCTGCCGGTTCCGGCCGTGGCGACCGTCGTCGTGCTGCTCGTGGTCGGGGTGGCGCTGCTGGTGCGGGCGCGCAGCGGGTGGATGCTGCTGGGCGCCGCGGTCATGTTCGCGGCCTCGGCCGTGCCCGCGGCGCCGCTGGCGGTGGGGAACCTGGGCGAGGTGGCGCTCATCGCCGGGCTCGCCCTCACCGCGCGCCGGGCGGACCGGGCCTCCGTCAGGTCCTCGGCGCCGTCCCGGTGAAGGGGGCTTCGAGGACCTGGTCGACGCAGGCGTGGATCAGGGGCTCACCGGCGCTCAGGGACCGGTAGTACAGAGGGCCCGGACCGGGGGCCCGACAGGAGCGCCGTGTCCGGGCCGATGCCGTGGACCCGCGCGATCCGCCCCTGTTCCCGGGCCGCCGAGGTTGGCGGGGCCGCTCGGGCTGTAGAGCGCGCCGGGCTTGGCGGCCGGGTCGGTCGCGGCCATGAGGGCGGGCAGCTTCGCGGTCTCGACGGTGCCAGCCAGGACGCCGCGGGCCGAGAACGCGCGGATCAACCGCACGCCCGGGGTGTCCCGGTCGCGGCCGAGTTCGGGGCGGGCGGCCAGGAGGCTGGTCGGCGCCACCCCGGGGTGGGAGGGGTTGCTGGTGATGCCCCATCCGCCAGCCCTGCTGCGCCGCTCCAGTTCGAGGCCGAAGAGCCCGAACGCGATCTTGGACTGGCCGTAGGCGCGCATGCCGTCGTAGGAACGCTCCCAGTTCAGGTCGTCCCAGTTGACGGCGCCCCGCCTCGCCCTTGCGCGGATTACGGACGGGCATGATCACCTCGGCGCCCGCGGCGGCCAGCCTCATAGCCATCCCCAGGCCCATCCCGTCGCTGGCGCCGGTGACGAGCGCGCGCCTCCCGCTCAGGTCCGGCACGGTGATGCCGATGGGTCGACGCGGCATGGCTCTGCTCCCTCGTGTCCTCACAGACGCGCGTTCGGGCGGTCCCCGTTCCCTCCGTGCCTGGTGCACGGTGCGCAGGAACGATCCTCCGCCCAAGGCGGGGTCGGCAACCACGGCCTCCCGATCCCAGGATCGGCGGGCCGCCCCTCGCCCCCTTCCACCTCCTCGACGGTCAAGGGGGGATCGGGAGGCCGTGGTTACCGCCGCGCGCGCAAGGTAGACACGGAGCAGCACCACTGGGAAGAAGGAGTGCCGTGATCGATCGCACCGGGCTGGCCGAGTTCCTCCGCACCCGCCGGGAGGCGCTGCAACCCGAGGACGTCGGACTGCCGCGCGGGCAGCGCCGCCGGACCAGCGGCCTGCGGCGCGAGGAGGTCGCCGCGCTGTGCCACATGTCGACCGACTACTACTCCCGGCTGGAGCGGGAGCGCGGACCGCGGCCGTCGGGCCAGATGCTCTCCTCCATCGCCCAGGGGCTGCACCTGTCACTGGACGAGCGCGACCACCTGTTCCGCCTGGCCGGACACAACCCGCCCGCGCGCGGCACGGTCAGCGACCACGTCAGCCCCGGCCTGCTGCGGGTCCTCGACCGCCTGGACGACACGCCCGCGGAGATCGTCACCGAGCTGGGCGAGACCCTGCGCCAGTCCCCGATGGGCGTCGCGCTCACCGGAGTCACGACCGGGTACACCGGGCCCGACCGCAGCGCGGGGTACCGGTGGTTCACCGATCCCGGCTCCCGGCGCATCTACGCGCCCGAGGAGCACCCGTTCCTCACCCGCATGTACGCCTCGGGCCTGCGCGAGCTCGTCACCCTGCGCGGCCCCGACTCGCGGGCCGCCTACCTCGCCGACCTGCTCCTCGACCGGAGCGAGGAGTTCCGGCGAGTGTGGGAGGACCACGAGATCGGTGTGCGCCCCCACCACGTCAAGCACTTCGTGCACCCCGAGGTCGGTCCCCTGGAGCTGAACTGCCAGCGGCTGGTCGACCCCGGACAGGCCCACTCACTGCTCGTCTACACCGCCGTCCCCGGCAGCGAGAGCCACGACAGGCTGCACCTGCTGTCGGTCATCGGAGCCCAGGCGCTGGGCTGAGCGGCCCGCCGCCACGCCTCCCCCCGCCCGTCACGGGCCGGAGGCGGCGATGTCCTGGCCCCTGTCGAGGACGGCGCGCGGATCCCCGTCCGGGGCCACGGCCGTGCCCAGCTCCCCGGCCATCGTGCCGCGCAGCTGGGCCCAGACCGGTTCGTAGGTGGGGTCCAGCCGGGCCTCGTGGATCTGCTCGACGTACCGCCCGACGTCGGGGTCGTCGCGGAACTCCTCGACGCCGGACTCCGTGGTCGGCAGCAGCCCCTCGACCTCCAGGTAGGCGGTGTAGTTCTCCGGTTCGTAGAAGTAGTCCAGGAACTCGGTGACCAGCTCCTGGTTGCCGGGGTTGTCGAAGGCCACCAGGTAGTCCTGGATGCCGTGGGCGGAGGGCTCGGCGCCGCCGTTGGTCGGGTGGGTCGTCGTGCCGTAGTCCACGCCCGCCTCGTGCACCGGGTCCAGGAACGCGCTGCCGCCCAGCGGCGCGTACACCATGGCGGCCCTGCCCTGGGCGAAGAGCGGCCACGTGCCGTCGGGGCGGTTGGTCTGCCCGGGGTTGGGCTGGGTGGCGTCGTGCTCCACCACCAGGTCCCGGAGGAACTCCAGCGTGGTGACGTTGCGGTCGCTGTTGACCGTCCACTCGCCGTCCTGCTTCCAGCCGCCGCCGTTGGAGCGCGCCCACGTGCCGAACTCGTAGTCGCCGCCGTCGAAGCCCAGCGCCAGCGCGTAGGGGACGTGGTCGCCGGGGAGCGCCTTGATCCGCTCCGCCGCCTCCAGGAACTCGTCCCAGGTCCGCGGGGGCCCGCTGAGCCCGGCCTCGGCGAGGATGGTCCGGTTGTAGTACATCGCGTTCACCGTCGCGACGAACGGCAGGGCGTACTGCTCACCCTCCAGCGAGGCGTTCTGGGCCAGGACCGGGACGAAGTCGGTGAACTTGTCCTCGGGCAGCACGTCCCGCGCCGGGTGCAGCAGGCCCGCCTCGGCGTAGTCGGCGAAGAGGTTCGTGTTGAGGATGTCGGGGAACTGCCGGGTCTGCACCATCGTGTTGACCTGGTTCTGGAGGTTGTCCCAGCCGATCACCCGCAGCCGGACGCTCGTGCCGGGGTGGTCGGCCTCGAAGGACTCGATCAGGTCGGTCCAGTAGGGCTGCGTCCCCTCGGTGTACTGCGCCACGACCAGCTCGATGGTGTGCGGGTCCCCGCCCCCGCCCCCACCGCATCCCGTGGCGAGCAGCGCGGCCGCCGACAGCGCGGCGGCGCAGGCGGTGGCCCGCGGTCCCTGTTTCCTCATCGACTGCCCTTCCCTTCCGCTTCCCGGCGGGGAGGCGTTATCGAACACTGCCCGTGCTCAGGCCGCTGACCAGGTACTTCTCGATCAGGGCGAAGAGGACCACCGTGGGGACGACGGCCATCAGCCCGGCGGCGAAGAGGTACTGGTAGTTCGTCTCGTACAGGCCGATGAACTGCTGGACCCCCACGGTCAGCGGCACCCTGCCCTGCGAGGGGTCGTTGAACAGGGTCAGCGCGACGATGAACTCGTTCCACACCTGGATGAAGGTGAAGACGACCACCGTGATGATCCCCGGCGCCGACAGCGGGACGACGATCCTGAGCATGGTCCGGAAGGGGCCGAGGCCGTCCATCATGGCGGCCTCCTCGGTCTCCCTCGGGACCGCCCGGAAGTGGGTGTTGAGGATCCACACCGCGAAGGCGATGTTGAAGGCGGAGTTGACGGCGATGATGAACCAGTAGGAGTTCACCGCGCCGAGGAGGAGCGCCTCCCGGTACAGCCCGATGATGAGCGCCACCGCCGGGAACATCTGGGTGATGAGGATCAGGCCGAGGAAGGCGCCCCTGCCGCGGAAGCCGGAGCGGGCGACGGCGTACGCGGCGGGCGCGGCCACGGCGAGCACGACCAGGGTCGAGACCCCGGCGACGGTGAGGCTGACCCGGAAGTACTCCGCCAGCGGGATCCGGCTCCACACCTCGACGTAGTTCGACCACGCCCAGTCCCGGGGCAGGTAGGTCGCGGGGACGGCGAACAGCTCCGCGTCGGTCTTGAGCGAGCCGAGGAACATCGCGGCGTAGGGGGCGAGGAAGAACAGGGCGACCAGCGCCCCGACCAGGGGCAGGACGGCGTTCCTGGCGCGGCGCCACACCCGGCCGCCCGCGTCCGCCGCCGGGCGCAGGAGCGGAGCGCACGCGCTCGCCGCGCGCCCGCGCAGGGACGACCACGAGCGCGCGGCCCGGCCGGTGAGCGAGCGGACGCCGCCGGGCACCGCCGAGACCAGGGCGCGGCCCGCCCGGTCGCGGCGGCCCGGCCGCAGCAGCCAGGCCAGGAACGCGATCAGCCCGACGAGGAAGGCCACGTTGAGCACCGCGAGCGCGGCGGCCTCGCCCGGGTCCAGCTGCTCCTTGAAGGCGATCTTGTACATCCACGTGACCGTGGTGTCGGCGTGGTTCCCGGCGATCGAGCCGGTGATCACCCAGATGAGCGTGAACGCGTTGAACACGTGCAGCATGTTCAGCACGAACGCCACCAGCAGCGAGGGGCGCAGCAGCGGCAGGGTGACGTGCAGCCACCGGTTCCAGGCCCCGGCGCCGTCGATCCTGGCCGCCTCGTGCACCTCGGTCGGGATCGTCTGGAGACCGGCCAGCAGGACGTAGGTCGTGAAGGGGACCGACGTCACGACGCCGACGACCATGATCGAGGCGAAGGCCGTGGCGGGGTCCTTGTACCACTCGTGCGGGGAGTCGAGGACCGACAGGTCCATCAGCAGGCGGTTGACCAGGCCGTTGCCGCCCTCCAGCAGGAACCGCCAGACCGTCGCGGTCATCACCAGCGAGGCCGCCCAGGGCACGACGACGGAGAGCCGTACGAGCCGGCGCCCGCGGAACTCCTTCGTGAGGAACTGGGCCAGGGCCAGCGACACCAGGAGCGTCACCCCGAGGACGACCACCAGCCACGCCAGCGTGTTGGCCACCACCCCGGGCAGCGCGGGCTCCCCCAGCAGCCGCCGGTAGTTGTCCAGCCCCGTGAACCCCTGGATCTGCCCGATCCGGTCCACGGCCAGGAAGGACAGCCAGACCATGTAGAGCGCGGGGAAGACGATGACCAGGCCGATGAGGGCGGTGGCGGGCAGCAGCCAGCGCGTCGCCGACGTGCGCCGCCACAGGTCGCGGGCGGGCCGGGGCGGGGTGTCCCCGAAGCGGCCGTCGGGGCGGTCGGGACCGCCCCGACGGCCGGGCGGAGGGAGCGGGGCGCGTTCGCGCTCCGCGCCGACCCCGCCCGTGGGCCGCGCGGTGTCAGCCATGTCCGTTGCGGGTGTGCGCGAGAACCATGGTGAGCGCTCCCTCCGGTAGTCGATGAGTGACCATCGTCACGTTCTGGTTGATTGGTGTCAAGCTTTATGTCCTCCTTCTGTTCACTAGTAATCATCATGTGCTCATGTAATGATCGTTGGGTGTGACCGACCCGAGCCCGGAACCGACGGGGCGCCGTCCGTCCGCCGGAGCAGGCGAGCGGCCGTCGCGACGGCCCCGGCCGCCGCGGAGGCGGCCAGAAGGGGGAACGAGCATGCCCGACGACGCGAGCCGACCCGCGATCATCCCGGTGCCGACGCGGACGCAACCGCGCCCGGGCGCCCTCCGGCTGGACCGCGGCCTCTCCCTGCGCGTCGAACCGGACGCCGCGCTGGCGGGCGCGCTGTTACGCGAGGTCCTGGCCCCGCTGACCGGACCGGGGGCCGGGAGCGGCCCGGACGGCGGTCCGGCCCCCGTCACCGTGCGCGTCGATCCCCGACAGGCCCGCGAACACGGCTACACGCTGACCGTGGACACCGACGGCGTCGAGATCGTCGGCGCGGACCCGGTCGGGGCCTTCCACGGCGCGCAGACCCTGCGCCAGCTCCTGCCCGCCCGGCTGTGGCGGGCGGGCGCGTCCGCGCGGGGCGCGGGCATCCCCTGCGCGCGCGTGGAGGACCACCCCCGGCTGCGCTGGCGCGGCCTCATGCTGGACGTGGCCCGGCACTTCCTGCCCAAGGACTTCGTCCTGCGCCTGATCGACCTGCTCGCCCTGCACAAGCTCAACGTCCTGCACCTGCACCTGACCGACGACCAGGGCTGGCGGATCGAGGTGCCCGGCTACCCCCGGCTGACGGAGGTCGGGGCGTGGCGCGCGCGCACGGTGGTCGGCAACGACCTCGGCACGAGCCCCGATCCGGTCTACGACCAGACCCCGCACGGCGGCTACTACACCGAGGCCGACCTGCGCGAGATCGTGGCCCGCGCCCGAGACCGGTGCGTCGAGGTGGTCCCGGAGATCGACATGCCCGGCCACATGCAGGCGGCCATCGCCGCCTACCCCGAACTCGGCAACACCGGCGCCCCGACGATCGTGCGCGAGCGCTGGGGGGTGGGCACCCGCCTGCTCAACGTGGACGAGGCCGCGCTGCGGTTCTGCCGCGACGTCCTGACGCACGTGATGGACGTCTTCCCCGGCCGGTACGTCCACTGCGGCGGGGACGAGGTCCCCAAGGACGAGTGGCGAGACAGCCCCCGCGTGCAGGAGCACATCCGCCGGCTGGGGCTCGCGGACGAGGAGGCGCTCCAGGGCTGGTTCACCGGGTACGTCGCCGCGTTCCTGGCCGAACACGGCCGCACGCTGGTGGGCTGGGACGAGGTCCTGGACGGGGGAGCGCTCCCCGCGGACGTGACGGTGATGGCCTGGCGCGAGCAGGAGAGGGGCGAGGCCGCGGCGCGGCTCGGCCACGAGACGGTCATGGCGCCCACCAGCCACGTGTACCTCGACTACTACCAGGACGAGGACACCGCGGCCGAGCCCCTCGCCTTCGGCGGCGGCTTCGTGCCGCTGTCCACCGCCTTCGACTTCGAACCGGTGCCCGCCGCGCTGGACGCGCGGGCCGCCCGGCGCGTCGTCGGCGCCGAGGCCCAGATGTGGACCGAGTACGTGGCCACCGAGGAGCACACCGAGTACATGCTCTTCCCCCGCCTGTGCGCCTTCGCCGAGGCCGTCTGGCGCCAGCCGGACGAGCGCGGCCACGACCGCGCCGACTTCCTCGCCCGGCTGCGCGCGCACCTGGAGCGCCTGGACGCCCTCGGCGTCGGCTACCGGCCGCTGGACGGAAGGAACGACCCGTGAGGCCCTCCGGCCCGGGCCGCGGTTCAGGCCTGGATGACCTCGACCCCGGCCCTGGTGAAGCCGTCCACGACGTCGGGGTCCGCGTCCTTGTCGGTCACCAGGACGTCGATCCCGGCGACCGGCAGGATCCGGGCGAAGGCCCGCTGGCCGATCTTGTGGCTGTCCGCGGCCACGATGACCCGCTCGGCGCGCCGGGCGAGCAGCGTGTTGGCGGCGGCCTCGTCCTCGTCGAAGGCCATGGCGCCGACGTCGGCGCCCACGGCGTCGGCCCCGATCACGGCCACGTTCAGCGAGAGCGTCTCCAGGACCCGTTCGGCGAGCGGCCCCACCAGCTCGTAGGAGCGGGGGCGCACGACCCCGCCCACGACGACCACCTTGATGTGGGGGCGCACCAGGAGTTCGGTGGCGATGTTGAGCGCGCTGGTCACCACGGTCAGGCCGCGCCCGGGGTCGTCGCCCCGGAAGCTCTCGTGCAGGGCCAGGGCGCGCGCCACCTGGGTGGTCGTGGTGCCGCCGTTGAGGCCGACGACCGACCCCGGGGGGACCAGGTCCGCGATCGCCTGGGCGATGCGCTCCTTCTCCTCGGCGTGCCGGGCGGCCTTGTAGCTCAGCGGCAGGTCGTAGGAGACGGAGGAGGCGAGGGCGCCGCCGCGCGTGCGGGTCAGGAGCTGCTGCTGCTCCAGGTGGTCCAGGTCGCGCCGGACGGTGGCCGGGGAGACCCCCAGCTCCTCCACCGCCTCGTCCACGGAGAGGGACCCGCGCTCGGAGAGCAGTTCGAGCACAGCCGTCAAACGCTGGTGGCGGTCCATGACGTCCCCCAAGGACAAACTGTTGATCCAATCTGACTGATAACCGACTATATCGATCAAAATCAATCAGACTAACGAAGCTTCGTGCGCGTCGTCGCGCACCGCACGCGGAGAACGGGCCGTCGGAGCACTCCCACCCGACCCGGGAGCGGGGCGCACGGCGGGGCACACCGCGAACGGGGCCGCGGGCGGGGGCGGGGATCCGGCGTCCGGACGAGGGCGCCGGGCCGCTCCCGCGGCAGGCGCGAAGGGCCCCGCAGCCAGCAAGGGAGATCATAGTTGAACACCCATGTCACCGCGGAGATCGCCAGCCAGCCGCAGTGCTGGCGGCGCGTCGCGGACGCGCTGGCGTCCGCGGAACCCGCGCTGCCGCGCCCGGGGGAGCGCACGGCCGTCGTCGGCTGCGGCACGTCCTGGTTCGTCGCGATGTCCTACGCCGCCCTGCGCGAGCGGGCCGGACAGGGCGTGACCGACGCGTTCCCGGGTTCGGAGGTGCCGCCCGGCCGCTCCTACGACCGCGTCGTGGCCATCAGCCGCTCCGGCACGACGACCGAGGTCACGGACCTGCTCCGGGCGGCCCGGGACGTGCCCGCCACCGTGATCACCGCCGTGCCCGGCTCGCCGGTCACCGAACTCGCCGACCTGAGCGTGGTGCTGGACTTCGCCGACGAGAGGTCGGTGGTGCAGACCCGCTACGCCACGACGGCGCTCGCCCTGCTGCGCGCCCACCTGGGCCACGACGTCGAGCGCTTCGCCCGCGACGGCGAGCGGGCCCTGGAGGTCCCGCTGGACCCCCTGGTCCGCGCCGAACAGATCACGTTCCTCGGCCGGGGGTGGACGGTGGGCCTGGCGCACGAGGCGGCGTTGAAGTCGCGCGAGGCGGCGCGGATGTGGACGGAGGCCTACCCGGCGATGGAGTACCGCCACGGCCCCCTCACCATCGCCGAGCCGGGACGGCTCGTGTGGTCCTTCGGCGAGCCGCCCGCGGGCCTGGCCGCCGAGGTCGGGGCCACCGGCGCCGCCCTCCGCGCCAGCGACCTGGACCCGCTGGCCGACCTCGTCGTGGCCCAGCGCCTGGCCGTCGCCCTCGCCGAACGGCGGCGGCTCGACGCGGACCGGCCCCGCAACCTCACCCGTTCGGTCGTCCTCGCGGACGAGCCGACGTGAGCGCCGTCGTCGCCGTCGACGTCGGCGGAACCCTGACCAAGGCGGCCCTCGTGGACGCCGACCACAGGGTGCTCCTCACCCGCAGGACGCCCACGCCCACGGGATCCCGCGTCGCCGAGGCCGTGATCGACACCGCCGCCGCCCTCGTCGGGGAGCTGCGCTCCGCGTCCCGGGACGCCCCGGTCGCGGCGGTCGGGGCGGTCGTCCCCGGCATCGTCGACGTCGGGCGCGGAGTGGCGGTGTGGTCGGAGAACCTCCTCTGGCGCGACGTGCCGGTACGCGACCGGCTCGCCGAGCGCTGCGGGCTGCCCGTCGCCCTCGGGCACGACGTGGCCGCCGGAGGCCTGGCCGAACAGCGGCTCGGCGCCGCGCGCGGCCACGAGGACGCCGTCTTCGTCCCCATCGGCACCGGCCTGTCGGCGGCCCTGCTCCTGGGCGGGCGGGCGCACACCGCGGACGGCTTCGCGGGCGAGATGGGGCACGTGGACGTGGGCCACGGCGGGCCGTGCGCCTGCGGCGCCACCGGATGCCTGGAGGCGATCGCCTCGGCCGCGGCCATCGCCCGCCGCTACGCCGAGCGCACGGGACGGCCCACCCGGGAGGCCCGCGAGGTGGCCGACCTGCTCGTGCGGGGCGACCCCGACGCCAGGCGGGTGTGGGACGAGGCCGTGGACGCCCTGGCGCTCGGCCTCTCCTGGATCAGCGCCGTGCTCGCCCCGCGGGTCATCGTGGTCGGCGGCGGTCTGGCCCGGTCCGGCGAACTGCTGCTCGCCCCGCTGCGCGAACGGCTCGAAGCCCGCCTGACCTTCCACCGGCGCCCGGACGTGGTCCCCGCCGCGCTGGGCGACGAGGCCGGGTGCCTGGGCGCGGCGCTGCTGGCCCGGGAACTGCTGGAGCGCCCGTGAACACCACCGGCGACCGCGCCCGGACCGTCCACGGCCGCGAACGCCGCACACCCCCGGCCTCCGGGAGGAGCACGTGATCGTCACCGTCACCGCCAACCCCGCCGTCGACATGACCTACGAGGTCGACGCGCTCGTACCGGGCCGCTCCCTGCGGGTCTCGCGCGTGTGGGAGCGCCCGGGCGGCAAGGGCCTCAACGTGTCCCGGGTCCTGCGCGGGCTCGGCGAGCCCACGCTCGCGGTCGCCCCCCTCGGCGGAACGACCGGCCGGTGGATCGCCCGCACCCTGACCGGGGACGGGCACCGGCTGCGGGCGGTGCCCATCGACGGCACGACCCGGCGCACCCTGACCGTCGTGGGCACCGACACCACGGTCCTCAACGAACCGGGCCCGCCGCTGAGCGCCCGGGAGCGGGCCGCGCTGACGGAGGCGGTGCGCGACGCGCTGACCGGCGCCCGCGCGCTCGTGCTCTCCGGCAGCCTGCCCCCGGGAGCGCCGGACGACCTGTACGCGGAACTGGTGCGCGTCGCCGCGCGGGCGCGCGTGCCCGCCGTCGTCGACGCCACCGGTCCGGCGCTGCTGGCAGCGGCGGCGGCCGGGGCCGCGGTGGTCAAACCGAACGCGGACGAGCTGCGCGCCACCACCGGCGGGTGCGGCGCCGACGCCGCCCGCCAGCTGCTGCGGGCCGGGGCCCGCAGCGTGGTCGTCTCGCTCGGGAGCCGGGGCCTGCTGGCCTTCCACGGCGACCGGGGGTGGCGGGCGGGCGCGGTCCCGGCCGTGACCGGCAACCCGACCGGAGCCGGGGACGCGGCGGCCGCCGCGATCGCCCTGGGCGCGGCCGCCGCCGACCCCTGGCCCCGGACCCTGGCCCGCGCCGCCGCGCTCGGCGCCGCCGCCGTGCTCGCCCCCACCGCGGGAGAGGCCGACCCGCGGGCCTACCGCGCCTTCCTGCCCACCGTGCACGTCGAGGAGTACGCATGACACTCGTGGGGATCACCACGCTGCTGGAGAGGGCCGTCGCCCGACGCGGGGGCGTCGGCGCCTTCAACGTCGTCCTGCTGGAGCACGTCGAGGCGCTGATCGCCGGAGCCGAACGCGCCGCGGCCCCCGTCGTCCTCCAGATCAGCCAGAACTGCGTGCGCTACCACGGGGCGCTGGCCCCCCTCGCGCTGGCCACGCTCGCCGCCGCCCGCGAGGCGGCCGTGCCGACCGCCGTCCACCTCGACCACGCCACCGACGTCCCGCTCGTGCGCGAGGCGATCGAACTGGGCGTCACCAGCGTCATGTTCGACGCCTCCGCGCTGGACTACGAGGACAACGTCGCGGCCACCCGCGCGGTGGTCGAGCACTGCCACGCCCGCGGCGTCGCGGTGGAGGCCGAACTCGGCGAGGTCGGCGGCAAGGACGGCGTCCACGCCCCGGGCGCGCGCACCCGGCCCGAGGAGGCGGCGGAGTTCGTCCGCGCGACCGGGGTGGACTCGCTGGCCGTCGCGGTCGGCACCTCGCACGCGATGCGCACCCGCGACGCCCGGGTGGACCACGAACTCATCGGCCGCCTGAGCCGGGCGGTCCCCGTGCCGCTGGTGCTGCACGGGTCGTCGGGGGTCGCCGACGCCGACCTGGTCAGGGCGGTGGACAGCGGTATGACCAAGGTCAACATCGCCACGCGGCTCAACGACGCCTTCTCCGGGGCGCTGCGCGCGCGGCTCGACGCACGGCCCGACCTGACCGATCCGCGGGCGTACCTGGCTCCGTGCCGGGACGCGCTGGCGGCCGAGGCGCACACCCTGCTCCGCCTCCTGCGCGCGGGGTGAGGCGCCTTCCGCGTCGCCGCGCGATTTTCCTTTCCTGTTAAGAGGTTGCGGCCCTGAACATTCTCGCGGGCGTTTTCCCGAGCCGCGATTTCCGGGACCGGTGCGCGTGGACGCCCTCCCGTGTCCCCGCTTTCCCGCGCTCCGTGGAACACCCGAAGCCCCGGCGTCCCGGGGTTCCCGCGTTCCCCTGGTTCCCGGGCCCGCGCCTTCCCGCCCGGCCCGTTTTCCCCCGCCTTGACCTCGGGGAGGTTTTGTCCCGGTCTTTCTCGGTAGTGGGTCAAGCCAAGGGCACGGCAAGAGAAATCGGATAATGGCCGACGGCCAGGAGATCCATGAGTCAGGACAGCAAGGACGACGGTTCCCCTCCGCGCGAGGGACGGCGCAAGACGATGATGCAGCGCCTGCGCGAGGCCCAGGAGCAGTTCGAGGAAGTGACCGGGCTGGAGGTCGAGGGCGTCTCCGGGTTCGAACGATCCGGAGACGGCTGGGACCTGACCCTCGAAGTACTCGAACTGCGCCGGGTTCCGGACACGGTGAGCCTGCTGGCCACGTATTCCGTGGAACTCGACGCCGACGGGGAGATCGAGGGGTACAAGCGCGTCAAGCGCTACACCCGCGGTCGCTCCGACGGCTGATCCCGGCCGACCCCGGGCGGACGGGGAGCCTGCCCCCCACAACCTCACCGACGAAAGGAGCATGATTCCGATGACGGTGATGCAGCAGTCATCCGGAGGCGGCCGCAGCTCCGGCAACCTCTACGAGGTCCTCGACCTCATCCTCGACAAGGGACTGGTGATCGACGTGTTCGCCAGGGTGTCCCTCGTGGGCATCGAACTCCTCACCGTCGACGTGCGCATCGTGGTCGCCAGCGTCGACACCTACCTGCGCTTCGCCGAGGCGTGCAACCGCCTCGACCTGACCAGCAGCGGCGGGGCCGGGCTCCCCGACCTGCTCGACAGCGGCATGGAGAAGGGCGCGCGCAGCAAGTCCAAGGGCGCGCTCTCCGGGGCGGCCGAGGCCATCTCCGAGTCCTTCTCCAAGGGACAGTCCGACGAACAGGAGAAGCAGCCCGCGCGCGCCCGCCGCCGCTCCTCCGCCAAGAAGGAGGGCGAGGAGTGAGCACCTACGTCTACGGGATCGTCCGCGACGACGAGTCCCTCGACGGCGTCAAGCTGTCCGGGGTGGGCCAGGACGCGGCGCCGGTGCGCTTCGTCCGCGCCTACGGCGTGGCCGCTGCGGTCAGCGACGCCCCCGAGGGCCTGCGCGCCAAGCGGCGCGACCTGGAGGCGCACCAGAACGTGCTCCAGGACCTGGCCCAGGCCCGCGGCGTCCTGCCCCTGCGCTTCGGCGCGGTGAGCGAGGACGACGACGCGGTCGCCGCCGAACTGGCCCGCTTCGCCGACCACTACTCCGTGCTCCTGGACCAGCTCCAGGACCGGGTGGAGTTCAACGTCAAGGCCAGCCACAACGAGGAGGCGGCCCTGCGCGCCGTGCTGCGCGCCGACGAGGGGCTGCGGGCCCGCAACGAGGAACTCAAGGCGGCCGGAGGCGGCACCCCCGCCGAGCGGATGGCCTTCGGGGAGCAGGTCTCCCAGGCGGTGGAGGAGCTGAGGCGCCGTGACGCCGAGGCCGTCCTGAAGCCCCTGGAAGGACTGGCCGAGCGCGTGTCCGCCTGGCCCGCCGTGGACGGCGGCCTGGCCAACGCCTCCTTCCTCGTGCACCGGGACCGCACCGAGGACTTCCTGCGCGAGGCGGCCCGGGTCCAACAGGAACTGGCCTCCTACATGGAGGTCCGTGTCAACGGACCCCTGCCGCCCTACAGCTTCGTGGCGTCCCCCCAACAGTGACCCCGCCGGGCGGGGACACCGAACAGGAGTCAGGGGCATGGGCCTCCTCAGCATGATCCTCACCGCTCCCGCCGCGCCGGTCCGGTTCGTCGACTGGACGGCGCGCCAGGTCCTGGACGCGGCGGAGCGGGAGATGTACGACCCCTCACGCATCCGACAGCAGCTGGCGGAACTGTCCGAGCGCCTCGACGCCGGAGAGCTGTCCGAGAGCGAGTTCGACCGGATGGAGGACGAACTGCTGGACCAGCTGGAGGAAGCCGAGCGGTACCAACAAGGTCTTCTATAGCGATATCGAGGTGAGATCCCGTGGGGGACACGGCGAAAATCGTGGCCGCCGCAGTGGGCGGCTACGTCCTGGGCCGGAGGAAGAAGTTCAAGCTGGCCCTGGGGCTGGGCCTCTACCTGGGGGCCAAGAAGCTCGACATCAAACCCGGACAGCTCGCCCAGGGGCTGCTCAAGGAGGTCTCCGCGCTTCCGGTGGTGGGTGAGCTCAAGGGCCAGTCCCGCGAGCAGCTGCTCAACGTCGGCAGGACCGCGGCGGGCAACATCGCCGGCAAGTGGGCGGGCGGCCTGGCCGACTCCCTCAACAGCCGCACCGAACGCCTGCGCGACGGCGCGGCCGGGGTCACCTCCGGCACCGACGAGGACGAGCCCGACGAGGACGACGCCGCGCGGGGTGAGGCCGCCGAGGACGCGGACGAGCCCCGGGGCGACGGCGACGCCGAGGCCCGGCAGGAGTCGGGCGAGGCCCCCGCCTCCGAGCGCCGGACCAGGCCCAAGGCCGCGAAGGCGTCCCGGGGCGCCGCCTCGGGTACCGCCACCCGGGCCAAGGGCACCGCCAAGCGCGCCTCGGGCGCCGCCAAACCCGCCCGGCGCAAGCGCGCCCCGGGCACCGGCGGAAAGGGGGGCGACGATGGCCGCGACGACTGACTCCCAGGGGCCGCTGGCCCGGCTGCGGTCGGCCGCCGACAGGAACGAGGGCACGTCCAAGCTCGCCGACGCCCTCCAGGACTACCTCAGCGCCAAGGCCACCAGCGTGGTGAACGGCGCTGCCCGCAGGCTCGGGGCCACGGTGGAGCGCCTCACCAGTGAGGGCGCCTCGGCCGCCCCCGTCGCGGCGGGGGTCGGCGGCAAGCTCGCCCAGGGCAAGAACCCGGTCAACGCCGTGGTCACCGGCGGGGCCAAGGGCCTCAAGGACAAGGCCAAGAAGGGCCTCAAGGACAAGATCGGCCAGGGCCTGGGCACGGGTTCCTCCGGAGGGGGCGGCAAGCCCGGCAAGATGGTCAACATCGTCGAGGACGTCGACGTGGGCGTCCCGGTCCGCGTGGCCTACAACCAGTGGACCCGCTTCCCCGACTTCGGCTCCTTCGCCAAGGGCGTGCGGAGCGCGGAGCGCACCGGGGACACCTCCTCCCACTGGAGGGGCAAGGTCTTCTGGTCCAGCCGCAGCTGGAGCGCCGAGGTCACCGAGCAGGTCCAGGACCAGCGCATCGCCTGGTCGACCGAGGCCGCCAAGGGCACCATGAAGGGCGTCGTGACCTTCCACCCCCTGGGGGAGAACCTCACCCGCGTCCTGCTGGTGGTGGAGTACTACCCCAAGGGCCTCTTCGAGCGCACGGGCAACATCTGGCGGGCCCAGGGCAGACGCCTGCGCCTGGACCTCAAGCACTACCGGCGCCAGGTCATGATGCTGCCCCGGGACGAGGCGGCCGAACTCCGCGGCTGGCGCGGCGAGGTCCGCGAAGGGGAGGTCGTCCTCTCCCACGAGGAGGCCGTCGCCCTGGAGGAGGCGGACCTCACCGAGGAGCAGTGGGCCGAGCTGGAGGAGCTGGACCCCGACGAGCGGGCCGAACTCGCCGACCTGGACCCCGAGGAGCGGGCGGAGCTCGCCGACCTCGACGACGGGAGCGCGGAGGTCGCGGACGACGAGCCCGAGGACGGGTTCGAGGAGGAGCCCGAGGACGACGACCCCGAGGCCGCGGACGACGAAGAGCTTGAGGAAGAGCCCGAGGACGACGAGGGCGAAGAGGAAGAGGAGGAGTTCCTCGATGACGAGGCTGAGGGCCAGGACGCTGATGAGGCGGACGAGCAGGATCTGGAAGCAGAGGAGGACGAGTACCCCGACGAGGAGGAGCGGCCCGCCGCCGGGCGCTCCTGAGCCGGGGGCCGCCTCCGCGCCGCGGACCGGTGCCGCGACGGCGGTGCGCGCGTGACCCGTGGCCGTGACGGCTCCGCGGGACCGGGAGGGAACTGGTACGCATGAGTGAACCCACGCCCTGGCGGGGCGAGCCGAGGCAGATCCGCTCCTCGGGCGGATCCTCCTCCGCCAACCTCGCCGACGTACTCGAACGCGTTCTCGACAAGGGCGTCGTGATCGCGGGCGACATCAAGATCAACCTGCTGGACATCGAACTCCTCACCGTCAAGCTCCGGCTGCTCGTCGCCTCGGTGGACAAAGCCAAGGAGATGGGCATCGACTGGTGGGAGCACGACCCGGCCCTGTCCTCCCGCGCCTCGCGGCGCGAGGACGACGAACTGGCCGAGGAGAACAGGCGACTGCGCGAGCGCATCGAGGCCCTGGAGGAGCACCGCACCGCGCAGGTCACCCCGGGCGAGGCGCACCCCCTCCCCGAGGAGGGCTCCGAGACCCCGGCCGCGGAGGGCTCCGGCGCCCGGGAGGAGGGTGAGCATGGAACGGCCTGAGCAGGCGAGCTACGTCTACGCGGTGTGCCGCCCCTTCGGCCTGGCGACCACCGAGGGCATGACGGGCGTGGGCGGCCACCCCGTCCACCTCGTCGTCGAGGGCGACCTGGCCGCCGCGGTCAGCACCGTCCCCCTGGACGAGTTCGACGAGCAGGCGCTCCACGCCAAGCTGGAGGACCTGCGCTGGCTGGAGGAGGTGGCCCGGGCCCACCACGGCGTCGTGGACGCGGTGGCCCTGCGGTCCGTGGCCCTGCCGCTGCGGCTGGCCACCGTCTACCGCGGGGACGAACGGGTCCGCCAGGTCCTGCGCGAGAACGCGGAGGCCTTCGCGGCGACCCTGGACGAACTCGTGGACCGGGTCGAGATCGGCGTGAAGGTCTACGCCGAGGCGGGCGCGCGCACCTCCGCGCGGCCCGAGCCGCAGACCCCCGCCGACGAGAGCCCGGGCAAGGCCTACCTGCGCAGGCGCAGGGAGCAGCGCGACCGCCGCGACGACACCTGGCAGCGGGCCTCCGCGCTGTGCGAGCGGGCCGACGAGGTCCTGGGCGCGATGGCCCGGGCGCGCGCCCAGCACCAGACGCAGAACGCCGCGCTGTCGGAGGCCTCCGGCGAGAACGTCATGAACAACGCCTACCTCGTGGACGGGGAGCGGGTGACGGAGTTCCTCGCCGCGGTGGACGAGCTGAACTCCCGCGCGCCGGAGGGCACCAGGATCGAGGCATCCGGGCCGTGGGCCCCCTACTCCTTCTCCTCCCCCCGGGCGGCGGAGGCGGGCGCATGAGCACGGTGAACGGATCCGGTCCCGCCGGGAACGGCCCGCCCGGCACCGGCGGCTTCCCCGGCCAGGCCCACTCCCTGACCACGATGCTGGACGAGGACCACCCCCTGGCCAACCGGGAGATCTCCCTGGTGGACCTGCTCGACAGGGTCCTGGCCAAGGGGGTGGTCGTCTCGGGGGACCTGACCGTCTCCATCGCCGACGTGGACCTGGTCCGGGTCTCCCTGCACGCCCTGGTGTCGTCGATCAACGAGAACGTGCCCTCGCCCTGGGAGCACGGTCACCCCCTGAGCGGATGGATCCGGCAGGAGTGAGGACCGGCCCCGGAGGGAGGGGGAAGGAGGCGGTATGCCAGAGGTGAACGGGAACCCGCTCCGCGCGGCGCGGGGCCCCGAGGGGCCGACGCCCGTGCGCGTGGCCGACGCCGACACGGTCCCGGGAGGCGGGAACGACATCCTGGGGCGGCTCCAGGACGCCCTGGACGAGACGGCGGACCCGGACCGGGCCGGCGAGGGGCCTGCGGACCCCGAGCGGCAGCGGCTGCGCCACCGGATCGAGACCGAGCCCGACACGGTCGAGCGCGACCTGATCAAGCTGGTGCTCACCGTCGTGGAGCTGGTGCGCCAGCTCATGGAGCGCCAGGCCCTGCGGCGCGTGGACCAGGGCGACCTCACCGAGGACCAGGAGGAGCGCATCGGCATGACGCTGATGCTGCTGGAGGAGCGCATGACCGAGCTGCGCGAGCGCTACGGGCTCTCCGCCGCCGACCTCAACCTGGACCTGGGCCCGCTGGGGTCCCTGCTGCCCAAGAACGGGGAGTAAGCGAAGGTGCCCCCGGTGCCCGCCTCAGGGCGAAGGCCCTGACAGAGGACGGGCACCGGGGGAGGGGTCGGCAGGGCCTCGCGCGGCCTCGGCCGCCGGGCGGGAGTGGAGTGGCCCGGGGCTACTTTCCACCGACCCCCATCATGCCGCGCACCAGGGATCGGCGCGCGAAGAGGTACACGAGGAAGAGCGGCAGGGTCGCCAGCACGACCGCGGCCAGCATGCCGGGCACGTCCACGCGGTACTCGCCCTGGAACTCGAACAGGCCCATGGTGATCAGCCGGTTGTCCGCCGACTGGGTGAGGATCAGCGGGAACAGGAACCCGTTCCAGGCCTGGAGCGCGGCGTACACGCCGATGGTGCTCAGCCCCGACCGTGACATCGGCACCACCAGCTGGAGGAAGGTGCGCACCGGGCCCGCGCCGTCCAGGGCCATGGCCTCGTACAGCTCCTCGGAGATGTCGCGCATCGACCCCACCAGGATCAGCACGCACACCGGCAGCGCGAACGCCGCCGTGGGCAGCACGATGGCGGTCAGGGTGTCGTAGAGCCCCAGTTCGATGATGATCAGGTACACCGGGATGATCACCGCCTGGGACGGGATCGCCAGTCCCAGCAGGAACATCCGGAACACCCCCGTGGTCCACCGGGTGCGCGAGCGCACCACGGCGAACCCGGTCATGGAGGCGAGCACCAGCACGATCGCCACCACCGCGACGGTGACGATCGCGGTGTTGAGCACGAAGCCCAGCACCCCGTTCTCGATCGCCTTGACGTAGTTGCCCAGGGTCGGGTCCGCGGGCGGGGTGAGCGGCCCCGCGGAGGTGTAGTTCTCGGAGCGCTGCACCGTGGCCACGAGCAGCGCGTACAGCGGCACCCCCACGACGGCCAGCCACACCAGGGCGCCCAGCCCGGCCAGGACGTTGGGTCGTCGGCGGCCCGGCCGCCGCCGGGGGAGGGCGGGGCGCCGGCCGGCGGGGCGCTGCCGGACGGCGGGCCTCTCGGCCGTACTGGCGGTCACATTCCCTCCCGGGTGCTGCGCATGTCGCCGAAACCGGTGAAGCGGACCAGGAGCAGGGCGATCAGCGTCGCCGTCACCACCAGGGTGAACGCGACGGCGCTGGCGTAGCCCAGCTCCCAGCTCTGGAAACCGGCCTGGTACATCAGGTACGGGACGATGGTGGTGTTGGCGCCGGGTCCGCCCCCGGTCATGATGAGCACGGTGTCGAAGTAGGTCAGCGCGCCCACCACCATCAGCACCGACGATGTGGTGACGGTGTGCCGGAGCTGGCGCAGCGTGATGTACCAGAACGCCCGCAGCCTTCCCGCCCCGTCGATCTCGGCGGCCTGGTACAGCGTCGCCGGGATCTGTCGGGCGCCGCCCTGGTAGAGCAGCATGTGCAGCGGGATGAACTGCCAGGCGCTGACGAACACGATCACCAGGAACGCGCTGTCGGAACCGCCCAGCACGTCCACCGACGACAGGCCCAGGCGGGGTCCCAGCCAGGCCAGCGGGCCGAAGTTGGGGTCCAGCAGGGCCCGCCAGACGAGCGCGATCGCCGCCGAGGACAGCAGCAGCGGCAGGAAGAAGACGGCGGAGAGCACCGCGCGGTTGCGCTGTTGCCCGGCGGCCCAGACCCCCAGCAGCAGGCTGATGGGGGTCTGCACGATCCAGGAGAGCGCGGTCAGCAGCACGCTCAGCCACACGGCGTTGTGCATCAGCGGGTCGCCCGCCAGGCGCGACCAGTTCTCCAGGCCGATGAAGCGGGGCGAGCCCAGCCCGCCCCAGGAGGTCAGGGACAGGTAGGCCACCAGCACCATCGGCAGGGCGGCGAAGAGCCCGAAGTACAGCAGGCCGGGCACCACCCACAGCGGGCCGGGCCGCCCCGTGCGGGGGGCGGCGCCCCGCGCGGCGGAGCCGCCGCGCGGGAGGCCGGGCCGGGGGCGCGGGGAGGCGGAACCGCCCGCCCCGGTGCCCCCTGCGCCTCCCCGGTCGCCGGTCATGGTGCCACCGGTCGCCTGGCTGCCGGTGCGGCCGGTCACAGGGCCGCCAGCGCGTCGACGAACTGCTCGGGCGTGCTCTCACCGTTGAACAGCGACTCGATCTGGGTGACCATCGGGGTGGCCACCTCCGGGGGCAGCGCCTGGTCCCACGAGAGCTGGAAGTGCGGCGCGTCGCGCACCATCTCGTACTGGAAGGCGGCGAAGTCCGGGCTGGGGCTGTCGGCGACGACCTCCTCGGCGTTGGTGGTGGTGGGCACCTCGCCGTTCTCCACCATGTCGGCGACGTACTCCTCCTGCGACATGTACGTCAGGAACTCCATGGCCTGGTCCGTGTACTCGGTCTCGGCCGACACCGAGAAGTAGTTGGTCGGGTTGCCGACCACGTTGGCGGGGTCGCCCTCCCCGCCCTCGATCGGCGGGAAGGCCACGTACCCCAGGTCGTTCGTCGCGAACTCCTCGTTCTGGTCCAGGATGGTGGAGTACTCCCACGAGCCCATCAGGTGCATGGCGGCCCGGCCTTCGGACAGCAGCGCGGAGGCCGCGCCCTCGGTGTAGCTGACCGAGGCGTAGGAGTTGCCGAACGCGCCCTGGTCCACCAGCTCCTGGACCATCCGGGCGGCCTCCAGCACGGCGGGGTCGCGCCAGCCCTCGGAGTCGCCCTCCACGATGCGCGCGAACACCTCCGGTCCGCCGATGCGGTCCACGAGGTACTGGAGCCACATCTGCTCGGTCCAGGGGTCGGCCCCGGCCAGGGCGAAGGGGGTGACGCCCTCCTCGGTGAAGGTGCCGACCAGGTCCAGGATGTCCTGCCAGGTTTCGGGGGGCTCCGCTCCGGCCTCTTCGAACACCGCCTCGTTGTAGAAGAGGATGACCGGCTGGGTGCCGCGCAGGGGGATGCCGTACTGCACGCCGTCGACCTTGCCCGCCTCCAGGATGGAGGGGATGAAGGAGTCGGCGAACTCGGGGTTCTCGGCGAGCATGTCGTCCAGGGGGACGAGCATGTCCTGTTCGACGTAGGGCTCGATGCTGCCGCCGCCCCAGTTGAAGAACACGTCGGGCTTCTCGCTGGAGCCCATCGCGGTGCGCAGGCGCTCCTCGTAGCTGTCCCCGGGGACCTCGTCGATGACCGCTTCGGTCTCGGAGGCCCCGTTGAACCTCTCGACGGCGCCCTCCTGCACCACGACCAGGGTGTCCTGGTACATCCACACGTGCATGCGGTCGTCTCCGCCGCCGCCACCGGAACAGGCGGTGACGGCGAGCAGGCAGAGCGCCGTCGCTCCGGCGGCGGAGCCCAGGCGGGGGGTTCTCATGGCCTCTCCTCTTTCGAAACTATCGGTCAGTATTTCGAAATATTTGCGCCCGAATGTACGCGGCGTCACCCCGAGCGTCAATAGGAGGATGAGAGCTGGATCACCCGGAGCCGCGCGGGGTTGCCATGACCGCGTAGGATCAGGCGTCGTGAGTGCAGACCCGACCCCCGACCCCGCCCGAACCACCGTTTCGGAGCCGGTCACCATCTCGAAAATTGCGGAAGCCGCAGGCGTATCGGTGCCGACGGTCTCGAAGGTGCTGAACGGACGCGCCGACGTGGCCAGCGAGACCCGTGCACGCGTGGAGGAGCTGATCCGCCGCCACGGCTACCGGCGACGCCGGGGCCCGGGCGGAGGCCGTTCCTCCATGGTCGACCTGGTCTTCCACGAACTCGACAGCGCCTGGGCGGTCGAGGTCATCCGGGGCGTGGAGAGCGTGGCGCGCTCGGAGGGCCTCAGCGTCGTGCTGACCGAGTCCGGGGGCGCCCAGACCCCACGCGACGACTGGGTCGACGCCGTGCTCGCCCGCCAGTCCACCGCCGTGATCCTGGTCTTCTCCGACCTGGCGCCCGAACAGCGCACGCGCCTGACCGCGCGCGGCATCCCCTTCGTCGTGGTGGACCCGGCGGGGGACCCGGGCCCGGACATGCCCTCGGTGGGCTCGGCCAACTGGAACGGCGGCCTGGTCGCCACCCGCCACCTCATCGAGCTCGGCCACCGGCGCATCGGCGTCATCGGCGGGCCCCGGCACGTGCTGTGCAGCAAGGCCCGCATCGACGGCTACGCCTCCGCGCTGGACTCGGCCGGGCTGACGGCCGACCCCGCGCTCGTGCGCTACGGCGACTTCCACGTCGAGAGCGGGCGCGACCGCGGCCGGGAGCTGCTCCAGCTGGACGACCCGCCCACGGCCGTCTTCGCGGGCAACGACCTCCAGGCCATGGGCCTGTACGAGGCCGCCCGCGAGCTGGGCGTGCGCATTCCCGAGGACCTGAGCGTGGTCGGCTACGACGACCTGCCGGTGGCCCGCTGGATGGGGCCGCCGCTGACCACCGTGCGCCAGCCGCTCACCGAGATGGCCGAGGAGGCGACCCGGATGGCGCTCACCCTGGCGCGCGGCGGCACCCCCGCCAACCTGCGCCTGGACCTGGCCACCGATCTGGTGGTCAGACGCAGCAGTGCCCCGCCGCCCGCCTCCTGAGGCGGGCGGTCGGCGGGGCCGCGCTCAGTCCTCCGGGAGGACTTTGTACAGTCCGGACTCGGCGGGGCCGTGGGGCAGGACCCTTAGGCGGTGGGGTGCGGTCTCGGCGCGCAGCGCGTCGTCGGTGAGGGTCCACCAGGTGTAGCGGACCTCGTCGCGGGCCAGGACCCGCTCCCGCTCGTGGACCTCGTAGGTCATGTGCCATGCGACCTGCTCGGGGCCGCTGGGCTCGGCGGCGGCCCAGCCGACGTAGGAGCGGGCGCCGACGCGGACCTCGCCCATCCGCGCCCGCTCCACCCGTTCGGGCTGCCGTGGGGCGGCGAGGTTGAGCAGGACGAAGGCTCCCGGGGCCAGTCGCGGGGCCAGGTCCTCCCACAGGCGGTCGCGTTCGTGGGGGCTGAAGTGGCCGATGAGGTTGGCCATCACCATGCCGCCGATCCGGTCGGGCAGGTGGGCCGAGAGCAGGTCGTCGCCGTCCACGGTCACCCTCCCGCGCAGGGCGGGGTCGTCGGCGATCCGGGAGAGCAGCACCGTCCGCAGCAGGAGGGAGGGCTCCACGGCCAGGACGCGGGCCGTGGGCAGGGCCGCGGCGATGAGGCGGGTTCCGTGGCCGCCGCCGGCACCGGCGTCCACGACGGGGCCGGAGTCCCCGGGCAGGGAGGCCAACGCCTCGGACAGGACCGTCCGGTGATGCTCCCACCATCCGGCGATCATCATGTCCAGGTACTGCCCGGAGCGGGCGTAGGGGTCGTCGTACTCAGGCATGGCGCGCCTCCTCGCCGTGGTGGGGCGTTCTCGACGCCAGGGGGAAAATGATAATCATTCCCGAACACTAGCAGTTCCCGCCCCCGGAGCCGGGTGGAAGGAGGGGGCGTCCGCACTCGCCGGTCCTCGGTGCGCGCAGGGAGCGACCCCTGTTGCCGTGGAAATGAAAAGCACAATCATTTCTCCGGGGTTCGACGAGAAATTCCGGTGGGAGGCGGATAAATTCTCCGTGCGCCGCCCCGGCGGCGCTTGATGCGCAATCGCCGATCGAATAGTCCTGGGTGTGTTCCCGTTTTTTCTGCTGGACGTTTTCGAGGGGGAGAGATGGCCGCACAGCATTCCGTTCACGAGGGGCACGCGCACGAGCACGGTCACGGGTGCGGGCACGTCGCGGTGCCGCACCAGGGCCACGTGGACTACGTCCACGACGGTCACCTGCACCACGGGCACGAGGGTCACTGGGACGAGTGCTCCGTGCGGGGCCACGCCGTTCACGAGGGGCACGCGCACGAGCACGGTCACGGGTGCGGGCACGTGGCCGTGCCGCACGAGGACCACGTGGACTACGTCCACGACGGTCACCTGCACCGCGAGCACGACGGTCACTGGGACGAGCACGCTCCCGACCACTCCTGACCGCGACGGCCCGTCCGCGGGGTCCCCGGCCCGCGACCGGGATCCCGCGGACGGGTTCGGCGGGTCCTCAGGACCTGTGCGTCGGGGTGTTGGACGGGTAGGGCAACAGGGCCATCTCGCGCGCGTTCTTGACCGCCGCCGCGATCAGCCGCTGCTGGCGCGCGGTCACCCGCGTGACCCTGCGGCTGCGGATTTTCCCCTTCTCGGAGATGAACTTGCGCAGGAGAGCGGTGTCCTTGTAGTCGATGTAGTCCATATCTCCCAGCGGATTGGCGAAACTCCGCGTGGGCTTGCGCTTGCCCGGACGGTGTGCTGAAGAGGGCATGTCCACCTTTCTGAGAACTCCGCGAAGGGGCCGGTGCTCGCATTACCGTCCCGTGTCCCCCGGGGGCGCGGCTCGACACCGCCCCGAGGGCGCACGGGCCGTGCGCGTCCCCTCCGCAGGGCGGAGCGGGGACGGGGCCGCTGGCACGCGTCCTCCTCCCCGCTGCCGCCCGTGGCGACTGAAAACGATTATCGTTTCTAAAATCCTACACGCTCGGGAGGGGGAGCGCGCGGCCTCCCGGGCCTCGGAGCCCCTGACCCGGGGGCGTGTGCGAGGATGGCCCCGGATTTCGGGAGGGGCGATGACACTGATCACCACGGACGACGGGCTCGGCATCGAGTACACCGAACACGGTGACTCCCGGGGGCGCCCGATCGTGCTCCTGGCCGGGTTCAAGGCCCCCGCGACCTCCTGGCGCCACCAGGTCCCCGCGCTCACGGACGCCGGATACCGGGTGTTCGCCGTGGACCTGCCCGGCCACGGCGCCGCGGGGCCCCTGCCTCCGGGCATGACCATGGACCGGCGCGGCGACTGCGTCCACGCCCTCCTGGAGCGGCTGGACCTGGAGGGCGTCGTGCTCGTCGGTGGCTCCATGGGCGCCAACACCGTCTGGGCGTACACCTCCGGGCACGGCACCGGCCGCCTGGCGGGCGCGGTGTCGGTGGACCAGACGCCGAAGATGCTCAACACCGAGGACTGGCCGTACGGCTTCTACGGCTACGACGAAAGCAACGCCGACACCTACTTCGCCGACGGCGTCCCCGCCACCGGCCACGGAACGCCCCTGTGGCGGCGCGGCGTGCGCCTGGTCAGGACGCTGCGCGCGATGCGCGGCACCGACCGCGAACTCACCCCCGCGGAGCTGGAGCTGCTGGGCGACCACGCCCGCCGCGACTGGCGCGACGCGGTCGCCGCGCTGGACGTGTCCGCCCTGTTCGTGGCCGGGGCCGAGAGCGAGCTGTGGCCCGCCGAGCACGCCGCGGCCGCAGCCAAGCCCAACCCGCGCGCCGGTGCGGCCGTGGTGCGCGAGGCCGGGCACGCCGTGAACATGGAGCGGCCGGGCGCCTTCAACGCGGGGCTGCTGCGCTTCCTCGCCCGCGTCGAGGGCTTCTGACCGGGGTCGTATCCGCCTCCTCCTGCGCGGAGCGCCGCCGCGTCGGCGGGGCCAGGGGGTGCCGGGTCTCCTCTCATGCCCGGCTCCGAGCCGCCGAGGGGAACCCTTCCAGCGGTCCCGATCCCCACCGCGGGGGGCGGAGGCGAGGGCGGATTCCGGCGTGGTGGGATGTCGGTATGGCTCCGCGGTCGAAACCCCCCGAGAACGCGCGTCCGCTGACGTACACCATCCGCAGCGCGCCGAGGCCCCCGGACCCGGGGGCCGTACGCGTGGAGACCGCTGCCGAAGCATCCTTCAGGATCGCCTCCGGCGGCGCGATCCACGCCTTCCTGGTCCTCCTGATGCCCTTCTCGGTCTCGGACCACCTCACCTTCGGGTTCGTCCTCATCGTGCTCACGTCGGTCTACGCCGTCCTTCTCACGATCACCACGCTTCCCGGACTGATCGCCTTCCTCCTGGAGCGCAGGCGTGCGTCCGCGCGCGGGGCTCCGACGCTCCGTGCCACGAAGGCCGCCCCCTCCGCGGTCGCGGCCCTGCTCTACGCCTGCCTCCCCGCGTCCCTGATCCTCACCGAGGGCCTCGACGCCTTCGTCATCGCCACCTCCCTGTTCATCGGACTGTTCGGCTACCTCGTCCACCGGGCCTGCCTGGCGGTCACCTTCTCCTCCGCCGCGGGAGCCGTCGTCCGCGCCGTGGCGCTGATCGCGCCCCTGCTGCTGATCCTGGGCCTGGCCTCCGCCCTCCGGTGAACGGGAGGACCCCGACCGGCCCCCGGGCACGGACGAGCCGCGGCGCAGATGCCGACACACTGGTAGGCGTCCACGAGGGAGAGAGCCGCACCGGTCCCGCCGCGCGTCAGCGGCGGCCGACCGTGCGGTCCGGGTCGAAGGAGGGCGTGGTGAACGGTGGTGCGGGTGCTTCCGGCCGGACGTACCGGAAGGCCGAGAAGCGGCGGTCGCAGATCCTGTCGCGCGCGATCGAGGTGTTCGCCGAGCACGGAGTGGGCGCGTCGCTACGGGCGATCGGCGAGGCCATCGGGGTGTCCCACGCGGCGCTGCGCTACTACTTCGCCTCCCGCGACGAGCTCCTGGTGGAGGTCTACCGCGAACACGAGGCGACGGGGTGCGAGCCCTCGGATCCGGACGCCGTCTCCGCGGTCGCGGTGATGGAGCGCAGCGCGGAGCGCAACCGCTCCATCCCCGGCCTGGTCGAGCTGTACGCGACGTTGACGACGGACGCGTTGCAGGAGCAGCGGCACCCCGCGACGCGGGAGTTCGTCCGGGCCCGGTTCCGGGCACTGCGCGCCGACCTCGCCGAGCGCGTCCGCGCCGGTCAGCGCTCCGGTGAGATCGCGGCCGACATCGACCCCGACGACGCGGCGGCCCTGGTGATCGCCGCGTCCGACGGGTTGCAGTTGCAGTGGCTGCTCGACCCGCGGGAGGTGGACGTCTACCGCTCGCTCCAGGTCCTGGAACGGCTGCTGCCCGGCGGGGGAGGGGGCGCCGGGACCGAGGGCGGCGGGACCGGTGGCGGCGCGTCGGCCCAGGCCCCGTGAACGCGCCCCGGGCGCCGTCACCGCACGCGAGCGGTGACGGCGCCCGGGGCTCTCCGCGTCAGGCGCCCGCCGCCGACAGCGTCGGGCTGGCCGGGTCCCACCCCTGCGGGAGCGGAGCCACCGGCGCCACGGCGGAGGTGATCTCCACGGGCGTTCCGCCGTCCGCGGCGTCGCGGACGCCCAGCAGCACGTCGAGCACGTGCGAGGCCACGGCCCCCGACGCGCGTTCGGTCCCGCCCGCGCGTAGCGCGCGGACCAGGTCGACGACCCCGGCCCCGCGCCCGTACACGGGCCCCTCGGGGGCGATGGTGACCGGCTCCTCCCGGTCGTACCGCCACAGGGTGGTGTCCCCGCCGAACGTGTTGGGGTCGGGCAGGACGATCGTGCCCTCGGTGCCGTTGACCTCCACCATCCCCGCCCGGGGCAGCGCGTGCTGGAACGAGAACGTGGACTGGGCGGAGCGGCCCGGGCCGAACTCCACGAGCGCGGCGTGGTGCGTCGGCACCTGCACCTCGAACACCTGGCCCGCGCGGGGACCGCTCGCGATCGTGCGGGTCGCGCGGCCGGTGGAGGCCACCGCCTGCACCCGGGTCGCGGCGCCGAAGACGTGCACGAGCGCGGTGACGTAGTACGGGCCCATGTCGAACAGGGGCCCCGCCCCGTGGGCGAAGAGGAAGTCCGGGTCCGGGTGCCAGGACTCGGGTCCGGGCACGTGGAACATCGTGGTCGCGGTCAGCGGCTCCCCGATGTCGCCGCGGGCGATCGCGCGCAGCGCGGTCTGCGTCCCCGCCCCCAGCACCGTGTCCGGCGCGCAGGCGACCCGCAGTCCCGCCTCCCCGGCCCTGGCCAGCAGCGCGGCGGCCGCGTCGTGGTCCAGGGCGATGGGCTTCTCGCTCCACACGTGCTTGCCCGCGTCGAGGATCCGGTGCCCGACCTCGGTGTGCACGGCCGGGACGGTCAGGTTGACCACCACCTCGACGTCCTCGCGCGCCAGCAGCTCCGCCACGGTCCCGGAGGCCGGGACGCCGTACGCGTCGGCCCGCGCGGCGGCGCGCGCCAGGTCCAGGTCCGCGACGAAGCGGACCTCGACGTCGGGGAACCGGGTCAGGTTCTCCAGGTACTGGGTCGAGATGTTGCCCGCGCCGATGACGCCGACCCCGGCGGCCCCGGTGCGCGTCATCGGTCGTTCTCCCCGAGCCAGGCCAGCGACCGCGCGATGCCGTCGAACACGTCGCCCGCGTAGGCGTCGAACTCGACCACGCGGATCGCCCCCGGGGCGGCCTCCAGGACCGCGCGGACGTCGACCTCGCCCTCACCCGCGGGCCGCTGCCGTGTCACGTCGCCGTCCAGGGTGCCGTCCTTGACGTGGATCAGCCGCACCCGGTCGCCGAAGGCCCGCAGCAGCGCGGCGGCGTCGGCGCCGCCGACCCCCGCCCAGTAGGTGTCCACCTCCAGCACGACCCGCGGCTCCAGGCGCTCCACGAACACCTCCAGCGCGTGCCTGTCGCCGATGCGGGTGCTCAGCTCCCAGGCGTGGTTGTGGTAGCCGAACTCCAGACCCCGTTCGGCGGCCAGTTCCGCCAGCCGGTTCACGCGCTCGGCCAGTTCGGCCACCTGGTCGGCGGTCTGCCACCGCTCTGCCGGGACCAGCGGGTCGATGACCGTCGTGATGCCCAGTTCGGCGGCCGCGTCGAAGACCTCCTCGGGGGCCCGCGCGTCGATCACGGGGGCGTGGCCGGAGGGCGCGGTGACGCCTGTCGCGGCGAACACGCGCCGGTACTCCTCGGTGTCCAGGTGGAACGCGTACGGCTCCACGTGCGCGAAGCCGATCTCGGCCAGGCGTGCCACGGCGCTCTCCAGGCCGTCGGCGAGTTCGTCACGGACCGAGTACAGCTGCACGGATGTTGTCGGCACGGGGGGCTCCTTCGTTCGCTCGGGCATCGCCCTGTCGCTCACATCGCGGCACGCCCCCGAGGGTGCGGGGCGGGGCCGCGCACCCAGATTCTTACATTGGAAGATTTTTGTCCAGGGTTTTTCCGCGCGCACGATCCGGGCACGCGGTCGGGGGTGCGGTCCGGGCACGCGAACAGCACGCGGGGCGCGGGCGGGTGCGACTCCGCGCGGAGGAGGGCCGGAGGGCGCGCCGAAGGTCCGGGCGGCGCCCCGGCGGAGCGGGGGACGACCCGGCCGTGCGCCCGCGCCCCCGGTTGACGGGGACTCCCGGCGGAGTGGGGGTCAGGCGGTGGGAGCCTCCGCCTCCTCGTCGGCCTCCCGCTGGGGCGTGACGACCTCCAGGCCCACGCCCAGCTCCCGGATCGCGCGCACGGAGGACTCGGAGAGGCGGTCGTCGGTGATCACCGAGGCGAAGCTCGTGAGCGCGGCGACCTTGAACGTGCCGAAGGCCCCGTACTTGTCGGCCCCCGCGACCAGCACCGACGTCGAGGCCGCCGCCATGGCCGCGCGCTTGACCGCGACCTTCGCGCGCGAGGGCGTGGTGGTGCCCCGGCTCAGGTCCCACGAACTCGTCGAGACGAAGGCGACGTCGATGTTGAACTCCTCGATGGTGGCGGCCGCGATGTCGCCGACCGAGGAGCGGTTCTCGCGGTCGATCTGCCCGCCGATGAGGAACAGGGTCACGTCGGGGTGGTCGGTGAGGGAGGCGGCGGTGGTGATGTCGTTGGTGATGACGGTGAGACCGGTGACGCTCCACAGCGAGGGCACCAGGTGCCCCAGCGTCGTGCCCGCGTCCAGGTAGACGGTCTGCCCCTCGCCGACCAGGGCCGCCGCCGCACGGGCCATCGCCCGCTTCTCGGCCACGTCCACCCGCGACTTGTCGCGGTAGGAGGGCTCCGAACGCACCTGCGAGACCAGTTCGACGCCGCCGGGCACCGAGCGGACCCGCCCCTCCTCCTCCAGCGTCATGATGTCGCGGCGCACCGTCATGTGCGAGACGTCGAGGATCTCGCACAGCTCCTTCACGCTCAGCACGCCCGTGCCGCGCAACTCCCGCACGAGCAGCTCACGCCGTTGCGCCGGAATCATCGCTCTCCCTCGGTTCCGCTCATGGGCACCATGGTAACGAGTGTTCCCAGATGGTACCAGTCGTGATAATTCTTGACTCTAATGTTCCGCTGGTGTTAAACATGGCGCGTTGCCGTAGCGGCCTGGCACACACACGTGCCCTCCGCGAGGCCGGAGTAAGGAGAACCCATGCAAGCCACCGACGCCACCACGGCGCCGCCACCGCCCGTGCGCTACGCGCTCACCGGAGCCCGCGGCGGTTTCGCGCGCACCCTGCTCGCCCAGACCCCGCGGATGGAGCGGCTGCGGCCCTCGGTCCTGTGCGACCTGGACACCGAGGGGACGATCGCGCTGTGCGCCGAGCTCGGCTACCCCGCCGACGCGCTGACGGTGTGCTCCAGCGCGGACGAGGTGGCCGCGCTGGCCGACGGGCGGATCGCGGTGGTCGCCGACACCCGCCTCCTCGAACACGCCGACTACGACGTGCTCGTCGAGGCCACCGGCAGCCCCGAGGCGGGCACCCGGGCCGCGCGGACCGCCATCGCGGCCGGACGCCACGTGGTCATGGTCTCCAAGGAGGTCGACTCCGTCTCCGGGATCGCGCTGGCCGACCTCGCCCGGGAACGGGGCGTGGTGTACACCCCCGGGATCGGCGACCAGCCCGCCAACCTCGTCGAGTGGTACGAGCGGACCCGCCTGCTGGGCCTGGACGTCGTCGCGATCGGCAAGTCGGGCGAGTACGACCTGGTCTTCGACCCGGCCACGGGCCGCGTGCGCCAGCTCGACCAGGAGATCGACGCCCCCGACCTGGCCGGCCTGCTGACCCTGGGCGAGGACGTGCCCGCCACGCTCGCCGCCCGCGCCCGCGCCGTTGCGGGCCTGTCGCGCTCGGCCGCCGCCGACTACTGCGAGATGGGCGTCGTCGCCAATTACACGGGCCTGGTCCCCGACACCGAGGCGATGCGCTACCCCGTCGCGCGCGTCGCCGAACTCGCCGACGTCTACTCCCTCGCCGAGGACGGGGGGATCCTCTCCCGGCCCGGCGCCGTGGACGTCTTCAGCGTGCTCCGCCTCCCCGAGGAGGCATCCTTCGCCGGAGGGGTCTTCGTGGTCGTCCGCACCGGCGACCCCGTCTCCTGGGCACTGCTCGCGCAGAAGGGCCACGTGGTCTCGCGCTCGGGGCGCTACGCCTGCCTCTATCTGCCCTACCACCTCATGGGGGTGGAGACCCCGCTCAGCCTGCTGGACGCCGTGGACCGCCGCCGCGCGGTGACCCCCCGGCACCCGGCCCCGCACGCGGTCCTGGCCGGACGGGCCCGGCGCGGCCTCCCCGCCGGGACCAGGCTGGACATGGGCGGACACCACCACGACGTCCAGGGGGTGGCCCCCGTCCTGCTGGACACCGCCGACGCCCCCGACGACGTCGCACCGCTCTACCTGGCGGCCCACGCCACCCTGGCCCGCGACGTCGCGGCGGGCGCACTGGTGCGCCTGGACGACCTGGCCGACGCCAGCGACGCCCTCCTTGACGCCTGGCGCCACGCCCGCACGCACCTGTGAACGATCGGACCCACTGACATGTCGGACATCTACACCCTGTTGGCGTTCCTCACCGCCATCGCGGTACTCGTACTGCTCATCGCACGCTTCAAGGTCCACCCCGTGGCCACGCTGTTCATCGTGGTCGTGGCCCTCGGCCTCGTCCTGGGCATGGGCGGTACGGGGACCATCGAACTCGTCACGACGGGCTTCGGCAACACCCTCGCCAGTGTCGGGCTGCTGATCGTCTTCGGCTGTGTGCTCGGCAAGATGCTCGAACTGAGCGGCGCGGCCCTGAAGATCACCGAGACCGCGCTGAAGCTGTTCTCCCAGAACAAGGTGCCCTGGGCCATCGCCCTCGCCTCGACCGTCCTGGGCATCCCCCTCATCGCTGACACCGCGGTCGTCATGCTCATCCCGATCGTCTCCGCCCTGGCCTACCGTACGGGCATCTCGATGATGAAGCTGGGGCCGATCCTCTACCTCGGCGCCTACGTCATGACCTCGGTCGTCCCGCCCGGCCCCGGCCCGCTCGCGTCCGCGTCCCTGCTCGGCGTCAGCACCGCCGAGGCCATCCTCTACGGCCTCATGGTGGGCATCCCCGGCGTCGTCGCCGCGACGGTCTACCTGTCGCGGACCAGGACGCACGTGCCGCCCAAGCCCGAGTTCGTCGAACACCTGACCGCGGGCTCCGGCGGATCCGCCACCGGCCCCTCCGGCGGCAGCGACTCCGCCACCGGTACCGAGGCCCCGGCCACGGTGGGCCTGTTCGGCTCGCTGGTGCCGATCCTGGCCCCCATCGCCCTCATCGTCTTCGCCTCCCTGGCCGGCCCGGCGCTCCCCGAGGGGGCCTGGATCACCGAGGCCGTCCTGTTCGTCGGCGAGCCGACGGTGGCGCTCTTCGTCGCCTGCCTCCTGGCCCTGCCGCTGTTCCGCGGGCGCTGGAAGGACAAGTCCACCCTCAACGACCTGTTCGAGGCGGGCCTGCGCATCGCCGCGATGCCCATCGCCCTCACCGGCGTCGGCGGGGCGCTGGCCACCATCATCCGGGAGACCGGCGTGGCCGAGAGCGTCGCCTCGGGCATCGAGAGCACCGGTCTGTCGCCGGTCATCGTCCCCTTCCTCGTCGCCGCCGCGGTGTGCACGATCACGGGCTCCAACATCCTGGGCGTCATGACCTCGGCGGCCATCATGCAGCCCCTGATGGACGACCTCGGCCTGGCGCCGATCGTGGTGTACCTGGCCTGCGCGACCGGCGCCCAGATCATGAAGCACGCCAACTCGTCCGGGTTCTGGGTCACCACGACGCTGTCCAACATGACGGTGGGCCAGGGCATCCGGTCGATCGGCGTCGCCTCGTTCATCTCGGGCGTCACCGGGTTCCTCGTGCTCAACGTCATGATCGCGACCGGCCTCGTCTGACCAGTGTTCCTCTGGGCCTCCGCTCCGCTTCGGCCCTTGTTCGGGCGCCCGGAGCACGGGAACCTCCGGCGCATCCAGAACCGCGTGGGCGCCCGAACCCACCTCCCCGACCGACCCGCCCCGACCACAGGGAGTACCTCACATGGCGACCCTCGGCGTGATCGCCGACGACCTCACCGGAGCGACCGACGTCGCGATCGCCCTCACCGCGTCCGGCCACCGGACCACGGTGGTCCTGGACTCGCGGGACCCCGGCGGCGCCGACCCCGTCGCCACCGCGGCGGAGGGGGCCGACGCCGTCGTCGTGGCCCTGAAGTCGCGCACCACGCCCGCCGACGCGGCGGTCGCGGCCTCGCTGGACGCCCTCGAACGGCTGCGGAGCGCGGGGTGCGAGCGGTTCTACGTCAAGTACTGCTCGACCTTCGACTCCACCCCGGACGGCAACATCGGCCCGGTCACGGAGGCGGTGCTCGACGCCCTCGGCGAGGACGTCACGGTCGTCGCACCGGCCTTCCCCGCCAACGGGCGCACCGTCTACCGCGGCCACCTCTTCGTGGGGGACGACCCCCTCGACGAGTCCCCGATGCGCCACCACCCGCTCACGCCCATGACCGACTCCAGCCTCCCGCGCCTGCTCGCCCCCCAGGTCAGCGGCGGCCGGGACGCCGTCGCGCTGGTGCCCTGGCCGGTGGTCGCCCAGGGGGCCGAGGCGGTGCGCGACGCCATCGCGCGGGCCGGCGCGCAGGGGGCCCGGTTCGTGGTCGTGGACGCCCTGACCGACGCCGACCTGCGCACGCTCGCCGACGCGACGCGGGACCTGCGCCTGCTGACCGGCGGCAGCGCCCTCGCCCAGGGGCTCACCGGCCCCCACGGGACCGGCCACCTGCCGCTCACCCCGCCCCGGGGGCCGCGCGTCGTCCTCTCGGGCAGCGCCTCGCGGGCGACCCAGGGACAGGTGCGCCACGCCCTCGCCCACGGCGGGGGGCACCACCTGCTCCCCTCCGACCTGCGCCGGGACTTCGAGGCGACGGTGTCGCTGGCCGTGGAGCGCGCCCTGGAGGGCGGCGCGTCCCCGTTCACGGTGTACGCCACCGCCGCACCCGAACACGTCGTGGACACCGCCGACGCGCCGCTCATCGAGGAGGCGCTGGCCGAGATCGCCGCACGCCTGGTCGCCGCGGGGGTACGCGCGCTCCTGGTCGCGGGCGGCGAGACGAGCGGAGCCGTCGTGCGGCGCCTGGGCGTGGCCTCGCTCGCGCTGGGACCCGAGATCGACCCGGGCGTCGCGTGGACGCTCGGACACAGCGGAGGTGAGGACGTCCAGCTGATGCTCAAGTCCGGCAACTTCGGCCGCGAGGACCTGTTCGTCCGCGCCTGGGAGGGAGACAAGTGAACCGCGAAGCGCGTGAGGCGGCCCGGAAGCTGTGCGCGGTGGGACGCCGCGCCGTCGAACTGGGGCTCAGCCCGGGCGCCTCGGGCAACGTGTCCGCGCGGGCCGGGGAGCTGACCCTGATGAGCCCCACGGGGGTCTCCCTGCGCGACCTCGATTCCGAGGGCCTGTCCGTCCTGGACGGGGAGGGGGAGCACGTCGCCGGTCCGCCCCCCTCCAAGGAGTTCCCGCTCCACCAGGCGATGTACCGGCGGGTCCCGGACGCGGGCGCCGTCGTCCACCTGCACTCGCCGCACGCCTGCGCGGCCTCGTGCCTGCCCGCCTGGTCGGAGGCGTCCGCGCTGCCGCCCGTCACGCCCTACTTGGTCATGCGGGTCGGCCAGGCGCCCCTGGTGCCCTACGCGGCGCCGGGCAGCGACCGGCTCGCCGACAACCTCTCCCGCCTGCCCGGTCGGTTCCGCGCGGCCCTGCTGGCCAACCACGGTTCGATCGTGGCCGCCTCCGGTCCGGCGGCCGCCCTGGACGGCGCCGTCGAGCTGGAGGAGGCCTCGCGCATCGTCGTGTCGCTGCGCGGAAGCGAGTTCTCCGTGCTCTCGCCCGAGGACGTGCGCGAGCTGACCGGGCGCTACGGCACCGACTGGGACCTGTGACTCCGCGTCGGGGGTGACTTCCCCGCCCGCCCCGCCCGCGACGACGGGGCGGGCGGGGAAGTCCCAGGAGCACCGCGTACCGCACCGACCGGAACCGTGGCCGGTGTGACGTGAGGGGCCTTGACCTGCGGTGATCGTGTGTTTACAGCGAGTCCGGAGCGCCGAACCCCGCTGTGGGCACGAGATCGCCGGTGGAGGGGGCGGTCCAGCGGTCCCTCGCGGTGACCGTGTCAGGGGGAAGGGGACGGCCCCGCCGGTGCCGGCACACCGGCGAGACCGAGTATGAGGTCGCGGACCTCGGTGGCCGCGACGCGTCCCCGGGCGGAGCCGGGGTCGGAGCACAGCACCAGGGGGCCGTCGTCGGGGTCGGCGTGCGCCCGCCCGTGGGTGCCGCGCACGCAGCCCGGATCGAGCGGGACCACGTTCATGGCGTAGCGCAGGCCGACCTTCTTGCGGGCGAGGTTGGCCGCCGCGCGGGCCTTGGCCAGCCGGTCGGCGGGGTCCAGGAAGAGTTCGGCGGGGTCGTAGCCCGGCTTGCGGTGGATGTCCACGCCCCGCGCGAAGTCCGGCGCCGCCGCGTCGCGCAGCCAGTAGTAGTAGGTGAACCAGGCGCCCGGATCGGCCACGAGGACCAGCTCGCCGGAGCGCTCGTGGTCCAGCCCGTGCTCCGCCTGCCCGTCGCGGTCCAGGACCAGGTCCACCCCCTCCACCCCGGCCAGGAGGCGGGCGACCCCGGGCACGTCGCCGGGGTCGCGGACGTAGACGTGCGCGCACTGGTGGTCGGCCACCGCGAAGGCGCGCGACTCCCACGGGTCCAGGTACTCCATCCCGTGCTGGGTGTACACCTCCAGCAGCCCGGCCTCGCGCAGCACCCGGTTGACGTGCACGGGCCTGTCGGCGGGGGTGATGCCGTACTCGCTCAGGACCATCACGGCGGTGCCCGAGCGCTCGGCGTCGTCCAGCAGGGGCGCCAGGGCCGCGTCCATGTCCGCCACCGCCCGGCGGGCCCGCTCCGAGTCGGGGCCGTACCGTTGCAGGTCGTAGTCCAGGTGGGGGACGTAGCACAGGGTCAGGTCGGCGCGCGGCATCAGTCTGCGGGTCGCGGCCACGATCCACTCGGTGGAGCGCAGCGACGCGGTCGGCCCCCAGTACTGGAAGAGCGGGAAGGGCCCCAGTTCCGCGGTCAGCTCGTCGTGGAGGGCGGGCGGCCGGGTGTAGCAGTCGGGGGACTTGCGCCCGTCGGCGTGGTAGACCGGCCTGGGCGTGACGGTCCAGTCGGTGGTGGCGCCCATGGCGTACCACCAGCACACGTTCGCGGTGCGAAAACCCGGCCGGTGGCGCCGGGCGGTCTCCCACACCTTCTCGCCCCGGACCAGGCGGTTGTGCTGGCGCCACAGGTACACCTCGCCCAGGTCCCGGAAGTACCAGCCGTTGCCGACGGCGCCGTGCCCGGCGGGGGTCAGGCCGGTCAGGAACGTGGACTGGACGGTGCAGGTCACGGCGGGCAGGACGGTCTCCAGCGGGGCCTGCCAGCCCTTGTCGGCCACGGCGCGCAGCCGGGGCGCGTGCCGCAGCAGCCGGGGCGTGAGCCCGACCGCGTCGACCACGAGCAGGCGCGGTTCCTCCGTCGGCATGGGGGTGTCCCTTCGGTTCGCGGGGTGTCACAGGAGGGTCAGGCCGAGGTCGGTCAGGCGGTCGCGGGCCCAGGCCACCTCGGCGGCGATGCCCTCGGTGAGCCCCCTGCCGTCGGCGGGGCGCCGCTCCCTCGGCAGCACCGACCAGGTGTAGGTCTCCACCTCCACGTGGTCGGTGCGCGCGCCGCCGGGCCCCAGGAGACGCCCCAGGGTGTCGGTGAGGTGCTCGTTGGTCCCGCGCAGCGGGGCGGCGGCGGGCGCGTGCAGGGGCACGTGGAAGTGGGTGCGCCAGGGCGCGCCGTCGGGCAGGGGGTCGGTGCCGCCCAGGGCCTCGTGCAGGTCGTCGCGGCCCTGCCGCGCCCCGTCCCCGCCGTGCGCGCGCGTCTGGTGCAGGAAGCGGTCCTCGGTGAAGGCGGCGAGGGCCCCGCGCGCGGCCGGGTCGGCGGGGTCGGGGACCTCCACGGCCGCCGACGCCTGGGTCTTGACCACGGGCAGGCCCGCGCCGGAGAGCCGGTCCAGGGCCGCCCCCGGCTCCTCGAAGGCCGTCGCCAGGTGGCAGGTGTCCAGGCACACGCCCAGGTGCGGCGGCGGATCCCCGAGCAGGCGGGCCGCGTCCCGGGTGGTCTCGACGACGCACCCGGGTTCGGGTTCCAGCCCCACCCGCACCGGCCGCCCCTGCCGTGCCAGGTCCTCCAGGGCGTCGGAGAGCTCGGCCAGGTGCGCGCGGGCGGCGGCCAGACGGCCGGGGTCCCAGGGTTCGCGCCAGGCCAGGGGGAGGGTGGAGACGCTGCCGCGCGCGGCGTCGTCGGGCAGCAGCCGGGCCAGCACCCGGGCGCAGTCCACCGTGTAGTCCAGCCTGGCCCGGTCGGTCCAGTCGGGGTGGTACACGGCTCGCTTGACCACGGGCGCGTGGAACCCGGTGTAGGGGAAGGCGTTGAGGGTCACCGTCTCCAGCCCGTTGGACTCCAGCTCCGCGCGCAGCCGGTCGGTCAGGCGCGGGTCGGCCGCCAGCTCCCGGGCCAGCGGGGCGGGCAGCCACAGGCCCAGGCCGAGCCGGTCCGCGCCCAGGGCCTCGCGCACGCCGCCGCCGTGGACGCGGACCTGGCGCAGGACGCCGTCCAGGTCCTCGGCGGGGTGCACGTTGGTGCAGTAGGCGAGGTGGACGACCGTCCCGTCGGGGTGGCGCAGCCTCACGCGGCACCCCCGCCCGCGCGCTCGCCGCGCAGCACCGAGTTCCCCGAGTAGGTCGCGGTGCGGTCGGCCCCGCGCACGTCGTCCAGCAGCAGGCGCCCGCTGCGGCCGTAGAACTCCACGGGGTTGTCCCACAGCACGCGTTCGACGTCGCGTTCGGTGAAGCCCGCGGCGAGCATGGCCTCGCCGGTGCGCAGGGTGGCGAGCGGGTCGCTGCGGCCCCAGTCGGCGGCCGAGTTGACCACCATCCGCTCCGGGCCCCACTCCGACAGGACGCGGACCATGCGCTCCGGGCTCATCTTGGTGTCGGGGTAGATGGAGAAACCCAGCGTGCACCCCGACTCGTGCACCATGGCCACGGTGGCCTCGTTGAGGTGGTCCACGAGCACCCGCTCGGGCGCCAGCCCCGACTCGGCGACCAGTTGGAGGGTGCGGCGGGTCCCGGCCGCCTTGTCGCGGTGCGGGGTGTGCACCAGGACGGGCAGCCCGAACTCCCCGGCCAGCTCCAGCTGGTGGCGGAAGGCCCTCTCCTCCTCGGCGGTGCCGGAGTCGAAGCCCACCTCGCCCACCGCCACCACGCCGTCCTTGGCCAGGTAGCGGGGGAGCAGGTCCAGCACCCCCGACAGGCGGGGGTCGTTGGCCTCCTTCGGGTTGAGCGCGATCGTGCAGTGGTGGCGGATCCCGAACCGCTCGGCCCGGAAGCGCTCCCAGCCCACGAGGCCGTCGAAGTAGTCGCGGAACGAGCTCACGCCGGTCCGGGGCTGGCCCAGCCAGAACGACGGCTCGACCACCGCCCGCACCCCGGCGGCGTACATCGCCTCGTAGTCGTCGGTGGTGCGCGAGGTCATGTGGATGTGCGGGTCGAAGATACGCATCACGCCTCCGTTCGGTGGGTGTCCAGGCGGGCGGCCTGCCCGGGGAAGCGCCGCAGCACGAGGTGGACGTCGGCGGGGACCGGCCGCCCCGCCAGGATCCGCTCCTCGGCGTGGTCGGCGCACATGCGCGCCAGCTCGGCGTCGGCGCGGTCGGGCAGCCCGGCCGCCGACCCCAGCGGCACCCCGGTGAACAGGCACTTGAGGATTCCCTGGCGCCAGGAGTCGGCGTCGAGCAGGGCCGTCGCCGCGCTGGCGGCCGCCGCCGCGACCAGCCGGGTGTCGTTGGCGCGCATCGCGTCGGCCAGCAGCTCGCGCGCCGCGTCCGCCACCTCCTCCCGGCCGAGGCCGCGCACGTCGAGCACGTCCAGGCCCCGCAGGACGGCGCGCCGCTCACCCGCGTCACCGTGGTGGTACAGGTCGCGGACCTCCCGGGCCAGCTCCGGCGGGGCCAGGGCCCCGGCCAGCGCGGCCAGCAGCTCCACCCGCGCCATGTCCTCCAGGGTCGGCCCGGCCACCCCGTCGGGGTCGCCCGACGGACCGGCCCCGCGCGCCACGCTCCTGGCCGCCGCGGGGAAGAGCACGGCGATCCGCGCGGGCCGCTCGCGCACCTGCCCGACCTGGGCGGCCAGGGCCACGCGCGCCGCGTCCGTGTCCAGGAAGGCGTACTCCCCGCTCACACCTCCGCCCTCCGCGCCCGGGAGTCGGCCAGCGCCCGCGTGAGCGCGCGGATCGACCGCTCGGCCACCAGGGGAGCGGCGTGCCCGTGGCGGGGCAGCTCCACCGACGCCAGACCCCGGTAGCCGACCTCCTCCAGGGCGCCCAGGACCCCGGGCAGGTCGATCTCGCCGTCGCCGAACTCCAGGTGCTCGTGCACGCCCGGCCGCATGTCGTCCAGCTGGACGTTGGCGATCAGGGCCCCGGCCCGCCGGACCGCGCCCTCGGGGCCGTCCGGCTCGTTGCACACGCCGTGCCCGACGTCCACCGTCACCCGCAGGCGCGGCGGGTCGCCCAGCCGTTCGCGCAGCTCCAGCGCGTCGGCCACCCGTTCGGCGAACATGCCGGGCTCGGGCTCGAACGCGCAGTCCACGCCGAGGTCGTCGGCGGTGGCCAGGACCCGTTCCACGCCCGAGGTCAGCCGCGACCAGCCCCGCTCCCGGCTCACCCCCGCCGGGAGGACGCCCGACCAGAAGGAGACGGCCTCGGCCCCCAGGTCATCGGCGACGCGCACCGCGCGGCGCAGCAGGTCCACCCGCAGCTCGGCGCCCTCGTCGGAGACCAGGGTGGGCTCGTGCTTGCGGCGCGGGTCCATCAGGTAGCGGGCGCCGGTCTCCACGACCACCGCCAGGCCCAGTTCGGACAGCCGCCGACCGATGCGCGCGGTGCGCGCGAAGGCGTCCGGCGCGAAGGGGTCCAGGTGCGGGTGGTCCAGCGTCAGCCCCACCCCCTCGTAGCCGAGGTCGGCGATCAGGGCCAGCGCGTCGTCCAGCCGGTGGTCCCAGAAGCCGTTGGTGCCGTATCCGAACCTCACGTGAAGGGCACCGCCTTGGACGCCCGCGCCGCCACGGGGACGCCGACGGCGAGCGCGCACGCGGCGTCCGGCGCGCCGTGCCCTGCCAGCAGGGCCGCCTGGAGCGGGATCATCCCCCGGATGCCCGCACCCGTCGCCGCGCGCGCGTGGTGCGCCTCGGGTTCGACCAGCGCCCTGACCTGGGCGGATCCCACCCCCAGTGCGAAGACCCCCGCGAGCGCCCCCGCCAGGGCCCTGGCCGCGGTGCCGCCCGCCGCACCGTCGCGCGTGGGACGGGCGGGCGCGGCGGCGAGCGCGGCGCTGGCCAGGGTGCACACCAGCGCCCCCGCCGCCACGGAGGGCCGCGTCCCGTGCACCTCGCCCCGGCTCAGGGCGGTCACCCCGAGCGTGTGGACGGCCAGCGCCAGCGCGGGCCTGGCCGCGTCGGCGGGGCGCGCGCCCGCGCCCAGCAGCACGTCCAGTCCCCTGGCCGCCGCCATGCCCAGCGGAGCCAGCGGGGTCCTCTTGAGGACGAGGTCGTAGCCCCACACGGTGGCGGCCAGGGCCGTGCCCACCCCCGCGGCCCGGCGTCCGCCCGCCGCCGCGGCCAGGCCCACGCCCGCCACGGTCAGCCCCGCGGCGACGGCCAGGGCCTCGCCGGGGCGCACCGCCCCCGAGGGGATGGGGCGCTCGGGGCGCTCGACCGCGTCCACCTCCCGGTCGGCGTAGTCGTTGAGGGCCATGCCCGCCCAGTACAGGCACACCGAGGCCGCGGGCAGCGCCCAGGCCCCGGGCCCGCGCAGGCCCCCCGCCGCCGCGGCACCGGCCAGGGTGTCGCCGGGAACGCTCAGCGCCGCGGGCAGGCGCACCAGCCTCGCCAGGTCGCGCGCTCTCACTCGGCCTCCTCCTCCGGTGCCGCGCACCAGGACGTCAGGGCCCGCCACTGTTCGGCGAGGCCGTGTTCGCGGGTGCCCACGGGGTCCTTGAAGAAGAACGCCAGCTCCGGCAGGGGGCCGACCCGGCCCCGCCGGTGGGCGTGGGCGGTCAGCCGCGCCAGGTCCAGCACCAGGGGCGCGGCCAGCGCGGAGTCGTAGCCCGACCAGGTGAACTGCAGGGACATCCGCGCCCCCAGGAACCCCTCGAACGAGACGTGGTCCCAGGCGACCTTGGCGTCGCCCAGGTCGGGGACGTAGTCGATGTGCAGGGGGCCGTCCGGACCGTGGCCCAGCATGTGCTCCAGGCCCCGCGCCTTGGACGCGAGCTTGCTCTCGGCGTTGGCCGGGTCGGCCAGGGTGGCGCCGTCGCCGCCGCCGAGCAGGTTGACCGAGGACCACGAGCGCACGTGCAGAGCCCGGGCGGCGAACATCGGCGCGAGCGCGCTCTTGACCAGCGTCTCCCCGGTCTTGCCGTCGCACCCGGCCCACGGCACGCCCGAGCGCTCGGCGAGCCGCGCCAGGACGGGCAGGCGGGGACCGGTGTTGGGCGTGAACTCCACGAACGCGCAGCCCGCGCGCAGGGCCGCGTAGGCGTACGCGGAACTGGCCGGGATCCGCGCGCCCCCGGCGTCCAGGGCCGCCTCCAGGGCGTCGGCGTCGGTGTGCTCGGCGTGCGGTTCGGGACGGGGCTCGGTGCTGGACAGGTCCACCACCACGACGCGTTCGAGCGCCTCCCGCTCGGCGAACCCGCGCAGGTCCGCCTCCAGGCGGTCCACGTCGCGGCGCCCCACTCCGGCGGTGGCGGCGTCCAGGCCCCGGCGCAGACGGTGCTCGGTCCGGTCCAGTTCGTCGGCGAGGGCCGGCGGCAGGTGCGCGGGCAGCACCCCCGCCCGGGCCAGCCGTTCGGCGCTCTCGCGCAGACGGACCTCGGAGACGTCGTGGCCGCCGAAGACCAGGTCGCCGATCCCGGGCAGGCGCGCCGGGGCGAACTCGGGGCGCTCGGTCACGCACCCCGTCCGCCCCGCCGCTCCGGACCGCACCGCCAGGGCTCCCAGGACGGCGGTGGTCGCCACCGATCCCCGCGCCCCGATCAGCCATACTCCGACTCGCGTCAACGCATGCTCCCCTCTGCGTGCCTTCGGGTGTTCCGCGACGGTGCGGTCACTGGTCGCCGCTGTCGGCGCCGCCCTCGCCGCCCTCGCCGGGTTCGGCTCCGTCGGGTCCCAGGGCGCCGCTGCCGGGCGCCGCGGGCAGGTACAGGTGGACGTGGCCGTGGCCGGACTCGACGCTGACCATGTCCAGTTGGGTGGCCGCCACCGACCAGCCGCGGACCGCTTGGGTGCGCAGGTCGCCGGCGAGTTCGAGCAGCTCCGCCCGCTGCGCGTCCTGCGCGCGCTGGGCGTTGGAGTAGGCGACGACCGCCGACCCCAGCAGGTCCACGGCGTTGGACAGCCCCGCGTGCGCGACGTTGTGGCCGCTGCCGCCGGAGGGGGCGTCCTCGAAGTGGACCGCCGCTTCGTGGACGGTCTCCAGCCAGGAGTCGACCTCCCCGGCGTCGGGGGCCTCCCCGGCGGGGGTGGAACCGTCGGGCGGCACGGCCGCGTCCAGGCTCTCCACCACGGGCACCAGCTGCCCGTGCGCGGCGGTGGTGCGCTCGACGAGCTGGTCGACCTGCGCGCGGTCGCGCTCCTGCGCGGAGGCCTGGAGCTCGGCGACGCGCGCCGGGTCGGGGGCGGTGTGGTCGTCACCGGTGAAGGTGAGGACGAGGACGCCGACGAGGGCGGCGACCACCAGGACGGATCCGGCGGTCAGCCACCAGGTGAGCCTGGGCGGGGGAGCCTGCGTCCCGCGGGACGGGTCGGGGGAGGAGGGGGCCTTCTTGGCGGACACCGTGACACCTTCTTCTCGTCGTACCTGGGGGCCGGACGCCGCGACGTCGCGCCTCCTTCCGGCGGGGCGCCGCCGCGGGGGGCGGCGGGGCCGGCCGCGACCGGCCCCGCCGTGGTCACGGGACCCCCGGCGGACGCCGTCCCACCGGGGGCCGGGTGTCCGCCGGAGGCGTCCCGTCACTCGTCGTCGATGAGCGGACGCAGCCTGTCGGCCAGCTCCAGCAGCTCCTCTCCGGCGGCCTCGTCGGCGACCGCCTCGGCCACCTCGACGAACCGGTCCAGGGCGCGTGTGGCCTGCCCGGTACGGCCGACGTTGAGGTGGTGTTCGGCCAGCTCCAGCTGCGGGGTCAGCCGACGCGCCTCGGACACGGTCAGCGCGCCGTCGGCCTCCAGGGCGTCGACGCGCTCCCGGACCTCGGCGAACGTGACCGGTTCGACCGCGTCCAGCTCCTGGACCCGGACGTCGCGGAAGAGCACCCGGTCGGCGTCGCCGTGGTTCTGCAACCCGATGTGGCCCGAGGACAGGTCACGCGCCGGGTCGGTGCTCTCGAACTCGTTCACCAGCTCCCCGTTGATCCACACGCGGATCATCGGGTCGGCCACCTCGATCTCCATCTCGTTCCACTCGCCGACCCGCGCGGGGTGGGAGTCGGCCGCCTGGAAGTCGTAGACGGCGCCGGTCTGGTGGATCGGGTCGCCGTCGGGCGCCCCGTAGCCGTCGATCTGGATCTCGTAGCCCTCGTCGACGGCGACCCAGGGGTCGTCCCCGGGCTCGGGGAAGCCGACGAAGACGCCGGAGTTGTCCGTCTCCTCGGCGGCGAGGAAGTCCAGCTTCAGCCGGTAGGACTCCAGCTCCGTCTCGTGCCAGAGCAGCCCCATGCCGCCCTGGGTCTCCAGGGCGCAGCCCTCGCCGCCGTCGTCGACGACGCCGAAGCCGCCCGGGCCCGCCATGGTCCATCCGTCGAGCGTCCGGCCGTCCCACAGGGGGGTGTAGCCGTCCTCGGCCCCGGCCGGGGCGCACTCCGGCGGCTCGGTGCCGCCCGCCTCGACCGTGATGGTGGCGGTGTCGGAGGCGCCGGTGTTGCCGTCGCCGTCCGTGGCCACGGCGCTGACCTCGTACTCGCCCGCCGCGGCCCCCTGCCAGGCGGCCGTGTACGGGCCCTCGGTCACCGTGGCGACGACCTCGTCGCCGACGAGGAAGTCCACCTTCTCCACACCGGCCTCGGCGTGGTCGGTGACCTCGGCGGAGAGGGGGACGTCCGCGCCCTCCTCGAAGACCGCTCCGTCCTGCGGGCTGGTCAGCTCGGTCTGGGGGCCGTGCTCCCCGTGGCCGTCCAGGACCGCCTCGAAGTAGTTGACGTTGAACAGGCCGTCCTCGACGGCGGGGCCCTCACCGTCGAAGACCAGGTACAGCGTGAAGGTCTCCCCGGGGTCGGTGACGTCCATGGTCACGTCGGTCCACTCCTGCCACCCGCCGGTGGAGGGCACGTCGACGCTGCCGAGCAGTTCGCCGTCGGGGGCGTCCACGCGCGCCTCGATCGTTCCGCCCGCCCCCGCGGAGGCGACCCGGAACTCCATCTGCTCGACCCCGACCAGGTTGGTCGTGTCGTAGGCCGTCCAGTCGCCGTGGCCGATGTGGCTGACGTTGACCAGGCCGCCCTCGGCGTCCGTGGTGGGTTCGGTCCGGACCCCCTCGCTGTCGGTGAAGTACTGGGCCTGCGTCCGGGCGGGCTTGAGGGTGACCCCGTCGCTTCCGGTGAGGCCGGGCGCCCCGTCCCCGCCGGAGTCGGTGTACTCGGCCTCCAGCACCCAGAAGATGTTCATGTCGTGACCGTGGCCGCCGTCGACCTCGGTGACGCTGACGTCCTCGCAGCTGTCGTACTGGGTCCACGGGTGGGCGTGCCGGTCGTGGCCGAGCGAGGCCGTGACCGCGACGTCGCCGCAGTCGACGCCCTCGCCCACGGAGCCGTCCTCGGCGTCCGCCACGTCCACGTTGAAGGGGATCTCGTCACCCCAGTGGAAGAACTGGCCGTCCCGCGGGGTCTGGAAGGAGACCTCGGGCGCGGTGTTGCCCGCGGTGACCGTCGTGGTGGCCGTGCCCGTGCGCCCCTCGCTGTCGGTCACGGTGAGAACGACCGTGTACTGGCCCGCCTCCTCGAAGGTGTGGGTGGGCGAGACCTCGGTCGAGGTCTGGCCATCGCCGAACGACCACGCGTACTCCAGGGGCAGGCCGCCGGGGTGGCTGGAGCCCTCCGCGGAGAACTCCACCTCCAGCGGGGCCGGTCCCGAGGTCGTGGAGGCGCTGATGTGGGCGACCGGGGTGGTCCCGCCGCCGGTGTAGTCGATGCGCGACAGCGCCGAGTCGTCGGCCCCGCCGAAGTAGCCCGACCCGTACTCCAGCACGTACAGGGAGCCGTCCGGGCCGAACTCCATGTCCATGGGGTTGGCCAGGTCGATGTTCGGGACGGTCTCGGTGATGTCCAGGACCTCGCCGTCGTCGCCCAGGTGCACCTGCTTGATCCAGTCGCGGTCCCACTCGTAGAACAGCGGGATGCCGTCGTAGTACTCGGGCCACTTGGTGTCCGACTCCAGTTCGGGGTCGAACTGGTAGGCCGGGCCGCCCATCGGGGCGCCGCCGCCCGTGCCCAGCTGCGGGAACTCCTCCGACTCCTCGTAGCTGTACCAGATGGAGGCGGGGGTGACGGGGGGCAGTTCCTCCAGGCCGGTGTTGCGCGGGGAGTCGTTCACCGGCGCGGCGCAGTCGAACGCCTCTCCGGAGGCCCCGGCCTCGAAGTCGTAGTCGACGAACGCGCTGTTGTCGCCGATGCAGTAGGGCCAGCCGATGTTGGCGGGCTCGGTGATGGCGTGCCAGGAGACCGTGTTCTGCGGTCCCCGGTCGGGGTCGGGCTCGTTGGCGTCGGGACCGTAGTCGCCCAGGTAGACGGTGCCGTCCTCCTTGTCCACCGTGAACCGGAACGGGTTGCGCAGGCCCATGGCGTAGATCTCGGGCCGGGCCTGCTCGCCGCTGTACTCCTCCGGCGGGAAGAGGTTGCCCTCGGGGATCTCGTAGCCGCCGTCGTCGGTGGGCGTGATCCGCAAGAGCTTGCCGCGCAGGTCGTTGGTGTTGGCCGAGCTGCGCTGGGCGTCGAAGGCGGGGTTGCGCGACTCGCGCTCGTCGATGGGCGTGTAGCCGTCCGACCCGAACGCGCTGGTGTCGTCACCCGTGGCCAGGTAGAGGTTGCCCTCGGCGTCGAAGTCGATGTGGCCGCCGACGTGGCAGCACATGCCCCGGTCGGTCCCGACCTCCAGCAGGACCTTCTCGCTGTCCAGGTCCAGGGCGGGGGTCTCCCCGTCCGTGAACTGGAAGCGGGAGAGGTTGTTGTGGCCCTCGTAGGGCTCGAAGTCCTCCGGGGAGCCGTCCGCGGGCGCCTCACCCGCCGGGACGCCCTCGATCACGGGCGAGTAGTACAGGTACACCCACCCGTTCTCCTCGAAGTCCGGGTCCAGGGCGACGCCCTGCAGCCCGTCCTCGTCGTGGTTGTACACCGGGATCTGGGCGATCAGCTCGGTGGTGTGGGTGTCCGGGGACCACAGCCGCACCTCGCCGCCGCGGGTGATGTGCATCACGCGGCCGTCGGGCAGGACCGCCAGGCCCATGGGTTCGCCCACGGCTCCCTCGCCCTGCGCGAGGGTGACCTTCTCGAAGTTGTCCCACTGCGTGGCGCCGCAGTCCCCCTCGGCGGTTCCGGCCGCCCACCGCAGCCCGCCGAGCAGGTGCCGGGTGAACTCCGGTTCGGAGTAGGACTCCACGGTGTGGCCGCCGCCGGTGTACCAGGACCGGCCGCCGTCGTAGGCCTGACACCAGGCGATCGGGTGGTCCCACCCCATCTGGCCCCCGGGATCGACCTGGTCGGCGTAGGAGTCCTCGTCGAGCCCGGCCAGGACGTGCACGTCGCCGCGGGGGGACAGGTCGAAGTCGTACCACTCGTCGCGGCGCTCCCAGCTGGCGGGCAGGTGCTCGGTGGAGGGGTGCACCCTGTCGTTGACCACCACCTGGGCGTCCTGCGTGCCGGGCGGGTGGCTGGCGAAGTAGCCGCCGACGAGGTCGCCGTACCACTCCCAGTCGTAGTGGGTGTCGGAGGCGGAGTGGACGCCGACGAAGCCGCCGCCGCCCTGGATGTAGCGCTCGAAGGCGCCCTGCTCCTCCTCGTTGAGCACGTCGCCGGTGGTGGAGAGCCAGATCACCGCGTCGTAGGCGGCCAGCTCCTCGTCGTTGAACACCGAGGAGTCCTCGGTGTGCGCGGTCTGGAAGCCGTGTTCCTCGCCGAGCGCCTCGATGAGCGCGACGCCGTGGGGGATCGAGTCGTGCCGGAAGCCGGTGGTCTTGGAGAAGATCAGCGTGTTGAACGCGTCCTCGCCGGTCTCGTCGGCGTACGCGACCGGTGCGGTCAGCGTGAGCGCCATGGCGACACCCGACGCCAGGGCGCCGAGTGTCAGCAGGGGTCTCTTCTTCATACGGAACCTCACCTGGGGGGTGGGAGCGAATCGATGAGTCCGTGCGGCGTGCCGGCGCCGACGGCAGGGGCGGCCCGGTGGTCGTGCGGCCCGGTGGGGGCCGGGCGGCTGCGACCGGTGGGCTGACGGGGAGTTCCTGCTATCAGGTGCGGGAAGCGGGGGTGCCGCCTCATCGGTCTCAGCCCATACCGGCTCCTTTCCTCGCTGGCCCTGCCGGAGGCGGACGACGCGGTGGCCGGGGATCGGGGCCGTCCGGCCCGTCAGCGCCCCGTCCACGTCTCGGAGGGGGAGGCCCGGCGGGTCGCCGCCGCCGGACTTCACTTGGTGCGGGCGGAGCAGCTCTTCGTAACCGGGAAAGGCCATGCCGACGGTCCGAAGACGCCACATCGCCCAACTCCTGTGACCTGCCTCACCTGCTGCATCGAACCGTACGTCGGGCTTATGTCGATCGTCAAGCAGAAGTTGTCGGTGCAGGTCGCAATAGATGGAGTCCGGTCATCCAATAGACCCGGGCCCGCGGGCGGCTCCGGCGGGTGCTTCTCCCGAGGTCGGGGGCACGCTCGGCGGCACGCCTTGGCCGCCGCTGTTCACCCGGTGTACGGGGGACGTTCCGCCAGGGGACACCGGTGGAGTCCGGCCCCGGCGCCCGCCGGTACGTCCTCGCGCTCACCCGGCGCGGTCGGCGTCCGGGAGGGGCCCGGGCCGGGAGGGACAGGACCCGGGGGCGCACACAGCCGCGCCCCCGCCCGGGGGCGAGGGCGCGGCGGATCCGCGTGGGGACTGATGGGGAGCGGGGCGCGAGGCGCGCGGCACCGGCCTCAGGGCGGCGGAGGGGTCACTCCGCCAGCTGCTCCTCCCCGAGTTCCGCCCCGGTGCTGTGGTACCGGCCCAGGGGCAGCATGAGGGGCCTGCCCGACGTGGGGTCGGTGATCACCTCGCTGCGCAGGCCGAACACGGCGTGCACCGTCTCGGGGGTGAGCACCTCCTCGGGTGTGCCCGCGGCGTGCAGCCGCCCGTCCGCGAGCGCGATGAGGTGGTCGGCGTAGCGCGCGGCCAGGTTGAGGTCGTGCAGGACCAGCACGATCGTCGTCCCCAGCGAGCGGTTGAGGTCGGTGAGCAGGTCCAGCACCTCGACCTGGTGGCTGACGTCCAGGAACGTGGTGGGCTCGTCCAGCAGCAGCAGGTCCGTGCGCTGGGCCAGGGCCATCGCGATCCACACGCGCTGGCGCTGCCCGCCGGAGAGCTCGTCCACGGGCCTGTCGGCCAGGTCCACCGTCCGCGTCGCCTCCAGCGCCTCGGCCACGGCCTCGTCGTCCTCCCGGCTCCACCGCGAGAGCATCCTCTGGTGGGGGTGGCGGCCCCGGCCGACGAGGTCGCTCACCGTGATGCCCTCCGGGGCGATCGGCGACTGCGGCAGCAGACCGAGCGTGCGCGCCAGCTCCTTGGACGGCAGGCGGTGCACCTCCTTGCCGTCCAGGAGCACGTGCCCGGCCCGGGGCGCGAGCAGCCGCGACATCGAGCGCAGCAGGGTGGACTTGCCGCACGCGTTGGCGCCCACGATCGCGGTGATCCTCCCGGGCGGGATGGTCAGGTCCAGCGACTCGATGACGGCGCGGTCCTTGTAGCCGAGCGTCAGGTCCTCGACGAGCAGCGAATGGGCCGTGGTCACAGCGAGCCTCCCACGCGGTTGGTGCGGACGATCAGGTAGACGAGGTAGGGGGCGCCGAGCACTCCGGTGACGACCCCGACCGGGTAGCGCGTCCCGAAGGCGTACTGCGCGCACAGGTCCGCGACCAGGATCAGCAGCGCCCCGACCAGCGCCGAGGGCACCAGCAGCGAGCCGTTCGGCCCCACCAGGCGCGCCGCGATCGGTCCCGACAGGAAGGACACGAAGGCCACCGGCCCCGCCGCCGCGGTCGCGAAGGCGATGAGCCCCACCGCCCCGACGATCGCGACGAGCCGGGTCAGGTCCACGCGCACGCCCAGGGCCGAGGCGGTGTCGTCGCCCAGCTGGAGCGCGGACAGGTTGCCCGACTGGGACAGGAGCACGGGGGAGAGCACGGCCAGCGCGACCAGCACCGGGACGGTCTGGTCCCAGCTGGCGCCGTTGAGGCTGCCGGTCAGCCACCGCATCGCCTCCTGCAGGTCCCACTGGGCGGCCTGGTCCAGGACGTAGTCGGTGACGCTGGTGAGCATGGCCGCGATGCCGATGCCGACCAGGATCAGGCGCGTCCCGGCGACCCCGTCCTTGAAGGACAGCGCGTACACGGCCAGCGCCACGAGCAGGCCCGCGACGATCGCGAAGGCCGACACCCCGGCCTCGCCGAGCGAGAGCACCACGATCGCGAACACGGCCGCCGCGCTGGCCCCCGCGCTGATGCCGATGATGTCCGGGCTGGCCAGGGGGTTGCGCAGCATGGTCTGGAACGTCACGCCCGCGAGCCCGAAGCACAGCCCCGCCGCCACCGCGAGCACGGCCCGCGGCAGCCGGAGCCGCCCCACGGTGAACGAGGCGCCCGGCACGTCCTGGCCCAGGACCACCCGCACGACGTCGCCGGGCGGGTAGAAGGTCTGCCCGACCATCAGGCTCAGGGCGAACACGAGGACGATCGCCACGGCCAGGGCGGCGATCACGGCGCGCCGCCGGTACGCGCGGCGCGTCCGGCCGCGGGCGACGGTCTCGACGGTGGAGGCGCTCACAGGGCACGCACCTTCTGACGGCGGACGATGTAGATGAAGAAGGGGGCGCCGATCAGCGCGGTCACGATCCCCACGTCGATCTCCGCGGGGCGCGCCACGATGCGGCCGACCACGTCCGCCGCGGTCAGCAGGGCGGCGCCGGTGAGCGCCGAGAACGGGATCAGCCACCGGTGGTCCACGCCCACGAGCAGGCGGCACACGTGCGGGACCACGAGGCCGACGAAGCTGATCGGCCCGGTCACGGCGGTGCTCGCGCCGCACAGCACGACCGCGCCGACGAAGGCCGCGCTCCGCGCGAGCGCGACGCGCTCGCCCAGGCCCGCGGCCAGTTCGTCGCCCAGGGCGAGCAGGTTGAGCGCGCGCGCCGACAGCAGGCACACGACGAACCCGGCCAGGAGGAAGGGCAGCACCTGCGAGACGCTGTCGAAGGTCCCTCCCCCCACGCCGCCGATCTGCCAGGACCGGGCCCCGTCGGCGATGTCGGCGCGCGGGAGCACGACCGCCCTGATGAAGGAGGCCAGGGCCGCGGTGGTCGCCGCCCCGGCCAGGGCGAGCTTGAGCGGTGTGGCCCCGCCCCGCCCCAGGGATCCGATCGTGTAGACGAACACCGTGGTCAGCCCCGCGCCGACGATCGCCACCCACACGAAGCTGGTCGCGGAGGCCAGGCCGAAGTAGGCGATGCCCGCGACGACGGCGAGCGAGGCGCCCATGGTCACGCCCAGGATGCCCGGGTCGGCCAGCGGGTTGCGGGTCACGCCCTGCATGACCGCCCCCGCCACGCCCAGGGCCGCTCCGGCGAGCACGGCCAGCAGCGTGCGGGGGATGCGCTTGGCCACCGCCGCCTGGTCGAAGTTCTCGGCCGCCCCGCCGAAGGCCGCCACGACGGCCGTCCAGGGCACGTCGCGCGAGCCGACGACCACCGAGGCGAACATGAGCGCGGCCAGTGCGCCCAGCACCACCAGCAGCCACAGGGTCTTGCCGCGCCTCGGGCGCCGCACGACGGCGGCGCCCGAGACGGCGGTCGAGGTGTCCGTCGCCACTACTGAGCCTCGTCAGCGGCCTCGGCGAGGAGCGACAGGTAGTCGTCCAGGACCCACGAGATCGACAGCGGGGTCGGGTTCGCGGCCGTGCCCAGCGGGTCGTCACCGGGGAGGTTGACGACGGAGCCGTTCTCCACGGCGGGCATCTGCGACAGCAGCGGGTCGCCCTCCAGGGTCCGCACCAGCTCCTCGCCGCCGTAGGTGACGATGATGTCGACGTCGTTGAACGCGTCCGCCTGCTCGGCGCTCCGGCTCAGGGAGAACTGGTCGGTCTCGGCCGAGGCGGTCGCGATGCTCTCCGGCGTCTCCAGGCCCAGGTCCTCGAAGAACATGGCGCGCGTGTCGTGCGTGGTGTAGAAGCTGACCTCGCTCAGGTCCGTGGTGTCCACGTGGGTCAGGAACATCGCGGACCGGCCCTCGAACTGCGGGTACTCCGCGGCCGAGTCCTCGATCTCCTGCTCCAGGCCGGCGATGAGCTCCTCGCCCTCGGCCGCCATGCCCAGGGCCTGGCTGTTGAGCTCGATCATCTCCCGCCACGGGGTGCCCCAGGCGGTCTCGGGGTAGGCGACGACGGGGGCGATCTCGCTGAGCGTGTCGTAGTCCTCCTGGGTCAGCCCGGAGTAGGCGGCCAGGATCACGTCCGGCGCGGTGTCGGCGACGGCCTCGAAGTCGATGCCGTCCGTCTCGTCGAACAGGACCGGGGTCTGCGCACCCAGTTCGGCGAGCTTCTCCTCGACCCAGGGCAGCACCCCGTTGCCGTCGTCGTCGCCGAAGTCGGCGGAGGCCATGCCGACCGGGACGATCCCCAGGGCCAGCGGGACCTCGTGGTTGGCCCAGTTCACCGTCGCGACCCGCTCGGGCTCGGACTCGATGGTCGTCGTGCCGAGCGCGTGCTCGATGGTGACGGGGGTCCAGTCCCCGGAACCGCCGTCCTCCCCGCCGGAGGAGTCGGGGGAGCTGTCGGAGGAGCAGGCGGCGAGCGCGACCGTGAGCAGCGCGGCGCCGGAGAGCGCGGCCAGCCTTGAAACGCGGGGCATGGTTTCCTTCCCATTGTGGCCGTGGGGCCTCAGCCATGGCGGTGCCATGGTCCGGCTCCCGCACCGCCCCGGCGCGCGCACGGGGGTGTGCGTCCGGGAGGGGACCGGTCGGGGGCGGGTCGCGTGGGGACAGGGTCCCGGGGGTGCGCGACGCCGACCCGACCGCGGCGATGCCGAGAGATTAGGTTTGCCTAACCGAATTTAGGGTGTCCTTGGTGGGTTCGCAATCGCGTAGATGCGACATCTTTTATAGCGAAACGGACAATCGGAGTGTGGCGGGGGGAGCCTGGAGGGTTTGTTGGGGCCTGTGTTACCGATTCCGCCGCGGGAGCGGAAACGCCGCTACCGGCGGGCCTCGCGGAGCTGGAACGGTGTCCCCGCGGGCCTCACAGGGCGCGGAAGCGGCCCGGACTCAGCCCCGTGACCCGCCGGAAGGCCGCGCCGAACGCGCTCGCCGAGTGGTAGCCCACACACACCGCCACCTCGTCGATCTCGTCCCCCCGCGCGAGCATCGTCACCGCGTGCTGCACGCGCGCGGTGGTCAGCCACTGGCTGAACCCCAGGCCCGTCTCGGCGCGGAACGCCCGGGTGACGGTGCGGGTGCTCACGCCCAGCCGCGCCGCCCACACGGCCAGGGTGGTGGTGTCGGCGGGGTCCTCGCGCACGGCGGCGACGATGGGGGCCAGCAGCGGTGACTCGGGGATGTGCAGGATCAGCTCGTGCCGGGCCGGGGCGAGGATGTCCAGCACCATCGCCTCAGTCCGCGAACGCTCGTCCGCGGTGAGGCCCTCGGCGTCGAGCCGGTCGAGCAGGAGCCGCAGGAGCGGGGTGATCTCCATGGCCACGGGTCCGACGGAGATCGAGGGCACCGCGTGGACGCCGAACTGCGCGGCGCGGTGCCAGGTCCCCGCGGGGGTCCACCCGGAGTGGCGCGTCCCGGCCGGGAGCCACAGGCCGACCGTGGGGGTGATCGTCCAGACCCGCGTGCCGACGGTGGCGGAGGAGGCGCCCCGCTGGTTCCAGAGCAGTTCGTGCGTGGGGTGCGAGTGCTCCTCCCAGAACGTGTCCCGGGGGATGATCTCGGCGCTGCCCATGACGACGAAGGGCACCTCGATCTCACCGGCGGTGTAGGAGGGGAGCCTGCGGCTGTCGATCGCCTCGCGCTGCGGGGGCCCGGCGGGACGCGGCCGGGTGTCTCGTGTGACCACGTCGTCCAGGTTAGGCGCCGGCGGGCGCGGAGGAATCCGCACCGCTGGATCCGCACCGCTGGATCCGCACCACTGAATCCGCACCGCTGGATCCGCACCGCTGGAGTCCGCCCCGAGTTCTCCGATCCGGCACCGGTGCGGCCGTTCTCGCATTCCGGTCCCTCCCGGCGCGCACGGGAAAAGGCGCTCGGATTTCGCGTGTGCGCGGGCGGGTGGGCGGGCGTTCTGAGCTCGGCGTTCTCCTGTCGGCGGGGCCGCGCCCGGGGATGCGGGAGGTGCACTGAGGACCGCGTTTGCGCTTTCCTGCTTCGCTCGGTCCTTGACCTCAATAAAAGTTGAGGTTCAAGAATGGGGGCCACCATTCACGACACGAAGGAGATGCGCGTGCGTACGACGCGTAGTCGGCGGCCGAGGCCGGACCAGGGGACGAGGCCGCGTCCGGGCATACTGCTCGCCAGCGTCATGCTGGGCGTCCTGGTCGTGGCCATGTCGATCTCGGGGACGGCGGTGGCCGTTCCCGAGATCGGGGTGGACCTGGAGGCCTCCGGTGCCCCGCTGCACTGGGTGGTGGCCGGGTACAACCTCACCTTCGCCGCGTTCACCCTGGTCTGCGGTTCCCTGGCCGACCTGTTCGGGCGGCGGTTGCTGTTCGCCGTCGGCGCGGCCGTCTTCCTCGCGGGCAACCTGGCCAGCGCCCTGGCCGGTGACATCCTCCTGCTGGACGCGGCCCGCCTGCTCACCGGTGTCGGCGGCGCGGCGGTCATGGCCAGCGGCGGCGCCCTGCTGGCCACCGCCTTCGACGGCGCCGCGCGCACCCGGGCCTTCGCCGCCATGGGCACCATGGCGGGGGTGGGCATCGCGATCGGCCCGACCCTGTCGGGTCTGCTGGTCGGCGCCGTGGGCTGGCGCACGGCGTTCCTGGTCTACGCGGCGGTCGGCCTGGTCATCCTGGCCGGATCGGCGTTCGTCGCCGAGTCGCGGGCCTCCGAACGCCCGCGTGTGGACTGGTTCGGCGCGGTGGCCTTCGTGGTCAGCCTGACGCTGGTGATGTACGCGGTCATCGAGGCGCCCGAGGCGGGCTGGGGGTCCCCGGCCGTGGTGGGCGCGTTGGCGGCCGGTGCGGCGCTCCTCGCGCTCTTCCTCGTCATCGAGAGCAGGGTGGCCCGGCCGGTGCTCGACCTGAGCCTGGTCCGCGACGGACGGTTCATGGCCTGGTGCCTGGCGACGCTGACCACCTCGATCGGCTTCCTGGGGGTGTTGGTCTTCCTGCCGACCTACCTCCAGGGGGTGCAGGGAGCCTCCGCCCAGACCGCCGGTCTGATGATGCTCATGCTCACGGCGCCGGTACTGGCGGCCCCGTCCCTGGGCGGGTGGCTGGTCGCCAGGGGTGTGTCGGCCCGCGGGACGATCGTCGTCGCGCTGCTGTTCGTGGCCGGGGGCAACGCGCTGCTCACCGTGCTCCACCCGCAGATCAGCGCCCTGGGACTGGCCCCGCCCCTGGTGCTGATCGGCACCGGCATGGGCCTGTCGTTCGGCATCACCGACGGCCAGGCGATGGGCGTCATCGAACCCCAGAAGGTCGGCATGGCGGCGGGTTTCCTCAACACGCTCCGCGGTGGCGCCGAAGCCCTGGTCATCGCGGTCTTCGGGGCGGCGCTGACCAGCATCGTCGCCGCCCGCACGGGATCGTCCGAAGCCGCCGCGCAGGTGACCGCCGGGGACGTGGGAGGCTCGGGAGCCCTCGCCGGTCACCTCACGGCGGCCTGGGACATCACGTCCTGGGGCGTCGCGGCCCTGTCGCTGGCCGCCACGGCCGGGGTGTTCGTGCTCCTGTCCCGGCGCCGGGGCGCGGTGGGAGGGGTTCCCCGGCAGGACGGGACGGAGGCGGACTCCGCGGGGCCGGAGCCCGTCGGACGCTAGCCCGTCGAGCACCGGCCGTTGCGCGGTGCGCCGAGGCGGCCCGGAGGAGCACGGCCGGGCCGCCGGACCGCTGACCGGGTGCCTGGCCCGCCCGCGTCAACCCGCGCGCCGGAGGGCCGGTCCTGGCTTCGGGAACTGACACTGTCCGGCAGGGATGTCAGCTTCCCGCGTCGCGGGCGATGCGGTACAGCACGTTCGGGCGCAGCGGACCCTCGGGCGCGGCGGGGTCGTCGAAGTCGTCGGCCGGGTTCCGCGTCATGCCGATCCGGCACATCACCGCCCGCGAACGCGGGTTGGCGGCCGTGGTCACCGCGAGGACCTCGCGAAACGCGAGGACGTCGAAGGCGTGGGTCAGGACCGCTCGCGCGGCCTCGGTGGCGTAGCCGTGCCCCCAGGCCGTGCGGGCGAGCCGCCAGCCGATCTCCACCCCGGTGAACGGCATGTCCTCGTCCACCTCGTCCAGACCCGCGAAGCCGACGAACTCACCCGTGGCCCGCACCTCCACCGCCCACCACCCGTAGCCGCGCCGGTCGAACGCGGCCTCGAAGCGTGCGACGGAGGCGTCGCTCTGCTCGCGGGTGAGCGGGGCGCCCAGGTGCTCGCGGACCTCGGGGTCGGCGTTCATCGCGGCCCAGGGGGCGAGGTCGGAGTCCCGCCACCGGCGGAGGACGAGGCGGTCGGTGCGCAGTTCGGTCACGCGTTCAGCCAACAGGGCTTCGGCCCCCGGGGCGATTCCTTATCCGACGAGGAGCTGGACGGCGTGGACCAGACGCCGGAAGGAGCGGCTCCGCTCTTCCACGGCCCGCATGTCCATGGTCGCGGTGAACTTCACCTGGTGGAGCGTCTCCCGGTAGGGCTCGGTCATGAGGGCGCTCAACTGGGTCTTGGCGTCGCGCTTGGCCTCGAGGTCCTCCGGTGCCACGGCGTCATCGCCCATCGCGGAGTGCCCGCGCAGGGACTCAGCGGCGGCCAGGAACCACGCCTCGTACTCGGGGCAAGCGATCACCACCTCGACCGGGCATCGGGCGAGTGCGGGATCGGGAGCGATCGAGCGCGCTAGTTCGACGGGACAGGTGATGTCCTTGTCGTCACCGTCCCTGAGCACGAGGACGCCGCCCCGGTCGGGAACGCGCCTGGACTGGAGCAACACCGCCCTGGTCAGCTCATCTGATTTGCGCATTTTCGCCGAGTCCAGGCGGAAGGGCTGCGCGACGTCGATCCACGTGTCCGCGTACTCGGTCGCGACCCGGGTGAGCAGGTCCCGTACCGCCCTGTGCTCGCCGTGCCCCTCCACGATCGGGGCGATGGTGATGGGGGACATCACTCCCCTTCCCAGGACAGGCGTTCTTGGACGGGCGCGGGAAGGAGTTGATCGGTTCTGAGCAGTTCGCCGGGGGTGTACAGGTGTTCTCGCATCGCGTGGGTACCGGCCTCGTCGAGGGGACCTATGTTGGTCTCCCCGGACGCGGAGCGGACCGCGTACAGCTCGGAGGGTTCGAAGTCATCCCGGTCCAGCAGGTCGGGGCTGTGGCTGGTGACGATCACCTGGCGCCGGGTGCTCGCGTCCCGGAGCGCGTCCAGCAACACCCCGGCCGCGGCCGGGTGCAGGGCGCTCTCCGGTTCCTCGATGCCGACCGTGCTGAGGGTGTCCCCGGTGTCGGAGAACAGGCAGACGAGGACGCCCAGGGCGCGCAGGGTGCCGTCCGAGACCGACTGGGCCGGAAACCGCCACGGGTTCTCGGCCCCCGGTACGTCCTGGGTGAACTCCAGCGTTTCCCAGTTGCCGAGGTCCGCTCGCGAGACCCCGTGCATACCGGGAACGATCATCCGCAGGTAGTCCTCGACGCGTTCCTTGTCGCTCGCGCCCTGGGAACTGCGTTGCAGACGGTGCAGCACACTGGCGACGTTGGAGCCGTCCCGGCGCAGGAACTCACCGGAGTCGGGGGTCTGCGGCTCGCGCATGGCGTCCGGGTTCAGGCTGAAGACGCTGATGCCGGAGAGGCCCGCGTACACCCGCTCGAAGACGTCGATCCCGGCGGCCGAGACCAGGTAGAGGCGCTGGTCGTTGACCGGGGGCATGACGGGCTCGGAGGCCTTCTCCAGTTCGCCGTTCCTGACCTTGAAGAAGCCCGTCCAGGATTCCGCTTCCCCGGTGGAGTACACGTGGCACTCCTCCCGGGAGATCTTGAACGCGCCTCCTCTGACCGCGGCCACCTCGAAGGCGTACGTGCCCGAGTAGGCAGGGCCTCGGAATTCCAGGTCGATCGCGAAGTGGGTCGGGTGCCCGGTCGAGCGCCGCCGTACCTCTGCCACGCCGCCTCGGCTGCGCAGCGCCTGGTCGAGCGAGGTCTGGAGGGCTTCGGAGACCAGCCTGAGAGCATCGAGGAAGTTGCTCTTGCCGGAGCCGTTGGGGCCCACGAGGAAGAGCAGTTGGCCGAGCCTGACATCGGCTTTGGCGATGCTTCTGTAGTGCTTCAGGTGCACCCGGGTGAGCGAGAACTGGTTGGCCTGCATGGGGTTCAGTCTTTCAGCATCCTGGCGGTAGGCCGTCAGTCTGACAGCCGTGTGAGCATGATCGGGATGTGTCCGGTGGCCCATGCCTCAGCGGGTTCGTGGGGCGGGCGGCTGGGGAGCGGGCAGTGCGGGGTGTCGTCGGAGGCCGGACGCGGGCGCGGAATGCGGGGTACGCGTGTGGTGACGCGCGGAAGGCCGGGAGTGGGCCTCCCTCCTCTCCCCGCTGGTGTCGTCCCCCCGCTAGCTACGGCGTTCCCGGCGCTCTCCCCGAGACAGCGAAAGACCCCCGCTCTGACTCCTGGAACGGGGGTCTCGCATCTGTGGACCGACCAGCGCAGCGCGTCAGCCCTTGAGCGGGTCGTGCCCCCAGTTCATCAGCGAGTAGCGCCACGGGGTCTCGCTCGGGTCCCCGGACGGCTTCTGCGCCAGGTGGCGGTGCACGTAACCGGTGACCTTGCGCATGTGCTCGTAGTCCTGCTCCTCGAGGTCACCGTCGGACGAGCGCAGGATGTCCACGATCCGCCGCCCCGAGCGGTGGCCCTTGGACTCCCCGTCGCCCTCGCCCACGGACTTCGACTCGTCGGTCTCCAGCCACCGCTCCAGCTCCTTGGGCGTCATGTTGACCGCATCACCGAACTCCTGCCGGACCTGCCGCTGCTGCTTCTCGTCCATGTCCCCGGCTCCCGTTCCCCCGTCAGCCTTCGCGCGGCCCGCGTCGGCGAAGCCGCCTCGGGCCGGTGCGGCCCCGGCGGCGGTCCCGTGCGCCCGTGCCTGCGTCCGCGTCCTCGCCCATGTGGGCCGACTACCCCTCCCGCCGGTCCGGTACAACCCTGAGCAGGGCTTTTGCACGGGCTTTCCCAGGGGCGGAGACGCGGGGGAGCAGGGAGACACGGGAACCCGGGTCAGGCCCGGTACACCGCCGTCGAACCCCGCACCACCAGCTCCGGCGTGAAGAGCACCCGCTCGTGGACGTGCTCGCCGTGGTTCAGCTCCGACTCCAGCAGGCGCATCGCCGCCCGGCCCAGTTCGTACTTGGGCTGGGCCACCGTGGTCAGCCCCGGGTGCACCAGGTCGGCGAAGTCCACGTTGTCGTACCCCACCACCGACATGTCCTCGGGCACCCGCAGGCCCCGCTGTCCCAGGCCCTTCATCACGCCGAGCGCCAGCTGGTCGTTGGCGCAGAACACCGCCCGCGGCCGCTGCCGCGGCCCCCCGCCCAGGATCGCGTCCACCGCCCGCTCGCCCTGCTCGGGGTTGAGCAGCGGCTGCTCGACCACCCGCACGCAGGAGTCCGGGTCCAGCCCGGCCTCGGTGAAGGCGTCGCGCAGCCCCTCGTGCCTGCGCCTGACCTGTTCGATGGCGAACGGCCCCGTCAGGAAGGTCACCGTCTCGTGCCCCAGACCGATGAGGTGCCTCCCGGCCGCCATCCCGCCCGCGTGGTTGTCCACGCTGACGCTGCACCCCACGTCCTCGGCGACGTCGCCCCGGTCCAGGGCCACCCAGAAGGTCCCCTGGCGGCTCAGCCACAGCAGGTCCGACAGGTCGTCGTCCACCGGCATCACCACGGCCCCGGCCGCGCGCTGCTCGGCCAGCAGGCGCACGTTGCGCTGCTGGCGCTCGCGCTTCTCGGCGGAGTTGAGCAGCACCACGGCGAGCCCGGACCCGGCCGCCTCGTCCTCCACGCCCCGGGCGACCTCGGTGAAGAACGGGTTGGTCACGTCCAGCACGAGCAGCCCCACGGACTCGCTGCGGCCCGAACGCAGGCTGCTTCCGGAGGAGTTGCGCACGTAGTCGAGCTCGGTGATGGCCGCCTCGACCCGCAGGCGGGTGGCCTCGGCGACGCGTTCGGGGCGGTTGAGCACGTTGGACACGGTTCCGGGCGAGACCCCGGCGCGCCGGGCGACCTCGGTGATACCCACGCCGCGGCGTGCGTTGGGGGACCTGGTGGACAAGGGGCTTCTCCCGTGCGTGTGCGGAGGGCGATGCGAAGCATCGTACTCACACCCCGATTGAAACGTGTCAATCCGCTGTCCGTGGCGAGGTGTCCTGAGACCCGTGGCGTACTGGAAAGGGCTTACCTGACCGGAGGCGTTATCGGGGCGAGACCTGCGAATTCTCGGGCGATCCTCTTGACGGTGTGGTGTGGGGCACTTAACATCCACTTCATATTAAAACGTTTTTGCCATGTTCGGGGTCACCACGCCGGACACGGCACGGAGAAGGAGGGCGCACGTGGACCCAGCAGAGGTCCCCCCACCCCTCGCCCTGGTCGACGTCACCAAGTCCTTCGGAAGCGTCCGGGCCCTGCGGGGGCTGTCCCTGGAACTGCGCTCCGGAGAGATCCACGCACTGGTGGGCGAGAACGGGGCGGGCAAGTCCACCCTGGTCAAGACCATCGCGGGGGTGCACCGACCGGACGGCGGGCAGGTACTCGTGGACGGCCGCCCAGCGGAGTTCGCCGCGCCCGTGGACGCCCAGCGCGCCGGGGTCGCGGTCATCTACCAGGAACCCACGCTGTTCCCCGACCTGTCGGTGGCCGAGAACATCTTCGTCGGCCGCCAGCCCCGCACCCGCCTGCGCACCATCGACCGCGGCCGCATGCGCCGCGACACCCGGGAGGTCTTCGCGCGCCTGGGCGTGGACATGGACCCCGACCGCCCCGCACGGGGGCTGTCCATCGCCGACCAGCAGCTCGTGGAGATCGCCAAGGCCCTCACCCGCCAGGCGCGGGTCCTGGTCATGGACGAGCCCACCGCCGCCCTGTCCGGCGTGGAGGCCGAACGCCTGTTCACCGTCGCCCGCACCCTGCGCGACTCCGGCGCGGCGCTGCTGTTCATCTCCCACCGCTTCGACGAGGTCTTCGCCCTGTGCGACCGCGTCACCGTGGTCCGCGACGGCGCGTTCGTCTCCTGCGACCCCACCGGCGACCTGGACGTGGACACCGTCGTGCGCCGCATGGTCGGCCGCGAGGTCAGCAGCCTCTACCCCAAGGAGGAGGCCGAGCGCGGCGAGGTCCTGCTGGAGGTCGACGGCCTGACCCGCCACGGCGTGTTCGCCGACGTGTCCTTCTCGGTGCGCGCCGGGGAGATCGTCGCCCTGGCCGGGCTGGTCGGCGCTGGACGCAGCGAGGTCGTCCGCGCCGTGTTCGGCGTGGACCGCTACGACGCGGGCACCGTGCGCGTGGCGGGCAGGCCGCTGCCGCCGGGACGGCCCCGGGCCGCCATGGCCGCCGGGCTCGCCCTGGTCCCCGAGGACCGCCGCCAGCAGGGCCTGGTCATGGAGTCCTCCATCGAGCGCAACGCCACCGCCACCCGCCGCTGGCCCCTCAGCCGCCTCGGCCTGCTGCGCCCCGGTGCCGAACGCGACTCCGCCCGCGAGTGGGGCGAGCGCCTGAGCCTGAAGTTCGGCCGCCTCACCGACCCGGTCTCCACCCTCTCCGGCGGCAACCAGCAGAAGGTCGTCCTGGCCAAGTGGCTGTCCACCGAACCCCGCGTGCTCTTCGTGGACGAGCCCACGCGCGGCATCGACGTGGGAACCAAGGCCGAGGTCCACCGCCTGCTCTCCACCCTCGCGGGCCGCGGACTGGCCATCGTCATGGTCTCCAGCGAGCTCCCCGAGGTCCTGGGCATGGCCGACCGGGTCCTGGTCATGCACGAGGGCCGGGTCACCGCCCACCTGGACCGCGCGGAGGCCGACGAGGAGTCGGTCATGTACGCGGCCACCGGACAGCGACCGAGCGAGGCCGCATGACGAACACGGTCAGCACCACCCCCACCCCCACCCCCGCCCCCGCCGCCGCGCGCCGCCGGCTCCAGTTCCGCGAACTCGGCGTGCTCCTGGCCGTGGTGATCCTCGTGGCCGCCACCTGGCTGTACAACCCCGGATTCCTGTCCAGTCAGGGCGTGCGCGACCTGTTCCTGGGCGCCACGGTCCTGTCCGTCCTCGCCGTCGGCCAGGCCCTGGTCCTGATCACCAGGAACGTCGACCTCTCGGTCGGCTCGGTCATGGGCCTGTCGGCCTTCGGCACGGGCCTGCTGTTCGTGACCCTCCCCGGTCTGCCCGTCCCCGTCGCGATGCTCGCCGGGGTCGGCATCGGCCTGGTCGCGGGCCTGCTCAACGGCCTCCTGGTCACCACCGTGCGGGTCCCCGCGCTGGTCGTCACCCTGGGCACCCTGTACGCCTACCGCGGCCTCAACCACTGGTGGGCCGGGGGCAAGCAGGTCAACGCCCACGACATGCCCGACTCCTTCCTGCTCCTGGGCCGCTTCAGCGTCCTGGGGGTGCCCCTGCCCGCCGCGGTCGCCATCGCCGTGGTCGCCGCCGTGGGCTTCTACCTCGCCCGCTACCGCTCGGGCCGCGAGCTGTACGCCATCGGCTCCGACGCCGACGCCGCACGGCTCTCGGGCATCCCCGCCTCGCGCCGCGTCACCTGGGCCTTCGCCGCCAACGGCGCCCTGGCCGGGCTGGCCGGGGTACTCTTCGCCGCCCGCTACGGCACGGTCGACTCCACCGTGGGCACCGGCATGGAACTCCAGGTCGTCGCCGCGGCGGTGGTCGGCGGCGTGGCCATCGCGGGCGGTGTGGGCACCGTCTACGGCGCCGCGCTCGGCGCCGTCCTGCTCACCACCATCACCGCCGCCCTGCCCATCTGGCAGGTCAACCAGTTCTGGCACCAGGCGGTGGTGGGCGCGCTCATCCTGGCCGCCATCGGCTTGGACCGGCTGCTCGCGGTGCGTACCGCGCGCAGGCTTCGAGGAGGAGGTGCCCGTGGCGCCTGAACGCACCGTCACCGCCCCCGCCCCCGACCGGGCGCCCGAGGGCGCCCCGGCGCGGGGCCCCGGAGGCCCCGGCCGGATCCGGTCGCTGCTCTCGGCCCGCGAGGCGCCCGTGGTGGGCGCGCTCGTGGTCACCCTGCTGGCCGCCGGGCTGTTCGTGGACATGTTCGCCACCGCGCGCAACATCGACTTCCTGGTGCTGAGCGTGGCCGCCATCGCCCTGATGGCCCTGCCGATGACGCTCATCGTCATCACGGGCGAGATCGACCTGTCGGTGGCCAGCACCCTGGCGCTGACCAGCGCCACCCTGGGCGTGCTGTGGGAGGCCGGGGTCGCCATCGAGACGGCCCTGTGGATCTGCCTGGCCGTGGGCGCGCTGCTGGGCGCCCTCAACGGGTTCCTGGTCACCGTGTGCGGGCTGCCGTCCCTGGCCGTGACCATCGGCACCATGGCACTGTACCGGGGTCTGGCCTACGTGCTGCTCGGGGACCGCGCCGTGGCCAGCTACCCCCAGAGCTGGGTCAGCGGCGCCCGGGCGCCCTTCCTGGGCGTGGAGGGCCTGCCGTGGATCGCCGTGGCGGTCCTGGCCCTGGCCGTGCTGTTCGGGGTGCTGCTGCACGCCACCGCCGTCGGCCGCTCGCTGTTCGACATCGGCAACAACGACGAGGCCGCCCGCTTCACCGGGGTACCGGTGCGCTGGACCAAGTTCTGGCTGTTCACGCTCAGCGGCGCGGTGGCCTCCGGGGCCGGGGTCTTCTGGACCCTGCAGTACGGCACCTCCCGCGCCGACACCGCCTTCGGCCTCGAACTCCAGGTCGTGGCCGCCGTCCTGCTCGGCGGGGTGTCCATCTTCGGCGGGGTCGGCTCGATCCTGGGCGTGCTGAGCGGCGTCGTGCTGCTGGGCGCCATCCGCAACGCCCTCCAGCTGTTCGGCATCAGCAGCGAGGTCCTGCAGATCGTCACCGGCCTCATCCTCATCGCCTCCGTCGTCACCCCCAACCTCGTGGCCCGGCTGCGCGCCAGACGCGCCTCCGGACCCAGCCCCTCCTCACCCCCGGACGCGGCACCGTCCGCCGCGTCCGCCCCCACCAAGGGAGAACACTCATGACCCAGGGCCGCCCACGCCACCTGTTCCTGGCCGCGTCCGCGTTCGCGGTGCTGATGACCGCCGCCTGCGGCGGGGGCACCACCATCGGGGACGCCCAGGAGGAGAACGAGACCGGGCCGACCGGCACCGCCGACCCCGACGCGCCGATCCCCGAGGGCCTGAAGATCGACTTCCTGCCCAAGCAGCTCAACAACCCCTTCTTCGAGATCGTCAACCAGGGCGGTACCGAGGCCGTCGAGGAGGTCGGCGGAACGGCCACCGAGCGCGGCGGCACCGAGGCCACGGCCGACTCCCAGGTGGAGTACATCAACGCGGCCAGCCAGGCGGGCAGCGACGTCATCGTGATCGCCGCCAACGACCCCGACGCGGTCTGCCCCGCGCTCAACGAGGCCCGCGACAACGGCGCGGCCATCGTCGGCTACGACTCCGACGCCAACTGCACCGACGTGTTCGTCAACCAGTCCTCCACCGAGCTCATCGGCCGGACCCTGGTCGAGATGATCGCCGAGGACCTGGGCGGCGAGGGCACCTTCGCGGTGCTGTCGGCCACCCCCAACGCCACCAACCAGAACGCCTGGATCGCGGCGATGGAGGAGGTGCTCGCCGAGGAGGAGTACGCCGACCTGGAGCTGGTCGAGACCGTCTACGGCAACGACGACGACCTGGAGTCCTTCCAGGAGATGCAGGGCCTCATGCAGTCCCACCCCGACCTGGACGGCGTGGTCTCGCCGACCACCGTGGGCATCGCCGCGGCGGCCCGCTACATCAGCGACTCCGAGTACCAGGGCGAGGTGGCCGTCACCGGTCTGGGCACGCCCAACCAGATGCGCGCGTTCGTCCACGACGGCACCGTGGGGCGGTTCGCCCTGTGGAACCCGCTCGACCTGGGCTACCTGGCCGGGTACACCGGCGCGGCGCTCAGGGCCGGGCAGATCACCGGCGCCGAGGGCGAGACCTTCACGGCCGGACGCCTGGGCGAGTTCACGTTCGAGACGGAAGGGGAGCTCGTGCTCGGCCCGCCGCAGGTCTTCGACGCCGAGAACGTGGACGACTTCGACTTCTGAGCCCGCCCCGGGGTGCCGCCCTCGGGGACGGTGCCCCGGGCACGGGGAGCCCTCCGCGGTCGGGCGCGCTCCCCGGCCCGGGGCCGTTCTCGCGGGGGCGGAGCCGTTCCGGGAGGCGTCCGGCGCACGGAAACCGGGCCCGGGCGGCTCCGCCCGGCCCGACGTGCCGCAATACGTACCACTTCGCACAGAACCGTCATGGTCTGTCGCACATCATCCGTATCCGTCCCACAGGAAGGACGTCCGTGCAGCGCGTCTGCTTCATCCTCAAGGTCCGCCGGGAACGCCTCGCCGAGTACCGGGAACGGCACGCCGAGGTGTGGCCGGAGATGCGCGAGGCCCTCAGCGCCGCCGGCTGGCACAACTACTCGCTGTTCTGCACCGAGGAGGGCATGGTCGTCGGCTACCTGGAGACCGAGGACTTCGAGGCCGCCCGCGCCGCGATGGCCGAGACCGACGTCAACGCCCGCTGGCAGGCCGAGATGGCGCCGTTCTTCGAGGGCCTGCCCGGCCGTCCCGACGAGGGCATGGTGCCGCTGACCGAGGTCTTCCACCTCGCCTGACGGGGAGGGGCCCGGCACCGGGCCCCTCCCTCCGGGCGTTCGGGGTCACTCGGCGGGCAGGTCCACGCGGATCTCCCCGCCCAGCGACGCGCCGCCCTCCAGTTCCAGGTCGTCACCGCTCCAGAACCGCCCCGGGTCGTAGTACCCGGGCAGGCGCCCCGAGGGCAGCAGGCCCATGGCCTCGTAGGTCAGGGCGATCACCTCGGCGCAGTAGGCGGTCTCCAGCGCGCGCTCGCGCGCGCCCCGGCCCAGGGGCAGCTTGCGCAGGGGCAGGCGTCCGCGCGCCCAGCGGGCGGCCATCTGGGTGGTGGAGGGGAAGGGGGTGCCGTTGAGCCGGGCGACCGTGCGCAGGGCGGCGTCCTCCATCGCACCGTCCGCCAGGGGGTCGAGCTGGCGCAGCCAGCCGCGCTGGCCGTACTTGCGGCCCCACACCAGGACGGCGTCGCGCAGGTCGTGCAGCTGTACGCCGCGCTGGTGCTTGCCGGTCCACACGTCGGGCAGGGACCGGCCGAGTTCGGCGTGCCACATCAGCGGCGGCAGGTCCTCGACCACGATGGACATGCCGACGTGGTTGACCGGGCTGTTCGTGGTGATCTGGATGGCGCGGTCGGCCGCGCTCGTACCGCGGAAGACCCAGACGTCACCGGTCCGGGTGAGCTCCAGCGCCTCGTTCAGGGACATGCTCGTGTCTGCCACACCCACTAGCCTAGGGAACATGCGTTGGTGGAAGGCCCTTGGAGTGGCCGCTTTCGTGGGCGTCGCGGCGACCGGCGCGGTGATCGCGCGGGACCAGCGGCAGCGCCGTGCCTACACCCCCGAACAGGTCAGGGACCGGTTGCGCGAGCGCGTCGCCCAGGCCGAGGTCGCCGGGACGGACGAGGCGGCCGGAGCGGCCGTGGAACCGGGGGAGGACCTCGGGGTGCCCGTGTGGCGCCGTCGGCTGACCGGGCTGGCCGCCGGGGTGCGGCGTTCCGCGGCGGCGGCCCTGGGGCTGTTGAGGGGCCGCGTCGACCGCTCGGTCTGAGGCGGCCCGGCGGGGGAGGACCGGCGTCGGGCCTCCTCCTGCGGCGGGTTGGAAAAGCGTGTGGCCGGTGTGGCCCGTGTGACATCAGAGCGCGGCGGCCGGTCGGTCCGGGTCGGCCAGGCGGGAGACGCCGGGAACGGCCAGCGGGACGAGCGTGGTCACCAGCCCGGCCACGGCCGCGCCGACCAGCACGGGGCGCGGCCCCACGGTTTCGGCCAGGGCCCCGGCCAGCACGTACCCGACCGGTTCCAGCGCGAAGCTGCCCACCTCGTCGACGCTGATCACCACGCTGAGCAGGTCCTGGGGGATCGCCCGTTGCAGGGCGGTGTACCAGTACACGCCCAGGAGCATGAAGCCCACCCCGGTGGCGGCGTAGCCGGTCAGCAGCAGCCAGGCGGGCACGGTCGCGGCCAGGCCCAGCAGAACCAGCGGGTAGACGAGTACGCCCGCCAGGGAGACCAGGCCGGGGCGCGCCGGGTTCCAGCGCGCGGCGACGACCCCGCCCAGGAGCTGGCCCGCCGACAGGCACGACAGCGCCAGCCCGTAGACGGGCTCGGCGTAGGAGTCGGCGACCACGATCGGCAGCAGGGTGAACCCGGGGGCGAGGGTGGTCGGCGCCTGCACGGTGGCCACCGCGATGACCGCCACCACCCAGGGCCGCCGCACCACCTCGCGCAGCCCCGCCCGGAAGTTCGCGCCCATCGTGGCCCCGGAGCGCTCGGCGGACGGCACCGCCTCGCGCACCAGCAGCAGGACGGCGCCGCCCACCGCGAAGGCGGCGGCGACCAGTGCGAACACCGCCCGCGCCTCCAGGGCGGCGAACAGCACCCCGGCCACGGCGGGGCCGGTCACGCCCATGCCGCGTCCCACGACGTTGCGCAGGGCGTTGGCCTCCCGCAGCCGGTCAGCGGGGACCAGCAGCGGCACGATCGACCCGGCGGCGGGTTCGCTCACCGAACCGGCCGCGCCCCCGGCCGCGGCCAGGCACACGAACCAGGCGGCGGAGTCGGGGCCCAGGGCGAAGCCGAGCATGACCGCGCACTGGGCCAGGTCTCCCGCGGCCAGGGCGGTGGACTTGCGGACCCGGCTCACCAGGGCGCCCGAGAGCAGGGTGCACAGGGATCCCGCCGCACCGCGCGCGCCCAGGACCAGGCCCAGGAGCAGCGGCCCGTGTCCGGCCAGCACCAGGCCGACCACGGCCACGGGCAGCATCGCCGAGCCGAGTTCGCTGGCGCCCCTGCCCGCGAGGAGGAGGCCGAACCCCCGGTGGCGCAGGGTCGGGGGCAGCGCACGCGCACCCATCGGGGCCTCCTTGTGACAAAGCCCCCAGTGTGCCGGTGGCCCCCGTGTCCCGGCGAGTGGTTTTTGGGCCGTCGCGCGACAGGCCCTGCCGGGCCGTGCGCGCGCTGCGTTCGCGCGGTGGACTTCCGGCGGCCGTGGAGCGGGTGTGCTGTCTCCTGCGGCTGTTCCGGCGGGGGAGGGGCCGGGTGTTCCCGCGTGTCGCGCGGGTAGGGGGCCGTGTTCCAGGGCGGGGTGAGCGTGCCCGGGGCGGGGCGCGTTGTTACCCACTGGTACTACCGACTGGTAGCTTTGCTCTGTTGTGGTGGCCGTACGGCCGCACCCGGACACGGACAGCGAGGAAACAGGCAGTGCACGAGGGCGTCCTCATCCGGCCCCGACCCGTTCCCCAGGCAGGCTTCCGGATCTTCCTACTGCACCACGCGGGCGGGTCCTCCCTGGGCTATCGGCCCTGGGTGCGCCACTTCCCGGCCGACTGGGAGGTGTGCCTGGTGGAGGCGCCCGGACGCGGCCGGGCGGCGGCTGAGGAGCCCTTCCGCGACGCCGGAGAACTCGCCCGCCACCTGCGCGCGCACCTGGCCCCCGAACTGGACCGCCCCTTCGGGTTCTTCGGCCACAGCATGGGCGCGCTCCTGGCGCACGAACTGACCGCCCTGCTGGCTGCCGACGGTCCCGCCGACCCCGCCTGGCTCGGGGTGTCGGCGTGGAGCCCGGCACCGGGGCCCGAGCGCGACGATCCCCGGCACCTGCTGTCCTCCGAGCGGCTGCGTCGGAGCATCGCCCGCATGGGCGGGACCGCCGTCGGTTCCCTGGACGATCCCGAGCAGTGGAAGCTCGTGGAGCCGCTGATCCGCGCCGACCTCGAACTCGTCGACACCTGGCGCCCGGATCCGGGCGCTCCGCCGCTGCGGACGCCGCTGTCGGTCTTCGGCGGCCGGGACGACCCCGGCGTCACGCCCGAGCGCCTCGCCGCCTGGGACGGCCGAGCCTCGGGGCCGGTGGAGCGCCACATCCTGCCCGGCGAGCACTTCTACTTCGTCGGCCGGACCGGCGACGTGGTCGCCCGCATCGTCAAGGACGTGCAGGCCACCCTGTCCCAGGAGGTCTAGACACGCTGTCCCGCGGCGCGCGTCGCCGGTTCAGCCCCGGAGCCCCTCGGTGTTCCACGTCCGCCAGACGCTGCGCGTGTCGGGTACCCCGGGGCGTCAGCTCCCGGCCGCGACGACGTAGCCGGGCCCGTCCGCCGCCAGCTCCACCCGCTCCGAACCCTCCAGGACCGCCCGAGCCCCGCCGCCCTGGGCGAGCACCTCCAGGCCCGAGGCGTCCAGGTCGGCCAGGGCCGCGGACAGACCCTCGTGCGGCCCGTCGGCCAGGTGCACCAGCGCCACCCGGCCTTCGAGCGAGCGCAGGAACGTCATGTGATGGGGACCCGCGTCCAACCAGCGCAGGCCGCCGGTCTGGAGCGCGGGCAGCTCCCGGCGCAGGGCCAGCAGCCGGGTGTGCGCCTCCATCGTCCCCGTGTCCCACGCCTCGGGCCGGTGCCAGGGCATGGGCCTGCGCGCGTTCTCCCCGTCCACGCCCTCCATGCCGATCTCGTCGCCCGCGAACACGAACGGCACACCGGGCAGGGTCACCTGCGCCGCCACCCCGACCTCGTGCCGGTCGGCGTCGCCGCCCACCACGGTCCGAAAGCGCGTCGAGTCGTGCGTGCTCAGCGCGTTCACGCTGTGCGTCAGCACCCGCCACGGCAGCCCGGCGTTGGTCGCGCGCATCGCCCGCACCGCCTGTTCGGCGCCGCTGCGCGGCAGCGGCGAGTCCGTGCGCAGGTAGCGCACGTGCTCGGGCCCGGTGTTCAGCCAGGTCCACACCGGCCGGGTGAACCCGGCGTAGTTCATCACCCCGTGCCACCCGTCGTGGTGGGTGTCGGGACCCGCGTCGTGGAAGTGCTCGGCCAGCAGCCACGAACCGTCGCCGCCCCGCCGGTCGTCCACCTCGCGCATCCGTGCCGCGATCTCCCCGGAGACCTCGCGGTTGAGGTCCTGCGCGCCGTTGCGCCCGGTCATGTTGGCCACGTCGACGCGCCAGCCGTCCAGCGCGTCCGGCCCGGTCAGCCAGCCCGCGAGCACCGAGTCGTCGGCGCCGTAGAGCCTGCGCCGCAGTTCGGCCGAGGAGTAGTCCAGCTTGGGCAGGCTGGGTACACCCAGCCAGCCCACGTAGCCGTCCGGGTGGTCGGTGAAGTGGTAGAACCCCGCCTCGGCGGAGTCCGCGTCGGCCCGCGCCGTCAAGAACCACTCGTGGGAGTCCCCGGTGTGGTTGGTGGTCAGGTCGCCCATCACCCGCATGCCGCGCTCGTGCGCGGCCCGCGCCAGCTCCCGCAGGGCCCGGTCCCCGCCCAGCAGCGGATCCACCTCGGAGAAGGTGGCCGCGTCGTAGCGGTGCGTGGAGCGCGCAGGGAAGACGGGGGTCAGGTAGACCACCTCCACGCCCAGCGCGGCCAGGTGGTCCAGACGGCGGCGGACCCCGTCGAGCGTGCCGCCGAAGTACTCGCGGGTGGCGGTCAGCCCGAACGTGGAGGGCTCGTCGTCCCAGGAGCGGGGCAGCGCCCAGTCGGGGTGCTCGGCCGGGGGCTCGACGGAGTCGTCGTCGCGGGCGAAGCGGTCTGGGAAGATCTGGTAGACGCTCGTGCCCGGGACCCACGCGGGCGGCGGGGGGCCGTCGACCAGCCGGAAGTCCGCCGCGTCGGTCACCTCGTGCCCGTGGACGCCCTCCTGGTTGAGCCAGGTGTACTCGGTGCCGCGCACGATCGCGAACCGGTAGTTGGTCACCACCGGGCGCAGCGGCACACTCGCCTCGAACCAGACGGCGCCGTCCGACGCGTGCGTCCTCTCCGCCCGGAGGGTGACGCCCTCGCCGTCCTCCACCAGCCGGGCGTACACCGCGTCCGCGCCCCCGGGCACGCGCACGCGCAGCCTCGCCCGGCCCTCCCCGACGCTGACGTGGTCGGGGGATCCGTCGTGGTGGGGGTCGCGGACGAACTTCATGGGGCGGCTCCTGGGCTGCGGGGTGCTGACACGTGAGCGGACCCCGCCGCGTGGGCGGCGGGGTCCGGTCCAGACTGGTCAGTATCGCAACGGGAGTCGGGCGTCGCGAATCCTTTGAGTACCAGCCCGGGTCCTTTGTCGCATGGTGCTTCCCGGCGGTGTCCCGCGCACGAGGCCCGAGGGGGTGGGGGGCGGCTCCGCGGGCGCCGGAGGCGGGCCAGCGGGTGCGTTCCGGGGCCGTCTGCCTGGGAGCGCTCCCAGGCATGCTGGACACCCTAACGGCCGCGATACGCGGTGTAAAGGGGTCGTGACGGACCGGTTCGCGGCCTGTTCGCGGGGCCCGGCGCCCACGGACGCGGACGGGTCGGCGGCCCGGGGCGCGCCCCTCCGACCGGATGCCGAGTCTGTTGCCCTTCCCCCCTGTCGTGGTGGTTTGTCCCGGGTTACGGTGGTGACATGAGCCTTGAGTTGCCGACCGACCGACTCCTCATCCGGGAATGGCAGCTGGACGACGCCGAGGAGGCCCTGCGCGTCTACGGGGCCGACGAGGTCGCGCACTGGCTGACGCCGGAATGGCATCCGGTGCACGACACCGACGCGATGCGCCTGGTTCTGCACGCCTGGGTCGAGGCGGGGCCCAACCTGATTCCGCCCGCGGGGCGCTGGGCCATCGTCCGCGAGGAGGACGGCCAGCTCGTGGGAGGGCTCTCGCTCAAGCTCCTGCCGCCCTTCGAGGAGGACTTCGAACTGTCCTGGGCGCTGCGCCCCGACGTGTGGGGCCAGGGGTACGCCACCGAGGCCAGCCAGGCGATCATCGCGTGGGCGTTCAAACAGGGCATCGAGGAGGTCTTCGCGGTCGCGCGCCCCAACAACGAGCGGGCGATAGCCGTGGCGCGCAGACTGGGCATGGAGTGGGTCGGCGAGACCGAGAAGTACTACGACATGCGCCTCCAGGTCTTTCGCCTGCGCCCGAGCTGAACCGGGCGAACGGCGCGCCGCCGGCCCCCCGCCGGGCGGCGTCCGCCGTCCGCTCCGGGCACGTGCGGCCCCGCCGGGAGACCGGCGGGGCCGCACGCGTCCACGGGCTCAGCCGTCCAGGAACTTGGCGATGCGCTCGGTCTCGGACTCCGACAGCCTCATCGCTGCGGCGGCCGTGTTCTCCTCCAGGTGCGCCACCCGCGACGTGCCCGGGATCGGCAGCATCACCGGCGAGTGGTGCAGCAGCCACGCCAGCGCCAGCTGCGCCGGGGTGACCCCGTGCTCGGCGGCCAGCGGGGCCAGGGGCGAGTCCGGCCCCGCCAGCTCGCCGCGCTCCAGCGGAGCCCAGGGCAGGAAGGCCGTCCCGTCCCTCTCGCACTGCTCCAGCACGTCCTCGCACTTGCGCGAGACCGGACCGTACCAGTTCTGCACCGACGCCACCGGCGTGATCGCGCGGGCCACCGAGAGCTGCTCCAGGGTCACCCCCGTCATTCCGATGTGGCGGACCTTGCCCTGTTCGCGCAGCTCCACCAGGGCGCCGAGCTGGTCGGCCAGCGGCACCCGGGTGTCGATCCGGTGCAGCTGGAGCAGGTCGATCCTCTCCACGCCGAGGTTGCGCAGGCTCAGCTCCGCCTGCTGCTTGAGGTACTCGGGGCGGCCCAGGGGGTGCCACTCCCCCGGACCGGTGAGCGCGAAGCCCACCTTGGTGGTGATGACCAGGTCCTCGGGGTAGGGGTGCAGCGCCTCGCGGATCAGCTGCTCGCTGATCTGGGGTCCGTAGCAGTCCGCGGTGTCGATGAAGTTCACGCCCAGCTCGACCGCGCGCCGCAGCACGGCCAGGGCCTCGTCGCGGTCGCGGGGCGGGCCCCACGCCCCCGGACCGACGAGCTGCATCGAGCCGTAGCCCAGGCGGTGCACCCGCAGATCGCCGCCGATCACGAGGGTTCCCGACTCCCGGGCGGTGTGCGGTGTGGTGTGTACGTCGGTCATGAGGGTTCCTTCCGAACGGCGCTGGGCCGAGCGTGCGGAGCCGGGGCGGGAGCAGGGCGGGGACGCGCGAGACCGGGCCTCCGGCGGTGTCCCGGGAAGAATCTCAGCAGGTGGGACCGACCGCAAGCAACCACGGGGCGCGTCGGAGCCCAATCCCGACTCCGCGCGGCCCCCGTGGGGGAGGAAGTCCGCCAACGGTGCTTTTGCCCGGTGCCCACCGCGCCCGGCCGGTACCCGCCGCCCGTCCGGTGCGCGCGGCCCCGCCGCGGACCCCCGGGGCCCGGAGCCCGCGCCGCGGTCCCGGCCGAACCCGGATCAGGTGCCCAGGTACTGGCTGATGCGCTCGGTCTCGGCCTCCGTCAGTCGCACCGCCGCGGCGGCCGTGTTCTCCTCCAGGTGCGCCACCCGCGACGTGCCCGGGATCGGCAGCATCACCGGCGAGCGGTGCAGGAGCCAGGCCAGGGACAGCTGCACCGGGGTCACCCCGTGTTCCGCCGCCATCGCGGTCAGCGGGGAATTCGGCCCCGCCAGCTCGCCGCGCCCGACCGGCGCCCAGGGCAGGAAGGCCGTCCCGTCCTTCTCGCACTGTTCCAGCACGTCCTCGGACTGGCGGAACGACGGCGCGTACTGGTTCTGCACCGACGCCACCGGCGTGACCGCGCGGGCGGCGGACAGCTCGTCCACCGTCACCTCGCTCAGCCCGATGTGGCGGATCTTGCCCTGTTCGCGCAGCTCCACCAGGGCGCCCAGCTGGTCGGCCAGCGGCACCTCGGGGTCGATCCGGTGCAGCTGGAGCAGGTCGATCCTCTCCAGCCCCAGGTTGCGCAGGCTCAGCTCCACCTGCTGCTTGAGGTACTCGGGGCGGCCCAGTATGTGCCACTGCGCCGGTCCGGTGCGCGCGAAACCCGCCTTGGTGCCGATGACCAGGTCGTCGGCGTAGGGGTAGAGCGCCTCGCGGATCAGCTGTTCGCTGATCTGGGGTCCGTAGGAGTCGGCGGTGTCGATGAAGTTCACGCCCAGCTCGACCGCGCGCCGCAGCACCGACAGCGCCTCGTCGCGGTCGCGGGGCGGCCCCCACACCCCCTCGCCGACGATGCGCATCGCCCCGAAGCCCAGGCGGTGCACCGGCAGGTCGCCGCCGATGGCGAAGGTTCCCGACTCCCGGGCGATGTGTGGTGTGGCGTGCAGGTCGGTCACGGTGTCCCTTCCGGACGGCGCTGGGGCCGTGTGCTCAGAACTTCCAGGTGGGGGGCGCCGCACGGTTCCCGTGTGCGCGGATTCGCGTCCCCGGCGGTGTTGCGGGCAGGATCTCAGGAGGCGGTGCGCGCCCGCAAGGCGCCACGGGTGCGCGGGGGAGGGGGACCGGGTGGCGGGGGAGCTGGAGCGGTTGCTGGCGGGAACGCGGGTCCGGCTGCGCCCGGGCGGTTACGTCTTCACCACCGTGCCGGACCGCGCGTCCCTGCCCGAGGGGGTGCGTCCGGTGGTCACGGTGGCCGAGGACGAGGCCCTGACCGTGGTGTGCCCGCGTGAGGAGGCCGACGCGGCCGGGCTGCCCCACGACGACGCGCTCGCCTGGATCACGCTGGAGGTCCCCGCCGGAGCGCAGGGGGCGGCTCTGGTGGCGGCGGTGGCCGCCGCGCTGACCGGAGCCGGTCTGCCGTGCGACGTGGTGTCCGGCTTCCACCACGACCACGTGTTCGTGCCCGAGGAGGCGGGGGAGCGGGCGGTGGCGGTGCTGCGGGCCCTCCTCGGCTCCGAAGGGGGCTGAGCCCACGCCACCGCGCCGGCTCACCCCCGCACGGGGCCGACCGAGGCCAGGTCGTCCTGGAGCAGCCCGAAGGCCCGGGTCAGGACCACCCTGCGCCCACCGCACGCGCAGCGCTGGTAGGCGACGACGCCCTCGCTGGTGGTGTGGTCCGACTCGGTGGTCCAGTGGTGTTCGTGCCGTGTGTGCATCGGGCCAGTCTGGTGTAATGGCATTATGCATCTCAACCCTTACGGCGAGGATCCGGTGACCCTGGCCGTGGACCTGGTCAACCGGCCGCTGACCGGTGCGGCGGACCTGGAGCACCGCTGCGCCGAGGCCGGCTTCCTCCTCGAACGCCCCGTCGGCGAGGACGACGTGGTCGCCGTCGGTGAGTTCCTGAGGCGCTGGACGCGGGTGGTGGACGCCCCCGACGCGCCTGCCCGCGCGGACCGGCTCAACCCGCTGCTCATCGAGTTCTCCGCCGCCCCGCGCCTGACCGACCACGCGGGTACCGGGTGGCACCTGCACTACCGCCCCGACCTGCTGGCCGCCCACCGCCAGGTGGCCGCGCTGGTCTCCGTCGGCACCGCCCTGCACCTGACCGGCCGGGGCATGGAGCGGCTCGGCCGGTGCGCGGCGCACGGCTGCGACCGCGTCTACGCCGACTTCTCGCGCGGCGGACGCCAGCGCTACTGCTCGCCCGCCTGCGGCAACCGCGACGCCGTCCGGCGCCACCGTGCCCGGGCGGCCCGGCCCTGAGGCGCGGCCCGGCCCACGACCGCGCCCCGGTGAAGTCGGAGCCCGCGTCGCGGCGGGGGCGACCGGGGCGCCACCGGCCAGGCCCTCGCCGGGAGGGCCCCCGCGTCGCCGGGCGGCCCGCAACCGGAGGGCGGGGGTCAGGAGCCCGCGTCGCGGCGCGCCACCGAGGCCAGGTCGGCCTCGATGCGCGCGGTGGTCTCCAGCAGCGCGGGCAGCAGGTCGCGGCGCACGTCCTCGATCGAGGCCCGGTTGGCGTGCGCGGACACGTTCGCGGCCGCGATCACCCGGCCCGAGCCGTCGCGGATGGGCGCGGCCAGCGAGCGCAGCCCCTCCTCCAACTCCTGGTCGACGACGGCGTACCCCTGCTCGCGCACCCGCTCCAGCTCGGCGCGCAGCTCGGCCGGGTCGGTGATGGTGAACCGGGTCAGCGGGGCCAGCTCCACCCGCGCGAGGTAGGCGTCCAGGTTCCGGTCGTCGTGCCCGGCCAGCAGCACCCGGCCCATCGAGGTGGCCGAGGCCGGGAAGCGGGTACCCACCCGGATGGCCACCGCCATGATCCGCGAGGTCGCCACACGCGCCACGTAGAGCACGTCGTCTCCCTCCAGCACCGACACCGAGGCGGACTCGTGCACCCGGGCGGACAGGTCCTCCAGGTGGGGCTGGGCCACGTCGGGCAGCCCGGCGGAGGCCACGTAGGCGTAGCCCAGCTCCAGCACGCGCGGCGTGAGGGAGAACAGCCTGCCGTCGGTGCGCACGTAGCCCAGGTCCACCAGCGTGAGCAGGAAACGGCGTGCGGCGGCGCGGGTCAGGTCGGTCTCGCGCGCGACCTCGCTGAGCGTCATGGAGCGCCGCTCGGCGGAGAAGGCGCGGATGACCGTCAGGCCGCGCTCCAGGGACTGCACGAAGTGGGCGCCGCGGGCCTCTTCTTCTTCGGTCGGCATCTGCTCTTCCCGGTTCGGTTGCGGGGGCGGCTGGCCGCGGCCCCCGGAAAGGTTCTCACACCGCTCGGACGGAGCGGCGGAGCCCGGTCCCGGGGGCAGCACGGGGGCATCCGGCGCCCCGACGGCCCCGGGCGGTGCGGGCGGTCCTCCCGCCGGGGCCGTCCCTACCGGATATCGGCGACGGCCCCGCACGCCCGGGGTGTTCGTGCTACAACGGAGAGTGACCAGGGGGCGCCCCTGCTCCGGGCGCCAAGCCCTGCGACGACCGAGGGGGACGACGGTGGACGTGATCGGAGCGGGCTTCCCGCGCACCGGGACGACGTCGGTGAAGGCCGCGCTGGAACGGCTCGGCTTCGGCCCCTGCCACCACATGTCCGAGGTGCTGGACTCCTCGGACCTGGCGGCCCGCTGGGCCGGGATCGCGGACGCCCCCGCCGGGGATGTCGACTGGGCACTCCTGCTGGAGGGCTGGCGCTCGGGCGTGGACTGGCCGCTGTCGTTCTTCTGGCGCGAACTCGCCGACGCCTTCCCGGACGCGAGGATCCTGCTCACCGTCCGCGACCCGCACCGGTGGTACGAGAGCATGCGCGCGACCATCTTCAAGATCGTGAGCGAAGCCGGAGACGAGTCGACCGGAGTGGGGGTTGCGTCCCGGCTGAGCACGATCCGCCCCCTTCTGGACCGCATGTGGCTCGCGCACTTCGGGGTCCCCTCCGGCGGGAACCCTGACGAGGCGACCGCGGTGGCGGCCTTCGAACGGCACACGGCCCGTGTGGTCGCGCAGGTCCCGGCCGACCGGTTGCTGGTGTACCGGGTCGGGGAGGGGTGGGAGCGCCTGTGCGCCTTCCTGGGCGCCGACGTCCCCGACGAGCCCTTCCCCCGCCTCAACGACACCGAGCAGATGCGCGCCAAGCACGAGAGGTGGCGCCGCGGCGAACCCGCGACCTGACCGAACCCCCCCTCTGACCGGGCTCCGCGCCGGCTGGGTCCGGTCCCTCGTGAGTCCCTCCACCGCACGCACGGTGCGGTCCTCGCGCGTGCCTTGACCACGTTCGGGAACGGCGTTACCGTCATAGCCGAGGTGTTCGCTCTGAGAACATCCATTCGGCAGCCGAACGGGAGTGCTCCATGATCGTGCCCCTGGACGAGGCGGTACGCGAGCTCGTCCACGACGGCGACACCGTCGCCCTGGAGGGGTTCACCCATCTCATCCCCGTGGCGGCGGGGCACGAGATCATCCGCCAGGGCCTGCGCGACCTCACGCTGGTGCGCATGACCCCCGACATCGTCTACGACCAGCTCATCGGCGCCGGGTGCGCCAGCAAGCTCGTCTTCTCCTGGGGCGGCAACCCCGGGGTCGGCTCGCTGCACCGCTTCCGCGACGCCGTCACCTCCTCCTGGCCCGTGCCCCTGGAGATCGAGGAGCACAGCCACGCCGGAATGGCCAACCGCTACGTCGCGGGCGCCTCCGGCCTGCCCTTCGCCCTCCTGCGGGGCTACTCCGGCACCGACCTGGTCGCCAACAACCCCAACATCAGGTCCGTCACCTGCCCCTTCAGCGGACAGGAACTGGCCGCCGTGCCCGCCCTGAACCCCGACGTCACCGTCGTGCACGCCCAGCGCGCCGACCGCCGCGGCAACGTGCAGCTGTGGGGCATCACCGGCATCCAGAAGGAGGCCGTCCTGGCCGCCGACCGCGCCCTGGCCACCGTCGAGGAGGTCGTGGACACCCTCGACCCCGTCCCCGGCCAGGTCGTCCTGCCCGCGCGCGTGGTCGACCGGGTCAGCGTCGTCCCCGGCGGCGCCGCGCCCTCCTACGCGCACGGCTACTACGAGCGCGACAACGAGGCCTACCGTGCCTGGGACGCCGTCGGCCGCGACCGCGGGGCCTTCACCGCCTGGCTGGAGGAGCTCACCAAGGCCCCCACCGCGGTCGAGCCCGCCGGGAGGGGCCTGTGACCGCCGCGCCCTGGACCTCCGACGAGATCATGACCGTCACCGCGGCGCGCTCACTGCGCGACGGGATGTCCTGCTTCGTCGGCATCGGTCTGCCCAGCACCGCCGCGAACGTGGCCCGCCGCACCCACGCGCCGGGCCTGTGGATGGTCTACGAGTCCGGCACCCTGGGCGCCGTCCCCGACCACCTGCCGCTGTCCATCGGCGACGGCGTCCTCGCCGACACCGCCGACACCGTGGTCTCGGTCCCCGAGGTCTTCAACTACTGGCTCCAGGCCGGACGGATCGACGTCGGCTTCCTCGGCGCCGCCCAGATCGACCGGTACGCCAACATCAACACCACCGTCATCGGCGACTACGCCGACCCGAAGGTGCGCCTGCCCGGCGCGGGCGGCGCCCCCGAGATCGCCGCCTCCTGTCGCGAGGTCATCGTCATCATGCGGCACAGCCGCCGCGCCCTCGTGGACCGGGTCGACTTCGTCACCTCGGTCGGCCACGGCTCGGGCCCCGGCGACCGCGAGCGCCTGGGCCTGCGCGGCGCCGGTCCGGTGCGGGTGATCACCGACCTCGGCGTGCTCGAACCCGACCCCCTCACCCGCGAACTCGTCCTGACCGGCGTGCACCCGGGCGTGGAGGCGGACGCGGTCCGCGAGGCCACCGGCTGGGGCCTCATCGTGGCCGGCGACCTCGCCGTCACCCCCGAGCCCACGGGCGAGGAGCTGGCGGTGGTGCGCTCCCTGACCGGAGCCGCCTGAGGGACGCGCGCGGGCACCGGTCCCGTCCGCGCCGCCGGGACCGGCTGGGACGGCCCGCCCTCCAGACCGGACAGACCTCCCCACCCCCCAGCGGCCGCCGCGAGGCCGGAGCCGCACGAGACGGAGGAACACCGCCATGCCCCCCACCCCGCCCGACGAGGCCCGCACGGCAGCCGGGCTGTACGTGCCCGGCTACGTCCGCGACCACGACAGCCACCCGCCGCTGGACTACCCCGGCTACGGGAGCACCGCCCTGCGCCATCCCCGGCGCCCGCTCACCCCGCTCCCGCACACGCTCACCGAGATCACCGCGCCCCTCCTGGGCCAGGACCGCCTCGGCGCCCTCGACCACGACCTCACCCGCCAGCACGAGGGGGAGCCCCAGGGCCAGCGCGTCATCGTGCACGGCCGGGTGCGCGACAGCGACGGCCTCCCCGTGCCGCACACGCTGGTGGAGGTCTGGCAGGCCAACGCGGGCGGGCGCTACCGCCACAGCGGCGACAACTGGCCCGCCCCGCTCGACCCGAACTTCAGCGGTGTGGGGCGCGCGGTGACCGACGCCGAGGGGCGCTACCGGTTCGTCACCGTCCGCCCCGGCGCCTACCCCTGGCGCAACCACCGCAACGCCTGGCGGCCCGCGCACATCCACTTCTCCCTGTTCGGCCGGGCCTTCACCCAGCGGCTCGTCACCCAGATGTACTTCCCCGACGACCCGCTGTTCTTCCAGGACCCCATGTGGAACTCGGTCCCCGATCCCCGGGCGCGCGAGCGCATGCTCGCCGCCTACGACCACGAGGCCACCGAACCCGAGTGGGCGCTGGCCTACCGCTGGGACATCGTGCTGCGCGGGCGCGAACAGACCCCGTTCGAGTCCGAGGAAGAGATCCTGGAGGACGACGAGTGACCAGGTACCCCACCACCCCGTCCCAGACGGTCGGCCCCTACCTGCGCATCGGCCTGCCCTGGCCGGACGGCCCCCACGCCGTGGCCGAGGGCACACCGGGCGCGGTGTGGATCCGCGGCACCGTGTACGACGGTGCGGGCGCCACCGTCCCCGACGCCCTCGTGGAGACCTGGCAGGCCGACCCCGACGGCCGCTTCGACCACCCCGACGACCCGCGCGGCGCCCGGGCCCGCCCGGGCTTTCGCGGCTTCGGCCGCTGCCCCACCGACGCCGCCGGGAACTACGGCGTCCTCACCCTCAAGCCCGGTGCCGTCCCGGGTCCGCACGGGGACCAGGCACCGCACGTGGACGTGTCGGTGTTCGCGCGCGGCATGCTGCACCGGGCCGTCACCCGCGTGTACTTTCCCGAGGAGGAGGACGCCAACGCCGCCGATCCGGTCCTGGGGAGCATCGGGGACCCCGGGGCCCGCGCCACCCTCGTCGCCCGCCGCGCGAAGGACGGATACCGCTTCGACATCCGCCTCCAGGGCGAGGGGGAGACCGTCTTCTTCGACGTCTGACCGAGCAGGACCGGCACCCGGACCGGCGGGCTGACCCGCGCTGGTCCTGTGCCCGGGGCCGACGCCGGCGCTCCCAGCCCGCTACAGGTACGAGACCACGAAGGGAGCGGGACGGCGGCCCCTTCCGGTCGGTGCGTCCCACCCGCCACGACGAGCCCCGGAGGAAACCCGTGACCGGTCTGTTCGAGGGCGTCCTCGACCACGGCCCGCTGGCCGCGCTCACCGACGACACCGCCTGGCTCCAGGCCCTGCTCGACGTGGAGGCCGCCCTCGCGCACGCCCTCGCCGACACCGGCGCCCTGCCCCCGGAGCGCGCCGAGGCCGTCGCCGCCGCCTGCCGCGCCGACCGCTACGACCCCTCCGCACTGGGCCGGGCCGCCGCGGACGGCGGCAACCCGGTCATCCCCCTGGTCAGGGAGCTCACCGCCCGCGTGCGCGAGAGCGACCCCGAGGCGGCCCGGCACGTGCACCGGGGCGCCACCAGCCAGGACGTCATGGACACCGGCGCCATGCTGCTCGCCCGCCGCGCGGGCGCCGCCCTGCTCACCGACCTGCGCGCGCTCACCGACCACCTGCGGGAACTGGCCGGGGCCCACCGCGCCACCGCCATGCCCGGCCGCACCCTGCTCCAGCAGGCCCTGCCCACCACCTTCGGCGCGGTCGCCGCGGGCTGGGCCAACGGGCTGGCCGAGGCCGCCGACCAGCTCCAGCACGTGCTGGAACACCGCCTGGCCGTGCAGTTCGGCGGGGCCGTCGGGACCCTGGCCTCCCTCGGCGCGGACGGACCCGCCGTCACCGCGGCCCTGGCCGCCCGCCTGGGCCTGGCCGAGCCCGTCCTGCCCTGGCACACCGAGCGCGGCCGGATCGCCGAACTGGCCGGGGCCCTGGGGCGGACCTGCGGGGCGGTCGGCACCGCCGCCCAGGACATCGTGCTCCTCGCCCAGACCGAGGTGGGCGAACTGGCCGAGGACGGCGGTCCCGGCGTCGGCGGCTCCTCCACCCTGCCGCACAAGCGCAACCCCGTCGCGGCCGTCAGCGCCCTGGCCAGCGCCCGGCAGGCCCCCGGGCTCGTCGCCAACCTGTTCGCCGCCCAGATCCAGGAGCACCAGCGGGCCGCCGGGAGCTGGCACGCCGAGTGGCTGCCCCTCACCGACCTGCTGCGCCGCACCGGCGCCGCCGTGGCCTGGCTGCGCACCAGCGCCGCACGGCTGCGGGTGGACGCCGCGCGCATGCGCGCCAACCTCGGCGCCACCGGCGGCCTGGCCCTGTCCGAGCGCGTCACCACCGACCTGGCCCCCGAACTCGGCCGCGTGGAGTCCCACCGCCTGGTCGCCGACGCCTGCCGGGAGGCCGTGGACTCCGGCCGGGAACTGGTCGAGGTCCTCACCCGACGCCTGGACGGGGTCCGCGGCGGCGAACGGATCCGCGCGCTGCTCGACCCGGCAGGGTACCTGGGCTCGGCCCCGGTGTTCACCGACCGGGTCACCCGCGCCGGATCGGGTAGGACGGGCGAGGCGGCCGACACCGGCCCCGGGGACGGCGCCGGTCGCGCGGACTGAGCGCGCGGCGGGTGCCGACCGCGGGGCGCCGGTCCCATGGCGGACACCGGCCGCACGGGAACCACCCACAGCGACGAAGGAACACGAGGATTCGATGAGCGTTGACCTGCACCACACCGAGAGCGGACCGGCCGACGCGCCGCCCCTGCTGCTCGGCGGCTCCCTGGGCACCACCACGCGGATGTGGGACCCGCAGGTCGAGGCCCTCTCGACCGTCTTCCGGGTGATCCGCTTCGACCACCGCGGACACGGCGGCTCACCCGTCCCCGAGGGGCCCTACAGCATGGCCGACCTGGGCGGCGACGTCATCGCGCTGATGGACCGGCTGGGCATCGCACGCGCCCACTACGCGGGGCTGTCCATCGGCGGCATGGTCGGCCAGTGGCTGGCCGTCCACCACCCCGCACGCATCGACCGCCTGGCCCTGCTGGCCACCTCCCCCCACATGGGCCCGGCCCGGAACTGGCGGGACCGCGCCGCGCTGGTGCGCGCCGAGGGCACCGGGGCCGTGGCGGACTCGGTGGTGGAGCGCTGGTTCACCCCGGCCTTCGCCGAGGACCGCCCGGCCGAGGTCGCCGTGCTGCGGGACCAGGTCGCCGCCACCGCGCCGGAGGGGTACGCGGGCTGCTGCGAGGCCATCGAGACCCACGACGTGCGCGAGGAGCTGCACCGGATCAGCGCGCCCACGCTGGTCGTCGCCGGGGCCGACGATCCCTCCACGCCGCCCGCCGGGAACGCCGAGCTGATCGCCGAGCGCGTCCCCGGCGCGCGTCTGGTGGTCCTGGAGGAGGCCGCGCACCTGCTGTCCTGGCAGCGCGGCGCCGAGGTCAACACCCTGCTCACCCAGCACTTCGCGTCCGCCGACCGCCACGACGCGGGGACGCGGGTGCGCCGCGCCGTGCTGGGCGACGAGCACGTGGACCGGGCCCGGGCGCGCACGACCGGCTTCACCGAACCGTTCCAGGACCTCATCACCCGCTACGCCTGGGGCGAGGTCTGGACCCGTCCGGGCCTGGACCGCCGCACCCGCAGCTGTATGGTGCTCACCGCGCTGGTCGCGCACGGGCACTGGGACGAGCTGGCCATGCACGTGCGCGCCGCCCTGCGCAACGGGCTGGAGCCCGACGAGATCGGCGAGGTGTTCCTCCAGGCCGCCGTCTACTGCGGGGTGCCCGCCGCCAACCGGGCCTTCGGCATCGCCCAGGAGGTCCTCGCCGAACAGGACGGGTAGAGATGAGGAGCGCTGGTCAGGGTCGTGCGCTGACCAGCGCCCTCGCGCACCCGGCCCGGGGGCGCGAGGTCCACGGCGCGACGCCGACCGGGGTCCTCCACCCGGACACACCCGGTCGGGTACGGGCCACGTCGCACCGGGCCGCCGGGTCAGCGCTTGAAGGCCACGCCCGCCAGCTCCCACAGCTTGACCTTGGGGTCGGCGGGGCGGAACACCGGGTCGATGTCCGGGTGGCGCCAGGTGGCGCAGTCCACCGCTCGGGGGCCCTCGTCACGCCCGTCGGTCCAGGGGCTGGCCAGGTCCAGGCCGTCGAAGACCGCCGAGGCCTCCTCGGGGCTGCGCACCCGGCCCCACGGGGTGCCGAAGGACAGGATCTTGTCGGTCATCCACGCGGCGGAGGCCGGATCGTCGGAGACGATGTGGGAGGAGATCAGACACGATCCCGGGGCCAGGCGGTCCATGAGGGCGCGCACCATGCCGAAGGGGTCGCTGTCGTCGGGGATGCAGTGCAGCAGCGAGACCAGCATCACGCACACGGGCAGGTCGGTGTCGATGAGCCTGGTGGTCTCGGGGGAGCTCAGGATCTTCTCGGTGTCGCGGATGTCGGCCAGCAGGAACGAGGTCTGCCCGCTGTCGCTGATCAGCGCCCGGCCGTGCGCGAGCACGATGGGATCGTGGTCGACGTAGACCACCCGGGCCCGCGGGTTGGCCTGCTGGGCGGCGTGGTGCGTGTTGTTGGCGGTGGGCAGCCCGGCACCCAGATCGAGGAACTGCTCCACCCCCTGGGCCGCCACGTACTCCACCGCGCGCGAGAGGTAGGCGCGGTTGTCGTTGGCGAAGGCGACCAGCTCGGGGATACCGTCCGCGAGCGCCTCGCAGGCCTTGCGGTCGGCCTCGAAGTTGTCCTTACCCCCCAGGAGGTAGTCGTACATGCGTGCGATGCTCGGGGTTTCCATGTCGATGTTGGGGGGGAAGTGATCGGCCATGAAGGATACCCATCCGAAGAAGTGACAGGGCGAGTTCTCTGGCCGAATGGTAACCGTTATCCCACGTCCTTGTGGAGTTTTCCACAACAAAGTTCGAAGTGTGTATTCGGCGCCCCATACGCTCACGTTCCGGTCCCTGTTGGCGGTTGTCCGAAACCGGGCAGATCATCGGCCACGAGCCCGGGAGCCGCGGCCCTGACGCGCTCGCCGGAGCCCTCCGGAGGGCTCGGCCGGGCGGGAAGCGGCGGCGCGGACCAGAACGCGGCGGCGGAGCCGGGATCGGCCGCGTCCGCCGGGGGAGGCGGTTCGTCGGCGGTATCCAATACCGCTTCTCCGTCATTTCTCCCGATTGTCGGATCTTCGCCCGAGAATCCTTTTGCGGTGGCCGTGGAAAACGCTTTGACCTGCGCCACGAGCGCGCGCCGCTCCCGGCCCAGCCACCGGGTCAGCACGAACGGGTCGCGGTCGGCCTCGGCGCCCAGCCCCGCCACCGCCGCCGCCAGATGCGCGCACCTGGCGTCCCACCGGTCACAGGAACAGGTCGCCACCAGCGAGTCCCACCCGCGCGGCACCAGGTCCCACCCCAGCAGCGAGAACACCCGGGCCGCCGCCACCGGCAGCTCACCGGCCAGGATCCGGGCGCGGAACACCGGCTGGGAGGCCAGCGCCGCGCACAGGCGCTCCCACTCGGCCTCCGGCGGCACCGTGCGGATCAGGCTCACCTCGTGCGCGCCCGGGCCGCGCACCCGTCCCGTGACCTCGCCCGGGCGCACCGACAGCCGCTCCACGCGCGCGTTCCCGGCGGCCCGGCCCGCCTCCCCCAGAGCCCGCGCGAACAGCGGCGACCACGCGCTCACTCGGCCACCGCCTCCGGGGCCAGCCGCACGACCTCGCGCAGGTCCTGGACGGACAAGCCGGTCAGCCACGCCTCGCCGGTGGCCACGGCGCCGTCGGCCAGCGCGCTCTTGCGCTCGATCATCTCGTCCACCCGCTCCTCGACCGTGCCCACGCACACCATCTTGCGCACCTGCACGTCCCGCCGCTGGCCGATCCGGAACGCCCGGTCGGTGGCCTGGTTCTCCACCGCCGGGTTCCACCAGCGGTCCACGTGCACCACGTGGTTGGCCGCGGTCAGGTTCAGCCCCGTCCCGGCGGCCTTGAGCGAGAGCAGGAACACCGCCGGGCCCTCCATCTCCTGGAAGCGCTGCGTCATCTCCTCCCGCTCCGCCCGCGGAGTGCCCCCGTGCAGCCACAGCACCGGCACCCCCAGACGCGAACGCAGGTAGGGGGCCAGGCGCTCACCGAAACGCGCGTACTGGGTGAAGCACAGGGCCTTGTCGCCCTCGGCCGCGGCCGAGGCCAGGATCGCCTCCACCCGCTCCAGCTTGCCCGAGCGCCCCGACAGCGCCGAGCCGTCCCCCAGGAACTGCGCCGGGTGGTTGCAGATCTGCTTGAGCCGCGACATCGTCGCGAGCACCAGCCCCTTGCGCTCCTTCTCGGTCGCCTCGGCCAGCCGCTCGCCCATCTCGTCCACCACCGCCTTGTACAGCGAGGCCTGCTCCGGGGTGAGCGTGCACCAGGTGCGCATCTCCAGCTTCTCGGGCAGGTCGGCGATGATCGACCGGTCGGTCTTGAGGCGGCGCAGCACGAACGGCCCGGTCATGCGGCGCACCAGCGCGGTGTCGGGCCCCTCCTCGCCCTCGACCGCCCGCTCGAAGTCCGCCGCCGTGCCCAGCAGCCCCGGGTTGGCGAACTCCATCACCGACCACAGCTCGCCCAGGTTGTTCTCCACCGGGGTGCCGGTGAGCGCGATCCGCGTGGCCGCGGGCAGCGACCGCACCGCGCGGGCCTGCCGGGTGCCGTGGTTCTTGAGCGCCTGCGCCTCGTCGCACACCACCCGGTGCCAGGGCATGCCCGCCAGCTCCTCGCTGTCGCGGGTGACCACGCCGTAGGTGGTGACGACCAGGTCGCACGAGCCCACCAGACGGGCCAGGGCGTTGCCCGAGGGCCGGTCCGGGCCGTGCTGGACGTGCACCCGCAGCGAGGGCGCGAACCGCTCGGCCTCGCGACGCCAGTTGCCCACGAGCGAGACCGGGCACACCAGCAGGGTCGGCCCCGGCGCGGGTTCGCGCAGCCGCTCGTCGGTGAGCAGGGCCAGCAGCTGCACGGTCTTGCCCAGGCCCATGTCGTCGGCCAGGACCGCGCCCAGGCCCAGCTCGCCCAGGAAACGCAGCCACGACGCGCCCCGGTCCTGGTAGGGGCGCAGCGAACCCCGGAAGCCGGACGGTGTGCCCATCGGGCGCGGCTCGGCCTTGGCGCCCCCGTCCAGCAGCGCGCCCAGCGGACCGGAGGCGACCGCGTCGGCCACCGGCAGGGGAGTGGCGCCCTCCACTCCGATGGCCGTGCGCAGCGCCTCGTCGGTGCGCATCCAGTGGCCGCCGCGCCGCTTGACCAGGTCCAGGGTGGCGCTGATCCGCTCGGGGTCCACCTCCAGCCACCGGCCGCGCACGCGCACCAGCGAACGCTTGAGGCGGGCCAGTTCGGCGAGTTCGGCCAGCTCGTCCTCGCCGAGCGGTACGGACTCCTCGCCGTCGCGCCCCCGGAGCAGGGCCTCGAAGGACACGTTGACCAGCTCGGAGGGCCCCACCCCGCCGCCCCCGCGCCTGCGGGGCGCCTCCTCGACCGCCACCCGCAGGCCCAGGGCCGGCCTGCCGCGCCACTCGGGCAGGACCACCCCGAACCCGGCGCCGCTCAGCCGGGCGGCGCCCTCGGCCACGAACCGCTCGGCGTCCTCCGTGCCCATCAGCAGCCGGGCCGGGGCCAGGTCGCGCAGCGCGCGGTGCAGGGGCGGATGGTGGCGAGCGGCCCGGCGCAGGTCGGCCAGGGCGGTGGCGCCCACGTCGGCGGGCAGCCAGGCGGCGCCCTCGCCCTGCCACACCTGTTCCAGGGGCAGGCGCAGGCCGGGATCGCTGACCGAGCGCACCCAGAACTCCAGCGCCCACGGCCCCGCGCGGTCGGGTTCGCGCAGCAGGAACAGCAGCGCCGCCCTACCCGCGCCGCGCACCCGCGAGCGCCACTCGCGCAGGGGTCCGCGCAGCCGGGCGGCGGTGTCGGCGTCGATCCCGTCCGGGGCGCCGGTGAGCGCGGCGGCCAGCCGCTGGCCGGGGGCGGCGCCGTCGTCGGAGGTCCGTTCCGGGCTGGTCCGGCCCTGGTCCATCGGGTTGGTCCGGCCCCGGTGTAGGCGGCGGGGCCGGGCCAGGCGGCGGGCCGCCGCGTCGGTGAGCAGCTCCAGGGGGGCGAGCACGCAGGCCCGGGCGATCGCGTCGGGCGGCTCCCCGGGCAGGTGGGCGCGTGCGGAGGGCGGCAGGGCGCCGGTGAGCGCGGCCAGGTGCTCCTCCGCCCAGTCCAGCGGCGCGGGCCGCCAGCGGGCCCGGGCGGGGTCGCCCACCAGGTCGGGCAGCACGCACCCGGAGGTGACCAGGAGTTCGGCGAAGCCGCGGACCGCGCGCAGGTGGGCCAGCGAGGGTCCGGAGGCGGTGCCGGGGATGTCGTGTGCGGGTGCGGCCAGGAGGGCCTCGGCGGAGGCGGCGTCCAGCCGCAGGGCGGGCACCCGCCAGGGGTGGAAGGCGGCCGGGGCGGTGCCGGGGGCGCTGGTGGAGGCGAAGGGGGCGGAGGTGTCCCCGGGCAGGGTCAGCTCCAGGGTGCCGTGCGTGGCTGAGCCCGCCCCGATCCCCGCGTCCACCAGGAGCGCGCTCAGGTCGCGGGCCCCCAGGGCGAACGGGTGCGGGCGCGCACGGCCGTGCGCGCCCCCGGCCGGGGGAGGGGTGGAGGGGGCGGACCCGGCCCGATCGGACTCGGCCCGATCGGACTCGGCCCACACCGCCAGCGCTTCCCCGGCCCACACGCCGTGCAGAACCCGCACCGCACCTCCCGCGTCCTCGCCGACCATCGGCCCCAGTATGGCCGGGGGCGGCGACAGACCGTGACGCGCGCCTGGGAGGAGGGGCGTCTCGCGCTCGGTGGCGGGTCCTCACCGACCAGAAGTCCCCTGGACCTGTCACAGGTGTTGCTGCGGGAGGGCGTTCAACGGTGGGGGGTCCGGGGGTGGTTGCTCGCTCCGGCGATGGCGCCAGCTGCCGCGAAGTGGTGCGGGAGAGTGACCAACGCTTGCTGTTCGCGCGTGGTGGGGCTTTGCTGCGGTGGCAGCGGAGGCGGCGGGTGTCTGGGGGCGCCGTTCAACGATCCTCCTGCTGGTGGTGGCGGGAGGTAGCGGCGCCAGCTGCCGCGAAGTGGCGTGGGAGGGCGACCAACGGTCGGGGTTCGGGGGCGGCTGGGCTCTGCTGCGTTGGCAGCGAAGGCGGCGGGTGTCTGGGGGCGCCGTTCAACGCTCCACCTGCTGGTGGTGGCGGGAGGTAGCGGCGCCAGCTGCCGCGAAGTGGCCTGGGCGGGCGGTTAACGGTTGGCCTTTGGAGGCGGCTGGGCTCTGCTGCGTTGGCACCAAAGGCAGCGGGACTGTCGGGCTCCGGGCAGCGGTCCGGGCCCCTGGGGCGGGGGTGGGCGACGGTGGCAGCGACCACGGTGGGCGCGGGGCCCGGGCCGCCTGCCGGGTGCGGGCATGCCGGGGCTCGGCGCGGCCCGGGGGTCATGTGCGGGGTGGCGGATCCGGGTCCCTGCCGGGCGAGTGGTCCCTTCCCCGGCCCCGGCCCCGTCCTGGGTGGTGTGTGCGGAGTTCGCGTTGGTACTTGGCCCGGTTGTGCGGCCCACACAACGGTTGCAGGTTGGCCACCACCGTGCGCCCGCCCCGGGAGAACGACCGCACGTGGTCGGCTTGGCAGAGGGCGACCGGCACCTCACACCCTTGCGGGTGGGCGCAGGTGCTGTGCCCGTGAAAGGCCGCCGTGCGTTGGCGGGCTGAGGCCAGGCGGCGGCTGTGGCTCACGTCCAGCACCTGTCCGGTAGGTGGGGCGGTGAGCATCCGCACCACCTCAGAGTCTCCAGCCAGTTCGTGGACCAGCCCGACCGGAATCACCCGACCGTGCTCGTCCAACGCGGGCTGTTCCTGACCTTCGGCGTCCAGGTAGGTCTGCACCGGTACGACGATGCGGATCTGCGCCAGCGGAGCCGGAGCATGAGTGCATCCGGTGTGGGTGGTGGCGAAGCGCAGCGCGGCGATGAGCGCGTCGTGCTCACGCTGGGACCGGGACCGGGTGTCACCCTCCCCGGGTGGGGTGGTGAAGGTGTCGATGGCCGCACGCACGATCAACGCATCCCCAGACCCGCCCCAAGATTGGAGTTGGTAGCTGCCCTGGAAGGTGTCATGGAGTGTTAGTCCACGGGCCGCGTGAGCAGCCTCATGGTCACGGTCCAACCGGTGCGGATCCAAGCGGTAAGCGACCTGGCGGGCCACTGACTGGAGCTGGTTGACCGACAACGCGGGCCGCTCCGTTTTCGCGGCTACCAGAGCCGCTTCGAACCCGTGCCGGTACTCCACCTGATCGGGAAAGTGCTGCTCATCGCGGGCCTGGACGGCCTTGTCGGTGGCCTTGGCGATCGCCACCGCCTCACCCAAGGCCAGAGCGCCCTTCTCCACCGCTTCCACCGTGGCGGGCAACGTCTCCTCGTGCACGTGCTGGGCCAGACGGGCCAAATCCTTGGCCTGAGCGGTGGGCATTTTTCCGTGGTGCACCAGCCACTTGTCCAGCGTGGAATAGCCGCTGTAGCGGGCCACCTCACCGCGTGCGTACAGGCGCGCCATCCGCGCGAGCGCCTGGTAGCGGATCTGGTCCAGCTGGGCCCACAGCGCCGCGACCTCCTCAGCCGCACTCTCGTCGGCCCCGGGCGGCACCTCGGTATTCAACGCCTGGTGGATGATCTCGCGCGCACCGGCCAGCGCGGCCACGGCCGGGGAGCATTCCCCGGGGGCCGCCTTGGGCGCTGCGATCATCATCTCCATACTTCTTATTATAGGCGAGCATCCGCCCTTTCTCCACTATTCACAGCCTCGAATTCGACGCCTTTCTTTCGGGGGCTGCTCTTGATTGTCGGATCACAATTAAGGCGGTCTCAAAAGGTGTCCGAAAACGAGCGCACACAATAGACCATTGCCGTTGGTGTCACCGCCAGCCGCCCCAACCCCAGGGGCCGGGGTCGGTGCCCGAGGGTGGAAGGCCCGCTTGTCGTTGGCGCGATCGTCTCCCGCGTCGACGACAGGAGTCAGAACCGTTGCCCGAGGCCGGAGGGTCCGCTTGCCGTTGGTGCCGACGTCGCAGAGCCCGACCACTTCTACGCCCCGGGCGTTGGTCGCCCTCCGGTGGTCGCTCCCGCCTTTGGTGCCGCTGTTCGTCGGCCGCCTCCACCCCCACCCAACGCCAGCCGTTTGCTGAAGACCGTTCCACTTCGCGGCAGCTGGTGCGCTTTCGTTGCCGCCAGCAACCCCCAGTAGGAATAGCGTAGGGGAGAGACCTGTGGGCGACCCCTCCCTACCCCTCAATTATTTATCCCCGTTGGGCGAGGGGCGCTTAAGGGCATGCCGAAACGCCCACTGGGTGGGATCCCCCCTATTTCCAGGAAACCATCATCACCCCGCCCGCGCCCACCCCCAACCCCCACCTGTGGAAAACGTGGCCGCCTACGCCCCCTCAACACCCTGCCCGCCTCGACACCCCGCCCCTCAACACCTACGGCTCCTCGACGGTCTACAGGTTGCGCGGTACCTCGTTGCCCACCGCGAGAATCCCCTCGCGCATGCGCGTGCGCCACAGCAGCAGACCGCCGATGACGAAGAACACGATCAGCGACAGGATCGCCATCCGGTAGCCGCCGGTGAGGGAGACGGCCACGGTCACGGTCAGCGATCCCAGGAAGCTCGATCCCTTGTCCGAGATCTGGTACAGGCTGAAGTACTCCGCCTCGCGCCCACGGGGGATGAGCTGGGAGTACAGCGACCGGGCCAGCGACTGGGTTCCACCCAGCACCAGGCCGATGCCCACGCCCATGGCCACGAACAGCGGCACGTTCCCGACCGGGAGGAAGTAGGCCGCCGCCACGAGCGAGCTCCACACCGCGAGCGTGGCCAGCACGGTGTTCTTGCTGCCCAGGACCCGGGCGACCCGGCCGGTCAGGAAGGCGCCCCCGAAGGCCACGAACTGGATGATGAGGATGGTGACGATCAGGACGTTCTGGTCCAGTCCCAGATCCTGGGTGGCGAAGGGCGCCGCGTAGCGGATGGCCGCCTGCACACCGTCGTTGAACAGGATGAACGCCAGGAGAAAGAGGATCGTGTTCGGGTACTTGCGCATGTCCTTGAGCGTGTGCCCGAACTGGCGCAGCGACCGCCCCACCTTCGGCCGCCCCCGGCTGCTCGCCGCCAGGGCGCCGTAGCGGTCGCGCAGCGGCCGCAGAGCCAGGACGGTGAACCCGGCCCACCACAGGCCGCAGGAGGCGAAGGCGATGCGCGCGGCGTCGTCCGTGCCCAGGCCCAGGGACGGAGCGCCGACCACCAGGCCCAAGTGGACGGCGAGCAGCAGGGCCCCGCCCAGGTAGCCGATGCCCCAGCCGGCGACCGAGACCCGGTCGCGTTCCTCAGCTGTGGCCACCTCGGGCAGGAACGCGTTGTAGACCACGCCCGCCAGCCCGTACAGCAGGTTGGCCAGCACGAACAGTACCGAGGCCACCAGGTAGCCGTCGGTGGCGAAGTACAGCCCCAGCGTGCACGCCGACCCGCTGACGGCGAGCCAGAGCAGCCACCGCTTCTTGTGCCGCGAGTGGTCGACCATCGACCCCACGATCGGCAGGCACAGGATCTGGAGCAGGATCGCCACCGTGGTCAGCGCCGGGTAGAGCGCGTTGGGGTGCAGCGAGAGGAAGTCCAGGCCCAGCGGGCTGATGGACAGCGCGGGGTCCAGGCAGGACGCGGCGTCCGGGGCCCCTGCCGACACACACGCCAGGTTGCTCAGGTACGGGCCGATGAGCACGGTCACCACCGAGGTGGTGAACACCGAGTTGGCCCAGTCGTAGAGGTACCATCCGCGCTGTTCGCGCCTGCGCTGGGCGGGGTCGGCCGAGGGGGCGCCGGTGGCGTCCGTCTCCGGTGGTGTGGTGGCCATGGGGGCTATCCGTTCCGCTGGGGGGAGTCGGTGGGAGAGTCGGTGGGAGAGTCGCTGGAGGTGCCGGTGGGGGCGTCGGTGGAGCCGGAGGGGGTGCGGCTGGGCCACTGGCCCCGCCGGACGAGGAGTTCCCTGAGGGCGCTCGTGTTGTCGGTGACGATGCCGTCCACCCCCGCGTCGAGCAGGCGCTCCATCGTCCCCGGTTCGTTGATGGTCCACACGTGCACCTGCATGCCCAGGCGGTGCGCGGTGGCGATCAGGTCCCGGCTGAGCAGGGGGATGGCGCCGTGGCGCAGCGGGATCTGCGCGCAGACCGGGACTCGGCTGGCCAGGGAGCGCAGCAGCGGGGACAGGGAGGCCGCCCGCAGCCGGACCACGTCCAGGGGGCCGCAGGAGGTGGCCACGGGCCGGTCGAGGAGCCGCCGAGCCCGGTCCAGGCGGCGCTGGTCGAAGGAGCCCACGCACACCCGGTCCCAGGCGTTGGTGCGGCGCAGCGCCTCGCGCAGCGGCAGGACCGCGGCGTCGGCCTTGACGTCGATGTTGAACCGTGCCTCCGGCCAGGTCCCCAACAGGTCCTCCAGCACCGGGACCGGCTCGCGTCCGGCCACCCGGGCGCGGGCCACCTCGCGGTGGGGCAGGTCGCCGATCGCGCCGCTCATGTCGGTGGCGCGGTCCAGGGTGGGGTCGTGGAAGGCCATGAGGACGCCGTCGCTGGTGGCGTGCACGTCCGTCTCCAGGTACGTGTAGCCGAGGTCGACGGCGTGCTGGAAGGCCGCGGCCGTGTTCTCCAGTTCGGTGCGGCGCACGCCCTGGTCGTCGAGGAGCCACCCGCCGCGGTGGGCGAGGGCCACGGGCACGGGGGAGGACAGGTAGGCGGAAGTCACGCATGCAGTATGCCGGTTTCGGGCGGCTGCGCGCCCTGCGCCCGGGGGCGGCGGAACTTTCCCGAAACCTGGAATGCCAGCTGGCACGGGGACGGTGGCGGCGCCTCTGTGCAGGGTGAAGGCGGAACGTCATCCTCCCGGAAGGGACCTGTTCATGTCGTACACCCCTCCCCGCCACCCCTGCCCCCGGCCCCTGTGCGCCCACGGCGCTCCCGCGTACCACTGGCCGGTCCGCACCCCCGCGCGCACGCCCCTGCCTCCGCGCCACGCGCCCGTGCGCCGGTGCGGGCCCCCGCTCCTGGCGGGCCACCGCACCCCCGGCCCCGTGCACCTGCTGGCCCAGCGCGTGGCGGAGGTCCTGGTCGGCCGCCGCACCCCCGAGGCGCTGCGCGACCAGGTGACCGTCCCGGTCCGCGAGGAGCTGCGCCGTCTGCGGGGCACGGTCTCCTGCGGGCTGGCGCCGAGGCTGACACAGGTCTACCACCAGCCCGTGGACGCCGACGGTGTGGAGGCCAACGCCGTGATCCGCTGCGACCGCCGCTCCCGGGTGTTCGCCTTCCGGGCCCGGCGGGAGGCCGATGGCCGCTGGGTGTGCACCCGGCTGGAGACCGACGGCGCCGTGCGCGGCCGGGGCGGGATGCCCGTCGAGCCGACCGGGTGAGGACCCCGGTCCGGGCCGCGGGACGAACGCCGGGCCGCGGGTCCCGCGGCCCGTCCGGTGTCCGCCCGTGTCCCCGCTGAGTTCCCACGCCGGCCTCCCGCGGAGTCCCGTGGGCCGGGCCGCGGGCGGGCGTCCCGCGCTCGTCCGGGCCCGGAGCGGACGCGGGTTCCGCCGGACGGAAAGCACCTGGATTTCCGGTCAGGAGCCTGGATAAGGTCCCCCTGGGGTGTTCTCCGGACCGGAGCGCGCCCCGTCTTCGAACGGCGGCACCCGTCGCGGCCCGACCGTTCCCGGCACGCGGTGGCCCCCAACGACGGTCCCACCGCCAAGCGAAAAGGAGGGGGCGGTCACGGCGCTCCCCGCGCCGGGACGGCCATCCGTTGTATGAAACCTGCTGACATCGCCCACCTGCACAGCATCGGCGCGCCCGCCCTGTCCCCCGACGGCCGCCGCGCGGTCTTCGCCGTGACCCGGCCGGACCTGGAGGAGGACGCCTACCTGGGCTCCCTGTGGTCCGTGCCCACCGACGGCTCCGCGCCGCCCGCCCGGCTCACCCGGGGCGCCAGGGACAACGGCCCGGTGTTCTCCCCGGACGGGCGGTGGATCGCCTTCCTGCGCCCCGACGAGGACAAGCGCCCGCAGATCCACGTCCTGCCCGCCGACGGCGGCGAGCCCTGGAAGGTCACCTCCCACCCGCTGGGCGCGGGCGCCCCGCGCTGGAGCCCGGACTCCACCCGGATCGCCTACACCGCCCGCGTCCCCGATCCCCACCGCTACGTGGACCGGGAGCCGGGCAAGGAGCCGCCCCGGCGCATCACGCAGCTCAAGTACCGGCTGGACGACCTCGGGTTCGCCAACGACCGGCGCACGCACGTGTTCGTCTCCGCGCCCCTGGACCCCTCGGGCGAGGCCGGGGAGCCGGTCCAGGTGACCCGGGGCGACTTCGAGCACCGGTCCGTGTCCTGGAGACCCGACGGCACGGAGCTGGTCTTCGCGGCCGCGCGCCACGCCACCCGCGACACGGACCTGGTGGAGGACCTGTGGGCGTGCGCGCCGGAGGAGGACGCCGAGCCGCGCAGGGTCACCGCCGGGAACCTGGACGCCGTGCGGGGCGAGTTCTCAGAGGACGGCGCCACCGTCTACTTCCTCGGCGACGAGCTCGGACCGGACCTGGACGACTTCGTGGGCCAGACCAGCGCCCTGTGGTCGGTGCCCGCCGACGCCTCGGCGGCGCCCGTCCGGCTGACCCCCTCCCATAACCCGCGGATGGCCGGAGGCCCCAAGGTCACCGGGCGGGGCCTGCTCGGCCTGGCGGAGAACCGGGGCGCGGTGGACCTGGTCCTGGTGCCCTTCGGGGGCGGCGAGCCCGAGACGGTGGTCGGCGGACCGGTGCAGGTCCAGTCCTTCGACAGCGCGGGCGGCGTCACCGTCGCCGTGGTCGCCGACGGCCGCAGCAGCGGCGAGCTGGTCCTGGTCGGTGACGGGGGCACGCGGGCGCTCACGGAGTTCGCCGGCGCCCTGGACCCCCTGCCGATGAGGGAGCTGACGGCCCACACCGCCGACGGCTACCCCGTGCACGGGTGGGTCACCGTGCCCGAGGGCGAGGGCCCGCACCCGGTGGTGCTGATGATCCACGGCGGTCCCTTCGCCCAGTACGGCCACCAGCTCTTCGACGAGACGCAGGTCTACGCGGCGGCCGGGTACGCCGTGGTGATGTGCAACCCGCGCGGCTCCTCGGGCTACGGGCACGAGCACGGCCGGGCCGTCATCGGCTCGGTGGGCGCGACCACCGCCACCGACGTGCTGGCCTTCCTGGACGCGGCGCTGGAGGACGAGCGGCTGGACTCCTCGCGGGTGGGCGTCATGGGCGGATCCCACGGCGGGTTCATGACCACCTGGATCGCCGCCCACCACGGCGAGCGGTTCCGGGCGGCGATCAGCGAGCGCGCTGTCAACGCCATCGACAGTTTCCACGGCTCCTCCGACATCGGCTCGTTCTTCCCCGGGCCGCTGTACGGGCCGCCGCAGACCTGGGCCGAGGAGAGTCCGCTCACCTACGCCGACCGGATCGACGTCCCGTTCCTGATCATCCACTCCGAGGAGGACTGGCGCTGCCCGGTGGAGCAGGCGCAGCGCCTGTTCGTGGCGTTGAAGCTGCGCGGCCAGGAGGTGGAGATGCTGCTCTTCCCCGCTGAGGGGCACGAGCTGTCGCGTTCGGGCCTGCCCAGCCACCGCGTCGCCCGCTTCGAGGCGGTCCTGGACTGGTGGCAGCGACACCTGTGACATGCGCGGGGGCGGGGCCCGTCCCCGCCCCCTTCCGGTGGTTCGCGTGATACACACCACTTTTTCGGCGGGCTTTACCCCGTTTTGGGGTGTTGCCAGAGGGGAGAACTAAGCCCCGTCACGCCCGCTCGGGCGGGCTTTTCGGGCCTCTTGTTATGGAACCGCTGGTCAGAGGGTTGCCCAAGGGAAGGTAACGAAAGGGTCGCGACCGCTCCCGGTGGTGAATTAGTGTTCCCTCAGGCCGGAACGCCCCCGTTAGTCACCACAAGGGTGACGGCGTCCGGTTTCCGTCGCACTCTCGCTCACGAGCAGTCCTTTCCCATGAGCAGAGGCCACCGCAGAACGCCGGCACACCTCCCTCGGCCCCCTTGAGCGCCGCCCGCCGGGATCCCCCTCACCGCATTCCCACGCGCCCTCGCCACGGCGCGTCCTCGGGATGCCCTGCGCTGGTAGACGGGTGTGGGAGAAAGGCAGTCGGTCCCTTGACTCGCAACCCCGAGCCCGGAAGGCGCAGCAGGCGCCGTGTCGCGACGGTCGGCTGCGCCACCCTGGGCGCCGTCGTCCTGTCCTCGGGCGTGGCCTTCGCCGAGCCCACCGCCGAGGAGGCCCGCGAACGCTACGAGCAGCTCCAGGAGGAGCTCTCGACCCTGAACGAGGCCTACAACCAGGCCGAGGAGGACCACGCGGCCGCCGAGGCCGAACTGGAGGAGGTCGAGGAGCGGCTCGCCAGGGCCCAGGAGGAACTGGAGACCATGTCCGGCACGGTCGCCGGGATCGCCCAGACCGCCTACACCGGGTCCACGCACAGCCTCCTCACGGTCCTGTTCCGCGGCGACCCGGACGCGTCGCTGCAGAACATCGCCGACCTGAACTTCCTGTCCATGGGACAGGACGCCGTCCTGGACGACTACGTCGCCCAGGTGGAGCGCGCCGAGGACCTGCGCGACCAGGCCGCGGAGTCGGAGGCGGACGCCTCCACCGCGCTCTCCGAGGCCGAGACGGCCAAGGAGGAGGGCGAGGCCGCCCTGGACGAGCAGTCCGAGGTCCTGGAGAGCCTGGACGGGCAGGACCCGACCGCCTCCGAGGCCTCCACGGGCGGCGGCGAGGCCGTCGCGGCCTCCGGTGACGTCCAGGCCGTCCTGGACTTCGCCCGCGCCCAGATCGGCAAGCCCTACGTCTGGGGCGGCACCGGTCCCGACGGCTACGACTGCTCGGGCCTGGTCCAGGCCGCGTGGGCCCAGGCGGGGGTCAACCTGCCCCGCACGACCTACGACCAGGTCAACGCCGGCACCCGGGTCTCGCGCGACGAGGTCCAGCCCGGGGACCTGCTGTTCTTCTACAGCGAGTCCTCGCCCAGCCACGTGGGGATCTACTCCGGCAACGGCAACATGATCCACGGCTCCAACCCGTCCAAGCCGCTGGAGGAGGTCTCCCTGGCCGCCTACTGGGACAGCGTCTTCACCGTCGCCGTCCGCGTCGGCTAGAGGACCGGCCGGAACCGTCGCCCGTGTGACGCGGGGGCTCCGGTCCGCGACGGCCCTGTACTCACGGCCGGTGCCGAGGCTCCGGACGCGCCGTGGGTACGGGGCCGTGCCGGAGGGGCGGGCCAAGGCGCCCCTCCCGAAGCGGTCCGGGGACGCGGGTTCCGGACGGCGGCGCGCTCCGCGTATCCTGCCGCCCATGGGACGTCTCGTGTTCAGGGTCGCGGCCGCGGTCGCGGTCGTCATCGCCTTCTTCTGGGTCCTGTCCGTCGTGGTCGGCCTCCTGGTCTGGCTCCTGATGGCCGCCCTGCTCGCGGGCGTGGTCTACCTCGGCGTCCGGATGCTCAGGGCGCAGGGCGACCAGGGCCGCTGACCGCGCACCTCCTGTCGGGGACGCGCCGCCCGAACCCGTGCGGCGCGTCCCCGCCCGTGCGCCCGGTCCGTTCGCCGCGGACCCGTTTCCTGACACATGGGCGAAGGCCTCCGCGGTGGAGCCGAGCGAGGGTATGGTTACTATGTGTCACTGAATAAGCACGTAGGGTCTCATGTTGACGGAGTGTCGCACCGTGGCCGGGTGGAACGCGTCCTCACCCGCGTCTTCCGCAACGACTGGAGTGCGCTGACACCGCCCGACATCGGACGCTGGACCCCCGACCTGAGGGTCAGCGTCGTCATCCCGGCGCGCGGGGGGCAGCGCCGCCTCGACCTCGCCCTGGCCTCCCTGGCCGCGCAGACCTACCCCGAGGACCTGATGGAGGTCGTGGTCGTGGACGACCACTCCTCCCCGGCGCTGCGCCTGCCCGACCTGCGTCCCGCGCACTGCCGCGTCCTGACCGTCCCCGACGGCGGCTGGGGCGCCGGGTACGCCCGCGCCTACGGCGCCCACTCCAGCACCGGCGACGTCCTGCTGTGGATGGACGCCGACATGGTGGTGTGCCGCGAGTTCGTCGAGGCCCAGGCGCGCTGGCACCACGTGCACGCCGAGGCCGTCACGCTCGGCCGGGTCCGCTTCGCCGACACCGGGCCCCAGAGCCCCACCGACGTCCTGGCCCTGGCCCGCACCGACGCCCTGCACGGCGCCCTGGACACCGGCCGCCACCACGCGTGGGTCGAGCGCGTCCTCACCGGGAGCGACGGCCTGCGCGACGCCGACCACCTCGGCTTCCACGCCTACGTCGGCGCGGCGGCGGCCGTGCGCCGCAGCCTGTACGAGGCCGCCGGGGGAGTGGACCCCGATCTCGACCTGGGCCAGGACACCGAGTTCGGCTACCGCCTCTGGCAGGCGGGCGCCGTCCTGCTGCCCGAACCCGCCGCCACCGGCTGGCACGTGGGCCGCGCGGGCACCGCGCGCACCCGGCTGCCCTCCGAACGCTTCCGCACCGAGGTCCTCGCCGAGTTCATGCCGCACCCGCACGCCTACCGCGAGCGGGTACCGGCCCACCGGCGCCGCATCCCGCTCGTGCACGCCGTGGTCGAGGTCTCCGGCGCGCCCTACGACCTGGTCCGCGGCTGCGTGGACCGGCTCCTGGACAGCGCCGAGACCGACCTGGCCCTGACCCTGGTCGCCGACTGGGAGGGCGCCGAGGAGGGAGGGGGCGCGCGCGGGGCGCGGCGGCTGCGGGCGGTGGACGGCCGGGCCCGGCGCGACGTCGGCGGTCCCCACCTGGACCTGCGGCTGATCCAGGCCAACTACCTGCGCGAACCCCGGATCTCCTTCGCCACGTCCGCGCCCCGCACCGGTTTCCCCTCACCGTTCCTGCTCCAGGTCCCGGTCTCCTGGGGCCTGGGCCAGGTCGCCCTGTCGCGCCTGCTGGCCAGCGCCGAGCGCGCCCGCGCGGGGCTCACCGAACTCTTCCCGGCCGCCTCGCCCACCCGCGACGCCGGGGTGCGGCTGTGGCGCACCCGGGCGCTGGCCCGGGCCCTGCGGGTCCGCGAGGAGGACGAGGACCTGGGCGATGTGGTCGCCGCGCTGCACGGCCGCTACCGGATCCACGCCGGGGAGGAGACGCTGACCGACCTGTCGCTGTACCGCTCGGTGCCGCCGCCCCCGCGCACCGAGCCCGAACCGGCGGAGGTGGCCGCACCGTCCCCGCGGGCCGGGACCGAGGAGCGCCCGGCGGGCGAGCGCGGGACGTGGGAGTACGGGACGGGGGAGGAGCAGCGCACCGGCGCCGCGCGGTCCGGAGGGTGGCTGCGCTCGGGATGGGCGCGGGCCCGCCAGCGGCTGCGCCGCGAGCGCGGCTGACCGCCTCCCGGGGTCCGACCGCGGCCGGGCAGATGGGGGAAGACATCGACCCGGAGAGCGGGCGGACCCCGCCGAGCGCCCCCGCATCCCGGGGATGACCGAGGGCGACGCGGCCGGTACTCAAGGTACCCGACGCCGGGCGCGCGACGGGCACGCCGCCTCGGCGACGTGCCCGTGACGTCCGTTCCCGCGGCTCGCGCGGCCGGACCCCGCCGCCTCACCGCCGCGCGGTCCCCGACCGCGGCACGGGCCGGGCCCGGGTCCGCCGTGTCACCGCCGCGTGGGCGCGACCGCTCAGCCGACGGCGGCGATCGACTCCAGGAGCTTCTCGCGCAGGGCGTCGCTGACCGGGGCCGATCCGGTCTCCTCGGAGGCGGCCGACTGCCCCTCCGGGCTCACCACGTAGCGCAGGAAGGACTTGGCCCGCTCGGCCTGGGCGTCGTCGGGGTAGTCCAGGCACACGACCTCGTAGCTGACCAGGACCAGCGGGTAGCTGCCCGCCTCGGTCGTGCCGTAGTTCAGCTCCAGCGCCAGGTCGTACTCGCTGGGGTTGTCCTCGCGCTGCGGGGACTCGGCGACCACCTGGGCGGCGGCCTCGGGGGAGATCTCCACGAACTCGCCGCCGACGCCGATGTCCACCGTGGACATGCCGTGCACGTGCGACATCTCCACGTAGCCGATGGACCCCTCGGCCCGCTCGACCGTGTCGGCGATACCGCTGTTGCCCTGCGCCGACTCGCGCGCGGTGAGCGGCCACTGCCCGCTCGGCTCGTGCGGCCAGGCGTCGGGCGCCGCGGCGCTGAGGTAGTTGGCGAAGTTCTCCGTGGTGCCCGAGTCGTCGGAGCGGTTGACCGGGGTGATCGCCATGTCCGGCAGGTCCGCGTCCGGGTTGTCCTCGGCGATCTCGGGGTCGTTCCAGCGTGTGATCTCCTGGTTGAAGATCTTGGCCAGCGTCTGCGGGCGCAGGTTCAGCGAGTCCACGCCCTCCAGGTTGAACACCACCGCGATCGGGATCACGTAGGCGGGCAGGTTGACCACGTCCGAGCCGCCGCACCGCTCCCTGGCGTCGGCGTTCTCGTCCGGGTCCATCGCCGCGTCGGTCCCGGCGAAGGCCACCGCGCCGTCGATGAACTGGCTGCGCCCGCCGCCCGAACCGATCGAGTTGTAGTAGACGCGCGCGTCGTCGCAGGCGGACTGGTAACCGGCGATCCAGGTCGTCATCGCGTTCTCCTGGGCGCTGGAGCCGGCACCCGAGAGGCTTCCGGAGAAGCACTCCAGGCCCTCGGGGACCTCCGGCGCGGCGCTGTCCGGGACGGCCTGGTCGCTGCCGCAGGCGGTCACGGCCAGCAGCAGGCCGGCCAGCGCGGCCGACGCGGCCCCCCTGGAGGCCCCGCTGTGGCGCAGGACGCCGGTCTTGGTGCGCTTGTTGGACGGGAGCACGACTGCTTCTATCCCCTTCGTCGGTGTCGGTGGTCCTGGTCTGCGTTCACCGCCGCGCGTCCCCGAACGGGCGCGTCGTCGCTGGTGATGGAGCACCGCCGAAGAATTTAACCATCGGTGGACCACCACCCCCAAGGCGGCCCCGTGTGGCATGGCGCTCACGCGGACCGGCGTGCATGACACGCGGACGGTACGGGCACGGGTAGATGCGTGATGAGCACGCACGACACGTCCACCGCTCCGACGTCAACCTACCGCCTCCAACTGCGCCCCGGGTTCACCCTGGAGGACGCCGCGGACCTGCTCGACTACCTGGACCGCCTGGGAACCGGGGCGGTCTACCTGTCCCCCATGCTCGCCGCCGCGCCGGGCTCCCAGCACGGCTACGACGTGGTCGACCCCACCCGGGTCTCGCCCGAGCTGGGCGGGGACGCCGCCCGCGAGGCCTTGGCCGCCAAGGCGCACGAGCTGGGCCTGGGCGTGGTCGCCGACATCGTCCCCAACCACATGTCCGTGGTGCGCGCCGACGCCAACCGCTGGTGGTGGGACGTCCTCGCCCACGGCCGGGACTCGGTGTACGCGCGCTGCTTCGACATCGACTTCGACGCCGGACCCCTGCTCATCCCGGTGCTGGGCGACGACGGCGACGGCGGACGGGCCGCCCTGGCCGACCTCGTCCTCGCCGACGGCTGCCTGGCCTACCACGACAAGCGCTACCCGCTGGCCCCGGGCACCCACGAACCCGGCGACTCCGTCGAGGCGGTGCACGAGCGCCAGCACTACCGGCTGGTGTCCTGGCGGCGCGGCGACGGCGAACTCACCTACCGCCGGTTCTTCGACGTCAGCGAACTGGCCGCCGTGCGGGTGGAGGACACGGGGGTCTTCGACGCCACCCACGCCGAGATCCTGCGCTGGGCCGAGCTCGGCCAGCTCGACGGTCTGCGGGTGGACCACGTGGACGGGCTCACCGACCCCGGCGGCTACCTGCGCCGCCTCGCCGAGCGCTTCGGCGGCTGGGTCGTGGTGGAGAAGATCCTCGCCCCCGGCGAGGACCTGCCGCAGTCCTGGCCGGTCGCCGGGACCACCGGGTACGACGCCCTGCGCGAGCTCTGCGGCGTGTTCGTCGACCCCTCCGGTGAGGCCGACCTCACCACCCTCGCCCTCGACCAGGGGGTGGAGGTGGACGTCGCCGAGGCCGACCTGCGCGCCCGGCGCCACGCCGCAACCGTGCTGCTGCGCGCCGAGGTGCGGCGGATCGCCGCCCTGCTGCCGCCCCGGCCGGAACGGGGGCGGGAGGTGCCCTCGCCCGAGGCGGTGCGCCGCCGCGAGGAGGCCGTGGCCGAGCTGCTGTGCGCCTTCGACGTGTACCGCTCCTACCTGCCCGAGGGCGAGCGCGACTGGGCCCGGGCGGTGGAGACCGCCATGGGGCGCCGCCCCGACCTGGCCCACGACCTGGAGGCCCTCGACATGCGGGTGCGCCGCGACCCCCGGGGCGAGGCCGCACGGCGCATCCAGCAGACCAGCGGGATGGTCGTGGCCATGGGCACCGAGAACACGGCCTTCTACCGCACCACCAGGTTCGTCGCCCTCAACGAGGTGGGCGGGGACCCCGCCGACTTCGCCGTCACGCCGCGCGAGTTCCACGACGGCGCGGCCCGCCGCGAGGCCGCCCGGCCGCACACCATGACCACCCTGTCCACGCACGACACCAAGCGCTCCGAGGACGTGCGCGCCCGCCTGGCCGCCCTGTCGGAGGTGGCCGAACCCTTCGCCGAGGCCGTGCGCCGCTGGACCGGGCGGTGCGCCCTGCCCGAACCCGCGCTCAACCTCCTGGGGTGGCAGACCCTGGTCGGCGCCTGGCCCATCGGGGAGGAGCGCCTGGCCGACTACTTGCTCAAGGCCGCCCGCGAGGCGCGGCTGGGCACCTCCTGGACCGAGCCGGACCCCGACTTCGAGGACCGCGTCCGCTCCTGGCCCGCGCGGGTGCTGGGCGACAGGGCCCTGCGCGGGGAGGTGGTCTCCGTGGTGGAGTCGGTGCGCGGGGCCGGGTGGAGCAACTCCCTGGGACAGAAGGCCGTGCAACTGCTGGGCCCGGGCGTCCCGGACCTGTACCAGGGCACCGAGCTGTGGGACCTGTCCCTGGTGGACCCCGACAACCGCAGGCCCGTGGACCACCAGGCCCGCGCGGACCTGCTGACCCGGATCGAGGACGGCTGGCGCCCGCCGGTGGACGCCACCGGCGCGGCCAAGCTCCACCTGGTCCGCGCGTGCCTGCGCGCGCGCCGCGAGCTGCGCCCCCGGGGGTACCTGCCGCTCACCGCCTCCGGCCCGGCCCGGGACCACGCCCTGGCCTTCGCGCGGACCTCGGCCGGAGCCGACCGGCCCGACCTGGCGGTGGTCGCCACCCGGCTGCCCATCGGGCTGGCCGACGCGGGGGGCTGGGCGGACACGGTCGTGGCGCTGCCCTCGGGGCCGGGGACGTGGACCGACCGGCTCACGGGCCGGGCCGTGGCGCCCGACAGCGCCGACGGTCCCAGCCTGGCTCACCTGGCCGAGGTCCTCGACCGGTACCCGGTGGCGGTCCTGACCCGGGAGTGAGGGGCGCCGTCCGGAGGCGGTCCTCACCGCACAGCGGCGCGGAGCGGTCGGGGAGGCGCACCGGAGGAGAACCGGGGCGTCGCTCCGCTGCGCCCCGGCCTCTCCGGAGCGCGGGTAGGCTTGCCGCGATCATGGCGCGTACCGACACCCCACACACCACCGGCCCCAGGCTGCGCATGCCCGCGGCCGTCGCGGCGGCCCTGGCCTGCCCCTCCTGCGGACGCGGGCTCGACCCGGGCGAGCGCGGGCTCTCCTGCGGCGCGGGGCACAGCTTCAACGTGGCCAAGGAGGGGTACGCGAGCCTGCTCACCGGGGCCACGCCGCCCGGGACCGGTGACAGCCGGGAGATGGTCGCCGACCGCCTCCGGTTCCAGGAGGCCGGGCACCACGCCCCGATCTCCGCCGCGCTGGCCGCCGCCCTGGCCCGCGAACTCACCGCGCCCGCCCCGCTGGTCGCCGACATCGGCGGCGGGACCGGGCACCACCTGACCCGGGTGCTGGAGGCCCTGCCCGACGCCGTGGGGCTGACCGCCGACGCCTCCAAGTTCGCCGCGCGCAAGGCGGCCAGGGCGCACGAGCGCGGCGGCGCCGTGACCGCCGACGCCTGGCGGGGCCTGCCGCTGCGCGACGGCTCCGCGGACGCCCTGCTCAACGTGTTCGCACCGCGCAACGCCGCCGAGTTCCACCGCGTCCTGCGCGCCGACGGGGTACTGCTGGTCCTCGTCCCCGCCGCCGACCACCTCGCCGAACTGCGCGGACCGCTGGGCCTGCTGGAGGTGGACCCGCGCAAGGACGAGCGCCTCGCCGACTCGCTGCACGGGCACTTCGCCCCCGCCGGGGCCGAGGACCTGCGCTTCACCATGGACCTGGACCACGCCGACGCCGCGACCGTCGTCGGCATGGGGCCCAGCGCCCGCCACATCGACGCCGGGGACCTGCGCGCCCGCATCGCCGCCCTGCCCGAACCCGCGGCCGTCACGGCGTCGGTGCGCCTGCACCTCTACCGTCCGCTCCGCTGAGCGGGGCCCTCACGGGAGAGTCCCGCCGGGAGCGAGCTCCCGGGACCGGGGGAGCGGCCGGTCAGGGGAGGGTCGGTCGGAGGAGGTCTCCCCGGGCCCGCCGTCAGGGACGCGGCGGCCGAAATGGGCAGGTCCGGGCAACACCGGCAGCCGCGGATGGCGGGCGCGCAAGCCGGGTAGACCACCCCCCGTGAGCGAAGCCCAGACCACCCCGACCACATCCGACGCCCTCGCCCGCCCCGCCGTCGCGGGGGTCGGCGTCCGCGGCGACTTCGCCGTGTGGGCGCCCCACCGCGAACGCGTCCGCCTGCGCCTGTACGGCACCGGGGAGCACGGCGGCACGCCGGGCCGCGGAGGCACGGGGGAACGCGACGTCGCCATGCGGCGCGACGACGACGGCTGGTGGCGCGTCCGCGTCGAGGACGCCGGGCCCGGCACCGAGTACGCCTACCTCCTGGACGACGACCCCCAGCCCCTGCCCGACCCCCGCTCGCTCCACCAGCCCCACGGCGTCCACGGCCCCAGCCGCGTCCACGACCACGCCGCCTTCGCCTGGACCGACGCCGACTGGACCGGGCGCCCCCTCGCGGGCGGCGTCGTCTACGAACTCCACGTGGGCACCTTCACCCCCCGGGGCACCCTCGCCGCCATCGCCGACCACCTCGACCACCTGGTCGACCTCGGCGTCACCCACGTCGAACTCATGCCGGTCAACGCCTTCGACGGCACCCACGGCTGGGGTTACGACGGCGTCCTGTGGGCGGCCGTCCACGACCCCTACGGAGGCCCCGACGCCCTGAAGGCCCTCGTCGACGCCTGCCACCGCCGCGGCCTGGCCGTCCTGCTCGACGTGGTCTACAACCACCTCGGCCCCTCGGGCGCCTACATGCCCCGCTTCGGCCCCTACTTCTGCGGCGAGAACGCCTGGGGCCCCTCCCTCAACCTGGACGGCCCCGACTCCGACCCGGTCCGCCGCACGGTCCTGGACAACGCCCTGGACTGGCTGCGCCACTACCACCTGGACGGACTGCGCCTGGACGCCGTGCACGCCCTGCGCGACGACCGCGCCACCCCGCTGCTGGCCGAACTCGCCGAGGAGGTGGACGCCCTCGCCACCGCCCTCAACCGGCCGCTGTCCCTGGTCGCCGAGTCCGACCGCAACGACCCCCGCACCGTCCTGCCCCGCGAGGCGGGCGGCCTGGGCATGACCGCCCAGTGGTCCGACGACCTGCACCACGCCCTGCACGTCGCCCTCACCGGGGAGACGCACGGCTACTACGCCGACTTCGCCGACCCCGGGGCGCTGCCCGCCGCGCTCACCCGCGCGTTCTGGCACGCGGGCACCCGCTCCAGCTTCCGAGGCCGCGTCCACGGCGCGCCCGTGGACACCGCGCGCGTCCCCGGCAGCCGCTTCCTGGCCTACCTGAGCACCCACGACCAGATCGGCAACCGGGCCCGGGGCGACCGCATGGGCGAACACCTCTCCCCGGGCCTGCTCGCCTGCGGCGCCGCGCTGGTGCTGTGCTCCCCCTACACCCCCATGGTCTTCATGGGGGAGGAGTGGGCGGCCACCACGCCCTGGCCGTTCTTCGCCTCCTTCACCGACCCCGACCTGGTCAGGGGCGTGCGCGAGGGTCGCCGCCGCGAGTTCGCCGCGCTGGGGTGGGCCGAGGAGGAGATCCCCGACCCCATGGACCCGGCCACCCGCGACGGCGCCGTCCTGGACTGGTCCCAGCCCGGACGCGAACCGCACGGGCTGGTCCTGGACACCTACCGGGCGCTCATCGCCCTGCGGCGCGTGGAACCGGAGCTGTCCGACCCGCGCCTGGACCGCTCCTCGGTCGAGGTGGGCGGCGGCGGACGCCAGCTCGTCCTGGTCCGGGGAAGCCTGCGCGTGGTGTGCAACCTGGACGCCGACGGCGCCGAGGTGGAGCTGGACGCGGCCCCGCGCGAACTCCTGCTCGCCAACGGCGAGCCCAGGACCGCGGGGACCACCGTCACCGTGCCGGGGGAGTGCTTCGCCGTCCTGAGGGTGTAGCCGCCCGGGCGGGGCGCGGTGGCGCGCTCCCGCGCGCGGGCCCGCCCGGGAGCACCGGAACGTCACCGCGGCGCCCTACCCTCGGTACGGCCCGCGACCCCGTGACGGAAAGGCAGAACATGAGCGGAGACGCCTGGACACTCGACCGGGGCTTCGAGGCGCCCAACGGAACCGTGCGCTGGGCCCGGTTCGGTGACGGGGACCCGGTCGTGCTGCTGCACGGCACGCCCTTCTCCTCCCACGTCTGGCGCCACGTCGCCCGCGCCCTGAGCGCCCGGTACACCGTCCACGTGTGGGACATGCCCGGCTACGGGGCCTCGGCCAAGCACGAGGGGCAGGACGTGTCGCTGGCCGCCCAGCAGGCCGCGTTCACCGCCCTGCTCGACCACTGGGGGCTGGAGCGCCCCGCCGTGGTGGCGCACGACTTCGGCGGTGCCGTGGCCCTGCGCTCGGCCGTCCTGGACGGGGCGGCCTACGACCGCCTCGCCCTGGTCGACGCGGTCAGCGTCCGCCCCTGGGGCAGCGACTTCTTCCGCCTCGTCAACGCCAACGCCGGCGTGTTCGCCGCGCTGCCCCCGCACCTGCACGAGGCCCTGGTGCGCGCCTACGTCTCCTCCGCCGCGCACCGCGAACCCCGCGGCGACGTCCTGGACGCGCTCGTGCGCCCCTGGCTGGGCGCGGACGGCCAGCCCGCGTTCTACCGGCAGATCGCGCAGGCGGACGAGCGCCACACCGCCGAGGTCGAGGACGCCTACGCCGACCTCGACCTGCCGGTGCTGGTGGTGTGGGGCCAGGAGGACACCTGGCTTCCCCTGGACCGCGGCCGACGGCTCGCCGCCGCGATCCCCGGGGCGCGTCTGCGCGTCCTGCCCGGGGCCGGGCACCTCGTCCAGGAGGACGCGCCGGCCGAGCTGACCGCCGCCCTCCTGGACTTCCTGGGCTGAGGGCGCCCGGGCCGGTCAGCCGACCGGCCCGGTGAACACCATCTCCTCGCCGTCGTGGCGGACGACGATCCTCAGCTCTTCGCTCCCGGGCGCGACGTCGCACGCCATCGGGAACGCGTAGGAGCCCGCCTCGGTCTCGCCGAGGGTGATCTCGCCCTCGGCGGCCGTCTCGGCTCCGCCCGCCTCGCACATGGTCTCGAACTCGCCGAAACCGAGCACCCGACCCAGGTCCGGCACCTCCACCTCCAGGGTGAAGTCCGCGCGCCCGTCCCCGGGGAAGGAGACGTCGTCCACGGTGTAGACGACGTCGGCCTCCCCGCGGAACTCGTGCTCGTAGGCGCCGACGGGGTGGGCGACGCGGTACGACTCGTCGAAGGCCCCCGACGACTCCTGCGCCGCGCAGCCGAGCGCGGACAGGACGAGGGCGAGGGACAGGGGGAGAAGAGGAGCGCGCATGCGCCCAGAATAGGGCGAAACGCGCCCGTCCTCCCGACGAGGACGGGCGTGCGTGCGGCGGTCGCGCGACGCGCGGGCTCAGTCCTCCAGAGCCCGGAAGACCTCCAGCCACTGCCCCGGGTCCACGTGCCCGACGGGGACATTCGGCGCGACCCCGGCCCGGGCCAGCGCCCGGTCCACCCGCCGGGCGGGGCGGGCGCGGCGCAGCGACGCGCCCAGCGATCCGCCCGCGCCCCCGAACCCCAGCTCGACCAGGCGCCGGTAGCCGTTCATCCGCCCCGGTTCCACCAGGGGCGTCCGGCGCCTGCGCAGCACCAGGATGCCCGAATCCACCCGGGGCACCGGCCGGAACCGCTGCCGGTCGATCCGCCCGGCCAGCGACCACGACCACTCCGGCCAGGTCAGCACCGTCAACCGGCTCCACCGCCCGAACCCGCCGGTGCGCTTGCGCGCGTACTCCAGCTGGGTGACGAGGGTGGCGGAGGCCAGGCCCCGCGCGTCCAGGCACCAGCGCACGATGTCCGCGGTGCGCGCGTAGGGGATGTTGCCCACCAGGTGGAACTCGCCCCGAGGCGGGCGCACCCGCGTGAAGTCGGCCCGCACCACCCGCACCCCGCTCGCGGGGTCGCGGTAGCGCGCGGAGAGCCGTTCGGCCAGGCGCGGGTCGATCTCGTAGGCCAGGACGCGGCGGGCGGCCGGGGCCAGGAAGCGGGTGAGGGCGCCCTCACCCGGCCCCACCTCCACCACCAGGTCGGCCGGGCCGATCCCGGACACCGCCACCACGCGGCGGGCCGCGCCCGGATCGGCGAGGAAGTTCTGGGAGAAGCGGCGCCGGTTGCCACCGGCACCCGTGCGACGTGAGCGTTCGGTACGTGCCACGGAAGGTCCGTTCCAGCCACCCTGCGGCGGCCGACGAGGACGGGCGGCACGGACGGGCGCGCCACACGGCGGGCGACAACGCGAAAGGAGGTCCGGGCAGCCCGTCCGAGGGAAGAAGGGACGCGACTGTGCCTGGACCGGAGGGTCACACGGGAAGGAGGAGGTGCCGTCCGTGGTCGTCGCCGGGCCGACCGCCGTGCGGGCGCGCGTGGGCGCGCCCGCGCCAACGGCGGCGGACGGCGCACCCCTCCCCGCGCCGCCCGGACACGCGGTGGGGGACGCGTGCGCGAGGCGGAGGGAGGGGCGGGGCTCCCGGCGGGCCGGACGGACCCCGCGGGCGGGGTTCTCGGCGGCCGGGGCGGCGGACTACCGGCCCAGGTGCGGGGACCGGGGCCGGACGACGTGGGTGTGGCAGCTCACCGGCCAGGCGTGGGCCCGGCTGATGATCGCCTGGAAGCAGCACATGGCGACCAACCTAGGAGCACTCCCGCGGCGGCGGCAACCGGTTTTCCCGGCGGCGGGCCCGCCCGAAAAGGGTTCGCCCCGACCGGGCCGACCACGCCATACTCGCCCCCATGCCCGACTTCGCGGACTTCGACACCCGCCACTACCGCACCGTTGACGTGACCACCGGCTACGACGGCTGGTCCGGCACCTACGAGGACTCCGTCCTGGACGCCATGGACCTGGCCCTCCTGGACGGCCTCACCGTCCCCGACTGGTCGGCGGTCGCCCGCGCCGCCGACCTGGGCTGCGGTACCGGCCGCACCGGTTCGTGGCTGCGCGGCCGCGGGGCCGGGCGCGTGGACGGCGTCGACCTCAGCTCCGGCATGCTGGCGCTGGCCGAGAGGCGCGGCGCCCACGACAGCCTCACCCGGGGCGACGTGCGCGACACGGGTCTGCCCGGCGCCGCCTACGACCTGGTCATCGCCTCCCTGATCGACGAGCACCTGCCGGACCTGGCGCCCTTCTACGCCGAGGCCCGGCGGCTCGTCCGGCCCGGGGGGACGTGCGTGCTGGTCGCCTACCACCCGCAGTTCTCGATGGTCTCGGGGATGCCGACCCACTACACCGACGCCTCCGGCGAGGACATCGCCATCGCCACCCACGTCCACCTCATCAGCGACCACGTCCGCGCCGCCTCGGCCGCGGGGTGGCGGCTGGCCGAGATGGCGGAGGGCACCGTGGACGACACCTGGGTGGCGGCCAAGCCCAGGTGGGAGAGGTTCCGGGGCCACCCGATCTCGGCGGCCTTCGTGTGGAGCGCGTCCTAGCCCCGACGTCCCGGTCCCGACTCCGGCGGGCCCGGTGCACCCGTGCGCCCGCCGCGTCCCGGAGGGCGCCGGGGTGCGCTCGCGTCCACGGGGCGGGGCGGAGGGCGGGATAGGGCCCGTACACCACGTCCGCTGAGGGTGGTGCCCGGGCGGAAGGCATGGGCAGGTCCGCGGGCGTCGCGTCCGCGGGGGCGGCTGGTGGTGCGAGGCCTCCGTCAGCGCAGCAGCGCCTCCCGCCACATCCGGCGGTTGCGCTCGACGTACTCCGACGCCGGTCCCCAGTGGTCGGCGTGCCCCTCCGCGTGCAGGCGCGCCCACGGCTGCTCACCCGTCCGCGCGCCCTCCGTCAGCAGGTCGTACATGCCGCGCACGCGCCCCAGGGCCGCGTCGGGCAGCTCACGGCGCTGGACCCCGTCGCACCCGTACCCGTCGGCCAGGGCGCGCAGCCGCCGCGCGTCGCGCCGGGGGTCCCCGCCCCCGTGCAGCGGCACGAACCCGTGCGCGGCGTACCCGAGGTCGCCCATGCGCGTGCCCGGACCGGCGCAGTCCCAGTCGATGAAGGTCCAGTCGTCGCCGTCGCGCACCAGGTTCCACGGCGCCAGGTCGTTGTGGCAGACGAGCTCCTCGCGCTCGTGCGGGATGGGCACCTCCCACACCGGTTCCTCCCGGGGCCGGTACGCGGCGGTCAGGTCGTGGAGGCGGCGGATCGTCCCGCCCAGCCGACGCAGTTCCTCCTCCGTCATCGGCGCCATCCGGTCCGCCATCGTCCCCGGCACGTACCCGAGCACCTGGCGGCCCCGCTCGTCCCTGCCGACCGCGGGAGGGGACGCCTCGTAGCCGCACTCACGCAGGTACGTGAGCAGGAGCAGCACGGAAGGGGAGGAGCGCCGCCACGGTTTGCGCACGGTCCGTCCCACGCGCACCACCTGGCCGGCGACGTTGCCGCCCTCCAGCACCTCTTCCTCGGGTGGGGTCATCTGTTTGTTGGGCGTGGATACCCCGTCCTTCAGGACGCGGAGGAAACGCCCTCTCCTTCCTGTCACCTTCTGTTAGATTTCCCTCACCCGATCGCAGGGCGGTCGCTACGGTGTGTGCCATGACCAGCAAGAGCGTGAAGCGGGCGTTTCGGTACCGCTTCTACCCGACCGATGCGCAGGCGGCTGAGCTGTCGCGCACGTTCGGGTGCGTGCGCCTGGTCTACAACCGCGCCCTGGCCGAACACACCGCCGCCTGGAACACCCAACAGCGGGGGCTCTCCTACACCGACTCCTCCGCGGCGCTGACCGCGTGGAAGAGGACCGAGGAGCTGGCCTTCCTCACCGAGGTCTCCTGCGTCCCGCTCCAGCAGACGCTGCGCCACCTGCACACGGCCTTCCGTAACTTCTTCGACAAGCGTGCGCGGTATCCGCGGTTCAAGTCGAAGAAGACGTCGCGGGCCTCGGCGGAGTACACCCGGTCGGGGTTCCGCTACCGCGACGGGCAGTTGACCCTGGCCAAGATGGCCGAACCGCTGGACATCGTGTGGTCGCGGCCCCTGCCCGAAGGGGCACGGCCGTCCACGGTCACGGTGTCGCGGGACGCGGCCGGACGCTGGTTCGTGTCCCTGCTGTGCGAGGACACCATCACATCGGCCCCGGCTGTTAACAACGCGGTCGGCGTCGACGCCGGAATCACCTCCGTGGTGACCTTGTCGACCGGGGAGAAGGTAGCCAACCCCCGCCACGAGCGACGAGACCGAGCGAAGCTGACCCGGGCGCAGCGAGCGCTGGCCCGCAAACAGCCCGGTTCGGCCAACCGAGCCAAGGCGCGGCGCAAGGTGGCGCGGGTGCACGCCCGCATCACCGACCGGCGTCGGGATTTCCTGCACAAGCTCTCTACTCGACTGGTCCGCGAGAACCAAGCGGTCGTGATCGAGGACCTGGCCGTGCGCAACCTGGTCAAGAACAGGAGGCTGGCCGGGGCGATCTCGGACGCGTCCTGGCGTGAGCTGCGCAGCATGCTGGAGTACAAGTGCGCCTGGTACGGACGCGATCTGGTCGTGGTGGACCGGTTCTTCCCCTCTTCCAAGTTGTGCTCGACCCCCGGGTGCGGGTACGTGCACACGTCGTTGCCGCTGCGTGTACGGACGTGGACGTGCCCCGGTTGTGGGGTGGCCCATGACCGGGATGTGAACGCGGCGCTCAATCTCGAAGCCGCCGGGCTGGCGGTCGTTGCCTGTGGAGCTGGTGTGAGACCTCAACGGGAGTCCTCCCGGACGGGGCGACCGGCGACGAAGCAGGAAGGCCACGGGGCGACCCGTGACGAGGCCCCGGCCTCGAACCACCGGTAGGCGGTTCCGCAATCTCCAGCCTTCAGGCAGGAGAGGAAGTCAAGGTCCCCCATGCTCCACCGCGCGGGCGGGGGAGTCCACCGGTTTTCACCGGTCCCCGGGGGCTTGCCGGCCCTCGTCGGCCCGGTGCTCCGCTGCGGCCAGGGCCGCGTCGTCCAACCTGGCCAGCCCGGCGAGCAGTCCCAGACACAGCAGCCCCATGGAGGCGAAAACCCAGGTCAGGCCGAGGAACTCCGCGAGGAGGCCGCCCGTGGCGGCGCCCAGCGGCATGGTGCCCCAGGCCAGCAGCCGGTAGGCGCTGTTCACCCGGCCGAGCAGGGGGTCGGGGGTGATCCGCTGGCGCAGCGACACCGTGACCACGTTCCACACCGCGATCCCCAGCCCGCCCGTGAAGAAGCCCGCCGCCACCAGGGCGGGGTCGGCGGTCACCGCGGGCAGGCCCACGAGCACGGCGAAGGTCAGCACGCAGGCCCGCAGCGCCCGGGTGCGTCCCAGCAGCCGCTCGATCCGTCCGGCGCACAGGGCGCCCACCACGCTGCCCGCGGCGACGGCGGTCATGAGCAGGCCGTAGGCGGGCTCGGACAGGCCCATGGGCGAGTCCGGCCCCACCGCGAAGAGCACGAAGACGGTGAAGGCCGCGTTGCTGGCGAAGTTGCTGGCGCCCACCATCGCCGCGAACGAGCGCAGGATCCGGTCGCGCCACAGGAAGCGCAGCCCCTCGGCGATGTCGGCGCGCAGGGTGGCGGGCGCGGCCCGCGCGGTCCGGAACCGGCCGCGCACCAGCAGCAGCGCGCCCACCGCGACCAGCCACAGCGCCGCCGGAGCGGTGAAGGCCGCCGCCGTGCCCACCGCCACCAGCAGGCCGCCCAGGGGAGGCCCGAGGAACTGGTTCGCGGTCAGTTCGGCGGCGTGCAGCCGCCCGTTGGCCCGGGGGAGCCGGTCGCGGCCGACCACCTGCGGCAGGATCGACTGGGCCGAGGTGTCGTAGAGGGTCTCGGTGACCCCGACGCACAGCGCCACCGCGTACAGCAGCCAGACCGAGCCCAGGTCCAGGGCCAGGGACAGCGCCAGGACGCCGAGCAGCAGCGCCCGGGCGAGGTTGGCGCCGAGCATCGTCCGGCGCCGGTCGAGCCGGTCGGCCAGGGCGCCCGCCGGGAGCGCGAAGAAGAGCCACGGGAGGGTCAGCGCGAACGTCACCCCGGCGATGAGGGTGGGGGAGTCGGTGAAGCGCAGCGCCACCAGCGGCAGCGCCGTCTTCAGGACGCCGTCGGCGAGGTTGGACAGGGCGGAGGAGGTCCACAGGTTCCAGAAGGCGGTGCCCATCGGCGCGGGGCGCGGCGTCGGCGGGGGAGCGGCGTGCAGGGGGGTGTCGTCCGTCATGCGATCGAGAATGGCAGATCGATTGAGAAAGCTCAATCGATTTCGCGGAGCTCGACCGCGGTCCGACCGTTGTTACCCTCGGGCCATGGCAGAACCGGAACAGAGCGGGGCCGCGCCCCGTCCGCGCACGCGACGACCGGCCACGGTCCAGGAGGCCAAGGCCCTGGCCCACCCGCTGCGGGTGCGCATCCTGCGGCTCTGCCTGACCCGGGAGCTCACCAACAAGGAGCTGGCCGACCGTCTGGAGGTCACCCCGGGCACGGTCCTCTACCACGTCCGCCAGCTCGTGGACGCGGGCCTGCTGCTGCCCGGGTCCGTGCGCACCGGGGCCAGCGGCGCGCTGGAGAAGCCCTACCGGGCCACCGGGGAGACCTGGTGGCTGGACGGGCCCCTTCTGGACACCGACACCGGCTCGGCCGCCGCGCCGGTGGAGGCCTTCCAGCAGGAGCTGCGCGAGGCCGGACCGGAGTCGGTGCGCGTCTACGCGCGCTTCGTGCTGCACCTGTCCGACGAGGAGGTGGCGGAACTGGACCGCCGCATCGTCGCCGTCCTGGACGAGTACGTGGCCACCGACGCCCAGCGCGCGGACCGGCCCGCCTACGCCGGGGCGTTCCTGCTGCACCGCCCCGCCGACTGACCGCCGCGCGGGGCCGCGCGGCGGCGGGTTCCGGGCCCGGCCCGGTGCCCGTCAGGTCCTGTGGCGGCCCCCGAACCCCTCGGGTCGGCTCGGCCGGGTCAGCGCCGGTGGATCCGCCGTCCGCTCAGCCTGCCGGGCGTGATCCTCAGGACCTGGTCGCGCTCCCCCTCGGCCCAGGGCCGGGGCAGGCCGCCCCGCGGCAGGCGCGCCAGCTCGGCGGCGTCGCGGATCCACGCGCACGGCCCGCTGGCCAGCACGCTCCACCCCTCGCGGCGCTCCTCGTCGAGGCTGTCCACCTGGAAGGCGGCGTACCCGCGCGCGTGGCGCATGATGGCCCCGGCCAGCGTGGAGCGGAACACGATGCCGCCGTCGACCATCGTGTAGTTCACCGGCAGGACCGTGGGCGCCGCGTCCCCCTCGATGGTGAAGGCCACACGCCCGATGCCGCGCGTGGCCAGCAGGTTGAAGCAGGTCTGGCGCTCCAGGACGGTGAAGCTGGCCCCGTCGTCGCCCTCGATGATGTCGGCGCCCTCCAACAGCTCCTGCTCGTCGGCGAGGCGGTCGGTCCCCGCGTACTCGTCGGACGGCCCCCGCTGCTCCGGCGGCGCGACCGGTCCCGTGACCGACACCGGCGGCGGTTTCATCCGGTCGGCGCCCTCTGATCCAGCCATCGCTAGCTCCCCCGAGAAGAGTGCCCCCGTGTCCTCCCTCCGCCGTCGGCGCGGTTCGCGGGCCCGGGGACGCGGCCCGCGCGTCGTCGGCGAAGGTCCCCGCTCCCCGACTACCCCCCGGGACGACCAGCGCAAACAGCCGAAAGGCCCCTCCCGGGCCGGAGGGGGCGGCCCGGGGCGTTCCCGGTCGGGACGGGATGTTTGATTCCCCTGGGTATCGGTCAACTTACTTAGGGTGAATGTCCGGCGCCTGTCAGGAGGCATGACGTGCCCGCTCGACACACCGACGCCGAACCCCGGCGACCCCGGATCCTGGACGTCACCCTGCGCGACGGCGGCTACCTCAACGACTGGCGCTTCACCGACGCCACCGTGCGCGAGCACACCAAGGTCCTGGGCGAGGTGGGCGTGCCCTACGTGGAGGTCGGCTACATCAGCGACGACCCCGGGCGCGCACCCACGCTCCGGTGCACGCCCGACCTGCTGCGCCAGGTCGGCGAGGACGCCGGACCGGCCCGCGTCGTCGCCATGCTCGGTGTGAACGGCAGGAGCCCGGACGAGGTCGCCGCCCTGCTGCGGCCCCGCGCCGAGGTGCTCGACGTGGTCCGCCTGACCTGCCTCGTGGAGAGGCTGGACCACGTGCTCGCCGCGGCCGAGGCCGTCCGCGCCACCGGCGTCACCTGCTCGCTCAACCTCATCAGCGTCACCGCCTACGAACCCGGGGAACTGGCCGAGGCGGCCGAGCGCGCCGCGCGGGCGGGCGTCGCCGACTGGCTCTACCTGGCCGACTCGCGCGGCGCGCTGCTGCCCGAGCACGCCGCCGAGCTCTTCGCCGGGGTGCGGGCCGCCTGGCCCGGCCTGGCGGGCTTCCACGGCCACGACAACCTCGGCCACGCCGTCGCCAACTCCCGGATCGCGTTGGAGGCGGGCTTCGACCTCGTGGACGGCTCCCTCCGCGGGTACGGCCTGGGCGGCGGCAACACCGACCTGGCCGAGGCCCTGGCCCTGGTCGGGGAGGTGGACCGCCCGCGTCTGGCCTCCCTGGCCGAGCGCGTGGCGGCGGAGATGCCTCCGCCGCCGCCCTTCCAGCACCTGTATCCCCTCACCGGCCGGCGCAACCTGGAACAGGAGTGGGCCCCCGACGTCTGGGAGGCCCACGGCGAGGGGGCCGAGGAGTTCCTGCGCGGCCTGGCCTGGAAGCGCTACAAGGAGGTCGGGGAGGTCCTGGACGATGCGTCGGCTCCCCGGCCCTGAACACCCGGTCGGCGGCGGCGCCCAGGCCCGAGCCGCGGCCGCGCACCCCACCACCCCTGGAGGAACGGTTTGACCCGGCCCGTCCGCTGTCTCGTGCTCAACGACCGGCACCCCCTTCCCACCGACACCCTGGACCACCTGTCCGACGCGCTGGAGGCGCACTGGGTCCAGACCGCCGACGGCGGCCTGGACCCGGCCGAGGAGTTCCGGCACCGCCCGGACACGCGGGTCCTGGTCACCACCTACGCGGACCTGGGCGCGGAGAGCCTGCGCCTGCTGCCCGAGCTGGAGCTGGTCGTGGCCACCACCACGGCCGTGGAGTACGTGGACCTGGAGTACTGCCGCGAGCGCGGCGTGGCCGTGTGCAACACCGCCGGGTACACCGGCGCGGCGGTGGCCGAGCACGCCGTCGCGCTGATGATGGCCGTGGCCAAGAGGATCGTGCCCGTCCACGCCCGCGTCCGGTCGGGCGACCTGCTGTGCGCGGGGGAGCAGGGGATGGAGCTCGCGGGCGGCACCGCGGGGATCGTCGGCATGGGCGGCATCGGCGCACGGGTGGCGCGCATGGTGCGCGGCCTGGGCATGGCGGCCGTCCACGCCAACCGCAGTCCGCGCCGGGCCGAGGGCTCGGTCCAGGTGGAGCTGGACGAGCTCCTGGCGGTGTCCGACGTGGTCTTCCTCACCCTGCCGCTGGACGCCGCCACCCACGGCCTGCTGGGCGCGGCCGAACTCGCACTGATGAAGCCCTCGGCGGTCCTGGTGAGCATTTCGCCCAACGAGGTCATCGACTCCGGGGCGCTGACGGAGGCGCTGCGCGCGGGGCGCCTGCGGGGCGCGGGGCTGGACCTGGTCGGCGAGCGCAACCCCTACCCGCCGCTGGACAGCCTGGTGCTCAGCTCCCGGTTCGCCGCCAACACCCGCGAGTGCCAGGAACGGCGCCGACGGGTGTGGGCGGCCGCGGTGGAGGCCTTCGTCCGGGGCCGGGAGCTGCCGCACCGGATCGTGTGAGGACGGGAACGGGCCGGGCGGCATGTGCTCGCCCGGCCCGTATCCCGGGGGTGGTGCGCCCTAGCGGCCGGTCACCCGCACCGGGGTGTCGTCCAGGGAGTCGTCGCGCGTCTCACGGCTGACCAGCAGAGCCACCAGGGTGATCGCGCCGACCAGGACCAGGTAGCCGCCGACCCAGTTCAGTCCCAGGGTGCCCGCCAGCCACGTCGCGATGTAGGGGGCGAACGAGGCGCCCAGCAGACCCGCCAGGTTGTAGGCCACCGAGGCGCCGGTGTAGCGCACCTTGGTCGGGAACAGCTCCGGCAGCACGGAGGCCATCGGGCCGAAGGTCAGGCCCATCAGGCTCAGCCCCACGATGAGGAAGGCCAGCACGCCGACCGTGCCGCCGCCGCCCATCAGCGGGCCCATGGCGAAGCCGAAGACGATGATCGCGACGGTGACCCAGACCAGGACCGGCTTGCGGCCGAACCGGTCGGCGAGCAGGCCCGCGACGGGGGTGAACACCCCGAAGAACACCACGCCCACCAGCAGGAACACCAGGAACTGCGACCGGTCGTAGCCCAGGCCCGCCACCGGGTCGGTGCCAAAGCCCAGGGAGAACACGGTCATCAGGTAGAACAGCACGTAGGTGGCGAGCATGATCAGCGTGCCCAGCACCACGGCGGGCCAGTTGGTGCGGAACACCTCGACCATCGGCGACTTGACCCGCTCGCCCGAGGCGAGGATCTTGGCGAAGGCCGGGGTCTCGTGCAGGGTCAGGCGGACCCACAGGCCGATCACGATCAGCAGGGTCGAGAGCAGGAACGGCACGCGCCAGCCCCAGGCCAGGAAGGTCGCGTCGCTCATGAACTGGCTCAGGAGCAGGAACACGCCGTTGGCGAGGAAGAACCCGATCGGCGCGCCCAGCTGCGGGAACGAGCCGTAGAAGCCGCGCCTTCCGGGAGGGGCGTTCTCGGTGGCCAGCAGGGCCGCGCCGCCCCACTCCCCGCCCAGTCCCAGGCCCTGGCCGAAGCGGCACACCGCCAGCAGCAGCGGGGCCAGGACGCCCACCTGGGCGTAGGTGGGCAGCAGGCCGATGCCGACGGTGGCGATGCCCATGGTCAGCAGCGACGCCACCAGGGTGGCCTTGCGCCCGACGCGGTCGCCGAAGTGGCCGAACACCCAGGAGCCGATGGGGCGGGCGACGAAGGCGATGGCGAAGGTGGCCAGCGACTGCAGCCGCGCCGCCAGCATGTCGCCCTCGGGGAAGAACAGCGCGGGGAAGACCAGGACCGCGGCCGTCGCGTAGATGTAGAAGTCGTAGAACTCGATGGACGTCCCCACGAGGCTGGCCGTGAGGACCTTCCTCTTGGGATTGGCCGGTGGCTCGGCCTCTTCTGGTGCACGTGGGGCGACGTCCGTCATGGGACTTCTTTCCAGGTCAGTGGGTGCGGATGGCTGGATGCTAGCCCCGCCCGCCACTGTATGAAACATTTGTCTCACCATGTGGACATATGCGTTCTCTGTGTCCGTCTGGGGGTTTCCGCGGGTCCGGAAGCGTGGAACCCGCGCGCACACGGGCCTTCGCCTCCCCTGACTCCGCGCCCCCCGGGCCCGGTCGCGGGCGGCGGCGGTGGTGATCCGCACACCGCGACCGGTGGGCCGGGCCGGGCTCCCGGGACGGCGCGCGGGCGGGTCTCAGCCTTCGGGAAGAGGACCCGGGCGCACCACCCGCGTGCAGTTGCCCCGGAAGCGCTTGACCAGCTCCCCGTTGGGGCGGTCGCTGCGCTCCACCCACTCCCGGGCGGCCTCCTCGGTCGCCCCGCCCGCGAGCTGGCGCCGGTGCAGCCTGCGCTCGCGCAGGTCGTCCTCGGCCTCCACGTACCACAGCTGGGCGAACAGCCCGCGCAGCCCGGCCCAGGGCTCCTCGTCGCCCGCCAGGTAGTTGCCCTCGGTCACGACCAGCCGTGTGTGCGGCTCGATCACGTGCCGCGCGGCGACGGGTTCGTGCAGCACGCGGTCGTAGTCGGGCACGTAGACGGGGTGGTCGGTCTCGGCGAGCAGGCGGCGCACCAGGGCCGCGTACCCGTGCGCGTCGAAGGTGTCCGGCGCGCCCTTGCGGTCGCGCCGACCCAGCCGGTCGAGCTGGGCGTTGGACAGGTGGAAGCCGTCCATGGGCAGGTACCCGGCCGTGCCCGGGCCCAGCGCGCCGTTGACCCCGGCCACCAGGTGGCGGGCGAGCGTGGACTTCCCGGCGGCGGGGGCGCCGACCAGGCCGAGTACGCGGCGGCGGGGGCCGTCGGTGGCGGCGGCCAGGGCGAGGGCGTCGGCGACGAGCGGTTCGGACATGGAACGAGCCTACGCACCCCGGGGCGCCCCGCGCCGGGGCGGTGTCCGGGTCCGTCCCGTCGGCCGTGTCGGGCCCGGGACCCCGCCGGGACGGCGGCCGTCCCGGCGGTCGGGCCCTGGACCGTGCGGGGCGGCCTCCGCCGGGCCCGCCGGGGCGGGCGGCCCCGGCGGGCCCGGAGGTCCCGGTCAGGGGACGTGGCCCACGTGGGCCAGCGCCTGGCGCACCAGCACGTCCTGGCCGCCCGTCATCTCCTCGCGCAGGTGCGCGCCGACCGCCTCCTCCGGGGTGAACCACACCAGGTCCAGGGCGTCCTGGCGGGGCTGGCAGTCGCCCGAGACCGGGACGATGTAGGCCATCGCCACCGCGTGCTGGCGGGCGTCGTGGAACGGGGTGACCCCCGGCGTGGGGAAGTACTCGGCCACCGTGAACGGCTGCGGGGAGACGGGGACGCGCGGCAGGGCCACCGGGCCCAGGTCCTTCTCCAGGTGGCGCAGGAGGGCGTCGCGGATCCGCTCGTGGTAGAGCACGCGGCCCGAGACCACCGAGCGGTGGAAGCTGCCGTCGGGCGCGGCCCGCATGAGCAGGCCGACATGGGTCACCTGGCCCACCTCGTCCACCCGTACGGGAACCGCCTGGACGTAGAGGACGGGCATGCGGCCGCGGATGCTCTCCAGCTCCTCGGGGGAGAACCAGCCGGGCTGGGTGTCGGCGGTTTCGGTCATCGGGTGCGCGGCGGAACGCTGCGGCCGTCGGCCGGGGCCCGCCGCTCCCTCCCTTCTCGTGGGCTGTCCCTGGGGTCGGCCCCGGGCCCGGCCCGTGGGCGCGGGCACTCGGGGGTGCCACCTGTACCGCTTCTACCGCACTCGGGCCCGGAAGGCCACGCGCGGGGGCGTGCCCGGAGTGTCCGAGAGGAGAAGTGAGGGGTCGGAGCCGCGGTCGCGCGCGGTGCGTCCCGCCGCCCGCCGGACGGGGTGACACGGGACTGTCCCTGCGGTCACATCAGCGAGTTTTCGCGGGTTTTTCTCACGAAAAGCTCCCACGGTCTCTCTGGAGAGGTTACGATCTCGTACGCGGTTGCGTAGTGGAAAGGTTACGTCCGGTGAGAGGTGGCCCGAGTGGCGAGGAATGCCCGGTTCTCTGCCCAGGAGCGTTTCCCCTGTACGGGTGTGACGGTGGTGCCCGTCCACGGCGAGGTCGACCTCGCCACCGCCGACCGCGTGCGCGATCGGCTGCTCCAGGCCGCGCACGCCTCACGGTGCGACTGCCTGGTGGTGGACATGTCCGGGCTCGACTTCTTCGACGCGAGCGGCGTCAGCGCCCTGGTCGCGGTCTACAAGAGCCTCACCCGCGAGGGGCGGCACGTGGTCCTGGCCGAGCCCGCGCCCATCGCCGCGCGCGTGCTGGAGGCGCTGGGCATGGGGCGCGTGTTCGAGATCTACCCCCTCCTGGAGATGGCGCTCACGCACACCAGCGGTCTGCGGGTCGACGGCGACCCGATCCGCAACACGGTGCCCGAACTCCCGTGACCGGGTCCCGGTCCCCGCCCCGCACCGGGGGAGGGCGACCGGGACCGCGGCCCGCGCGAGACCTCCGCTTCAGGGGCGGGACCCACCGCCCTCGACGCCCCGTCCGCCCTCGTCCTGCTGCCCGTCGCGCACCAGGAAGGGCGCCAGCAGTTCGGGGACGGCCTCGTCCGCCCAGGCCAGGCCCTGGCCCAGCCCCACGTCCCTGGCCGCGTACATCCCCTGCCCCGCCGCCGTCGTGGCGGCCACGTCGGCCAGGCCCAGCCTGCGCTGGAACGGCGAGCGGTTGATCCGCCAGCCGATCACCGCCGACCGCTCCAGGGTCACCGTGTCGCGCACCGCCATCCCCTTGCGCACCACCAGGTAGCGCGGGTGCAGCCCGTGGCCCAGTCCCCGGTAGGAGCCCACGGCGTACCAGAACGCCGCCGCCGCGATCGCCGCCGCCGGCACCGCCCACGCCCAGCTCGGCGTGACCTCCACCGTGCTCGTGGCCAGCGGTACCGGGATGATCTCCCGCTCCACCTCGTGCACCACGTCCCACCAGGCCTCGGCGATCAGCGTGTGCAACCAGGCCAGGGCGCCGGAGAGCACCGCGCCCAGCACGGCGACCACGGCGGCCCGCGTGAAGCGGCGGCGCAGCGCGGCCCGGGGGTGCACGGCCAGCGCCACGTCCAGGGGCGAGTCCGGCGTGCCCATCAGGTCGGCGGCCAGCCTCCGGGCCCGCTCCCGCGGCATGGCCGGGGACAGGCGGCTCCTGGCACTGGTCTTCTGGTCGTCGGCCGCGGCCAGCCCGGTGGCCACCGCGCGCACGTCCGCCCCGCCCGACAGCCGCAGCACGTACGGCTCGTGCAGCGTCACCCCGTTGAGGCGGCGCCCCTCCACCGACAGCGACACGCTGGTCAGCAGGCCGCGGCGCAGCCGCACGGTCCCGTCGGCCTCCCGGGTGAGGCGGTAGTTCCACCAGGTCTCCACGGCCACGGCGGTCAGGACCACCACACCGGACACCAGCAGACCCAGCAGCGTCAGGGGCACCACGATCAGGATCTGCCCCATCACGAACGAGGACATCTCCTCCGCGCTGGGCAGGTCGGCCCGCTCGGAGAGCCAGTCCCACCCCACGCCGCCGGTCTGGGCGTTCAGGCCCAGCAGACCGGCGATGGCGCCCAGGCCCACGCCCAGGGTCGCGGTGGTCGCCGGGGCGTAGGCGAACCAGCGGCGGTCGAGGCGGGCCAGTTCGGTCTCGCCGTCCTCGCCCGCGCCGTCCTCGGCGGCCCCACTGGTACCGGACACGGCGCCGGCGGCGGGCGCGCCCCGGCGCAGCAGGTCGCGGCGCAGCCACTCGCCCTGCCCCGCGGTGACGTAGAGCAGCTGGAGCTGGTCGGACCCGGCCCCGACCTGCTCGCCGGTGCCGACCGTGACCGAGCACAGTCCGAAGATCCGCACGTAGATCGGCGCCGCCACGTCGACGCTGCGCACACGCTCGCGGGGGATGGACCGGTAGGACTTGGCGACGATGCCCGAGCGCACCTCCATGCGCTCGTCGGTGACCCGGTAACGGGTCGCGCGCAGGCGCAGCAGGTCGAGGTAGGTCATGAGCGCGGTGAACGCCAGGGCGGCGGGGACCGGGAGCAGGGCCCACAGGGGCTGTCCGACCACCACCAGCACGACGGTGACCACGATCGCGCTCGGGACGAGGAGCAGCCCGACGACGACGGCGCTCGCCCACACGCTGAGCGGGTGCAGCCGCTGCCAGTCGGTGGCGGGGGTCTCCTCGGCGGGAACGGGTTCCGCGAAGGCGGCGGGATCCCCGGCGGGAGAGGAGAAGGGCTGCCCGGCGGGAGCCGCGGCGCCCGCCGGGGCGGGGCCCGGCACCGCGCCGACCGGTCCGGCCGGGGCGCCTTCACGCGGGGCGGGTGGTTCGCTCTGCCCGGGCACCGGAGGGGACTCCTCGGGGCCGGGGCGGTGTCCGTCGCTCATGTCGCGTCCCCCGGGGTCGCCTGGGTGGTGTCGGTGAGCTGGTCGGCCACGCGCGTGGCCAGTTCGTGGTCCAGGCCGGTGATCTCGATCGGGCCCGCGGCGGAGGCGGTGGTCACGGTGACGCTGGAGAGCCCGAACGCCCGCTGGAGGGGGCCGCGGGCGGTGTCCACGGTCTGGATGCGCGACATCGGGGCCACGCGCCACTCCTGCCAGAGCCAGCCGCTGGAGGTGTAGACGGCCGTGTCGGTGACCTCCCAGCGGTGGACGCGGTAGCGCCACCGCGGCATGACCGCGGTGATCAGTAGTCCGATACCGCCGACCACCGCGGCGGCGGCCAGGAACCACGCGCGCGGCGGTTCCCAGATGATCGCGGGCACCACGGGGATCGCGGTGAGGACGACCGTCACGGCCAGGGACCGGGTGGTCCACCAGCGGACGGCGCGTCCGTCCACCCGGTGGCGGGGTGGGCGCAGGCGGGGGGTGTCGGCGCTCATCGCGTCCACGCCTCCTTCGGTTCGGGGCCCTGGCGGGCCGGATGTCTTTTAAAAGTGATATCACAATGCTATGCTCGCGTCATCACCCAGAAGAGAACGGAAACCTCAGATGACCGCTACCGGCCAGGTCCCCACCCCGGCGCCCCAGTACCGAGAACACCCCGCCGCCAGCGTCAACGGCATGGTGATGGCGGTGGTCAGCATCCTGCTCTTCCTCCTCGGCGTCGCCGTCGCGCTGTCGCCCATCGTCGGACTGCCCGTGCCCCTGGTGGCCGTCGGCGTCGTCCTCGCCGTGGTCGGCTTCCTGTTCTTCATCGGGCTGGAGATGGTCGCGCCCAACGAGGCCAAGGTCGTCCAGCTCTTCGGCCGCTACGTCGGCAGCGTCCGCACCGACGGCCTGCGCTGGGTCAACCCCTTCACCGTCCGCAAGGGCGTCTCCACCCGCATCCGCAACCACGAGACCTCGGTGATGAAGGTCAACGACGCCTCCGGCAGTCCCATCGAGATCGCCGCCGTCATCGTCTGGCAGGTGGAGGACACCGCCCGCGCCTCCTTCGAGGTGGACGACTTCGTGGAGTTCGTCTCCATCCAGACCGAGGCCGCCGTGCGCCACATCGCGGGCAACTACCCCTACGACTCCTACGACACCGACACCAGCCGCTCCCTGCGCGGCAGCGCCGACCTCATCACCGAGCAGCTGTCCCGGGAGGTCGGCGAGCGGGTCGAGGCGGCGGGGGTGCGGATCGTGGAGACGCGCTTCACCCACCTGGCCTACGCCTCCGAGGTCGCCCAGGCCATGCTCCAGCGCCAGCAGGCCAGCGCGCTGATCGCCGCCCGCCAGGAGATCGTGGAGGGGGCCGTGGGCATGGTCGACCGCGCACTCGTCCGCCTGTCGGAGGAGGGCGTGGTCGAACTGGACGAGGAGCGCAAGGCCGCCATGGTCAGCAACCTGCTCGTGGTGCTGTGCTCCGACCGCCCCGCCAGCCCCGTCGTCAACGCCGGAACCCTGTACCAGTGACCGCGTGAGGTGGCAGTGCCCGAGCGCAAGAAGGTGCTGCTGCGGCTCGACCCCGCCGTCCACGACGCGCTCGCGCGGTGGGCCGGGCAGGAGCTGCGCAGCACCAACGCCCAGATCGAGTTCCTGCTGCGCCGCGCGCTGGACGACGCGGGGCGGATGCCCAAGGAGGCGGGGGCCATCCCCCGCCGAGGCCGACCGCGCAGACCCGAGCCGGAGCAGCCGGAGCCCGAGCAGGAGGACGGTCCGGGGAAGTGACGGCGCCGCCGGAGCGGCCGGTCCGGGTCGCGGGGCGCCCGGACCGGCGTACGCCCGGCGTCCGGCGCGCTGACCCCCAGGACGTCTGCCCCGGGCCGCGCCGCCGCGCGCGGGCCCCTGGCGGGGACGACGGCCCGGGGAGGGGCGCGCGCTAGCCCAGCGCCGCCGCGGCGGCCCGACCGGCCGTGCGGCCCGAGAACAGGCAGCCGCCCAGGAAGGTGCCCTCCAGCGCCCGGTAGCCGTGCACCCCTCCGCCGCCGAACCCCGCGACCTCGCCCGCGGCGTACACCCCCGGCAGCGGCGTGCCGTCCGCGCGCAGCACGCGGGCGTCCAGGTCGGTGTGCAGGCCGCCCAGGGACTTGCGGGTGAGCACGTGCAGGCGCACCGCGATCAGCGGGCCCGCCTTGGGGTCCAGGATCTGGTGCGGGGACGCCACCCGGGCCAGGCGGTCGCCCCGGTAGTTGCGCGCCCCGTGGATCGCCGTCACCTGGAGGTCCTTGGTGAAGGTGTTGACCATCTCCCGGTCGCGGGCCACCACCTCGCGGGTGACGGTGTCGGCGTCGAGCACGTCGTCGCCCGCGATCTCCCTCATCCTCCGGATCAGCTCGGGCAGCCGGTCGGCGACGGCGAAGTCCGCGCCGTTGCGCTTGAAGGCCTCCACCGGCCCCGGCGCGCCCGGCAGCACCCGCTTGAGGACGAGCCCGAGGTCCTTGCCGGTCAGGTCGGGGTTCTGCTCCGACCCCGACAGGGCGAACTCCTTCTCGATGATCCTCTGCGAGAGCACGAACCACGTGTACTCGTGGCCGCTGCGCATGATGTGCTCCAGGGTGCCCAGGGTGTCGAACCCGGGGAAGTAGGGCGCGGGCAGCCGTTTGCCGGTCGCGTCCAGCCACAGCGAGGAGGGCCCCGGCAGGATGCGGATGCCGTGCCGGGCCCAGACGGGATCCCAGTTCTGGATGCCCTCGGTGTAGTGCCACATGCGGTCGGGGTTGACGATCCGCCCGCCCGCCCGTTCGGTGATGGCCAGCATGCGCCCGTCCACGTGCTCGGGCACCCCCGAGAGCATGTGCTCGGGAGGGGTGCCCAGGCGCTCGGGCCAGTTGCGGCGCACCAGGTCGTGGTTGGCGCCGATCCCGCCGGAGGTGACGATCACCGCCTGGGCGGAGAACTCGAAGTCGCCCACCGCCTCGCGGCCGCTGGCCTCGCCCCGCCTGGCGTCACTGGGGGCCAGGACCGCGCCGCGCACGCCGGTGACCGTCCCGCCCGTGACCACCAGTTCGTCCACCCGGTGGCGGAAGCGCAGCGAGACCAGGCCGCGCTCGGCCGCCGCGCGCACCCGCCGCTCGAACGGCGCGACCACGCCCGGGCCGGTGCCCCAGGTGATGTGGAACCGGGGCACGGAGTTGCCGTGGCCGTCGGCCAGGTAGCCGCCGCGCTCGGCCCAGCCCACGAGGGGGAAGAACCGTATCCCCTGCCGGTGCAGCCAGGAGCGCTTCTCCCCGGCGGCGAAGTCCACGTAGGCCTCGGCCCACCGGCGGGGCCAGGCGTCCTCGGGGCGGTCGAACCCCGCCGTGCCCGTCCAGTCCTGCATGGCCAGCGCGGCGGAGTCCCTGATGCCCATGCGCCGCTGCTCGGGGGAGTCCACGAGGAACAGCCCGCCGAAGGACCAGAACGCCTGGCCGCCCAGGGACTGCTCGGGCTCCTGGTCCAGCAGGAGCACGCTCCTGCCCGCGTCGGCCAGTTCGGCGGCCGCGGTCAGGCCCGCGAGCCCGGCGCCGACGACGATGACGTCGGCGCGGTCGTCTCCGCTACTCCCCATGCTGTTCCCTTCGGGTCGGCCGTGCCCGGGGCACGGTGTGCGCGATGGTGACGACTGTGCCGCCGCCGCGGCGGCGCGGCAAGGGCAAGGTGTGTCGTGCGCCACAGGATTTGTCAGAAGGTGACAAACCCTCCCGGTCCGGGCGCTGACCGGGACGGGCCGCGCACCCCGGGCTCCGGCGGCGACGCGCGCGGGCGGCGACGCCGGAGCCCGCCGTGTTCAGCCTCCGAAGCGCACCAGCGACCGGCCGCCCCGGCCCCGGGCCATGCGCTCGAAGGCCTCGGGCACGCCTTCGAGCGGGATCTCGTCGGTGACCATCGCCGCCAGCTTCAGCTCCCCCGACCGCACCCGCTCGGCGATGAGCGGGACGTCGCGCTCCGGGTCGCTGGAGCCGTACACGCACCCGCGCAGCGTGCGCGCCTGGTGGAACAGCTCCAGCGCGTTGAAGGACACCTCGTCGTCCGCCCTGCCCACGCCCACCACCGTGACCGTGCCGCCGCGCCGGGTCACGTCCCAGGCCGAGCGCACCGCCTTCGCCGACCCCACCACCTCGAAGGCGTGGTCGGCCCCGCGCCTGCCCGTCAGCGCGCGCACGGCCCTGACCAGGGTCTCGTCGGCGAGCAGGAACTCGGTGGCGCCCAGTGAACGGGCCAGCTCCTCCTTGGCGGGGGAGACGTCCACCGCGACCACCGGGTCGGCCCCGGCCAGACGCGCGGCCTGGAGCACCGACAGGCCCACCCCGCCCAGGCCCAGCACCACGGCGGACTGGCCCTCGCGCACGCCCGCGGAGTTGTTGACCGCGCCCCAGCCGGTGAGCACCGCGCAGCCCAGCACGGCGGCCACCGCCGGGTCGATCCCGTCGGGCAGCGGCACGACGGCGGAGGCGGGCACCACGGTGGCCTCGGCGAACGCGCCGCAGCCCAGGCCGGGGTAGACGGGCGTGCCGTCGGCGAGCTCGGCGTAGGGCAGCGCGGTGCGGTCCAGCGCGTGCTCGCACAGGTGCGGCTCGCCCTGGCGGCAGAACCAGCACTCGCGGCAGGAGGGGGCCCAGTTCAGGATCACCTGCTGGCCGGGGACCACCTCCGTGACGCCCCCGCCGACGGCGTCGACGGTTCCGGCGCCCTCGTGGCCCAGCACGGCGGGCCACTTCTGCGCCAGGGTGCCGTTGGACAGGGACAGGTCGGAGTGGCACACACCGGCCGCGGCCAGGCGCACCCGCACCTGGCCGGGGCCGGGGTCGGGCAGGACCAGGTCGCGGATCCGGGGAGGGGCGCCGCGCTCGGAGAAGACGGCGGCCCTGACGGTCGTACTCATGGGAGGCTCCAATCACGGACTGCGGCGACAGTAGCAATACCGACCGGTCGGTCAAGGATCCGGGGCGTGCGGACCCGTGTTCCCACCGATGGCCGCGGTCCTTCCCGCCTTGGGGGTCCTTTGCCGTTGTCGACCGACATTTTGCCTGGTAACGGTAATGATGGGGGCAGAGGAGGGGGTCATGGTCAATCCGGTCTGGGTGGGAACCCTCATGTTCGGCAGGGTGCCCGTCGGCGTGCGCCTCTACAGCGCGCGCGAGCGCAGGGGGCCCGTGCTGCACCAGTTCGAGCGGGGCACGGCCGACCGCATCCGCTACGTCCGCGTCAACGAGCGCACGGGTGAGGAGGTCGCCGGCGAGGACGTCGTGCGCGGGGCCCGCACGGGGGTCGAGGACGAGTACGTGGTCCTGGAACCGGAGGAGCTGGAGGAGATCCTCCCGCACGGCTCGCGCACCATGGAGCTGACCGGCTTCCTGTCCCAGGGAGCCGTCGACGCGCTGTGGTACGCCTCCACCTACTACGTCGCGCCCAGGGCAGCGGCCGACGCCAAGGCCTACCAGCTGCTGTACACGGCCCTGGAGCAGACCCGCCGCACGGGCGTGGCCACCATCGTCCTGCGCGACCGCGAGTACCCCGTCCTGATCGAACCGAACCGGGGCGTACTGTCGGCCTCCACCCTGTGGTGGCCCGACGAGGTCCGCGAACCCGACGACGTGATGCCGCCCGTGGCCCACGCCGCACTGGCCAAGAGCGAACTCGAACTGGCCCGCGAGCTGGTCAGGTCCCTGTCGATCGAGTGGGACCCCGAGGACTACTCCGACAGCTACGGCCAGCGCCTGACCGAACTGGTGCGCGCCAAGGCCCGGGGCAGGACGTTCACCCACCGGCCCGAGCAGGCCGTGCCCCCCGAGGACGCGGACGGCCTCGGCGAGGCCCTGCGCCAGAGCCTGCCCGCCCAGCGCACCCGGGGCGCGCGGTCGCGCGGCCCGCGCGCGTCCACCGGGGCGGAGGGGGCCGGGAGTGCGCGCGAGCCCCGGGGCGCCGGAGCGCGCGGTGCCCGGGCCGAGCGGCGCGGCGAGGGCAGGGCCACCAAGCGCGAACTGCTCCAGCGGGCCTCGGAGCTGGACGTGCCGGGCCGGTCGAAGATGAGCCGGGAGCAGCTGGAGGAGGCCGTGGGGCTGAACGGCGCCGAAGCCCGCCGCTGAGGACCGCGCCGAACCGGGCCCCTCGCCGCCGCGAGGGGCCCGGTTCCAGGACGGAGTGCCCCGGACGCCCCGCGGGGTCCGGGCCGGAGCCCCGCCACCAGCGCGTGTCCCGCGCACGTCCCGGCCCGGCCCGGCGGCGGCCCTTCGCGAGGGGGCTTACCGGGGTTGACGGATACCCCGTGCGGACGGACAGTGTTGGGAGCGCTCCCAACACAGGCGGCGACCCCGCCGGAGCGCCCTGTGCCCCCGCCGTCGGCCGAACCCGCCGGTCGGGCGTCCGTCCGCCGCCGACCGGGCCGCCACCGGGACCGGAGCGCCGCACGCGGAGTCCGCGCCCACCGGGAACGGCCCGTGGGGGCGACCGGTGCGCACGCGGGCGGCGCAGTGTCCCCCCACCCCCCGCCGTCGGGAAGGCCCCGCACGTGACCCACACCCGCACCCGCCCCGTCAGCAGGGCGGTCGGCGCGCTCGCCGCCGCCGTCCTGCCCATGCTGGCCGCACTCCTGTTCGCCGCGCCCCCGGCCTCGGCCGCCGCCCTGGCCGAGGTCGAGGACTTCGGCCCCAACCCCAGCGGTCTGCGCATGTACCTGTACGTGCCGGACAGCGTCACCGACGATCCCCCGGTCCTGGTCGCCCAGCACTGGTGCACCGGAACCGGACCCGTCTTCCACGCCAACACCGAGTTCGCCTCGCTGGCCGACCGGTACGGGTTCATCGTCGTCTATCCCTCCGTCACGCGCAGCAGCCAGTGCTTCGACGTGTCCTCGCCCGAGGCGCTGACCCGGGGCGGCGGCAGTGACCCGGTCGGCATCCGCTCGATGGTCGCCCACGTCGTCGACGCCCACGACGCCGACGCCGAGCGCGTGTTCGTCACCGGCGTCTCCTCCGGCGCCATGATGACCAACGTCATGCTGGCCAACTACCCCGACGTGTTCGCGGCGGGAGCCGCCTTCAGCGGTGTGCCCTTCGGCTGCTTCGCCACCACCGACGGCTCCGGCTGGAACAACGCCTGCTCCACCGGCACGATCGACCGCACCCCGCAGGAGTGGGGCGACCTGGTCCGCGACTCCTACCCCGGCTACACCGGACCGCGTCCGCGCATGCAGCTGTGGCACGGGACCGAGGACGACGTCCTGCGCTACGCCAACTTCACCGAGGAGATCGAACAGTGGACCGACGTCCACGGCCTCGGCCAGACCCCGGCGGCCACCGACCAGCCCCAGCCCGGCTGGACCCGCACCCGCTACGGCGCCACCGGCGACCGGGCCCCGGTGGAGGCCGTCAGCATGCGGGGCGTGGGCCACAACCTCATGGCCAACGGCATGGCGGCCCGCGCCATCACCTTCTTCGGCCTCGACCAGGACACAGGTCCCGGCCCCGGTCCGGACCCCGAGCCCGGTGACGGGGACTGCGCCGTCGCCGTCACCGCCAACGCCTGGAACACCGGCCTGACCGCCTCGCTGACCATCACCAACACCGGCACCGAGCCCGTCGACGGCTGGTCCCTGGACTTCACCCTGCCCGCGGGCCAGACCATCACCTCGGGCTGGAACGCCTCCTACGGTCCGCGCCAGGGCGCGGTCACCGCCGCCAACGCCTCCTACAACGCCGTCATCGCCCCCGGCGCCAGTGTGGGCATCGGCTACCAGGCCACGCACACCGGCGACTCCGGTGCGCCGACCGGCTTCGCCCTCAACGGCGCGGCCTGCTCCCCGGCCTGACCCGGCGCGGCGCGGCCCTCCCGGAAGGGCCGCGCCGCGTTGCACTCGCGCCGCAGAGGGGTATGTCCCCTTTCGTCCGTGCGGACCCGCGGCGCCGTGAACCCACGCGCCACCGGGGCCGCCCAGTGTCCCGCGCGGTGTACGGGAGGTCCCATGGCTCGACCGGTCGGTCCGGCAGCGGTTCCGCGGCACTACCTCATGTGCCGCCCCACCTACTTCGCGGTCGAGTACGCGATCAACCCCTGGATGGACCCGGCGGCGGGCGTCGACCGCGCACGCGCCATCCGGCAGTGGGAGGGGCTGCGCGACCTCTACCTCTCCCTGGGGCACCGCGTCAGCGAGATCGCGCCCGTCGACGGCCTGCCCGACATGGTCTTCGCCGCCAACGGGGCGCTGGTCGTGGACGGCAGGGTCTACGGGGCGCGCTTCGCCAGCGCCGAGCGCACCCCCGAGGGCCCGGCCTACCTCGACTGGTTCCGCCAGGCGGGCTACACCGAGACCCGCGAGCCCAAGCACGTCAACGAGGGCGAGGGCGACTTCCTCACCCTGGACGAGGTGGTCCTGGCCGCCACGGGGTTTCGGACCGAGGCCGCCGCGCACCAGGAGGCCGAGCGCTTCCTGGGCCGCCCCGTCGTCACCCTCCAGCTGACCGACCCGCGCTTCTACCACCTGGACACCGCGCTGTTCACCCTCTCCGGGGACCAGGTCGCCTACTACCCCGGTGCCTTCTCGGCCGGAAGCCAGCGGGTGCTGCGCTCGCTCTTCCCGGACGCGCTCCTGGCCACCGAGGAGGACGCCGCCGTGCTCGGCCTCAACGCCGTGTGCGACGGCCGCAACGTCGTCATCGCGGCGGAGGCCACCGCCCTGGCCGACCGCCTGCGGTCCCTGGGCTACGCCGTCCACCCCGTGGAGCTGGACGAGCTGCGCCGGGCCGGGGGCGGCGCCAAGTGCTGCACCCTGGTGTTGCGCGACGCCCCCGTGTGAGGGATGCCCGGGGCAGGGGCGCCCGGGCCCGCCGATGCGTGGACCCGCCACTGCGCGGTCCGCCGCGGGGCCGGGCCGGTGTGGGAAATACCACCGCGAAACGGGCCCCTCGGGCCAACGCCACAGGTCACGCACGCGCGCCCGCCGCGGACCGCGGGCGGGCCCGCGTACGGGGGACCACCGCCCCTGGCCGGGCGCCCCCGCCGCAATAAAGTCTGAGTGCGTGAAGAGCACACAGCGCAGACTCCCGCGTCGGCTCAGGGAAGAGCAGATGATCGACGCCGCCGTCACCGCGTTCTCGCGCGGCGGCTACCACACCGTGAGCGTCGAGGAGATCGCCGAGGCGGCCGGGACCTCCAAGCCCACCGTGTACCAGTACCTGGGCTCCAAGGAACGGATCTTCACCGCCTGCGTGCGCCGTGAGACCGACCGGCTCATCGAGGCCGTGCGCGCCGCGGCGCACGATCCGCACGCCCCGGCGGGGGAGGACCCCCTGCACCGGGGCATGCGCGCCTTCTTCGTCTTCGTCACCGGCAACCGCGCGAGCTGGACCGTGCTGTACCGGCACGCGGACCTGCGGGGCGAGCCCTTCGCCGGGGAGTCCGCGCGGCTCCGGAACCGCGTGACGGCCGAGGTGGCCGACCTCGTCACCGCGTGCACGCGCGAGGGCTACGGCGACCTCGACCCCAAGGAGGCCCAGCTGTTGGCGCGCATCGCGGTCAGCACCGCCGACGCCTTCGCCGACTGGTTCCTGGAGCACCCCGAGGAGAGCCCCGAGACCATGGCCCGGCACGTCACCGACCTGACCTGGGCCCACCTGCGCGCCCGCCGCGAGGGCGCCGAGGTCTGACCCCCGGCGCCCCGGACGGGGCGGGTCGGCGCCGCCGCGGCGCGCGGACTCAGCCCTGGTGGTTCAGCGCCAGGACGCTGACCAGGTCGTAGGCCACGTGCGAGGCGGCGGTCGCGGTGATCTGCGCGTGGTCGTAGGCCGGGGCGACCTCCACCACGTCGGCGCCCACCAGGTTGCAGGAGGCCAGTCCGCGCAGGATCTCCAGCAGTTCGCGGCTGGTCAGGCCGCCCGCCTCCGGAGTGCCGGTGCCGGGCGCGTGCGCCGGGTCGAGCACGTCGATGTCCACCGACACGTACAGCGGGCGGTTCCCGATGCGCTGGCGCAGCGCGTCGGCGACCTCGTCCACGCCCCTGCGCATGACGTCGGCGGAGGTGACGATGCCGAAGCCGAAGCGGCGGTCCTCCTCCAGGTCCTTCTTGCCGTAGAGCGGACCGCGGGTGCCCACGTGGCACAGGGCCTCGGTGTCCAGGATCCCCTCCTCCACGGCGCGGCGGAACGGGGTGCCGTGGGTGTAGGGCTCGCCGAAGTAGGTGTCCCAGGTGTCCAGGTGGGCGTCGAAGTGCAGCAGGGCGATCGGCCCGTGCTGGCGGTACAGCGAGCGCAGCAGGGGCAGCGCGATGGTGTGGTCGCCGCCCAGGGTGACCAGGCGGGTGCCCGCCCGCACGAACTCGGAGGCGCCCTGGTCCAGGGTCTCCACCGCGTCGCCGATCGAGAAGGGGTTGACCGCGATGTCGCCGCCGTCGACCACCTGCGCGGAGGCGAACGGGGACACGTCCAGGCCCGGGTTGTAGGGGCGCAGCAGGCGGCTGGCCTCGCGGATGGCCGAGGGGCCGAAGCGCGCGCCGGGGCGGTAGGACACGCCGGTGTCGAAGGGGACGCCGACCACGGCGATGTCGGCGTGCCCGACCTGGTCGATGCGGGGCAGCCGGGCGAAGGTGGCCGGTCCGGCGAAGCGCGGTACGAGGCTGGAGTCGGTGGGGCCGATCGGTGCGTTCACGGGTGTCCTTCTCGTCGTCGGTGCGGTGTTCGGTACGGTCCGCGGGCGCGTACGGGCCCGCGTCGGTCGCGCCGCCCGCGTTCGGCCCCCCTGCGGCCGGACCGGGGCCGTCCCGCCGCGCGGCGGCTGCCCGGACACTCCGGGCGCGGGCGGAGGGGCTCGGGGGAACGAAGGCGGCCATGTCGGGGCGGATCACACGAACCCCGGTCAGGTTAGGCAGTCGACGCGGTCTCCTCCAGTGGACGAACCATCCACAAAGGTGCGTTGTACTGGATGAGGTATCCAGGGCACACGGTCAGCGCGCCCGAACGCGGCACCCGGGGGGCACCTGTCCTCTCCGGCCGGCCGGGCGGGGACGCGGGCCGGTTCGCGAAGGGGGTTCAGGGGTGGCGGGACAGAGCGGGGCGCAGGGCCACACGGTCCCGTTGAGCACCGTCGTGGGCCGCGGCGATCTGGGGCTGACCACCCTCGTGGCCGCCGGGGACCCGGGGATCGGCTGGGCGGTGGCCAGCGAGCTGGCCGATCCGGCCGCCTACCTGCGCGGCGGCGAACTGCTGCTCACCGCGGGCGTCAACCTGCCCGCCGCCCCCGCCGGGCTGCGCGGCTACGTGGACTCCCTGGTCGGCGCGGGGGTCAGCGCCCTCGGCTTCGGCGTGACCCCGGTGCACGACACCGTCCCCGCCGGACTGGTCGAGCAGTGCCGCGCACGGGGGCTGCCCCTGGTGGAGGTGCCCCGCCCCACACCCTTCGCCGCCGTCAGCCAGGCCGTGGGCGCCGAACTCCAAGAGCTGCACCTGCGCGACCTGCGCCGCCTGGGAGAGGCGCACCAGGCCCTGGCCCTGGCCGTCACGGCCGACGCCCCCGTGGACCGGGTCCTGCGCGTCCTGGCCGACGCCCTGGGCGGCTGGGCGGTCCTGGCCCGCCCGTCGCCCGCCGTGCCGGGCGGTGCCCACCGCACGGCGGGCGCCCCGGCGGAGCTGGACCCCGAACTGCACGGGCTCGCGGACCGGCTCACCCGGCCGCGCGGTCCGCGCGGCGCCAAGGCCCGGGTGCGGGGGGACGAGGTCTTCCTGCACACCGTCGGCACCCCGCCGCAGCAGCACGGCGTGGTCCTGGTCGGCCGCCCCGAGCCGCTGGGCGTCACCGACCGGGCCGTCCTGCGCACCGCCACCGCCCTGCTGGACCTGCTCGCCCGCGCCTCCCGGGGCGCCCCGCCCGCCCCGGGCCGCCTGATCACCGGCCTGCTCCTGGACGGCGGGCTCACCGGCGCGGCCGTGCCGCTGCTGGCCGAACTCACCGCCCCGACGGACGCCTGCGCGGGGTCGGCGGAGACCGGCGCCTACCGGGTCCTGCGCGCCCGACCCGCCGGGCGGGGCCGCCACACCGCCCCCGCCGCGCTGCCCCTGGGCACCCGGCTGCTGGACGCGGGCCCCGGCGAGGACCTGCGCGCCGTCCTCGCCGACCGGGGCGAGGCCGCGCACCGGGCCCACCTGGACCGGCTGCTCGACCACGGCTGGATCGGCGCGCTGAGCGGGCCGGTGGACCCGGCGGAGCTGGCCGCCGCGGACCGCCGGGCCGCCGCCCTGCTCACCCGCGCCCGCGCGGTCGGCGGGCCGCTGCTGGAGGAGCCCGCCGACCCCTTCGACGCCCTCCTGGGGCCGGGGGGAGGCGAGGACCTGGCCCGGCGCGTCCTGGGACCGCTGGCCGAGGACACCGACTCCGCGCGCCTGCTGCGCCGCACCCTGCGGGTCTGGCTCACCCGGCACGGCAACTGGGACCGGGCCGCCGCCGACCTGGGCGCCCACCGCAACAGCGTCCGCTACCGGATCGGGCGGATCGAGCGCGACCTGGGCGTGGACCTGGCCGACGCCGAGCAGCGCATGCGGCTGTGGTTCGCGCTCACCCGCTGGCGGCACTGACCCGGGCTCCGCAGCCCCGGGCCCGACGCGACCCCGGAGCCGGCCCCCACGGGGACACGGACATGTGTCCGGGAAAGTGCCGTTGCGGCATTACCGGCCGTTTTCGGCAATTCCGCTGTTCCGTTCGATCCCGGTCCCCTTTTCGAGGACGCGTCCACGGCCTTTCGGCGGCAGCGGACGCGGGCGCCGCGCCGGATACGCGCGGGCGCCACGGGGTTTGCGGCTTCCCCGCGGCAACGGCATCCCCGTCCGCCCCGGGGTGCGCGATGGGGCATAATCCGGTGATGAAACGGAAGCGGAAGCGAGAGCGGCCTCCGAAAGATGTGTATATTTCCGTTCCCTCAACCCTGTCGAAGCCGAACCGAGAAAATTGATGAACGCCGTTGCGAACGCGAGCTCAGGGGACCGCATGTCTTTTCCGCCGCTGGACACGGCCCTGCCGGCCGGGGCCGACGCCCGCGAGCACGCCCGCCTGCTCCGGCGCGTGCACGAGGCCTCGCTCGCCGGGCGTCCGGCGCCCGCCACCCTGCGGCCGGTCATCGAGGACTCCTGGTCCCGCACGCGCCGCTTCGGGATCGACCCCGACAGCGCCCCGCCGCCCCGCATGGTCCGCCTGGACGAACTCCAACGGCACCGGGACGCCTCCCCGATCGCCGAGGTCCTGCCGCTGATCCGCCGCTCCCTCGTCTCGGTCGCCGACGAGGCCGACCACATCATGCTGGTCACCGACGCCTCCGGGCAGATCCTGTGGCGCGACGGCTCCCACCGCATCCGCGCCCTCGGCGACCGCGTCGGACTCGTCGAGGGGGCCTTCTGGAACGAGGGCAGCACCGGCACCAACGCCATCGGCACCGCCCTGGTCGTGGGGCGGCCCGTGCAGGTCTACTCCGCCGAGCACTTCGTGCGCAGCCTGCACGCCCTCACCTGTGCCTGCGCCCCCATCCACGACCCCCGTGACGGCCGCCTGCTCGGCGCCGTCGACGTCACCGGCCCCGTCTCCACCATCCACCCCTCCACCCTCGCCCTGGTCAGCGCGGTGGCCCAGCTGGCCGAGGCGCACCTGCAGAGCCTCCACCACACCCACCTGGAGCGGCTGCGCTCGGTGGCCGCGCCCCTGCTGGCCGGGATGAGCGAGCGCGCGCTGGTGGTGGACGAGGCCGGGTGGACCGCGGCCGCCGTCCACATGGAGCCGGTCCGCAGGGTGCTGCTGCCCAAACAGCGCGAGAGCGGCACCGCCTGGCTGCCCGCCCTGGGGGAGTGCGCCCTGGAGCCCCTGCCCGGCGGATGGCTGCTGCGCCCGCGTCCGGCGGCGGAGAGCGCGCCCTCCACGGTCACCCTGGACCTGACCCGGCCCTCGCCCAGGATGGTGGTCGCCGGGCCCAGCGGGGAGTGGGCGCACCGGCTCACCCCGCGCCACGCGGAGCTGCTGCTGCTGTTGGCCGTGCACCGGGGCGGACGCACCGGCGCGCAGCTGTCCCAGGACGTGTTCGGCGCGGGCGGGCACGTGGTGACGGTGCGCGCCGAGCTCTCGCGCGTGCGCCGCCGTCTGGGCGGCATCATCCAGAGCCGCCCCTACCGGTTCAGCGGGGAGGTGCGGGTGCGGGTGGTGCCGCCCCCCTCGCCGGTGGACCTGCTGCCCGGGTCGGTGGCCCCCGGGGTGCGCGCGCTGCGGGACGCGCTCCGCGACGGCGACTGTCCCATGGCTCTGCGCGATGGCACCGCAACCTAGTGCAACCGTTGCCGTGTCGTGCGGCGTGCGATGGACTGTGCGTGCGCGGCCCGGAGTCGGTGGCCGCCGCGGGGCAAGAGAGGGCCCGGCGGCGGACCGCGGACGGAAAGCGTGGCGCTTCCACGGCCTTGGGACCTTGAGGGGGGTTCCGGGGGAGAGTAACGCAGAGGCGCCACCGGGCTCGGATGGCCGACCACGGGGATTCGGGGGAACCCCCTGGGGCCATCGCGCCGACGGTACGCCCCTCGCGGGAGCCCGGCTCCCCGGGGCGTGCCGATGCGCGGGGGCGGGTTCAGGGGGACCCGCCCCCGCGCCATACCTCCCACGGTGAGCCGCCGTCCCGGTGGGCGGACAGGGCTCCACCGGGACGGTTCTCCGGGAGACCGCGCCCCGCGGCCCGCGCGAACTCCTCCGCCCCGCGGGCACCGGCCGATGGCAGGGATAAAGAGCGGCCCATGTTCTCGCCCCACCCCCCGTGGACCCCGACGCGGACGGGTAGTCCACCGGAAGGGACGTGACGAGGGGAGCGGGTGTGACCGGTGTGGCGAACAGCACGCGGGGGCCCGTTCCGTGCCCGTCCTCCGAGGCTGGGCTAGACTCGGTGCATTTACCGGGTCGTGTTCACCCGCGACCCAGCCCACCCGACCGCCCCACCCGCGAGCCCGGGCACCGCGCCCGCTCCCGTGGACGGGGTGTGAACCGCGGGGACGGCGAGGGCGTCGAACCCGGGAACGCGGAGAGTTCCCGGACGGCTCCCCGCCCTGCCCCACAGAACGACCTTCCTTCGGAGGTGGACCGTGTCCGCTGACCACCGAGAGCAGCAGCCCAGCCAACAGGGTTCGCGTATCGACCCGCACGTCGGCCGCTACGCACGCCGAGCACAGGGCATGGTCGCATCGGAGGTCCGCGCACTCTTCGCCGTCGCCTCACGCCCCGAGGTGGTCTCCCTCGCCGGGGGCATGCCCAACGTCGCGGCGCTGCCCCTGGACCAGATCGGCGAACTGGTCAAGGACGTCGTCTCGGAGGAGGGCGCGGCGGCCCTCCAGTACGGTTCCGCCCAGGGCGACCCCGTACTGCGCGAGCAGCTCTGCGACTACATGACGCTGGAGGGCATCACCGCCAGCCCCGACGACGTCATCGTCACCGTCGGCTCCCAGCAGGCCCTGGACCTGATCACCCGCGTCTTCGTCGACCCGGGCGACATCGTGCTGACCGAGGCCCCCACCTACGTCACCGCGATCAACACCTTCGCCGCCTTCCAGGCCGACATCCGCCACGTCGGCATGGACGAGCAGGGCGTGATCCCCGAGGAGCTGGAGGAGGCGCTCGTCCGCGCCGAGCTGGACGGGCGGCCGGTGAAGTTCTTCTACACCGTCCCCAACTTCCAGAACCCCGCCGGGATCACCATGACGGCCGAGCGGCGCGCGCGGGTGACCGAGGCCTGCGAACGCCACGACGTGCTCATCGTCGAGGACAACCCCTACGGCCTGCTGCGCTACGACGGCGACCCCGAGCCCACCCTCTACTCCCAGAGCGAGGGCAACGTCATCTACCTGGGATCGCTGTCCAAGACCCTCTCCCCGGGCCTGCGCATCGGCTGGGCGCTCGCCCCCGCCGCGGTGCGCGCCAAGCTCGTCCTGGCCGCCGAGTCGGCGATGCTCAGCCACTCCACCTTCAACCAGCTGGTGGTGCGCCGCTACCTCAACACCTTCCCCTGGCGCGAGCAGATCAAGTCGTTCAACACCATGTACGGCGAACGCCGCGACGCGATGCTCAACGCGCTGACCGCGATGATGCCCGCGGGCTGCACCTGGACCCGCCCCCAGGGCGGATTCTTCGTCTGGGCCACCCTGCCCGAGGGCATCGACGCCAAGGCCATGCTGCCCCGGGCCGTCACCGAACGGGTCGCCTACGTGCCCGGCACCGGCTTCTACGCCGACGGACGCGGCCGGGCCAACATGCGCCTGAGCTTCTGCTACCCCACACCCGAGCAGATCCGTGAGGGAGTGCGCCGCCTCGTCGGAGCCATCGAGGGTGAGATCGACCTGCGTGATACGTTCGGCACCACCCTGGCCCCGAGCACCGACGGCCCACAGGCCCCCGCTCCGGACCTGCCCTGACACCCCATGAGGGCACCCCATCATGACAGCAGCACAGAAGGAGGTCCGCGCCGTGGCAGACCTTGACCGGGTTCTCGTCCTGGCCGGGGGCCTGTCCCCCGAACACGAGGTGAGCGTCCACTCCGGGCGCGGCGTCGCCGAGGCGCTGCGCAGGCTCGGCGTGGAGGTCCAGGTCGCCGACGTGGACTCCACCCTGCTGGACCGCCTCGTCCAGGACCCGCCGCAGGTGGTCTTCCCCGTCCTGCACGGGGCCGCGGGCGAGGACGGCGCCATCCGGGAGGTCCTGGAACTGGTCGGGGTGCCCTACGTGGGCGCCCGGCCGGGGGGCTGCCGCCTGGCCTACTCCAAGCCCGCCGCCAAGGCGCTGCTGGCCGCCGAGGGCGTGCGGGTGCCGCGCGGCGCCGCCCTGCCCAAGTCGGCCTTCCACGACCTGGGCGCCCCGGCGCTGATGGACCGGCTCGCCGACCGGCTGGGCCTGCCGCTGTTCGTCAAGCCCGACCGGGGCGGCTCCGCGTTCGGCGCGGCGCCGGTCGGCTCGGTGCAGGAGCTGTCGGCGGCCCTGGTGTCGTGCTTCGCCTACAGCGACTCGGCCCTGGTCGAGGAGCAGGTGCAGGGCACCGAGCTGGCGGTGGGCGTCCTCGACACCGGCGACGGGCCGGTGGCGCTGCCGCCGGTGGAGATCGTGCCCGACGGCGGGGTGTACGACTACGCCGCCCGCTACACCGCCGGGCGTACCGAGTTCTTCTGCCCGGCGCGCCTGGACCCCGCCACGGTCGCCGAGGCCACCGAGGTGGCGCTGACCGCGCACCGCGTCCTGGGGCTGCGGGACCTGTCCCGCACCGACGTCATCGTGGGGACCGACGGCCGCGTCACCTTCCTGGAGACCAACGTGGCCCCGGGTCTGACCGAGACCTCCACCTTCCCGATGGGGGCCGCCGCCGCTGGGCTGGACTTCGCGGTCGCGTGCCGGGAGCTGGCCCACCAGGCGCTGCTGCGCGGCTGACCCCGCCGACGCGTCCGGGCCGGGCGCCGCCGTTCCCGGCGGCCCCGGCCCGTTCCCCTCTTCCGGGGCCCTGCGAAGGCCCGTGCCTCCGCCCCCGCGCCTCCGCCGCGTCGCGGCGGTGCCCGGGCGGCTACGCCCCCGCCTCCAGGTGGCGCCAGCGCACCGGGTCCAGTCCGAAGGCGCGGCCCCGCCCCTCCCGGGACGTCCGCGGCTCCGCGGCGCCGCAGAGGCCGTCCAGGAGGAGCATCTCGTCGCCCCCGGGCTGGAACGCGTAGTCGACCCGCTCCAGCCGGGTGCGCACGCCCCGCCCCTCCAGCCACTCCCGCATCCGGTCGAGCGCCCCGTACCTCTCCCCGCTGGTGTGCAGCACCACGGGGAACAGGCGCACCTGCCACCGGGCCACGCGCACCAGTTCGAGCAGGGCGCACCGGTGGAAGTCCTCGTCGAGCCGCGCGCCGTAGGAGAACAGCAGGTGCGAGCTGAGCACCAGGTCGAAGGAGCGGTCGGCGAAGGGCAGGTCGGGCAGGGCGCCCGCCACGTAGCGCTCCGGCCGCGCCGCGAGGTCGGCGGCGAAGGCGCGCGCGGCCCGGGTCCGCAACCGCGTGTACCGCTCGGGGGAGCCGAACCACGTCCACACGAAATCCGCCGCCCCCCGCGCGACGAGGGAGTGCCGGTGCTCGGCCTCGCGCAGGGCCAGCGAGCCCAGCGCCCTCCTGTCACCGGCGTACTCGGGGTCCACGGCGACGGCGTCCGTACCCCGCGCCCCGGCCACGAACCCCGCAGCCCCGCCGGGGCAGTCCAGGATCCGCAGCGACAGGTCCCGGTCCGAGAGCGCGAACATCGCCCGGTACTCCTCGAAGGAGCGGGAGCTGACGAACACCGGCCCCTCACCCCCGCCCGACGAAGGGCATCGCGGTCGGCAGGACGGTGAGGAACTGGACGTTGGCGTCCAGGGGCATCGACGCCATCAGCGTCAGCGAGTCGGTGAACCGCTCCACCGGGATCACCGGCTCCACGGCCCTCGTCCCGTCGGCCTGGACCGCCGCGGGCTGCGGCCCCCCGTCCACCGGCGCCACGTTGCCCACGTCGATCTGCCCGCAGGCGATCCCGTACCTGCGCCCGTCCAGAGCCAGGGCGCGCGTCATCCCCAGCAGGGCGTGCTTGGCCGCGGTGTAGGCGATGGTGTACGGCCGCGGCACATGGGCCGAGGGGGCTCCGTTGTTGATGATGCGCCCGCCCCGCGGCGACTGGTCCCGCATCACCCGGAAGGCCTCGCGCGAGCACAGGAAGGCGCCGGTGGCGATGGTGCCCATCACCCTGTCCCAGTCGTCCAGGGGCATGTCCTCGACCGGCCTGCGCGGCACGGCCGCGCCCGCGTTGTTGAACAGCAGGTCCACCCGGCCGAAGCGCTCGCGCACGGCCGCGAAGAGCGACGCGACCCCGTCGGGGTCCCTGATGTCGGTCGGGACGGCCGCCATCCGCTCCGCGTCCGCCCCCGCCAGGGCCAGGGTCTCGTCGAGCGCGTCCGCGCGCCGTCCGGCCACCGCGACCGACCACCCGTCCGCGAGCAGGGCCAGGGCGCCCGCCCGGCCCAGCCCGCTCCCGCCGCCGGTGACCACGGCGACCCCGCCGCCGCGCGGACGGGGGGTCACAGCACCTCCGTGCTCATCCAGGCCCTGAGCACGCGGCGGGCCCGCGGACCGGGCACGTCCGCGTAGGGCGAGCGCCCGTGCATGACCCGGTTGTTGCGGATGAGCAGCAGCTCGCCCGCCTCCAGGCGCAGGCGGAAGGCGATCTCGGGGCGGTAGAGGACCTCGTCCAGGAAGCCCAGGGCCTCCCACTGGTCCTCGCTCAGCGGCGGCCCGCCCCGTTCGGGCGAGGTCCGCACCGTGCGGGGCTGGTAGTAGCAGCCGACGGAGCCGTCCTCCTGGACGAAGAGGATCGGGGAGACGACGACCTGCTGCCCGGCGCGGCCGGTCCGGTCGAAGGTCCAGTCCCGCTCCAGCGTGGCGAGCACGTCGGGGCGCTCACCCGCCACCGTGTCGCGCACCGTCCGCGCGCTGGCGAGCTTGGTGTCGCCCCCGCCGTCCACCGCGGGCTGGAGGCAGAGCAGGACGAGCACGTCGCAGGTGTCGCAGTGGAAGCCCAGCTCGGTGGCCCCGTCGCCGTCCTGGTCGCGGAGCACGTGGGTCAGGTCGCCCCGGGCGTTCTGCGGGATCACCTGGCCCAGCTCGCGCAGTACGAACAGCATGACCGCCTCGCTCACGGCGTAGGGCGCGTCGGGGGAGACCAGACCGCGCACGTGCGCGAACCCCACCGAGCGCACGCTCTCGACGGCGAAGGCGCGTAGCCTGTCGCGCACCTCCTCGGCGCCGTCCCAGCTGCCGGCCGCCGCGGCCTCCGCCAGCAGCCGCGTGTCCTCCTTCGCCAGCGGCAGCGACCAGAGCGCGCGCCGCTCCTCCAGGGCCTCGGTGTTCCATCCGAGGTCGGTCACGGTGTCATCGGACATGGGTCGTTCCCTTCGTCAGGCGGGTTCGCGGGGTGTCTCGCGAAGCGTTCAGCGGGCGGTGGCGCCGTCGTGGACGGCGACCGGGGGCAGGAAACCGGTCCGGGCCGCCCACCCCAGGGCCGCGGACCACCACCGGGGGGTGGGGGCCGCGAAGCGCACACCGACACGGTCGAGCAGGGACACGGTGCGCGAACCGTCGACGACGACGTTGCGCTCCTCCATCTGCGACCACGCCGACGCCAGGCGGATCTCCGTCGGGTGGTCGGGCTCGGCGCGGGCCAGCGCCGCGGCGAACGCCTCGTCGCCGGTCAGCGCGACCGGGTAGCCGTGCCGGGCGAGCCAGGCCACGAGTTCGTCGTGGGGGACCTGGTGGGGCGACTCGACGTGGTAGGCGCCGGGCGCGGCGCACGGGTGCGTGGCGATCGCCGCGATCCCCGCCGCCACCGTGTCCACGTGGGAGAAGACGAAGGAGGTCGACGGGCGCCTGGGCGCCGCTCCGGCCAGGACGTACCCGCGCACGAGCTGGTAGACCCGGTTGTCCGAGACGTTGCTCTGGAACGCCCCGGTGCGGCTGTGCGCGGCGATGTGGCCGCTGCGGTGGACGTAGCACTGGCGGCCCGAGGCGGCCCAGGAGCGGACGATCTCCTCGGCCGCGAACTTGGTCCTCTCGTAGGGGGTGCGAAAGCTCTGCCCGATGCGCAGGTCGGCCTCGCTGAAGCGGCGCGCGGGCCCCTCGACGCCACCGCACACGGCCAGGGTCGACAGGTGGTGCAGGCGCGCCCCGGGGACCTCGGCGTCGATCCAGGACACCAGGGCGCGGACCGCGGTCGCGTTGACGCGTTCGAGTTCGTCGGGCGGGGCCACCAGGCGCACGTCCGCCGCGGCGTGCACGACGGCGTGGACCCCCCTGACGCGGCGCAGCCCGTCCCCGGACAGGCCCAGGCCCTCCCGGGTGACGTCTCCGGCCACGGCGTCGACGCCGCCCGACCCGGCGCCGACCCGCCGGACGGCGTCGGCGTCGCTGTCGGCGCGCACCAGGCAGGTGACCTCCGCCCCCCGCTCCAGGAGCGCGCCGAGCAGGTGCGTGCCGAGGTAGCCGGTGGCCCCGGTGAGCAGGACCCGCGCGGGTTCGCGGAGCACCCGCACGGCCGCGCCGTGCTGGGGAGCCCCGTGGAGCATCGGCTGCCCCGAGGTGGACACCGGCGACCTGCTGTGCGCCGGGGGCTTCGCCCGGGCCTCGGCCGCGACGCGGCGGCCGAAGTCGGAGAGGACGCCCGCCGCGTCCCCGTGGGTCAGGTCGGGCCAGGCGTACACCAGGTCGGCCACCAGCCTGCCCTCGACGACGCGGGCGGTGAGCCGGAGGCGCTGGAGGGGGTCGCCCCCCGAGCAGCGGGCGTTCCCGGCCTGTTCGGGGGCGACGGTCCAGCCGAGGGAGGGGTCGCCGGGCGGCCGGAACGCCCCCAGGAAGTTGAACCCCGCCTCGGGCCTGGGGCCGGGGGAGTCCATCGGCAGCTCGGGCGCCCCGCGCAGGAGGCGCCGGACCGCCGTCGCCCGCGGGGCCCGGCCGCCGTCGGCGCGGTCGAGCCCGACCCGCTTCACGGCGGTGAACCAGCCGACGGTGTCCATGTAGGCGTGCCCCGCGTCGCTGGTGTCGCGCCCGTGCGTCTCCACCTCCACCTCCAGCCGGGTGCGCCCGCCGCGCCCCAGCACGGCGTCGGCGAAGGCCGCCAGCAGGAACGCCTCCAGGTCCTGGCCGTGCCCGTGGCGGTGCACGAGCCGGTCGGTGGCCGCCCCGTCCAGGCTCCAGACCAGGGCGGTCGGCCGTGCCCGCTCGGGGGCGGCCCCGCCCCGGGGCGGGTGGTCCGCGGTCTCGGGAGCCTCGGGCGCGCGCGGGGCCCGGGCCGCCCACCGGTAGAAGTCGGCCGTGGGGGGCAGGCCCCCCTCCTTCCCGGACAGCGCCGACCGGTAGGCGTGCGCCAGGTCGTCCAGCAGGATCCGCCAGGAGAGGCCGTCCACGGCCAGATGGTGGGCGATCACCGCGAGCCGGTCCCCGCCGTCGGGGTGGCCGGTGAACAGGTGCGCGCGCAGCAGGAGCCCGGAGTCCGGGTCCAGGCCCCGGTGCAGTTCGGTGCACGCGCCGTCGATCATCCCCGCGGCGCGACCGGGCTCCCCGGGCAGCCGTGAGAAGGACACCGCGTGCAGGTCCCGCGCGGGCCGCGGCCGCCCGGGGCCGCCGGGGCCGACGGGGGTGCGCAGGGCCGGGTGCCGTTCCAGGACGGCCCCCACGGCCGCGGACAGGGCCGGGGCGTCCACGGGCGCCGCGCAGCGCAGCAGGACGGACTGGTTCCAGTGGCGCGTGTCGGCCAGGGGCTGCCGCAGCAGCCAGCGCTGGGCGGGGGCCAGCGCCCGGGCGTGCTCCCGGTGCGGTGCGCGCTCGGCCGGGTCCCCCGCGCCGGGGCGGGCGGCCGAGGCCAGGAGTTCGGGGGTGGGGTGGCGGTAGAAGTCCTCGAAGGCCACGCGCAGGCCGGTCCGGCGCAGGAACGCCACCGTGCGCATGGCCAGGAGGGAGTCCCCGCCGAGTTCGAGCACGTCGGCGCCCGGTCCGACGGAGGGCAGTCCGAGCGCGCCCGCCCACAGTTCGGCGATGGCCCGGACCAGCGGCCGTGCGTCCGGGGCCGACCCGTCCGGGGCGGTGCGGCGGGCCCGCGCGTCCAGGGCCGCGTCCACGGCCTCGGCCAGGCGCGCGCGGTCGAGCTTGCCGTTGGGACCGGTGGGGAACGCGTCCAGCGCGACGACGGGCTGGGGCACCGCGTACCCGGGCAGCCGTTCGCGCAGGTGGGCGCGGAGCGCGTCGAGCAGCTCCGACTCCTCCCGCGCGCCGGTCGGGCGCACGGCGGCCACCAGGGCGGTCCCCGCGGGTGTCTCCCGGGCCAGCACGGCGGACCGCCCCACCCCCGGGAACCCCTCGATCACCCGCTCGACCCCCACCGGATCCACGCGGTACCCCCGCACCTTGACCTCGCGGTCGGTGCGGCCGACGAAGACCAGGTCGCCGTCCGGGCGGCGGCGGCACACGTCGCCGGTCCGGTACATCCGCTCCCCGCCCCGGCCGACGAAGCGGCGCGCGGTCTCCTCGGGACGACCGAAGTAGCCCGCCGTGACCCCGGGGCCGCCGATGAGGAGTTCGCCCTCGGCGCCGTCGGGGACCTCCCGCCCCTCGGCGTCCAGCAGGCGCAGCCGCGCCCCGCCGATCGGGGCGCCGATGGGGACCGTCGGCTCGTCGCCGGGAAGGTCGGCGCGTGAGCGGGCGACGAGGCAGGTGGCGCCGATGGTCGTCTCGGTCGGCCCGTAGTGGTTGACCACCCGGTGGGCGACACCGCCCTCCATCAGGTCCGAGGCCAGCGACCGGGGCAGCGCCTCGCCCCCCAGCAGCAGGGTGTGCAGCGGCTCCTGCGCGGGGGGACGCTCCTCCACCAGGGCCGCCATGTGGGACGGGGTCGTCTTGAGCACCGAGACCCGGGCCCGGCGCAGGGAGTCCCAGAGGGCCCGCGGGTCGCGGGCGGCGCGGTCGGGGACGACGTGCACCCGGCCCCCGGTGGCCAGGGCGAGCAGCCAGGAGGTGTGGCCCAGGTCCGCCGCCAGGGTGGTCACGTGCGCGAACACCGGCGCGTCGGCGCGGGTGAGGCCGAGGCGGTCGCGCAGCGCCAGCGCGTAGTGCGCCGCGTTGGCGTGGGTGACCGTGACGGCCTTGGGCCGCCCGCTCGAACCCGAGGTGAAGGAGAGGTAGGCCGGGTCGGAGGCCGGGCCCGGGACGCGGCGGGGTGCGGGGGCGCTCGCCGCCGGGGGCCGGGGGTCCAGGACCTCGGTGTCGCGCTCACCGGGAGCACGCGTGTGCGGGTCGGCGGTGAGCGCGTGGGCGACCGCGACGTCGTCCAGACGCGCGGCGACGTCGGCGGCGCTCCACTCCGGGTCGACCACGACCGCGGCCGCGCCCGAGCGCAGGACTCCGTGCAGGAGCGCGCACAGCCGGGCGTCGCGCGGCCCGAGCAGGGCCACCCGGTCGCCGCGGCCCAGGCCCCGTGCGGCCAGGCGGGCGGCGACCCGTTCGGCGACGGCGTCGAGGTCGCGGTAGCTGAGGGAGCGCACGCCGTCGGTCAGTGCCGTACGGAGCGGGTGCGCCCGACTCCCCTCCGTGAGCATGTCGGGCAGTGTGGGGGTGGATCGCAACACGTGCGTCATCGTCTCCGCTCCGTCTCCGCTGTCTGGTTCGCGCGGCCCCGTGGCGGGGGCGTCCGTCACCGTCGGGCCCGGGGCCGGCTCCGGAGCCTCATACCGGGGTGTAGTCGGTGAAGTGCCGCGGTGAGAACAGCTCCGGCCATCCGCCCCGGTCGAGGCCGAGTTCGCGGGCGCGGGTGAGCATGTGCCGCCAGTAGGGCTTGACCGGGCGCCACCGGGCGCCGGTCTGGCAGTAGGAGGCGTCGACGAAGTAGCGGGGGCGGCGGGTCGTCCGCGGGGCGGGCCTGCGCGCGTGGAACAGCGCCGAGTTGAGCAGGACGGTCGAACCGGGCGGGAGCCGGTCGAGGACGGCCTCGCCCGGCAGCTCCGAGGTGCCCAGGTGGGCGCGGGCGGTCTTGTCCGCCTCCTCGCGGTGGGACCCGGGCAGGACGGCCAGGCTCCCCATGCTCTCGTCCAGGCCCACGGGGTAGTGCAGGGCGTGCACCATGACCAGGCCCGGGTCCCCGAGGTCGTTGGGCTCGTTGTCGTGGTGCCAGGGCTTGCCCCCGGTGTCCGGGTCGTGCCTGGCGCTGTGCAGGTGGTGGAAGACGAAGGGCGCCTCCAGCAGCTCGGCGATCACCTCCAGCAGCGGGCCGTGGGTGAGGAGTTCGCCGTGGGCGGGCAGCTCCAGCTCCAGGGCCGGGCGGGGGTCGCCCCCGTCCGGGTCGAGGCAGGCGGCGATCGAGCGGTCGCGCAGCCCCTCGTCCACCCAGCGGTCCACCTCCGGGAGGAGCCGGTGGAGGAGGTTCTCGGGCAGGAGGCCGGGGAGGACGAGGTACCCCGACTCGGCGAAGCGCTCTCGTCGCTCGGCCGCGGACACGTCCTGGGACAACGCATGCGTCAAAGTGTCACCCGTGATTCGCGCTTCGGTGGTGGACGACCGCCGGGTCGTCGGGGGGATCGCCGTGCTGGTCCTGTTTCGGGGGGCATGGGGGCGCGGGGGCGGGAGGGCGTTCTCGTTTCCCGCCGACCGGGCGCTGGGGGGAATGGCGCGGTATTTCCGCGGGAGGGCGGTGTTCCGTGGTCCGACTGCATCAATTTTGCATCCGTTCCCTTCTGTGTCAAGAAGGTCGGAGGAGAATCCCGTGGGGGCTGCGCGAACACGTGCGCACGCGAGGGTCATGGGAGGCGTGGGGGAGAATATCGGTGCTGCTCACAGCGGCTTTCGGGTTCTGCTCCCCTCTGTTGTTGCTGGTGTGGAACGCGGCGCCAAAATGTATTTTTGTCCCCTTTCTCCTTTCTGAGTCGTGAGGGAAAAGAGGAGGTGTCCGGGTCCCTGGGAGACGGGAGGAATCCGATTTTCCTCGGCGGTCGCACCGCCGTCGGACGTGCGCGCCCCCGTGTGTTCGGCGCGGCCGGGAGCGACAGATTCCCCCGGTGGTCCCTTATGCGTGAAGTGCGCGGTAGGGGTGGTCTTCCTGGAAAGGAATCCGTATCCGAAAAGCGTGTGTTCCGGACACGGCGTCGGCCCCGCCCCCGCGTCGCGCGGGAACGGGGCCGTACGTCCGATCGGGGCCTCGGCCGTCCGGGGCCTCAGCCGCCCGGAGCGTCCAGGGCCCGCTCCAGGGCGTCGCGCACGGTGGCGCCCAGCAGCTCCACCTTGTACCCGGTCGCGGGCAGCGGGGAGCACAGGCCGGCCAGACCCTCCAGCGCCTCGACCACGCCCCCGTCCAGCGCCCGGCCCGCACGCGCGCCCACCAGGGCGGCCTCCACCTCCGGCAGCCGCAGCGGAGTGCGGGCCACCCCGCCCACGGCCACCGCCGCCGAGGTCACCGCGCCCCCGTCCGCCAGGGCCAGGCGTACCACCGCCTCCACCAGCGGCCACTCCGCGCGCGAGCGCCCGGTGGCACGGCGGTAGGCGGACCGCTCGCCCGCGGTCGGGACCGGCAGCCCGACCGACACCAGCACCCGGCCGGGCTCCAGCACGTGGTCGCGGGTCGGGTCGGCGGCGTCGTAGAGGTCGGCCACCGCCATCTCGGTCCGCCCCCCGCCCGCCACCAGCACCGACGCGTCGTGGGCCAGCAGCGCCACCGCCAGCGAGGACGGGTGCGGGGCCGCGCACGGGCCCCGGTCCACGACCACCCCGTACAGGTGGTCGCCCCCGCGCGCCGGGCAGGAGTCCCCGCCCGTCTGGAAGCAGTCGAAGGCCGGGTTGCGCAGGTACCAGCACCGGTTGCGCTGGAGCAGGTTGCCGCCCAGCGTCGCGGCGTTTCGCACCTGCGGCGTGGCCAGCGCCCGCGCCGTGGCCGCCAGCGCCGGATAGGCCGCGGCCAGCGCGGGGTCCGCGGACAGCTCGGCGACACCGGTCAGCGCGCCCACCCAGGCCGAGCCGTCGGGGCGCCACTCCACCCCGCGCAGCTCGCGCACCCCGGTCAGGTCGACCACGGGCGCGGGCTCCAGGACCCCCGAGGCCAGGCACGCCGTCAGGTCGGTGCCCCCGGCGCGCGGACGGGCGCCCGTGCCCTCCAGCCGGGCCAGGGCCTCCTCCAGCCCCGCGGGGCGTGTGGTCGCGGTCAACGCAGTCCCTCCAGCAGTCGGTCCGGGCGGATGGGCAGGTCCAGGGGGCGCCAGCCGGTGGCGTCGTGCACGGCGTTGGCCACGGACGCGGCCACGCCCACCAGGGAGATCTCGCCCAGGCCCACCCCCGCGCCCGCGGCGTGCTCGAAGCCCTCCTGGTGGAAGTGCACCTCGGTCTCGGGGACGTCGCCCATCCCCGGGAGCCGGTAGTCCTCCAGGTTGTCGGTGAGCACCACCCCGGTGGCCGGGTCGTGGCGGCGCTCCTCGAAGAGCGCGTACCCCACGCCCTGCACCACGGCGCCCTCGGCCTGGTTGCGGGCCAGCCGCTCGGCGTACACGCGTCCCACCGCCAGCCCCGCCCAGCAGCGGGTGGGGCGCACCCGGCCCAGCAGGGTGTCCACCTCCACCTCCATCACGTGCACGGCGCCGGTCATGCCCCGGCCCACGGCCAGGTCGTCCATGTTCGGGGTGAGCGCGCCCCGGCGGTCCCGGCCCCTCTCACCGACCACCCGCACCCCCTCGGCGGCGGCCAGGGCGTCCTTGAGGGCGTGCTCGGGGATCGGACCCGAGGCGGGGACCCCCGGCTCGCGTTCGCGCAGCTCGGAGCGGAGCCGGTCGGCGGCGTCGGCGGCGGCGGGTCCCATGGAGGTGGTGGTGCGGCTGCCGAAGGAACCGGTGCCGTGCACCGAGGAGCTGTCGCCGATCTCCACGAGCACGTCGGCGGCGGACATGCCCAGCCGCTCGGCGACCACCTCGCCCAGGACCGTGCGGATCCCGGTGCCGATGTCCTGGGTGGCGGAGCGCACCACCACCGCGCCGTCGCGGACCGACAACTCGACCTTCGCGCTCGGGCCCATGAGGTAGAGCCAGTTGGAGGCGGCGACGCCGACCCCGCGCCGGAACCGGCCGGTGCGGGCACCGCGCGGACGCCCGCGCCACAGCTCCAGGGCGGCGGCCCGCTCGTACAGCGCCCGGCGCTTGGGGTTGCCGTCCCACCGGCGGCGCAGGGACAGGGGGTCCTCGCCCAGCCGGCGGGCCATCGTGTCCACGGCCTGCTCCACGGCCCAGGACATCGGGGCACCGCCGGGGGCGCGCATGGGCGCCCCCGGCGGGCGGTGGGTGACCACGTCGAAGTCGCGGGCCCGGCGCGGCGAGCGCCCGTACATCAACAGCCCGAAGACGGCCGTGGTGGAGCCCACCGAGACGCCGCCGTCGCCGTGGGAGTCCACGGTCAGCGCCGCCAGGTCCCCGGAGCCGTCGGCCAGCAGCGCCACCCGGGTGCGGGTTCCGGGACGGTGCCCGGCGTCGGTGAGCTCCTCGGCGCGGTCGAAGGACACGCGCACCGGGGCGTGGGCCAGCCGGGCCAGTTCGGTCGCGGCGACCATGTCGACCGACAGGCTGGCCTTGGCGCCGAAGCCGCCGCCGACGTACTCGCTGAGCACGTGCACCCGCTCGGGCGACAGCTTCCAGCGCTCGGCGGCCTTCTGGGCGACCTTGGACACCGCCTGGGTGGACGCGCGCAGGGTCAGCGAGCCGTCGCGGTCCCAGGAGGCCACGCACACGTGGGGTTCCAACGGGCTGTGCACCTGCACGGCGGTGGTGTACTCCTGGGCCACCAGGCGCGGATCCCGGCGTTCGGCGGCCGTGCGCAGGCGCCGCACCGCGGTCGCGCCGCGCCAGCCGACGGTGGTGGGACCGCGCGTGTTGCCGTCCCAGCGGCCCGGGAGGCCGGGGCCCTCGGCGTTGGAGGGGGCGGCCTGGCGCTCGGCGCGCGTGGGGTAGACCCGCGGGGCGTCCTGCGCGCGCGCCTCCTCGACACCGAGCACGGCGGGCAGGGGTTCGTAGTCCACCCGCACGGCCCGGGCGGCGGCGCGGGCCAGTGCCGCGGTGGGCGCGGCCACGGCGGCGATGGGCTGGCCGACGTAGCGCACCGTGCGCTCCTCGCCCAGCAGGTCGGTGAAGACCGGGTGCGGGTCCACGGGCTGTCCGGGCCCGGGGCGGCGGGCGGCCGCGCTCCGCGCCCCGCCGGGGTCGACGGCGCGCACCCGCGCGTGGGCGTGGGCCGAGCGCACGATCACCCCCTCCCAGGTGCCCTCGGGGGCCAGGTCGGCGCTGAAGCGGGCCCGGCCGGTGACCTTGGCCAGGGCGTCCGCGCGCGGTGGCGCCTGCTCGGGCTCGGTGTCGAACTCGCCCGCGCAGGCGGCGTCCACGGCGGCGAAGATCCCCTCGTAGGCGCCGCAGCGGCACAGGTGCCCGGCCAGGGCGTCGGCCACGCGGTCGCGGCCGGGGCGGACGTCGCCGTGCTCGGCGCGCCAGGAGTCGACGAAGGCGGAGGCCTCCACCACGAACCCGGGCGTGCAGTAGCCGCACTGCATCCCGTCGTGGGCGGCGAAGGCGCGCTGGACGGGGTGGTCGCCGCCCAGGCCCTCCACGGTGGTGACCTCGCGGTCCTCCAGCCGGTCGGCGGGCAGCAGGCACGAGGCGGTGGGCGCGCCCTCCACCAGGACGGTGCAGGCGCCGCAGACCCCGGTGCCGCAGGCGATCTTGGTGCCGGTCAGGCCGAGGCGGTCGCGGATGTGCTCGGCCGCCGTGGTGCCGGGGGAGTCGGGGGCGGGGGAGGAGACGCCGTTGACTCGAACGTTCATGGGGTGGCTTCCCTCGATCCGAAGTTGACATTGTCAACTTAGGGGTGTCGCCGACCGCTGTCAACGAGTCACCGGGCCCCGCGCGGCCACGACTTCCGGCCCGGGCGGCTCCGTGGCTGCTCCGGGCAAGCGCGGCTCCGGCCGGTCCACGGCGAAAAAGGGGGGAGGCCGGGCCGCCCCCTCGGCGGCCCGGCCTCCCCCCTCGGCGGATCCGGCTCAAAGCCCCAGCGCGTGCATGGAGAAGTGGAACGCGAACACGGCCGAGAGCACCCACATCAGCCAGCCCACGTCGCGCACGCGCCCCTGGGCCGACCTGACCAGCGTGTAGGAGATGATCCCGATGCCGATCCCGCTGGCGATGTCGAAGGTGAACGGCATCATCGCGATGGTCAGGAAGGCCGGGATCGCCACGGCGATGTCCGACCAGTCGATCTCCCTGATGTGCATCATCATCATGGCGCCCACCAGCACCATCGCCACCGCCGCGGCCTGCGCCGGGACCACGCCGAACACCGGGGCCAGGAAGATCGCCGCGAGGAAGAACAGCCCCGTCACCACGCTCGCCAGACCGGTCCGGGCGCCCTCGCTCACCCCCGCCGTGGACTCCACGAACACCAGCGTCGCCGAGGAGCTGGTCAGACCCCCGGCCACGGCGCCCGCGCCGTCGGTCACCAGGATCTGGTTGACCCGGGGCATGTGCCCGCTGGCGTCGGCGATGTCGGCCTTGGTGCCGATGGCCAGGATGGTGCCCAGGGCGTCGAAGAACCCGGCCAGCACCAGGGTGAACAGGATGACGCCCGCCGTGGTCGCACCGGCCGAGGTCCAGGCGCCGAACATGTCCACCCGCAGCAGCAGGCCGAAGTCGGGGGCCGCGAACGGGTTGCCGGGCAGCTCGGGGCCGGCCCCGCCCCAGTCCCGGGCGTCCAGGCCCGCCGCGTAGTGCACGGCGATCGCCAGGACCGTCGCGCCGACGATGCCGTAGAAGATCGCGCCCGGCACCCCGCGCACCAGCAGGACGCTGGCCAGCACCAGACCGCACACGAAGACCAGGATCGGCCACCCGTCGAGGTGGCCGCCGGCCCCGGCCGCGCCGATCTGGAGCAGTCCGCCGCCCTCCCCGGCGCTGACGAAGCCGGCGTTGTCCAGCCCGATGAGGGCCACGAACAGGCCGATGCCCACGCCGATGGCCATCTTGAGGTCGTGCGGCAGCGCGTTCATCACCGCGGTCCGCACGCCGGTCACCACCATGAGGATGATGGCGACGCCCTGCCATACGACCAGGCCCATCACCTCGGGCCAGGCCATCACGGGCGCGGCCTGGTAGGCCACGACCGCCATCACCCCCAGGGCCGCGGCGCAGGCGATCGGCGCCCGGCCGACCACCCCCATCATGATCGTGACCAGCCCGGCGGACAGGGCGGTCATGGTGGTCAGCTGGCCCGCCGACAGGACGTCGCCGTTCACGTCGGAGACGCCGCTGAGGATGATCGGGTTCAGGACGATGATGTAGGCCATCGCCATGAAGGTGGTCAGTCCGCCGCGGACCTCGCGCCCGAAGGTGGATCCGCGCTCGCTGACGAAGAAGAAGCGGTCGAGCCAGGATCGAGCCGTGGGCTTCCGCGCACCCGGGTGCGGGCCGGAGTCCTTGAGTCGGGTCATGTCCCCTCCTGGAGGGAGATGAGCATGGCAGCCATCGCCATGTGTAGGGGGGTTGTAACTCTTCGTGTTCAAGCGAGGGTGTGCGCAGGACGGCGCCGTCCTGCCGTGGGGCACCCGCCCCGGTGCCGGGGCGCCGACGAATCCGGGGCGGGCGGTTCATGGGGGCGGCGCGGCGGGGGAGCGCACCGCCGCGCCGCCGGTCGCGGCTACAGGTCGATGCCCACGATGTCCTCCGGGCGCACCGGAGCGTGGGTCAGGGCCCTGCCGGTGGCCGCGCGCACCGCGGCCACGATGGCCGGGGTCGAGGACAGCGTCGGCGGCTCACCCGCGCCGCGCAGCCCGTAGGGCGCGTGCGGGTCGGGCCGCTCCAGCACGTCGATGCGCATCGGCGGAGTGTCCAAGATGGTGGGGATGAGGTAGTCGGTGAACGAGGGGTTGCGGATCTCCCCGTCCTTGACCTGCACCTCCTCCATCAGCGCCAGGCCCAGGCCCTGCGTGGAGCCGCCCTGGATCTGCCCCGCCAGCTGCTGGGGGTGCAGCACCCGGCCCACGTCCTGCACCGCGTCGAGCGCGACCACCTTCACCAGGCCCAGCTCCACGTCCACGTCCACCACGGCCCGGTGCACGCACATCCCGAACTGGTTGTGCGAGGAACCCTGGCCCAGCTTGGGGTCGAGCATCTCGGTGGGCCGGTGGTGGTACTCGCGGGTGTGCTCGACCACCGTTCCGCCGCGCGCCGACTCCCCCAGCAGGTCCGCCAGGGACACCAGCGCGCCGACCGTGGCCGACACCAGCTTGCCCCCGTCCAGGGACAGGTCGGTGTCGGGCAGCGCCTCGGGCACGATCCCGTGCTCGCGGGCCAGCGCGAAGACCTCGGCGCGCACCGACGCGCACGCCGTCATGACCGCGCCGCCGGTCATGTACGACTGCCGCGAGGCCGAGGAGGATCCCGCCGAGCCGACCTGGGTGTCGGCGGGGGCGATGACCACCCTCTCCACGCCCAGCTCGGTCCGGGCGATCTGCCCCTTGACCGTCACCAGGCCCTGGCCGACCTCGGCCGCCGCCGTGTGCACCAGCACCACCGGCTCGCCGCCCACCACCTCCAGCCGCACCCGCGCCGTGGAGTAGTCGTCGAACCCCTCCGAGAAGCACAGGTTCTTCAGCCCCAGGCCGTAGCCCACACCGCGCACCACGCCCTCGCCGCGCGTGGTGCCCGCCACCCCGCCCGGCAGGGTGCGCTGGTCGGCGGGATCGGCCAGCGCGTCGCGCTCGGGCGGCATCGGCAGGGCGCGGCAGCGCTCCAGCATCTCCGCCATCGGCAGCGGCATGTCGATCTCCTGGCCCGTGATGATCCGCGAGCCCTGCGACATGGCGTTCTTGATCCGCAGGTCCACCGGGTGCATGCCCAGCTCCTCGGCGAGCCGGTCCATCTGCGACTCGTAGGCGAAACAGGCCTGCACCGCGCCGAACCCGCGCATCGCGCCGCACGGCGGGTTGTTGGTGTACACCCCGTAGGCGTCCACCAGCGCGTTCTCCACCTCGTAGGGGCCGATGCCCAGGGAGGAGGCCACACCCACCACCGCGGGGGTCGCCGACGCGTACGCGCCGCCGTCCACGATGATCTCCGCCGTGGCGTAGAGCAGCGTGCCGTCCGCGCGCGCCCCGTGCTCGTAGCGCATCCTGGCCGGGTGCCGGTGCACGTGCCCGTAGAAGGACTCCTCGCGGTTGTACACGAACTTGACCGGCCTGCCCGTGCGCAGCGCCAACAGGGCCGCGTGGATCTGCATCGACAGGTCCTCGCGGGCGCCGAAGGCCCCGCCCACCCCGGCCAGGGTCAGCCGCACCTTGTCCTCGGGCAGCCCCAGCGCCGGGGCGATCTGGCGCTGGTCCACGTGCAGCCACTGCGTGGCCACGTACAGGTCCACCCCGCCGTCCTCGGCCGGGACGGCCATGCCCGACTCCGGGCCCAGGAAGGCCTGGTCCTGCATGCCGACCTCGTACTCGGAGGCCACCACCGCGTGGGCCTCGGCGCGCAGCCGCTCCAGGACCTCGCCCTCGCGCTCGGCCGAGCCCGCCACGGCGGCGAACGCGCCCGTGCGCACCGGCTGGTAGCGCAGCCGGTTGCCGCGCGGGTTGTACTCGGGGTGGTCGGGGACCGTGCCCGGCTCGTGCACCGGCGGGCAGTCGGGGTCCAGCGCGGCCCGCCGGGGGTCGCTGATCGGCTCCAGCACCGCGTAGTCCACGCGGACGCGCTCCATCGCCCGCCGGGCGGTCTCGGGGTGGTCGGCGGCCACGATCGCCACCGCCTCGCCCTTGTAGCGCACCTTGCCGAAGGCCAGCACCGGCTGGTCCTGGTACTCCAGCCCGTAGCGCTTGTTCCCGGGCACGTCCTCGTGGGTGAGCACCGCGTGCACCCCGGGCACCTTCAGCGCCTCGGTGACGTCGATGCCGCGGATCTCGGCGTGCGGGTGGGGGCTGCGCAGGGTCGCCCCCCACAGCATGTCCTCCATCCACATGTCCGAGGAGTAGGCGAACTCGCCGGTGACCTTCGGGGTTCCGTCGGGGCGGCGCGGGCTGGAGCCCACCCCGTCCCTGGTCGTGCTGCTCAGCTCCGTCACGGTACGGGTCGTCGCCGCCATCAGCGGCTCACCTCCTGGGTCAGGGCGCGGTGCGCCGCGCGGCCGCGCGCGGCGGCGGTCTCCGCGGACAGGGTGCGCAGCTCACCGCGGTCGACGACGGTGTTCCCGCCGACCCAGAGCCGCTCCAGGGGCGGGGTGGGGCCGAAGACCGCCGCCACCACCGGGTCCCCGATCACGTCGTAGCCGAACCCGTCCACCCGCCACAGGGCGATGTCGGCCAGCTTGCCCACCGCCAGGGAGCCCAGCTCGGCGTCGCGGCCCAGCACCCGGGCCCCGCCCAGGGTGGCCATCTCCAGCGCCTGGCGGGCGCTGAGCGCCGTGGGGCCCCTGCGGGCGCGGGCCATCAACAGCGCCTGGTGCATCTCACCGGCCAGCGGCGTCAGCTCGCTGGAGGCCGGGCCGTCCACGCCCAGGCCCACCGGCACGCCCGCCTCCAGCAGCTCGGGCACCCGGCAGATCCCCGCGCCCAGGCGGGCGTTGGAGGTGGGGCAGTGCGCCACCCCGGTGCCCGTGGACGCGATCCGCTTGATCGCCGCGTCCGACAGGTGCACGGCGTGCGCGAACCACACGTCCGGGCCCAGCCAGCCGAGCTTCTCGGCGTACTCCACGGGGGTGCACCCGAACTCCTCCAGGCACTGCTCCTCCTCGTCGAGCGTCTCGGCCAGGTGGGTGTGCAGCCGCACCCCCCGGTCCCGGGCCAGCGCCGCGCTCTCCACCATCAGCCCGCGCGAGACCGAGAACGGCGAGCACGGGGCCACCGCCACCCGCGTCATCGCGTCGGGCGCGGTGTCGTGGTGGGCGTCGATCGCCTCGGCGGTGCCCGCCAGGGCCCGCTCCAAGGACTCCACCACGGCGTCCGGCGGCAGACCGCCCTGGCTCTGGCCCCGGTCCATCGACCCGCGGGCCAGGTCCAGGCGCACGCCCACCTCGCGGGCGGCCTCCACCTCGGCGGCCACGATGTCGCCGCGGCCCGAAGGATGGACGTAGTGGTGGTCGGAGGCGGTCGTGCACCCCGACAGCGCCAGGTGGGCCAGACCGGCCGAGGTCGTCCCCGACACCACGTCGGCGTCCAGACGGCCCCAGATCTCGTAGGAGCCCACCAGCCACTCGAAGAGCGTGCCGTCGGCGAACAGCCCCTGCGTCGCCCACTGGTAGAGGTGGTTGTGCGTGTTGACCAGACCCGGCGTGACCAGGCACCCGCGCCCGTCCACGCGCTGGAGCCCCTCGGCCCCGGGGGCCGGTCCCGCGCCCACCGCCGAGATGCGGCCCGCGCGCACCACCACGTGGCCGCCGGCGTACTCCGCGCCGTCCACGGTCACCACGTGGGCGCCCTCGATGACGAAGCCCTCCACCGCGTTCACGACCCGCTCCCGACCCGCCGCGAGGCGGCCAGGCGCACCGCGTCGAGGATCTTCTCGTACCCGGTGCACCGGCACAGGTTGCCCGCCAGCGCCTCACGGATCTCGGCGTCCTCCGGCGCGGGCAGCCCCGCGCCCACCGTGCGCTCCAGCAGGTCGTCGGTCTGCACCAGCAGGCCCGGCGTGCAGAACCCGCACTGGACCGCGCCCGCCTCCACGAAGGCCTCCTGCACCGTGCCCAGCTCGCGCTCGGCCCCCTCGCCCTCGGACAGGCCCTCCACGGTGCGCACCTCGCGCCCCTGCGCCTGCCCGGCGGCGATCATGCACGAACACGCCGTCACGCCGTCGAAGTAGACCGTGCACGAACCGCACTCGCCCTGCTCGCAGGCGTTCTTGCTGCCCGGCAGACCCAGCCGCTCGCGCAGCACGTACAGCAGGCTCTCGCCCGCCCACACGTCGTCGGCGGTGACGTCCTCGCCGTTGACCCTGAAACTCACGCGCATCGCGTGGCTCCCTTCCGGTAGTCGGTGACCGACCAGCTCAGTGCGCGGCGCGCCATCACCGACAGCGCGTGCCTGCGGTACTCGGCGCTGCCCCGCTGGTCGTCGATGGGGCGGGCGGCCGCGGCCACCAGTGCGCCGAACTCGCGCACGACCGGATCCGCGAGCGGGCGGCCGTCCTCCCAGTCGAACTCCGCCGCCAGGAACCGCTCGGCGGCCTCCGCGCGCAGCGGTGTGGGGCCGGCCGAGCCCACGCCCGTCCCCACCGTCCGGCGTTCGGTGTCCAGGGCCAGGGAGAAGGAGGTCACCGCGATGACCATCGCGTTGCGCGTGCCGATCTTGGCGAACTGCTGGGGGCCGGTCGGCTCGGGCAGCAGCACCGCCGTGATCAGTTCGTCGGCCTGGCGCGCGGTCGTGCGCAGCGACAGGTAGAACTCGCGGGCGGGCACCCGGCGCCTGCCCCGCACCGACGCCAGCTCGACCACCGCGTCGGTGGCCAGCAGCGGCGGGTGGGCCTCCCCGGCCGGCGAGGCGCCGCCCAGGTTGCCGCCCACGGTGCCGCGGTTGCGGATCTGCGGGGAGGCGACCGAACGCGAGGCCCTGGCCAGGGCAGGGGCCCGCTCCGACAGGTGCTCGATCACCTTGGTGTAGGACACGCCCGCGCCCAGACGGGTGTGCTCCCCGTCCGGTCCGAACTCGGCCAGTTCCGGGATCCGGGTCAGGTCGATCAGGGCGGGCGGCCGCCTCTTGTCGAAGTTGAGCTCCACCATCACGTCGGTGCCGCCCATGATGGGCACCGCCTCGGGCAGGGCGCTCTTGGCCTCAAGGGCCTCCTCCAGTGTGGAGGGGCTCAGGAACTCCATGCTCGGTCCTCTTGTCGCCATGGTCGTGCCGCCGCTCGCTCGCGGCCCGGCGCGGTCTGTCGGTCGCGTCTTCCCTGGTGGGTCTCGCCGATGCTGTGAAGTACACCACTGGGAGCGCGGTCACTACCAGCAAGTGATGACATGAAGTGCCCGCGGAACGAACGGTTATCGTTGGGCGTTTCCTACAAGTGGCGTCACCGGAGTAACATCCACCGCCTCACCACCCGGGCGCCCGCCGCCCACACGAGCGACAGAGGGACGTTCATGCGGATCAGCGAGCTGCTCGCGGTCACACGGCTGCACCTGAGATTCCTGTCGGGGGCCGAGCACGCGCACCGCACCCTGCGGTGGGCCTACACCACCGACCTGCTCGAACCCGCCCGCTACCTGCGCGGCGGCGAGTTCGTCCTCACCGGGATGATGTGGCGCACCCGCCCCGAGGACTCGCGCACCTTCGTGGCCTCCGTCGCCGGGGCCGGGGCGGTCGCCCTCGGCGCGGGGACCGCCCTGGGCGAGGTCCCCGCCGACCTGGTGGAGGCCTGCCGCGAGCACGACCTGCCCCTGGTGGAGGTGCCCCCGGAGACCTCCTTCGGCGCGGTCACCGAGGAGGTGCTGCGCTCCCTGACCCAGCACCGCTTCACCACCATCGCCGAGACCCGCGACCGCCACCGCCGCCTCATGGCCGACGTCGCCGCCGGGGCCGACTTCCCCCGGGCCTTCGCCGAGGCCGCCGCACAGACCGGGCGGGCCGCCTGGGTCCTGTCCTGCACCGGCCGCCACATCGCCGCCTCCGGCGGGCCCCTGCCCGGGGACGAGCGCGAGTGGATCGCCGCCCGCGCCCTGACCGGCCCCACCCTGCCCCACACCGTCCGCACCCCCCAACGGGAGGACCGCGCCCTCACGCTCCTGCCCGTCCAGGCCCGCGAGTCCCACCCCCTGGCCACCTGGCTGGTGGTCTGCGAGGGCGACCACGCCTCCTGGACCGAGGAGGAGCACGAGTCGGTGGCCGAACTCGTCTCCATCGCCGGGCTCGCCCGCAGCCGCGCCGAGGAGCGCGCCCTGACCGACGCCCGCCACCTGGAGGGACTGCCCCGGCTGCTGGCCGCCCAGCGCTTCGACGAGGTCACCGAACTCCTGCGCGGCACCGACCCGACCGGCGGCCAGGGCAGCCACGTCGTGGTCAGCGCCGTCATGCTGCCCGAGCCGCGCGTGCCCGACCTGGCCCGGCGCGTGCTCTCCGAACTGGTCGCCGACCGCCCCGGCGCAGTCGTCACCGGCGACGAGGACGCCCTGGCCGTCGTCCCGGTGGCCGGGACCGACGCCCGCGCACGCGCCGAGGAGGTCCGCGCCGCGCTGCTGCACCGCGCCCGCGTCCTGGAGGGCGGCCTGCTCGACCACCGGCTGGCCATCGGACTCAGTTCGGCGGTGCGGGGCGTGCCCGACCTGCGCGGAGCCGCCGTGGAGGCCCGCCACGCCCGCCGCCTGGCCGAGCTGCGCGGCGGCCGGTCCCGGGTGATCGCCGGGGCCGAGATCGACTCCCACGAACTGCTGCTGGCCTCGGTCCCCGAGGAGGTGCAGTCCTCCTACCGCGAGCGGCTGCTGGGCCCGCTGCTGGCCTACGACCGCGACCACCGCTCGGAGCTGGTGCGGACCCTGGAGCAGTTCCTGGCCCACTCGGGGTCCTGGCAGCGCTGCGCCGCCACGATGCACGTGCACGTCAACACGCTGCGGTACCGGATCGGCCGCGTGGAGGAGCTGACCGGGCGGGATCTGAGCAGCCTGGAGCACCGGGTGGACCTGTTCCTGGCGCTCAAGCTCCGGGACTGACCCGGTGCGGGGGAGGACCGCGGGCGGGGGAGGGGAGCGGCCCGCACCGGGCGGCCCGCGTCGGGGGCGGGCGCGCCGGAGTACGCGTGTCGCGGGTCACCGCTAGGGTGCTGGCGATGAGTACCGACCTCCTTCTCCCCGAGACCACCGACGCCGATCTGAACGGCGCCGACCTGCGCGACCAGCTGTCCCGGCCCCTGGACGCGCCGCGCGTGTTCACCCGCTGCGACCTGACCGAGGCGGACCTGCGCGACGCCGATCTGGTCGACGCCGTCTTCCGCGACTGCCGCCTGGACGGGGCCCGCCTGGAGCGGGCCGTCCTGGAGGGCGCGGTGTTCACCGGGGGCAGCGCCTCGGGGGCGGTGTTCTCGCACGCCGAGTGCACCGAGACCAGGTTCGAGCGGGTGGACCTGGCCAATACCCGCTGGCAGGGCGCCCTGCTCACCGATACCGCCTTCACCGGCTGCCGGATGACCGGGGCCGCGCTGAACTCGCTGCGGGGGATCGGCTACACCTTCGCGCACTGCAACCTCATGCTGGCCCGCTGCAAGGGCCTGGTGCTGCGCGGGCAGACCCTGGAGGGGCTGCGCATGGACGAGGCCGACCTGGCCAGCGCGGACCTGCGCGAGACGGTGTGGACGGACTCGCGGCTGCGCGGCGCGAACCTGGTCAACGTCAAGCTGGCGGGAGCCGACCTGCGCGGCGCCGATCTGGGGGAGCCCACCCTGGAGCAGGCCGGGTACCTGCGGGGGGCCAGCATCGGTCCGGTGCAGGCGGGCGCGATCCTGGCCGCCCTGGGCATCACCGTCGTGGAGTAGGAGCGTTCGCCAGGGGTGCGCTGACCTGCGGCGAGGGTGTCGTTCGCATCTTTGAATCTACGTCGTAAAGGTGCCTGCTTCTCTCAATCACTTCACTTGGGGGAGAAAAACAAGGACGACAATCAGAGATTGCAGTACAACCGGCGCAGGGCCAGTGCCACCTGCAGGCGCAGCCGTCCCGACACCTCGCGCACCGGCCAGCCCAGCAGGCGTTCGGCCCGCCCCAGGCCCTCCTGGAGCGTGGAGTGGTGCTGGCCCTGCGCCCGGGCCGCCGCCCGCAGGCTGGGGGAGGAGGCCACCGCGTCCAGGACCCCCAGCAGCGGCGGGGCCTCGCGTGCCACCCGTTCCAGGGCCGCGACGTCCGGTACCGGTTCGCCGCCGGGCCGCACGGTGTCGGCCAGGAGCAGCAGCCCGCCCAGCTCCTCGGCGAACACCACGCGCGGGCCCGGGTCGGCGCCGGTGCCCCGGGCGGTGAAGCGCAGCGCCTTGCGGGCGTCGTGCCAGGAGGAGGGCAGGGCCAGCGCCTCCACGGCCGGTCCCACCCCCGCCCGCCGAGCCCCCGGGGACTCGGCGGCGGCCAGGACGCGCACGCCGCCGCCGTGGTCGGCCACCGCGCGGGCCCGGGACCCCGGGGCGAGCCCGTACCGGCGGGCGGCCCGCGCGCGCTGCTCCTCGGGCAGGTCAACGTCGACCAGGGCCCGGGCCAGGGCCGTGCGTCCGCCCGTCGGGGGCGGGGCGTGTTCGAGCCGGGCGCGCAGGGCGGCGGCCGCGCGTTCGAGGACCATCGCCTCCACCGGGCCGGGGCCGGAGGTGGCGCGTTCCAGCCACAGCACGCCGCCGCCGACCCCGACGGAGTGCCAGGAGGGGTCGGGGTCGGCGGCGGTGCGCCGGACCTCTCCGGCGGGGTCGGCGCGCAGCGCGAGGCCGCGTCCGGGGTGGGCGAACCCGGCGGGGGCGCCGGTCAGGACGGCGGCGCCGCGGATGACGGGTTCGATTCCGGCTCCGGCGAGTTCGTCGAAGTAGGCGATCACCTTGACGGCGGCGCCCGCTTCGGGGTCCAGCGCGGAGATCCTGCCCACGAGCTCTCTCATGCCTTCATGGTGCCCGGGTTCAGGCTCCGGTGATCCGGCGCAGCCAGGGCAGGCGTTGGGCGCGGGCGCTGCGGCTGAGGGCGGCCTGGGGGGCGATGCCGTCGAAGCCGTGGAAGCCGCCGGGCCACACGTGCAGTTCGGCTGATCCGCCCGCCTGCCAGATGCGGGAGGCGTAGTCGACGACCTCGTCGCGGAAGGTCTCGGCGGAGCCCACGTCCAGGAAGGCGGGGGGTAGGCCGGACAGGTCCTGGGCTCGGGCGGGTGCGGCGTGGGGGGAGACGTCGGGGCCGCCCGCGTGGGGGCCGAGCAGGGCGGCCCAGCCGGTGGCGTTGGAGGTGCGGTCCCATACGCCGGTTCCCGCCATCTGGTGGGAGGAGGCGGTGTCGTTGCGGTCGTCGAGCATGGGGCAGATGAGCAGTTGTCCCTGGAGGGCGGGGCCGCCGCGGTCGCGGGCGAGCAGGGTGGTGGCGGCGGCGAGGCCGCCGCCCGCGCTGCCTCCGCCGATGACGATGCGTGTGGGGTCCAGGCCGAGGTCGGCGGCGTTGTCGGTGATCCAGGTCAGGCCCGCGTAGCAGTCCTCGACGGGGGTGGGGTGGGGGTGTTCGGGGGCCAGGCGGTAGTCGACCGAGATGAGGGCGAGGTCGAGTTCGTGGGCGGTTTCGAGGAGGCCGGGGATCTCGGTGCCGCGGTGGGATCCCATGATCATGCCGCCGCCGTGGATCCAGTAGAGGGCGCCGGTGGGGGTGGTGGTGTGGGTGGGGTGCCAGTGGATGAGGGGGATGGGGGTGTGGTCGTGGCTGGGGGCGTGGTGCGGGGTTTCGGTGTAGGCGGGGTGGAGGGTGGTGTCGGTGGGCAGGAGGCGGGCTCGTCGTTGGCGTAGGGCGGGGATCATGTCGGGGGTGATGGAGGGGGTGATCTCGTCGCCGAGGAGGGTGAGGGCGGCGGCGAGTTCGGGGTCGAGGGCGGGGCGGGGTGGTGTGGTCACGGGTGCCTTCCGTTGGTGGTGTGTCGCGCGTCACCATTGTCGGGGGCGGGTGTGGGTGCGGGGCAGTGCCGTGTGGCGGGTGTGTGCCGCCATACGGCGGGGTGTGCTGCGGTGGTGTTCCTGGTCCGCCCCGGCCGTCCCCGACGACGACCTCGTGCGTCGGGGACGGCCGGGGTGGTGGCGGTTATGCGCCCAGGGCTTCGGCGATGGTCACCGGTACGCGGGGTAGGGCGGGTTCGCCTTCCTCGACGGCCCAGACGCATTGCTGGAGGACGCGGACGAGGGTCCAGGCGTGTGCGCGGTCGCGGGGGATGTGGGCGGCCTCGGTGACCAGGTCCAGGCGGCGGCGGGTTTCTTTGCGGGGGTCGCCGGTGGCGAGGGCTTCGTCCCAGCGGTTGTGCAGGGTGGGGAAGAGGTCGAAGCCGGGGTCTCCGGCGAGGGGTTTGGGGTCGATGGCGAGCCAGGGTTCGCGGTCGGTGCCGGGCAGGGGCGCGAGCACGTTCTGGAAGTGCAGGTCCCAGTGCAGGAGCCGGTCTCCGGCTTCGGGCGCCATCTCGCGGGCGCGGGCGGCGAGTGCGTTCACGCGGTCGCGTTCGTGTGCGGTGCGCAGGCGTGGTGCCAGGTGCTGGGCCCTGGTGACCAGGGCACGGGTGGTGTCGGCCAGGGTGCGCATGCCCTGGGGTGCCTGGTGGGCGGTGAGGCGGGCCAGGAGGGTGCCGATGGTGGTGAGGGCCTGGTCGATGGGGGCGGGGTCGAGTGTGCGTGTGGGGTCGAGGGGTTCGAGGAGCATGGCGCCGGTGTCGGGGTCGTGTTGGAGGAGGCGTACGGCGCCGTCGCCGTTCCAGGTGCGCAGGGCGTCGGGTTCGCCCCGGCTCTCCTCGTCCACCGGCTGGATCTTGAGCACGGCGGAGTCCCCGTGGGGGAGTCGTACGGGGACGACGAGGGCGACCATGCCGTGCATGGGCGCGCCCACGGGGTGCAGGTCCCATCGCCTGAGCTGGCGTCGGGTGAGTTCGGGCAGCCCTTGGGTCCACTGGGGTCCGAAGTAGCGGTCCAGCAGGGGTGCGAGGGCTTCGGGGACGCGGATGGGGGGAGTGTCGTCGTGCATGTGGTGTGTCCTTCGTCGTCGTGGTTCGGCTGGTGACGAAGGAGCGCCGGGGGGCCACGGGTCTAACGCATACCGAACACCTCGTTCGTTGTCGGTTGTGGGGTTCGACGGTAGCGGGTGGGGTGTGTGCTCAGTGCGCCGGAGGGCGTGGGTGTCGGCGGGAGAGGGTCTGGACCATGGCGTTGAGTGCTGGTTTGGGTGCGTAGGAGTCGTCGAAGGGCAGTGCGGCGGTGTAGCCGGGGAACCATTCGGGGATCCAGGAGTGCTGGTCGCTGACTCCCCACACGGACACGCGTACGCAGCGGGGTACGTCCAGGCAGGCTTGGACGACCTGTGCGTATTCGCGGGCCTGGTCCTGGAGGGCTCCGTTGGGGACGGGTTCGGGGATGCGTACGTCGAGTTCGCTGATGCTGACCTCCAGGCCCAGGTCGGTGAAGCGGCGTAGTTGTTCGGCGAGGTCGTCGGGGACGTGGCCGTGGATGAGGTGGCTCTGGAAGCCGATGCCGTGCAGGGGGACGCCGCGGTCGAGCAGGTCGGTGACCAGTCGGTGGAGGGCGTCGGTCTTGGGGCCGCCGCCTTCGATGCCGAACTCGTTGATGTAGAGGCGGCCCTGGGGGTCGATCTCGTGGGCCATGGTGAGGGCCTCGGCGATGTAGTCCTCGCCCAGGACCTGGTGCCAGAGGTTGTCGCGTAGGCGGGGGCCGCTGTCCTCGAAGGGTTCGTTGACGACGTCCCAGGAGGTGACGCGTCCTTGGTAGCGGCCCATGAGGGCCCGCATGTGTTCGCGGATGACCTGGCGTAGTTCGTCGGGGGTCCAGGTGCCTTGTGCGAGCCAGGCGGGTTGTTGGTTGTGCCAGAGCAGGGTGTGGCCGTGCACGGTGAGGTCGTTGCGTTCGGCGAAGTCGACGACGGTGTCGGGGCCGCTCCAGTCGAAGGTGTGGCGTTGGGGTTGGACGTACTCCCATTTCATGGTGTTCTCGGCGGTCAGGGAGGTGTAGTGCTCGGTGACCACCGAGCGGTACTCGCGGTCGTGGACGAGGGGGTTGACGGCCACGGCGACGCCCAGGTCGATGTCGCTCTGGCGGGCCAGGTGGGGGAGTTGGCCGGCGCCGGCGGATTCTGGTTGGGCGGGCAGGGTGAGGGCCAGGATCGTGGTGACCAGGAGGATGATCGCGCACAGGGCGGCGGCGGTCAGCAGGGCTCCGCGTCCGCGGGTGAGCGGGCGCCATGGTGAGGAGGCCGTGCTGGGCATCTGGTCGGCTCTCACCTTCTACCGGGTGCCGGTGGTGACGGGGAAGGCTGACAGGGAGCGTACGACGGTGGTGGGTCGGCGGACGGGTGGGGCGGTGGGGCGCAGGTGGGGGAGGCGTTCGGCCAGGGCGCGTAGGGCGATGCGGCCTTCGAGGCGGGCCAGGGGTGCGCCCAGGCAGTAGTGGACGCCGCTGGAGAAGGAGAGGTGGTCGGCGGCGTCGGGGCGGGTGATGTCGAAGCGGTCGGGGTCGGTGAAGCGCGCGGGGTCGCGGTTGGCGGCTCCGATGAGGCACATGGCGTAGCCGCCGCGGCGCAGGGGTTGGCGTTGGACGGTGGTGTCGGTGTGGACCCAGCGGCTGGTCATCTGGACGGGTGAGTCGAAGCGCAGGATCTCCTCCACGGCGCCTGGGGCCAGGTCGGGGTCGGCGACGAGGCGTTCCCACTGGTGGCGGTGGCGCAGCAGGGCCATCACCCCGTTCCCGATGAGGTTCACGGTGGTCTCGAACCCGGCGATCAGCAGCAGGCGGCACATGGTGCTCAGTTCGGTCGCGGTGAGGTGGCCGTCGTCGGCCTGGGTGACCAGGGTGGAGACCACGTCATCGCGGGGGTCGGCGCGGCGCTGTCGCATGAGCCGGGTGAACAGCGGGTCCAATTGTGCCGTGGCCTGGTGGATGCCGCGCAGGTGACGCGCCGAGCGGGCGCCGTCCAGGGCGCTGCCGAGGGCGTGGCCGATGCGGACGAACTCGGCGTCCTGGGAGGCGGGGACGCCGAGCAGGTGGCTGATGACGGCGATGGGCAGGGGTTGGGCGAAGTCGCGCATGAGGTCGAAGCGGCCCTTGGCGGTGGCCCTGTCCAGGAGTTCGTGGGTGATCTTGGTGATGTGGGTTTCGTACTCGCCCATGCGGCGGGGGCTGAAGGCGGGGCGGGCGAGTCGGCGCAGGCGGGTGTGTTCGGGTGGGTCCTTCATGAGGAAGGACAGGTCCAGGATGTCGAATTGTTGGGGTGGGGTGGTGCCGTCGGGGGGTTGGACGCCGAATTCGCGTCCGCGTAGCAGGGCGCTGACGGCTTGGTAGGTGTTGGCGGTGCGGAAGCCGAGTTTGCTGGTGGCGAAGTGGCCTTGGTCGCGCAGGCGTTGGTAGGTGGGGTAGGGGTTGTCGCGCCAGGGGTAGTGCAGGAGTCTGCTGGGGTGGTCGCCGGTCTGGGCGGCGGTCCAGGAGGCGGCGTGGGCCAGGCGCAGGTGGGCGTCGGTGCGCAGGGTGTCGGGGATGTGCATGGCGTGTTCTCCTGTCGCGTGTTTTTTCGACCCTAGGCGGGTGGGGGGTGCCTGGTCATGCGGGTGGGTGAGTTGGCCGCCTGCGGTCAGGGGGGAACTTTGCGGGGTGGTTCGTCGTTGGGGTGCGGCGTTGTCGGGTGGGGTGTGGTGGTGGGGTTGTCGCAGGTGGTCGGGGTTGTGCGGGTGTGGGGTGGTCGGGGTGGGGTGAGCCCGGGGGTGGGCGGGGCGTCACGGGTGCGGGTCGGGGCGGTGTCGGGGGTGCGGGGGCGCGTATCGGCGCACACGCCGGGGTTCGCGGGGGAGGCTGGGGGTGCGCCCGCCGATAGGTTGGGGGCAGGCGTCTTTCCGGCGGGTGCTCGGGCACCGGGGGAGGCGGTGGTCATCCTCTGGCACCCGGGGGTGGCGGAACGTCGTGTGTGGAGGCTGTAGTGTCCCTTAGGCTCGATCCCAGTGACCCGGAACGTATCGGCCGGTACCGGCTGATCGGCCGCTTGGGCTCTGGCGGCATGGGCCAGGTGTTCTTCGGCCGCTCGGCCGGGGGGCGTGCGGTGGCGGTCAAGCGCATCCATCCGCACATGGCCGCCGACGCCTCCTTCCGGGAGCGTTTCGCCCGTGAGGTCAACGCCGCCCGTCAGGTCAGCGGTGCGTTCACCGCGCCGGTGATCGACGCGGGTCCCGATGACGAGGTGCCCTGGCTGGTCACCTCGTACGTGCCGTCGTTGCCGTTGGATACTGCGGTGCACGATCACGGTCCGCTGCCGGAGGCGAGTGTGCGGGTGCTCGCGGCGGGTCTGGCCGAGGCGTTGGCCGACATCCACCGGGTGGGGTTGATCCACCGTGACCTCAAGCCCGGCAACGTGCTGTTGGCCGAGGACGGGCCGCGGGTGATCGATTTCGGTATCGCCCGTGCCACCGACGGTACGGCGGCCACGCAGTCGGTGATCGGTACGCCGGGGTTCATGAGTCCGGAGCAGGTGCAGGGGGAGACGCTCACCCCGGCCAGTGACCTGTTCGCCTACGGTGCGGTGCTGGCCTACGCGGCGGCGGGGACGGGTCCCTTCGGTGAGGGCAGTATGCCCACCATGGTCATGCGCATCATCAGCCGTGAGCCGGATCTGTCGGGTGTGCCCGAGTCGTTGCGTCATCTGGTGGCGGCGTGTTTGTCCAAGGATCCGCAGGGCCGTCCGGGGCCGGGGGAGATCCTGGACTACCTGGGTGATGTGGCCACGGGGCCGACCTGGTTGCCCGCGGCGGTGATGCGGGGGGTTCAGGAGCAGGTGGCCAAGGTCAACGGGGCGTTGGCGGCCGCGGACGGGGATGGGCGTGTCACCGGTCAGCACCAGCGCACGCAGGTGCTGGGGCAGGGTGGTGCTGCTGCTGTGGGCGGTGCGGCGGGAGCTGCGGCCGGTGCGGGTGTGTTCGGTGATGAGGCGGCCACCCGGGTCACGCCGCAGGCGCCGGGGCACGAGGGCGGTGCGACCTCGGTGTGGGGTGAGCAGCAGGGGTATGGGGCCACGGCCCGATTCCCGTCGGGGCAGCAGGTTCCGCCGACCGCCCAGTACGGTCAGGGCGCCACGGCCTACGGCCAGGGGGCGGCTCACGGTCAGGGCGGTGCTCCCCACGGGCGGGAGGAGGTTTCGGGTCACCGGCAGCCGGACCGGCCCAGCCAGGAGGACGCCTACGCCGACCTGTACGGCGATCGGCGTGACCCGGCCGCGGACGCGCGTCGCCAGCAGCAGGAGCAGCTGCGTCAGCAGGAGGAGCAGCGCCAGCGCCGGATGCAGGAGCAGCAGCGCCACCAGGAGGAGCAGCGCAGGCGGGCGGAGGAGCAGCGGCTGGAGCACCGGCGCCGTCAGGAGGCCGAGCGGGCCCACCGTGAGCGGGTGCGGGCCGAGCAGGAGGCCGCGCGCCGCGCCCAGGACCAGGCGCGCCATGCCGACCAGCCGGGCCTGTGGGGTTTCGTCAAGCTGTTGCCGCTGCTGATCATTCCGCTGATCCAGGTGCCGTTGGGGTACGGGGCGGCGTTGGCGTGGGCGTGGTTCACCACCGAGACCGAGGTGTGGACGGGGGCGCCGTACGCGTTCGAGCCCTTCCGGTGGGAGTCCTTCTGGCACGCGATGATGCTGGGGTACTTCATCTTGAACAACCTGGTGTCGTTGGAGTACCTGGTCAGGTCGTTGCGTACGTCGTTCGTCACGGGTGCGGTGTTGGCGTTGGGTGCGATCGCGGCGACCAACGGTCTGCTGTACAGCTTCGGTTTCTGGGGCTGAGTCCGGGGCCGGTCCTGGTCGGTGTCGTCGTCCCTTCCCGGCGCTTCCGGGCGCGGGGGTCCGCGCCCGGAAGCGGGGGCCGGGTCAGGCGGAGATGCCCCCGTCGCTGGTCAGGAGCTGGCCGTTGATCCACCGCCCGCGGGGTGAGCACAGGAACTCCACCAGGTCCGCGGTGTCCTGGGGTGTGCCCAGGCGCCCCAGCGGGGTGTGCTGGAGGCAGTCGGCCCTGGTCTGCGGTGACATCCAGCCGGTGTCGACGGGGCCGGGGTTGATGACGTTGGCGCTCACCCCCAGGTGGGCCAGCTCGCGCGCGCAGGAGAGCACGATGCGGTCCAGGGCGCCCTTGCTCGCGCCGTAGGGGAGGTTGCCCACGGTGTCGTCGCTGGTCAGGGCTATGATGCGCCCGGTTCCGTGCTCTGCTGTGCAACGCAGGCCGAACTCGCGGGCCAGTTGCCAGGTGGCGCGGGCGTTGACCGCGAAGTGGCGGTCGAAGCTGTCCAGGGTGGTCTCCAGGAGTCCGGAGTCGACCGACTCGCAGTGGCACATGATGAGTGCGCTCACCGGGCCCAACCGCTCCTGGGCGGTGTCGAAGACGTGTGCGGCGGTGGCGGTGTCGGCCAGGTCGGCCTCGATGGCCACGGCGCGGGCGCCGTGCTCGGTCAGGGCGTTGAGGATGGTGCCGGTCGCGTCCGGTTCGGCGCCCCAGCTCATGCGGGCGTCGTAGGCGTTCCAGTGGGTGAAGGCCACGTCCCATCCGGAGGCGGCCAGGCGGCGGGCGACGGCGGAGCCGATGCCGATGGTGCGGCCCACGCCGGTGACCAGGGCGACGGGGCGGGGCGGGTGGGAGGGTGGTGTGCGCGTCATGGGGTGATGCTCGCGCGGCTTCCCCGCCGCGCACCAGTGGTTTTCGCGCGAGCGCGGGTCCGGGCGGGGTCGCCGCCGGGTGGTGGGGGCGGTGGGCGGGTGCGCCCTTACCCGGTTACCCGGTCAGGTCGGGGATCACGCGTGGGCCCACCCGCCGCACGTGGTCGCGGAACAGCGTGACCGCGGGGGGGTGGTAGCCGCCGCCCGACCCCTGTTGGGGCCAGACCACGCCGATGGGGCGGCGGGCGTCCACGCCCTCGATGTCCAGTTCCACCGTCCCGCTCAGCGGTCCCTTGGGGCGGGCCGGGAGCACGGACACCCCCAGTCCCGCCGCCACCAGTCCGCGTGCGGTGGCGATGTCGTCGGCCTCGAAGGCCACGCGGGGGGTGAATCCCGCCTGTTCCACGATGCGGTCGGTCAGGTGGCGTACGCCCCGCCCGGGTTTGAGCAGGATGAACTCCTCGCGTGCCGCGGCGGTCACCGCCACCGGGGGTGGGGTCGCGCTCTCTTCTTCGCCCGTCGCCCCGGCGTCCGGTATGTGGTGTTCCTGTGCCAGCGGGTGTTGTTCGGGCACCACCAGGCGCAGTACCTGGGTGTGGAGTGTGGCCGCCGCCAGTCCCTGCCCCGAGGGCAGTGGTGAGGTCAGTGCCAGGTCCGCGCCGCCGGCGGTGAGTCTGTGCAGGGACTCCGACCACGGTTCCTGGGTCAGGGAGAAGCGCACTCCCGGGTGTTGGGCGCGAAAGTCCCGCAGGAGTGCCGGGACCACCTCCACGCCCAGTGTGGGCAGGAAGGTCAGCGCGACCCGGCCCTCCTCGGCTCCGGTCAGTTCGGCCAGGCCCTGGCGCAGGTCGGCCAGGGCTCGTTCCACGTGCGGCAGCAGCAGTCTTCCGGCGCGGGTCAGCCGTACTCCGCGTCCGGTGCGTTCCACCAGTGCCATGCCCAGTTCCTCCTGTGTTCGGGCCAGGGCCCGGCTCAGGGTCGGTTGGGGGGTGCCCAGCGCCTCGGCGGCCTGGGTGATGTGCTCGGTGGCGGCCACCGCGGCCACCATGCGCAGGCGGGGCGCCAGGACCTGGGCCAGGGCGTCGGTGTCGTCGTGTTCACTGCGTTCCATGCGTTCCAGTATGGGTCAACGCCAAAGCATGCATTGGACGTATGAAACCGGTCTTTCTAGCGTGGACGGTATGAGCCTGACCAGTGCCTCGCCGCCTGATTGCGACACCCGTCCCCGTGCGGGGACCGGCGCCTACCGGCGTACGGTCATCGCGCTGGTGGCCGCCGCCGTGGCGACCTTCGCCCAGTTGTGGGCGGTCCAGCCGATCCTGCCCGCGATCGCGCAGGGTTTCGGTGCCTCGGCCTCCCAGGCCGCGCTCGCGGTGTCGTTGGCCACGGGCGGTCTGGCCGGGTTCACCCTCGTCTGGAGCGGGGCGGCCGACCGTTTCGGTCGTGCCCGTGTCATCGGTGTCTCCCTGGTGGCCGCGACGCTGCTGGGTTGTGTGATTCCCTTCGTCGCCGATCTGTGGCCGCTGCTGGTGCTGCGCGCGTTGCAGGGTGCGGCTCTGGGCGGGGTGCCGGCCGCTGCGGTGGCCTACCTGTCGGAGGAGATCCACCCGGCCGACGCTTCGCGTGCCACGGGCCTGTACATCGCGGGCAACCCGTTGGGCGGGATGGGCGGGCGTCTGCTGGCCGGGTTCGCCGCGGATCTGGGCGGCTGGCAGTGGGGGGTCGCCGCCAACACCCTGCTGGCCCTGGTCGCGCTGGCCGTGTTCGCGCTGGTCCTGCCCCGCCGACCGCGCGTTCCGCGTACCGCCGCCGTGCGGGGTGAGGCGTCGCCGTCGCGGGGGTCGGGCGGGGTCGGGATGGGCGGGCGCCTGCGTGCGGCGGTGACCACGCCCGGGCTCATCGCCCTCTACGCCCAGGCCCTGTTGCTCATGGGCGCCTTCATGACGGTCTACAACCTGTTGGGTTTTCGTCTGATGGCCGAGCCCTTCGGGCTCTCCCAGGCCGCGGCCTCGCTGCTCTTCCTGTCCTACACGGCGGGGATGCTGGGTTCGGCGGTGGCGGGGGGTGCCACCGCGCGCTGGGGCGGGTACGCGGTGCTCACCACGGCGACCGTGTCGATGGCCGCCGGGTTGGGCGGGATGTTCGCCACGGCCCTGCCGGGTCTGCTGGCCGCCCTGTTGGTGATGACCTTCGGTTTCTTCTGTGCGCACGCCACCGCCTCGGCGTGGGTGGGTACCCGCGCGGTGCGGGGGCGGGCCCAGGCCATGGCGGTCTACACGCTGGCCTACTACCTGGGGTCGAGCCTGTTCGGCTGGTTGGGCGGTCTGGTCTACGACGCCGTGGGCTGGGGTGGCGCGGTGGTCTTCGCGCTGGTGTTGTGCGGGGCGGCCGCGGCGGCGGGTCTGCGTCTGCGCCGTCTGCGGTAGGGGCCGTCACCGCCCGGTGCCGCGCCCTGGCGCCGCGCGGGCGGTGTGCTTGTCCCCGGGGCCGTCTTGGGGGGAGTGTGGGGAGGGAGCACACCACCGTGGTAGTTTAAATTTAAACTACATTGGCAGGTGCCCCGGCGAACTCGACGAAGGGTGAGGGACATGGACGTGCGCCCCGCGGGAATCCACCACGTGACCGCGATCGCCAGCGATCCGCAGGCCAACGCCGACTTCTACCTGCGCGCCCTGGGCATGCGCATGGTCAAGCGCACGGTCAACTTCGACTCGCCCCAGACCTACCACCTCTACTACGGCGACCGCGCGGGCAACCCCGGCACCATCATGACCTTCTTCCCCTGGCCCGGCGCGCCCCGCGGACGCGTGGGCGCGGGCCAGGCCACCACCACGACCTTCTCCGTGCCCGAGGGCTCCCTGGGCTGGTGGGCCCGGCACCTGGCCTCCCTGGACGTGGAGGCCACCCGCCCCGCCGAGCGCGGTGAGGAGGACGTGTTGAGCCTGCGCGACCCCGACGGCCTGGTCATCGAACTGGCCGCCAGCGCCGACCACCACGACACCGACCCCTGGGACGGGGGAGCGGTGCCGCCCGAACACGCCATCCGCGGCATCCGCGCGGTGACCCTGACCGAGCAGGACGTGGAGGGCACCGTCCAGATGCTGGGCGACCAGCTGGGCTTCCACCTGGCGGATGAGAGCGGGGGGCGCACGCGCTTTCACACCAACGCCTCCGGCCGGGGCGTGGGCACCATCGTCGACGTGGTGGCCGACCCCCGCGCGCCGCGCGGACTGGTCGCGGCCGGGACGGTCCACCACGTGGCCTACCGCGCTCCGGACGGTCCCGTCCAGGAGGCCTGGCGCCAGCGCCTGGAGGCCGACGGCGTGGGCGTCACCGAGGTCCGCGACCGCTGCTACTTCACCTCCATCTACTTCCGCGAGCCCGGCGGCGTGCTGCTGGAGATCGCCACCGACGGCCCCGGGTTCGACTACGACGAGCCGCTGCTGGAACTGGGCCGATCGCTCAGGCTCCCGCCGTGGCTGGAGCCCGACCGCGAGCAGATCGCCGCCCACCTGCCCGCCCTGGAGACCGGCCGGTGAGCGGCGTCGACGACCTCGTCCACGTCTTCACCCCGGCCACCGTCCCGGACGCGCCCACCCTGCTGCTGCTCCACGGCACCGGCGCCGACGAGCACGACCTCCTGCCGCTGGGGCGGGCCCTGGCCCCGGGCGCGGCCCTGCTCTCACCGCGCGGCACGGTGGACGAGAACGGGATGAACCGGTGGTTCCGCCGGGTGCGCGAGGGCGTCTTCGACGTCGAGGACCTCATCGAGCGCACCGCCGGCCTGGCCGCCTTCGTCACCGAGGCCGTGCGCGCCTACGACCTGGACCCGGAGCGGGTCGTGGTCAGCGGGTTCTCCAACGGGGCCAACACCGGCGCCGCCCTGCTGCTGCTCCACCCGCACCTGCTGCGGGGCGCCGCCCTGTTCGCGGCCGGGGCCCCGCTCCAGGGGCGCCGGCCCGACCCGGTGGACCTGTCGGGGGTGCGGGTGTTCCTGGGCTTCGGCGCGGCCGACCCGATCACCACCGTGGACCAGGCGCGCCTGCTGGCCGACCAGCTGCGTGAACGCGGGGCCCGGGTACGGGCCGAGGAGCACCCCGGCGGGCATCAGGTGGCGCCCCAGGTCTTGGAGCGGGCCCGCGACTGGTTCGCTCGATCACGGTTCTGACCTGCGCTTTTCCTCAAACCGCGGCGGCGCCCCCTGTCCCTGGGCGTCGCCGCTTCGCACGTCGTGGGCCGTGTACTGCTGTTGATCGCGAAAAAGTCAGCGCGACACTCACCAAATGGATACCATCGGCAGCGAAATGCACACCCAACGTGACATGGAGTGGTTTTCATGTGCTTGACGCAACGTGCCCTGGCTGGTGCCGCCGCCGGTGCCGCCCTGGCCACCGTCCTGTTGGTCGGCGCCGCCCCGGCCTCGGCGGACTCCGTGTCCACCGGGTTCTCCCGCCCCCTGCACTTCTTCAGTGACGAGGGCTTCCTCGACGACATCATCGACAACATCACCATCACCGTCTGAGCGCTGGCCCCGCGGGCCTGAGCGCCGCCTTCGCCGGGCGCCCACGACGTCGTCCCTCCCCTGGGCGGACGTCCCGGGAGCGGGGCCCGGCGGGCGCAGCGACGCACGGCGGGTTCACCCCTTCCCTCGTGAACCCGCCCCCGGCACCCGCGCCACCCCCTCCCGGTCGCGCGCACCGGCGCGAAGCCACAGGCGAAGGACACCCTGGGACGACACCCGCCCCGAGGCGAAGAGTAGGCTGCGTGCGTCAGCCATCCCCGCCACGAAAAGAACCCATGATCACCTCTTCCCTCGGGCGCGCGCGGTAGATGGACCCCGAGATCCTCGGCCTGCTCCTGCTGGTCGGCGTCGCAGCGGGCTGGGTCGACGCCGTCGTCGGCGGAGGCGGCCTGCTCCTGCTGCCCGCCCTGCTGGTCGCCGCGCCCACCACACCCCTGGCCACCCTGCTGGGCACCAACAAGCTCGGCGCTGTCTTCGGCACCACCTCCGCCGCCCTGGCCTACGCCCGCAAGGTCAGGATCGACCGCCGCGTGGTCGTGCCCACCGCCGCCCTGGCCCTGCTGGGCTCGGGGCTGGGCGCGGCCATGGCCGCCGCGCTCACCGCCGACGTGCTCAAACCCGTCATCATGGTGGTCCTGGCCGGGGTCGCCCTCATGGTCTACTTCCGCCCCGCCATGGGCGTGGCCTCCGACCGCCGCCTGCGCACCCGCAACCGGGCCCTGGCGGTGGTGGCCGTCGCGGGCCTGGGGGTGAGCTTCTACGACGGCCTCATCGGCCCGGGCACCGGCGTCTTCCTCATCATCGCCTTCACCGCCGTGGTCGGCATGGACTTCGTCGAGGCCTCGGCCTCGGCCAAGATCGTCAACGTGTGCACCAACCTGGGGGCGCTCGTCGTCTTCGGCCTGGGCGGGCACATCGACTGGCTGCTGGGCCTGGGGTTGGCGGTGTGCACCATCATCGGCGCCCAGATCGGGGCGCGTATGGCCCTGCGGCGGGGTTCGGGGTTCGTGCGGGCGGTGCTGCTGGTGGTGGTCATCGCCCTGCTCGTGCGCATGGGCTGGGACATCTTCACCTGAGGCGCGGGGCGTGGGGCGCGTGCCCCGCGCGGTGCGGTCAGTCGCGCAGCCGGTAGAAGTGCACCGGCGAGTTGGCGGTGAAACCGAGGCGCGGGTACACGGGTGCTCCGGCCTCGGTCGCCTGTAGTACGGCGCGTCTGAGGCCGCTGGCCCGGGCGCCCTCGTGCAGGGCCTTGCGGGTGACGGCCTCGGCGTAGCCCCTGCGCTGCCACCGCGGTGCGGTGGCCACCAGCACGACGAACAGGCAGTCCGGCGCGCGCACCGCCGCGGCGCACGTGACCGGCTCGCCCTCGCGCATGCCCAGGTAGGCGTGGATGCCGTCCTTCCACAGGGTGGATCCCACGAGCCCGTCGCGGCCCTCCTGCGGGGTGAAGCCGTAGGCGTGGGAGTTCAGGTCGGCGTAGGAGCGCAGGTGTGCGTCGGTGCTCACGCGTACGAACGTCAGGTCGGGGTGGGAGGGTTCAGGTAGGTGGGCGAGGTCCGCGGCCATGCCGACGCCGCCGAAGGCGTGCTCCAGTCCCGCCCGGTGGGCCGCCTCGCGCAGGTGCTCGCGCGCCCGCGGGTCGAGCAGGTCCTCGAAGAGCCACAGGAAACCGGGGTGCCTCTTGGTGCGCATCACCCGCTCCGCCCGGTGCAGGGCGCGTTCGAGGTCCGCGGCGTCCACATCGAGGCCGGTCAGGGTGAGGCAGTTCCAGAAGGCGAAGCGGCAGTCGGCCCAGCGCACGGCCAGGCCGGGCAGGTCGCGCACGTCGGCGTGGGGGTCGCGGTCCAGCACCAGGGTGCGCCAGACCCGGGTGAGCTGCTTCATCGACTCGATCGACGCGGTGCGGTCCCTCATCAGGTCCCCTCGGCGGGCGGGGCCCGACGCGGGCCCGGCGGGTGCTGTGCCGCGCGCGGTGCTGCGGCGGGGCGAGGAGTCGTCCCGCCGGGCGGGGTCAGTGCGTGGCGTGTGGGTCCACGATGGCGGGCGCGCCCGGGGTTACCGGCGGGTTCGCCCGATCTGTGACCTTGACCCTCACACCGCGGGTTCGGTCTGTCCGGTCAGCGCCTCGGTCACGTCCTGGACGACGCGGTGCGCGGCGTGGTGGTTGGCCGCGCCCCACACGTCGTGGTCCATGCGGTACACCCGGGCGTCGCGCACCGCACGCAGGTTGGACCACACCCCCTCGGAGAAGGTGCGGGGCGCGTCGGGGTAGCCCGATCCGGCCAGGACGAACACCGCGTCGCCGTCCGCGCGTTCCAGGTGCTCGTAGCCCAGGGCGATGAAGTCGGTGGCGCCCTGGGCCTGGTGCTGGCCCCGGGGGCGGGCCAGGCCCAGGTCCTGGACGACCTGTCCGGGGAAGGAGGCGGGCGTCTCCAGGCGTATCTCGCTGGGACCCTGCAACCGCACGAGCGAGACCTCGGTGGCGGCCGGGTCCACCCCGGCCCCGGTGATCTGCTCGCGCGCCCGCTCCAGCGCCGTCTCGTACTCGGCCGCGGCCCGCTCGGCCTGTTCGGGGGCGTCGAGCACCTCGGCGACCTGGTGCAGGTGGGCCTGCCAGGAGCCGGTGCCCTCCCATTCCAACAGGACCGTGGGCGCTATGGCCTCCAGGTCCGACAGCATCTGGGCCTGGGCGCCGGACGGGGTGCGGACACCGATGATCAGGTCCGGGGCGGCGTTGGCCAGTGCTTCGAGCTGGACGTCGTCCTCGGCGGGGGAGTTGGTCACCAGGGTCAGGGCGTCGCCGTCGGCGCCCGGGGGCAGGAAGGGGGCCAGGCCCTGTTCGGGTGCGCCGGGGGTGCCCGTGGTGGCGGCCACGTCGTGTCCCAGCAGGGTGACGGCGGCCAGGGTGGGGCGCCACAGGACGGCGACGCGCTGGGGTGCGGCGGGGATCTCCACTTCGCCGTTGGCGGCCTGTACGGTGCGCGTGGGCCCGTCGTCGGTGCGGGGGGAGGAGGGCGGGGCGGCGCAGCCGGACAGGGTCAGTGCCGCCAGGGCGGTTAGTGTGGCCAGGGCACGCACAGGACGCGACAACTCGGGCATAACGGGCACCCTTCCGTGCGAACGGGATGAAGGTAAGGCTAACCTGTCCGAGGCGGCGCGCAGTGCACCGGTGCCGCCCCCAGGCTGCACCCCACCAGGGCAGCCGCGTCCACCACCCACGCCACAACGAACGGGGAAGCCGTGGCCCTGCGCGCCCCCACCCTCACGCGCCCCACACTCACCAGGCGCATCATCCGCCCCCTCGGGCTGGTCGCCGCCCTGGGCCTGCTCACCCTGTGCGCCCTGCTCAGCGTCACCATCGGCACCAAACCCATCCCCGCCGCCGAGGTGTGGGCCGCACTGACCGCCTACGACGGCTCCTACGACCACGACGTCATCCGCAGCCTGCGCGTCCCCCGCACCGTCATCGGCGTCTTCGTCGGCGCCGCCCTGGGCCTGGCCGGAGCCCTCATGCAGGCCCTGACCCGCAACCCCCTGGCCGAACCCGGCATCCTCGGCGTCAACTCCGGCGCCGCCGCGGCCGTGGTCATCGCCGTCATCGCCTTCGGCGCCACCGGCACCGGCTACGTCTGGCCCGCCTTCGTCGGCGCCGCCCTGGCCGCCGTCGCCGTCTACGCCCTGGGCTCACGCGGACGCTCCAGCGCCACCCCCGTACGCCTGGCCCTGGCCGGAACCGCCGTCGCCGTCGTCCTCCAAGGCCTCATCCACGGCGTGTTCGTCCTCAACGAGTTCGTCTTCGACCGCATCCGCTTCTGGCAGGTCGGCTCCCTGGTCGGACGCGACCTGGACGTCTTCTGGCAGGTGGCGCCCTTCCTCATCGCGGGCATCGTCCTCACCCTGTGCCTGGGCCCCTCCCTCAACGCCGTCGCCCTGGGCGACGACCTGGCCGCCACCCTGGGCGCCAACATCCCCCTCATCCGCGCCGCCACCGCCGTGGGCGTCATCCTGCTGTGCGGCGCCGCCACCGCCGCCGCGGGCCCCATCTGGTTCGTCGGCCTCATCATCCCCCACGCCGCACGCCTGGTCACCGGCCCCGACCAGCGCTGGCTGCTGCCCTACTCCGCGGTCCTGGGCGCCGTCCTGCTCACCGCCGCCGACACCCTGGGCCGCGTCATCGTGCCAGACGCCGAACTGGAGGTCGGCATCATCACCGCCTTCGTCGGCGCCCCCCTGTTCATCGCCCTGGTCCGCAGCACGAGAATGGCCCACCTGTGAGCCGCACCCTGACACCCCGCCGCCCGCGAGAGCGCGCCCGCGCCACACCCCGCGGCTCCTTCGCCCTGCGCCTGTTCGGCGAACGCCTGTCCCTGCTGGTGCGCCCGCGCCCCCTCGTCGTCGCCGCCGTCCTGACCGCGCTCAGCGCCGCCGCCCTCGTCGTCTCGGTGGCCGTGGGCGACTACGAGATCCCGCTCGGCGCCGTGCCCGCCGCGATCTGGGGCTACGGCGAACGCCTGGACGTGTTCTTCGTCCAGGGCGTGCGCCTGCCCCGCGCCCTGACCGCCATCGGCGTTGGCGCCGCCTTAGGGCTCGCCGGAGCCGTCTTCCAGAGCCTGTCGCGCAACGCCCTGGGCAGCCCCGACATCATCGGCTTCACCGGCGGCGCCGCCACCGGAGCCGTCGCCGTCATCCTGCTCTTCGGCGCCGGACGCCTGGGCGTGTCCCTGGGCGCCATCGCCGGGGGCATGCTCACCGCAGCCGCCGTGTACCTGCTCTCCACCAAGAACGGCGTCCAGGGCTACCGGCTGGTCCTGGTCGGCATCGGCATGGCCGCCATGCTCGGCGCCGTCCGCGACTACCTGCTCACCCGCGCCGAACTCACCGACGCCCTCAGCGCCCAGATCTGGATGATCGGCAGCCTCAACGGCCGCGGCTGGGCCGAGGTCGCGGCCGTGTGGATCTGCCTGGCCCTGCTGGGACCGGTCCTGCTCGCGCTGGGCCGGCGCCTGCGCTTCATGGAACTGGGGGACGACACCGCGCGCGGCCTGGGCGTGCCCACCCGCTCCACCCAGCTGATCGCCCTGGCCGCCGCCAGCGCCCTGACCGGCGCCGCCATCGCCGTCTCGGGCCCCATCGGCTTCGTCGCCCTGGCCGCGCCCCAGCTGGCCCGGCGCCTGATGCGCACCGGCGGCACCACCCTGGCCGGATCCGCGCTCATGGGAGCCGCCCTGCTGGCGGTGGCCGACCTGGTCGCGCTGCGCGCCCTGGCCCCCACCCAGCTGCCCGTGGGCGTGGTCACCGCCGTCATCGGCGGCAGCTACCTGATCTGGTTGCTCTACACCGAATGGCGCGGCGGACGTGCCTGACCGAAACCGAGGAAGAACGTTGACCATCGCCGACCACTCCGCCTCCCGCCTCAACGGCCGCGACCTCACCCTGGCCTACGAGCAGCGCGTCATCTCCCGGGACCTGGCCGTCACCATCCCCGACAACTCCTTCACGGTGATCGTGGGACCCAACGCCTGCGGCAAGTCCACCCTGCTGCGGGCCCTGTCGCGCACCCTCAAGCCCGCGCACGGCCACGTGCACCTGGACGGCAAGGCCATCAGCTCCTACCCCGCCAAGGAGGTCGCCCGCCGCCTGGGGCTGCTGCCGCAGACCTCCATCGCCCCCGACGGCATCGGCGTGGCCGACCTGGTGGCCCGCGGCCGCTTCCCCCACCAGGGGTTCCTGCGCCAGTGGTCCAAGCAGGACGAGGCGGTCGTGGCCGAGGCCATGGCCTCCACCGGCGTGGCCGAACTGGCCGAGCGGTCGGTGGACGAGCTCTCAGGAGGGCAGCGCCAGCGCGTGTGGCTGGCCATGGTCCTGGCCCAGCAGACACCCCTGCTGCTGCTGGACGAGCCCACCACCTACCTCGACATCGCCCACCAGATGGACATGCTCGACCTGTGCGCGCAACTGCACGCCGAACGCGACTACACCCTGGTCGCGGTCCTGCACGACCTCAACCACGCCTGCCGCTACGCCACCCACCTGATCGTGATGAAGGAGGGCGCCATCGTCGCCGAGGGCGACCCCTCCACCGTGGTCACCGCCTCCCTGGTCGAGGAGGTCTTCGGCCTGCCCGTGCGCATCATCCCCGACCCCGAGACCGACACCCCGATGATCGTGCCCGTGGACCGCCGCGGCGCCCGCTGACCCCGCTACCGCCGCAAGGGGCCCTGCCCCCGCTCCGCGGCGCGCGGGCGTCGTCGGCGCCGCAGTCGGCGGGGAGGGGAGCCGCCCCGCGCACGACCCCGCCCACGGATACCCGGGTCCGGCACCGCGGCGGACCCCTGGACCGCGCGGTGGGGCCCGGGCCGCACCACACGCCCCGGACCCCACCGCGCCCCTGCCCGGGGCGTCCCCTCTCAGGCCCCCGACAGCTCCAGGCGCAACACCAGAGCCACCAGCTCCACCAACACCTCCTTGACCGACTCCCGGTCCCGGGCGTCGCACAACAGCAAAGGCACCCGCTCCTCCAGGTCCAGCGCCACCCGCACGTCGTCCGCCCGGTGCGTGCGCTGGCCGTCGAAGCAGTTCACCGCCACCACGAACGGGACCCCGCGCGACTCGAAGAAGTCGATCGCGTCGAAGGAGTCCGCCAACCGCCGGGTGTCGGCCAGCACCACCGCCCCCAGGGCGCCCTCGGTCAACTCCTCCCACATGAACGAGAACCGCCGCTGACCCGGCGTACCGAACAGGTACACCACCGTCGTCCCGTCCAGCGTGATCCGGCCGAAGTCCAGGGCCACCGTCGTGGTCGCCTTGGCCTCCACCCCGTCCAGATCGTCCACGCCCACACTCTCGGAGGTCATGACCTCCTCGGTGTGCAGCGACTCCACCTCGCTCACCGCCGAGACCAGGGTGGTCTTACCCGCCCCGAAACCCCCCGCGACCACGATCTTGAGGGTGTCGGGAACCGGCCCCGCACCCTCGGCGTCCATCACGACCAACGACACATCCACTCCACCTCGACACCACCCTTGCCCCTCACAGCTGACGGATGCGCTCCAGCACCGAGCGCAGCGTCCCGGCGTCGGGCCGGTGCTGCTCCCAGTCGGAGGTGCGCACCACCACACGGCCCTGGTCCAACAGGTCCGCCAGCAGGATCCGCGTCACCCCCAGCGGGAACCCCGACCGCGAGGCCACCTCGGCCACCGACACCGGTCCCGCGCACAGCGACAGGATCAGCTCCAGTTCCGGGTCCACCTCCCCGGCGGGAGCCGGGGAGACCGCGACCACCTGCGAGGTCATCGAAAAGTCCGTACGCGAAGGACGCGTGCGCCCACCCGTCAACGAGTACGGCCGGATCAGACTCGACTCGAACGACCACTCCCGTCCCGGCGCCCCACCGGACGGCTCAGCGTCCACGCCCTCACCTCCTCACACTCCCGCGCCGCGGCAGCGCCGACAGGTGCGGGCCCACCTGGCGCACCAGACGGTTCACCTCGAACGCCGCCTGGCCCATGTCGCACGTGGACTCGGCCACCAGCGCCAGCGACGCGCCCTGACCGGCGGCCAGCACGAAGAAGAACACGTTGTCCATCTCCACCACCGTCTGACGCACCTCCGCGGCGCCCAGTTGCCCCCGCGCGCCACGGGCCAGGCTCGCGAAACCGGACGCGATCGCGGCCAGCCGCTCACCCTGCTCACGCCCCAGGTCGTCCGAGCACGAGAGCAGCAACCCGTCCGCCGACAGCAACAGCGCGTGCCGCGCCCCCGCCACCCGCCGCACCAGGTCGCCCAGCAGCCAGTCCAGCGTCCTGGCCGGGGACTGCCCCTCCACCGCCTCGGCCGTCCTGTCTCCCGCCGCAGCGTCCGCCGTCATCGACATCACCCTTCCGAGCTCTCACCGGGGCGCGCACCGCGCACGCCGTCTCCATCCCCGTCCAGGGGCTGTGCGCGCCCGCGCAGGCTCCCGGACTGGAAAGCACTCATCATCGACCGGATCTCGGTCAGCGACCGCTCGGCCGCCGCCTCCCGGCCCCCGGGCTCCCCGGGTGCGGCCGGGGCGGGCGCGGGGGAGGGCCGCAGGCCCTTGCGCCGCCGCCGGGGCAGACCCTTGTAGGTGTCCTCCCCGTCCCCGTCCGCAGCCGCGTCCGGGGTCTCGGGCGCGGTCCGGTCCCCGCCCTCCCGCGCCGCCCGCTCCTGGACCCCGCCCGTTTCGGCCGGGGGGCCGCCCGTCAGGACCAGCGGCCGCGACCGCTCGGCCGCCTGCGCGGGCGCCGCCTCCCGGCCACCGCCCGGCTCCGCGCCGCCCGCGTCCTCGGCTGCCAGCGCGTCGGCGGGAACGGCCACGACCGCGCACGTGCCGCGCTCGGGCCCGGCGCTCAGCGTCACCTCCAGGCCGTGGCGCGCGGCGATGGTGGCCACCACGAACAGCCCCAGCTGGGAGTCCTCGCGCATCCGGGCCAGATCGAAGCGCGGCGGGTCGCGCAGCAGCGCGTTGGACGCCTCCAGCTGCTCCCGCGTCATCCCCAGCCCCCGGTCGCGCACCTCCAGCACGCACCCGCCCGCCTCCCCGGCCCGGCCGCTCACCGTCACCTCCGTGCCCGGGGGCGAGAAGGACGTGGCGTTCTCCAGCAGCTCCGCCAGCAGCCGCACGGTGTCCGCGCCGACCTCGCCGCGCAGCGCCACCGCCGGCACCGCCAGCACCCGCACCCGCACGTAGTCCTCGATCTCGCTGGCCGCGGCCCGCACGGCCTCGTGCAGGCGCACCGGCGCCAGCCCCCGACGCACCGGGGCGTCCCCGCTGAGCAGCATCAGGTTCTCGGCGTTGCGCCGCATCTGCGTGCTGAAGTGGTCGATGCGAAAGAGCGACTCCAGCACCTTGGGGTCGGTCTCGGCGCGCTCCAGCGCGTCCAACAGCCCCAGCTGCCGGTGCACCAGCGCCTGCGTGCGCCGGGCGATGTTGCGGAACATGTTGCGCACGCCCGCGCGCACCTGCGCCTCCTCCACCGCCGCCGCCACGGCCGCGCGCTGGGCGTCGTTGAAGGCCTCGGCGACCTGCCCGACCTCGTCGGTGCTCTCCACCCGCAGCCGCGGCACCTCGGCGTCCACGTCCACGCTGCCGCCCGCGCGCAGCCGTGCGGTCACCTCCGGCAGGCGCACCCGGGCGTGCTCCAGGGTGGCCGTGCGCAGGTCCTGCAGGCGCCTGCCCAGGCGCTGGGTGGCGCCCACCGCGACCGCGGAGGAGACCAGGGCGGCCACCAGGGCGGGCACGCTCACCAGCAGGACGCTGGTGCGCAGTTCGGCCGACTGCGTGCGGCTGAAGGCGATGACCCGGTCGATCTGGCCCTGTTCGACGTCGCGCATGCGCGCGTCCACGGCCTCGGCGGCGCCCTGCCAGGCGGTGGCGTTGACCGGCACGGTGGCCCCGCCCCGCACGGGCATGGAGATGATGCTCTCCTGGAGCTGGTAGATGCGCTGCACCTCGGTGTAGGACTCCAGCTCGATGTAGTCCTGGCTGTCCTCCTCGCTCATCTCGACCACGACCCGGTCCCAGGTGTAGTGCTGGGCTCCGGCCGCGGCGGCGAACTGGGCGTGGGCCTGGACGGGGAAGGAGTTGGTGGCCACCGCGTGGGCCAGGACGGTGTCCTGCTGGTTGAGGAGTTCGCGGGTGCGCATCAGCGAGGTCAGGGAGCGCAGGTGCGGGGCCTGGGCGGGGTCGGCGCGCTCGACCTGGCCGTCCCACACGCGCAGGCCCTGTTCGATGACCTCGTCGTAGACGGTGGAGGTCTCCTCCAGGTCGATCTCGGTGGGGGAGGAGGCGTCCACCCGGGCGCGCAGGGTGTCGACGCGGTTGACGGCGGCGCGGAAGGCCAGGGCCTGTTCGGGCAGGTCCTGCACGTCGAAGGCGTCCAGGCTCTGGCTGAAGGCGTCCACGGCCTCGTCGGTGCGCTGGCGCGAGTAGGTCAGGTACAGGGCGGTGCGCTCGGTGCCCCAGGCCGCGTCCATGGTGGCGCGGCGTTCGCGCTGGAGCGCGCTGATGGTCTCCTCGACGGGGACGCCGACCTGTTCGGTGAAGGTGGCGGTGGTGCGCAGTTCACCGATGTCGCCGACGAGCAGGGCGGTGAAGGCGGCCCACAGGGCCAGCAGCACGGTGCTGGGGAACAGGACCAGCGTGATCATGCGGGCGCGAAGCGAACGGCGCTTGTTGTGGGGCATGGGCTCGCTTTGGGGGGAGAGCGGCGGAGGCTACCTGCGGGGGTCCGCCGGGGTGGGGGAGGGGTCGGAGTTCCCCAGAGTGAACCGCTCAACGGGGGATTGCGCAAGCCTGAGGGGGACACAGTGGCCCATACGGGGAGGATCTGCGCAGGTAGGGAGGCTGGCCTCAGCTTGGTAACGCGAACTACTAAGCTACTAAGTACATTAAAATCTACGTCGTACAGTCGAGCCTTCGGTTTCCTCAAACCCCCAAAAACAAGAAGGAGCGGCTTCGCCGCACCGACCACCACAAGGGGCCGACCTCACAGAACACGCGTACCGCAGGTGACCCCTACACCGCACACGGGTACGTAGCCCCCAACAGCCACCCGTACGCGCACCGGCGCGTACGACCGCCACCGGGGGAGAGGACCCGCCATGCGACTCACCGAGGAACAGATCCGCGACGGCCTGACCCGCCTCACCGACTGGGAACTGGACCCCGCCGCACCCGCCATCCGCCGCACCGTGCGCCTGCCCGACTTCCCGGCCGCCATCGCCCTGGTCAACGAGATCGCCCAGGCGGCCGAACAGGTCGACCACCACCCCGACATCGACATCCGCTACGACACCCTGCACCTGGCGCTGAGCACCCACTCCGAGGGAGCCGTCACCGACAAGGACATGTCCCTGGCCGCCCGCGTGGACGAACTCGTCCCCTGACCCCGGCCCAGGGGGAGCAGTACACAGGACCGCGCCGACGCGCCCCGGGCCACCGGGAAGGGCAGGGGCGGACCCTCAGCGCAGGCGCGCCCGGCGCATCTTGCCCGAGGCCGTGCGCGGCAGCTCCTCCACGAAGTCCACCACCCGCGGCGCGGCGTGCGCGGCGAACCGCTCGCCCACCCACCCCTTGAGCTCCTCGGCCAGCTCCGGAGTGGCCTCGTGACCGGCGCCCAGAACCACCCGCGCACCGATCACCTGCCCCGCGAGCTCGTCGGGGATCGAGTACACCCCGCACTCCTCCACCGCCGGGTGGGCGTTGAGCACCGACTCCACCTCGCTCGGACCGATCCGGTACCCGTAGGTCAAGATGGCGCCGTCGTCACGGGTGGAGAAGAACAACGACCCCTGCCGGTCCTGGATACCGGTGTCCCCGGTCAGGTAGTAGGCGTGGTCGGGGGTGAACCTGACCTGCGAGGCCCCCTCCTGACCGACGTAGCCCTCGAACCAGGCCAGCGGACTGTGCGCCAGGTCCACCGCCACACGCCCGTAGGCGCCCAGGGGAGCGGGGTCGTCGGAGATCGCCTCCAGGATCTGCACCCGCCAGCCCGGCAGGGCGGGACCGATCGCCCCCGGCGGCGGATCGGTCGGCCCCTGACCGGTGTCGCCGTTGGGCACGCCCACACACCAGCCCAGCTCGGTCTGCCCGTAGTGGTCGCGCACCGGGACGCCGAACACGTCGGTGACCCAGTCGATGACGTCGGGGGCCAGCGGCTCTCCCGCACTGGCCAGGCTCTGCACCATCACCTCGGGCGGCAGGGTCTTGGTGGCCGCGCGCAGCGTGCGGTAGGTGGTGGGATCGGCCGCCAGGTTGGTGACGCCGTGCACGCCCAGCACGTCCAGGGTCAGCTCCGGGTCGAAGAACCCGGCCCGCAGCGCCAGGGAGTTGTGCCCGGCCAGCAGCGGCGAGATGAGCCCGTGGTAGAGGCCGTAGGCCGAGCCGGGGTCGGCGGTGTTCCAGTAGACGTCGTCGTCGTGCACGCCCAGGCCGTAGTGGTGGTAGGCGTGCATGGCGGCCAGGGCGCGCACGGGCACCCGCACGCCCCGGGGCGGGCCGATGACCCCGGAGACGTAGACGACGGCCAGCAGACCGTCCCCGCCCACGGCGGCGTCGGGGACGGACGGCGCGGCGGCGGCGCGGGCGGCCAGGCCGGTGAGGGTGTGGTCGCCCGCGTGGGCGGGCTCGGCGGCCGTGGTGGCGATGTGCCAGGGGCGGTCGGCGCCGGGGACGAGCTTGGCGCGGTACTCGGCGTCGCACACCACCAGGCGGGCGCCGGAGTCGGTGAGGCGCTCGTTGATGGCCGAGGGGGCGAAGGAGGAGAGCAGGGGGACCAGGACGGCGCCCAGACGCCACACGGCCAGGGCGGTGACGGTCAGGTCCACGCCCTTGGGGATGAGGGTGGCGACGCGGTCCCCGCGGGTGATGCCCAGGTCGGCCAGGCCGGTGGCCAGGTCGCGGGAGCGTCGGCCGAGTTCGCCGAAGGTGAGGGTGGTGGCCTCCAGGGTGGGGCCGATCTCGGTGGTGGCGGTGGCGTGGGGGTCGTGGCGGTCGCAGAGGAGGTGGGCCACCGATGTGGTGGGTGTGTCGTAAGTGGCGAGCCAGTCGCGGACGTGGTGCTCCGGGTCGGGCACGGGCATCGGTGGCGGTCCTCATTTTCGGTTGGTGTGGGGCTTTCGCGGGTTACGTCAACACTATGCCCACCTGTGAGCCTGGCCTCACTCGCGCGTCGCGTGGGCGCTGGGACATGATGTGGGGATGGATAGCGTCGCGGTGGTGGAACGTTTCGGTCTGGGTGCGGATGTGCGCCTGTGGCTGGAGGAGGCGGAGCGGCTGCCGGAGCCGGTGAGGGCTCTGGAGGTTCCGGTGGGTGCTGAGGCGGAGCGGGTGTTGGACCTGTTCGCGCTGGAGGCGGTGGACCGGGCCGAGGTGGCGGCGCTCTGGCCGGGTTCGGGTTCGGCGTCGGGGGAGTGGCCGCCGGAGCTGTGGTACCTGGTGGGGTGCATGTACCGGCGTCTGTGCGCGGACGCGGACCTGGCCCTGGGGGAGTGGCGGGACTGGCCGTCGCTGGTGGAGGCCGAGGACGCGCGGGTGCGCGCGGCGTCGCTGTGGGCGTTCGCGGCGCGGGTGCCCGCCCAGTTCGAGGCGCACGCGAAGCTGGGCGTGGACCCGGCGGTGACGGCGGCGACGCTGGCCGACGTGGGCGTGCAGGTGGCGCGGTCGCGGCGGATGTTCGGCCGGTTGGGCGTGGAGACGGCGGCGTGGGTGGCGGCGCAGTTCCGGGGACGCCTGTACTGGGTGGGCGGGTTGCAGCTGGAGCCGGGGGTGCTGACCGACCAGGGCGGTGTGGAGTGGTACTCCCGGGAGGAGGCGGCGCGGCTGGGCCCGGGTATGGGTCGCGGGGACCTGGCGCTGCGGTTGCACATCCCGTCGGGGGGCCTGGATCCGGCGTCGGTGGACGACGCGCTGGGGCGGGCGCGGGGGTTCGCGCGGGCGCACCTGGGGTTCGATCCGGTGGTGGCCACGTGTACGTCGTGGTTGCTGGACCCGCAGTGGGAGGAGGTGTTGGGGGAGGGCTCCAACATCGTGGGGTTCCAGCGGCGGTTCACGCTGGTGGGGCGCGGGCAGCCGGGGGAGTCGGACGTGTTCCGGTTCGTGTTCGGGATGCCGGTGGTGGACGTGGCCGCGGCCGGGCGGCGTACGCGGTTGGAGCGTGCGGTGGTGGAGCGGTTGGAGTCGGGGGGTGCGTGGCAGGTGCGCACGGGGTGGTTGCGGCTGCCCGGATAGGAAGCCGTGTGTGCGTTTCCCGGGGTTCGCGGCGGTCGCGGGTCCCGGGGAAGGCGGGTGCCGGGAGTGCGGGGCGGCGAGAGGGTTCGTCGGGCGCGGCTCGGCCGGGACGGAGGTGAGGTCTTCGTCCGGTCGGGGGGAGCCGTTCAGGCCTGTGGGGCACGAGGGCGTGGACAGGAGAGGGGCTGTTCCGGCTCTACTTTACATAATGTGCATTATCGGCGATATGGGAATGCCTGCGGGGAAGGGGTTCGCGGCTCCGCGGCAGGTGTGTGCGCCCCGGGCGCGCGGGCGTCGGCTCGCCGGGCCCGTCCGGGCGGACCCGGGCACGCTCTCGCTGCTGCTGACCCGCGGACGACGGCATGGCTGGGCGGCGGTGCGCGGCCGGTCCGGGTCCGGCGCTGGCAACGCCGTCGCGCGGACGTCGGTTGCGCCCCGGTTCTGGAGGCTGGCGCACAGGACCGATTGGCTGGCTGCCCCCGGCGCGGCTGCGACCTGGCCTGCTGGCCGCTCCGGCGCCCGGGGGCCGATCCGCCCCTTCGAACTGTCCGGACCGGCGCCGGGTGCCTTCGCGTGGGTGTCCCGGAGGACGCGTTCGCCCCGGTGTCGGACGTCGTACGGCCGCCCCTCACCTGGGCGTCTTCCCCCGCGGTGGTCGTCCAGGCGGGGCGCGAGGTCCCGGTGCGGCGGGTCGGCGCCAGGGCGAAGGCGCTGGTGGGCGACGGGGTGTCCCCTGCGAACACGGCCCTCTCCCGATTCCTCCATGTTTCATGCATAAACCGTGTTATGCATGATTTTGTAGGGTTTTGTAGTTCTATGCGAAGTTTCGTGGCGGTTGGTTGGCCGACGGTCAGCGTCCGCCGACCCGACCGCCGTCCCTTCCCCCCGCGTCCGGCCGCGGGTCCTGTGCCCCGCCGGACCCCCGCGCCCGTGTGCGCTCACCCCGCCCCGCCCGCTCTCCCCCCTGCTCCCCCGCTCGGACCTTCGGGTCCGGCCCCGCCCGGGGCCGCCACCTCGCATGCCCCTCCCCCGCCCCGGGCCGGACGGCCACGCGCCGCGTCACCCGTGACGGATCGGGCGCACAGGGTAACGGTGACCTCTCCCCCGCTGCCGGGTGCCGAACGGGTTCGAACGTGTTCGACACCCGGTGGAGGCGGGCGGTGGAAGCGCCCGCGGAATCGGGGATGCTGGGGGTATGAGTGCTCAGACGGGGCCTGTGGCCGAGGCTGTGGAGCAGTACCTGGTGGCGCGTCGGGCGGCCAAGCCCTCCCCGCACACGGTGGCCGCCTACCGGCGTGATCTGCGCGGGGTGTTGGGGTGTGTGGCGCAGGTGATGGGTGTGGAGCCTGAGCAGGTGAGGTGGCAGGACCTGGAGGCGGGGGTGCTGCGGGCGGCGTTCGCGGAGTTCGCCGGGGAGCGGGCGGCCTCCAGTGTGGTGCGGGCGTGGTCGACGTGGAACGGGTTCTTCGGGTTCTGGGTGTCGGAGGGGGTGGTGGCGGGCAATCCGATGTCGGCGGTGCCGCGGCCGCGGGTGCGCCCTTCGGGGCCCAAGCCGTTGATGGGCGAGGACACGCCGGAGCGGTTGTTGGAGGCGTTGGCGCGGGGTGCGCGCAAGGCGCGTGATCCGTGGCCGGAGCGGGACCTGGCGGTGTTGGCGTTGGCGCTGCTGACGGGGATGCGGTCGGCGGAGATGCTGTCGCTTCGGGTGGAGTCGGTGGGCGGGCGTTCGGGTGAGCGCCGTATCCGGGTGGTGGGCAAGGGCGGGGGTGAGCGGGTCCTGCCGATCGAGGTTCCGTTGGAGGCGTTGTTGGAGGCCTATCTGGTCTCGCGGCGTGAGCGGTTCGGGGTGGTGCGGGGGTCGGATCCGTTGTTGGTGGACAACCGGGGCGAGGGGTTGCGCCGGGGCGGGTTGCAGTACCTGGTGCAGCAGTGTTACAAGCACGCGGGTGTGCACGACCGGGTGGCGCGGGGGACGCTGGTGCACGCGTTGCGGCACACCTTCGCGACGCGGTTGGCGGAGGACGGGGCGTCGGTGTCGGAGATCATGCATCTTCTGGGGCACGCGTCGGTGGCGTCGTCGCAGGCCTACATCGAGGTGACGGCGCGGGCGCAGCGGGAGGCGGCGTCGTCGAACCGTACGTACGGGGTGCTGCGGCGGCTGGTGGCCGAGGGCGGGGGCGGCTGAGTCGGGGTGTGGCTAGGCTTTGCCTGTGGATACGACTTACTTGACTGTGTCATCGGTGAACGTGAACGGGCTGCGGGCCGCGGCGAAGAAGGATCCGGGGTTCGTGGGGTGGTTGGCGGGCACGGACGCCGATGTGGTGTGCCTTCAGGAGACGCGGGCCGAGGCCGAGCAGTTGCCGGCGGGTGTGGTGGCGCCTGAGGGGTGGCACGTGGTGTTGGCTCCGGCCGCGGCGCGGGGGCGTGCGGGGGTCGCGGTGTACTCGCGGCGTGAGCCCGACGAGGTGCGGGTGGGGTTCGGGCATGCCGAGTTCGAGGACGCGGGCCGGTATGTGGAGGTGGACCTGGGTGAGGTGACGGTGGCGAGCCTGTACCTGCCCTCGGGTGAGGTGGGCACCGAGCGTCAGGAGGAGAAGGAGCGTTTCATGGAGGCGTTCCTGCCGTACCTGGTCAAGCGGCGGGCCGAGGTGGAGGAGCGTGGTCGTGAGCTGGTGGTGTGCGGGGACTGGAACATCGCCCATGCCGAGGTGGATCTGAAGAACTGGCGGGCCAACCGTAAGAACGCGGGGTTCCTGCCCGAGGAGAGGGAGTGGTTGTCGCGGGTCCTGGGTGAGGCGGGGTTCGTGGACGTGGTGCGGTCGTTGCATCCGGACCAGGAGGGGCCCTACACGTGGTGGTCCTACCGTGGTCGTGCCTTCGACAACGACGCGGGGTGGCGGATCGATCTTCAGGTGGCCACTCCGGGGTTGGCGGGGCGTGCGGTGGATGCGCGGGTGGAGCGTGCGTCCGAGCATGCGGGGCGTTGGTCCGATCACGCCCCGGTGACGGTGCGCTACCGGGTGCGGTAGGAGGAGGCGGTCATGGGTGTGCCGATCGTTCTGGTGCACGGGTTGCGGGTGTCGGGGAGTATGTGGCGCCCGCAGGTGGAGTTGTTGGAGAGCGAGGGACGCACGGTGGTGGTCCCCGACCTTCCTGGGCACGGGTCGCGGCGGGGTGAGGAGTTCTCGCTGGGGCGTGCGGTGGACGCGGTGTTGGCGGCGGTCGACAGTGTGGGTGGTCGTGCGCTGGTGGTGGGGTTGAGCCTGGGCGGGTTCGTCTCGATCGCGACGGCGGCCGCCGCTCCGGGGAAGGTGGCGGGGTTGGTGGCGGCCGGGTGTACGGCCAAGCCCGCGCAGTTGTTGGCGCAGGTGTACCGGATTCCGGCGGTGTTGATGGATCGGCTGCCGGACAAGGGTGCGGCGGTCAACGAGCGGTTCCACCGGTTGACGTTGCGTGATGGTGCGGCGGACGCGGTGTTGGGGGGTGGTTTGGCGGTGGAGGCGGCGACGGCGGTGATCGACGCGGTCTCGGAGATGGACGTGTTGGCGGCGTTGGCGTCGTATGAGGGTCCGGTGTGGTTGATCAACGGGGCGCGGGACCACTTCCGGATCCATGAGAAGCGTTTCTTCGACTCGTGTGTGGATGGTCGGTTGGTGAACGTGCCGCGGGCGGGGCACATGGTGAGTTTGGATCAGCCGGTGAATTTTTCGCGGATTGTCGCGGACGCGGCTGATGTGGTGTCGGGGCGTGAGCGTGTGCGGCGTGCGGTGGAGGCCGGGGAGGGCTGAGGCCGCGGCGGCCACGGGGGGCGGGGGCTGGTGTGCCTTCGCCCCCCTTTCGCGTGTCAGGGGGTGGGTGCGGGCAGGCGGAAGTAGATGGCGGGGTTGTGGTGGCCGGGGTGCAGGGGTGTGGTCAGGCCGAGTTCTTCCTTGAGTTCGCGTAGGGCGCGGTGGGTGTGGGGTGCGCGGGCGGCGGAGGCGGTGAAGAAGCCGGTGGTGTGGGTGGTGAGCCAGGCCATGACGTGGGCGCCTTCGGTGAAGGGCGGGGTGGAGTGGCGGCGGAAGACGTCGTGGACGGTGACGGTGGTGTGCGGGGGCAGGGTGGGCAGCAGGTGGTGCAGGTACCAGCGGGCGAACCAGCCCTGGTGGGTGGCGTTGATGTGCAGGTGGTCGGTGCGCGGGGGCAGGTGGGCGGTGCTGGTGCGGATGTCGCCGTGGGTGAAGGTCCAGCGGGTGCGGGCCAGGTCGGTGGGGACGTGGCGGGGTGCGTGGTCGCGGGTGTCGAAGGAGTGCAGGTGGCCGGTGCCGTTGTCGCGTAGGGCGGACAGGATCCAGGTGGTGGACCAGCCGTGGTCGGTGCCGATCTGGACGGTGTGGGCGGGGGTGTTCTCGCGGAGGAGCAGGTAGGTGATCTCGGCTTCGATGTCGTCGGTGCAGGGGCGCAGGTGGGGGTTGGCGGTGTGGTGGTGGCGCATCTGGTCGCGGACGCGGGCCAGGTCGTCGCGGTGGGTGCGGTAGAGGTGGCGGACGTGGTCGAGGTCGATGGCGGTGGGCATGTGGTTTCCCCGGGTGTGGCGTGGACACGGTGTGGTTGCTGAAAGTAGCAGTGTTGTTGCCGTGTGTTCATCTGGGGGTGGGTGTGTCGTCGTGTGCGGGAGGGCTCAGCGGCCGGTGTTGGGGCGGATGAGGCCGGAGTCGTAGGCGGCGATCACGGCCTGGGTGCGGTCGCGGACGCCGAGCTTGGTGAGGATGTGGGAGACGTGGGTCTTGACGGTCTCGGTGCCCAGGAAGAGGCGGTCGGCGATCTCGGCGTTGGTGAGCCCCTGGGCCATGAGGGTGAGGGTCTGGGACTCGCGCTGGGTGAGGGTGGCCACGGCGCGGGCGGCGGGTGTGGGGGCGGCGGGTTGGGTGGCGGCCAGGTGGCGCAGGGCGGTGGGAAAGAGCAGGGTGTCGCCGCGGTGGGCGATGCGGATGGCGGCCAGGATGTCCTCGGGCGGGGTGCGTTTGAGGAGGAATCCGTGGGCGCCCGCGCGTAGGGCGCCCCAGACGTAGTCGTCGTTGTCGAAGGTGGTGAGGACGATGACGCGGGGCGGGCGGGTCAGGGTGGTGTGCAGGGTGCGGGTGGCCTGGATGCCGTCCAGGCGGGGCATGCGCACGTCCATCAGGACCAGGTCGGGTCGGGTGCGTCGGACCAGGTCGGGTACGTCGGCGCCGTCGTCGGCCTGGCCGGTGACCCGCATGTCGTCCTCGGCGTTGATGAGGGCGGCCAGTCCGGCGCGGATGAGGGCTTCGTCGTCGACGAGGTTGATGGCGATCACGGTTGTTCTTTCCAGGTCAGGCGGCAGGTCAGGTGCCAGGTGCCGTGGTGGGGGCCGGCGGTGAGTGTGCCGCCGAGCAGGTGGGCTCGTTCGCGCATGCCGGTGATGCCGTGGTGGCCGCGCCGTCGCGGGGTGCGGTGGGCGCGGGTGGGTGGGAGGGGGTTGGTGAGGGTCAGGGTCAGGGCGGTGGGGGTGATGTCCAGGGTGAGGGTGAGGGGTTGGCCGGGGGCGTGGCGCAGGGCGTTGGTGAGGGCTTCTTGGCTGATGCGGTAGGTCTCGCGGGAGAGCAGGGCGGGGACGTGTGCGGGGTCGCCGTTCAGGTGCAGGGTCAGGTCGGTGCCGGTGTGTTGGGTGGCGCGGGCCAGGTGGGGCAGGTGGGCCAGGTCGGGGGGTGTGGTGCGTGGGGTGGGGGTGTTCTCGCGCAGGATGCCCAGTGCGTGGTCGAGGTCGGCGGTGGCGGTGCGGGCCTGGTCGGCGATGTGGGTGAGGGCCTGGCGGGCGAAGTCGGGGTCGGTGTCGAGCAGGCGGGCGGCGGTGGCGGCTTGGAGGGTGACCACGGACAGGGCGTGGCCCAGGGAGTCGTGGAGTTCGCGGGCCAGGCGGTTGCGTTCGGCGAGGGTGTGGGCGTGGGCCTGGGCGGCGGCCAGGCGTTCGGTGGGTGAGGGGCCCAGCAGGCGGGGTGCGGCCAGGGTGAGCAGGTGGCCGACCAGGGCGGTGGTGTAGACCAGGGCGGCGAGCAGGGCGAGGCCGATGAGGGGGCCCAGGGCGCGCTGGGCGGGGGTCAGGGCGGTCTGGCCCATGAAGGTCAGGGGGCCCTGGGCGATGGTGGCGACGTCGCGGGTCAGGGGTGCGACGGCCAGGAGGGCGGCCTCGGTCAGGGCGATCATGGTGAGCAGGCACACGGCCATGCCGGTGAGCATGTGCAGGCACAGCCACAGGCTGGTGCGGGCGTTGCTGCGCCAGGTGGGGTTGGGGCGGGGTGTGGAGGTGAGGGGGCCGCGGAGCAGGGCGCGGGCCAGGTGGGTCTGGGCGCTGCGGGTGCCGGGCAGGTAGGCGGTGGCGGCGATGGCGGCCAGGGCCGCGGTGAGGGTCAGGGCGAAGGCGGCGGGTGCGGGGGTGGGGTTGACGAGGGTGGCCAGGACGAGGGCGGCCATGGCGTAGGGCATCAGGAGTGCGCCGCCGATGACGAGGTAGGCCCAGCGCCGGTAGGTGTGGGCGCTGGTGAGCGGGCGCAGGAGCGGGGTGAGGTGGCGCACGTGGGTGATCGTGGCACAGGCGGGGGTGGTGGCGCCTCCCCCGGCGGGGTGAGGCTGGGGGTGTGTTCGAGGGTGGGGTGTGTTCGCGGCCCGGGCGTCGTCCGGTGCGGTGCTGAGGGGCGCCCCTCCCCCGCGTGTGGGGTGGGCGGGGCCGCGGTGCGCGTTCTGCGAGTGAGGGCGGGGTTCGTGCGGGGGTGGTGGCCCGTCGCTGACTGTTACCTATGGCACATGATGGGGTCATCCGCTGTTTTTGGTGGGGCCGGTTCTGTCCAGGGAAGGGGATGCTCCCTAAGGTTGGCCAGGTGACAAGCAGTGCGACGCCGCCTCCGAGCGCGGCCAACCAAACGCAGTCCCCCGGTGCCGGACTGGCCCACTCGCTCCGGCGCCGCCACATGGCGCTGATCGCGATCGGCGGTTCGGTGGGCGCCGGACTCTTCATCGGCTCCGGGTCGGTCATCCAGATGGCGGGTCCGGCGGCGGTGCTCTCCTACGTCCTGGCGGGCGCGCTGGTGTTCTTCACCCTGCGCGCCCTGGGCGAGATGGTGGTGGCGGTCCCGGCCGGGGGCTCCTTCTCCGACTACGCCCGACTGGCCTTCGGGCCCCGTGCCGGTTTCACCATCGGGTGGGTGTACTGGTGGATGTACGCGGTGCTGGTGGCCGCGGAGTCGGTGGCCGGTGCGGCGATCCTGGGCCAGTGGGTGCCGGGTGTGCCCGGGTGGGCGCTGGCGCTGCTGGTGCTGTTGTCGATGACGGTGGCCAACCTGGTCTCGGTGCGGGTGTTCGCCGAGACCGAGTCGTTCTTCTCTTTGGTCAAGGTGGCCACGATCGTGGCGTTCCTGTTGATCGGCGGCCTGTGGGCGGTGGGTCTGTGGAGCGGCGCGGACGGCTCCAGTGTGGCCAACCTGTGGGAGCACGGCGGGGTGGCGCCCAACGGGTGGGTCGCGGTGCTGGCGGCCACGGTGGTGGTGCTGTTCGCCTTCGGCGGGGTGGAGATCATCACCGTGGCCGCGGGTGAGAGCTCCGAGCCCGAGCGCGGTGTGGCCTCGGCGGTGACCAACGTGCTCTGGCGGATCGGGCTGTTCTACGTGGCCTCGATCGTGGTGGTGGTGATGGTGCTGCCGTGGAACAGCGTGGATCCGGGGCGCAGCCCGTTCGTGGCGGTGATGGAGCACGTGGGTGTGCCCGGGGCGGCGCTGATCATGGAGATCGTGGTCCTCATCGCGGTGCTGAGCGTGTTGAACGCGGCGATGTACACCTCCTCGCGGATGCTGTTCACGCTGACCCGGCAGGGGGACGCCCCGCGGGTGCTGCGCGGGACCAACCGGCGGGGTGTGCCGGTGCGGGCGATCCTGCTCGGCACCGTGGTGGGGTACGGGGCGGCGGTGGCCGACTACCTGTGGCCCGACCGGGTGTTCCCGTTCCTGGTGGCCTCCATCGGCGCGATCCTGCTGGTGCTGTTCCTGACCATCTGCGCCTCGCAGCTGGTGGTGGGGGCGCGGGTGCGTCGGCGTGAGCCGCAGCGGCTGACCCTGCGGATGTGGGCGTTTCCGTACCTGACGTGGGTGGTGTTGGGGGGTCTGGTGACGATCTTCGTGGCGATGGTGGTCATTCCCGACCAGCGTCAGGCGCTGCTGGCGTCGGTGGGGTCGGTGGTGGTGGCGCTGGTGGCCTATGAGTTCCGGCGCCGGTGGGGGCGTACGCCGCCCACGGACCGGGTGCTGGCGGTGCCCGGCCGGCCCGACGCGGAGGCGCTGCGCCGTCACCCGGGCGCCGATTAGCGTGCTCTGAGGGACGGTGTTCGGGCGGGGGCGCGGTGGCGGTTCCGGCCCGGGTGCCGGTCGGCGCTGCGGTCTTGGTGGGGTTCCGCTCCCGGTGGGGGCGGGGCCCCGTTGTCGTGGATACGGTTCCCTCCCCCGGAACGGGTGCCCGTCTTGAGGCGATGTGATGCCGTTTCTGGTTTTTGTCGCTAGGGTGCTGCGCAACCTCTGAGAGGAGCACCCCCGTGCGACACTTCGTCGGCTTCCTGTCCGGTCTGATCCTGGGTCCGCTGCTGGTCCTGCTGGTGGGCTGGGCGTTCACCCACCTGCGCGGCCTGCACGCGGTCGGTCTGGGCGCCCTGCAGGGTTCGGGGCCCCTGGCGGTGGCCGGGCTGGTGGGTGTGGGGCTGCTGGTGGCGATGGTGGCGGTTCCGCCGCGGTTGACGCCGATGCTGCCGCTGGGCGCGGCGCTGGCGGTGGGGGCGCTGAGCGGCCTGGCGGTGTGGCGGATGTACCTGCTGGAGCGGTTGCCGCAGCTGCCCGGGACCGAGGGTGCCCTGGTGCTGCTGCCGTTGGGGGTGTTCGTGCCCTTGGTGGTGGTGCTGGTGGCCCCGGTGTTCGTGGGGCAGCGCTGGCGCCGTGAGGATGATGAGGGCCCCACCGAGGAGGAGGAGTACTTCGAGGGCCTGTACGAGGACGAGCCGGATCCCCGGGGCGCGCGCGGTGCGGCCGAGTCGGTGCCCCACACCCCCCGGCACCGGGCCTGAGGCGGGGCCGTCCGGGGTCGGGTCGGGTCGGACGGGGTCCGGTGCGGGCCGTCAGCGCCAGGTAGGCCCCCAGCCGGAGCTGTTGGACACCCCGGGCGGCAGGGGCGGCAGGATGCCGTTGCCGCCGGTGGGTTCGGCGGGAGGCCGGGGCGCGCGGGGCGGTTCGGGCCGCTGCGGACGCGCGGAGGGTGCGGCGGGAGCGGTCCGGGCCGGGGCGTGCGGGGGTGGGTCGGGTTCGGGGCGGGGTGCGCTCTGGGGTTCGGGCAGGGCTGTCGGCTCGGGTGCGGGGGGTTCCTCGGGCAGGAAGCCGCGGATCCGGAGGGGTTCGGCCTCCTCGGTGCCGAGTACGACCGGTTCGGGCAGCGGTGGGTGCTGGTCCTCGTCGGCGGTGGGGATGGCCGGTTCGGCCGGGGCGACGCGCTTCCACCACAGCGCGGCCTCCTCGGGGGGCAGTTCGGACTCCACCTCCAGCCAGCCGCGTACCTGGGGGTGGCGCCTGGCGGCGTTCCAGGAGCGGGGGTAGGGCTGTTCGTCCAGGACCAGCAGGTGTTCGCCCTCCAGGGTGGGGATCTCGGCGGGCAGGCCCTCGTTCCACACCCAGGTGCCGTCGTGGGCGACCAGGTTCCACCAGCCGCGCACGGTCTGGGCTGCGGGGTCGGGGGCGCTGTCGCGGAAGGCGGCGACCCAGCGCGGGTCGGGCGGGTCCCCGGGCAGGCCCTGGCGGCGGGGGCCGATGAGGGCGTCGGCGAGCAGGGTGTGCAGCTGGGCGTTGTCGCCGATGCCCTCGAAGCGGACGCGGAAGGCCCGCTCGGAGGCGCGGTCCAGGACCAGGGCGCCGGTGGCCTCGGCCATGCGCAGCAGGTCGCGGACCTGGACGAACTCGGTGAGCAGGTCGGCGAGCTGGTTGGCGATGGCCAGGAGTTCGGCGTGCAGGGAGGGGTCGCGGCGCATGTGGGCGCGTACGGGGGCCTCGCTGAGCATGGTCCTGGCGGCCAGGCCGTGGCGGCGGATGGTCCACCAGCACATGGTGGCGCCGGGGGCGTCGTTGCCCAGGTCGGCGCTCACGCGGGCCTCGGCGTCGGCGGTGACGGCGTCGGGGTCGGGCGGGGCGTCGGCGCCGGTGCGTTCCCAGGCGCGGACGAAGACGATGGCGCCCCGGCCCATGGTGCGCAGGCGGCGCAGGACCTCGATGCCGGTGGGGCCGGGGTCGGTGCCCATCTCGACCAGGGCTCCGGCGACCACGGACAGGTCGGCGATGATGCCGGGGGCGGCGTGGTCTCCCGAGAGCAGGGGGGCCAGGGCCTCCAGGGCGAGTTCGCGTTCGGAGGCGGGGATCTGGGAGGCCAGCACGTAGACCTTGCGGACGGCTGGGGGGAAGTGTTGGGGGTCGGTGGCGACGGAGGCGTCGATCAGTTCTTGGAACGCCGCGCGAAACTCGTCGACCATGGGCCCGTCCCCTTTCTCACGGAACCAACCTAATGTCTCATCAGGGAAGGATTGCACTTTAACTGGTGATTTCGAGTACTACTGGTGCGTTTGTTGGCAAGCTGAGATGCCCAAGGGGCCCTCGGGCGCGGGGTCACAGGCCCAGCCGGGTGACGGCGTTGTCCTCCAGCGGGTTGGCGGTGCGGATGTAGTCGTGGACCGTGCGCGGGTTGGTCCAGCGGCCCTGGCGCATGATCTCGCGGTCGCTGGCCCCGCCCAGCGCGGCCTGGGTGGCGAACCCCGCCCGCAGGGAGTGCCCGCCGAAGTCGTCGGGGTCCAGCCCGGCACGGCGGGCGTAGCGTTTGACCAGCTCCCCCACGGCCCGGCCCGACATCGGGCGCGACCCGATGTGGCCGTGGCGGTCCACGGCGGGCAGCAGGGGGCGCTCGGAGCCGTCGGCCAGGTCCGTGCCCGGCCAGCCCTGGCACAGGTGGGCCAGGGACCCCTCGGGGCGGGGGTGCTCCAACAGGGCGGCCACCGCCTCCTCACCGCCCGCGCGATGGGTCTCGACCAGGGCGGCCCAGTCGGCGTAGGCGCACACCGGGCAGGTGTGGCGGTGCCGTCCCCGGGGCAGGGCGACCCGTTGGCCGTGGCGGCCCTCCTGGTCGGTCTTGGTCGCGCCCAGCGCCACCACCAGGGCGGGGGCTCCGGTGGCGGGGTCGGTGTGCAGGGTCAGGTCGTCGAAGGTCAGCGCGGCCAGTTCGCTGCGGCGCAGGGCCCCGCCGAACCCGGTCAGCAGCAGCAGGGTGTCGCGTCTGCGGGCCACCCCGTGGGGGTGTTCGGGGCCCGGGCGCACCGCCAGCAGCGCCTCCAGGACGGGCAGGACGACCGGTTCCTTGCGGCGCGGGCGGGCCCGGCGGGTGCGGCGGATGCCGCGCAGGGTCATGCGCACGACCTCGGCGCGGGTGGGCGAGTCCAGGCCGTGGGCGCCGTGCACGGCGGCGATGGCGGCGGCGCGCCGTTCGATGCTGGAGGGGGCCAGGGCCCAGCCGGTGTCGTCGGGGGTGCGCTCCTGGGCGCAGGCGGCCAGGTACACGGCCACGTCCACCGGGTCGGCGGGCAGGGACTGGCGTTCCTGGGCCAGGCACCAGGCGGTGAAGGAGGTCCAGTCGGCGCGGTAGGCGCGCAGGGTGTTGGGCGACTGGGCGCTGGCCAGGTAGCGGCCCAGGGTCTGGGCCTGTTCGGTGTCGAAGCGCTCGCGGACCCGGGCCAGGGCGCGGGTGTCGACCAGGACGCTGGGGGTGGCCTGTTCCAGGCGGGCGCGCACGGCCCCGGGCAGGGCGATCTCGTGGGCGGGCGCGGGCGCGGGGTCGGGGCCGGGGGTGGGCTGGGGTGTGTTCACGGTCATCCATGATGGCCCAGGGGCCCGTGCGAAGGCGGCAGGCGGCGCGGGCGCCCGGGGGGCGGCGGAGCGGACGGGGCGGGGTGTCAGCCGAACAGGTGGGCGCTCAGGGCGTCCCACAGTTCGGTCGGGGGCATGACCCACAGCAGGGGCAGGGCCGAGACGACCAGGGCCGCGGTGAACCCGATCGCGGCGATCCTGCGCCGCAGGACCAGGGCGGCCACGGCCGAGGCCGCAGGGACGGCCAGGGCCAGGACCAGGACCCAGATCAGGGCGTTGCCGACCGGGTCCAGGCTCTCGGGGGGCACCGGGGCGTGGGGGGCGGCGTGGATCACCGATTCCTGCAGGTCCATGAACACGAACAGCAGGTTGGCCAGGGCCAGCGGGGTGCCCAGCAGCCACACCAGGGCCAGCACCACCCACAGGGCGGTGAGTCTGCGGTCGGGCGGGTCGGTGAGGACGACCGGGGTGCGGCTGACGCTCGCGGTGGCCGGGAGCGGGCCGGGTTCCGCGGCGCTCTCCTGCTGGTGCGGGGCGGTGTCGGGGCGCTGGGCCTTGCGGCGCTTGCGTTTCTTGGGTGACACGTGGGTAGCCTACCGCCGGTTCGGGCGGGGGCCGGGTCGCGCCGGGCGGGCGGCGTTCACAGCGCCTGGGCCAGGTGGATGGCCACGACGAAGACCACCGGCCAGGCCAGCAGGGCCAGCGACCACAGGGCGGCCTTGCGGTCCCCGGCGACGGTGGCCACGGCGGCGGCCAGCAGGGGGATGCCCACGGCGGCGCCGAAGGCCAGGGTGAACCACTCGGCCGCGGAGCCGGCGTGGGCCTGGGCGCTGAGTCCCCGGAGGTAGCCGGCCGGCCCCAGCACCAGGCACATCAGGGCCAACAGGGCGATGACGACGCGGATGCCGGTGGGGTGGCGGGTGTTGCGGCCGTTGCCGGGGGCGGAGGGACGGTCAGACACGGGGGCCGTGGTGCCTTTCGAGAACGGGTGGCGGTCCAGGGCGGGCGGGGGCACGCCCGCACCGGGGTGCGGGTGGTGGTTCTTGCCGTCAGAAGACGCAGGGCACCGCCCCGGCGTGTGGGGCCCGGGGCGCGTGCGGTGCTGTTTGACCTCTCTCCCATCCAAAGCGGGGGGATTCTTCCCTCGCGGGTCGAGCTTTCTGCTTCGTCGCTGGTCGCCGAACCGAACTGTTCGGAGGGCGGAGTACCGCCCATCGGTCTTACATCAGCTCCACAGACATCACTTCCCGCCAGCCCGGCGGTAGGCCGATGCGGACGTGGTTCTCATCCGAATCGACGCTCACCAAGCTAGCACTGACTCAGGCAGCTCCGAAACCGCAGGGCGGGGCGGTCAGTGCCGGGCGGGCCAGGGGCGGGCGCCCTCGGTCAGGCGGGTGAAGGAGGACAGCAGGCGCAGTTCGTCGATGCTGCGCGGGGCGGTGGTGAGCAGGTCGGGTGAGAAGACCACGGCCGCGACGAGCTGGGCGCGCGACAGGGCCACGTTGAGGCGGTTGCGGTCCAGGACGAAGGCGGTGCCGCGGCTGGCCTCGGCGGCGTTGGAGGTGGTCATCGAGCAGATGACGGCGGCGGCCTCCTGGCCCTGGAACTTGTCCACGGTGCCCACGCGCACCCCCTCCAGGGCGGGGTGGTCGTCGGCGGCCCGGGCCAGGGCCCGGCGCAGGGCGCGCACCTGGAGGTTGTAGGGGGCCACCACGAGGATGTCGTGGCCGGTCAGGGGGCGCGGGTGCGCCTCGGCGGCGTCGGTGACCTTGTCGGTGACCAGGTGGGTGGCCACCTCCACCACCGCCTGGACCTCCTCGGGACTGTGGGTGGTGCGGCCCTGGTGGGGAGTGGGCAGGGTGTACACGCCCGGTGCCAGGGTGGCCAGGGCACGGTCGGCGGTGCTGGGGTGGGCGTGCAGGCGGCCCTGGTAGGACAGGGCGGAGACGGTGGCGCACACGGCCGGGTGCATGCGGCGGGTCTGGTCGAGGAAGTAGCCGCGTGAGGGGTCGATGATCTGGCGTCCGGCCATGAGGTGTTGCAGGGCGGAGGCGTCGGCGCCCTCGCCGTGGGTGCCCTGGACGACCTGGGGCAGCTGCTGGGGGTCGCCCAGCAGGACGAGGTTGCGGGCGGCGGCGGAGACCGCGAGGGTGTCGGCCAGGGCGAACTGTCCGGCCTCGTCGATGATGAGCACGTCCAGGGGGTCGGCGAGCATGGCGGCGTTGGACATGGCCCAGGCGGTGCCGCCGATGAGGACGGGGTGGCCCTGGGCGGTGTGCTTGTCGCGCCAGCTGGCCAGGGCCTGGGGGCTGGAGGGCTGCTCCCAGGGCAGGTCCTGGTCGGTGTCCTTGCCGCGCCCCTTGGCGCGTTTGGCGGCGGCCACCTCCACCCCGGCGGCCTCGGCGGCGCGCAGGGCGGCGGTCATGACGTTCTCCACGGCCTTGTGGCCGGTGGAGCACACGCCCACACTCTTGCCCTGGCGGGCCAGGTGGGTGATGAGCTGGGCGGCCAGGTAGGTCTTGCCCGCGCCGGGCGGGCCCTGCACGGCGAGGTAGGAGCCCTCCAGGCGATCCACGGCGGCGATGGTGGCCTGGATGAGGTCGCCGTCGTGGTCGGCGGGGTCGGGCAGCGGGCCGGGGGTGCTCAGGCGCGGCGGGATGCGGCGCAGCACGTCCAGGCCGGGGTGGTGGGGCCACTCGGGCAGGGTGTCCAGGGCGGTGCGGGCCACGGTCTCCAGGGCGCCGTCCTTGGGGGCGGGGTTGACCGGGGAGCCGGGCAGGACGGCGACGGGGGGCCGGGAGTAGGTGGAGTCGGGGTCGCAGGTCTCGGTGATGGCCAGGGTGTCGGCGTCGGCCTCGGCGACCTTGGCCTGGGTGGTGGTGGCGGGCTGTCCGGGGGCGCCGGGGTAGAGCAGGTGCACGTCCTGGCCGGAGGTGAAGGGGTGGGGGTGGGCGGTGTCCAGGCGCAGGGAGAGTTCGCGGCGGGACTTGCGCTGGCGGCCGGTGGGTTCGATCCACTCCCCCGCGCGCACCTGCCAGGGCACGGCGCAGTCGGTGTCGGACTCCAGGTCGGTCAGGGGCGCGCTGGTGCGCCGGTAGTGCTCGCGCCAGGGGGGCAGGTTCTCGCGCTGGTAGTAGCCGACCAGGGCAGCCAGTCGGGCGCGGGTGTGGTGGTCGGGTTCGCGGTCCTGGGCCTGGGCGGGGACCTGGTCGAGCAGGGGTTCGGTGAGGGCGGCGTGGCGGGCGGCCTTCTCCTGGCGCTTGCGGGCGCGTTCGGCCTCGGCCTCGGTGAGTTCGAGCTGGACCAGGGGGCGGTCGGTGATGCCCTGGTGGGTGCGGTGGTCCTCCAGCCAGTCGCGCAGGCGGGCGGTGGAGTGGCAGTCGTCGCGGTTGTAGGCGGCGATGTCGGACAGGACCCGCGCGGCCCGGTCGTGGTCGCCGGCCTCGGCGGCGGCCAGGTAGGCGGCGTAGGCGTCGATGCTGGAGGTGGCGGTGGTGACGCCGCCGGAGCGGGCGGCGGACAGGTAGAGGGGTTCGAGGTACTTGATGGAGTAGGAGCGCTGGGACACGCGCAGGCTCTTGCGTACGACGGTGTACAGGTCCACCAGGCGGTTCTCGCGCAGGAGCCGGTTGACCTCCTCCTCACGGGTGGCGAACTCCGAGCTCAGGTGTTTGAGGCGGTCCACCTCGTAGGAGGCGTAGTGGTAGACGTGGGCGCCGGGGTCGGCGTCCACGCGGGCGGTGGCGAAGTCGACGAAGTCCTCCAGGGCCTTCTTCTCCTGGGCGCGGTCGTGGGCCCAGAAGGCGTGGAAGGTCTCGGCGCCGTGGGCGTCCTCGGTGGTGGCGCCGAAGAGGTACTCCAGGCCGCGTTCGCCCTCGCGGGAGTGGTAGGGGTAACCCTCCATGTCGAAGAAGACGTCGCCGGGGCTGGGGGCGGGCAGGCTGGCCAGGCCGTCGGGGGCGAAGACCTCGGCGGTGACGGTGCCCTGGGGGTTGTCGGGGGTGCGGGTGCGGTCCTGGCGGACCTGGAGGGCGGCCTGGGCGCGCAGCTGGTCGAAGGAGCGGCGGGGCAGGGTGGCGGGGCGCTGGTCGTCGTCGGCACGGGCGAGGGCGTCGATGGTGTCCAGGCCGGAGTCGGTGAGTTTGGCGGCCTGGTCGGTGCGCAGTCCGGCGACCAGGGACAGGTGGCGGGCGGCGGTGCGCCCCTGGGAGCACCAGGCCTGGTAGCCGCAGCCCTCGCAGGCGGGGCGGGGCTGGCCCCAGGTGGGGGCGGGCAGGGCGGGTTCGCTGGCCAGGAGGGTGAGCAGGCGGGTGGTGACGGTGCTCAGGATGGGGGTGAAGTCGGCGGTGGGCAGGGTGTGGGTGTGGTTGTCACCGGTGAGCAGGTGCATGTGCTGGGGGGTGTGGCCGGTGGCGACGCTGACGGCGTGGGCGTAGGCGGCGAGCTGGACGACGGCGCCGGGGCCGGGGCGGCGGGCGAGCTTGGTGTCCCAGGGTTCGTAGGTCCAGTTCGCGGGGGCGGGGGTGCGGGTGCGGCCGGTGGCGGGGTCCAGGTCGGAGCGGATGAGGAAGTCGGCGCGGCCGTGGAAGGACACCGTCCGCCCGTCGGGGTCGGGTTCGGTGAGGCGGTGGTGGAAGCTGCCCTGGTAGATGACGGGGACCCCGGCGGCCATGGCCTCGGCGGTGGCCTGGGCGGCCGCGGCCAGGGAGGCGTCCTCGGGGCGGGGGTCGGGCATGCGGACGACCTCGACCAGGGCGCTGAGGCGTTCGAGTTCGGCCTGTTCGTGGGCCAGGCCGTGCTGGGCCACGAGCGGGTCGATGTCGGTGGGGGCGGGTGCGCCTTCGACGCGGGCGGCCAGGGCGGTCTTCAGGGCGCTGCGGTGGTCGCACTCCAGGGTGTCGACGAGGTCGGTGGGTGAGACGACCCAACCGGTGGTGGTGCGGAACACGCCCCTGCTCCCCTGTGTGGTGTTGGTGTGGGTGCTGGGGATTGTGCCACGAAGCGGTGACGTGTGGGGGCTCACACGCGCGGCGGATGCGGTGCGAGGGGCCGGTGAGGGTTCGGCGGGGCCGTCTCGGGGCTGGTCGCCGAACGTGTGCCGGGGTGTGCGGCGGTGTTGGCGTGTGCGTGCCGTAAGGGCTGGCGGGGCCGGTTCGTGCGGGCAGTGGGCCCGCGCCGGGAGTGCGCGTCGTAGCGGGCGGTGGCCGGTGCGCCCCGGGGGGGTGGAGGGGGTTGCCCGTCTTCGCGCTGGTACGCGGGCCGCGTGCGGCGGCGGCGCGGCGGCCCGTTCGGGGGCCGCCGCGGCGCGCACGCGTGCGGGTGGGGAGGGTGTTACCCCACGACCTGCCAGTCGACCTGGCCCACCCCGGCTCCGGTGCCGATGATCTGGTCGAAGGCCGCGGTGGACAGGTCCAGGCAGCGTCCGTCGACGTAGGGGCCGCGGTCGTTGATGCGCACGGTCACGGACTCGCCGCTGCTCGGGTTGGTCACCTGGACCTGGGTGCCGAAGGGCAGGGTCTTGTGCGCGGCGGTCATGGCGTTGGGGTCGAACGTCTCACCGTTGGCGGTGGTGCGTCCGGCGAAGTCGGCTCCGTAGTAGGAGGCCTGGCAGGTGCCGCCCTGGCCGGTGGACTCGGAGTCGCCGCCGCCGCTGTCGGCGGCGGGTTCCTCGGCCTCCTCGGTCTCCTCCTCCTCGGGCTCCTCGAGGATGTCGGAGGCGTCGGTGCTGGAGCGCTGGGTGGCGGAGCTGACGGCCTCCTCGGCGAGCTGCTGCTGCTCCTGCCCGGCGTTGGGCGTGGCGTCGTCGGCGACCAGCGGGTCCGGGTCGGCCTGGGGGACGCCCGCGGCGTTGGTGGCGCTGCCCGGGTCGGCGCCGGTGGCGATGACGGCCGCGGCGGCGGTGCCGCCCACCAGGAGTGCGGCCCCGGTGGCCGAGGCCAGGATGAGGGTGCGCTTGCGGCGGGAGCGTTTGGCGGCCACGCGGGGTCCCACGGGCGCGTCGGCGCGGGTGGCCTCTTCGTCGGCCGGCGGGTTCTGGGGCTGGTGTGTGCCCACGACGGATAGTCCTTCGAACGGGAACAGGGTGTGGCGGCGCGGGTGCTCCGGGGTGGGGTGCGCGGGTGGTGCGGCGCCCCGGGTCGCGGGAGGGCGCGGCGCCTGGAGCGGGCCGCCGGATGGTGCGCGGGTTCTGGGCGCAGATCCTAGGGGTAACGCGAGGGTAACGGTACCGGAAAGGGAGGGTTTGTGGAACTTGTCACCTGAAGGGTCGGTGGTGTTCGTCACCCGGTGATGTGGGGTTCGGGCAGCTCGGGGCGCCGGGGCGGCACGCCCTCGGGGAAGAGGGTGGCGGCCGGGTCGGGCAGGTCCACGCCGCTGAGCCGGGCGACGGCGGTGGACAGGCTGGGGTTGTCCAGGTGCCCGCCCACGGTGCGGATCATGGCGGCCAGGGTGGGCAGGACGGGGGCGCCCAGGGCGGCGACGGCGTAGCGGGTGGCCACGGCCGGGGTGCGCGAGGCGCCCGCCCAGCAGTGCAGCAGGACGCGTTTGCCCTCCGCGCGCAGGGCCGCGACCGCGGCGGCCGCCTCGTCCAGGGTGAAGTGCGGGTGGGAGTTGGCGCCCCGTCGGTCGTGCAGCCACACCCGCACCCAGTCGGCGGCGGGCAGGTGGGGCGCGTCGCTGGGGTGGGTGCGGCACAGCGAGACCGCGGCGTCCACGGTCTCGGGGTGGGCGCGCAGGTGGTCGAGGTTGCCCAGCAGGACGCCCGGGTCCAGGGGGTGGGGGACGGCGAAGGGCGGCAGGCGGCGGGGTTCGTCGACCAGGACGGGGTGCTCGGGCCACAGGGTGGGGTGGGGGCCGCGGGCGGTGGTCATGGCGGTGGTGGTCAGGGCGTGGGGGTCGGTGGTCTCCGACAGGCGGCGCAGGGCGTGCAGGGGCAGGGCCGAGGCGCCCCACAGGGCGGCGGCCAGGGTGCCGGTGTGCAGGGCGGCCCGATCCCCGGCGGCGGCGTAGGCCGACCAGACGGCCTCGACCAGGTGGGTGCAGGCGAAGGAGCCGCGGGCGGGGTCCTCGGCGGGGCGGCGGGTGCGCGTCAACGCACGCCAGGAGGCGCCCAGGGGGTCGTCGGCGGCGGTGTGCTCCAGGGCGGGGGCGCGGGAGGGCAGGGCGCCGGTGCGGGCGGCGGTGCGCAGCGCCGCGGCCCAGGCGCGTTCGAGGGGGTCCTCGGGGGGACCGGGCGGCTGGTCGGGTCCGGCCAGGTCGGTGAGCGCGGCGCGGACCAGACGGGCGTGGGCGGTGCCGGGTCCGGTGGTGTGCGCGGCCAGGGAGGGCGGGGTGCCGACCAGGGCGGCGGCGGTCGGGGCGCCGAACAGGGCGCCGACGGCCCGGTCGCTGGCGGGGTCGTGGAAGTCGAGCGGGGGGGCGGGTACTGCGGGCATGGCTGTCCTCGGGGGCGGTGCGGACCGGGATGGGCGGGGAGCCCACGGGTGGTCTTCCCCGTCCGCCGGCCCCGCGCACCCGGCGGCCGGTTGTGGCCATGTCCGGGGAGCGTACGGCCGGGCGGGCCGGTGCCGTGCGACGGGTCCCTCCCCCGCCGGGCCGGTGCCCGGCCCGGCGGGTGCCGCTCCCCCGTCCCGGTGTCCGGCCCCCGGTTCAGACGGGCTGGGCGATGGCGGCCTGGCGGTAGCGCGCGGCCACGGCGTGGGCCAGGGCCGGGTCCGGGCACAGCGGGCGCGCCACCACGTCCGCGCCCGCCCCGGCCAGGCGGTCGTGGAAGAGCCCCGGCGCCAGCAGCCAGCTGGCCACGGCCACCCTGCGGTGCCCCCGTTCGCGCAGGCGGGCCACCCGTTCGGCCACGGTGGGTTCGCCGGTGGCGATGAACCCCAGCTCCACGGGGGTGCCCAGGCGCTGGGACATGCGCTGGGCCGCCTGCTCCAGCTCGGCGCCCGCGAAGGGGTCGGAGGTCCCGGCGCAGGCCAGCACGACGGCGTCCCCGGGCCGGTACCCGGCTCCGACCAGGCGGCGCACGGCGGTGTCCAGGACCGCGGGGTGATCGCCCAGGGCGGGGGTGATGACGGCGTCGGCGCGTCCGGCGCGGGCGAGCTGGTGGGGGATGTCGGTGCGCACGTGGTAGCCCGAGGCCAGGAACGCGGGCACGACCACCAGGGGCCCCGGGGTGCGGGCGGCGACCTCGCCGACGCTGGGCGCGAGCACGTCGGCGAAGGCCAGGCGGGTGGGTTGGCCCGTCACCTCGGCCACGCGCAGGGCCAGGGAGTGGGCCACGGCGGTGCCGTGGGGGTCGCGGGTGCCGTGGACGGCCAGCAGCAGGGTGGGGTGTCGGTGCATCGCGTGGCGCGGACGGCCGGGGCCGGGGTCCGCTTCTTCCTTTCCCTCGGGAGGGTGGGCCGGTGCGCTGTCAGAGGGTGCGCTCGGCCGGGTCCAGGGCCAGCCGGTAGCCGCGTTTGACCACGGTCTGGATGATGCGGGGGTCGCCCAGCGCGGTGCGCAGCCGGGCCACGGCCGTCTCCACGGCGTGGGCGTCGGCGTCCTCGCCCAGGCAGGTGAGCAGGCGGGTGCGGTCCAGGACCTGGCCGGGCCTGCGCGCCAGTTCGCGCAGCACCCGCATCAGGGTGGGCGAGAGGGTGCGCACGGTGCCGTCGACCAGGACGGCGTGGCCGCGCAGGCGCAGGCGGTGCCCGGCCACGGACAGGGTCGGAAAGCGTGCGGGCAGCTCCTCGGCGAGCGCGCGGACCTGGGCGCCGACGCGGGCGCGCTGGGGCCACACGGTGGGGATGTCGTGGGCCATGAGGGGGCGTGCGGTGACCGCCCCCACGCACATGGCCAGGACGTCGCCGCGCAGGGCCCGGACCAGGGCGGCCTGGTGGCCGGTGGTGTGGGCGCGGGCCAGCAGCCCCGCCGCGGCCGGGGCGCTGGTGAAGGTGACCGCGTCCACTCCCCCGCTGGTGACGGCCTCGATGAGGCGGTCCAGGGGCGCGGTGTCCTCGGGCAGGGTCCAGCGGTAGACGGGGACCTCGACGACGTCGGCTCCGGCCAGGCGCAGGGCGGCGGTGAAGTCGGGCAGGGGTTCGCCGTGCAGCTGGATGGCCACGCGCAGCCCCCGCACGCCCCGGGCGAGCAGGTAGTCCAGGACCTCGGCGGAGGACTCCGAGGGCGGCGACCACTCCTCGGTGAGCCCGGCGGCGCGGATGGCGCCCTTGGCCTTGGGGCCGCGGGCCAGCAGGCGCGAGGTGCGCAGGCTCTCCAGGAGCGGGTCGACGGTGCCCCAGGTCTCACACGCCTCCACCCAGCCGCGGAAGCCGATGCCGGTGGTGGCCACGACGACGTCGGCGGGGCGGCGGGCGAGCTGTTCAGAGACCGCGGCCAGGCGCTGGTCGTCGCTGAGCGGCACGATGCGCAGGGCCGGTGCGGCCAGGACCTGGGCGCCCTTGCGGCGCAGCAGGGCGCTGATCTCCTCGGCGCGGCGGGCGGCGGTGACGGCGACGGTGAACCCGGCCAGCGGCGCGGTGGTGGCGGGTTCGGCCGGGCGGTGGGCGGGCGGGGCCGCGGTGTCGTCGTCCAGGGAGGTGTTCACGGTGTGCCCTCCTGGGCGCGGGCGCCGATCTGCACGGCGGTGTCGGTCTGGCGCACGGGCCAGGTGGTCAGGCGCACGTGCTCGTCGTCCAGGCTCTGGCCGGTGCGCAGGGAGAAGACGTTCTTGAGCATGGGTGAGGCGACGGTGGGCTCGCCCGCGCGGTCGCCGACGATGCCGCGTGAGATGACGGCGGCGCCGGTGTAGGGGTCAATGTTGTCGACGGCGTACAGGTGCTGGTCGCGGGTGCGGAACACGGCGACCTGGCGGCCGTCGGGGAGCAGCACGGCCACCCCGTCCTCCACGCGCAGGCCCGCCGGAGCGCAGGCGTCGATCCAGGTGGTGGGCTGGGCTTGGGTGGTGACGGTCATCGGGTGGCCTCCTGGGGTCGGCGGGCGGGCATGCCCAGGCTGACGGGAGCGGTGGGGACCGGCTGGTCGCGGGTGGTGGTGAAGCTGATGGTGGGGTCGGGGGTGTCGGGGGCGTTGGCGAAGGAGACGAAGCGCGCGAGCTTGTCGGGGTCGGCCAGGACGGCGGCCCACTCGTCGCCGTAGGAGTCCACGTGGCGGGCCATGGCCTCCTCCAGTTCGGCGGCGATGCCCAGGGAGTCCTGGACGACGACGTCGCGCAGGTGGTCCAGGCCGCCGTCCAGGGACTCGATCCAGGGGGCGGTGCGCTGGAGGCGGTCGGCGGTGCGCACGTAGAACATCAGGAACCGGTCGACGTAGCGGATGAGGGTGTCCTCGTCCAGGTCCGAGGCCAGGAGTTCGGCGTGGCGGGGGGTGAAACCGCCGTTGCCGCCCACGTACAGGTTCCAGCCCTTGTCGGTGGCGATGACGCCGAAGTCCTTGCCGCGGGCCTCGGCGCACTCGCGGGCGCACCCGGAGACGGCGGCCTTGAGCTTGTGGGGTGAGCGCAGGCCCCGGTAGCGCTCCTCCAGGCGGATGGCCAGGCCCACCGAGTCCTGGACGCCGAAGCGGCACCAGGTGGTGCCCACGCACGACTTGACGGTGCGCAGGGACTTGCCGTAGGCGTGTCCGGACTCGAATCCGGCGTCGACCAGCCGTTTCCAGATGACGGGCAGCTGTTCGAGGCGGGCGCCGAACAGGTCGATGCGCTGGCCGCCGGTGATCTTGGTGTAGAGGTTGAAGTCGCGTGCGACCTCGCCGATGACGATGAGCTTGTCGGGGGTGATCTCGCCGCCGGGGATGCGCGGTACGACCGAGTAGGTGCCGTTGCGCTGCATGTTGGCCAGGTAGCGGTCGTTGGTGTCCTGCAGGGTGGCCTGTTCGCCCTCCAGGATGTGCCCGTTGCCCAGGGAGGCCAGGATGGAGGCGACCGTGGGCTTGCACACGTCGCAGCCGTGTCCGGTGCCGTGGGCGGCGATGAGCCCGGAGAAGGTGGTGGTGCCGGTGGCGCGCACGATCTCGACCAGTTCGGCGCGCGACTGGGGGAAGTGTTCGCACAGGGCCTTGGACTGCTCGATGCCCGCCTGGGCGAGGATCTGCTTGAGCATGGGCACGCACGAGCCGCAGCTGGTGCCCGCCCTGGTGCAGGCCTTGAGCGCGGGCACGTCGTGGTTGCCGCAGGAGATGGCCTCGGTCAGTTCGCCCTTGGTGACGGCGTTGCACGAGCAGATCTGGGCGGTGTCGGGCAGGGCGTCGGCGCCCAGGGTGGCGCCCTCGGGGGTGATCAGCGACAGGGGGTCGCCGGGCAGGGGGGAGCCGACCAGGGGACGCAGGGTGGCGTAGGCCGAGGCGTCGCCGACCAGGACGCCGCCGAGCAGCGTGGTGGCGTCGTCGGAGACCACGAGCTTGGCGTAGCGGCCGCTGGCGGCGTCGTTGACGACCACGTCCAGGGCGCCGGGGGTGCGTCCGTGGGCGTCGCCGAAGCTGGCCACGTCCACGCCCATGAGCTTGAGTTTGGTGGAGGTGTCGGCGCCGGTGAAGGTGGCCCGGCCGCCCACGAGCCGGTCGGCGACGACCTCGGCCATGGCGTTGCCGGGGGCGATGAGGCCGTACACGGTGCCGCGGTGGTTGGCGGCCTCGCCCACGGCGTGGATGTGGGCGTCGCTGGTGGTGCAGGTGTCGTCGACGACGATGCCGCCGCGTTCGCCGACCTCCAGCCCGATCGCGCGGGCGAGGTCGTCGCGGGGGCGGATGCCCACGGAGAACACGACCAGGTCGGCGTCCAGGGAGCCCTCGCCCAGGGTCAGGCGGGCCACGCGGCCGTCGGGGCCGGCCTCCACGGCGGTGGAGGCCGAGCCGGTGTGGACCCGCACGCCCAGGTCGGTGATCAGGGTGCGCAGCAGGCCTCCGGCGCCCTCGTCGATCTGCGCGGGCATCAGGTGGGGGGCGAGTTCGACCACGTGCGCCCGCACGCCCAGCAGGCGCAGGGCGTTGGCGGCCTCCAGTCCCAGCAGGCCGCCGCCCACGACCACGCCGGTGCGCGCGCCGCGCGCGGAGGCGGTGATGGCGTCCAGGTCCTCGATGGTGCGGTAGACGTGGCAGCCGGGCAGGTCGTGGCCGGGCACGGGCGGCACGAAGGGTGTGGAGCCGGTGGCCAGGACGAGCCGGTCGTAGGGCAGGACGCGTCCGCTCGCGGTGGTGACGGTGCGGTTGGCGCGGTCGATGTCCACGGCGCGTTCGTTGACGTGCACGTCCACGTGGGGGCCGCTCAGGTCGCCCAGGGACAGGTCCTGGGCGCTGGCGCCGTCGAAGTAGGAGGACAGGGCCACCCGGTCGTAGGCGGTGCGGGGCTCCTCGCCCACGACGGTGATGTGCCAGTGTCCGGCGGTGTCACGGTCGCGCAGGGCCTCGACGAGGCGGTGGCCGACCATGCCGTTGCCGATGACGACGAGTTCTTCCATGGGCTCCTCCTGCTGCGGGGTCGGACAGGTTTCAGGCAACCTCCCGGGTGTTTCCCGACGGTCAGCCGTATGTGTCGCGCTTGTTTCGATGTGCTGCCACCGCAGGTGGCGGGTGCGTGATGCGGGGTGAAGTGCCAGGGTGGGTGCCGGGCGGGCCCCGTCTGGGTGGTTGGTCACACCGGAGGGGCCGCGCGGGTCCGGCCACGTCCTCCGTCCTGCCGTGCCCGGTGGCGGGCGGCGGGGCGTGGACAGCGGTCCCCGGGTCGGCCAGGATGGGCGCTGATGCACACGTTCGCCGCCCCGCGCCCCGCGCGCGCCCTGTCCTGTCTGTCCGCCCTGGCCGTGGGTGACGCCTTCGGCTCCCAGTTCTTCGTTCCGGCCAACCGGCGCTTCTTGGAGGAGCGGGAGTTGCCGCCGGGGCCGTGGCAGTGGACGGACGACACCGAGATGGCGGCGTCGGTGTACGCGGAGGCGGTGCGCGGCCCGGGGGTGGACCCCGACCGGTTGGCGGGCTCCTTCGCCCGCCACCACGACTTCGACCGCGGTTACGGCCCGGCCACCGGGCGGCTGCTGCGCCAGGTGCGCGAGGGCGGGGACTGGCGGACGCTGGCCGCTGAGCTGTTCGGGGGGTCGGGTTCCTTCGGCAACGGGGCGGCGATGCGGGTGGCCCCGTTGGGCGCCTGGTACGCCGACGATCCGGACCGGGCCGCCCGGGAGGCGGCGGTGAGCGCGCGGGTGACCCACACCCACCCCGAGGCGGTGGACGGCGCGGTCGCGGTGGCGGTGGCCGCCGCGCTGGTGGCACGGCGCGAGCCGATGGGGCCCGGGCCCTTCCTGGACGGGGTGGCCGAGTGTCTGCGGCCGGGGCGCGTGCGCGAGGCGGTGGGCGCCGCCCGCAGGCTGCTGGTGGCCGCCGACCCGCTGGGGGCGGCCGCCGAGCTGGGCAACGGCTCCCGGGTCAGCGCGTTGGACACGGTGCCGTTCACGCTGTGGGTGGCGGCCCGGCACGGCGGGGTCCTGTCGGGGGAGCGTGCGGGCGGCGGGAGTTTCGCCTCGGCGATGTGGGCGGCGGTCGCTCCGGGCGGGGACATGGACACCACCTGCGCGATCGTGGCGGGGATCCTGGGTGCGGGTCTGCCCGGGGGCGGGGTTCCCGCCGAGTGGGCCGAGCGCACCGAGGAACTGCCCGGTTGGGCGCTGGCGGACGGCGGCCTCGACGGTTAGGGGTCGTGCCGCGGGGCCGCGGGGTCCGCGCGCCGTAGCCGGTACCGGGTCCCGGTTAGGGTGGCTCGGAGCCGGAGCGGAAACGCGCTGGGGAACGTGTGGGTGAGCGGGGGGTTGGCCTGTGCAGGTCGAGGTGTGGTCCGACGTCGTCTGTCCGTGGTGCTACATCGGCAAGCGGCGCCTGGAGAGGGCGCTGGAGCTGTTCGAGCACGCCGACCGGGTCCGGGTGCGCTGGCGCAGCTTCCAGCTGGACCCCTCCTTCCCGCCGGGGGTGAGCGAGCCGGTCTACGACTCGCTCTCGCGCAAGATGGGGGCGCCCCGCGAGCAGGTGCGGTCGATGACCGAGCAGGTCACGCGGGTGGCCGCCCAGGAGGGCCTGGACTACGACTTCGCGGGCGGGGTCATGGTCAACACCTTCGACGTCCACCGCCTGATCCACCTGGCCCGGACCCGCGATCTGGAGGCCCGGGCGCAGGAGCGGTTCATGCGCGCCCAGCTGGTGGAGGCCCGCGACCTCAGCGACGCCGCCGTCCTGGTGGAGGTGGCGGCCGAGGTCGGACTGGAGCCCCAGGAGGTGCGGCGGGTGCTGGAGGGCGAGGAGCACGCCGAGGACGTGCGCGAGGACATCGCCCTGGCCCGCCGGTTGGGCGCGACCGGGGTGCCCTTCTTCGTCATGGACCGCGCCGTCGGCATCTCGGGGGCCCAGTCCGTGGAGGTGGTGCTGTCCGCCCTGGACAAGGCCCACCAGGCCGGTCGGGGATAGACCGGCGCGACGGCGGGGCCGCGACCGGAGCCGGGCACGGGGCGGCGTCCGCGCGGGGTGTCCGACCTCCCCCGCCCGGGGGACGCGGATCCCGCTGCACGGTGAGGTGCGCCCGGGGCCGTGCGCGCGAGGGTGTGGGTGGTAACGACCGCACCTGAGACGAGGAGCAGGCCATGGCCGCCCCACCATCTGTCACCCGGACCCGCCACGAACACCTGCGGCCCGCCGCCGCCCCCTGGACGGCCCTGGCCTGGTCGGCGGTGGCCCTGGCCCTGGGACTGGCCTGGCTGAGCGGGGTGGTCCCGGCGGGCGTCCCCGGGCAGGGCGGGTTCGGCTCGCTGTTCTCCCTGCTCGCCCCGGACGCCTCGGGACCGCTGAACGCCCGGACGGTCCCGGGGGCGGTGTCCCTGCTGCTGGGCGCGGTGGGCGCGGTGTGCGCCGTGCTCATGCTGCGCCCGCGGGGAGCCGGGGGCCGTGTGGTCGAGGCGGTCTGCTGGACGCTGGGCGCGGTGGTGCTGCTGGTGTTCGTGGACAGTCAGCTGCTGTCCTGGCTGGGGTACTCGATGATCCTGCCGGTGGCGGGGTGGGCCGTGCCCGACCTGCTGCGGCTGTGGGCGGAGGCGACCTTCACCGCCTCCCACCTGTCCACCCTGTTCTTCGCGGCGGGGGTGGCGGTGTGGGTGGCGGCGGCGCTTACCCACCGCCGTGCGGTGCGCGGCGCCTGCCAGCGCTGCGGGCGCGCGCCGGAGTGGAACGCCGGGCGTGAGCGCGCGGCGCGGACCCGGGCGCTGCGGGTGGGCCGGATCGCGGTGGCCCTGGCCTGTGCGGTGGCCCTGTTCTACCCGTCGCTGCGCCTGCCCTGGCTCTTCGGGATCCCGGTGGGGGTCGGCCGGGAGCAGTTCGACGCCATGGCGGCCGACGGCGGCACGATCGTCATCGGGGTGGGGCTGGGCACGGCCGGCCTGGTGGGCGTGGTGCTGATGCTGGGGCTCGTGCAGCGCTGGGGCGTGCGCTTCCCGTGGTGGACGGCCGGTCTGGCCGGTCGCCGGGTGCCGGTGGGGCTGGCGGTGGTGCCCGCGACCCTGGTGGCGGTGGCGCTGGTGGCGATGGGCCGCAGCGTCGTGGTGGAGCTCCTGGACGCGCAGGCGCGTTCGCTGCTGACCGCCGAGCCGCTGCACACGGTGGCGTTCGCGTCGATGGCGGTGTGGGGCGCGGCGCTGGGGGTGGCCACGGCCGCCTACGCGGTGCGGCGCCGGGCGGAGTGCGCGGGGTGCGGGCGCGGGCTGCCCGAGGTGCTGCCCGGTGACATCCTCAGGGCACCCGGGGCCCGCTGAGTCGGAGCGGCGCCTACGGCGCCCGACACGCGCACGTCCTGACGACCGCGTCCCCGACCGGGGCCCGTGTCCGGCTCACGCCGGGTGCGGGCCTTCCTCGGTTCGGTCGGGGCATCGCCGGTTTCGCTTCGGCGCGGTGGTCCACGCCACAGGTGCGGGGGCTTGAGTGCGCCGCGACGGCACGGCCTTCACCAGCGCCCCGCTCGCGGCCGTGGCCACGGCGGCCGGGCTGCCCGTCGCCGGGGCCGTCCTCGCCGTACTGGCGGGCGTCACGGCGGTCGCCGCCCTGGTCGCCCCGGTGTTCCGCTCACTGGACGATCCGCGGGGGCGGGAGCCGGTCGGCCGCGAAGGGCGTCCGCGACCCCGGCAGCGGACGTCCCCCGGACTCGCGCTCGCGGACACCGTCCCCCGCGCGCCGGGCGCCCGCACGGTGGAGGAACACGCGGTGGAGAAACGCGCGGAACGCGCCGCCGACCGGTGAGCGGGAGCGGGGTCGGCGCCCTTCCCGGCGGAGAAGCGGTTTCGGACCGGGCACTCCGAGGGAGGTTTCGGTGAGGGCCGTGGCCTGTTCGGTCAGGCTCTCACGTGCGAAGATGTATTTTCTGGTCGAAAGATGGCACGGCGGGTGGGAAGTCGTGAGGCGAACGCCTGTCGTGCCGGATTCCGGGGTGCTGCCATGACGGTGCAACACGCGTCCAACGAGCTGATGGTCTCCCTCGTGCGGGCCGGACACCTGGCCACCTTCGAGGAACTACCCGCACTCGTGGCCAAGAAGGCCGACAGCGCCGGGCTCTCCCAGGCGCGCGTCTACCTGGCCGACCACCAGCAGCAGGTCCTGCGCGAGTTCACGGGAGAGGGCATCGACGCCCACCAGGGCGGTGAGGACCTGCTGGTGGACGACTCCCCGGCCGGTCAGGCCTACGTCACGGGCGTGACCGTGCGGATGGAGGACGAGCAGCGCTACTGGGTGCCGGTCCTGGACGGCGCCGAGCGCCTGGGCGTGCTGCACGTGAGCTACCCGGGCGACCCCGACCGCTCGGCGATGCGCGACCTGGCCTCCATGGTGGCGCTGCTGGTCATCGCCAAGCGCTCCAACAGCGACGCCTACGCCCGGCTGATCCGCACCAAACCCATGTCGGTCTCGGCGGAGATGCAGTGGACGCTCATGCCGCCCGGCACCTTCGCCGACTCGCGGGTGACGATCTCGGCCGCCACCGAACCGGCCTACGACAACGCCGGGGACTCCTTCGACTACGCCCTGGACAGGGAGACCGCCCACCTGGCGATGTTCGACGCCATGGGCCACGACACCACCGCCGGGCTCATCGCGAACCTGGCCGTGGGGGCCTTTCGCAACGAGCGCCGCAAGGGCACCCCGCTGGCCGACGTGTGCCGGGGGGTGGAGCACACCCTGATCCAGGAGTTCGTGCGCACCCGCTTCGCCACCGCGATCCTGGCCGAGCTGAACATGGCCACCGGGGAGCTGTACTGGGTCAACTGCGGGCACCTGCCGCCGGTGCTCATCCGGGGCGAGAAGGTCCGCGACCTGGAGTGCGAGCCCTCCCACCCGCTGGGGATGGACCTGGGGCTGCCGGTGACGGTGTGCCGCGAACAGCTCGAACCCGGCGACCGGCTGCTGCTGTACACCGACGGCATCATCGAGGCGCGCGACTCCGAGGGGCGCGAGTTCGGCGTGGAGCGGTTCGTGGACTTCGTCATCCGCCACCAGGCCGACAACATGCCGGTTCCCGAGACGCTGCGGCGCCTGGTGCACGCGGTGCTGGAGTACCACCACGGCAGGTTCGGCGACGACGCCACGGTGCTCTTCTGCGAGTGGCACGGCTGATCTGGTGCGGCCTCCGCGAGTGGTGTGCGAGGCGTCGCCCGAAGGGGGGCGGGACGCCTGGTGCGGCGGATGTGCCGGACGGGCCGGTGGTGGCGCCTGGAACAGGGGGGCGTCCGGAACAGGGGGGACGAGAGCGCCGTGGGCACTGCGCCCGGCACGTAGAATCCGCCCATAACACGCGGGCAGGACAACAGAATCCGGGGTGTGGCGTGGCGGAGATGGTGCACGTGGTCGTTCCGGTGTTCGCCGTGGTGGCGACCGGTCTGTTCGCCGGGTTGTTCTTCGCGTTCTCGATCGCGGTGATGCCGGGTCTGCGCAGGTCCGGGGACCGGGCGATGATCGAGGCGATGCAGGGGATCAACGTCGCCATCCTCAACCCGTTCTTCGCCGTGGTCTTCATCGGCGCCCCGGTGGCGGTGCTGGCCTGCGCCGTGCTCTACGCCAGCGTTGGCGCGACCGCCTCCGCCGTGTGGTCGGGGGCGGCGCTGCTGTGCCTGGTCGCGGCCCTGGTGTCCACCTTCGCGGTCAACGTCCCGCGCAACAACGTCCTGGACCGGCAGGGCCCGGCCGAGCGGATCGCGGACCCGGCCGCCGTGCGCGCCGCCTTCGAGCCGGTGTGGGTGCGCTGGAACAACGTGCGCACCCTGGCCTCCCTGGTCGCGCTCCTGTGCGTGGTCATCGCACTGCGCTGACCCGGCCGTGCGCCCACCGCCGAAGGCCTCTCGCCCGCTCGTGCCCGGCCGGATCGGCGCCCTCCGACAGCCGGAGCCCCCGAAGCCCTGACGGCGGCCGGGCGGGGCGGGAAAACCCGTTGCGCACCGGCGGCGCGCGGACGATGCTCCCCCTTATGAGCACACAGCGCGCGGACATGTTCCTGGCCCCGGACGAGGATCCCCGCGAGGGCCGCCCCCGCCCCGTCGGCGAACGCGCCGTCCTGGTCGAGTTCCTGCGCCTGCAACGCATGACCCTGGAGCTGAAGTGCTCGGGTCTGGACGCCGACGCGCTGGCCCGCCGCTCGGTGCACCCCTCCACCATGTCCCTGCTGGGGCTGGTGCGGCACATGTCGGAGGTGGAGCGGGCCTGGTTCCGGTGCCGCCTGGGCGGGCGGAGCCGCGAGCAGGCGCCCCTGCTCTACGCCAGCGCGTCCGACCCCGACGGGGACTTCGACGGGGCGGTGGCCGATCCGGCCGTGGTGGAGGAGGCCTGGGCGACCTGGCGGGAGGAGTGCGCCCACACCGACGCGTTCGTGGCCCGAGCCCCCGACCTGGAGAGCCCCACCTGGACCGACCTCCACAACGACCGGGTGTGGGACCTGCGTCAGGTCCTGGTGCACATGGTGGAGGAGTACGCCCGCCACAACGGGCACGCCGACCTTCTGCGCGAGCGCATCGACGGCCGCCGGGGCCAGTAGCCGGCTCCCGGATCAGGCGCGGCGGCAACCGGTCCTCCCCCTGCCGCCCAGTACGGGGCCCGGCACGCGCGCCCGGCTCCCCCGGACGGTCCGTCCGGCCCGGCCCGGCCCCGGAGAGGTTCCGGGCCGCGTCCCCCCGGGGTCAGACCCCCGCGGTGGCCTGGCCCTGCATCCCCGACAGCAGCGCCCGGACGTCCCGCACGCACCCACCGCAGCCCGTCGTGGCCCGGGTCCGCTCGGCGATGGCCTCGCGGGTGCGCGCCCCGTCCAGCCAGGCCTGTTCGATCTCGGTGCGGCTGACGGCGTTGCACCGGCACACCAGCGCGTCGCCGGCCGCGCCGTCGGCCTCCTCCGGGGCGGCGGTCGGCAGCCCCTGGAGCAGCGCCAGCCGGTCGGCGGGCACCGGGGCGCCCGTGTCGTAGAGCTGGGCCAGGGTCGCGGCTGCCTCGGGGAAGCCCAGCAGCACCGCGCCCACCACCTTCTCCTCGCGCACCGACAGCTTGGCGTAGCGTCCGCCGTAGGGGTCGCTGATGGTCACCGTCTCCAGGTCGTCGGCGTCCTCCTCGTGCACCCGCCCGAACGCGGTCAGCTCGATCCCCTCCGCCTTGAGCCGGGTCAGCGGCCTGGCCCCGGAGTAGAGGGCGTGCGGTGCGGCGCCGGTCAGGCGCCTGGCCAGCACGGCGGCCTGCTCCCAGCCGGGCTGGATGAGTCCGGCTCCGCCGCCGGGGTGCTGGGCGCAGTCGCCGATGGCGTGCACGCGGGCGTCGGAGGTCGCGAGGCGGTCGTCCACGATGACGCCGTGCTCGACCTCGATACCGGCGTCCTTGGCCAGTTCGATGTTGCCGCGCACACCGGCGGTGACCACCAGGGCGTCGCCGGGCAGCACGCGGCCGTCGTCCAGTTCCAGGCCGGTGCCCGGGACCCAGCGGGCGGCCACCCGCCAGGAGTGCACGGTCACGCCCAGGGCGGCGTAGCGTTCGGCCAGGATGCGCGCGGCGGGCTGGTCGATCTGGCGGCGCATGATCCAGGGCGAGGACTCCACCACCGACACGCGCATGCCGCGTCCGACCAGGCCGCGGGCGGCCTCCAGGCCCAGGACGCCCCCGCCCAGGACCACCACGGGGGCGCCCGGGCGGACCAGGGCGAGCAGTCTTTGGCAGTCGTCCAGGTCGCGCAGGGCCGTCACCCCGTCACCGGGCGCGCCGTCGGGTCCGGCGACCCCGGTGACCGGGGGGAAGGAGGCGCGCGCCCCGGTGGCCAGGACGAGTTCGTCGTAGGGCAGCGCGCTGCCGTCGTCCAGGGTGACGGTGCGCCGCTCGGTGTCCAGGGCGGTGGCGGTGGTGCCGGTGCGCACGGTGACGCCGGGGGTGTCGGGCACGGGCAGGCGGATCTGCTCGGGGGTGTAGTCCCCGGCGACCACGCCCGAGAGCAGGACCCGGTTGTAGGCGGGGTGGTGCTCGGCGCCGACCACGCTCACGTGGACCCGTTCTCCGTTCGGGTCCAGGCGTGCGGTCTCCTCGGCGAAGCGGGCGCCGACCATTCCGTTGCCCACGACCACGATCTGACGCGGGGGCGCGCCCTGCACGGTGCTCAACTGCTGCCTCCTGGTGTGTGGGTGTCCTCGGGTTCCAGCCGCACCGCGCTCACCTTGAACTCGGGCATGCGGCTGGTGGGGTCCAACGCCGGGTTCGTCAGGTTGTTGGCGGACTGGGCGCCCGCGTAGTGGAAGGGCAGGAACACCGTGTCCAGGCGGGCGGTGGGCGCCAGCCGCACCCGGGCGCGCGTGTGGCCGCGCCGGGAGGTGACGCGGGCCCAGTCGCCCGCGGCGAGCCCGGCGCGCGCGGCGGTGTCGGGGTGCACCTCCACGTACGCCTCCGGTTCGGCCCGGGCCAGTTCGCCGACGCGGCGGGTCTGGGCGCCGGACTGGTAGTGGCCCATCAGCCGTCCGGTGGTCGCCACGAGGGGGTAGTCGGCGTCGGTGTCCTCCGCGGGCGGGCGGTGGGCGACCGGGGCGAGGCGGGCGCGCCCGTCGGGGTGGGCGAAGGCGTCCAGGAACAGCCGGGGCGTGGGCGGCTCCTGCGCGCGCACGGGCCAGTGCAGGGCCTCGCCCGAGGCCAGCCGCTCGGGGGTGACGCCGGAGTAGTCGGCGGCTCCCCCGGCCGAGGCCCGGCCCAGTTCGGCCAGGACGGCGTCGGGGTCGGTGGGGAAGCGGTCGGCGGGCTGGCCCAGGCGCACCGCCAGCGCGGAGAGCACCTCCAGGTCGGTGCGCACCCCCTCGGGCGGGGCGGCGGCCCGGGTCCGGCGCAGGACGCGCCCCTCCAGGTTGGTCATGGTGCCGCTCTCCTCGGCCCACTGGGCCACGGGCAGCACGACGTCGGCCATGGCGGCGGTCTCGGAGAGCACGAAGTCGGCGGCCACCAGCAGGTCCAGGGAGGCCAGGCGGGCGCGTACGCGCGCGGTGTCGGGGGCCGAGACGACGGGGTTGGAGCCCAGCAGCAGCATCGCGCGCGGTCCGCCGCCGCTGCCCAGGGCGTCGAGGAGTTCGAAGGCCGAGCGGCCCGGGCCGGGCAGGGTGTGGGGGTCCACGCCCCACACCCCGGCCACGTGGGCGCGGGCGGCGGGGTCGTCGATCCTGCGGTAGCCGGGGAGCTGGTCGGCCTTCTGGCCGTGTTCGCGCCCGCCCTGGCCGTTGCCCTGGCCGGTGATGCATCCGTACCCCGAGCCCCGGCGGCCGGGCAGGCCCAGCGCCAGGGCCAGGTTGATCCAGGCCGAGACGGTGTCGGTGCCCTTGGCGTGCTGTTCGGCGCCGCGTCCGGTCAGGACGTAGGCGGAGCGGTTGCGGGCGGCCCGGCCCAGCAGGTCGGCGGCGGCGCGGATGCGGGTGGCCGGGACCCCGGTGACCTGTTCGGTGCGTTCGGGCCACCAGGCGGCGGCGTGCTCCCAGGCGGCCTCGAACCCGGTGGTGCGCTCGGCGAGGAACTCCTCGTCGCACCAGCCCTGGACGCGGGCGGCGTGCAGCAGCCCCAGGGCCAGGGCCAGGTCGGTGCCGGGGCGGGGGGCCAGGTGCGTGCCGCCGTCGGAGAGCGCGGCCTGGGCGGTGGCCGAGCGGCGGGGGTCGATGACGATGAGGGTGGGAGCGGACAGGTGGCCCATCATCGGCGGCATGGTCTCGGCCGGGTTGGCCCCGGCCAGCAGGACCACCTCGGCCTCTCCGACGTCGGTCAGCGGGAAGGGCATCCCCCGGTCCAGGCCGAAGGCCCGCGTGCCCCCGGCCGCGGCCGAGGACATGCAGAACCGGCCGTTGTAGTCGATCTGGGAGGTGCCCAGGGCCAGGCGGGCGAACTTGCCCAGGGTGTAGGACTTCTCGTTGGTCAGGCCGCCGCTGCCGAAGACCGCGACGGTGTCGGGGCCGGACTCGGCGCGCAGGGCCAGCAGGCGTTCGGCGACGTGGTCCAGGGCGGTGTCCCAGTCGGTCTCGACCAGGTCGGCGCCGCGGTCCTTGCGTACCAGGGGGCGGGTGAGGCGGTCGGGGACGGTGAGGACCTCGGCGGAGGTCCAGCCCTTGCGGCACAGTCCGCCGCGGTTGGTGGGAAAGGGCGCGGGGCGGGCGGCCAGGCGCCCGTCGGGGCCGGGCTCCAGGTGCATGGCGCACTGGAGCGCGCAGTAGGGGCAGTGTGTGGTGGTCATCGGTCGGCGCTCTCCACGCTGGCGGCGCCGACCGGGGAGGCGGCGGGGCGGCGCAGGTAGACCGCCCAGGTGACGGCGGCGCACACCAGGTAGAAGGCGCCGAAGACGACGAAGGCCGGGGCGGTGGAGCCGGTGGCGGCGAAGGACTCCCGGAAGGCGATGTTGACGCCCACCCCGCCCAGGGCGCCGACCGCGCCGATGAGGCCGAGCACGGAGGAGGCCACGCGCTTGGTGCGGGCCAGGGCCTGTTCCCGGGGTTCCCCGGCGGCGATGGCGTCCTCGGCGCGGGCGGCGTACAGGGAGGGGATCATCTTGTAGGTGGAGCCGTTGCCCAGGCCGGTGAGGACGAACATCACCGCGAACGCGCCGATGAACAGGACCAGGTGGGCGGCCTGGACGGAGAGCACCAGGACGGCGGCGCAGGCGGCCATGGCCAGGAAGACCCACAGGGTGACGCGGGCCCCGCCCAGGGAGTCGGCCATCCTGCCGCCCACGGGGCGGATCAGGGAGCCGATGACCGGGCCGAGCACGGCGATCGCGGCGGACTGCACGGGCGCCAGCCCGAACTGGGACTGCAACAGCAGGCCGAAGGCGAACCCGGTGCCGATGAAGGAGCCGAAGGTGCCCACGTACAGCAGCGACATGATCCAGAAGTGGCGGTCGCGCACGGCCGACAGCTGCGCGGAGACGTCGTTGCGCACGTGGACCAGGTTGTTCATGGACCGGTACGCCCACCAGGCGGCCAGCAGGATCAGCGGTGCGTAGAACAGCGGGACCAGGTGCCCGGCGGAGGTGGTGAACAGGGCGATGACGGCCAGGCCCACGAGTTGGACGGTGGCCACGCCGATGTTGCCGCCGCCCGCGTTCAGGCCCAGCGCCCACCCCTTCTCCCGTTCGGGGAAGTAGGAGTTGATGTTGGCCATGGAGGAGGAGAAGTTGCCGCCGCCCACGCCCGCGGTCGCGGCCAGGACCAGCAGCAGCCAGAAGGGGGTGTCGGGGTCGCGGACCAGGAAGAAGGCGGCGACGGTGGGGACGGCCAGGGTCAGGGTGGAGATGACCGTCCAGTTGCGTCCGCCCAGGGCGGGCACGGCCAGGGTGTAGGGCACGCGCAGGATCGCGCCGACCAGGGTGACCACCGACAGGAGCAGGAACTTCTGCTCGGGGGTGGTGGAGAAGCCGTGCTCGGGGATCATGAAGAGCACGAGTACCGACCAGATGCTCCACACCGAGAAGCCGATGTGCTCGGAGGCGATGGAGGCCCACAGGTTGCGGCGGGCCACGCGTCGTCCGCCGCCGTTCCAGAACCCTTCGTCCTCGGGGTCCCAGGCGGAGATCCAGCTCTTACCGGTGCGCGGTGCGCGCGGGCCAGTCTGTGAGGCCACGGCCGTGCCTTCCTGCTCGACGGCTGCTGACGAAACCGAAGGTAGGGAGCCCGCGTTGCCTGGAGGTGTCCAGCCGTAACACGCGGGAAACAGTCGGCTCACCCGGAGCGCGCGGCCGCGGTGAGAAGCCCTGTCCTGCCTGGTGGGAGGGGGTGGAGGCGTTCGTGGCGCGGCGGGCCTCCTGGTGGGCGTTGTGGCGCGAATCACCGCCGGTGGCGGGGCCGCCCGCTGGCGTTCCCGTCCCGGGGCTCCCGGGCGCGGCGGACCGCCGTGAGCGGGCGCCGCCCTCGGAAGGTATCGGACATCCGCGCCGCCGAGGGAACGGAAAGCGTGGGTTGTGGCCGGAATCCGACCGCTTTCCTCCCTAGCGTGGGGACACCTTCCGTCGAGCACGAGGAGTCCGTGATGCGTATCGCCGTGACCACGCCCACCGGTAACGTCGGCCGCCACGTGGTGGCCGGCCTGGTCCGCGCGGGTGTGCGCCCGCGTGTGCTGCTGCGCGACCCGGCCCGGTTGGACCCGGCGCTGGCCGACTGGGTCGACCCGGTGGCCGCGGACCAGCGCGACCCGGACGCGGTCCTGGCCGCGACCGCGGGCGTGGACGCGCTGTACTGGGTGAGCCCGCCGGTCCCGGCCGAGGACCCGGTCGCCGAGCACGCCCGGATGGGCGCGCACGCCGCCCGCGCCGTCACCGCCAACGGGATCTCCCGCGTCGTCTTCCAGAGCAGCGTCGGCGCGGAGAGGCGCCGCGGGGCCGGGGAGATCGACGGGCTGGCCCGCACCGAGCAGCTGCTGGAGGAGACCGGCGCGACCGTGGCGCACCTGCGGTGCGGCTTCTTCTTCACCAACCTGCTGATGGAACTGGACGCCCTACGGTCGGGCACCGTCTCGGTGGTGCTGCCCGTGGACCGTCCGATGCCCTGGGTGGCGCCGCGCGACATCGCCGACACGGCCGTGGGCCTGCTGCTCAACCCCGATCTGGCGGGCCGGACCGTGCGGGCCGTGCACGGCCCCGCCGACCTGAGCTGGGAGCGGGCCGCGGCCGTGGTCACCGAGGTGACGGGGCGCCGGGTGCGCGCCCAACGCGTTCCCGACGAGCGCATGCGCGGGGTGCTCGCGGGCGCGGGCCTGGGGCCGGGCTCCGTCGAGGCGGTCATGGGCATGTCCACCGGGCTGCGTGAGGGCTTCACACCCGAGCAGCCGCGCACCGCGGCGACCACGACGCCGACCACCCTGGCCGCCTGGTGCCAGGACGAGCTGCGGCCCCTGCTGTGACCGTCCCGGGGCCGCGTCTTCCCCTCTCGGTCACGGTGGAGGTTCGCGCACGACATCGGCGATGACCGCGGTCACGACCCGGTGGACGGCTTCGGGGCCGGGTGGTGTCCCCCCGCGGTCGGCGAAGAGCAGGTGTCCGGCTCCGATCAGCGTGGGTGCGAGTGTGTCGATGTCGGCCTCGTCCGCGAGGCGGCCCCGTTCGCGTTCGCGGGCGAGGTAGGCGGCGATTCCAGCGGCGGCCTCGGTCAGGACCGGAACACCGGTCGGCGTGGTCCGGCGCAGCCGGGCGCGCAGCCCGTCCCGGGAGGTCACCAGGCCGACGATCGTCACGGCGACCGGCCCGAACAGGTCCGTTAGCACGCCAGCGAGGTTGTCGGCGACGGTGCCGGTCCCCGCACGGTCGCACAGGGAGGCGGAGCAGGCCTCGACCCGGGCGATACGGTCGGCCACGAGTTCGGCGAGGAAGGCGTCGAAGTCGGCGAAGTGCCGGTGCAGGACGCCCTTGGCGCAGTCGGCCTCGTCGGTGACCGCCCGGCTGGTCAGCGCGCTCGGCCCGTCCCTGAGCAGGACGCGTTCCGCGGCATCGAACAGCCGCTCGCGCGCGTCGCGCATGGCCGTCCCTGTGGGCATAACCGTGTGTCCTCCGTCCGACTCGCCCGAGCCCGCCCGGTTGACGAGTGGGCACATGCCCACTATTAATGGGCATATGCCCACTCTACCACCGGAAGGGTCTCGGCCCTCCACGCACGAGCCCCACCGGCACCGACGGATGGCGGAGTCCTTCGGTGCGGACGCCGAACGCTACGACCGCGCCCGGCCTCGCTATCCCGACGCCCTGGTGGAGCGCGTCACCAGCGCCGCACCCGGGCCCGACGTCGTCGACGTCGGCTGCGGTACCGGCATCGCCTCCCGGCAGTTCCAGGCGGCGGGCTGCTGCGTGCTGGGCGTGGACCCCGACGAGCGGATGGCCGAGCTGGCGCGTCGGCTCGGGGTCGGGGTGGAGGTGGCCGCTTGGGAGGACTGGGACCCGGACGGCCGGGAGTTCGACGCGGTCGTCGCCGCCCAGGCCTGGCACTGGACGGATCCGGTCGCGGGAGCGGCCAAGGCTGCTCGGGTGCTGCGCCCCGGCGGTGTGCTGGCGGCGTTCTGGAACGTGTTCGATCTCCCGCCCGAGGTGGCGCAGGCCTTCGCCGACGTCTACCAGCGGGTGGTGCCCGACTCGCCGTTCGACCCTCGGGGGATGACGGCGCAGGGCCGGAAGGACTACACCGAACTGCTCTCCGGGGTGGCCGACGGTATCCGGGAGGCAGGCGGGTTCGGTGAGCCCGAGTGGTGGCGGTGGGACTGGGAGTGGTCCTACACCCGGGACGCGTGGCTGGACCAGATGCCCACCTTCGGCATCCTCACCTGGGTTCCGCCGGACCTCCAGGAGCAGGTGCTGGAAGGTGTCGGCGCCGCCGTCGACGGCATGGGAGGCGCGTTCACCATGCGGTACACGACGGTGGCGGTGGCCGCGTCCAGGACGGTGACCACGCCCTGACGGCGCGGCGCCCGCTCCCGCGGCCTGAGCCCATGTCCCGGAAGCGGCTCGCAACGATCGATCGGGCGCGGTTCCGCACCCTCACGCCGGGACTCCCTACTTTTCCTTCCTTGACGCGTGAGGGCTCCGCCCCGGGCGCCGTGCCCGGGGCGGTGCGGGGCTCAGGAGTCGGCGGCCGGGGCGCGCATGGCGTCGGCGATCCAGGCGTAGGGCAGCGTGTCCTCCTCGGGCGGGGTTCCGTTGACCGCCGCCACCAGGGACAGGTACCGGCCGTGGGTGTCGTCGTAGACGGGGTCCTCGGAGGCGGCGTCCTCCTCGGCGATCTGGCGCTCGATATCGGGGATCCGCCGGAACGCCTCGGCCATCCGGTCGCGGCTCTCGGGGGTGACCGGGGTGTCGGACACCCCCGCGGCCGCCTCCATGAAGCGCGTGATGGCCTCCTGCGACCGGGGGGACCGGGGGGACTCGCCTGCGTGGTGCGCGGCCAGGACCTCCTTCATGAGCGCGGTCCCGCTCCCGTACATGAAGTCCTGGAACCGCGGGCTGGCGATGCTCCTGCCCACGTCCGTGGAGTAGGTGTCGCGCAGGTAGGTGCGGACCGCCTCGCGGAACCCCGGGTCCCGCACCAGGTCGGCCAGTTCGATCCACGCCTCCAGTTGGGCGGCCGTGGGGTCCGCGGGCAGGACCGGGCGCATCGCGCGCAGCCGGTCCACGAAGCCCTCGGGGACGTCGAGGTCCTCGCCGACGTCGTTCCAGAAGTCGTCGATGACCTGTTCGCGCTCCTCGTCGGTCATCGAGACGAGCTTGTGCATCAGGTCGGCCTGCGCGGTCGTGCCCCCCTGTCTGATCAGGGTCCGCAGTACCGCCCTCCTGGCCCGCAGGGTGCGCTCCTGGCGCTCGACGATCTCCAGGTGGGTGGTGAGCAGGTCGTGCAGGGTGGTGCCGCCTTCGAGCAGGCGGCGGATCTCGTCCAGGTCGGTGTCCAGTTCGCGCAGGGTGCGGACGAGTTCCAGGCGGGCGATGGTGTCGATGTCGTAGAGGCGGTGGCCCGCCTCGGTCAGGCGCGTGGGCTCGACGACTCCGGCGTCGGCGTAGAAGCGGACGGCGCTGACGCTCAGACCGCTGCGGCGCGCGGCGTCTCCGATGGGGTACAGCTCGTGGTCGTGCATGGGAGCCACTGTGGTACCTCAAGCCGCTTGAGATGCAAGCCGGGCAACGTCCGGATCCGTACCGGGCGCGGGACCGGCCCGGTCCCGCACCCCGGCGCCGCATGACATCTGTCATGCCCGACCCGTGCGGACCGCACGGGGAACACATGACCCGCGACACTCCGTCACGGGCCCGCTCCGGCCTAGGTTCGAAACACGGAACGGCAGTCCACGAGACGGCGGGGAGCCCTGGATGTTCGAGGAACGGCATCGGCGTCGGGCCGCGCGACGGGTCGGGCCCGGGAACGGTCGTCCGCTGAAGCCCTTCCGCTGGTGGCAGCTGACGTCCCGTGCCCTGTTCTACCTCGCGCTGGGCGACGCCGACGGTCGGCGGACGGTCTACGCCGTCCACGTCGACCACACGCAGCGGTTCTTCTCGGAGGACGGCAGGGGCAGGGCCCACCTGTACCTCGACGGCAGGCACCACGCCGAGTCCCGGCTCCCCGCCGTCTTCCCCGTGCGGGGCGGGGTGATCGAGGTGGCGGCGACGGCCTTCGGTCTCAGGCGCTGCCACTACGTCACCGACGAGGGGACCGAGCACCAGCTCGTCCCGGACCGCCGCTCCGGCGAGGGGCGCCGCGCGCGGTTGGACCACGAGCACCCCGTACTGAGCCGCTGGATCGGTGTCCTCTCGCTGCTCCTGCTCATCGTCCCCGGGCTGTTGCTCATCCCCCAGCTCGCCGAGGTGCTCTTCCAAGTGCCCCCCGTGGCCGAGCGCTTCGGGACGTTCACCTCGCCCGTCCACCTGCCCGTGTGGCTCAACACCGCGCTCACGCTCGGCGCCGCGGCGGCCAGCACGGAGCGCGCGCTGCGCCTGCGCTACAACTGGCTGCTGGACACCGCGGCCCAGGGGTGAGGGCGGCCCCGTCCGGGGCCGAAGGCCCGGTGCGCGGTCTCGGGCGACGGCTATTCGCCCTTGTCGGTGGTCTTCTTGCCGCTGGCCACGCCGAAGGCGACGCCCATGCACAGGCCCAGTGCCACACCGAGCGCGAGGTTGTCCATGAGCAGGCCGAAGGAGGTGCCGAAGCAGACGCCGAGCGCCAGCCCCAGTGCGAGGTGGTTGTTCTTGTCCTTGTCCTTGTTCATGCGTCCCCTTCGTGGCCGTGTGTCGGTTCTTGGACGCGGGGGCGCCGTCCGCGGTTCCCCGTGACAGGGCTCCGGCTCACTGCGGTGGCTCCAGGGGCGCGGCGACGTGCTTGCGGGCGCTGTCGTAGATGATCTGGCTGCGGAAGCTGGCCACCTCGCGGCGCTGGGTGAGCCGGTCGATGAGGAAGCTGTGCAGCGCGTCCAGGGAGGGCACGGACACGTGCACCAGGAAGTCCTGCTCCCCCGCCACGACGTAGACCGCCAGCACCTCGGGCAGGGCGAACATCGCGCCCTTGAAGCCCTCGATGACCTGGCGGCTGGGCGGGCGCAGCTGCACCGACACGAAGGCCTCCACCTCCCGGTTGAGCGCGGCCGGGTCGATGTCGGCGTGGTAGCCCCGGATGACCCCGCGCCGGTGCAGCAGGCGCACGCGTTCCAGACAGGTGGAGGGCGCCACGCCGAGCTTGTGCGCGAGCGCGCGGTTGGTCTGCCGCGCGTCCTGTTGGAGTTCGCGCACGATCGCCGAATCAAGTTCGTCCATGACCTCCACGGTAACCCTCTGGGCGAATAGTGTTCGGCGCCAGGGCCACGGGTGCGTTCGTATGGCTAGGTTCTGCACCGTTCACAAGCCATATGAACGGGGTAATCATGGGGATGTCCACCAAGATCGTCGTCGTCCTGCGCGAGGACCTGGAGCCCGCGCTCGCCGCCAACGCGGGGGTGGTGCTCGGCCTGGCGCTGGGCGGACGGATGGAGAACTCGCTGGCCGCCGACGGCAAGGACGCGGGCGGCGGTTTGCACGCCGGGCTCAACCCGCACCCGGTGCCGACCCTGGTGGCCTCGGCGGAGCAGTTGCGCGCGCTCAAGGCCGGGGCCGACGAGCGCGACCTGACGGTGGTGGGCTTCAACGAGGTGGCCCGCCGCTCCCGCGACTACGTGGAGTACCTGGACGCCCTCGCGACCACCGAGCCGCAGGACGTGGAGTACGTGGGGGTGGCCGTCTTCGGGGCGCGCAACGCCGTCAACAAGCTCACCGGCAAGCTGGCGCTGATGCGTTGAGGCCGGTGGTCCTCGCGTGACGGGGCGAAACGGGGTGAGGAGGCACGGGCAGGGGATCCGCGCCTCCTCACCCCGGGAGGAAGGCGGCGTCGGGCGGGACCACCGGCGGCCGGGTGTGCCTGCTGTGGCCACGCGGCCGGGGAACCGGCGGGGCGGAACGGACGAGGGCACGGGGGCCGGTCACGCGCCCCCGGTGAGCTCCTCCAGTTCCCGGTAGGAGGACACCGTGCGCAGCTGCCGCTCGGTGAGTCGGTTGATCCGGGCCTTGGCCGCCCGCGCCTGCGCTCCCGTGGGCAGCAGGCCCCGGTGGATCCCGGGCAGGGCCAGCTCCCAGCCGCACACCGCCCTGGCCGGGTAGCGGTACCACTGGCGCACGACCACCGAGCCGACCCGGATCGCGTGTTCGTTGCCCGGGGGAACGTTCGGGCGGTCGGGCTCCCGGGCCAGGTAGCGGTGTCCGTCGGCCAGGTCGCAGGGCGCGCAGCCCAGCTCGCCCGATCCCAGGGCCCGCCCGCACTCGGGGCAGACCAGGCGGTCCATGGCCGCGTCCACCACCCGCCAGGGGAACCGTCCGGGCTCGGAGAGCACGAGTTCGGCCAGGTCGCGTTCGGCGTCGCCGCCCGGCTCGGCGTCCCACTCGGTGCACGCCTCGGCCCAGGCGCGGTCGGTCTCCGCGCGGATGAGGCGCATGGTCTCGGCTAGTTCCGGGGTGCGCCAGCCGTCGCGGGTGGGTGCCATATCCCGGACGCTAACCCGCTCGGACCTTCGCGTGCCACGGGTTTTCCCTGTCCTTCCCCGCCCACCGGACCGGACGGCACCGCTAGCGGGAACCGCCTCCGGGGCCGAAGGTCCACACGCGCCCCGTGTCGCGGCCGTCCCCGCGCGTGGGCTCCCCCAGGAGTGCGGTGAGGCGGCCCTCGACACGCGCCAGCAGGTCCCGGCCGAACACGCACAGGGTGTGCTCCCAGGGGTGCCCGAACGTTCCCAGTCGCAGGTCACGGGTGGGCCCGGCGGAACGCCGCCGGACCCACCCGTCACGTCGACCGGCGGGGTCAGCCGCCGCCGTGTGCGGCCGACTGGCCGACCAGATCGGACGCGGACGCCCTCGGGGCCAGCGTGAGCCGGTCCCACGAGGCGACGTCGCGCTGGAGCTGCCGGTCGTGGGTGGCGAGCACCACCGCCGCCCCGGTGGCGCCGAGGCCCTCGGTGAGCTCGTCGACGAGGGCGATCGAGAGGTGGTTCGTCGGCTCGTCCAGCAGCAGCACGTGCGGCCGGGACGCCAGCGCCAGGGCCAGGTCGAGCCTGCGCTGCTGCCCCATGGACAACTCACGCAACGGCTTGTTGACGTCCGCCGAGGAGAGCAGCCCGAGAGAGCTCAGCGGGACCGCCTCACTCTCCCTGAGCACGCCCTCGCTGACGAGCCGTCCCAGACGGGCGGCGAACACCTCCCGAGCACGGCGTGCCCCCGCCCGCGGCGACTCCTGGGTCAGCAGTCGCACCCGGGCGGTGCGCGCGGTGCGCACACCGCCGCCGGTCGGCTCGATCCGCCCGGCGAGCACCGACAGCAGCGTCGACTTGCCCGCCCCGTTGGCCCCGGTGACCACCAGCCGCGAACCGGAGTCGAGGGTCAGGGTGACCGGCTGGTCCAACCGCCCCGCGACGGTGACCTCGTCGGCCCTGACCAGGGTCACACCGGGCAGCGCCGCCAGTTCCGGCATCCGGAACCGCAGCGGGGGCGGCGGCATGGTGACCGCGTGCGCCTCCAGGTCGTCGCGCCGGCGGTGGACGGAGCGCACGAGTCCGGGCGCGCGGGTCGCCCGCTGGTGCTTGCCGGTGCCCTTGTCCGGCCGCCAGCCGCTGACCAGCCGGTTCTGCGCCTCGGACAGGTCCTGGGTGAGGCGGGCGTGCTCGGCCCGCTGCTGCTCGTACTCGGCGGCCCAGCGTTCGCGCTCGGCGCGCCGTCCCTCCTGGTACCCGGCGAACCCGCCGCCGTACACGCGGGGCCTGCCGTCGCGGCTCGGGTCGAGGTCGAGCATCGTCGTGGCCACGTCCGAGAGCAGGGCGCGGTCGTGGCTGACGAGCACCACGCCGTTGCCGTGCCCGCGCAGTTGGGCGGTCAGGAAGTCGAGCCCGGCGGCGTCGAGGTGGTTCGTGGGCTCGTCCAGCAGAAGGAAGTCGTGCGAGGCGCCCAGCAGGCAGGCCAGACGGACGCGGTAGCGCTGGCCCACCGACAGCTCCGCCAGCGGCCGGGACCGGTCGGTGACGGCGCCCAGGTTCTCCAGGGCGAGGTCGACGCGCCGGTCGGCGTCCCAGGCGTCCAGCACCTCGGCGGCGTTCAGGGCCGCGGTGTACTCCTCGGCGGCCCGGGGATCGCCCTCGGCCAGTCCCCCGGCACTGGCGTCGAGCGCGGCCAGGGCCGCGCGGGCGTCGGCGAGTTCGATGTCGATCAGGTCCCCGACGGTGCGGCCGCCGGTCGCCCGCATCTCCTGTTCGGCGACGCCGAGGGTGCCGATGCGCTGTACGGTCCCGGAGTCGGGTTCGAGCGCACCGGCGAGGATGTGCAGCAGCGTGGACTTGCCGCGGCCGTTCTCGCCCACGACTCCCCAGCGGGAGCGCGGTGTGACGGTCATGTCGACGCCGGAGAGGACCGTGCGGCCGCCGCGGTCGATGTGGACGCCGTTCGCGGTCAGTTGCGCCCGCTCACCTGCGGGCAGTACGAGTCTGGGGTTGAGGGTGGTCACTGTTCCTCCGAACAGAGCTCCGCCCGGCGCGGTGGCGGCGGGGTGTGCGGGAGCTCTTCGAGCTGACGGAAAGACCCGGGCAGCGGGTCGGTGCTCACGTCGGGCACCCGCGGCCACGCGGAGGCGGGGCGGGCGCTCGGGCTCGGATCAGAGGTACAGCGGAAGATGCATACGGCCACGGTAGCAACCGGTCCGCACGAACGGAAAAGGGTTTACCGAGCGCCGCCCGCCCCGTGCCCCCGACGTGGCGCTGCCCGGGGGCTTCAGCGCCCGGCAGTGGGCCGCGGTGCTCCTGTACCTGACTCTTCGAGGGTGTGCCGCTGGTCGAGAACGACCGCGCGTGACGGCTTGCCGCACCCGGCGCGGCGCACGGGGGCGCCGCCGGTGCGCCCCTTCAGTCCCGGCCGGTGGCGTACAGGTACAGCAGCGCGTTCACGGAGGTGCCGCTCACCAGCTGACGTCGCCTGATCAGCTCGGGGACCCGGTCCAGCGCCACCCACTCCACGCGCTCGGCCTCCCAGGCGTCCTGGGGTTGGCCGACCCTCTCCGCCGTGTCGGCGATGAAGACGTGGTGCTCGCTGTCGGTCAGTCCGCTGGAGGGCTGGACGTAGACCAGCGGGCGCAGCGGCCCCGTCCGCCACCCGGTCTCCTCCAGCACCTCGCGCGCGGCGGCCCGTTCGGGGCTCTCCCCCGGCTGCACCCCGCCCATGGGGATCTCGTAACCCCAGGTGTCGGTGATGAACCGGTGCCGCCACAGCAGCAGCGCCCGGCCCCGTCCGTCGAGCACCACGGCCCCGGCCCCGGGCGGTCGGCGGATGAGCCGGTGGTCGAACCGGTGCCCGTCGGGCAGTTCGACGTCCGCGGCCCTCACGTCGATCCATGGATCGGTGTACAGGGGCTTCTCGGAGTGGACGGTCCAGCGCACGGGCGGCCCTTTCCGTTGGCGGGAGGCGAGACCACCAGACTGGCACGCCCCCGCGTGCGCGCGAAGTCGTCGGCGCCGAGCCCGCGAAGCGACCTCATCGACCCGCACGGCCCCGCGTGCACGCGTGGCCGTCGGTTCGTGCGGCCCGGCCGGGTCCTGGCGCGCTGTTTCTCCCGGCCGCCCCGGCCGCCCCGGCCGCCGCGAGCGGCGCGGCTACGCGGCTCTTCCGTCTTCGGCGGCCGGTGTGGTCCGGGTGTGCCCCACTGTTGGCACGGTCACGTTCGCGCTGGTCCGGCCCGTCGCGGGACGCCGACGAGGCCCGGAAGCGGCCCCATGCCGCCTGACCAGGGGGTTGCTCGGGCTTGGTGTTGTCTTTCCCACCAGCCCCAAGTGGTTTCCAACACTTTTCAAAGCCCTGACCAGCGCATACGTTGCACGAGTGAACTTTATGCGATCGATACCCAAGTTGACGTTTACCGCGACCTCCAGCCTGCTCATCACCGGCGGGCTGCTTCTGGCCGGACCGGGCGCCGCAGCCGCGGACACGGCTTCCGCCAAGGAGATCGCCGGCACCCTCAACGACAAGCTGAACGATGACATGGCCGGTCACATGACCGAGGAGCACGTCGAGAACGCCCGCGCGATGGTCGAGGCGGCCAAGGACCGCGACCTGGGCGAGGACGCCGCCGCCCTCGCGATCGCCACCTCCATCGTCGAGACCCACCTGGACAACCTCGACTGGGGCGACCGTGACAGCGTCGGCCTGTTCCAGCAGCGCGACCACTACGGCTCGCAGGAGGACCGGCTCGACCCCACCTGGGCCACCAACGCCTTCTTCGACGAGCTTGAGCGCGTCCACCCCGACGGCAGCTGGGACGACGACCCGCTGGGCCGGGTCGCCCAGGACGTCCAGCGCTCGGCCTACCCCGACCGGTACCAGCACCAGGTCGACGACGCCGAGATCATCGTGGACCAGCTCTGGTAGCAGACCGTTCCCAAACGGACAGGGGAGCGTGCGAACCCCGCTCTCGCATGCTCATCCGGCGGAGGCCGGTGACCGGGTGCCCGGTCACCGGCCTCCGCCGTTTCACGCCTCCTGACGTGCCGCGTTGGCGGCGAAGGCCTCGCGCAGGTACACGCTCAGCCCCTCGGCGTGGGCGTCGACGGTGGCGGTGAAGCGCTCGTCGTCCACGTACAGCCGCCCCAGTCCCCGGTGGACACAGGTGGTGCAGTCGTAGAACCAGCGGGTGATGTGGGCGCGGTGCCGCTCGGCCAGGTCCATGACGGCGGGGCTGTCGGGCGCCTGCCCGTCGTTCATGGCCGCGGCCAGGGCCAGGTAGATCTCCTCGCCCTCGGCGTTGAGCCGTTCCCAGTCGGCCTTGGTGTAGGAGCTGACCCGGCGCTGGGACTGGGCGTAGGCCTCGGTGCCGCCCCAGCGCTGGCGGGCCTCCTCGGAGTGGGCGTCCACGTCGAAGTCGCCGAAGAGTTCGAGGCGTTCGGCGGCGGTCAGGTCGAGTTGCATGGTGTCGGCCTCCATCAGGCGTTCGATGCCGCGCGCCATCGTGCGCAGGCGTTCGATGCGTTCGGTCACCAGGCGGTGCTGACGGGCCAGGTGGGCGCGGGTGTCGGTGGCGGGGTCGTCGAGCAGGGCGGCGATCCGGTCCAGGCCGAAGCCCAGTTCCCGGTAGGTCAGGATCTGCCGGAGCCGTTCCAGGTCCTCGTCGCTGTAGCTGCGGTAACCCGCCTGGGTGCGTTCGGCGGGAACGAGCAGTCCGATCCGGTCGTAGTGGTGCAGGGTCCGGACGGTCTGCCCGCTCATCCGGGCGGCCTCGCCGACGGTGTGTCCCATCTGTCCTGGTGCTTCCTCGCTGGTGGTGACGTGTGCTCGAAGCTAGGGCCTGACGCGGCGTCAGGGTCAACCGCTTTTCCCGGCCGGGCCGCCCCGCGTCCACCACCGGGCCTTACTCGCCGGTAACATCTGGGGGCATGAGCCCTGACCGCACCACCGAGGACTTCCGGTTCGACCGGGACACCCGCGTCGAGAAGCTGGCCGACGGCGAGTTCGCCGCCACCCTCACCGAAGCCTGGACCACCTTCACCTCCCACCCCAACGGGGGCTACGTCCTGGGCGCCGCCCTCAACGCGCTGCGCCAGAACCTGAGCCAGCCCGACCCCCTGGCCGTCTCGGCGTTCTTCCTGCGCCCCGCCGCCCCCGGCGCGGCCACCGCGCGCACCGAGGTGGTGCGCGAGGGGCGGCGCACCGCCACCGGCCAGGTCCGCCTGGAGCAGGGCGGCAAGGAGATCCTGCGCGCCACCGCCACCTACGGCGACCTGTCCCCCGACCCCTCGGCCCGTGTCCTGAGCCTGGACGAGCCCCCGCGCCTGCCCGCCCCCGAGGACTGCCCGGTTCCGCCCGAGTTCGACAACCCCGAGGGCCTGGGCATCGCGCGCAGCGTCGAGTACCGCTACCCCGGGCGTCCGGGCTGGTTGGACGGCAGGAAGGACGGCCGCCCGCACGCCGAGTTCTGGATGCGCTTCGCCGACGGGCGCGAACCCGACACCCACGCGCTGGCCTCGATGGTGGACTTCGCCCCGCCCGCGGTTCTGGAGATCGGCGAGTTCGCGACGATCACCGTCGAGCTGAGCGTGCACGTGCGCGCCAGGCCCGCCCCGGGGTGGCTGGCCTGCCGGGTGTTCACCAAGCACGTCTCCGGCGGCCTGCACGAGGAGGACATGGAGATCTGGGACGGCACGGGCACCCTGGTGGCCCAGTGCCGCCAGCTGGCCATGCTCCTGTGACGTCCTTTCCCGCCCGGGACCGCCGGTTCACGCCGGGCGATCCCTTGGGCGGGTGCCCCCGCGCGTAAGGCGTTGCCGCGCGGGGGATCTTCTCTGTCTCTTCCAGGCTCCCCTTCCGCCGCTTACGCCACGCAGGGCCGGATCCGGCGGGGACCGGCGGTCGCGACGCCGGTCCCCGCCGTCCCCGCGCCCGGGTCAGACCACCGCGCGGAAGTGCGTGGTCAGGCGCCGGTCCTCGTCCAGGATGTGGAAGGCCACACCCGGGGGCTGGTCGCGGTTGGCCGCGGGCCCGCCCTCCCAGGGCATGCTCAGCGTCCACGTCACGCCGGGCGCCAGCAGCAGGGGCCGCCCGGCGAAGGTGGTCGCCCCGCCGGTGTGGGCGTGCCCGACCAGGATCCCCGCCACCCGGGGGTGGGCCCGCAGCAGCCCGGCCAGGTCGTCGGCGTTGTCCAGCCGCATGGAGTCGGGGAGCGGGTGGTGGACCCGCACGGGCGGGTGGTGCAGGGCCAGCAGGGCGGGCCGGTCGTCGGGCAGGGCGCTCAGCGTCTCGTTGATCCACACCAGGGTGGCCGTGTCCAGGTGGCCGCCGTCCTCGCCCGGAACCGTCGAGTCACAGGTCAGCACCGCCGCGCCGCCCACCTCGTGCACCTGGTTGAACGGCGCGTCGGACGGCTCCCGGCCCAGCAGCGACGCGCGCATCCGCTCGCGGTCGTCGTGGTTGCCGGGGCAGACCAGCACCGGGAAGGGCAGGTCCAGCAGCCGGGCCGCCTCACGGTACTCCTCGGCGGTGGCGTGGTCGGCGATGTCGCCGGTGACCAGGAGCGCGTCCGGCGCCTGGGCCAGGCTGCGCAGGTACTCCGCGGTCCGGGCGGCGCGCCCGGTGGTGCGGTCGGTCCCGTCCAGGTGCAGGTCGCTGATGTGGGCGAGCAGGAGCGTCATGGCCGTCCTTCGTCGGTCGCGGGTGCGTTGCGCCCTCCGGGACCGCGCGGACCTGCCGGTTCCGCCGCTGGGAGGGCGCACGGAACCCGTGCGGCCGGGAACCCCCGGCTGCCGCCCCGTACCCGCCCCAGGCCGTTGACCGGCCGTTTCCCGTCGGGTGAAACGAGGCTATTGCGCGCATCGCGAGCGGGACAGGGTGGTTGTCCGCCCGCGATCGGCGGCCGCGGCCCCGGGCGACCACAACAATCTCTGTGTTCAAAACGACCAGAAGATTTACCGGTCGGCAAACCGTGGGTCATGCTCTCGAAACCGGTGCGGATGCGACCGGCGCCACGGAGCGGTGTAACGGCCGCCACGTTCCCGCCTCGGGCGGTCCGTCGGCCCGCGAGCGCCCGCCCGCACCGCGGACCCGCAGCAACGGAGAGAGCCACCCCATGAGCATCCAGCGCATTCTGCGCGTCGGCGGCGCGGTCGCCGCGGCCGTCGTCATCGGCGCCGCGGCGGTCAACGCCTCGTCGACCGGCGGCGACGGCGCCGAGGCCGTACGCAGCCGACTGACCACGATCGTGCCCGCCGCGCCCGGCGGCGGCTGGGACCTGGTGGGGCGCGAGGCGCAGAACGCCTTCCGCGAGGGAGAGATCGTCGCCAACAACCAGGTGGTCAACGTTCCCGGCGCGGGTGGCACCATCGGCCTGGCCCAGGCGGTCCGCCAGGAGGGCCGGGCCAACATGCTGATGGTGACCGGCACGGTCATGATCGGCAGCATCATCGTCAACAACTCCTCGCACGACCTGCAGGACGTCACCCCCATCGCCCGGCTGGCCGACGACTACGAGGTGGTCGTGGTCCCCGACGACTCCCCGTACCAGGACATGGACGACCTGGCCGAGGCCTGGCGCGAGGACCCGGGCGGGATGGCGATCGGCGGCGGCTCCCTGGGCGGCACCGACCACCTGCTGGCCGGACTCATCGCCTCCGACGTGGACGTCGACCCCCAGGACGTCAACTACATCGCCTTCTCCGGCGGCGGTGAGGCGCTGACCTCGCTGCTGTCGGGCAGCGTCGACGTGGGCATCAGCGGCTACAACGAGTTCAGCGACCAGATCGAGGCGGGCAACGTGCGCGCCCTGGGCGTCTCCGCGCACGAGCGCGTCGAGGGCATCGACGTCCCCACCCTGGCCGAGCAGGACATCGACGCGGTCCTGCCCAACTGGCGGGGGTTCGTGGCCCCGGCCGGCATCACCGAGGAGGAGCGCGCCGAGCTGACCGCGATCGTCACCGAGATGCACGACACCCCCGAGTGGGCGCAGACGCTGGAGCGCAACCGCTGGGACGACACCTTCCAGACCGGCGAGGAGTTCGAGGAGTTCCTCGCCCTGGAGACCGAGCGCATCACCACCATCACCGAGGAACTGGGCCTGTCTTGAGTACCGACGCCACCACCCCCACCCGGGCGACGGAGCCCGTCGCCCCGCCGCCCCGCCCCTCCTGGTGGCGGGGCCGGTCCGAACTGCTGGTCGCCGCCCTGGTGCTGGGCATCGCCGGGTTCATCGCCGTGCAGACCGCCGCCATGCCGGTGCCGCCGGGCACCGAACCGCCCGGCCCGCGCTTCTTCCCGACCCTGGTCGCGATCTTCATGGGCGTCACGGGCGTGGCCCTGGCCGTGCAGGTCCTCCTGCGCCCGGCCCGCACCGCCGAGGCGCCGACCACCGGTGAGACCACCGACGCCGCCGACACCGACGGGGGCGCCCCGGCCGGTGAGGCGGGGCCCGTGCGCATCGACTGGCGCTGCCTGGGAATCGTCGTCGCCTCGCTGACGGTGTTTATCCTGCTGCTCCAGCCGGTGGGCTGGCTGCTGTCCGCGGCGCTGCTGTTCTTCGGCGTGGCCTACGCCCTGGGCAGCCGCCGGTACCTGTTCGACGCCGTGCTGTCGCTGGTGTTCTCCTCCGTCATCCAGCTCGCCTTCGTCGCCGGTCTGGGCCTGAACCTGCCGGCCGGAATCCTCGGGGGCATCTTCTAAATGGACGTTCTCACCAACCTCATGGCGGGGTTCGCCAACGCGCTGAGCCCCGAGTACCTCTTCCTGGCGCTGCTGGGCGTCATGCTCGGCACGGCCGTGGGCGTGGTGCCCGGCCTGGGCTCCTCCATGGCCGTCGCCCTGCTGCTGCCGGTCACCTTCCACCTCGACCCCACCGGCGCGTTCATCATGTTCGCCGGTGTGTACTACGGCGGGCTGTTCGGTGACTCCACCGCCGCCATCCTGATGAACACGCCGGGGCAGGCCTCGGCCATCGCCACCGCCATCGAGGGCCACAAGATGGCCAAGCGCGGGCGGGCTCCGCAGGCGCTGGCCACGGCGGCGATCGGCGCGTTCATCGGCGCGATCGTGTCCACGGCGCTGGTGGCGTTCTTCTCACCGGTCATCGTGCAGCTGGCGCTGCAGTTCGGTCCCGCCGAGTACTTCGCGCTCACCGTCTTCGCGTTCGTGGCCACCTCCGCGGTGGTCTCGGACTCGGCCGTGCGCGGCCTGATCGCGCTGGGCATCGGCCTGGCCATCTCGATGGTGGGTATCGACGGCCTCAGCGGCGCCGAGCGCTTCACCCTGGGCGTGCCCCAGCTCTTCGAGGGCTTCAGCATCATCACGGTGACCGTGGCGCTGCTGGCGATCGGCGAGGTGCTGCACGTGGCCGCCACCGCCCACGCGGGCGACGCGGCGCGCGGTGGCCTGCGGCGCACCGGCACTCCCTGGCTGAGCCGACGCGACCTGCGGCGCACGCTTCCGGCCTGGATGCGCGGAACCCTGTTCGGCCTGCCGTTCGGGTCCATCCCGGCGGGCGGATCGGAGATCCCGACCTTCCTGGCCTACGGCACCGAGCGCAAGCTCGCCGCGCGGCGCGCCCGGCGCGGCAAGGGCGAGGACGAGTTCGGCGAGGGCGCGATCGAGGGCGTGGCCGCGCCGGAGGCGGCCGCCAGCGCCACCGCCGGAACCGCGATGGGCACCCTGCTGGGTCTGGGCCTGCCCACGTCGGCGACCGCCGCGATCATGCTGGCCGCCTTCCAGCAGTACGGGATGCAACCCGGTCCGCTGCTGTTCGAGCGCGACGGCGACCTGGTGTGGGCGCTGCTGGCCAGCCTGTTCATCGGCAGCGTCATGCTGCTCATCCTCAACCTGCCCTTCGCTCCGCTGTGGGCCAAGCTGCTGCTGGTCCCCAAGCCGTACATGTACGCCGGGATCGCGGTGTTCTCGTCCCTGGGCGTGTACGCGGCCGCGTCGTCCATGGTGGATCTGTGGCTGATGCTGATCCTGGGCCTGGTGGCTCTGATGATGCGCCGCTTCGGCATTCCGCTGGCCCCGGTGCTGATCGCGGTCGTCCTGGGCCCGGTGGCCGAGACGGAGCTGCGCCGCGCCCTGGCCGTGGGGCAGGGTGAGGTGTCGGTGCTCGTGGACAGCGGGATCACCCTGGGCATCTACGGGCTGCTGCTGACGATCGGCCTGGTCGTGGCGGTCGGCCGACTGCGCGCCCGGCGGGCCGCGCGTAAGGACCACACCCCGGTGGAGGCGGGCCGCGGCTGACTCCCGCCCGGCCCCCTCGGGCGCGGCGGCACGGACCCACTCCCCCGTGCCGCCGCGCCGTTTTTCGCGGGCCCGTGCCCGGCCGGCCGCTGACCAGCTGTCTCGCCGGACCCGCGCGCCCGGCGGGGGACACCGCCTCCGAACGGGCCGTGTGACGTCCCCGCGTCGGGGCCGCGCCCGGCCCCGGCCTCAGGAAGTCCCGCCGGTCGTGGCCGCCGGCTCCTGCGGGCGCACGCCCGCGATCGCGATGTCCAGCAGACGGCCCGCCTGCGCGTCGTCGGGGTGGTCCTCCGTGGCGAGCGAGATGGCGCTGACGAGCGCGACCAGGTCCTCGGCGCGCACATCGGGGCGCACCGCCCGCGCCCGACGGGAGGGCTCCAGGAGTTCACCGGCCGCGGTGGTGATCATCGCCGCGCAGCCGCCGTCGCGTTCCAGCAGGTCGGTGTCGCGGCCGTCCCGCAGCAGCGAGGCGGCCAGTCCGCGGCTGGCCTCGGCGTAGGCGTGGAGGTCCCGCAACCAGGCGAAGAGCGCGGGGCCGGGCCCGCTGGTGCGGGCGTGCTCCCGCGCCCTCGCGCAGAGCGCTTCGACGCGGTCGTGGAAGACCGCCTCCAGCAGGCGGCGGCGGGAGGGGAAGTGCCGGTGCAGGGTCGCCGAGCCCACTCCGGCCCGGCGGGCGATCTCCTCCAGTGAGGCGTCGACGCCGTGCGCCGCGAACACCTCCTCGGCCACGGCGACGATGCGTTCGTAGTTGCGCCGGGCGTCCGCGCGCAAGGGCTTCTGCGCCGCGCTCTCGACCACCGTGACCTCCTGCGCTTGCTAAGTGGGGTGCCTCTCCGGTTATCTTAGCGGAACGAAGTGGGGGGCCACCCCACTTTCTTGTCGAGAGACCGGGGAGAACGACCATGCGCGCTGTGCGGTACGACCGATTCGGCCCGCCCGAGGTGCTGCGCGTCGACGAGGTGCCCACGCCGAGCCCGGGAGAGGGCGAGGTGCTCGTCGAGGTGCACGCCGCGAGCGTGGACGCGGCCGAGCTCGCCTTCCGCTCGGGCAGGATGCGCGGGGTCGCCCGCGCCCGGTTCCCCCGGGGCGTGGGCGTCGACTTCACGGGCCGCGTCGCGTCGGTGGGCGCCGGAGTGCGCGCCTGGCGGGCGGGGGACGCGGTGTGGGGGCTCATGCCGCACTTCGTCTTCGGGTCCGTCGCCGACCACGTCGTCGTTCCCGGGCGGCGGCTCGCCAACGCGCCCGGGAACCTCGGTCTCCTGGAGGCCGCCGCCCTTCCGGGGGCGGGTACCACCGCCCTGACCGCGCTGACGGACAAGGCCCGCCTCGCGCCCGGTGAACGGCTCCTGGTCCGCGGCGCCACCGGAGGCGTCGGCAACGTCGCGGTGCAGCTGGGCAAGGCGCTCGGCGCCGAGGTCACCGCCCTCGCCGGGGCCCGCAACCTCGACTGGATCCGAGGACTCGGCGCCGACGAGGCCCTGGACTACCGCACGACCCGGCCGCGGGACCTCGGCCGCTTCGACGTCATCGTCGACCTGGTCGGCACCGACCTCGGTGCCTACCAGGCGCGGCTGCACCGGCGCGGGCGCATGGTCGCGCTCGCCTTCGACCCGGACCGCGTCCTCAGGTCCCTGCTCGGCACCGGGCTCCGGGCCGCCGTGCGGCCCGGCCGGACCAAGCTCTTCAGTAACAATCCGTCGGCGGAGCGCATCGCCGAGCTCACCCGGGCCGCCGAGGAGGGGACGATCCGTCCCGTGGTCGACACGGTCCTCCCGATGGCCGGCATCGCGGAGGCCCACCGCAGGCTGGAGGCGGGCGGCGTCCGCGGGAAGTACGTCATCGACGTGCGGCGCCCCTAGCGGCGACGCGGCGGGCCGCGCCCGTCGGCGGCGGTGGACCTAGGACGGCTCCCTCGTGGGGCGGGTCCGCCCGCGGCCGACCGCGCGGGTCCCGGTCCCCCGCGCGGCGCGGCGCCGCCGCAGCACGCCCTGGCGGGGCGAGAACAGGTAGGCCAGGGTGAAGGCCGACGACTGGGCCAGCACGATCGCCCCGCCGGTGGACACGTTCAGGTGGAAGCTGAGGAACACCCCCGCCACGGCCGCCGCCACGGCCACCGCCGCGGAGATGACCAGCATCCGCTCGAAGCGGTCGGTGAGCAGGTAGGCGGTCGCCCCGGGGACGATGACCATGGCCACGACCAGGATGATCCCCACCGCCTGGAGGGCCACCACCACCGTGACCGACAGCAGCCCCAGCAGCAGCGTCTCCAGCAGGCGGGGGTTGATGCCCACCGCGTGCGCGTGGACCGGGTCGAAGGCGTACAGGGTCAGGTCGCGGTGCTTGTACCAGACCACCGCCAGCACCACCCCGGCCAGGACGAGCACCTGCCAGATGTCGGTGTCGGACACCCCCAGCACGTTGCCGAACAGGATGTGCCCCAGGTCGGTCTGGCTGGGCACGCGCGAGACCAGGACCAGGCCCAGGGCGAACATGGCCGTGAAGACCACGCCGATGACGGCGTCCTCCTTGACCCGGGAGGTGCGGTTGACCACCCCGATCAGGGCGACCGACCCGGCGCCGAAGACCAGCGCGCCCACGGCGAAGGGCAGCCCGAACAGGTAGGACAGCACCACCCCGGGCAGGACGGCGTGGGAGACGGCGTCGCCCATCAGCGACCAGCCCACCAGCGTCATCCAGCACGACAGGACGGCGCACGCCACCCCGGCGACCACGCCGACCAGCAGGGCGCGCCGGACGAAGTCGAAGCCCAGGGGCACCGTGAACCACTCCGCGACCGCGGTCAGCGCGTCCATGCCGTTCCCTCCTCGTCGGTGTGGACCCCGAAGGCCTCCATGAGGGTCTCCGGGCGCAGGACCTCCTCGGGGGCGCCGTGCGCCACGACGCGGCGCTGGAGCAGCACCGCCTCGTCGCACAGGGCGGGCACCTGGGCCAGGTCGTGGGTGGACACCAGCAGGGTGTGGCCCTCGCCGCGCAGTTGCAGCAGCAGTTCGGTGATGCGCCCCTCCGAACGCTTGTCGACCCCGGCGAAGGGCTCGTCGAGCAGGAGCACGTCGGCGCCCTGGGCGATGGCGCGGGCCACGAAGGCGCGTTTGCGCTGGCCGCCGGAGAGCGCGCCGATCTGGCGGTCGGCCAGGTCGCCCAGGTGGGTGCGGTCCAGGGCGTGCTCGACCGCCTCCCGGTCGGCGGGGCGGGGGCGCCGCCGCCGTCCCATGCGTCCGTAGCGGCCCATCATCACCACGTCGCGCACGCGGACCGGGAAGGCCCAGTCGACCTGTTCGGACTGGGGCACGTAGCCCACCAGCCCGCGGCGGCGGGCGGCGGCCCCGGTGTGCCCGAGGATCCGCACCCGCCCCCCGTCGGCGGGGACGAGGCCCAGCACGGTCTTGAACAGGGTGGACTTGCCCGACCCGTTGGTGCCCAGCAGGCCGCAGACGCGGCCGGGGGCGACGGACAGGCTCACACCGTCCAGTGCCAGGACCTCGCCGTAGCGGACGGTGGCGTCGGTGACCTCGATGGCGGCGTTCACCGCTCCTCCCCCCGCAGCCCGGCCACGATGGCCTCGGCGTCGTGGCGCAGCAGGTCCAGGTAGGTGGGGACGGGGCCGCCCTCCTCGGACAGGGAGTCGACGTAGAGGGTTTGGCCCATGGCGGCGCCGGTCTCGCGCGCCACCGAGCGCTGGGAGCCGTCGTTGACGGTGCTCTCGCAGAAGACGGCGGGCACCTGGTTGTCGCGGACGAACTCGGTGACGGCGGCGGTCTGCTGGGGGGTGCCCTGGGTCTCGGCGTTGACCGGCCACAGGTACATCTCGGTCAGCCCCGCGTCGCGCGCCAGGTAGGAGAAGGCGCCCTCGCAGGTGACCAGGGCGCGGGAGCTGTCGGGGACCCCGGCGAGTTCGTCCTCCAGGTAGTCGCCGACCTCGCTGATCTCGTCCTTGTAGGCCTCGGCCGCCTCGGCGTAGACCCGCTCGCCCCCGGGGTCGAGTTCGGTGAGGGCGTCGCGGATGTTGTCGACGTAGACGGGGGCGTTGTCGGGCGACATCCAGGCGTGGGGGTTGGGCTGGCCCTCGTACTCCCCCGCGGAGACGGGGATGGTCTCGACGCCGTCGCTGAGCACGGCGGTGGGGGCCCGCACGCGTTCGGTGAACTGGCTGAACCACGCCTCCAGGCCGAGCCCGTTCTCCAGGATCAGGTCGGCGTCCTGGCCGCGGACGAGGTCGTCGGGGGTGGGTTCGTAGCCGTGGATCTCGGCTCCGGGCCGGGTGAGCGAGGCGACCTCCACGCGCCCGTCGGCGACGTTGCGTGCCATGTCCGCCAGGACGGTGAACGTGGTGAGGACCAGGAGCCGCCCGTCGTCGCGCTCCTGCCCGGCGGAGGAGGAGCAGGCGCTCAGGCCCAGGACCAGGGCGAGGCAGGCGGCGGGGAGCTTCGCCGACCAGGAATGTGAAGAAGCCTCATCTTGAAAGTTCGGCACGCCTAACTTTTTACCACAACACGGCCAAACTACACATCGCGGCGGGCGTGTCGCGGTCACGGCCCGGGCCTCGCGCCCCGGACGGCGCTCTCCCTCCGCACCGATGGAGCCGACGGCGTGGAAGCGGCGGGCCCCGGAGCCCCCGCCACCCGGACGGCGCGCGGCTCAGTCCAGGTCGTCCAGGGCCGCCCGGGCCGCGGCGGTCCAGTGCGGCGACCCTGCCCGGGCGGCCACGCTCAGGGCCAGCCGGTAGTGCTCCGCGGCCCGCTCGCGGCGTCCGAGCGCGCGGTCGAGGTCGCCGAGCTGGTGCGCGACCGGTCCCAGGGTCAGCAGACCGCTGCCCGCACCGGCCAGCTCCCCGGCGGCGGGTGAGAGCAGGCGGTGGGCGCGCTCCATCGCGGGGCGGTCGCCGACGGCGGTGGCGGCCCGGGCGGCCAGACAGGTCAGGGCCTCCCCGAGCAGGCCGGGCGGCGCGTCGGGCGGCGGGGGCGCGGACCCGGGCGAGGCCAGGGCGTCGGCCCAGGGCGCGTAGGGGCCCCAGTCCTGGCGCGGGTCCACCGGCGCGGGTCGGCCGCCCTGGAGGCGCAGGCACAGCAGCGCCAGGGGCAGGATGCCCTGCTCCACCCCGGGCATGCCGGTGTCGGCGAGCCGCACGCTCGCGGCCCGGTAGGCGGCCTCGGCCTCTTCGACGGACCCCCGCGCGGCCGTGCGCAGCGCCTCGTACCAGCGGGTGAACACCCCCACCAGCGGAATCCCGTAGCGCGAGCCCAGCCGGTCGGCGCTGGCCGCGTGGGCGTCGGCGGCGCCGAAGTCGGCGAGCGCGGAGTGCGCCTGGACCAGGACGAGGCGGCCCAGCACCTCGAAGGTCACCAGGCCGTGCCGGGAGGCCAGCTCGACCAGTTCCGCGCCGATCTCCACGCGCTGCGGGGCCCGCCCGGCGCCCTGGAAGGACTGCATGAAGCGGGCGTTGAGCGCCAGGCACAGCAGGGCGGGGTCGCCGAGCCCGCGGGCGGCCTCCTCGGCCCGGCGGGCCGCGTCCGGCCCCCGGCCGGTGGCGGTGCCGCGCAGTTCCAGGGCCAGGGCGCACAGCAGGCGGACGCGCTGCTCGGGGCGGTCCTCAGGCAGGGCGGCCAGGGTGCGCTCGGCGGCCCCGGCGACCTGGCGGGCCAGCTCCTCGTCGTCGTTGCGCGGCCACAGGGCGGGCACGTCGAAGGCGGTGATGACCTGCGCCGTCAGCTCCGCGTCGCCCAACTCCTCGGCCGCGGCGACCGCCCGGGCGCGGTGGTGGCGGGCCTCCTCCAGGCGGCCGGTGACGGCCAGCGCCCGCACCATGCCCATGACCGCCTCCAGGCGTTCGCGGGGCCGGTCCTCGCCGGAGCGGTCGTGGGCGGCGACGGCCTCCCGCCACAGCCGGGCCGCCTCGTGCGGGGCGAAGCGCTCCTCGGCCCGCAGGGCGGCGGTGCGGGCGTGGTGGGCGGCCCGGGTCGCGGTGGCGCGGGTTCCCGCCCGCCCGAAGTGGTGGGCGAGCAGGTCGGCCCGGTCGGGGCGCAGCGCCTCGACGGCCTCGGCCACCGCCGTGTGCCAGTGCGCCCGGCGCGGTCGGGAGAGGTCCTGGTACAGGGTGTCGCGCACCAGCACGTGCGCGAAGCGCAGGCCGGGGGCACCGTCGGGCTCGTCCGGTTCGGCGCGGTCGGTGAGGAAGCCCGCCTCCAGCGCCTCGTCCAGGGCGTCGAGCAGGGCGTCCCCGTCCGGGGACAGGGCCGACAGGACGTCGGGGTCGATGTCGCGGCCGATCACGGAGGCCTGCCGCAGCAGGGCCCGGGCCCCGGGAGACAGGGAGCCCAGGCGGTGGCGGATGACGTCGCGCACCCCGGCGGGGACCGCGTCGAGCGCGGCGCCGTCCCCGTCGGACAGCAGTCGGGCCAGCTCACGGACGAAGAAGGGGTTGCCGCCGCTGCGCCGGTGGACGGTGCGCAGCGCCCGCCCGTCGACGTCGCGGCCGACCAGGGCCCGGACGAGCGCGCCGGTCGCCTCCTCGGCCAGACCGCCCAGGTAGGCGCGGGCCGGTTCGCCGGGGGCGAGCCGGGCTAGGGCCGCGGTCAGCGCGGGGAGGACCTCGCCGGTCCGGTGGGTCCCCACCAGCAGCACGGGTCCGGGGAGCGGTTCGGCTGCCAGGAAGGTGAACAGTTCCAGGGTCTCCTCCGCCGCCCGGTGCAGGTCGTCGAAGACCAGCAGGACGGGGCCGCGCCGCGCGGCCGAGGCGAGGAGGCGGGCGGCCCGGCGCAGGACGCCGAACCGGGCCGCAGCGGGGTCCGCGGTCGTACTTCCGGGCACCGTGGCCTCGTACCTGGTGGGGTCGGTGGTACCCCCGTGGAGCGCGGTGCCCGTGGTCGTGGCGGTATCGATGCGCGGGGCGCCGGATCCGATGCCGGTGGGGTCGGTGCGCGGGGCCCCGGGGTCGGCGGCCTGCGCCGGGCCGGTGGCGCCCCCATCGGTCGCGGTGTTCACCGACGCCGCCAGCACGGCGGCGATCTGCGCCCAGGGCCAGACCGCGGGCACCCCCTCGTGCTCGGGGCCGCGCCCCCAGGCCGTGGTCCACCCGCGCCCGGCCAGCCGCCGCGCGAGTTCCTCGGCCAGGGCCGTCTTGCCCGCCCCGGCGTCGCCGGAGACCAGGGCGACCCGGGCCGGAGCGTGCGGCGCGGCGGAGGCGGCGGCCCCCTCCAGCACTTCCAGCTCCCGCGCCCGACCCACGAAGGGACGCTGGGCGCGTTCGGGCGCGTTCTCCGCCCGTGCCGGAACCTCGGTGGCGGCACGCGGGATGAGGTGGGGGGCCTGGGCCAGGACGTCGGCCTCCAACCGCCGCAGTTCGGGGCCGGGGTCCACCCCCAGTTCGTCCGCCAGGGTCCGGCGGGCGCGGCGCAGCGCGGCCAGCGCGTCACCCTGGCGGCCCGAGCGGTACAGGGCCAGCGCCCACTGCCGCCAGGCGTTCTCGCGCAGGGGGTGGGCCAGGGCGTGCGCCTCCAGGGCGGGCACGGCGTCGCCCGCACGGCCCAGCGCCAGGAGGGCCTCGGCGTGCCGCTCCACCGCCAGCAGCCGCAGCCCCTCCAGCCGGTCGGCCTCGGCCCGCGCCCAGGGGTAGGCGGTGAACTCGGCGTAGGCGGGCCCCCGCCACCACCCGAGGGCCTCCTCCAGCCCGTCCAGCGCCGCACCGGGCCGGTCCTCGGTGAGCAGCGCGCCGCCGCGGGCCACGGCCGCGGCGAAGCGCCGGGCGTCGACCGCGTCGGGACCGGTCCGCAGCGCGTAACCCGGCGGCGCGGTCACCAGCAGCCGGGCGGGTTGCCGCGCGGGCCGGTCCGGTTCCAGGGACCGGCGCAGCGCGGAGACGAAGGTGCGCACCGCCGCCACGGAGCCCTCGGCGGGCGCCTCCCACAGGTCGTCCACGAGGCGGTCCACGGGCACGGCACGGCCCTCGGCGACCAGGAGCCGGGCCAGCACCGCGCGGTGCCGCGGCCCCTTGAGGGCGAGCGGCCCGTGCGGGCCGACGGCCTCCAGAGGGCCCAGCACGCGGAAGCACACCGCCGCCCGCGTCGCCTCTCCCCCCATGACAGCCAATCTATCCGGCCGTCCGCACCGGACGGGGCCGCCGACGCTCCCGCTCAACCGCTGCTCATCGGCTGCTCATCGGCCCCCGGCAGGCTCGTGGACGACCGAGTTCCCCGGCGACCGCCGGGGACCCGACTCCAACCCACCGGAGGAGACCACCATGGAACCCAGGATCCCGGGATTCGACTACCAGCGCGTGCCCGTCGCCGAGGGCGTGGCGCTCAACGCCGCCGTCGGCGGCTCGGGCAGCCCCCTCGTGCTGCTGCACGGCTTCCCCCAGACCCACCTGATGTGGCGGCACGTCGCGGCCGACCTGGCCGCCGACCACACCGTCATCTGCCCGGACCTGCGCGGCTACGGCGACAGCGACAAGCCCGCCGACACCGACGGCCACGCCTACGCCAAGCGCACCATGGCCGCCGACGTCGTCGCCCTGGCCCGCGCCCTGGGCCACGAGCGCTTCGCCCTGGCGGGCCACGACCGGGGCGCCCTGGTCGCGATCCGCGCCGGGCTGGACCACCCCGGTACCGTCACCCACCTGGCCTCGCTCGACGTGCTGCCGACCCTGGACATGTGGGAGGTCATGCGCGGGGCCTCGGCCGCGGTGGGCTTCCACCTGTACCTCATGGCCCAGCCCCCGGGCCTGCCCGAGCAGCTGATCGGCGCCAGCCCGGACGCGTTCTTCGGGCACTTCCTGGACATCTGGACGCGCGACCCCGAGGCGATCCCCGCCGAGGTGCGCGCCGCCTACCTGCGGGCCTCCCGCGAGGCCGTGCCCTCGATCGTGGCCGACTACCGGGCCTCGGCCGGGATCGACGTCGAACACGACGAGGCCGACCGCGCGGCCGGGCGGCGCCTGGCCATGCCGGTGACGGTGCTCCAGCAGGACTGGGGCGCGGCGCTGGGCTACGACGCCGCCGCGGTGTGGCGGGCCTGGGCCCCCGACCTGCACCACAGCACGGTGACCTGCGGCCACTTCATGGCCGAGGAGGCCCCGGCCGAGGTGGTCGGGGCGCTGCGCGACCTGCTGGCCCGGTAGGCGCCGCCCCGGGGCGGCGACGCGCCTGCGGGCGCTACGCCGCGGTCGGCGGAGTCAGCGACTCGGGGTGGAACCGCTCGGCGCGGTCACGGACCGTGTACATGTCCCAGTAGTGCTCGGCGAGGTCGTCGGGGTCGGCGACCGGGAACCGCGGGCCGTCGGCCGCGTCGAAGGCGGCCCGGGCCGCGGCGGACACCTCGCTGCGGTCGATCAGGGAGGCGATGGTCAGGGCGCCGGCGTAGACGCCCTTGTCGGCCAGTTCGGCGTGGAGGGAGTGCAGGTAGTTGCGGGTGGCCGCCATCACCGGGCCCAGACCGCTGAGGTCGGGCATCGGTCGCGCCGCCGAGTAGCCCTGGGCCAGCAGGAAGGCGCCGTCGCCGCGTTCGGTCCACTCCGGCAGCACGGCCCGCACCACCTCGACCGGGGTGAGCAGCAGCAGCGGCAACAGGCCCTCCAGGGCGGACGCGTCCAGCTCGGCGGCCGGGGTGAATCCCTGTTCGCCGCTGATCGGCCCGTACGCGACCACGTCGATCCGGCCGAAGCGGCCACGGACGGCCTCGACCAGGCAGCCGAGCACGCCCTGTCCTTCGAGGGGGCCTGGGAGGGGTTCGTGTACTACGTCGAGAGGGTCTGCGAACTCCAGGTCACCGACCCCGCGCTCGCCGACGTGGTCAGCGGGTGCCATCCGCGTGCCGAACGCCTGATGTCCGTCTGCGCCAGGGCACAGGACGCCACCACGCGCATCGTCGAGCGCGCGCGGCGGGCCGGTGCCCTGCGCCCGGACTTCACCGGAGAGGACCTCCTGGTCGTCTTCGGCACCAACGCCCTGCTCGCCCGTGCGGCCGCGGGCGCCGCGCCCGACGCCTGGCGCCGCGGACTGGCCCTCGTGCTCGACGGGCTGCGCGCGGACGCCGCCCGGGGACCGCTTCCCGGCGCCCCGATGACTCCGCGGCAGGTGTACGACGTCATGGGCAGGCTCACCGGCACGCCCTGAGCTGGGCGCCAGGGCCCTGGAGGGCGGTCGGCCCGGGCCAGCGGGGTGTCGCCCCACCAGCGGATCCGGACTCTGTCAGAATTCCTCGGAAAAAGACCGGTGGACGTGTCGATCCGCGGCACCCCCCGTTCGACCTAGGGGTGGAAGGGCCCGGAAGGGGCCCGCGACACCCGGGGAGACAGAGCCATGAAGTACATGCTGATCATGCGCGCCACCGACGAGGCCTTCGCGAAGATGGGCGAGATCGACTTCGACGAGGTGCTCGCGACCATGGGCCGGTACAACGACGAGCTGATCCGCGCCGGGGTGCTGCTCGCCGCGGAGGGCCTCGACGACGCCGCCGAGGGCGTGGTCGTCGACTACTCCTCCGAGCCGCCCGTGGTCACCGACGGTCCCTACGGCGAGACCAAGGAGCTGTTCGGCGGGTTCTACATCCTCAACGTGGCCTCCAAGGAGGAGGCCGTGGAGTGGGCCAAGCGGTCGCCGATGACCGGCCCCGGTTTCAAGACCGAGATCCGCCGGGTCACCACGATCGACGAGTTCCCGCAGGACAACGAGTGGATCCAGAGGGAGCGGGCCTGGCGCGAGGCCACCGGCCAGCTCTGAGCGGACCGACCGGAGATGGCTGACCCCGCCGGCCGCGAGGCCGTAGCCGCCGTCTGGCGGATCGACTCGGCGCGGATCGTCGGCGCGCTCGCGCGCTACACCGGCGACCTCGCCCTGGCCGAGGACCTGGGCCAGGAGGCGCTGGCCGAGGCGCTGGTGACCTGGCCGCGCGAGGGCGTGCCCCGCAACCCGGCGGGGTGGCTGCTCACCGTCGGCCGCCGCCGCGCGATCGACGCGTTCCGCCGCCGCTCCGCCCTGGACGACAGGTACGCCGTCCTCGCCCGTGACCTGGGCGAGGGCGGGGCCGCCTCGGGCAGCGGGCCCGCCGACCCCGCACGGGAGGCCGACGACGTGCTGTGGGATCCGGACCGGATCGACGACGACGTGCTCGCGCTGATGTTCACCGCCTGCCACCCCGTGCTGTCGCGGGAGGCCAGGGTGGCGCTCACCCTGCGGGTGGTCGGCGGTCTGACCAGCGACGAGATCGCCAGGGCGTTCCTGGTCCCGACCGCGACCGTGCAGGCCAGGATCACCCGGGCCAAGAGGACCCTCGGGGCGGCCCGGGTGCCCTTCGAGGTGCCCCCGGCCCAGGAGCGGTCCCAGCGGCTCGGCTCGGTGCTCAACGTGGTCTACCTGATCTTCACCGAGGGCTCCTCGGCCAGCTCCGGCGCAGACCTGCTCCGGCTCGACCTCGCGGGCGAGGCCCAGCGCCTGGCCCGGGTGCTGGCCCGTCTGGTCCCCGACCAGCCCGAGGTCCACGGCCTGCTGGCGCTGCTGGAGCTGACCGCGGCGCGCTTCCCCGCCCGGACCGGGGCGGACGGGCGGCCGGTGCTGCTGGAGCACCAGGACCGCCGCCGCTGGGACCGCGCCGCGATCCGCCGGGGGCGGGCCGCCCTGGCCCGTGCCGGGAGGACCGGCCGGGGGCTGGGCGCCTACGGCCTCCAGGCCGCGATCGCCGAGTGCCACGCGCTCGCCCCCTCGGTGCGGGAGACGGACTGGGAGCGGATCGTGCTGCTCTACGAGGCGCTCGGCCGTCTGGCGCCCTCCCCGGTGGTGGACCTCAACCGGGCGGTGGCGGTCTCCATGGCCCGGGGGCCGGCCGAGGCGCTGCGGATCGTGGACGCGCTGGCGGCGGCCGGGGCGCTGGCGGACTCGCACCTGCTGCCGAACGTGCGCGGGGAACTGCTCGTGCGCCTGGGGCGTACCGGTGAGGCGCGCACCGAACTGGAGCTGGCCGTGCGCCGGTGCGGCAACGAGCGCGAGCGGGAGGTGCTGGAGCGCAAACTCGCCGACCTGGGCTGACCGTTCCCCACCCCCGAGGCCCGCACCGGCCCCGGGACTCCGGCGCGGCGGGCTGACCAGGGACGGCGTTCCCACAAGGTCGGAGCACCGCCGCACCTCAGTACTATGGTCGCTCCGCTCGCATGGGGAACCGCTGTCCCTGCGGGCTTTTCGACGTCTACGGGGTCACGACGGCCCGCACCGCAAGGGAGTCCGATGGGGGCCGAGCCGCACCGCGCACTGCGTGGCCGCTACCAGCTGCTGGCCGAGATCGGCCGGGGCGGGATGGGCCGGGTCTGGCGCGCCCACGACACCGAGCTCAACCGCACCGTCGCGGTCAAGGAGATCCTCCTGGGCCCGGGCCTGGACGACCACGAGCGCGACCGGATGGCCGCCAGGGCCCGGCGCGAGGCGCAGGCCACCGCGATGGGCGGCCACCCCAACATCGTCACCGTGCACGACATCGTCCAGGACGACGGGCGCCCGTGGATCGTCATGGAGTTCCTCAGCGGGCGCTCCCTGCACGCGCTGGTCCGCCAGGAGGGACCGCGCGACGCCCGCGTGACCGCCCGGTGGGGGCTCGACCTGCTCAGCGCGCTGAGCACCGCGCACGGACAGGGGATCACCCACCGCGACGTCAAACCCGAGAACGTCATGGTCACCGACGCCGGGCGGGTAGTGCTCACCGACTTCGGCATCGCCACCATCGCCGACACCTCCTCCGTCACCCAGACGGCCGGGGTGATGGGCTCCCCCGCCTACCTGGCCCCCGAGCGGCTGGCGATGAGCCCGGCGACCCCGGCGAGCGACCTGTGGTCGCTGGGCGCCACCCTGTACCACACGGCCACCGGCACCTCCCCGTTCCGCCGCGAGGGCATCCCCGCCACATTGCACGCCGTCACCTCCGAGGAGCCGCCCGACGTCCTGGGCCGGGGCCCGCTGGGCCAGGCGGTGCGGGGCCTGCTGGTGAAGGACCCGGCCGGGCGGATCGACGCCGATCGCTGCCGCGCGCTGCTGACCGCGGAGGCGGAGGCGGGCACCGCCGCCGGAGCCTTCACGGCCCCCTCGGCCACGGCCGTGGCCGTGCCGACGCGGCCGTTGAGCGCGCCCGCGCACACGGTCACCCCGGGTCCGGTCCCGCCCGCAACCCCGGGACCGGTTCCCCGGGGCCCCGCGGCGGTCCCGCCGCAGACCACGGTCACGACGGCGCCGGAACCGCGGCGGGGCGGACGGCTGTCCTGGCCGATGGTGGTGCTCACCCTGGGCCTGGCCTCGCTGGTGGCGGTGGCGGCGCTGGTGGTGGTGCTCGACCCGTGGGGGACCGACACCGGTGCCGCCGCCTCCGGGACGGGCACGGAGGAGTCCTCCGAACCCGGCCCCGGAGAGCAGCAGGCCGGGGGCGGGAACGAGGGGGACGCCGCCTCCCCCGAGGAGACCGGCGCCCCCCAGGAGGGCGGCGCCGACGGCGCCCCCGTGCCCGGGACGACCTGGACCGAGGACCCCGAGGGCTTCGGTCTGAGCGTCCCCGAGGGCTGGATCCGCCGGGTGGACGGCAGCAGCGTCTTCTTCGAGTCCCCCGACAACGCCGACTACCTCCAGATCGACATGGCCGAACACCCCACCGACGACGAGTACCAGCACGTCCTGGACCAGGAGCAGGGCGTGTACGACTCGGGGCGGCTACCGGGCTACGAGCGGGTGCGGATCGCCGACGTCACCGGCTTCCACTCGGCCGCCGAGTGGGAGTTCACCTGGCGGGACGAGACCGGCGAGACGCGCCGCGTGCTGACCCGCAACATCGCCGTGGCGCCTGGGGTGTACTACGCGCTGGCCTGGGCCTCCACCGACGCCTCGTGGGCCGACCAGGGCGCCCAGCGCACCGCCGCCATGGAGTCCTTCGACCCGGCCTGATCCCGCTCCGGCCCGAACCACCGCCGTCCGATCCGCCCGCCCCGCTCCCCGGACTCCGGCGCCGTGGCGCGGAGGCGGTGCGGGCGGCGCCGCGGCCGCGCTCAGCTGCCCAGGTAGCGCAGCACCGCCAGCACCCGGCGGCTGTAGCCGGAGGCGTGCCCCAGGTCCAGCTTGTCGAAGATCGCGTTGACGTGCTTCTCCACCGCGCTCAGCGACACGTACAGCCGCTCGGCGATCGAGGCGTTGCTCAGCCCCTGCGCCATGTGCTCCAGGACGTCGCGCTCGCGGGGGGTGAGCCGGGCCAGCGGGTCGGTGTGGGTGGTGCGCGCCAGCAGCTGGCGCACCACCTCGGGGTCGAAGGCCGCCCCGCCCGCGCGCACCCGCTCCAGGGCCTCCAGGAACTCCCCCACCTCCGACACCCGGTCCTTGAGCAGGTAGCCCACCCCGCCCGAGGCCCCGGCCAGCAGTTCGGCGGCGTAGCGCTGCTCCACGTACTGCGACAGCACCAGCACCGCGACCCTCCCGTGCTCGGCGCGGATGCGCAGCGCCGCCCGCAGCCCCTCGTCGGTGTGGGTGGGCGGCATCCGCACGTCCACCACGGCGGCGTCGGGCGCGTGCTCGGCGACCGCGGCCAGCAGCGCGTCGGCGTCGCCGACCGCCGCCGCCACCTCGTGGCCCTCCTCCTCCAACAACCGCACCAGGCCCTCCCTGAGCAGGACCGAGTCGTCAGCGATCACCAGGCGCATGGGGGCTCCGTATCGTGGTCAGGGGCAGCGCGGCGCGTACCGTGGTCGGACCGCCCCGGGGACTGTGTACCGCCAGTGTGCCGTCCAGGGCCCGCACCCGCCTGGCCAGGCCGGTCAGTCCGCCGCCCGCGGGGTCGGCGCCGCCGCGGCCGTCGTCGAGCACCCGCAGGTCCAGGACGCCGTCGGCGTCGTCCAGGTGCACGATCACCACCTCGGCCCCGGCGTGCTTGACGGCGTTGGTGATGGCCTCGCGCGCCACGAAGTACACCGCCGTGGCCAGTTCGCGGGGCGGCGGGGCCGACAGGCGCGCGCGCACCCGCACCGGCAGCGGACTGCGTTCGGCCACCTCGGTCAGCGCCGCCTCCAGGCCCAGGGTGTCCAGCACGGTGGGGTAGACCCGCCAGGCCACCTCCCGCAGCTCGTCCAGCAGCACCCGGGTCTCGGTGTGCGCCTGGCGGACCAGCCGCGCCGCGCGCTCGGGGTCGTGGCCGCGCTGGGCCCGCCCCAGCAGCATGGCCAGCGCCACCACGCGCTGCTGGACCCCGTCGTGCAGGTCGCGTTCGATGCGCCGCCGCTCCTCGTCCACCGCCCGCACGATGCCCGACCGGGTGGAGGTCAGCTCGTCGATGCGCCGGTGCAGCAGGTCCTCGCTGCTGGGGCCCACCAGGCGGCGGGCCAGGGCGCGGTCGGCGGCCGAGGCCAGCGCCGCCGCCAGCCACGTCGCCGCCAGGACGGCCAGGCCCATGAGCAGGCCCACGCTGATGCTGGAGACGTGTATCCGCGCGCCGGGCATGAGCACCGGCACGTGGGTGCCGCCCCCGGTGAACAGCTCCAGCGCGGCCCCGCCGACGAAGACCACCACCAGCATCAGCGCCGTGGGCGCCAGGTAGCCGCACAGCAGCGCCGCCGGAAGGCGCAGCAGCAGGTAGGCCACGCGCGGGGCGGCCTCGGCCCCCGGGCCGACGACGCCGCCTCCCGACCACCGGGCCAGGCGGGCCAGGTCCGCGTCGCCCAGGCGCACCGCCCACCGGGTCACCACGCCGCGGAACCGGTGCCGGGTCCGGGAGGTCAGGAACGGGGCGCACACCAGCGCCGCGGCCGCCGCGAGGACCCACACCAGCGTGAGCACGGCGGTGCACAGCCCCAGCAGGGTGCCCGTCAGCTCGCGCCCGGCCCGTGCCAGCGGCGCGGCCGCCGCCCGCGCCCAGGCGCGGGGACCGTCCCCGTCCCCGGCCCACTCGGCCATCCGCCCCTCCCCCTCTTCCCTTCCGACCGTCCGCACCCGCCGCCTCAGGCGTCCCGGAACCGGAGCACCAGGGCGCCCGCCGCCAGGCTCGCCGCGGTCCAGCACACGAGCACCGCGCCGCCCGCCGCGGGCGTGAGCGCGTGGTCGAACCGCCCGATCACGAAGGCGCTGTCCACGAACGAGATCCCGGCGAGGAACGGCATGCGCCCGGCGAGGTAGACGCCCGTCTCGCTGCCCATCAGCAACATCACCGGCAGGCCCAGAATCAGCATGAACACCGTGGTCAGCGCCGCGGCGGCCGACCGCAGCGCGGCGCCGACCCCCACGGTGGACACGGCCACGGCGGTCAGGTACACGGCCATGCGTACCACGTCCACGGCGGCCTGCCCCGGGTCCAGGGTGCCGTACCCCTCCAGGTAGGGGTGCCGCGTCACCAGGTGCGCCAGAAGCGTACCGACCGCCCCCGTCACCAGGGACGCCGCGAACACGGTGGCGGCCACGGCCAGGGCCTTCGCCGCGAGCACGCGTACCCGTACCGGGACCGCCTGGAGGGTGGGGTGGATGGAACGGGAGGAGTACTCGGAGGTCATCACCGGCAGCGCCACGGCGACGACGGCGAACTGCACGGCCCACATGGCGGCGTAGACCGCCATCTCCGACGCCGGGACCTCGGCGGCCGGCAGGTTCCCGTTCTGCATGTTGCTGACGGTCGAGACGGCCGCGCCCGGCGCCACCACGGCCATGAGCAGCAGGGCCGCGGCCAGGCACCACCAGGTGGAGCGCACCGAGCGGAGCTTGACCCACTCGGCCGAGGCGGCCGCGGCCAGGTCGGACAGGGCCCGGGCCGGGCCGGGGGCGCGGTCGGCGGCGGGGACCGGGGGCTCCCCGTTCGTGGTGGAGGTCGTCACGGTCGGCTCCTGTCCGCGGTGGTGTACTGCACGCTGTCGGCGGTCAGCTCCCGGTAGGCCTGCTCCAGGGACGCGTCGCGCGTGCTCAGCCGGTGCAGGGCCACCCCCGCCCGGTGGGCCAGTTCCCCGACCCGTTCGACGGGCACGCCGGTGACCACCAGTTCGCCCGGACCGGGGCGCTCCACCCCGGCCCCCTCCGACTCCAGAGCGGTGACCAGGTCCTCGGGGTGGGGCGCGCGCACCAGCACGGCCGTCCACGCGCTGTCGCCCAGCACCTCGGCCAGGGACGCGTCGGTGATGAGCCGTCCCCGGCCGAGCACCACCAGGTGGTCGGCGGTCAGCTGCATCTCGCTCATCAGGTGGCTGGAGACGAACACGGTGCGCCCCTCGTCCGCCAGGGCGCGCATCATGTCGCGGATCCAGCGCACGCCGTCGGGGTCCAGGCCGTTGACGGGTTCGTCGAACAGCAGCAGAGCCGGGTCGCCCAGCAGGGCGGCGGCGATGCCCAGGCGCTGGCTCATGCCCAGGGAGAAGGCTCCCGCGCGCCTGCGCGCCACCTCGGCCAGCCCCACGGTCTCCAGCACCTCGTCCACGCGGCGGTCGGGGATGCGGTGGGTGCGGGCCAGCCCCAGCAGGTGGGAGCGGGCGCTGCGTCCGGGGTGCACGGCGCGGGCGTCCAGGACGGCGCCAACGTGGTACAGGGGCCGGTCCAGCTCCCGGTAGGGGCGGCCCCCGACCAGGGCCTGTCCGGCGGTGGGCCGGTCCAGGCCCAGCACCATCCGCATCGTCGTGGTCTTGCCCGCGCCGTTGGGCCCCAGGAAGCCGGTCACCCGGCCGGGGCGGACCTCCAGGTCCAGCGAGTCCACGGCGAGTGTCTCCCCGTAGCGCTTGGTCAGTCCCCGCAGGGTGATCATGTGCGGTCCTCGTCTCGTCGTTCGTGCGGCGGTGACCACGCTAGGAAAGGGGACCCCGGCCGGGCCATGGGGCGTACCGCCAGGTCGGGTGCGGTGCGCGCCAGGGCGGGGGTGGGGTTTTCCTCAGGGCGGGGGCGGGGCCGCGCCGTCGGCACCGGGCCGGTGCGGCCGTTTCGTCCCCGAAGGCGTTCGGGCCCGGATAGCCTCGGTCCGTTCCCCGTTTGCAGGAGGTGCGCGGTGTCCCGGACCTGGACCGCGATCGACTTCGAGACCGCCAACCACGACCGCGGCAGCGCGTGCGCGGTCGGCCTGGTGCGGGTGCGCGACGGCGCGGTCGTGGACCGGTACACCACGCTGATCCGGCCGCCGAGGCAGGTGGACTTCTTCTCCCGCCACAACATCGCCGTGCACGGCATCACCGCGGCCGACGTCGCCGACGCCCCCTCCTGGGAACAGGCGCACGCGCGCATCGTGGAGTTCGCCGACGGCAGCCCCCTGGTGGCGCACAACGCCGCCTTCGACATGGGGGTGCTGCGCCAGGCCTGCGGGCACACCGGGCTGTCCCACCCGGCGTGGGAGTACGCGTGCACGCTGGCGCTGTCCCGGCGCACCTGGGGCGGGCTGCCCGACCACAAGCTGCCGACCGTGTGCGCCCACATCGGGCACCGGGTGACGCACCACCACCGCGCCGACGCCGACGCCGAGGCCGCCGCGCGCATCGTGATCGCCGCCATGGAGCGCTACGGCACCCCGTCGCTGGCCGACCTGGCCCGTGCCGCGCGGACGGACCTGCGCCGGATGGAGGCCTCGGCCGGGAGCGCGGTACCCGCCCCGGTCCCGGCCGCCGCCGCGCCCGCCCAGCCCGCGCTGTTCGCCGCGTCCGCCGCGGCTGCCGCGCCCGAGGACCGGTTCGGCCGGTGGCAGCGCGACGCCCAGACGCCGCTGCCCGAGCCCTCCCCCGACGCCGACCCCACCGGGCCGCTGTACGGGCGCACCGTGTGCGTCTCCGGGGACCTGGAGTCCATGGACAAGCCCGAGGTGTGGCGGCGCGTGGCCGAGGCGGGCGGGCGGCCCGCCAAAAACGTCACCAAGAAGACCGACGTGCTCGTCCTCGGGGGCCACGGCGGCCCCGGCAAGACCGCCAAGCACCTGCGGGCCGAGACCTACCGCGAGCGCGGCCAGCGCATCGACCTGGTCACCGAGGCCGAACTGCTGGCCCTGCTGGGGATGACCACCCGCCCCTGACCGGGGCGCGCCCCGTGCTCCCGCGACGGAGAGGGCGGACCGGCCCCCGCCGGGCTCCCGCGGCCCGGCCACCGGCATCGGAGGGCCTCCTCCGCGACCGCGCACGACGGCCCCAGTGACGGGGCCGCGATGTGGGCCGCTCGGACGACGACGGCTCCGGCGGGTGCCGCGCACGGGGCCGCCCGCGCCCCGGAACGGACGCGGGCGGCCCCGTGGGGTCGGTCAGACCCTCTCGTTCGGCGACGTGGGAAAGCGCAGGATGGCGCCGTTCTCGGCGCTGGTGTGACCGTGGTCGAGGACCTCGCCGAAACCGGCGTCGGCGGCCATCGCCGAACGCAGCATCAGCGCGCTGGCCGGTGCCCGGAACGCCGCGTCGGGGTCGTCCAGGTCCGCCGGGTCCTTCGACACCAGCACCGGCTCACGCGGTGAACCCCACAGCTCGGGTTCGCCGTCGCGGTCGGCGCCCAGCAGCAGGGTTCGCACCCGCGCCTCCGACAGCATCGGCAGGGTGGGCTCGGTACCGCGCACCGCCTGGTCGTTGGCGAGTTTCTGGTGGTAGTCGGCGATGATGTCGTCATGGCCGTCGATGACGAAGTCGCGCAGCGCCTCCGCCGCGGCCGCGTGCAGGCGCTCCTCGGCGTCGGGGCCGCCCCGCCCGCCGGCCACCAGCCTGATCGGGATGCTCAGCTTGCGCTCGCCCAGGTTGTCGCGCAGGTAGGCGATGGCCTCCTCGTCACCGCCGACGAAGATGATCCGGGCGTCCACCTCGGCGACGGCCTCGCGCACCTGCTGGGCGATCCGGGCGGTGTTCTCCCGCCAGGTCTCCATGGGGTAGTGCTTGCCGTCGAAGCGGCCGTTGTACCCGCTCAGGACACCGGGACCGCCCCGGCCCATCGGGTCGATGTTGCGCAGGTCGGCACCGGAGAAGTCCTTCTCGGAGGCCGGTCCGCTGGAGGGCTGGCCGGTGTAGGAGAACACCTTGGCGTTGACCCGGTCCAGCGCCACCAGGACGTAGGGCAGGTAGCGCCCCCGGTCCACGACCACGGGAAGGGGGTCGGGAACCGGCATGCGCAGGGCGCGGCTCTGCGCGGGCGGTTCGGAGAGCGTGTACGCGCCGAGCAGGCGCCCCTCGGAGGCGAACAGGGAGTGGCCGTGGTTGCCGAAGGCCCGGGAGGACCCGTCCCTGACCGCCTGTTCCAGCACGTCCAGGGTCGCCTTGTCGGTGCCCAGCGAGGAGAGTTCGTCCCGCAGGTGGCGCCAGCGCAGTTCGAGTTCCTTGCCGGCGTCGGTCCTGTCGCGGCTGGTGTCCAGGTGCACCGAGGCCACCGGGGCGTCGCTCTCGTACAGAGGTCGCAGAAAACCCAGGTCCATGTGTCCGCGGGGCGTGTGTCCCCGCCCCGCCCACCTCCTTCTCGGGGTCGGTCTGCGGGCCATCCTCGGGCCCATGATGCTTGCTTCGGGGCACGCCACGTCGGCACAGACGCGCTTCTTGCCCAAGGATTTCCTGTCCTTGGACGGGCCCCCTACCCCGTCGGCCGCCGGACATGGGCGAAGAGGGACGACGATCTCACAGAAGAGGGTCGCCAACTGTCGGGTGCGGAGGGGACCCGCGCCGCTAGCGTCGGTGAGGCAGCAGAGGAGGGCACCATGCTGGACCGGCTCAACCGGGCCCTGGAGAAGGTCGAGGAGGACGCCGGGAGGCCGGTGGACGTGGCGGAGATGGCGCGGATCGCGCTCACCTCCGAGCACCACCTGCGCCGCCTGTTCTCGGCGCTGGCGGGGATGCCCCTGTCGGAGTACGTGCGGCGGCGCAGGCTCACCCTCGCCGGGGCCGAGGTGCTCGGGGGCGGCGACAGCCTGCTCGACATCGCGGTGCGCCACGGCTACGGGTCGGCCGAGGCCTTCGCCCGGGCCTTTCACGCCATGCACGGTGTGGGGCCGGGCGAGGCGCGCCGGACCGGCGCGGTGCTCGCCTCACAGCCGAGGATGTCCTTCCGCCTGACCGTCGAGGGGAGTACCACCATGCGTTACCGGATCGTGGACAAGGAGGCCTTCCGCCTCGTGGGTCCCAGGGCACGGGTGCCGATCGTCCACGAGGGCCGCAACCACGCGATGGAGGAGTTCGTCAGGAGCCTGGACCAGGAGGTCCGGGCGCGCGTCGCGGAGCTCTCCGACCAGGAACCGCGCGGTGTCCTGGGCGTCACCGCCGCCCTGTCCCCCGACCGGGGGGAGGGGAGCCTGATCGACTACTACGAGGCCGCGGCGACCTCCGCCCGGGGCGCGGAGGGCATGGAGACGCTGGAGGTGCCGAGCGGTACCTGGGTGGTCTTCCCCAAGTCGGTGCCCGTGGCGCGGTGCCCCGAGGGGTTGCAGCACATGTGGGCGGACGCCTTCGGCCAGTGGTTCCCCTCCAACACGGCCTACCGGGCCACCGAGGGGCCGGAGATCCTGCGGGTCTCCTACACCGAGGACGGCGCCACCGCCGAGGCCGAGCTGTGGCTGCCCGTCGAGCGCGTCTGACGCGCCCCCGCGGGGGCGCGTGGCCGCCGACGGGACCGGCCGTGGCGGCCGCTTCCTAGACGCGGGTGCGGCAGCGGTCCAGGAAGCGGCGCAGCACCTCGTTGAACCGCTCGGGCCGCTCCAGGTTGGGCAGGTGCCCGGCGCCCTCGACGATCTCCACGACCGAGTCGGGCACCAGCACGTGCATGGACTCGGTGAGGTCGGGCGGGGTGAACACGTCGTGCTGGCCCCCCACCAACAGGGTCGGCGCGGACACCCGGCGCAACAGGGGCGCGTAGTCCTGGCGTCTGGCGCGGCCCAGCAGGGCGGCCGCCGCGCCCTCGGGCGGGGCCGCGTACATCATCGTGCGCACGTGGTCGGCCACCGCGGGCAGCTCGCGCACGTTGTCGGCGGTCATCATGCCCACGAGCACCTCGTCGCCGTAGCCGCGCATGCCCTCGGCGCGCAGCCGCTCGGCCAGCGCCACGCGGGCGGCCCGGCCCCGCTCGGTCTCGGCGCTGGGGTTGGTGGCCGCCAGGGTCAGCGAGTCGACGCGGTCGGGGAAGAGCCGGTACAGCTCCAGGGCGATCTGGCCGCCCATCGACAGTCCCACCACGCTCACCACGTCCAGGCCCAGGTGGTCCAGGAGCGCGTCCAGATCGCGGGCGAAGGTGTCCAGGGTCGTGGTCCCGGGGACGACGGTGCTGCTCCCGTACCCGCGCAGGTCGGGGGCGATCACCCGGTAACCGCGTCCCGCCAGGGCCCTGACCTGGGGTTCCCACATGGTGCGGTCGAAGGGGTGACCGTGGATCAGGAGGGTGGGGTACCCGGCGCCGCGGTCGGTGTAGGTGACGTTGATCCCGCGCACGGAGGCGATGCCCGGGCCTTCACTGCTCGCCGTGTTCGTCGTCTGATGTGCCACAGGAACCGATGCTATTCAGACACGCAAGGGCCCTGGCCACCGAGGGTGCCCCAGAGCCGGGTCACGGCCGGGCCGTAGGTGGTCCCTCGACACCTACGGCCCGCGGGTACCGCGTCCCGCCGTCCTCGGGCGCGGCGCCGTGTGGCGGGCGGGCCCGCCACACGGCGCCGGACGCGGAGCGTCCGGCTACAGGGAAAACGCGGCCGGACGCGGCCGGGTTCGGGCGAGGTTCACCGTCGCGCCTCCCCCTTCCGCTCAGGGGAGCGGCGGGTCGGACGGGCTCCTGGGGTACCGCGGCCCAGGAAGAGCGCCGCCACCAGGTAGGGCAGCGCGAACAGGGCGAACGCCAGGGCGTGCCCGGTCACCGCGAACACCCCCGCGTACAGCAGGTAGGAGGCCGTGGTGAGGGCGTCGGTGCCCAGTCCGGCCAGGGAGGTGACGGTGGCCCGGCTCGGCCCGGTGATGCGGTCCTGAAGGCGGGCGTCGGCGACCACGCCCGCGGTCTGGCACAGGCCGAAGCCCACGCCGATCAGTACCCATCCCACCGGGCCGTCCAGCAGGGCTCCGGCGGCGATGGCGGGTGCGGCCAGGCCCACCAGGACGGCCAGGGCCCGCACGGGCAGCCGGGAGGCGGGCCCGGCCAGCAGTCCGCCCAGGAGCACGAAGGCCCACACCACCAGGACCGCCACGGGAACGGTGGCGGCGGGGACGCCGGACTCGGCGACGAGTAGGGGGACGTACTCGTCCAGTGCCTCCCAGAACGCGGTCACCGCGACCACCAGCACGATCGCGCCGCGCACCCGTCGGCTGGAGCGGGCCTCGGCCAGCCCGCCGCGCAGGGCGTCCAGGTAACCGGAGGGCCCCTCCTCCGCCTCCCCGGCCACCGCGGCGCCGTCGGCGGAGGCGGGGTCGCCCGCGGCGGCGCGGTGCTCGGGCAGGGCCAGGGCCGCCATGGCGCACAGCACGCAGGCGGCGACGCTGGCCGCGCCGACCGCGGCGTAGCCGCCATGGGCCATGACGGGGATGGCCAGCAGAGTGGCGGCGCCGACGGCGGCCACGTCCAGGGCGCGGGTCACGCCCATGACCCGGGCGTAGCGGTCGGACGCGTCGCGGCGGGCGAGTTCGGTGTAGACGAGGGCTTCGAGGGAGCCCGAGGACAGCGCGCCGCCCGCGCCCCACAGGACGAAGCCGAGCGCGAAGGTCCAGTAGCCGGGCCACAGCAGCCACAGCACGAACGCGCACGCGGCCAGGAGCGGCGCGGCGGCCAGCAGGTAGCGCCTCGGCACCACGTCGGCCCAGGCCCCGGCGGGGACGGACGCGAGGACCGAGGACAGTGACCAGATCACGAACAGGGAGCTGATCTGGGCGACGGTCAGGCCGGTCTCGTCGAACAGCAGCGCGTACAGCGGGTAGAGGAGGACGAACTCCCCCAGGGCCGCGTAGGCGTACAGGGGCCGGGTCAGACGGGATGCACGCGTGCCGGGGGCACGCGGGGACAGAGTGGTCATGGAGGTCTTTCGGTCGAGCGGAGACGGGCACCGGGGCGGGGACCGCCCGGGGTGGACCGCGTGCTCGGACCGAGGACCGGCTGGGGACTTAATGTCGCTGGAACATGCCTCCAGGATAGGGGCGCGCCAGCCGCCGCGACAGGGGGTGTGGACAAACCCGGCCACAGACGTCGTGCCGCGGGCGCGGGGCCGCCGTGCGGGTCGGGGAGACCGTGTCCGCGGCCCCGCGCGCGCAGCCGTCAGTCCGCGCGGCCGGGGCCGGGGACGATGCGCTCGACCACGTCGGTCACCAGGTCGTGGAACCGCTCCTGGGAGAAGAGCTCGGGCAGGGTGAGCCGCTCCAGGATGAGCCAGTTCAGAGCCAGGTGGAGCAGGACGACGGTGGTCGCGTCGCCGGGCATGCCGGACTCGACGTGGAAGGCGATGTTGGCGTCCATGTCGGCGCGGACGCGTTCGGTGAGCAGCTGGCGCAGCTCCGGCCGCCGGGTGGCCTCCAGGCGCAGTTCCAGCAGGGCCAGGTAGCCCGAGGGGAAGTCGGTGAGGCGCCCCACCACCTCGTGCATCAGCTCGGCGACCCTGTCGCGGTCGCGCGGTCCCGCCTGGGCCGCGGCGATCACGTTGCTGTCGGGGTCCAACCGCTCGTAGAAGCGGTGGCCGACCTGGGTGAGCAGGTCGTCGCGGTTGCTGAAGTAGTTGGACGCCGTGCCGTTGGGGACGGCCGCCTCGGTGTCCACGGCCCGGAAGGTCAGCCCCCGCGCGCCCTCGCGGGCGAGCACCTCGATGGCCGCGTCGAGCAGGGCCGCCCGGCGTGCCGGATTCTGCCTCATGTCGGTTCTCTCCTCAGAACGAAGTTGACACCACTTCGAGCGTAGTACTATGTTCTTACCACTCCACACAGAGTACTATAGGTTGAGTAGAACTGAGAGGAAGCCCCATGCGTGCCGATTCCCTCCGCCTGGACCTGACCGCCGCACCGTCCGCCGAGGTCCGCCCGAAGATCACCCCGCCCTTCGCCCCTCCCCGCTCCCAGCCCCGGCGCAGGTACCGCGACGAGCGCCCCAAGCCCCGTTCGGTGCGGCGCGCCAGGCCGCTGCCCAAGCCGGGCGGCGTCCGCTGACCCCCGACCGCCCCGCGGGGACCGGGAGGAGGAGCGCGCGTGCGCGGCCTCGTGTACGACCGCGCGTGAGCGCCGAAAGCCCCCGGTCGAAGCGGACGCCTTCGGAAGGGGCGCGGGTCAGGTCCCGTGCAGCTCGTGGGCCCAGGCCTCCAGCCCGGCGGCGAACCCCTCCCGCTGCTCCGGCGAGAGCCGGTCGAAGGCCCGCAGCAGGGTCCGGGCCCGGCTGGCCACGAACGCCCGCATCAGGTCGCGGTGCTCGTCGGCCAGCGACACCAGGGCGCGCCGCCGGTTGGCGGGGTCCTCGCGGCGCACCACCAGCCCCACCCGGGACAGGTCGCCGACCAGTTCGCTGACGGTGGAGGGGCCCACCCCCAGGCGGGAGGAGAGTTCGCCCATGCCGAGTTCCTGGCCGTGGACGAGCTGGGACAGCACCGCGCCGTGCCGGGCGGTCAGGTGGTGGTCGGTGAACAGCAGCCGCAGTTCGGGGGGCATCTCGGCGTGGGCCCGGCGGTAGTAGGTCTCGATCAGGGGCACGAAGCGCAGTGCCCCCTCCACCATCGCGCGGCCCGGCACACGCGTGTCGTCGGCCTCTTCGCGGCCCGCCCCCTGCTCCATGCGCCGATGCTACCGGGGGTGTGGCGTGGTCGTTCGCGGCTCAGTCGGCGACGCCGACGGCCCGGCGCACGGTGGCCGGATCGTCCAGGACCCGCAGCAGCGCGTGCGCCAGGTCCGCGCGCGAGATCCGGTAGCCGGAGGGCACGTTGCGGTCCAGGACCAGGCGGTACTCCCCCGTGGCCGGGGTGTCGGTCAGTTGGGGCGGGCGTAGGACGGTCCAGGCGGCGCCGCTGGCCTCCAGGGCGGCCTCCATCCGCCCCAGGTCGAGATAGGCGTCGCGGAAGAGCCTGCCGATCAGCGGCATGAGCAGCCGCTGCGGCAGCGGTCCACCCGGTTCCCTCGGGCCGACGGGTGAGGCGCTGACCACGGCCAGGCGTGTGGCGCGGTCGCCCTCCAGCGCGCTCAGCACCGCGCCGGTCCAGGTGGTGGCGGGAAAGCCTCCCCTGGCGCTCGCGGCCAGTGCCGAGACCACCGCGTCCGTCGCGGAGAGCAGGGAGCGCAGCCGGTCGGGTTCGGGGACGGGCATCCGGACCGTCTCCAGCCGCTCGTGGGCGACGGGCAGCCGCGCCGGATCGCGGACCAGGGCCGTGACACGGTGTCCCGCGTTCAGGGCCTGGTCCACGACGTGGCGCCCGGTGCCTCCGGTGGCGCCCAGGACGGTGATGCGCATGCCGACTCCTCGGGGGGTGACGGGGAGAGCCTTCTGGAACACCATCATATTTCGGGCATCCGAAGTGTCCATTCGGGGTCGGTCTTCCGCGCGCGGACGGCCGCCGTCCGGGGGCGGCGCGACGAGTTTTCCGGTCCTCCGGCGTGTTGCGGGCCTGACCTGCGCCGCAACAGGCTGTCACCTGTTAGTCACGCTAAGGGGTCCAACGTTCACCACCCGGTGGTTGGGACGTTCCGCCCGCCATGGCCGGATAGAAGCGACGGTCCCCCGCCCGGCCCGACAGGGGGCCGGGCTCCCCCGCGACCCGATCAGGAGACCGCCCATGCCGGGAACCCCTCGCACCCCCGCCCCCCTCCCCGACGCGACCGTCAGCAGCACCACACGGCGCCAGGCCCTGGTCGGCGGCGCGGCCACCCTGGGCGCCGTCGCGCTGGGCACCTCCTGGAGCCCCGGCGTGCGGGCCGACGCCTCCGTCCGCGCCGACACCCCCGCCCGGTCGGGCGGCATCGGCGAGCCCTTCACCCTGGGCGTCGCCTCCGGCGACCCCTTCCACAGCAGCGTCGTGCTCTGGACCCGCCTGGCCCCCAACCCCTTCGCCGAGGACGGACTGGGCGGCATGCCCGACCGGCGGGTGGAGGTCGAGTGGCAGGTCTCGCGGGAGGAGGGCTTCGGTCTGCTCTCCGCCTCCGGGACCGTGGAGACGGGCCCCGACGCCGCCCACTCGGTGCACGTGGAGGCGCAGGGGCTGCGGCCCGGCACCGAGTACTTCTACCGGTTCCGCGTGGGCAGCGAGATCAGCCAGGTCGGCCGCACCAAGACCGCCCCTCCCCCCGGTATCCGCACGGACCGGTTCTCCTTCGCGTTCGCCAGCTGCCAGAGCTACACCGCCGGGCACTACAACGCCCACGCGCACCTGGCCGAGGAGGACCTGGACCTGGTCGCGTTCCTGGGCGACTACATCTACGAGACGGGCGGGCAGGGGAGCCTGGGCCGGGGCCACCTTCCCGACCGGGAGGTCCGCACCCTGGCCGAGTACCGCGTGCGGCACGCCCAGTACAAGAGCGACGCCAACCTCCAGGCCGCGCACGCCGCCTTCCCGTGGGCGGTGGTCTTCGACGACCACGAGGTGGAGAACAACTGGGCCGACGACCGCTCCAACGGCGAGGACGTCACGGCCGAGGAGTTCCTGCGCCGGCGCGCCCAGGCGTTGAAGGCCTACCACGAGCACATGCCGCTGCGCTTCGCCCAGACGCCGGTCGGCCCCGACATGCAGCTCTACCGCAGACTGGCCTTCGGCGACCTGGTGGACATGCACCTGCTCGACACCCGCCAGTACCGCGACCCGCAGGTGTCCGACGCCGAGCGCGGCGATCCCTCGCGCACCCTGCTCGGCGCTCGGCAGAAGGAGTGGCTGCGGGAGGGGCTGTCCTCGTCGCGGGCCCGCTGGAACGTGCTCGCCCAGCAGGTGTTCTTCTCCCAGCGCGACTTCGCCGAGGGCGGGGCGACCGACTTCAGCAACGACGCCTGGGACAACTACCTCGTGGACCGCGACGAGGTCCGCGACCAGCTGGCGCGCACGCGCAACGGGGTGGTGATCACCGGGGACGTGCACGCCAACTACGTGTGCGACGTCAAGGCCGACTTCGGCTCCCCCGAGTCGCCGACGGTGGCCACCGAGCTGGTGGGCACGTCCGTCACCAGCGGCGGCGACGGCACCGAACAGGCCCCCGGCGACGAGGCGCAGCTGCGGGAGAACCCGCACATCAGGTTCGTCAACCGCAAGCGGGGCTACGTGCGCAACGTCGTCACGCCCACCGAGTGGACGGCCGACTACCGCGTCGTGGACCACGTGAGCGAACCGGGCTCACCCGTCCGCGACCGGGCGCGGTTCGTGATCGAGGACGGTGTGGCGGGCGTGCGCGTGGAGGGGTGAACCCCGATGCGGGTCCGGACGGCGGGTGTGCGCCACCCGGCGCCCGGACCGGGCCGAGGCGCCCGGCTCAGCGGCGCTGGACCTCGGTCAGGTCGATGTCGATGGGGAAGGGCCGGGAGGTCTTGAGGCGCCCGCGATGAACTGTGGGCCTGGCGTATCCGCCGGTGGGAGCGAGTTCGTGGGCGAACACCACGGCTTCGCCGCGGTCCTGCTCGATCAGCCAGAAGTTGGGGATACCGGCCTCGGCGTACAGCTGCGGTTTGCGCTCACGGTCGCGCAGCTCCGACTCGGGAGAGACCACCTCGACCACCAGCTCCACAGCCTCGGGTGCGAACCAGGTCTGTTCCGTCCCCCCGGTCGCCTGGGTCTGCACCAGGATGAGGTCGGGTTCGGGCCTTTGCCGCGGACCGAGTTTGAGGGTCATCTCCCTGCGCACGCGCAGGCGGTCGGGGGCCTGCTCGAACAGACGTGTGTCCAGGACCGAGAGCACGACCGTGTGGAAGTTGCGTTGAGGGGTCACCAGTACCAGGCTTCCGTCGATGAGTTCGGTGTGCGGCGGAAGATCCGGGATGCTGTCCAGGTCGTCGGCGGTGAATCCCTCCGGAGGCGGGGTCAGCGGCTCGTACCGGGATCCGGTGGAGGACTGGCGTTCGGCCACAGGGGAAACGGGCATGTCGCTGCCTCCGGTCGTCGGATCGTTCTCGTCACCCACGGCAGCCACGTCCTTCGGGTAGCGACGGCGTTTCCGGGAAATCCCTACACCTGGTCGTCGGGGCTGATCCACAGTGCCTCGGCGGCCACCAGACCCAGGGCCTGGGAGCGCTCGGGAGCTCCCTCGTCGGCGCCCACGGTGATCTGCATCGACCCGGCGTAGGGGCGGCGCTCGGCCACCTCCACGCGCATCCCGATGCCGATCTCGATGTCGGCCAGGTAGCGCAGCAGATCGGGGTCGGTGTCGTTGACGCGCACGATCACGCCGCTGACGCCCTTCTCCGCCTCCGACAGCAGCAGGCTCTCGCGCTCGACGATGTGGCCGTCGCGGGTGGGGATGGGGTCGCCGTGCGGATCGACCACGGGGTCGCCCAGGTGGTGGGCGATGCGGTCGACGAACTTGTCCGAGACCACGTGTTCGAGGATCTCGGCCTCATCGTGCACCTCGTCCCAGGAGTAGCCCAGCTCGGCGACCAGGTAGGTCTCCAGCAGGCGGTGGCGGCGCAGCACCGACAGGGCCGCCTTGGTGCCCGGCTCGGTGAGGTTGACCGCGCCGTAGCGCCGGTGTTCCACCAGGCCCAGTTCGCTGAGTTTGCGCAGCATCCCCGACACCGAGGAATTGGACACCGACAGGCGCTCGGCCATACCGGAGATGGTCACCGGCCCGTTGCCGCGTTCCTGGAGGTCGTAGATGACCTTCACGTAGTCCTCAACCGACGTGGACGGTCGTGTCGGTGCGTTGTCCATGACCCCAACCGTATCGCGGACGACTCACCGGCCACCATGTGCGCATCGGCCCTGTGGACGGCCCGAGCCGGCCGGAAGGGTACCCGGGCGTGGCCTGGGCGAACGGGGTTTGGTCGAATCGGAGCGTGGAACAGCACAGCACATCCTCCTTCCCCCGACCCCCGGACCGCATGAAGCGCTGGAGGTCCGCGACCGAGCTGCCGCTGGTGTTCGCGGCCCTGGTGTTCATCGGCGCCTACGCCTGGCCCGCCGTGGACCCCGATCTTCCCCCGCACTTGCTGGAGCTGTGCGGGGTGCTCATCGCGGTCGTGTGGGTCGTCTTCGCCGTCGACTACGCCGTACGCCTGTACCTGTCACCGGACCGGTGGACCTTCGTACGCGAGAACCTGCTGGACCTGCTGATCGTGGTGCTGCCGGTGCTGCGCCCCCTGCACCTGGTCCGGCTACTGACCGTCGTGTCCCTGCTGCACCGGCACATGTCGGTGTCCCTGCGCGGGCACGTACTGCTGTACACCGCGGGCATCACCGTCGTCATGCTCGTCATGGCCTCGGTGAGCGTCCTGCGCGCGGAGCAGGGCGCCCCGGACGCCAACATCACCACACTCGCCGACGCGTTCTGGTGGTCGCTGGTGACGGTGTCCACCGTCGGCTACGGAGACCTGTACCCGGTCACCGGCACGGGCCGCCTGATCGCCGCCTTCCTCTTCGTCATGGGCATCGGTCTGCTCGGCGTCATCACCGGAACGCTGTCCACGTGGCTGGTCCAGCGCGTGGATGACAGCAAGGAGACGCGCGAGCGGAGCTTTGACGAGGACACCGCGCGGCAGCTGCGTGAACTCACCGAGCAGGTCCGCGAGCTGAGGGCCGAGCTGGGGCGCGCCGCCGCGCCGTCCGAGTCCGCGCCGTCGGAGAGCGGGCGGGCCGACCCGTGAGCGAGCGGCGTGCCGGGGCCCGGCGCGTCGTGCGGCGCCCGACCGCTCCGCCGGGAAGGAGGGAACGCCTCCCCCCGACGAGGTCCCTCACTCGCGCGGGGCCCTGCGGACGACCTCAGGCGCGGTACTCCCGGGCGTCCGGAGCCGGGGCGGGACGGCCGCGCGAGAGGACGCGGGCCCCGGCCGCGCCGACCTCGCGCACCTGCACCGAACCGCAGGCGCAGCGCACCCACACGGTGAGCCCGCGGCCGGTGGTGTGCCGGGACACGACCCGGAAGGGCTGGTCGTCGGGCCAGCCGCAGTGCGGGCAGACAGTGGTCATCGTGTACCTCCTCCTCGGTTCCACCACCAGCTTCGCTCCACGGGACCGTTGAAGTCCACGTTGATTCTGTGCAGGGAACCGTGAAGAATCACCTTCATGATCGACCTCCGACGCCTGCGCATCCTGCGGGCCGTCGCCCACTACGGCACGGTCACCGCGGCGGCCGAGGCACTGCACTTCACCCCCTCGGCCGCCTCCCAGCAGATCCGCCAGCTGGGACGGGAGCTGGGCGTGGCCCTCCTGGAGCCGAACGGCCGGGGCGTGCTGCTCACCCCCGCCGCGCGCGGCCTGCTGGCGCACGCCGACGCCATCCAGGCGCAGTGGGAGCAGGCCGAGATCGAGATGCTCGGGCTGGGCACCGAGCCCTCCGGAACCCTGCGGGTGGCGGCCTTCCCCACCGCGCTGGCGTGCCTGCTCGTGCCGATGGCCGCCGCCCTGCGCGCCGACCACCCGCGCCTGGACGTGCGGCTCCTGGAGGCCGAGCCCGGCGAGTGCACGGACCTGCTCTTCCGGGGTGAGATCGACCTGACCGTCATCGAGGTCGCGCCGGGCTCCCCGCCGCCCACCGACACCCGTTTCGACCAGGCGCCGCTGCTGGACGACGTGCTCGACCTGCTGGTGGCCGACGGTCACCGCCTCGCCGGGCGCGCGAGCGTGCCGCTGGAGGAGGTGGCCACCGAGTCCTGGGTGCTGTCGCCGCCGGACACGACCTGTCGCGCGCACGCCGTGATGGCGTGCGGCGCGGCGGGCTTCACGCCCCACGGACCGCACCAGGCGCGGTCGTGGAGTTCGGTGACCACCCTGGTCGCGCACGGCCTGGGGGTGGCTCTGGTGCCCCGACTGGTGCACGTCTCCCCCGCCCTGCCGGTCACCCGGGTGCGCGTGGACGGGCCCCGCGCCCCGGTGCGCAAGCTGGTGACCTGCACCCGCAGGGGTTCGCGCGGGCACCCGTCGGTGAAGGCGGCCGTGCGGGCCCTGGAGAGGATCGCACCCGAGGCCACCGCCTGAGCCCCGGAGCCAGCGGACTCCCGGGGGTGGAGATTCCCGTTCTCAGGACACAGGGCGGCTCCCCGGTCGCAGTCCAAGGGAGGCCTTGACGCGAAGTCGACCTTGAGTGTCTGAGGAGTCCTCTCCTCCTGACCCGTGTCCCTACTGTTGGCGGGGCGGCTCGTGCGGGGAGTCACCCCGGGCGGCGCGCGACCACCGAGAAGTTCAGCGGGATCCTGGGGGCGCCCTCGGGCAGCCGCCACCCCTGCGGGCACTCCACCAGGCCGGAGAAGGCGGGCCAGTCCATGAACGGGTGCTCCCCGAGCGCCTCGACGACCAGCCCGGCCCCCAGCAGCGCGCCCGTCACCTCCGCCAGGTCGTGGCGCCACTCGTGGTTGACGGTCTGCGTGATGGAGTCCGTGGGTCCGTCGGTGTAGGTGGCCGCGTCCTCGTAGACGTTGGCGCCCCCGCCGCTGAGGTAGTCGCCGCTCACCTGCCACGGTTCGAAGTCCATGGCGCCCAGGATCGGGTGGTCGTCGCGGATCGCGAACACCCCGCCCGGTTCCAGCAGGTCGTGGATCGACCGGGCCCACGAGCGCAGCTCGGGCAGCCACACGATCGTCCCGGCGCTGGTCACGACCACCTCGAACGTGCGGTCGATGACCTGGGAGGCGGTGCGCGCGTCGCCCTCGACCCAGGTGACGTCGGCGCCGACGGCGTCGGCGATGCGCCGGGCGTGGGCCAGCGAGTTCGGCGACAGGTCCAGGCCGTGGACGTCCACGGCGCCCAACCGGGCCCAGCAGACGGTGTCGGTGCCGATGTGGCACTGCAGGTGCAGCAGCGACTTCCCCGCCACCGTGCCGTTCTCCAGGTGGGGCGCGAGCACCGCGAGGTCGTTGCGCACGACCGGGGAGGGGCGGGAGGGATCCGCGATCAGCCCGTCGACGTCGTACATCGCGGACCGCGCGTGGACGTCGGCGCGCTGGTCCCAGTTCGCGCGGTTCTGGGCGATCGCCCTGTCGTACTCGCTCATGCCTGGCCGCCTCGCTCCGTGTACGCGGGAAGTGGTGCGCCCGCCCGCACCGGTGTCCTGCCCGCCGGGGACGGGGTTCCCCCGGCCGTCGGACGCGCCGCCCGATGGTACAGCTCCGCGCGACCGCCCCGCAGGGGTTTTCCGGGCGCCCGCCGGCCCGGAGGCGAGCGCCTCCGGGAGGCGCGCTCCGGCCCCGGGAGGTCAGCTCCTCAGCACCTCGGTCAGGCTCGTCGGGCGGCCCACGCCGCCCCCGTGCTCGCCCGCGTCGACGCGCGGCGCGTATGGCCCGGCTGGTCGACTCCCACCGCTGAGGGCTACGGTCCCCGACCGCCGACGCGGCCGGGCGCGCGTCCCGCGCCGCGCGCTCGGCGTTCAGGGTGCGGGCGTGCCCTGGTGGTAGTACAGCCGCCACGCGCCGTCCGCGTTCCGGCGCCACAGGGAGCTGCGCAGGGCCCGCGCCCCGTCGGCCTCGGTGGCGTAGGTCAGGTGCACCAGGTCCGGGGCGAGCAGCCGCCCCACCATGTCGGTGACCCTCACCCGGCGCCGTCGCGGCCCCATCGCGTCCGGGCCGTCCACGGCGGAGAGCCCGGCCAGCACCGTCTCCCGGTCCCAGCGCCTGCCCGACCTGCCCACCTCGGTGAACTCGGGGTCCAGCAGCTCCCCGGCGAGCCTGCGCGAGGCGCGCACGTGGGGCTCCAGCAGCCGCAGCTCCCCCTCGATCACCCGCTGGACCGCCTCGCCCGCCCCGTCTGCGGCTCCGTACATATCCGATCCCCCTTCTGGGCTGTCCGACCACGGCGACACCGACCAAGCGGTGCGCGGTCACACCGCGGCGTCGTGTTCGCGGGCGGGGCGCAGGTGGTCCAGCTCCCCCGGCGCGACCGGGTAGGGGCGCTCTGCGGGCAGCAGCCGGGTCGCCGCGGCGGTGTCCCCCTCCTGGACCAGGGTGTGCACCCGGTGCGCGAGCGGGGTGACGTCGGTGATCGAGACGATCCACTCGTCGGCGTAGCGCCGCGCGGCCTCGCCCGCCAGCCCCAGTTGCAGGGAGCGGTGTTCCAGCGGGGTCAGGTACAGGTCGCGCTCGGGGTCCCACTGCACCCGGGTCGGCGCCTCGCGCAGCCGCGCGCGCCAGGCCTCCCGGTCGGGGTGGACGGCGGGCGCGTGGTGCGACAGGCACGCGTTGCGCAGCGCCCAGGCGAAGCCCGCGCGGGTGATCTCCACCGCCAGCACGGTCTCCTGGTCCCTCTTCAGCCCCCATCCAGAGCGATGCATCACCCACAAGAAGGAAGGCTTAATCCAGGTCATGCGGTCGCGCTTCCAGGCGGAGGGGAAGCGTCCCCCACGCGCGGCGGCCAGCCCGAGCGAGGGGGCGTAGGCCTGGTAGACGGTGACCGTGGTGTCGGTGTGGAGCGCGCGGATCTGGTGCCTGGGGACGTCCATGGGCCCAGCGTGGTGCCCGGGAACCGGGCGCGGCAAGCGGTTTTCCGCCCCCGCCGGGGAGCGGTCAGCGCGCGCGGGCGGGCACGTCGGCCTTGAGCAGCATCTCCTCGTACTCCTCCTCGGGATCGGAGTCCAGCACGACCGCTCCGCCCGCGCCGATGGTCAGCTCTCCGCCGCTGAGCACGGCGGTGCGGATGACGATGCTGAGGTCGGCCGCGCCGGAGGAGGACACGTAGCCCAGCGCGCCGGAGTAGACCCCGCGCGCGGAGGTCTCCAGGCGGTCGAGGACGCGCATGGTGCGTTCCTTGGGAGCGCCCGTCATCGACCCGCCGGGGAAGCAGGCGCGGACCGCCTCCACGGCCGACACCCGCGGACGCAGCACGCCCCGCACGGTGGAGACCAGCTGGTGCACGGTGGCGTAGGACTCGGTGTACATGAACGCGGGCACCTCGACGCTGCCGACCTCGCACACCCGCCCCAGGTCGTTGCGGAGCAGGTCGACGATCATGAGGTTCTCGGCGCGGGTCTTGGCGCCGGTGCGCAGCTCCCGGGCCGCGCGCGCGTCGGCGGCCGGGTCGGCGCGGCGCGGCGCGGTGCCCTTGATGGGGCGGCTCTCGGCCGCGCGGTCGCCGTCCACGCGCAGGAAGCGCTCGGGCGAGGCGCTGAGCACGCTCATGGGCCCCAGGCGCAGCAGGGCGGCGTAGGGCGCGGGGCTGGCGGCGCGCAGGCGGCGGTAGGAGTCCAGGTCTCCCCCGTCGTGGGGCAGGCGGACCCGGTTGGTCAGGCAGATCTCGTAGCTCTCCCCGGCGGTGAGCTCGGCCAGGCACTCCTTGACGTCGGCGACGTAGTCCTCGCGCGGGCGCTCCAGCAGGCGGGCCAGGTCGGCGGCCGGGGCGGCGGGGGCGGGCGCGGGCAACGGCGGCAGGTCGGCGAGGGCGGCCAGGGTCGCGTCGAGCCAGGCGTCGCCGTCGGGGAGGTCGTCGGCGCACACCGCGTAGGTGCGGTCGCGGTGGTGGTCGACGGCCACGAACCGGTCGCAGCGCAGCCACACGGCGTCGGGTTCGGACGAGGTGTGGGCGCTGTCGCCGCCGCAGTCGGCCTTGAGCTCGTAGCCGAGGTAGCCGACGTACCCTCCGGTGAAGTCGAAGGGCAGGCCGGAGGGCGAGGGCGGAGGGAGGCGGCGGTCGAGGGCGTCGAAGACGCTGCCGGGCTCGCGGTGCTCGGTGCCGTCCGCGGCGCGCACGGTGACGGGGCCGCCGACGCGGTAGGTGAGCACCTCGCCGGTGGCGGCGCCGAGGAAGGAGAAGCGCGCGGGGCCCTCCGGGCGGGAGCTGTCCAGCCAGAACGCGTACTCGGCGTCGCCGTGCAGGCGGGCGAAGGCGGCCTCGGTGTCCACGGCCAGGGGGAGTTCGCGCACGCGGACGGTCGGAGCCCCCGTGGCCGCGGGGGCGTCGGGGCGCTCTCCGTGCACCGCCGTCGGGGCCTTCCCGCCCCGGGCGGCCGCGTCCCGTTCCGGGAGCGGACCCGGGGGCGCGGCCGCCAGGGCGGTGTGCGGGCGGGCCAGGTCAAGGAAGTTCGCGACCAGCTCCGCGCCGTGCTCGCTGGCCACCGACTCGGGGTGGAACTGCACGCCCCAGCGGGGCAGCGTGCGGTGCTCCAGGCCCATGACCACGCCGTCCTCGGCCCATGCGGTGGCCGTCAGCGCCTCGGGCAGGGGCTCGGGAACGGCCAGGGAGTGGTAGCGCACGGCGGTGAGGCCCTGGGGCAGGCCCGCGAACAGGCCCGCGCCGGTGTGCCGGACCCGGGACAGGTGGCCGTGGCGGGGCTGGGGGGCCGAGACCACGTCCGCCCCGGCCAGGTGGGCGATGGCCTGGTGGCCCAGGCACACCCCCAGGACGGGCAGCCGGGTGCGGGCCAGGAGCTCGGGGACGCGGCCCAGGTCGCGGGGGTTCTGGGGGCGGCCCGGGCCCGGTGAGACGACCACGGCGTCCAGGTCCGCCGGGTCGAGCCGGTCCCAGCGGGGGTCGTCGTGGGTGAGCACCTCCGGGGTCCGGCCGAGGACGCGCGCCAGGAGCTGGAAGAGGTTGTACGTGTAGGAGTCGTGGTTGTCCACGAGGAGGACGCGCATAACCACCCTTTTCGTCCGGATCGCGACAGTCCAGGTTACGGCGATCCGGGCGGAGCGGTTGTCCACAGGTGCGAGGAACCCTTGGAGAAGCACCCCCGACGCGGGTACACAGGAAGGAGGGGAGCGGTTCTTCCAAGGAGTGGGGAGCAGACGATGACCTACGTCATGGCCGCGGTCGTCATGATGATCATGGTGGCGCTGGGCGTCTTCTTCGTCGTCACGGTGGCGTCCGTGGCGGGCGCGGCCCGCGCCGACCTCGACCGGCCGGGGCGTCGCCGGGCCTCCGCCGCGCCCGCGCCACAGGCCGTGGACGCGGCGGAGGAGGAGCTGCGGCTCAGATACGCGCGCGGCCAGATCGACCGGGAGGAGTTCCTCCAGCGCAAGATCGACCTGGAGCGCTGAACCCTCAGCCCCGCATCTCCTCCAGGGTCTTGCCGCGGGTCTCCTTCACGAACCTCAGGACGAAGAAGAACGACACCAGCGCGAAGAACGCGTACATCAGGTACGTGCCGCTCAGGCTCCAGTCGCGCAGGCTCGGGAAGCTCACGGTGATGAGCCAGTTGGTGAGCCACTGGGTCGCGGTGGCCACGCCCATCGCCGCGGCGCGGATGCGCAGCGGGAACATCTCCCCCAGCAGCACCCACACGACCACGCCCCACGACAGCGCGAAGAAGAGCACGAACAGGCTGGCCGCGGTCAGCGCCACCGCGCCCCAGCCGAACGACAGCGTCACCTCGTCGCCCCGCACCACCGCGTGGTTGAAGGCGTAGGCGGCCAGCGCCAGCGCCACCGTCATCCCGGCCGAGCCCACCAGCAGCAGCGGCTTGCGGCCGACCCTGTCCACCAGCAGGATCGCCACGAACGTACCCGCGATGTTCACGATGGAGGTGAACAGGCTCAGCAGCAGCGAGGCCGACTCCTCCACCCCCACCGACTGCCACAGCGAACTGGAGTAGTAGAAGATGACGTTGATCCCGACCAGCTGCTGGAACGCCGAGACGGCCATGCCGATCCATACGATGGGCAGCAGACCGTAGCGGCCGGTCAGGTCGCTCAGCCTGGTCCGGACCTCCGAGCCCAGCGCCTCGCGGATCTCCCCGATGCGCTTGTCCACCCGCTCGGTTCCGCCGCCCTCGACGTCGGCCAGGATCCGACGGGCGCGGTCGGTCTGCCCCACGCGTACCAGGTAGCGGGGCGACTCGGGGATGAGCACGCTCAGCCCCAGGTAGACCAGGGCGGGCAGGACCTCGACGCCCAGCATCCACTGCCAGGCCTGGATCGGCCCCAGCATGCCGCTCGCGGTGCCGTCGGCGATCTGGGCGATGCCGTAGTTGACCAGCTGCGAGGCGGCGATGCCCAGCACGATGGCCAGCTGCTGCAACGACGCCAGGCGGCCGCGGTAGGCCGCGGGCGACACCTCGGCGATGTAGGTCGGGGCGATCACCGAGGCCAGGCCGATGGCGACACCGCCCAGGATCCGCCAGGCGGTCAGGTCCCACACGCTGAACGGCAGCGCCGAACCGATGGCGCTGACCGCGAACAGCACACCGGCGACCTGCATGGTGCGGATGCGGCCGAGGCGGTCGGCCAGGGCGCCCGCGACCGCGGCGCCCACCACACAGCCCAGGAGCGCGGCGGCGACCGTGAAGCCCAGCGTGGCGGGTCCCACTCCGAAGTACTCCTGGATGGCGGGTACCGCTCCGTTGATGACCGCGCTGTCATAACCGAAGAGGAAGCCGCCCATCGCCGCGGCCGCGGCGATCATCGTCACGTGGACGATGTTGCCCTCCCCCGCCGGAACCGACTCGTCCCCGGCCTGTCTGGCTCCGCTCACGTCTGGTGTCCCTTCCACGTCGCACAGTGCTCGTCCCCAGAGTGGACACGCCGGGAAGCCGGGGGTCACGGACAAAACGCCCACGGGCCAAAAGATGTCCATCGTTTGGCCCGCAACGTGTATCGGTCACGCGGCGCCCGACCGCGTACGATCTGGACGGGTTCCCGACGGTGCCGTGAGGAAGGTGTGTCCTGTTGACCGTGCTCTTCGACCTGTTCGGCGTCCTGGCCCGCCACCAGTCCGAGGAGGGCAAGGACCGGTTGGTCCGGGTCGCGGGCGCGCCCGCCCCTGCCTTCTGGGAGGCGTACTGGGCGCGGCGCCAGCCCTACGACCGCGCGGACGTGAGCGCCGCCGAGTACTGGCGCGGCGTGGGCGAGGACCTGGGCACGCGCTTCGACGGGGAGCGCGTCGCCGCGCTCGTCGAGGCCGACGTCGCCAGCTGGAGCGCCGTGGACGAGACCATGGTCGCCCTGGTCGGGGAGCTCGCGGCCTCCGGCCGGCGGATCGGGCTGCTGTCCAACATCCCCGAGGAGCTGGCCGCCCACTACGAGGCGCACCACCCCTGGCTCGACCGCTTCCACGTGCGCGCCTTCTCCTGCCGCATCCGCCGCGCCAAGCCCGAACCGGACGCCTACCGGTGGTGCCAGGAGGCCCTGGGCGTGGAGCCCGGGCGGATCCTCTTCGTCGACGACCGCGAGGAGAACGTCCGGGCCGCCGAGGCGCTGGGCATGGGCGGCCACGTGTTCACCGCCGCCGCCGGGTTCCGCGAGGGCCTCGCGCGCTGGGAGTCCGCTCCGAGGGGCTGAGCCCCGTCCGCCGCGAGGTCCGGGGGCTCGGCCCGGGTAGCGCCGCCTCAGGCGGCGTCCTCCGCGGCGAGGGCGGACTGGAAGACGCCGAAGTTCCCGGTCATCCACAGGGGCGTCAGCTTCACGCTGGCGATGCGCCAACCGCTCGGGGTCCGGGTGAACCGGTTCGTGTAGTACCCGTAGACCGTCTGGTCGCTGTCGCCCAGGCTGTTGGGCAGGTGGTGGCTCGCCCGCACGTAGGCCACACACGTGGCGTGGTCGTCCCCGTCGAAGGTGATCACGTGGTTCGTGAGCATGTGCTGCGTGGCCTTGAAGGACTCCATCCGCGGCGCGGTACCCGCGACCCACGCGTCGGCCGTCATGCGCGTGGCCGGTTGGCCGAAGCCCTCGCCGAAGTCGACCTCGACCTCGTCGGTGAAGCAGGAGCGGAACAGCTCCCAGTCACGGGAGTCGGTTCCGGTGGCGTAGCGGGTCTGGACCTCGCTGATCTCGGCTCGGTCCAGCAGACGCCTGAGTTCGGCGTCGCGGGGCCGCGTGTGGTGTGTCCGCGTCAAGGGAGGTTCCTTTCTGGGCCGCGTCGGTGCCGACGGCGGCGGAGTTCGTGAACGGTCGGTTTCATGGCGCTGCGCGGGGTGTCCTCAGCGCAAAGGCCACTCCGGTGAGTTCTTCGGAGGCCTGCCACAGCCGGCGCGCGGCGTCGACGTCGCGCGCCTTCGCCGCGCGTGGGACCAGCTTCGGTGCGCCCCGGAGCCCCATCAGGCGGCGGGGGCCGGCGTAGCTGCCGCCGGGGACGTCCGCCGTGGCGGCGTAGAGCGTGGGCAGGGCGCCCTGTTCCGCGCTCTGCGTGACCAGACCGATCAGTGCCTGGGTCGCCCGCAGCCCCGGGCCGCGTCCCTCGGTCCTCATCAGGTTCGTGGCCGAGATTCCGGGGTGGGCGGCCGTCGACGTCACCGGGGAACCGGCCTCGTCGAGGCGCCGCTGGAGTTCCGAGGCGAACAGGAGGTTGGCGAGTTTGGACTGGCCGTAGGCGGAATAGGCCCGGTAGGGCTTGCGCTCCCAGTTGAGGTCGGCGAAGTCGATCGAGCCGATCAGGTGCGCGAGCGAGGCCACCGTGACGACCCTCCCCCGGATCCGCGGCAGCAGCAGGTTCGTGAGCGCGAAGTGGCCGAGGTGGTTGGTCCCGAACTGCGACTCGAAACCGTCGGCGGTGCGGGACAACGGCGGAAGCGACAGGCCGGCGTTGTTGACGAGCAGGTCCACGGGCCCGGTGAGTCGCCGCGCGAACGCCCGGATCGAGGACAGGTCGGCGAGATCGAGCCGGCGGACCTCGACGTCACCGGTCATCGTCGCGGCGGCGGCGCGGCCCCTGTCGAGGTCGCGGACGGCGAGCAGGACCCGGGCGCCGCGTTCGGCGAGGACGCGGGCGGTGACGCGTCCGATCCCGCTGTTCGCGCCGGTGACGACGGCGGTGCGGCCGGTCATGGCAGGGACGTCTTCGACGGAGAAGGGTGGCATGACCTCGAATGTAGTCAGTGCAAACAATGATGTCAATGCAAACATCGCGTGTTAGGATGGCGGACGTGACCCCACCCGCCGGGCAGCGCCCCTACCACCACGGCAACCTCCGCAGCGCGATCCTCGACGCCGCCGCGCGCCAGCTGCGCGAGCACGGAGCGGACCAGCTCTCCCTCCGTGACCTGGCCAGGGAGGTCGGTGTGAGCCACGCCGCGCCGCGACGGCACTTCGCCGACCGGCAGGCGCTCCTCGACGCCCTGGCCGAGGCGGGGTTCGTCCGGTTGGGCGAGGCGCTGCGCACCGCACTGGCGGAGGCCGGGGACGCGTTCGACGTGCGGGTGCACAGGGCCGTGCTGGCCTTCGCCCGTTTCGCCACCGAGAACGCCGCGCTGCTCGAACTGATGAACTCCGGCAAACACCGGCCGGGAGCCACACGGCTCGCCGAGGCGGCCGAGGCCGCCTTCGGTCAGGTCCGCGAGCTGATCGAGGAGGGCCAGGAACGCGGTGCGCTCGAACACGGCGACCCCGAGCGCATCGGGATCATCCTGTACGCGACCGTGCAGGGTCTGGCCACGATGGTCAACGGCGACATGATCGACGCGGACAGGCTCGACGGGCTGGTCGAGACCGCGGTCGAGCAGTTCCTGCGGGGCGCCCGCCCCCGCGGTCGGTAGCCGTCCGCCGACCGAGCCCGCCGCCCCTCTATCGTTGCCGTTCATGACAGCCCACGGAACGGACATCACGGAGGACCTGGTCCGGGACCTGCTGCGCGAGCAGCACCCCGACCTGGCGGACCTGCCCCTCAGGCTCGGAGCGCGCGGCTGGGACAACCAGGTGTGGCGGCTCGGCGACGACCTCGCCGTCCGGTTGCCCTGGGCGACGCGGTCCGCGGACGCGCTGCTGCGCAAGGAACATACCTGGCTGCCCGCCCTCGCCCCGCTCCTCCCCCTGCCGGTCCCCGTCCCGCAGCGCCTCGCCGAGCCCTCCGCGCGGTACCCGCGGCCCTGGCTCGTCACCACCTGGGTGCCCGGCGAACCCGCCGACCGCGCCCCCGCGACGCGCGCCGCGGAGGCCGCCGCCACCCTGGCCGCCTTCCTGACGGCCCTGCACCGCCCCGCCCCGGACGACGCGCCGACGGGCCGGGACCGCGGGAACCCGCTGGCCGAGACCGCCGAGGACTTCGCCCGAGGACTCGCCTCGGCCGTCGAACGGGGTCTGGTCCGCGACCCGGACGCCGTCCGCGCGGTCTGGGAGGACGCCGCCGCCGCGCCCGAGTGGGCGGGCCCGAGGGTGTGGCTCCACGGCGACCTGCACCCGGCCAACGTCCTGACCACGGGCGGCGACCTCTCGGGTGTGATCGACTTCGGCGACCTCTTCGCCGGTGACCCGGCCTGCGACCTCGCCGCCGCGTGGATCCTGCTGCCGGACGGCGCCGCCGACCTCTTCCACGCGGCCTACCGGCCGGACCCGGACGCCGCGACCCTGCGCCGCGCCCGCGGCTGGGCGGTGCTGCGCGCCCTCAGCGGTATCCACATCGGGGACGCCGGGGTCCACGGCCGCCCCGGAGGCAAGGCCACCTGGGGCCCGCCCGCCCACGCCTCGTTGCGACGCCTCACCGCGTCGCTCGACCGGTGACCAGGGGGCGCCCCGGCGGGAGCCGCTGACCAGCGCTTCACCCCCTCAGCGGTTCCCGCCGCCCCCGGCCCGCGTACGGCGGCCCCGGGCGACGAAGACCGGCGCCAGCGGCCACCGGGCGGCCCGGAGCCCCTTGCGGAGTCCCCGGCGGGAGAGGGGCGGGGGCAAACGGCCGCCCCGCACAAGACTTCCGCCGCGTTTTTGGCTGGTTGGGCGGCTGCGCCGTCCGCGTCCGGAGCCCCAGGATCGTCCCCGTGACCACATTCCTTCCCCTGGCCGAGAAGGCCCTTCGCCGCGAGACGCCCACCCGCGCCGAACTCCTCGGGGTCCTGAGCAGTTCCGACGACGACCTGATGGACCTGGTCGCCGCGGCCTTCCGCGTCCGGCGGCGTTACTTCGAGCGCCGCGTCAAGCTCAACTACCTCGTGAACGTCAAGAGCGGACTGTGCCCGGAGGACTGCTCCTACTGCTCCCAGCGCCTGGGCTCCGACGCCGGGATCGTCAGGTACACCTGGCTCAGGACCGACCAGACCCGCGAGGCCGCCTCCCACGGGGTGAGGGCGGGCGCCACCCGGGTCTGCCTGGTGGCCAGCGGGCGCGGCCCCACCGACCGCGACGTGGAGCGGCTGGCCCCCGCCATCGAGGGCATCAAGAGCGAGCACCCCGGCGTTGAGGTGTGCGCCTGCCTGGGCCTGCTCTCCGAGGGTCAGGCCGACCGGCTGCGCCGGGCCGGGGCCGACGCCTACAACCACAACCTCAACACCTCGGAGGAGCGCTACGCCGACATCTGCACCACCCACGAGTTCGCCGACCGGGTGGGTACCGTGACCCGGGCCAGGCAGGCGGGCCTGTCCCCCTGCTCCGGGCTGATCGCGGGGATGCGCGAGAGCGACGACGACCTGGTCGACGCCCTGTTCGCGCTGCGCGAGCTGGAACCGGACTCGGTGCCGGTCAACTTCCTCATGCCCTTCGAGGGCACCCCGCTGGAGGGCACCTGGGAGCTGACCCCGCAGCGGTGCCTGCGCGTCCTGGCCGCCGCCCGGTTCGTCTTCCCCGACGTGGAGGTGCGCCTGGCGGGCGGCCGCGAGATCCACCTGCGCTCCCTCCAGCCGCTGGCGCTGCACATCGCCAACTCGGTGTTCCTGGGCGACTACCTCACCAGCGAGGGACAGGCGGGCCGGGCCGACCTGGAGATGATCGAGGACGCCGGTTTCACCGTGCAGGGCGCGGGCGAGCCCACTCTGCCCAGGGAGCGCCACGACCTGCTCAGGCCGCGCCGGAGGGGCGCCGGAACCGCTCTTCCGCCCAACGCCTGACACCGGCGCGGCCCGGGGCGCGGCGCGCTCCGTCCCCGCGCGCCGCGCCGACCCGTTCCGCTCAGGAGCGCGGGGCGGGCTGCTCTCCGTTCCAGACGGGGAACTGCTGGTAGTTCTGGGCGGCCTCGGCGGCCAGCGCGTCCTCCTGCCGGTCGCGCACGCACTTGGCCAGGGTGAACGTGGACGTGATCACGTAGAGCAGACCCAGGCCGAGGAAGGCCCGGATCCACAGGTCGACGGGGAGGTAGATGATCCCCGCGCCCACTCCGACCGACGCCGAGCCGAAGGACAGGACGGACTGGAGGAAGAACTGCGGGGTGGACCGGGGCTGGGGGGTGTAGGGGTTCATGCGTCCATGCTGTCGGCTCCCCCGACCGCGCGCCTGAGTACCGCTACTCAACTCCCCGCCTGGCCCCGCCGGACCGGACGGGCCCGACCGGTCCGGGCCGCTCCCGCCGCGGGCGGGGTCAGGCGGGGGCCATGGGCCGGTCGGGCCGGAAGGGGGACAGGTCCACCCCGGGGTCCTCCCCCATGGCCAGCCGGGCCGCGACCAGCCCCTGGAAGGGCCCGAAGGTCAGCCCCTCGCCGCCCAGCCCGGTCGCCACCACCACACCGGGCAGCCGCTCCACGGTTCCCAGCAGCTGCCGTCCGTCGTGCGTGCACGGCCGCAGCCCCACCCGCGTCTCCACCACCGTGGCGTCCGCCAGTCCGGGCAGCACCTCGACCGCGGTGGAGAGGTTGTGCAGCAGACCCGACGCCGTCACCCGCCGGTCGAACCCGGCCTCCGGTTCCCACGTGCCGCCGGTGACCACCCGGTCGGGACCGAAGGCCGACACGAAGTACCCGCGCTCGCCGAACCGCACCACCGGCCAGGCGCGGGTGTCGCGCCCCGGCAGCGCGAAGTGCGTCACCTGCCCGCACACCGGGTGCACGGGCAGGTCCACACCGGCGGTCGCCAGCAGACCGGCCGACCACGCGCCCGCGGCCACCACGACCACGGGCGCCTCCAGGGCCTGGCTCCCCACCCGCACACCGCCCACCCGGCGGCCGTCCCACAGCAGGCGGCACTCCCCCTTGAAGTAGCGCAGCCCCCGCTCCTCGGCGGCATTGAACAGAGCGGCCCGCGCCGCCGCTCCGTTCAGCCGGGCCATGCCCTCCACGAACACCCCGCCGTAGGCTTCGGGCAGCAGCGGGAACCGCTCGCGCGGCCCGCCCGGGGGCAGGCGCTCCACCGCGCCCATCGTCGCGAACTCCGGGCGCTCGGACAGGTTGCGCAGCAGGTCGAACCCGGCGTCGTCGCCCTCCCGGTCCACGGACAGGCCCCCGACCACCTCGTAACCGGTGGCCTGACCGTCCTCGGTCAACTCGGCCATCAGCCGCGGGTAGTGCTCGGCCGCGCGGGCCTTGAAGTCCCACACCGGCGGCTCGTCCCACGGCAGCGGCCAGGGGAAGACCACCCCCAGCCCGGCGGCCGTGGCCTGCCCGGGGTGCGAGGCGTCCACCAGCGCGGTGGACACGCCCTTCCTGGCCAGGTGGAACGCCGCGCTCGTCCCCACGATCCCGCCGCCGACAATGATCACGTCCATGGCCACCACCCTGCCCGCGCCCGCACCGGCGAACAAGCCGAACGACCCGCGTGCCGCGTCCGGGAAACGGGTACGGGTGCGCGATAGGTTGTGCTCTTCCCAGACCCCGGCACCGCACCCCTGGAGGACGCGTACGTGGACGGATACACCTACTACGGGGTCGCCCTGATGCGCCGCCCCGGCCCCGGCCTGGCACGGGGCGTCGCCCCCCGCACGGAGGTGGACCCGGTCCTGGCCGCGCGCCAGTACACGATCTACCAGGAGGCCGTCGCGTCGGCCGGGTGGCGGGTGTGCGAGGTCGCACCGGCGCCCGAGCACCCCGACGCGGTGTTCGTGGAGGACACCGTGGTGGTGTGCGGGGACCTGGCGGTCCTGACCCGCCCCGGCACGCGGGAGCGCCGCGGCGAGGTGGAGGGGGTCGAGGCGCAGGTGCGCAGGCTCGGCCTGCGGGTGGCGCGGATCGAGGCGCCCGGGACCCTGGACGGCGGTGACGTGCTCCAGGTGGGCCCGACGGTCTACGTGGGCGTGGGCGGGCGCACCGACGCCGAGGGCGCCGCCCAGCTCGAACAGCTGCTCAAACCGCTGGGCCGGGAGGTCGTGCGCGTGGGTACGGGCGCGGCGCCGCACCTGAAGTCGGCGGTGACCGCGCTGCCCGACGGCACGCTGGTGGGCCTGCCCGAGCTGGTGGAGGCCGAGGCGCTGCCTCCGGTGCGCCGTGCGGCCGAGGAGCGGGGCGCGCACGTGCTGCCCCTGGGCGGGCGCGACGTGCTGGTCAGCGCCGCGGCGCACGAGACGATCCACCAGCTGAGCGCCGACCGGTGGCGGGTGCTGCCGGTGGACATCTCCGAGTTCGAGAAGCTGGAGGCGTGCGTGACCTGCCTGAGCGTCCTGATCCCCGACCGGTCCTGAGAGGTCGGCGGCGCGGATCGGCGCGGGAGGGCACGCCGCCCGGGGCCCGCCTCCCTCAGGCCGGGGAAGGCGGGCCCTCTGCCGTGGGCAGAACCGGAACCCGCGGCCCCCGCGCGGTCGTTGGTAGGGGTGGCCGGAGACCGAAAGAAACCCCCGGGAGAACGATGAGCGCCGTCCGACTGATCCGCAGCCAGACCCTGACCGAGGCCGTGGACTACGCCTACGCCGCCACGGTCCAGGCGCCCGCGCGCGTGGTGTGGACCGCGGGCGCCTGCCCGCTCGACGGGGACGGCCGCACCGTCGCGGTCGGCGACTACGCGGGCCAGGCCGAGCAGGTCATGCGCAACCTGCGCACCGCCCTGAACGACGCCGGAGCCGACCTGGCCGGCGTCGTCAAGACCACGGTCTACGTCGCCTCCAGCCGCCAGGAGGACCTGGTGGCGGCCTGGGAGGTGGTCCGCTCGCACATGGGTGAGCACGACGCGCCCAGCACCCTGCTCGGAGTGGCCGTGCTCGGCTACGACGACCAGCTGGTCGAGGTGGAGGCGGTCGCCGTGACCGGCTGAGACCCCCGCCCCCGGACATCCCGGCCGTCCGACCAAGGGCGGGTGCAGGACCGGAACCGTCCTCCACTCCTGGCACACTGCGCTCATGAGAGCGACCTCCGCGCGCCTGCTGCGCCTGCTGTCCCTGCTCCAGACCCGCAAGGACTGGCCGGGCGGCGAACTCGCCGACCGCCTCCAGGTGAGTCCGCGCACCGTCCGCCGCGACGTGGACCGCCTCCGCGAGTTGGGCTACCCCATCCAGGCCACCATGGGTACCGGGGGCGGCTACCAGCTCGGCGCGGGCGCGGCTCTGCCGCCCCTGCTGCTGGACGACGACGAGGCCGTGGCGGTCGCGGTCGGGCTGCGCACCGCCGCCCAGGGCGGGGTGTCGGGGATCGAGGAGACCTCGGTGCGCGCCCTGGCCAAGCTCTTGCAGGTGCTGCCCTCGCGGCTGCGGCGCCGGGTGGACGCCCTGGGCGCCTTCACCGTCCCCATGCCCTCCGACGGGCCCACGGTGGACGCCGACGTTCTGGCGCTGGTGGCCGCCACCTGCCGGGACAGCGAGCGGCTGCGCTTCGACTACGAGCGCCACGACGGCAGCGCCTCGCGCCGGGTGGTGGAGCCCCACCGGCTGGTCTCGCGCGGGCGGCGCTGGTACCTGGTGGCCTGGGACACCGAACGCGACGACTGGCGCACCTTCCGGGTGGACCGGATGCGCCCGCTCACGCCGACCGGGCCGCGGGTGCCCCCGCGCGACCCGCCCGAGCAGGGGGTCGCCGCCTACCTGCGGGAGCGCATCGACGTGCACATGTGGCCCGTGCAGGCGCGGATCAGGCTGTTCGTCCCGGCGGAGGAGGCCGAGCGCACGGCGGCGGGCTTCGGGCGGATCGAGCCGGTGGACGAGCGCTCGTGCGTTCTGGTGTGCTCCGGGGACTCGCTGCTCCACATGGCCTGCTACCTGGGCATGCTCGACGTGGAGATGGAGGTGGAGGAGCCCGCCGAACTGCGCGGGCACATGTCGCGCCTGTCGGAGAGGTTCGGCCGCGCGGCGGCCTCGGGCTGAGCCCGCGCGTTCAGAGCTGGTGGACCTCGGTCAGGTCGATGTCCACGGGGTAGGGGAACTCGACCTTGAGCCGGTCGTGGTGGATACCGGTGGGCACATAACAGGCCTTGGCCGGGTCCAGCTCGTACACGTACACCACGGGCGAGCTGTCGTTGTTCTCTACCCGCCAGAAGTGGGGGATGCCCGCCTGGGCATAGAGCTGGGGCTTACGGTGCCGATCCCGCTCCATGGACTCCTGCGACACCACCTCGACCGCAAGCGCCACCGCATTCGGGAGGAAGGTGCTCTGCCGGTTGTCCACCGCCTCGGTGGCCACAACCATGATGTCCGGCTCGGGGCGCTGGCGCGGTCCGAGCGTCACGGTCATCTCACGGCGCACACGGTAGCGGGTTGGAATCGTGTGGCGTAGACCGATGGTGAGCAGGTCCATCACAACGCTGTGGAAGCCCATCTGGGGACTCACAAGGACAAGGCTCCCGTCGATCAGTTCTGTGTGGGGGGGCAGGTTGGGCAGAGCGTCCAGATCCTCGGCTCTGAAGCCTCTGTCCGGGGGGAAGAGCCAGTCCGGTACCGGTTGTGCGCACATACCCGCCTACCCCTCGTGGGAGAACACCTGTGTGGCAAGCGTAGCCCGACCCCCTCTCGTTCGGGCGGAGTTCGCCCGAACGCACGCCGAAACCACTACTTTAGGGAGTCGTTTCTTTCCGGAGAGTAGTGAAAGTAGTGGTGCAGGTGACCATCCACGACCACGGACCCGAACTGCGCGACCTGAGCGCGCCGCCCACCGTCCGGGACCTGTGCCCCGGCTACCGCCTCGCCCGCTGGGACTCCCCCGCGACCCTGGCCCCGCCCTGCCGGGAACGCCTGCACCGCGTCCTGCGCGACCTGGCCGCGCGGGCCTTCGGCGCCGACCACTCGTCCTACTGGCGCGCCCGGATCGACGCCGGGTTCTTCGACCAGGTCGCCTCCCTGGCGCTGATCCTGGGCCCCGACGGCTCCCCCGTCGGCTGGGGCGGCTACCACCGCCGCCGCTTCGCCTCCCGGCGCGCCGTGTACCTGGACGCGGCGGGCGTGGTCCCCGCCCACCGCCGCTCGGGCCTGTCCGCCGCCCTGATGATCCACTTCCTGACCCGCGAGGTCCTCGCCCACCCGCTGCGGACCACCTACGTCGTCCTGCGCACCCGCCACCCGGCCGTCTACGCCGCGTGGCGCCGGAGCCTGGGCGACGCGCGCGTCTTCCCCAACGAGCTCCGGCCCCTCCCCGCTCGGGTCCGGCGCGTCGCGGGCGAGGCCGCCGAGTGGCTGGGCGACGGGCCCCACCTGGACCCCGACACGCTGCTGATCCGCAACGCCTACCGCGTGTTCGACGGTCGGATCTACGGCACCCGGCCCCGCAGCGGCCACCTCGCGCTCGACGACTACTTCGCCCACGAGGTCGGCCCCCGCGACGCCCTGCTGATGGTGGTCCGCATGAGCGTGCCCGCCCTGGCACGGGCCACCGCCGCACGCCTCCTGCACGCGCGGCGGCGCCCTCGGGAGGCGGGGGACCTTCCCGCGGGCGCCGGGGAACCAGGGCGTGGGACCGCTCCCAGGAAGGAGAGGCAGGGAGCGGCCGGGATCACGCCAGGGGCACGGCCTTGACCGTGGCCGGGCTGTAGACCAGGCCGCCCACGTCGCGGATCTGGTCCATGATCCGGGCCAGGCGCAGGCTCTCGGCCCAGGGCATGTCGGGGCTCTCCAGCTCACCGGCGGCCACGCACCGCGCGACCTCCTCGGCCTCGTACTCGTAGCCGTTGGCGCGGAAGGGGCGGGAGAATGCCTCCGGCTCGTGGCCGTCGCGGTGCAGCACCACGTCGGTGGCCATCCAGAAGTTCGGGATCTCCAGCCGCCCCTTCGTCCCGGCCAGCACCCCCCGGTTGGGCAGCGTGGTCTGCGAGGCGCACGACAGCGAGCCGGTGCCCCCGTTCTCGCCGCGCACGAGCACGGTGGTGGCGGTGTCCACCATCCGGTCGGGCGACAGGTGGCGGGTGGCTCCCACCACGGTCAGCTCGCCCAGGTGCTGGGAGGCGAAGGCCAGCGGGTACACGCCCAGGTCGAGCAGGGCGCCGCCGCCCAGGTCGGCGTTGAAGAGGCGGTGGTCGGGGTCGTAGGGGGCGTTGAAGCCGAACTCGGCCGAGAGCCAGCGCACCTCGCCGATCGCACCGTCCTCCACCAGGTCGCGGACCAGGCGGGAGGCGGGCAGGTAGCGCGTCCACATCGCCTCCATCAGGAAGAGGCCGCCCTCGCGGGCCGCCTCGGCCATCTGCGAGACCTGGAGGGCGTTCATCGCCATGGGTTTCTCGACTAGGACGTGTTTGCCCGCTCTGAGGCAGGTCAGGGTGTTGGGGTGGTGCCAGGGGTGGGGGGTGGCCACGTACACGGCGTCCACGTTCGGGCTCTGGGCCAGGGCCTCGTAGCTGCCGTGGCGTTCGGGGACGTCCCAGGCCCGGCCGAACTCCTCGGCGCGCTCGGGGGTGCGCGAGCCGACCGCGGTGAGCCGGGCCGCGGGGGTGGACCCGAGCGCCTCGGCGAAGGAGTGGGCGATGCCGCCGGTCCCGAGCACGCCCCAGCGCAGTACGCCGTTTTCATCTGTCATGGGAGCATCCTAAAAAACAGGGCCCCGTCGGGGTTCGGGCGGGGAAGGTGCTCGGTTTCCGAGGCCGCGGCCCGTACGGTGGCCAGGAGACGGGCGAGGCGCCCGCAGGCCACGAACGGAGGGGGATATGTCGGACAACCCAGGCACTCTCGCCCAGCGGCTCGGGGTGCGCCCCGGCGACCGGCTGCTCGTCCTCAACGCCCCCGAGCGCTACCTGCGGCTGCTGGAACCGCCCCCCGACATCCACATCGACCTGGGCCCCATCGAGGGCGCCGACTACGACGACGTGCACCTGTTCGCCCTGGACCGGGGCACCGTGGGCCGGGAGGCGCCCCGCGTCCTGGAGGCGGTGGGGCCGGGCACCCGCCTGTGGGTGTGCTACCCCCGGCGCGGCGGCACCATCATCACCGACCTGGCCGCGGACCGGGGCTGGGATCCGCTCCTGGACTCGGGGTGGCGCGGTACCGCCCAGGTGCCGATCGACTCGGACTGGGCGGCACTGCGCTTCGAGCGCGCCGGAGCGGACCGGTCTAACCCGACGTGACGCTGAGCGCGCCGCTGACGGTGTCGGCCTGGATGCGGGCCTCCGCCTGCGGGGAGGTGTCCACGTCCACGCGGCGTTCCCCGGACGCGGACTCCCCGGTGACCTCGTAGGCGCCCTCGGGCACCCGCACGTCGATCCCGCCGCTGACGCTCTCCAGGCTCATCAGGTCGAAGGCGTCGTCGGTGGCGACCCCGATGCCCCCCGAGACCGTGGAGACCTGGGCCTCGGTGAAGCCCCCGCCCACCCGCACGTCGCCGCTGGTGGACTCGGCCACGACCGTGCGCGCGCCGAACCCGGACACGTCCACGTCACCGGAGGTGCTCGCGGCCTGGAGGTGCTCGCCCGTCCCCTCGGCGATGATCCGGCCGCTGGTGGTCTCCGCGACCACGGAACCCTCCACCCCGGTCACGTCGATCGTGCCGCTGACGGACTCGGCGGTGACGTCGCCGCTGTTGCCGTCCACCCGCACCTCGCCGCTGACGCTGCCCAGTTCCAGCTCGCCGTCGACGTTCTCCACGCTGATCCGGCCGTTGACCGTCTCCACCGTCACCGCGGTCCCCACCGGGACCGCGACCTCGTAGTCGATCCGGCAGCCGTCGAAGAACGGCACGCCCAGGCACGCGGCCTCCACCTGGAGGGCGCCGTCGTCCTCCTCGATGTCCTCCTCCGGCTCGGTGAGGGGGGTTCCGCGCAGGGTGCGGTCCACCTGCACCCGCTCGGAGCCGCCGGTGAGGACGACGTCGCCGCCGGTGTCGTTCTCGATCTCCACGGCCTGGGGCGCGTCGTAGGCGTCGCTGCGGGTGCCGCGGTCCACGCCCACGTTGCCCAGGACCGAGACGGCGGTCGCCACCACCACGCCCAGCACCAGCACCGCGCCCAGGAGCAGCCACGGGCCCACGCGGAACCCGCGCGGCTCCTTGCTCGACGAGGCGTACAGGCCCCGTGCCTTGAATGTCACTGTTCTTCCTTCCTCGTTGGGCTCGCGCCCCCTCTGGTGTCCGCGGTCAGTCCCGGTCCGCGCCGCGCAGGTAGCGCAGCACGGCCTGCACCCTGCGGTGGTCGTGGTCGTCGTGGCCCAGGTCCAGCTTGGTGAAGATCGAGCGGATGTGCTTCTCCACCGCGCGTTCGGTGACGGTCAGCCGCGAGGCCACGCCCGCGTTGTTCAGCCCCTGCGCCATGAGCTCCAGCACCTCGGTCTCGCGCGGGGTGAGCCGGGCCAGGGCGTTGTCCCGCCGTCGGCTGAGCAGCTGCGAGACCACCTCCGGGTCGATGGCGGCGCCTCCCCCGGCGACGCGGCGCAGCACCGACAGGAACTCGTCGATGTCGGCGACCCGGTCCTTGAGCAGGTAGCCGACCCTGCTGGCCCCGCTGCCGAGCAGGTCGGCGGCGTAGCGGCTGACCACGTGCTGGGACAGCAGCAGCACCGCCACCTCCGGATACTTCTGGCGGATGGCGATACCCGCCTGGATGCCCTCCTCGGAGTAGGTGGGCGGCATGCGGATGTCGACCAGGCACAGGTCCACGTCGGGGTGCTCCTCGACCGCCCGCATCAGGGCGTCGGCGTCGCCGACCTGCGCGACGATCTCCACCCCCGCGTCCTCCAGCAGGCGGGCCATCCCGCTGCGCAGCAGCACCGAGTCCTCGGCGATGACCACCCTGGGCCCTCTCTCCGCGGGCTGGACGGGGTTCGCACCGGTGTACACGGTCATGCCTCCCAAGGGATGTCGGCGGTCAGGACGGTGCCCTCACCGGCCGGGCTGTGGATGGTCAGGACGCCGTCGACCGCGTCCACGCGGTCCCACAGGCCGTTCAGGCCCGTGCCCGCCTGGGGGGCGGCCCCTCCGGAGCCGTCGTCGGTGACGGTGAGCCGCAGCAGGTCGCCGCCGTTGCGGGCGGGGCGCGACACCCGCTCCGCGGCCACGGTGACCCCGGTGGCGCCGGAGTGCTTGGCGACGTTGTTCAGCGCCTCGCAGGCCACGTAGTAGGCCACTCCCTCGGCGCGCGGGGAGGGGCGCTCCTCCAACTCGACGTCCACCCGCACGGGGACCGGGGCGCGTCCGGCGGCCACGGGCAGGGCTGCGCCCAGTCCGTGGTCGGTCAGGACCCGGGGGTGGAGTCCGCGCGCCACCTGGCGCAGCTCGTCCATGACCTCCCGGGACTCGCGCTGGGCCTCGGTGATCAGCTCCAGGGCCGTGTCGGGGTCGGTGGCCACGCGCGAGCGCGCCCGGGTCAGGGTCATGGTCAGGGCGAGCAGGCGCTGCTGGGCGCCGTCGTGCAGGTCGCGTTCGATGCGGCGGCGCTCGGCCTCGGCGGCGTCGACCATGCGCAGGCGGCTGTCCTGGACGTGCAGCAGGCGGCGGCGGATGCGCACCTCGGGCGCCTCGAACAGCAGCCTGCGGTGCAGCAGGACCTCGGTGGCGACCATGTAGGGGGCCAGGCGCAGCCCGACGAGGGCGCACAGCGGCCCGAACACGACCAGGACCAGGGGTCCGACCAGGTCGCCGGGAGAGCCCATCACCAGCACGAACACGATCCCCATCAGGGCGCCCACGACCGACGCCCCGCCGCACACCACCAGCGCCACCACCACGCCCCCGGCCAGCAGGCCGTGGACCCCGGCGACGGTGCTGTAGACGACCGCCGACCAGGCGTCGCGGCCGAACACGAACCGCCAGGTGCGCACGAGCGGCTTGTCGTGGGCCAGGGGGTCGGGCGGGCTGGTCTCCACGATCCCGAACACGTTGTCCAGCCGGTTGCGCTGGACCCGGCAGGACAGGCGGGCCAGCAGGGTCGCCAGGGCCGGGAGGCCGACCAGGAAGGCGAGCGAGTCCGAGAGCATCCGGTCGGGGACGAGCCGGGACACCTCGGGCAGCCAGGGGCCGGAGACGGCGAAGCCGACCCAGGTGGCCGAGACGACCAGCATGAACGCGGGCACCAGGTAGCACAGGGCCAGGGCCAGCGAGGTCATCAGGTGCAGGACCTCGACCACGCGCACGCGCCAGCCGGACCCGTAGGCTTCGGCCACGCGGGGCAGGGCGGAGAGGGCGGTGAGGAACCCTCCCCTCCCGCCGTTCCTGGCTCTGGCGCGCGTGCTCTGACCGGTCACGCAACCAATCTAGGTTCGGCGGCCCGGGGGCACGAACCCAACAGCACGTGGAGTGCCGGTGGTGCTGGCACCACTCGGGCGTTTGCGGACACGGGGAAGGGCGGGTACGGGGTGGACGGAGCAGGGACGACGGCGGTGCGGCCGGTCCTGGCGGAGGTCGGCCGGGTCAACACGCTGTTCGCCGTGGAGACGGTCCCTCCCGGACCGGGGTGGTCGCCGCTGGGAGGCGGCGGGGCCCTGGAGCCCCGCGCCCTGGCGGGCGAGGTGGAGCGGGTGCGCGGCCACCTGGCGCGGTTGGCCGGGCGGCCGGACGCGGTGGTGGAGTGGCGGGTGGCGGCGTCGGTGTTCCAGCAGGGGCTGGCGACGCGGCTGCTGTCGCCGGTGCTGGCGGCCGGACTGTGCCACGGGGTGCTGGTGGACGCGGCGCGGTTCCACTGGGACCCGCGCCGGGAGGGGCCGGTGGTGCTGCGCACCTCGCAGGAGGGGGCCGCGGCGGTGACCGGGGGGACGGCGGAACTGGCCGACTGGGTCGAGCGCACGGTGGTCCTCGGCGTCCTGGCCCGTGCGGCACGGGGACTGGCCGGGGCGGGCAGCGTGGCGCCGGGGCTGCTGCGGGGCAACACCGCCGCGGCCCTGGCCGGGGCCGTGCGCGCCCTGGGCGCGGACCGGCCCGCGGTGCGCGCGCGGGCCGGGGAGGCGGCAGCGGACCTGCTGGGGCGCCCCTCCCTGGCCGGGACCGGCGGTTACACGGGGGTGGACGCCTCGGGGCTGGGGGTGTTCCGGCGCACCACGTGCTGCCTGTACTACCGGGTCCCGGGCGCGGGGTACTGCGGGGACTGCGCCCTGCGCCGCTGAGTGACCCGCGCCCGTCCCCTCCCCGCGCTTCGCTTCCCCTCACCCCGGGTAGCTGCGGCTGTGACGACGGTCGGCGAGGGCACCGGTGGGAGGAACCAGTGGCGGATCGGGACAGGTCGGGCACGGACGGAGCCGTGGCCCGCGCACGCGCCTGGGTGAGCCGTGCGGTGGGCTCGGACGGGCACGAACGGCACACGGCGCTGTCCATCGGCAAGAGCGCCCTGGCCGCCTCGTTGGCGTGGTTCGTCGCCCAGCACCTGATCCAGGCCAGCTCCCCGGCCTTCGCCCCCTTCACCGCGGTCCTGATGATGCAGGTGACCGTCTACCAGTCGGTGGTCCAGTCACTGCGCTACGTGGGCGCGGTGGCACTCGGGATCACGGTGCAGGCCGTCCTGGGCTTCGCCGCGGGCCCGGACATGCTGACCTTCGTCGTGGTCACGCTCATCGCCCTGATCATCGGTCGGTGGAGGCCCCTGGGCAGCCAGGGATCCCAGGTGGTCACGGCCGCGTTCTTCGCCTTCTCCACCTTCCTGACCTCCCAGGGCTACACCGGGCGCCTGGTGGACCTGGCCCAGATCCTGCTGCTGGTGCTCATCGGCTGCGCCATCGGCACCGCGGTCAACATCCTCGTGCTGCCCCCCATGCGCTTCCGCAGCGCGGAGTACGCCATCCGCTCCCTCGCGCACGCCGAGTGCAACCTGATCGGGGACATCCGGCGCGGAATGGAACGGGGAGACCTGACCGAGGACGAGGCCGAGGGCTGGCGCCAGCGGGCCAACCGGCTCGCGTCGACCGTCCGGCAGACGCGTTCGGCGGTGGACACCGCCTGGGAGAGCGTCTACCTCAACCCGGCCAGACTCCTGCGCAGACACCGCCACCACGTCGCCTTCGAGGGCTACCAGCAGCTCGTCGACGCCCTGGAGCGCACCACCCACCAGCTGGGCTCCCTGGCACGCAGCATCCACCTGTGGAGCCGTGACGAGGAGCGCTCCGTCTACCAGGACTTCCTCCGCCTCTACGGGGACTTCCTCGGCTCGGTCGCCGAGATCACCCGCGAGCTCAGCGGGTTGGACCAGGACCGGCTCGGCCCCCAGGCCCGGAGGCTGTGCCGGCTCACGGAGCAGGCCCGGGAGCGCCACGACGACCTCCTCCGGGCCAAGGAACGCCAGGACTCCCCGCCCTTCGACGACCTCCGGCTGCCCTACGGCGTGCTCCTGATCGAGGCGCAGCGGCTCATGGACGAGTTCCAGTACAGCTGCGACGTGATCCTGCACTACGTGGACCGCCCCGGGCCCGCGGACGGGTCCGGCGGCGCCCGCCACATCTGACCGCTGCCGTGCGCCCTTCCGGGGCCGCCTGTCACGCGGCGGCCCCGGAAGGGCGGTGGCGCCGGTCAGGCGCGGGCGGACCGCCAGGCGGACAGGGCCACACCGGCGGCGGCCAGCAGGACGCCGACGGTCGCCCACGAGAAGGCGGTGCGGTAGCCCTCGACGGAGGCGGCGACGTCGCCGGAGGCGCCCGCGGCGACGGCCGCGCCGACGAGGACGGCCATGCCGGTGGCCCCGCCGAGCTGGTCGACCGAGCGCTGGACGCCGGAGGCGACCCCCGCGTCGGCCTCGGTCACCCCGTGCAGGGCGGCGTTCTGCAGGGAGATCAGGCCGACGCCCATGCCGACGCCGACCAGGAGCATGCCGGGCATGGCGTCGGTCCACAGACTGCCGTCCACCGGCAGCCGCGACAGCCAGGCGGTTCCGGCCGCGGCCGACAGCAGGCCCGCGACCGCCGCCCCGGACAGGCCCAGGGCGCCGATGATCCGGCCGACCACGGTCGCCGAGAGCAGGATCGCGCCGCAGAACGGCACGTACGCCAGCCCCGCCTGCATGGGGCTCATCCCCAGCACGTGCTGGAGGTAGAGCGTCACCAGCAGGAAGGAGGTCGACAGCGCCGCGCTGAGCAGCACCGTCGCCCCGTTGGCGACCAGCCTGGTGCGGTCGGCGAAGAAGGACAGCGGCACCAGCGGGTTGCGCGACCTGGCCTCTACCAGGACGAACAGCCCCATCGCCGCGGCGCCCGCGAGCACGGGGACGTACACCCGCGGCTCCGTCCAGGAGTGTTCCGCCGCCTGGAGCACCCCGTGCACCAGGGCCAGGGGACCGGCCGTCAGCAGCAGCCCGCCCAGGACGTCGGGGCGGCGCCGGGCGGTGCCGGTCGCGGCGGCCGGGGTCTGGCCCCCCGGTGCCGCGCCGCGCACGCGGTCGGGCGCGACCAGCAGCGGGACCGCGACCAGGACCACGGCGACGACGGGGAGGTTGACGAGGAAGATCCACCGCCAGTGCAGCAGCTCGGTGATCACGCCGGACAGCAGCACCCCGCCCACCAAGCCGGAGCTGGAGATGGCACCCCAGACGCCGAGGGCCCTGGCGCGCTCCTGGGGGTCGGGGAAGAGCATCGCGATCAGCGACATCGCCGCCGGTGAGGCCAGCGCCTCACCGGCCCCCTGCCCGAAGCGGGCGGCCAGGAGCCAGGGCAGGTCCGGCGCCGCGCCCGCGACGAGCGAGGCCGCGCCGAACAGGGCGGCGCCCAGGAGCAGCATGCGCCGCCGCCCCAGCAGGTCGCAGACGCGCCCGCCGAGCAGCAGCAGGCCGCCGCCGACCAGCGTGTAACCGGCGACGACCCAGGTCAGGCCCTGCGGACCGGCGTCCAGGTCGGCGCCGATGGAGGGCAGGGCGATGTTGACGACCGTGACGTCCACGGCGATGAGGAACTGGAGCATCGACACCGCCGCGAGCGCCCACCAGCGGCGGGCAGCGGTGGGGCGCTCCCGGCGGCCTGAGCGCGCGTCGGGAGTTCGGAAGGAGTTCATGTCTGATGGCCGATCGGGTCGGACCCGCGTCGAGGCGGGCCGGGAAACGGAAGGGAAGCCGTTCCGCCCGCGCGGTACGCCAAGCGGGCCCCGCCCGTCCTCCCAGGACCGGGCGCGGCGCGCGGCGGGCGCGGACGCCCGCCTACTCCGTGACTGCGACTGCCATCATGGGCGGCAGTCTAGACGCCGGCGCCGGGTCGGCGCACCGGAAATACCCGGCTGCTCCCGAACCGCCGCTGACGGGGAAGTCCCGTGCCCTGTCGGACACGGGGGTGCCGTGTCCGGGCCCCGGGGCGCCGACGAGGTCCGGGCCGGGGTGGACCGGCACCGGAACTTCGGGCCGCGCGGTACCCGGGAGACGGTCGGCTTCGCCCACCTGCCCCTCGCCCGGGCCTGAGACCGGACGCGGCCGTCCGCGCCGCCGTCTCCCGGCGCGGACGGCCGCCGCGGGTCAGGCCGCGTCCGCGGCCCGCCGGATCTCGGGCAGGTCGATCCGGCCCATCTTCAGCATGGCCTGCATGGCGCGTCCGGCCCGGCCGGGGTCGGGGTCAGCCAGCAGGTCGTCCAGCTCGGCCGGGAAGACCTGCCAGGAGAAGCCGAAGCGGTCCTTGAGCCAGCCGCACTGGCCCTCCTCGCCGCCCTCGCTGAGCTTCGCCCAGTAGTGGTCGGACTCCTCCTGGCCGTCGCAGATCACCTGGAGGGAGACCGCCTCGGAGAAGGTGAACTCCGGGCCCCCGTTGAGCGCGGTGATCTGCTGGCCGTCGATCTCGAAGTCCACGGTCAGCACCATGTCGGCGGGCCGGGGCCCGTCGGGGCCGAAGTGCCGGACCCGCAGGATGCGCGAGTTGTCGAACAGGTCCACGTAGAACCGGGCCGCCTCCTCGGCGCGGGTGTCGAACCACAGGCAGGGGGTGATCTTGTTGAGCCGTGTCATGGTCTGGTCCTCTCGGTGTGCGGCGCGGCCCTGCGCGCGTCCGCCCTACCCGTGATGACGCGTCCGGGCGGCGGAACTCATCGGCCCGGGCGGGGTTTTTCCCAGGAGTTTCGCCCCTCTCGCCCGTTCCGTGGTCGGCCGCCTCCGCGGCCCCGGGAGGAACCCCTTCCGAACCGGGCACCCCATTTCTTGTCTCATATAGCGAGAATTGAATCTCATTCACAGAGATATCGGTGTAGGGTCCCAGGTGTTCGCTCCCGCCTGCGACCCACGAGAGGGCGTTCCGATGACGCGCTACACCCACGGCCAGCACCCCACGGTCACCGACTCCTACCGCTGGCGCGACGCGGAGAACTCCGCCGCCTACGCCCTGGACCGGATGGTCCCCGGCCGCTCGCTGCTGGACGTGGGCTGCGGCCCGGGCAGCATCACCGCCGACCTCGCCCGCAGGGTCGCCCCCGGGCGGGTCACCGCCGTGGACGCCTCGGCCGAGGCCGTCGAACTGGCCCGCGCCAGCGCGCGGGAGGCCGGGGTCGACAACGTCGAGTTCCGGGTCGGCGACGTCCACGACCTGGACCTGCCCGACGACGCCTTCGACGTCGTCCACGCCCACCAGGTCCTCCAGCACGTGGCCGACCCGGTCCGGGCCCTGACCGAGATGCGCCGCGTGGCCAGGCCGGGCGGGGTCGTGGCCGCCTGCGACAGCGACTACTCCGGTATGTACTGGTACCCGCGCCTGCCCGAGCTGGACGCGTGGATGGACCTGTACCAGCGCGTCGCGCGCGCCAACGGCGGCGAGCCCGACGCGGGGCGGCGCATGGCCTCCTGGGCCCGCGAGGCCGGGTTCGAGGACGTCACCTACGTGGCCGAGGTGTGGAACCACTCCTCCCCCGAGCGCCGCGCCTGGTGGGGCGGCATGTGGTCCCGGCGCATCCTGGAGTCGGACATGGGCCGCCAGGCGGTCGCGGAGGGCCACGCCACCCGGGAGGAGCTGGAGCGCATCTCGGCGGGCTGGACGGCCTGGAGCCGGGACCCCGACGGGGTGTTCGTGGTCCCGCGCGGCGCGATCCTGTGCCGGGCCTGACCCGCCACGGGTACTCCCCGGCCCGGGCGAGCGCCGCCCGCCGCGCCGGGGACCCCGCGCCGACACCGCCGCCGGTCGTTGGCGGTGCGCCGTGCGGCGATCTATCTTCGACGTGTCTCGAAGAGTGGACGCCCGCGCAGTCCCCGCTGGAAGGAGCACCATGTCCGACCTGCCGATCGGCTACTGGCTCAAGCACCTGGACCGGCTCATCGAGAACGACCTGGACCGGACCCTGGCCTCGGAGTCGCTGGGGCGCCGCCACTGGCAGGTGCTCCACTCCCTGCACACCGACCCCGGCACGATCGCCGACCTGGACCGCAGGCTCGCCGCGTTCCTGGACGAGGACGAGTACAGCGTCACCCCGGTGGTGGAGGAGCTGCGCCGGCGCGGCTGGGTGGAGGGCCTGGTCTCCCTGAGCCTCAGTGCGGCGGGAGAGGCCGCGCACGAGGCCCTCTTCGCCAGGGTGGACGAGGCCCGCCGCCGTATCTCGCGGGGGATCAGCGACGAGGAGTACCGGACCGCGGTCGACGTGCTGGAGCGGATGTCGGCCAACCTCGAACAGGGTTGACGCGGCCGGACCCCGCCCGGCCGCGCCCCGGTCAGGGGGCGGGCAGTTCCCGGGTGAGCTCGACGAATGCCAGATCCGCGCGCTTGGGCAGACCGAAAGTCGCGTCACCGTAGGGGAAGGGCTCGGTCTTGCCGGTGTTGGTGTAGCCGCGGCGCTCGTACCAGGCGATCAGCTCCGGGCGCTGCTTGAGCACCTTCATCCGCATCAGGCGGCAGCCCCACTCGCGCACCGCCGTGTCCTCGGCCTCGGCCAGGACCCGCTTGCCCAGGTCCCCGCCCTGGATGCCGGGCCGCACCGAGAACATGCCGAAGTAGGCGCCGTTGACGCCGCGCTGGAGCTCGCAGCAGGCCACGATCCGACCCTCGGCCTCGGCGACCAGCACGATCGTGTTGGTGCGCGCCAGCAGCTCGGCCATGCCCCCGGCGTCCACGCGCTGGCCGTCGAGCAGGTCGGCCTCCGTGGTCCAGCCCTGCTTGGAGGAGTCGCCGCGGTAGCAGGAGTTGACCAGCTCGACGAGCGCGGGGACGTCATCGGTGACGGCGGTCCTGTAGACCAGGTCGGTCCAGGGCCCCGAAGCCGTCTCACTGCTGGTGGTCACACGCATCTCCCCCGTTGGTTCCGGCCGCTGGCACCCCCCAGTATCGGCCACTGGACATAGCGAAGAACACGGACCCCTGGGGCAAGAGGGGCGCAAGGGGCAATCGGAACACGGCGGCGGAGGAACACCGTGCGGGGGAGGCGCGGCGGAAGGGGATCCCGACGCCGTGCGAGCGCGGGACCGTCACCGACCCCGTGGTCCGTGGTGGTTTCCGTGGTCAGCACGGAGGCGCCGCGCACCCCCGCCGGGAGAGGCTGTGGACACGGAGGCCGGCACGGCCGCACACACCGGGCCGACCGCGGCCCACAACCGAGGGAGTGACCATGACCAGCACCGCCACCGGCACGTACGAGGGGTTCTCGGCCGAGGAACGGGCCGCGATGAAGGACCACGCCCGGGAGCAGAAGAAGGCGGCGCGCCGCGCCTCGCGCGCGGAGAAGGCGGCGGAGGCGGAGCGCGACGTGCTCGCCAAGATCGCCGAGATGCGGGACTCGGACCGGGTCATGGCCGAGCGCGTCCACGCCGTCGTCACGGCCAACGCCCCGGCCCTCGCGCCGAAGCTCTGGTACGGGATGCCCGCCTACGCGCTGGACGGCAAGGTCGTCTGCCACTTCCAGGGCGCGGCCAAGTTCGGGACGCGCTACGCGACGCTCGGGTTCAGCGACCTGGCCCGGCTGGACGAGGGCACGATGTGGGCGACCGGTTTCGCCCTGACCGAGGTGACGGACGAGACGGAGGCGCGCATCGCCGAGCTGGTGAGGCGTGCGGTGAGCTGAGGCGCGGCCGCCGGGTTCACATGGTCACCGGTCCCGGCTCCCGCGCGCTCACCGGCCGGGCGTGAGGCCGAGGCGGGTGAGCGCGGCCCCGCCGGCGGCGGTGTGCTCGCCCCCGGCGAGCACCAGCGTGCGCGCCGCCTGGTAGCGGCAACCGGCCGCGTCGAACGCCGCGGCGGCGGCGAGCCGCCCCGCCGGGTCGCCGTCGAGCAGCGCCTCCGCACGGTCCACCTGGGCCCCAGCGACCGGGTTGCCGGTGACCACGGCCCGGGCGGAGGCGATCCGCTCCCGGGCCTTCGGGTGCCCGGCGAGCACCGCCGCCTCCGCCCTGAGCGCCACGTACCAGTGGAGCCAGACCCAGCACACCCACTTCCACACCCGGTCCGGCTCCGGTTCGACGCGCTCCAGGGCCGACTCCGCGTCCCCGTGGTGGAGCAGGACCATGGTGTCGAAGACCGCGCCGTAGCCCAGTCGGTGGTCGGCCTCGGACCCGGCCCGGTCGACGATCGCGAGCCAGTCCGCCCGTGCGTCGTGGTCGCCGCGCAGGCCGTGGACCATCGCGACCGACGCGGCGGCGGGCCCCAGGGAGCGCGTCCGCGGTCGGCCGTTCTGCTCCCACGCGTCGAGGAACCTCGTGCTGCCGGTGAGCACCCCGCCGACGTCGCCGCTGAACGCGTCCGCCACCAGGAGCCAGGACGTGGCGCTGTGTCCCGCCTCGGCCAGCAGCGGGTGGTCGGCGAGCCGCCTGCCCCACCGGCGGGCCTCCGGCAGCCGCCCCACGCCGAGGGAGGTCCCGGCGGCCATGGCCAGGGCGTCCATCAGCTCGTGCGTGCTGGCGGGGGTCGGCGGGCGCGAGGCCAGGATGTCGACCCTGCGCCGGGAGGCGGCCGCACCGGCGAAGGCGTTCCCGGCCCAGCTCTGGGCGCCCGAGAGCGCGTCCAGGGCCGCGGACTCGGCCACCGGGTCGCCCGCGCCACGGGCGAGCGCGACCGCCCGTTCGGCGCTCTCGACCGTCTCCTCGGCGGTGTTGTCCGGATCCCCCTGGACCGCGCCGAACGCGTCCGCGACCACCGCCGCCTCGGCCAGCGCGACGGCGGCCCGGGCGGCCGGGGCGTCGCCGGACAGCTCCCGCGCCCGCGCGAGCGTGTCCCTCACCTCCTCCACGGCGGGAAGCCGCGTGAACGAGCTGGAGAAGCGGTACGCGACGGTGGCGGCTGCCGCCAGGTCGCGGCCCGCGCCCGCGGTGTCCCCGGCCCGGAGGGCGGCGTGCGCGGCGGCGCGGTGCAGGCGGTACATGTCGTCGTCGAGGCCGCGGCATCCGGCCACCGCGGCGGCCTGGCGCAGCGCGTCGGCGACGTCTCCGGTGTCGGCGAGCCGCGCCGCCTGCTCGAACCGCTGCTGGGCCTCGCCGAGCAGGGTGCGGGTGAAGGACAGCTCGGCCACGGCGCGGGCGAGACGGTGGGCGTCCGCGCGCTGTTCGGGCTGGTCGCAGGCCCAGGTGAGGGCGGCCCGCATGTCCTCCGCCACGGCGTCGAACCGGGCGCGCCAGTCCGCGCCCGCGGTCGCGGTGAGGTCGGCCGCACCGGCCAGGCACCAGTCCAGGTGGCGGGAGCGGACGCGCGTCAGTTCGCCGGTGTCGGCGAGCCGCTCCGCCCCGTACTGGCGGATGGTCTCCAGCGCGTGGTAGCGGGTGCCGGTCGCGGACGGTGTCACGGAGAGCAGGCTGTGCTCGGCGAGCCTGCCGAGCCCGTCGACGACCGAGGCCGGGTCCAGAGGGGCGAACCCGGCGACCCCGGCGGCGGCCTCGGGGGTGAACGGCGCGACGAACACCGACACCCGGCGCAGCAGGGCCTGGTCCCGCGGCTCCAGCAGGTCGTGGCTCCAGTCCAGCACCGCCCGCACCGACCGGTGCCTGTCGTCGGCCCGGGATCCGCCGGTGAGGACCCGCAGCTGGTCGGAGAGCCCGGCGGTGAGGCCGTCCAGCCCCAGCGTCGAGCACCGCGCCGCCGCCAGTTCGATGGCCAGCGCCATGCCGCCGAGCCGTTCGCAGACGGCCACGACCTCCTCGCTCGCGGCGGGCCCCTGAGGCCAGCCGCCCACGGCCGCCCGGTCCATGAACAGGGCCACCGCGTCCGACTCCTCCCCGCCGTCCCGCGACAGCGGCGGGAGCGGGAGGACCCGCTCGAACGGCACCATCAGCCGGGCCCGGCTCGTCACGAGCACCCGCAGCCGCGGGCAGGCGGCCAGCAGCCGCTCCAGGAACGGCGTCACCCCGTCGCGCACGTGTTCGCAGTTGTCCAGCACCAGCAGGGCCCGGCGGTCCGCCAGCGCGGCCAGGACCGTGTCGTCGACGCCGCTTCCGGGCTGCTCGCCCACGCCCACGGCCGCAGCGACCGCGGCCCCCACGCGGCCCGGTTCGGTGACCGGGACCAGGTCGGCGAACCACACCCCGTCGGCGAAGTCGTCGGCCACGTCCGCCGCCACGGCCAGCGCCAGGCGCGTCTTGCCCACCCCGCCCGGGCCGACCACGGTCACCAGCCGGTGCGACGTCACCGCCCCGGCCAGTTCCCCGCGCTCGCGGACCCGGCCGACGAACGACGTCAACGGCGCGGGCAGGGCGGGCGCCGTTCGCTCGCGCTCGGCGCGGGCGGAGGAGGTCGCGTGCCGGGCGAGCGCCCGCCGGTCCGGCAGCGCCAGTTTGCGCAGGAGCGAGGAGACGTGCGACTCGACGGTGCGCACCGACAGGACCAGGCGCGCGGCGATCTCCGCGTTGCTGAGGTGCTCTCCGAGCAGGGCGAGTACTTCGGCTTCCCGAGCCGAGACCACTGGACTGGACACCGAACTCATCTGTTGGTTGGGCGTGGACACCCCGTCCTTCAGGGCGGGGAGGAAACGCCCTCTCCTTTCTGTGGCTTTCTGTTGGATTTGGCTCATGCGGTCGCGGAGCGGTCGCTACGGTGTGGGCCACGATCAGGAAGAGCGTGAAGCGGGCGTCCAAGTACCGTTTCTACCCGACCGATGCGCAGGCGGCTGAGCTGTCGCGCACGTTCGGGTGCGTGCGCCCGGTCTACAACCGCGCCCTGGCCGAACGCAGCGCAGCGTGGCAGCAGCGTCAGGAGCGGATGGGCTACTCCCAGACCTCGGCGATGCTCACCGCCTGGAAGAAGACGGAGGAGCTGTCCTTCCTCAGCGAGGTCTCCTGCGTCCCGCTCCAGCAGACGCTGCGTCACCTGCACACCGCCTTTCGCAATTTCTTCAACCGCCTCGCGAAGTATCCGCGGTTCACGTCGAAGAAGAAGTCCCGCGCCTCGGCGGAGTACACCCGGTCCGCCTTCCGCTACCGCGACGGTCACCTGACCCTGGCCAAACTCACGACCGTGATGTGAACGCGGCGCACAACCTCAGGGCCGCCGGGCTGGCGGCATCTGCCTGTGGAGCTGGTGTGAGACCTCAACGGGAGTCCTCCCGGACGGGGCGACCGGCGACGAAGCAGGAAGGCCACGGGGCGACCCGTGACGAGGCCCCGGCCTCGAACCACTGGTAGGCGGTTCCGGAACCTCCAGCCTTCAGGCAGGAGAGGGAGTCAATATGGGTGGTGGTTTCCGTGGCCGGCACGGAGGCGGTCCGCGCCCCGGCCGGGGAGGCTGGGACCACGGCGATCGCACCCGGCCGAACCCGCCGGGCCGACCGCGAACCACGACCACGGGGAGTGACCGTGACCAGCTCTCACGCCCAGGAGACCACGACGGCGCCGCGTCCGGCGGGCGCCGAGCCCCGCCCCGGCGCACGGCGCCGCCGCGACACCGAGGAGCGGCTCGCCCGCGACGTCGACGTCTGGGTGGCCAGCGCCTCGGAGGACGGCGTACCCCACCTGGTGCCGCTGTCCTTCGACTGGGACGGCGAGTCGCTGCTGGTGGCCACCGCGGCCGACAGCGCCACCGGCAGGAACCTGGCCGCCACCCGGACCGTCCGGCTGGGGCTGGGCGGCACCCGCGACGTGACCATGATCGACGGCCGGGTCGAGGTCCTCGGGATCGACGCGCTGACGCGGGAGCGGGGCGACCGGTTCGCCGGGAGGACGGGCTTCGACCCGCGCGCGCTGGCCGCCCCCTACCTCTGGTTCCGCATCACGCCGCTCCGCGTCCAGGCCTGGCGCGAGGTGAACGAGATGTCCGGACGCGAGCTGATGCGCGATGGCCGCTGGCTGGTCTGACGCTCCGCCCGGGCGGAGCGCCCGGGGTGCCGCGCGCCGTGCGCGGGGAGGATACGGGCATGGGCGTTCTGGACGTGCTTCTGGCGGTGGTGGTCATCGGTGTCGTCGGCGTGGTCCCGCTGGTCGTCTGCGTCATCTCCATCGTGGACGACTTCCGCTACGGCGACAGCCGCTCGGACAGCGGCCACCGGGGCGGCGGCGACGGCGGGTCCGGCGGAGGTGGTGACGGCGGCGGAGGGGGCTGTTGACCCTCCCGCGGCCGGGGTGTGCGGCGAAGACCCCCCGGAGGGTTCCGCCAGGTGACACCGCCCGGCCGTCCGTGCTCCCGTCTCCCCCCGGACGCCGAGCGATCAGGAGGCCTGGTGGTGCCGCCAGGCCTCCTCGGTGCGGGCCAGGAAGGCGCGCAGCTCCCGCCGCGCCTCCTCGGGGCCCTTCATGCCCGGGGTGACCATCAGCTGGAGGGCGAGCCCGTCCACCTGGGTGTGCAGGTACCCGGACCACTCCTCGACCCACGGGTCGGGGTGGGGCTGGAAGGGGTCCTCCACCGGCTGCCCGGTGAGGGCGGCGACCAGGAGCCGGTAGAGCCTGCGCTGGCTGTTCCAGTGCTGTTCCCGGTCGCGGTCGTACTCCCCCAGGAGCCCGGCGGCCTCCCAGGCGCGGTACTCCGCGCGGCGGGTCGCGTCCAGGGGCAGGAGCTGTTCGGCGTACTCGGCCATGCGGTCCAGGAGCGGGGTGTTCGGGTCCTGGGTGCCGTTCAGGGCCGTGACGCGCGCGGTGACGCGCTCCTCGGACAGGTTCATGGCGAAGACGAGCAGGTCCTCGCGCGTCTGGAAGTAGTGGCGCAGGGCTCCGGGGGACCAGCCCGCCTCGGCGGCGACGGAGCGGATGGACACGGCGGCCGGGCCGGAGTCGGCGATGACCCGCCACAGGGCCTCGGCCAGCTCCCGGCGGCGCTGTTCGTGGTCGACGATCTTGGGCACCTCCCCTTTCTAGCACATGTGTGTTATTTTATTTAGCACAGCCGTATGAAATCGAGAGCGGAGGGCGACCGCGATGCCGTCCCTGGAAGTGCTGTTGCCGGTCGCCGGACTGGCGCTGCTGGACACCCTGAGCCCCGCCACCATCGGGGTCTCGCTGTACGTGTTACTCAGCGGGGCGCGGTCGGTGGCCCGCCCCCTGTTCGTCTACCTGGCCACCGTCGCCGCCTTCTACTTCACCCTGGGCTGCGCGCTCATGCTCGGCCTCGGCTTCGCGTTCGAGGCCCTGGACGACCTCGCCGACAGCCCCGTCCTGGGCTGGGCGATGGTGGTGCTGGGCGGGGGCATGCTCGCCTACGCGCTGTTCATGCCGAGCGGACCGCGCCGACAGCGCAGGCCCGCCTCGCTGCGCACCGGCGCGGTGGTCGCGCTGGGCCTGGCAACCGGCCTGCTGGAGGGCGGCACCGCGCTGCCCTACTTCGGCGCCATCGGCATCATGACCACCGCCGGGCTCTCCGCCACGGCCTGGGTTCCGCTGCTGGCCGCCTACAACGTCGTCATGGTGCTCCCGCCGATCCTGCTCTACCTGGCCCACCGCGCCTTCGGCGAGCGGCTGCGGCCCCGGATGGAGGGCTGGCGCGCCAAGGTCGAATCCGGTTCCCGGGAGGCCCTGGGCTGGATCATCGGCATCGTCGGCTTCCTGGTCCTGCGGCACGGGCTGTGGCTCGCGGGGGTCTTCGACGGAAGCATCAGCCTCGGACCCGTCACCTTGGAGGCCGCCGTCCTGCTGGGCGGTCTGTGACCGAGGGCCCCGGCGCGGCGGCGCCAACGCGGGGTGGAGCCAGCACCACCCCCGGTCCGCACCCGTACCGCCCTGACCCCGGGCGCGGCCGGGCGTAACTTCGGGGCCATGGACACGACCCGCGACCCCGTCGCCCGGCTCCTGGCCGACACCCGCTACACCCTCCTGGGCCTTCCGTCGGCCCTCATCGCCTTCGTGGTCGTCCTGACGGGCCTGGCCGCCGGGGCGGGCACGGCCGTCGTCATGGCGGGCCTGTTCCTGATGACGGGCACCCTGTACGCCGCACGCGGGTTCGCCCACGTCGAACGCGTCCGCCTGGCCGATCTGGGCCGCCGACCGGTGGCGCGCCGCCCCTACCGCTCCCCCGCCCCCGGAACCGGTCCCCTGCGCCGGGCCCTGACCCCGCTGACCTGCCCGCAGAGTTGGCTGGACGCCCTGCACGCGCTGGTGCTCCCGCCCGTGGCCGTGGTCGGCTTCTGCCTCACCGCCACCTGGTGGGCGGGGGCCCTGGCCGGGCTGCTCCAACCGCTGTGGGGCTGGTCGCTGTACACCATCCCCGGCTACACCGACGTGGGCACCTACCTGGTGCCCGAGCACCCGGTGCTGGCGACCACGGCGGCGCACATGCTCACCGGGGTGCTGTTCGCCCTCACCCTGCCCCTGGTGGCGCGCGCCTGTGCCCACACCCGGGCCACGCTCGGCCGCGCCCTGCTGCTGGCCCCCGAGGACCCCTGCGTGGGCGTGTACACCGCGGCGCCGCGCCGGGAGGAGACCGCGCGACAGCACGGTCGGAACACCGAGCCCGTGGTCACGGGCGTGTGAGGCCCGCTGCCCGGCGCACCCCCGCCGTTCGACCCGGAAAGCGGGTGTCGGCGGGCGGGCGGCCGCGCCGCTCGGGGCGGCTCACGGAACCACGCGCCTGGCTAGAGGGAACCCGACAGCAGGAGCATGAGGCCGACGAACGTTCCGATGATGACGAAGCCCAGGCCGACGACGACCATGACCGCGCCGGGCCCGCACCCCCAGCGGTGGGCTTCGGGCACGGAGAAGCGCGCCGGGGCCCCGGGGTCGTACCTGACCCGCGCGCTCTGCCCCGTGACGGGGCGGTAGGAGGTGCTGGAGCGGCGGTAGCGGCGGTGCACCTCGCGCCCGTCACCGGCCGAGAAGTGCACGGTGAACGGGTGGGTGTACACGCGGCGGCGGTTCACCGTGGCCTTGCCGGCCGCCCGCCAGGAGTCGGTGACGGTCCCGTCGGCCTCCCCGGTGTAGCCCCGGACGCCCGCGCGGTCGCGCACCGCGGACACGGTCGCGGAGAGGAGCATGACGAGGCCGACGACGGTGAACAGGAACGGCAGGTACCGCAGGAGACCGCCGCCGTCCCCGCCGGCCAGGGAGAACGTGACGACGACCGCGGTGAAGACGGGCACGGCGAGCATCGTCAGGACCGCGGCGGCGATCGCCTTCGCGCCGCCGGGGCGGCCTCCGAGGCGGACCGGGTAGTGCTCGGACGCCGAGCCGGGCAGGGCGGCGCTCTCCACCCGGACGAGCCGGGGGTCGTCGGCCGAGTGCAGGAGTTCGACCGGTGTGCCCTCGCGGACGAGGTATCCGCCCAGCCCCGAGGTGTCGACCGCCTCCCGCTCCCGGCCCTCGGCGTCGCGGAAGGCCACGGTGACGGTGTGGCCGTGGGGACTCCGGGTAAGGGGGTGCACCGATGTGACGACTCCCCGCACGCGCACGCCGGTCCGGTCCAGGAGCCGGGCGTCGCGCCGGACCCGCAGGGCCGCCGACAGGTCCTTGGAGCCGGAGTGGACCGAGTACACCGAGAAGAGGGCCAGGAGGAGGAGCGCGAGGAGTCCTTGGGGGTCCACCGGGCCGTTCTACCAGAGCGCCGGCGGCCGGAGAAGAGGTGTACGGGGAGCGGATCCGGCCACCGGATCCGGTGCGCGGGTGTCGGCCGCGGGTGTCCCGCTTCCCCGCGCAGCGGTCTCCGGGCGGTGGCGGGCGGGGGTTTGACCTCAACATTTATTGAGGTTCTACGGTTCAAGGCATCAACTCCGACAGATCCGGTGGACGACCATGAGTATGGAAATGGCCGCGTGGAACTCCATGTACCACGCCATGCACGCCCGCGAGGACCAGCGCCCCTTCTCCCTGTCCGTCCTGCGCCGGATCGCCTCCTTCGCCCGCCCCCACGCGCGCCAGCTGGCCTGGTTCGTGGCCCTGAGCGTGGTCACCGCCGTCCTGACCGTGGCCTCCCCGCTCCTGGCCGGACGGGTCGTCACCGCCATCACCGAAGGCGGCCCGCTGGAACCCGTGCTGTTCCTGGCCGGGCTCATCGCCGCCGTCGCGGTCCTCGAAGCCGCCCTGGGGCTGGGGGTGCGCTGGCTCTCCTCCCGGGTCGGCGAGGGGCTCATCCTGGACCTGCGCACCACCGTCTACGACCACGTCCAGCGCATGCCGGTCGCCTTCTTCACCCGCACCCGCACCGGCGCCCTGGTCAGCCGCCTCAACAACGACGTCATCGGAGCCCAGCGCGCCTTCAGCGACGTGCTCTCCGGGGTGCTCAGCAACCTGGTCACCCTGGTCCTGGCCCTGGCCGTCATGCTCGCCCTGTCCTGGCAGATCACCCTGCTCGCGCTCGTGCTGCTGCCGCTGTTCGTGGTGCCCGCCCGCCGCATGGGCGCGCGCCTGGCCAGGATCGAGCGCGAGCGCACCGTCCACAACGCGGCCATGGGCACCCAGATGACCGAGCGCTTCTCGGCTCCCGGCGCCACCCTGGTCAAACTCTTCGGCCGCCCCGAGGAGGAGTCGGCCGAGTTCGCCCGCCGCGCCGGGCGGGTCCGCGACATCGGTGTGCGCACCGCGATGGTCCAGGAGGTCTTCTTCACCGCCCTGACCCTGGTCTCCGCGCTCGCCCTGGCCCTGGTCTACGGCCTGGGCGGCTTCTACGCCCTGACCGGCCGCCTGGACGCGGGCACGGTGGTGTCCATGGGCATGCTCCTCACCCGCCTGTACGCCCCGCTCACCTCCCTGGCCAGCGCCCGGGTGGAGGTGATGAGCGCGCTGGTCAGCTTCAGCCGCGTCTTCGAGATCCTGGACCTGCGGCCCCTGGTGGAGGAGAGGGAGGAGGCCCGCGAGGTCCCGGCCGGTCCGGTGTCGGTGGAGTTCGACGACGTCTCCTTCGCCTACCCCTCCGCGGACAGGGTGTCGCTGGCCTCCCTGGAGGAGGTCGCCGTCCTGGACACCGCCGAGCCGCGCGAGGTCCTGCACGGGGTGTCCTTCCGGATCGAACCCGGGCAGACGGTCGCCCTGGTGGGCTCCTCCGGCGCGGGCAAGTCCACCATCGCCCAGCTGGCCCCGCGCCTGTACGACGTGGACTCGGGCGCGGTGCGTCTGGCGGGGGTGGACGTGCGCGACCTGTCCTTCGCCTCCGTGCGCGCCACCCTGGGCATGGTCACCCAGGACGGGCACCTGTTCCACGAGACCGTGCGCGCCAACCTGTCGCTGGCCCGGCCCGGGGCCACGGAGGAGGAGCTGTGGGACGCGCTTCGCCGCGCCCGCCTGGCCCAGCTCGTCGCCGCCCTGCCCGACGGTCTGGACACGGTGGTCGGCGAGCGCGGGTACCGCTTCTCCGGCGGTGAGCGCCAGCGCCTGACCATCGCCCGCCTGCTGGTGGCCGGCCCCGAGGTGGTCATCCTCGACGAGGCCACCTCGGCCCTGGACTCCACCTCCGAGGCCGCGGTGCAGGCCGCCCTGGCCGAGGCGCTGGAGGGGCGGACCGCGCTGGTCATCGCCCACCGGCTCTCCACCGTCCGCGCCGCCGACGCCATCCTGGTCGTGGAGGCCGGACGGATCGTGGAGCGCGGCACCCACACCGAACTGCTGGCACGGGGCGGCCGCTACGCCGAGCTGTACCGGACCCAGTTCGCCGCCGACGGCTCCGCGGGGATCTCCGCCGGACAGGCGGTGTCCTAGAGGAGTTGCGGGGGAAGGCCCGGACGGAGCCTTCCCCCGCCTGCGGGCGGGCGCCCCGGAAGGGGCCGCTCCCGCCGCCACAGACCCCGTCCCCCGGTGGCGCCACACCGGGGGGCGGTTCTCCGTGCCCGGCCAGCACACGGGGGCGGGTTTCCCGGGCGGTGCGTACGGCGCCGCGACGACCCTTGAGGACACTCCGGAATTCTTCCCGAGGCCGGAGACGGGTCAGATGTGGCGCACCACGCGGGCCGGGTTGCCGACGGCCACCACGTTGGCGGGCAGGTCGCGCACGACCACCGCCCCGGCGCCCACCACGGTGTTCTCCCCGATCGTCACACCCGGGCAGACGATGACCCCGCCGCCCAGCCACACGTTGTCGCCGATGGTGATCGGCTCGGCCGCCTCCCACTTGTCGCGCCGCTGCTCGGGGTCCACGGGATGGGTGGGGGTGAGCAGCTGGACGTTGGGGCCGATCTGCACGTCCGCGCCGATGCTGATCGGGGCCACGTCCAGCATCACCGCACCGCAGTTGACGAACGTGCGCGCGCCGATGGTGATCATGGAGCCGTAGTCCACCCGCAGCGGGGGCCGGACCCAGGCGTCCTCGCCCAGCTCGCCCACGAGGTCGGCCAGGAGCTTTCGGCGGTCCGGGTCGTCCACGGAGGCGTTGTTGAACGCCTCCGCGCGCCTCTCCGCCCGGACGAGGTCGGCCTGGATGTCGGGGTCGTCCGCCTGGTAGAGCTCACCGGCGAGCATGCGTTCCTTCTGGCTGGTCACCACGGTCCCTTCGTGTCGGTCGCGCTCCGACCCTAGTCCGGCGCGCACGCGGGCCGGGGCCCGTCTCCGGATTTCCCGGAGACGGGCCCCGGCCGGTCCCTCACAGGATCCGCCGGACTCCGGGAACCGCTCGTACGGCGGTGGCCAGCGCCCAGCAAGCTGGAACCGCGAGCGCTCCCATGCCGAGGAACTTCACGAGCGCGCTGGCCTCCCAACCGCTCAGGGCCACACCCAGTCCCACCAGCACCAGCGGGTGCAGGACGTACACCGCGAAGGCGTTGTCGGACAGCCAGCGCGTGAGGCGGTTGCTCCCGCTCGCGAAACGCCGGAAGACCACCAGCAGCATGAGCACCGCACCCGTGGCCAGGACGGACTCGGACGTGATCTGCGCCAGCGCCTGCCAGGTGCCCGGCGCGGGAGTGATCTCGCCCAGCAGGACCGTGACCGCCGCTCCCGCCGCCAGGCCTGTCAGGGCCAGGGCCGCGCCCCACCACCCGGCGGCGCCGGGCAGCCGGACCAGCCAGTTGCCCCGGTAGGCCAGCACGCCCAGGACGAACAGGGTGACGTACTGGGGCAGGAATCCGGGACTGGGCAGTCCCACGATCGGCCAGTACGGGGCCGGGGCCAGGTAACGCCAGGCGAAGGTGACCAGGGCCAGGCCCAGGGTGAGGGCCGCGACGGGCACCGCCCAGCGCAGTGGAGCGGTGTCGGCGGGCCGCGCGGGGGGCGCGATCGCCGCGCCCGTCTGCCGGGCGCGGCGATCGCGCAGGCTCCGCACGGCCACGTAGGCCAGGGTCATGACCAGCAGGACCTCGACGAACCACATGGGCCCGGGGTCGTAGGTCACGAGCAGGAACAGCCAGAACGGCAGCTCGCCGCCCTCGGCCGCGAACATCTCGACGGCGGGCGCGTAGTTGGGGATCACCAGGAACGGGCGGACCAGCAGCACGAACAGCAGGAAGGGCGCGCCCAGGCGCACCAGGCGCTCGCGGACCAGCCCGCGCCCGCCCCGGCGGTCGGCCGCTCCCGGCACGAAGTAGCCCGCGAGCAGGAAGAACAGTCCCATGAAGTAGGTCTGGTTGAGGAAGACGAACAGGTCCAGAAGGCCGCCGGAGGGGTCCTGGGCCGGTTCGAGGTAGAACCACACCGGGATGTTGCCGTAGGTGAGCGCGACGTGGTGCAGGACGACCAGCACGGTCAGCGCGACCCGCAGGTTGTCGACGTGGTGCAGGCGCCCGCGCGCGGGCGGCGCGGGGTCCGGGAGGAGGGGTGGGCTGGCGTGCTGCGTCATGGTGTCCTCGTCAGTCGTTCGGGGGTGGGGGGCGGTCTGCGCGGGTGGCGCGCACGAGCAGTTCGCCCAGCTCGCGGGCGTGCGCCATGAGGTCGTGGCCGGGGTGGGCGCTCCAGTAGGCGAACATCGCGTCGATCGCCGTCTGCTGGGTCACCGCCATCACCCGCACGTCGAAGTCGCGGAACTCGCCGTTCTCCTGACCGGACCGGTACATGCCCTCCAGCGACTCGTAGAGGACGTCGGCCTCCGCCGCCCCGTAGCGCGGGGTGCCGTCGGCCTTGCGCGCGTGGGTGAAGATCTCCCCCAGCGCGGCCATGCGCCCGGGGTGGGAGAGCGCGTACTCGGCCACGCCGCGCACGTGGGCGCGCAGCATGTCGGCTCCGTTGGTCTGCTCCAGCATCCCGGGGAGGAGGGACTCGGCGATCTCGGTGTAGACGTCGGTCACCACCTGGTCCATGAGCTCGTCCTTTCCGGCGAAGTGGTAGGAGATCACGCCCTTGCTGATCCCGGCCGTGCGCGCGATCCGCGCCAGGGAGGCGTTGGGGTAGCCCACCTCGGCGATGGTCTCGACCGCCGCCGCGGTGATCTGCGCTCTGCGGGCCTCCTCGATGAAGGACCGCTTCTGTCCGCCTGGTTCATTTTTTGACCGCATGGCCAGAATCTAGCACGCACGGCCAGAAAGCTATCGGGGATGTCCCTGACCCGACCCCGGACCGCCACCCACCCGCCCCGGGGCCCGTCCCTGCCTTCGGCCGCGCACGACCTCGCACTCGTCGCACTCGGGACCGGCCGGTGCCGTCCGCTCCGGGTACCGGGCCAGGGCCCCAGGGCCGCGGCGCCACCCCGGCCGCGTCGTGCCCCGCGGGACACCGGACAAGGCTCGTCCCGCGCCACGAACGGACGGGCGCGTTCCGCGCGACCGGTCCGGAACGGGTTGGTCGGAGGGCGTCGCGTCGGGAGCGCGGGGAGCCGAAGAGGCCGACACGTGCCCGACACCTCGGACGGGTCCCGCCGGCGGGGGCGTGCTCAGGCCGACCGGGGCGTCAGGACCGCCGTTACCGCCAACTCCGCGAAGCCCGTACCAGACCGGTCGAGTACCCTTTACCCCACCGAGCTGTTCGAGTGTCGCCGCGCCGCCGGGGAGGGGAACGACCGTTTCGAGGGGCCCGCTCCGGGCGGTGACGGCTTCGGTCCGGCACACCGGTGCGGCCTGTACGGACCTCGCCGCGCCCGGTCCGGGGGACCCCCGTCGCCGTATCAGACCCGTCCGAAGGAGGGCCGTGCCGGCCTATCGCATCCCCCTCGAAGTCGCAGTTCCGGTCGCCCGGGGCGGTGAACTCGCGTCCCGTGTCCACTACACCTCCGAAGCCATCGAGACGTTCGAACTGATCACGGACCAGGACCAGATCATCGGTCTGGACGTGACCACGGTCGGCGACGCGGACCAGGCTGAGCTGTCCCGCAAGATCAACCTGATCACCAGGCGCGAGGTGGCACCGCAGCGGCTGAGCACGGGCGAAGTCGTGTGGACCTCTCCGCATTCCGACCGCACGACGCCGGACACCTACGAACGGCTCGAAGCGGCGGGCACCGTACAGGACATGGGTCCCGGACTGGTGGCCCTGGGCGAGACCATGACCGGGGTGCTGCAGGCCGTGGACCGACGGGTGAGGGCCGTCGCCATGGGGTTCGGCGCTGTCGAGTACCGCTACCCCACCCTGGTATCCACCCGGTCACTGCACACGGGCGGCTACCTCGGGGCGTTCCCGCAGTACCTGTTCACGGCCGGTCGGCTGCACGCGGACACCGACACCTACGACGCGTTCCTCGCGGATCTGCCCGACCACGCGGCCACCCCGGACGGACTCGCCGCGCACCTGCAGGAGCACTCGGCGCACTCCGGGTACTGCCTGCCGCCGACCATGTGCTTCCACACCTACCACCAGTTGCGAGGGGCGCCGTTGCCGGAAGACCACGCGGTGGTCACCTCGCGGGGCAAGTCCTTCCGCTTCGAGTCGTCCTATGCCCGCTCGATGGAACGGCTGTGGGACTTCACCATCCGTGAGATCGTCTTCCTCGGTGACGCCGCGACGGTGGCCCAGCGGCGTCAGGCGTTCCTGGACGCCGTCTGCGACCTGACCGCCGAGCTCGCGCTCGCCGCGCACGTCGAGGTGGCCAACGACCCCTTCTTCGGCAGCGACACCAGCCCGCAGCAGGTTCTGGCCCAGCGCCTGACCAAGACGAAGTACGAGCTGAGAGTCCCCGTCGAACCCGGCAGGACCATCGCGGCGGGCTCGTTCAACCTGCACGGGACCACCTTCGGCGGCCCCTTCCGGATCAGCCTGCCCGACGGCTCGCCGGCGCACTCGGCGTGTGTGGGCATCGGCCTGGAACGGATCAGCTACGCGCTGTTCTGTCAGCACGGGACCGACCCCGGGCGTTGGCCCGCGAAGGTGCGGGAGGCCCTGGGATGAGCGCCCGGTGCTGACTGCGACCGCTGTTCGCGGCGGTCCCGGCGCCCCGGGGCCGTTCCTCCCCCGCCGGTGAACTCGTCCCCGCGCCGCCTGGCTTCCGCGTGCGCGGGGACGAGGGCCGTCGGCAGCGGGGTCGGTCACGGCCGTCGTCGTGGAGGGGCCCCGGCGGTCGGCGCGGACCCTCCCCGGTGCCTTCTCAGACTCCGCTCGTCGCCGTCTGCGTGTCGCGTTCCGGGAAACGCGTGCCGAGCAGCGAGAGCAGAGGTGCGGCCTTGACCGCGGTCTCCTCGAACTCCTCAGCCGGGTCGGACATCGCCACGATCGCGCCACCGACCCCGTAACCGACACGACCGGGCTGCGCCACGAGGGTGCGGATCGCGATGTTCAGGTCCACGCTTCCGGACAGCGAGAAGTACCCGATGGCACCCGAGTAGACTCCGCGGGGCCGGCCTTCCAGCTGGTCGATGATCTCCATGGTGCGCAGCTTCGGCGCTCCGGTCATCGAGCCGCCGGGGAAGGCGGCACGGACGCAGTCGACCGGACTGCGGTCAGGGCGCAGCCGGGCCGTCACGGTGCTGGTCAACTGGTGGACGGTCGCGTAGGTCTCAACGACGAACAGCTCCGGAACCGCCACGGAACCGGTCGTCGCGACCTCGGCCAGGTCGTTGCGGAGCAGGTCGACGATCATGAGGTTCTCGGACTGGTCCTTCTCGCAGGAGGCCAACTCCTCCCGGAGCCTTCGGTCCTCCTCGGCCGAGCGGCCCCGTGGACGGGTGCCCTTGATCGGACGGGCCTCCACGCGCCGGTCGGCGTCGACGCGCAGGAAGCGCTCCGGGGAGGTGCTCAGGACGGACAGGTCCCCCAGGCGCAGCAGCGCCGCGAACGGAGCGGGGTTGTCCCGGCGCAGCGAGGTGTAGGCGGACCACACGTCCAGCGCGCACTCCACGTCGAGCATGTTGGTCAGACACACCTCGTAGCTCTCGCCAGCGGTGATGGCGCGCTGGCAGGACTCGATGAGTTCCAGGTAGGCGCTGCGGTCGTGCCGCGGCGACACAGGCGCCGTGGCCCGCTCCCGCTTCGCCGCCGAGGTGCGGGGAGCACCGGCAAGGGCCCGGATACGGGCCTGGGTGGCCGAGAGCCAGCTCCGGGCCGACGCCCCGTCCCCTTCGTGCACGGCGAGCAGGTAGGTCCTGGAGGTGCTGTGGTCGAGGACGACACACCGGTCCGCGAACAGCAACGACGCGTCCGGCGTATCGGAGCGGTGGCTCATGCGGGCGCCGCACTGGGCCTTCAGTTCGTAACCCAGGTAGCCGACCCAGCCACCCCGGAAGTCGAACGGCAGCCCATCGCCGCCGACGACCTCGGTGGCGCGCAGACGGTCGTCCAGCCAGTCCAGGAACGGCCGGACCTCCGTCCGGGCGTGCCGCCCCGAGCGTACGGTGACCGTGCCGTCGGCGACGTCGGCCGTGACCACCTCCGACAGGGGGCCGTCGGCCGCCCCCATCATCGAAAAGCGCCCCAGCCGGGGATCGGGGCGACTGCTGTCCAGCCAGAACGCGAACGGCTGGTCGAGGAACAGCGCCTCGTAGATCTGTTCCGCGTCGCACGGCGTGGGGAATTCCTCGACCATCAGGTGGTACCGCACCCGCCCTCGGCCCTCCGGGGCGCTCGGGAGGGCCGTCGACGGCGGCCGAGCGCGCACGCGCCTGCCGTGCCGGAGGTTCCATTCCGCGCTCAGTTCCGTGAAGTTGGCCAGCAGGCGGTGCCCGTACTCCGTCGCGATGGACTCTGGATGGAACTGCACCCCCCACTGGGGGCGGCTGAGGTGGCGCAGCGCCATCAGCACCCCGTCCGGCGTCCAGGCGAGCGCTTCGAGATCGTCCGAGAGGCGGTCGACCGCCCACGAGTGGTAGCGCACGACCTCCTGCGGCGACGGGATGCCGGCGAACAACCCCGCGCCGTCGTGGAGGACCGGAGACCTTCGGCCGTGCCGGGGTTCGGGGGCCAGCGCCAACGACCCGCCGCCGAGCATCGCGATGCCCTGGTGCCCGAGACAGACACCGAGCAGGGGGACGCTGCCCGCCGCGATCACGTCCCGGCAGATGCCGAAGTCGGCCGGGACGCCCGGTGTCCCCGGACCCGGGGAGATGACGACGTTGTCGAAACCGTCGAGGTGCTCCACCCGCCACCCGGGCTCGTCGTTGCGGATGACCGTGGGTTCGGTTCCGGTCACCTCGCCCAGGTAGTGGGCCAGGTTGTAGGAGAAGGAGTCGTAGTTGTCGATGAGGAGAGTCGTCATGCGCGTGCCCCGGAACGAGCCCGCGCGTCAGCGCTGACGACGGCGGTGACACCCCCGAGCTCAGTCATCGGCGGTCCCCTTCAGCGTCTGGTCGTGTGCTCGCGGCGCCGTCGGGCAGGGCTCGGCGCCGGGTGAGCACGGACACCCGCGCGGGGCGCCCCGCGTCCTGGACGAGGGGCATCCAGTCCTCGGCGACACGGAAGAAGACCGAGTTCAGCACCTGGGCGCTGGAGACCGCGGAGGGCGCCAGCACCCCCCACCGGACCAGGCTGTTGACCAGGTGGGGGTCGAAGGCGGTCCACACCCCGTCGAGTTTGATCTCGGGCCAGTAGTGCGGCAGTGAGTAGGGGCTGGACAGCAGCAGTCCGAAGCTGCGCCGGGCCTCCCAACCCTCTTCGGCCGCCCGCCGGGCGAGGTACCGGGTGGCCAGTTCGCAGTCGGCGAGCGAGGTCTCCGCGACGAAGGCGAGGTCGCCGTACAGGGCTTCGGGCAGGATGTGGAACCGGAACCCGGACACCTCGGAGAGGATCCGTCGCAGTTCCCGAGGAGCCTCGCCGGGGCGGCCGGTGGCCCCGACCTCGCGGCTCAGCGTGAGCCTGCGGACAGCGGGGTCCGTCCCCGTCCCCAGGGCCAGCACTTCCGCGGGCAGGCGGAAGTCACACACATGGACGGGTGCTTCGGGATCGCATTCCGCGACGACTTCGAGGTCGTAGCGGACCGGGCGGCGCTCCACCACGGCGCGGAGCACCTCGGGCCACCGTCGCATCGCGAGGTAGCGGGGCGAGGGCAGCCCCAGGGAGAGCGAGACGTTCTCCAGGTCCAGCTTGTCGAAGTACCGCTCGCCCCCCGACGAACGGTGCGGGAGCCCGAGGTCGAGCAGGTCGGACAGGACCGGCGCACCGATCCCGAAAACCTTCAGAACCGTCGGTGTGTCCTGATCGAAGACCCGGTGCCGGTCAGGAACCAGCCGTACTCTTTCCGCGACGTCCCGGAGCAGCTCAGGGTTCACTCGGCTTCCTCCAGGAGACCGGAGACAACCGTCCACAGGGCGCCGGGCGAGGCGAAGATCTCGAACGCGAGCTCCTCGTCGGGAATCGTCACCCCGAAGACGTCCTCGATCGTCACCAGGAGTCGGACGACGGTGAGCGAGTCCATACCGAAAGCCGTCAGGTCGCTGTCTTCCCGCAACGGCGTTTCCGGGGCGATCCGATCGTCCAGGCACCGGCGCAGCACGGTCTCGAACTCGGAATTCAGTGCGGTGGCCGCGGGCTGCTCACTCACCGGTGCTCCTCCCCGCCGCCGTGGAGCCCGCTGTCCCTCGCGAACGGTTCTTGCGTGCGACGGAAAGCCGCCGAGAATTCTGGTGTGGCATGGAATGCGGGTGCGTCATCTGAGCGCACATGATTCTCCCTTCGCATCATGGAACGTCCTTGCGCGCGTTGTCGGGGTGGCGGATTCGTCCCACGATTCTTCTCAGTCCGCCGAGGCGAAGTGGTCCGGGCTGATCCCGGCGAGGTACCGGTGCACGGAACGCGCCGAGTCCAGTGTCTCCAGGACGTCCTGGCCGGGCTGCTCCAGGTCGAATCCGAAGCGCTGTTCAAGCAGATGCTGGAGCCAGACGAAACTGAAGGAGTCGATGGATATTTTCGTGTCGTACCCGATGGGCCCCTCGATTGCCTGAAGGGCCGTGCATTCGACGATGATCGCGGTCATTTCGTCGTTCGTCATCATTATGTATTCGCATCCCCGTCTTCACGGTGAAACGCCACCGGACAACGACAGCCGGCCATGGCGGACCCAGGGACCGCCGTGCTCCGGCCGTCGCGTGTTCGCGCGGCCCCGTCCACCTCCCGGCCAAGGGACGGGCGGCCGGGCCGCGCTCCCGGTCTCAGTCGGCGTCGGCCGGTTCCAGGCCGGTGAACAACATGCTCGGACGGCGGAGTTCGAGCGCCGCCACGAAACCGCCGAGGTCGAACATGAGGTCGACCGACGCGCACACGAAGCGTTCGGCGGAGCCGCTGGCGGACCTGTCGTCATCGCGCAGCCGACGGGCGCGCAGGCCCACCACGACCAGGAGGCTCGCGGGCCCCGCCAGCAGGCTTCGCCCGCCGGTGCGGGGCGCCAGCGCCATACCGACCGCGGTGGCCGCCGCTCCGACGGTGAAGGCGTTCACCACGAGCCGACGGCGGCGGGGATGGACACTGCACACCCACTGCTCGGAGCGACCGTAGCCGTAGAGCCGGCGGCCCGCGGTGGCGAGGGAGTCCGTGATGGCGTGATCGTGGACGACGACCGCCTCGGGGTCGCACACGATCGCGTATCCGGCATCGGACATCTTGAGGCCGAGGTCGCAGTCCTCACCGCCCACGTGGTCGAGGCTCTCGGAGGGGAAACCGCCGACCTCCTCGAACACCTCCCGGCGCACGGCGAGGTTCGTGGCCGTCGCCCAGGTGACCTTCGCGCATCGACGCGGGCGTTCCAGGTCGTCGTTGATCAACTTCGACCAGCGCATGACGCGGTTCGCCGGCGCCCGGCCCTGTTCCACGAAGGTGGGGCCCGTGACGCCCCCGACGGAGTCGTCAGCGCTTCGCAGGGTCTTGACATGGCGTTCGAAGACGTCCGGCGGCACCCGGCAGTCGGAGTCCGTGAACAGGATCAGGTCGTACGCGGCCTGTTCGACGCCCAGATTGCGTTTCGCGCCGACGTGGCGAGGGCCGGTCACGTAGCGGGCGCCGAACTCACGGCAGTTCGCTCGGTGACTGGCGGCGTCGGCCGGTTCCGAGTCGTCGACAACGATGACCTCCGCGGGTTCGGGACTGCGGTCCATGGCGGAGCGGAGCGAGGCCAGTTGGGCCCGCAACAGCTGTACCCGGCCCTTGACCGGAATGACGACGGACATCCCGCGTTGTCGTGCTGCCGTGCGCACACACCCTCCTTGTAGGGCCAGTGAGATTTGGACGGCCGGCATGGCCGATGGGGATTCGCCACCAATACCCGGACCGGTCACACGAACATGGCGGGCGGGGTCACCAATATTGCGGCCGCGTGGAAAACCCGAGGTCGCGTAAGCGACCCAGCCCGTTCCGGGTCTCTTTCCCGATATCGTCCATCTCGAATAACACCAGTTCAATTCCCTGTTCGCCGAACACGCACGGCCCCGCGTGGCTGCCCCTCCTCAGGGGCCTCCGGAGCTGACAGCCCATCGGCGTACGAGATCTCCGGCCCTGACGGTACACGCGTTCGCATGATCGCAAAAGAGCGCCTCCCGGCCCGGGGCCCCGATCACCACCCAGGAGTCCGGCTCGGTCGCGTCACGCCCCGCCGGCGGTGAACCGCCAGTTCAGCGGTGCTTCTGGAACGCAAAAGGCAGGGCTTTCGGGAGCACGGACTTCCTCGGAACCCTGCCCCGTTTCCGGGGTCCGCGGCCACTTTAGGCCAATAAAACAGGTTGTCGCGGAGAGATCCGATCGGGTAGTTTCCGATCCTGCGCCCCTCCGCCGAGGTCTATCGAAGAGGGCTTCACCGACCAAGCATTGCTGGATTTCGACTGGGCTCTTCAGCCGACCAATCGAACCAGCTGTCCGGGCGGAGGACGGGTTGGTGTCGGCGTCGACCACCACTTCATCAGCGGATTGTCGATCTCTCAGGGGGATTCACGATGCACGGGGATACGGAACCGGAACCCGTGCTGTCCGCGCGGGAGCTGAGCGACCGCTTGTGCGGGGTGGACTCGGACGATCCGCTGTGGATCGACGAAACGGGGACCATCGACCGGCGGGCACTGCACCGTGAGGTCGACCGGTGCCTCGACCTGCTGGTGGCGAGCGGTGTCCGGCCGGGCGACTGCGTCGCGGTGCAGCTCTCCCCCAACGCCACCTTGTTCGCGCTGCTCCTGGCGATCTGGAAGCTGGACGCCCGCGCGATGCTCCTGGACCACCGGCTGACCGAGGCCGAGTCCGCCTCCCTGACACGGCTGTGCCCGCCGGCGTTCCACGTGCGCGCCGCGACCGGGACGACCCACTTCACCGGCCGGTCCCAGCCGGAGGTGGTGCCGCTGACCGGGGCGGTCGCCCTTCCGGGGAAGGTGTGCCTCGTACAGTTCACCTCCGGGTCGACCGGGCAGTCCAAGGTGGTGGGGCGGTCGGCCGCGTCGCTGAACGAAGAGATCGACCGGTACGCCGCCATCGACGACATGCCGGGCGGGGACGACCGGCTCCTCCTGCTGTGCTCGCCGGTCCACACCTGGGGCCTGATCGGCGGAATCCTGTACGGGCTGGCCACGGGCATGCCGGTCCTCCTACCCTCCGCGCAGCACGGCCGGGGGATCGCCCGGGCCGCGGTGGCGCTCGAACCCACGGCGATCTTCGGAGTGACCACGCACTTCGAGCTGCTCGGAAGCACGGCGGAGCTTCCCCGGCTGCCGCGACTGCGCGTCGCCACCAGCGCGGGGATGACGACCGGCCCGGCCGTGGCCGAGCGGTTCCGGCTGGCCAGCGGATGCCGACTGGGCCAGGTGTACGGCATGACGGAGGTCGGCGTCATCACCGCCGACCTCACCGGCCGCTTCCCCGCTCCCCACGTCGGTCGGCCCGCTCCCGGCATCACCGTCCGGGAGACGGACGGAGAGCTGTACGTCCGGCTCGACGAGACGCCCTACCTCGTCGACGACGGCGTGGCGCGGTTCGCCGCCGGCTGGCTGCGGACCTTCGACCGCGCGACGGTCGACGAGGCGAGCGGCTCGGTCAGCGTCCTGGGCCGCGCCGATTCCGTGATCGCGATCGGCGGCATCAAGATCGACCTGCTGGAGATCGAGCAGGTGCTGCAACAGCACCCCGACGTCGCCCACGCGGTCGTGACGTTCAAGGACGTGATCGAGGCTCATGTGGCGGCCCGTAACGGGCTCACGGACCGCCAGCTCGCGGGTTGGAGCCGGGAACGGCTGAGCTCCCTGAAGGCCCCCAAGCGGTACTACCTGCAAGAGAAACTTCCCGCGACACCAACCGGAAAGGTCGTCCGTGACCGAGCACAGCTCCTCTCCGCGATCCACCAGCAGAGAACGACAGCCCCGGGCGAAGGCGGTCAGCAGGGACGAGATCCGCGACATCCTGGCGGACTGTGAGGGCGTCGACCTGCCGGAGGTGGTCGACGACGACACCCTGCTCGTCATCGACTCCTACACCGCGATCTGGATCCAGCACCTGTTGGAGGAGCGGCACGGCGTCGTGGCCAAGATCAGTGGCGAGACGACCGGAGTCGACTCCATCGGCGCCCTGGTGTCCCTCGTCAACCGTGACCTGGGGGACGGGCACGCATGACCGCTGAGGTCTACGTCAGCGGCTTCGGCGTGTTCAGCGCCTTCGGCTTCGGCCAGGAGGCCCTCGTCGACGGGGTCTTCTCCGGTACGCCGGCGTTCGGCCCGGTCACCCGCTTCGACGTCTCCCGGTGCCGCACCGATCAGGCGGCGACCTACCAGGAGAAGGACGGCACCGGATCCGCCCCGGGGACGGTCGACGTGGCGGTCGCCTGCGCGAGCCAGGCGATCGACATGGCCGGCTGGCCCAGCCCGGCGACGCTTCCCATCGTCCTGGCGACCAAACTGCGAGCGCCCTCTGTCGAGCCGGAGTCACCCGCCGAACTCACCGGACTGGTGGCCGACCGGCTCGGTCTGGGAAGACCGAGGCGCACGTTCGTCAACGCGTGCTGTGCCGCGGCGAACGCGATCATCCACGGTGCGCAGCTGATCAGGAGCGGTGTCAGCTCGGCGGTGCTCGCGGGTGGAGCGTTCCTGGTCGACCGGCAGGCGTTCAGCCTCTTCGACTCCGCGCGGGCGCTGGCCGCCGACGGACGGCTGCGCCCGTTCGACCAGGACCGTCAGGGTGTGCTGCTCGGCGACGGAGGTGCGATGCTACTGCTGGAGTCCGGTGAGAGCCTTCGGGCGCGCGGAGCCCCGCCCCTGGCCCGCATGGCGGGCTGGGCCATGACCGACGACGCCCACCACGCGGCGCAGCCCCATCCGGAAGGGACCGGAGTCGCCGCCGCGGTCACCCAGGCGCTCCACCGCTCCGGTATCGGCGCCGACGAACTCACCTATGTCAACGCCCACGGCACGGGCACCCCCCTCAACGACACCGCCGAGGCCGCCGGCCTGCACACCGCGCTCGGCCCGCACACGAAGAAGACGTTCGTCAGCGGGACGAAGAGCACGACGGGCCACGCTCTGGAGGCCAGCGGCGCCCTGGAGGCGGTCATCACGCTGCTGGCGATGCGCTCCTCGGTGCTGCCGCCGACCGCGGCCCTGCACCGGCCGGACACACGCCACCCGCTCCGGCACGTCAGCGTGCCGGAGGAAGTGGAGGTGACCTCGGCGTTGAGCCTCAATTCCTCGGTGGGCGGCGTCAACTCCGCGATCCTCCTGGTGGGAGCATGACGACGTCATCGACCGGCTTCGAGCTCGTCGCCAGCGCGCGAGCCCACGCGGGCCCGCGACTGCCGCCACTGGCCGGATTCTTCGCGTCGGACTTCGCCCCCCTGGTGTACGCCGCCGTCCGGGAATGCCTCGGCGACCCGCGGTCCGGACACCTCCTCGAAGGCTCCGACGGCCGGGTCGGGATCGTCCTCGGCTCGCAGAGGTTCGACACGGCCAGCCTGGAGCTGTCCGTCGAACACGTCGACCAGGGCCGGGTGAGCCCGATCCTCTTCTACCAGGTGGTGCCTACCGCCGTCCTCGGCCACATCGCCCGCGACTACCGTCTCACCGGCCCGGTGAGCTGTGTGGCCGTGACCGGTGACGCCCGCGCGGAGGTCCTGGAGCTGTCCCGTCTGCTCCTGGCCGAGGGGAGCGCCGAGTGGGTCCTCGGCCTCACGGTCGAGATGGACCCCGTCCCCGTGAAGTCCTTCGCCCGTGCGGACCTGGTGCGATCGGAACCCGGACCGACGGACGGGAGGACACCGTGACGGCCTCGGGCGGGCCCGGGCCCTCGAAGGGTGCCGTGGTGCGGGGGTCCTGGCTGGTGAACAGCACCCTTGCCGGAGTGACCGAGCCGACCACCTTCCGGCTTCACGGCCGGGACTGGGACCTGCTGCCGGGAGTCTTCGCCCCGACCCACTGCGTCTCGACCGGGTTCTTCACCGAGTCGATCCCGTTCCCGGTCGGTGGATCGTTCCTGGAGGTGGGCTGCGGGGCGGGCGTGACCGCGGTGACGGCCGCGGCGAAGGGCTGCAGGAGTGTCGTCGCCACCGACATCAACGACGTGGCCGTCACGAACACCGCCTACAACGCCGCGCGGCACGGGCTGTCCGACCGGATCGAGTTGTACCGCGGTGACGTGTTCGACGGGATCGGGACGGAGAAGCGGTTCGACCTGATCTTCTGGAACTCCCCCTTCATCGACGCCAGCGCCGGCACCGGGTCGGCCACGCGACCGGACCGCGACGAACGCGGACAGCTGCGGCGGGCCGTCTTCGACCCCGGCTACCGGGCGCACGAGCGCTACCTCTCCGGAGCGCGCTCGCGGCTGACCGCCACCGGCCGGCTGCTGCTCGGCTTCAGTGATCTCGGCGACCACGACTCGCTGCGCCGACTGGCAGCTCGGGCAGGCCGCCGGATCACGGTTCTGCGCACCTCCCAGGACCTCGTCCCGGGCGTCGACTACCAACTTCTCGAGCTAGTGCCCGATGACAAACAGTGAGGACGTCACCGTGGGGGCCACCTTCGTCCCGTCCGGCGTACGCCACGACATCGCCGCCGACCCGGCGGTGGGCGGGGGCAACGCCCTGGAGACCGCGTTGCGGGTAAGCCCGGACGTCCATGCTCCGTACCTCCACGCGGAGCTGCCCGTCCGCGACGCCCGCGGGGCCCTGCGCGACCAGCTGAGCCTGGCTGAGCTGGCAGACCTCGTCGGCGCGTGGAGCGCCTGGTACGCCGGACGCGGAGTCGGCCCCCGGGACCGGGTCGGGGTCTACTTCCGGGACGGCGCCGACGACCTGGTCCACTACCTGGCGCTCAGCCGCCTGGGGGCCATCGCCGTGCTGGTCAACGGTGAGATGGACCCCGACCTCGCTCTGGCCCACCTCCGGGCGACCGCGCCCGTCGGCCTCCAGACGGACGAGGTCAGGCTGTCGCGGATCACCGGTGCCTTGGACCCCGAGGCCGACCGCTTCTGGGTGTCGTCGATCGGTGCGACCGTTCCACCCGGTGACGCACGGGTGCCGTCGCCGTTCCGGCACTCCCCCGAAGACCCCGTCCTGATCTGTCACACCTCGGGCACCACCGGCACAACGAAGCCGGTGATCTGGGCCCACGCACAGATGATGGCGGGTATCCGTGCGCACCTGACCCGGTTCCGGGACCACCCGAGGTCGCTGATCCTGTCCGCCCTTCCCCAGTCGCACGGGTCGGCGATCGGGTATGCGCTGCTCGCCATGCTCTCCGGGGTGCCCTTGGTGCTCATGTCCGACCGCAGCGGCCGGGCGGTGGCCGCCGCGGCGGGCCGTCACGGCGCGACCATCGTGGTCGGCTTTCCGGTGACGCTCTCCGATCTGGCGCTGCGGGAGGCCGACACGGCCGGTCTCGACCTGGTCGAGCGTTGGGTCAGCGTCGGTGACGCCTCACACCGAGCACACGTCGCCCGGCTGGTCGAGCGGGGTCGGCACTGGGTCGGTGCCGATCCGGTGCCCGGCTCGGTGTTCGTCGACGGCTTCGGTTCCTCGGAGCTCGGCTGGGGCGGCGTGCTGAGCATGACCACCATCCCCGGGGTCGCGGCGCCACATCGCTGTATCGGAGTCCCGCAGCCCTTCGCCGAGGTCGCCGTCCTGCGGCAGGACGGTACGCAGGCCGCGGCGGGCGAGGTCGGGCTGCTCGGTGTGAGGGGACCGACGGTGACACCGGGCTACTGGAACGACTCGGACAGGACCTACCGCAGCCTGCTGAACGGCTACTGGCTCTCCGGTGACCTGGTCTTCCGTGATGACGCGGACCGGTACTACCACGTCGACCGGGCGGTCGACGCCATTCGTACCGCCGACGGGACGGTCTATTCGGTCCTCACGGAGGAGATCCTGCTGGCCCGTCTCCCCGAGATCGACGACTGCGTGGTGGTGGCGGCCGAACGTGCGGGCGAGGTGTGCGCCATCGCGCTGGTCCATCTCCGCGACGGCCACGACACCGACGGAATGCTGGCACGGGCCAACGAGGCCCTCGACGGTCTGGGCCGTCCACCGCTGACCGACCTCCGGGCGACGGACGCCGGATCGGTCCCGGTCGGTGTCACCGGCAAGGTGCTCAAACGCAGGCTCCGCCAGGAGTACGCGGCCGCTTCCGCTCAGCCGGACGGACAGGGGTGGTCCGTTCCAGCGTATTAGCCCACGACACCGCGTCACGGTGAGACGAACACCAGTAGCACCATCCGGGTACACGTCGCCTCGCCGGTCCGGGATACCGGAACCGGCCGCGAAGGAAGCACCCCCAGCCGTCCAGGAGGAAAGCATGCCGAGCAGCAAGACACGGGGCACGACCGCCCGCGACCTCGACGACCGGGGGCGGGAGTGACCGCGGACACCGACCGTCTCCCGCCCCCGGCCACGCGGTGGGTGCTTCCCGCCCTGGTCCGGTACTCCTTCTCCGTGGCACCGGGCACGGCCGCCCTGACCACGGCGCTGGCCGTCCTCGCCGGTGCGGCCCCGGTCGGCATCACCATCGGGGTCGGCGCACTGGTGGACGGGCTCACCTCGGCCGCCGGCCAGGGTCTGGACAGCCCGGCGGCGCGGGAGTGCTACCGCTGGGTCGCCCTCATCGCCGTGCTCTTCCTCCTCACCCACGTCGCCGAGTCGGCGCGCACGGCCCTGGGACGGGCCCTGGGCCGCCGGGTCACCGGCCGACTGAGCGAGCGCGTGATGGCGGCCGCCTCGGAACCGGCGACCGTCGGCCACCTGGAGGACCCGTCCTACCAGGGCAGGCTCGGGCGGGCGCGGGGCGAGGGGACCATCGACATGCCGCCGGGGGAAGCGGTCTTCGGCCTGTCGACCAAGGCCTCGCTGTGGGTGACCGCCGTCGGCTCCGCGGCGCTGCTCACCCAGGTCACCTGGGGGCTGGGCCTCATCGTCTTCGCGGTCTTCGTGGTGCTCCACCTCCGGCTGGTCCGCAACTACCGGACCGCTGTCATCGAGACCGTGAACCAGACTCAGAAGCTGCGCCGCACGTCCTACCTGCGGGACGTGCCGACCACGCCGGACGCGGCCCGGGAGGTGCGCCTCTTCGGGCTCACGGCCTTCTTCCGCGACGCCTACCACTCCGAGTGGCGCGTGAACATGACCGAGGTCTGGCGGCGACGGCGTGAGCACCGCGTGTTCGTCGTCGTGGTCGTCGTGGTCACCGGCGTCACGGTCGCCTCGGTCTTCTACTACCTGGCGCAGCGGGCCGCCACTGGAGGCACGACGGTGGGCGACCTGGCGCTGGGCGGCCTGGCCCTGCGTGCCCTGCTCCAGGTGCTCCGGGCGGACGAGGACGACCTGCGCACCAGCTTCGGCTCCAAGGCGGCCGCCGAGGCGTTCGCCCTTCCGGCCGAGGACCCGCCGGACGCACCCGGCACCGCTTCCTGGACGGAGCCGGTCGCGACCGTCTCCTGTGAGGGACTGCGCTTCCGCTACGGCGGAGCCGCCGACGAGGTGCTGCACGGCATCGACCTCGACGTCCCCGAGGGGCAGTCGCTCGCCATCGTGGGCCTCAACGGGGCCGGAAAGACGACGCTGGCCCGGCTCCTCGCCGGCCTGGACGCTCCCAGCGGGGGCCGCGTGCGCGTCGGAGCGACCGCGATCGAGGACGCCAACCGCCGGAGCTGGCAGCGCCAGGTGGTCGCGGTCTTCCAGGACTTCGGCCGCTACGAGCTGACCGTGCGGGACAACATCGCCTTCGGCTCCCTGGCCCACGCCGACGACGAGGAGGGCCTGCGGGAAGTGGCGCGTCAGGCCGGACTGCTGGAGTTCGTCGAGGGACTCCCCAAGGGCTGGGACACGGTGATGTCCAGCGGCTACGAGGGCGGGGTCGACGCGTCGGGCGGCGAGTGGCAGCGCATCGCCATCGCCCGGGCGCTGTTCGGCCTGCGGCACGGCGCCCGGCTGCTGATCATGGACGAGCCGGCCGCGAGCCTGGACGCCCGCGCCGAGGCCCGGCTCTACGACACGTTCCACGAGCTCACCGCGGGGGCCACGACCATCGCGATCTCCCACCGGTTCGCGACCGTGCGCAAGGCGGAGCGGGTGGTCGTGCTCGACCGGGGCCGCATCGTCGAGGACGGCACACACGAGGACCTGATCAGCGCCGACGGCCGGTACGCCGAGCTGTTCCGCCTGCAGGCGAAGCGTTTCGAGGAGGCATCGTCATGATCAGCGCCCTGCGCTTCGTCCTCACGACCGGACCCCGCGTCGACGGGTTCCGCTCCCTGATCGTGGTGGCGATCGCGATTCTCGAACAGGCCACCGGAATCGGCCTCGCCGTGGCGATCGGACTGTTCAGCGAGGCGGCGAGCGGAGGCTCGGCCAGCGGCCTGGTGGTGATCGCGCTGTGTGTGGCGGTCTTCATCATGCTCACCCAGGGCACCTTCATCGCCGGTTACTTCACCCGCCTCCGGCTCCAGGAGCAGATCCAGAGCCACGTCGACCGCCGGTTCGTCGACGCGGTCGGCACGACGCCGACGCTGGAGGTCCACGAGCGTTCGAGCCGCTCCGACAGGGCGGCGGTGGTACGCGGGGCGCGGGGCGAGATCGGCCCGGGCTTCGACCGGCTGATGTGGTTGGCCGGAGCAGCGCTGGCCCTGGTCGCCTCGGCCGCCCTGATGGCGTCGGTCGTCCCCGTCCTGGCCCTGCTGCCGCTCTTCGCCCTCCCCGCCGTGCTGGCCACCCGGGCGGCGGACAGGAGGCGCGGCCGGGCCGAGGAGCGCGCCACGCCCAGGACCCGGCTGGCCGGTCACCTGTTCACGCTCGCCACGGCGGCCGCGCCCGGTCGCGAGACCCGTCTCTTCGGGCTGGCGGGCGAGCTGCGGCGCAGGCACCGCCGGGAGTGGGACTCCGCGGGCCGCGACATCGCCCGGACCGACGGACTGTCCCGGGTTCCGGTCGCACTGGCCTGGCTGCTCTTCGTGCTGGCGTACGCGACCGCCGTCGCCCTGATGGTGCGGGCCGGGCTGGTCGGCGACGCCCCGCTCGGCCTCATCGTCGCGGCCGTCGCCGTCAGCAGCCAGATCACCGGTCAGGTGCAGAGCCTGCTGAACCTGTCCTTCTGGACGCTGGAGTCGCTCCGCGCGTCCCGGGCGTTCCTCGACGTGGTGCGGGACGGCGACGCGGAGCGTGCGGCCCTCGTGCCGACCGCTCCGGCGGCGGTGCCCGCCCGCCTGGAGAGCGGCATCAGGGTGGAGGGTCTGGGTTTCCAGTACTGGAACCGCGATCAGCCCGCGTTGAGCGACATCGACCTCGAACTCCCGGCCGGCTCGGTGGTGGCGCTGGTCGGCGAGAACGGCGCGGGCAAGTCGACGCTGGTCAAGATGCTCAGCGGCCTCTACCGGCCGGGGCAGGGGCGCGTCCTGGTGGACGGGACCGATCTCGCGCGGTTGGCCCCGGACCAGTGGCGCGCCCGGATCACGGCGGCCTTCCAGGACCCGGTGCGTATCGAGATGTCCCTGCGGGACGCGGTCGGGCTGGGGTGGCTGGAGGACCGCGACGACCCGGAGCGGATCCTCCAGGCGCTGCGGACGGCCGGTGGGGACAGGCTCCTCGCCTCGTTGCCCGAGGGCCTGGACACCCGGCTCGGGCGCGGGTCGTGGGACGGGGAGGGGCTGTCCGGCGGCCAGTGGCAGACGGTCGCCAACGCCCGGGCGTCGATGCGGCGGGCGCCGCTGCTGCGGATCATGGACGAGCCCACCGCGAGCTTGGACGCGCGTGCCGAGGAGTGGCTGTTCCAGCAGTACGCCGACCTGAGCCGTCAGGAGGGCGGTGTGACCGTGCTCGTCACGCACCGCTTCACGACCGCCCGGGCGGCTGACCTCATCGTGGTGATGGACGGTGGCCGGGTCGTGGAGACCGGTACCCACGACACGCTGAGCCGGGCCGACGGGCTCTACGCCGAGCTGTTCCGCCTCCAGGCCCGGTACTTCGTCTGAGCGGGGCGGCGGGCCTGGGGTCTCGGAGGAGGTAGCTGTCCATGTTGCGACCGGGGGGAGCCCGAGTGGGAGAAGAGCTGGTGAGGTTTTCCGAGGGAGTGCGGCGCACGGGCCCGTTGCAGTCGGGGCTCTGCCAACTGGAGTGGTTGGCGTACCAGACCGGCGACCCCGGTTTGTTCCCGATCTTCTCCTGGGTCGTCGCCGTGCCGGACGGTTTGTCGGACGAGGCGGTGAGCGGTGCGGTGAGTGCCTTACTGCTTCGGCACGAGGTTCTGCGCACCAGGTTCGACGCGGACGGCGACGGGCGGCCACGGCAGAGCGTGCACGAGAGCGTCCATGTGGCGTTTCCCCGCGTCGAGGGCGAGGACGCCCTGCGCCGCTTCACCGAGACCCCTTTCGACGTCGCGTCCGAACCCCCGATCCGGTTCGGCCGTACCGCGCGGGGAGACCTGGTATTCGTCGTCCCCCACATCGTGGCCGACCGGGGAGGGGCCTGGATCCTCGTCACCGATCTCACCGAACTGCTGGCCGCGCAGGCACAGCACCGAGCCGCCCGCCTGAGCGCGAACGCGCCGCAGCCCGTCGACCAGGCCCGGCACGAGCGGGAGAGCGGCCGGGCCCGTGTCGAGTCCTCCCTGCGGCACTGGGAAAACGCGCTCCAGGACTTTCCGGTGACGGTCTTCCCCGTGAGCCGCGGCCGGCCCGGAGCCGACGTGGTGCGCGCGGACCTCGAATCGCCCGCCGCGGGCCTGGCGCTGGCGACCCTGCGGAGGACGCTCGCCACGGCCCCGGCGTCGATCTTCACCGCGGCCGCGTACACCGCGCTGGCGATCCAGTTCCACCGGGACCGGCTGGGGCTGAACCTGACCTGGTCGTTCCGGGAACACCCCACCACCCGTGGCATGGTCGCTTCGCTCTTCCGGGACATGCCGCTGATCGTCGACCTCCGAGGAAGGCCGTCGTTCTCCGAGGTACTGCGGCGGTTGCAGAAGGCGGTCCTCGTCGCCGGTCGGCACATGAGCTTCGACGTCCTGGAGTTCCATGAGCGCGCGGGACGCGTCGAGGCCGAGCGGGGCGCCTTCCTGCCCGGCCCCGAGTCGATCAGCTGCACGCTCGAAGGCATCGAATCGGTACCGGCGGAGCCGGGTGGTGATCCGCGTGCCCTGCTGGCGGACTCGCGGGTGTCCACCAGCAGGTCGAACGATTCCTGGGACGCCTGCAATCTGTACCTTCGCGCCTATCTCGTCGAGGGGCGGCTGCACATCGACTCGGCCATCGACGCGTCCGTCGTGGGCGACCGGGACAGCGCCGGACTCGTCAAGTTGACGGAGGCGATCCTGGTCCATGCCGCGGCGTCCGGCGACCTCGCCTTCGGGGAGGCCGAGTCGTTGGCGACCGACCCCTGGCGGCCGGGCGCACGCTGGGTGGGGGTCGACGGTGTCTGGGTGGATCTGGATTTCCTCACCGAACGCCTCCAGGAGCATCCCGCGGTCCACCACGCGGACGTGCGCGAGGAACACGGCCGGCTCACCGCCTACGTCAGCGCGGATCTCCAGCCATGGGAGCTTCGCGACTTCCTGCTCTCGACGGACAACGGCCGAAACGCCGTCCTGAGTCCGCACCGCTTCGTCATTCGCCGGACGGACGCGGCCACGGTCACCGGTTCGGGTGTGGACCGGCCGATGCTGGCGCCGGAAGGCGCGGCCGAGCAGGCGCTCAAGGACGCGGTCGCCGGGGCCAACGAGCTGACCGGTCCGACGATGGCCGGTACCTACCTGACGGTCGGCGGGCGCCTGCACCTGGTCCCCCGCGTGCTGTCCCTTCTGCGGGACAGCGGGTTCGAGGGCATCGGAGTCGCGGACCTGCGCAGCCCGACGAGCCTCGTCGCCCTCGCGGGTCGGCTGCGGCAACGGTGCGTCCGGACCGGTGGACGTGCCTCCCATGCCCCGCACCGGGACCGCGGCGCGCCCGTGACCGGGCGCCGTGCGACCGCTGGCGACGAGGCCGGGCGACAACCGATCGAGGGAGAGGGGAAAGATGTCTGACCGCGTGATGTGGTTCAACGGGGCATGCGTGCCCTGGGAGGACGCGAGAGTCCACGTCTGGGACGAGTTGGCGCTGCGCGGCGCCAACGTCTTCGAGGGCATCACGGCGTTCTGGAACGCCCGTGAGCAGCGGCACGAGATGCTGGCCGGCGACGCGCACCTCGACCGGCTCTTCCGATCCGCGCGGGTGGCCGACATCCCGGTGCCGATGACCAGGGCGGAGGTGTTCGGCGCGCTCGCCGAGGTGGCCGCCCAGCTGGGCGGCTCGGACGTCTACCTGCGTCCGACCTTCTACGCCAAGCAGGGGCGTTCGGCGCTGGCGCCCAACAGCGAGGGCGGAACCTACATCGGCGGGTTTCCGTTCCGCCCCAGCACTCCGCCGAAGGTCCGGGCGGCCGTGAGCGGACACCGGCGCTTCGGCGGGCCGATCGGGGCGCACGCCAAGACGGGCGGCTCCTACCTCGACTTCCGCGTCTTCGAGCGCGAGCGTGTCGAGCAGGGCGTGGAGCACGTCTTCTTCCTCAACGAACGCGGTCACGTCGCCGAGGCCGACGGCGCCGCGATCCTGCTGGTGCGGGACGGGCGGGTGACCACGCCGTCGGTGGACTCCGGAATCCTCGACTCGATCACCAAGCGCATCGTGCTGGACCTCGCCCGCGGACTCGGCCACCAGGTCGAGGAGCGGCCGGTCGAGCAGGACGAGCTGTACACGGCGCGGGTGGTGCTCGCCGGGACGCTGCTGGGGCTGCGCACGGTGGACACCGTGGACGGACGTGCGGCCGACGACACCGGCGCGGCGGACACCGTCGCCGCGCTGAACGACGGGTACAGCCGGTTGTGCCGGGGCGAGGGCCCGCTCGCGGCGGCCTACCTGTCCCCGCTTCGATGAGCCCGGCCGCCATGCGCCAGGTCAGTGAGAGCACCGCGCACCGGAACCCGTGGTTCGCGGTCGAGCACCGGCAGTACGAGACCGCGGACGGTGCGCTGCGTCCGTACTTCGTGGTCCGCAGGCCCGATTCGGTACTGGTCGCCCCGCGTCAGGAGGGCCGCTACGTCCTCGTCGAGTTGGAGCGGCCCACGATGGGCGGCGCGCGGAGCCTGGAGTTCCCGCAGGGCGCTCTGGCCGGGGACGAGTCACCCGAGGCGGCCGCCCGGCGCGAGGTGCGCGAGGAGACCGGTCTGGAACTGACCGGCCTGCGGCACCTCGTCACGTTCGCGGAGAGCAGCGGCTTCGCGACGTCTTCGTGCCACGCCTTCACGGCCGACGTCTCGGATGTCGGTGAGTCCGACCGGGACGCGTTCGAGGCCGGTATGGAGGTCCGCAGGTTGTCCTGGTCGCAGCTGCGGGAACTGGCGGCGGCGGGGGCCATCCAGGATTCGGCGACACTGGCCGCGCTGGCCGTGATGGGAGCGTCCGGAGATGCCTGTTGACGGCGTGGAGGTCGTCGTCGGCCTCGCCACGGAGGTACGGGTCAGCCTGCTCAGCGGTGATCTGATGGCCAAGGCCAGCAACAGCCGGGACCGGTTGCTGCTGGCCGGGCTCGGTCCGCTGCGCTTCGCGATCCGCTTCGACGAGGAGACGGTGCTGCTGGAGACCGTGTCGGGCGAGCGCTGGCTGGTGCGGATGTCGCCGGTCTCCGGACTGGTCGCCGCGGTCGAACCGGTCATCGGCGCCCGGTCCGAGCCGCACGGGGGTGACCGGTGCGCGACGGTGACGTGATGGTGGCCGGGGCGGGCGTGACCGGTCTGCTGACAGCCCTGGGCCTGGCCCGCCGCGGCGCCCGCGTGGTGCTCGTCGAGCCGTTGGCGGACGGAGCGGGCCAGTCCGGGCAGTCACACGGTTATCTGCACCGTGGCTACGCGTACGGCCCGGACGAACCGCGCCTGCCGGCCCTGCTGGGCAGCGCGCGCGAGCACTGGCGGGAACTGCTCACGCGGATACCGCCGGTGACAGCCGGTTCCACCATCGCCTTCTCCGACCCGGACGCGGTGCTCCGAGCCGAACGGTACTGGCGGGCGTCGGGGCTCGCCGTGCGTCCGCGGTCCACCCCGGGGTGGCTGTCCGGGACGCCCGTCGCCTGCTTCGGCAGCGCCGAACCCACGTACAACGTCGGTGACATCCTGCGTGGACTGGGGGTGCAGGCGGCCGCGGCCGGGATCGAGAGGCGGCCGGGCGCGGTCGAGCGCGTCGAACGGTCCGGCGACGGCGTCAGCGCCAGGATCACCGAGCCGGACGGCGGCACAGCGGTCGTCCGCGCCCGGAGCGCGGTCCTCGCGGCGGGCGCGGGCACGCCCGGGTTGCTGGCCCGCTCAGGGCTGCCCGACACGGTCCAGCTCCGTAGGGCGTACATGCTGGTGCTGCGCGGCCGCCTGCCCGCGGTCAGCGTACTGTTCCCGGAACGTGAGGAGCACGGATTGTTCCTCGCGAGCCGGGCCGACGACGACGGGCGGGCCACCTGGCTGGTCTCCGACTTCCAGTCGTTCGACAGCGGTGGCCGGGACCCCGGCCAGCTCGCGGGTTGGTGGGCCCGCCGGGTGCTGCTGACCCTGAGCAGGGTCGTCGACGCGGCGATCCTGGCCCGTGTCGAAGCCGTCTCGGGTTACCCGGCCGTCAAGTCCGGGCTGCTGCCGAGCAGCGGCACCGTGGCCCACGAGTTCGGGGCCGAGCTGCTCGACGGCAGGGCCGTCGTGGCCAGCCCGTCCAAGCTCACCCTGGCGCCGCTGGCCGCCCGGCAGGCGGTGCGTACCGTCGCGGCCCGGCTGGGTCTGCGTTCCGACGACGGTGGCTGGGCCCCGATCACCCCGGTGCCGCCGGACCGCTCACCGGCCAGGGAGGTCTGGGAAACCCCCATGGCCTCGCTGGACCGCCCCGACCTGTCCGGCGGGCTTCCCGACATCGGCACGCTCAGCAAGCTCTACCAGCGGTGACGGCCGTGCCACCGGGCCCGTCGCGAGACACACCGCCAGAGCTGCCCTACAAGCTCATCGCCACCGACCTGGACGGCACCCTGTTGCGCTCCGACGGCACGGTCGGTGCCCGCACCCGGGCGGCGCTGGAGGCGGCGGCCGCGCGCGGCGGTCGGCACATCGTCGTCACCGGTCGCTCGGTCGCCTGGACCAGGCCGGTGCTGGTCGAGTTGGGCTACACCGGTCTGGCCGTCTGCGGTCAGGGCGGCCAGGTGTACGACGCTGACGCGAACCGCGAGCTCACGTCATATGTCCTGGACCGCGCTGTGGCCCGGTCGGCCCTCGCCGGGATCGAGGCGGTGACCGGACCGCTGTCGCTGGCCGCCGACCGGGCCGGTCTGGAGGGCGCCGTCCTGGCCGGTCCCGGCTACCGTCCCGACCCGCTCGACGGTCTGCCGACTGTCCCCGTGGACACCGGTCACCTGTGGGCGGCACCGGTGCGCAAGTTCTACGTTCAGCACCCCGAACTGGACGGGGACCGGTTGCACGAGATCGCGTCGCGGCTCGCCGGGCACTTGGTGACCACGACGAAGGCCGGACCGGGCGAGATCGAGATCCTGCCGCTCGGACTGTCGAAGGCGACCGGGCTGGCCCACGCCGCCGGTCTGCTCGGGCTGTCCGGCGCGGACACCATCGCCTTCGGTGACATGCCGAACGACGCCCCGATGCTGACCTGGGCCGGGTACGCGGTGGCCATGGGCAACGCGCACCCCGAGCTCAAGACGGTGAGCGACGAGGTGGCGCCCGGACACGACGACGAGGGCGTCGCGGTGGTCCTCGACCGGCTCCTGGGCGCCCGCCGACAGCGACCGGGTCCGTCGTCGCCGGGTACGGGATGAGGTCGGGGCCCGAGGGCGCGTGTCCCCCGCGGGACGCCTCCGCCGGGAGCGGCACGCCGGGGCCCGAAGCCCGCGGCTGCTCCGGGGCCGCCACGCGGCGTGCGGATAGCACCGCGGGGACACACAAGGGTGCCCGCGTCCCCGGGGACACGGGCACCACGACCACGCCGCAGGGCCTCAGTCCAGGCAGAACTCGTTGCCCTCGGGGTCGGCCATCACGATGAAGCCGGTCTCCACGGGCGGCTCGGGCTCGTGGCGGCGCACCCGTGTCGCCCCCAGCGCCAGGAGCCGCGCGCACTCGGCCTCCAGCGCCGCCATCCGCTCCTCCCCCAGCAGCCCGGGCGCCACGCGGACGTCGAGGTGCAGGCGGTTCTTGACTACCTTGTCCTCCGGCACCCGCTGGAAGAACAGCCGCGGGCCGCGCCCCTCGGGGTCCTCGATGGCCGACCTCGTGTCGCGCTGGTCCTCGGGCACGCCCACCTGTTCCAGGAAGGCGTCCCAGGCGGCCAGCGGGTCGGCGCCCTCGGGCAGGTCGGCCCCGGGCGGCCCGGGGTGGACGTAGCCCAGCACGTCGCGCCAGAAGGACGACAGCGCCCGGGGTTCGTGCGCGTCGAAGGTGATCTGGACGTCGAGGCTCATCGGTTCGCTCCGTTCGCGGCTGCCGCCGTGTGCAGGTAGAGGTCGCGCAGCAGGCAGACCTCGGACAGGTGATGGATCAGCTCGCGGTGGATGTGCAGCACCAGGTCCGCCATGGGCGCCTCGGGGTAGGGCTCCTTGTCGCCGACCGGGGTCCGCAGCGCGGCCGCGTCCAGGCCCCGCACCCCGGCGAGCCACACGCCGACCTGCGTCTGGAGCTGGTCGAGCGCGTCGGCCGCGTTTCCGGCGTACTCCCACGTCTCGTACGAGGCCGCCGGTGCGCCGAAGTGCGACGCGTTGCGCACGGCGAGCACGCCGACGATGACGTGGCCGAGCCGCCAGGCGATCGTGGTGAAGGGCGCGGGGTCAGGCTCCGGAAAGGCGAAGTCGATCGTGAAGTCCCCCGAACCCGCCTGCATGGGCGCCGCCGAGCCGCCGCGCGGCCACACGCTCCAGCAGTCCGGCACCGGCGACCAGAAGTACTCGTCGTCGGTGAGGCCCTCCAAGCGGGGCCGGATGTGGTGGTTCCAGTGGAACTCCCACTGCTCGCGCAGGGTCTGGTTCCAGTCGAGTTCTGTTGTGTCCATGCAGCCACCCTGGCACCACTGGCGGACAGGATCGGTCCGCTATCTCTGGCAGGGTGGAGCGCATGGACACGGCAGGCGGCGACGAACGCGGTACGACGGAACGGGTGCTCACGCTGCTCGGGCTGCTGCAGCGGCACCGGGTCTGGACGGGCCCCGAACTCGCCGACCGGCTCGGGGTCACGCCGCGCACGGTGCGGCGCGACGTCGACCGCCTGCGCGCGCTCGGCTATCCGGTGCACGCCAGCCAGGGGGTCGGCGGCGGCTACCGGCTCGGCCCGGGCAAGGACCTGCCGCCGCTGCTGCTGGACGACGAGGAGGCGATCGCCACCGTGGTCTCGCTGCTCGCCGGAGCGGGCGAAGCGGACGGTGTGGACGGGGGCGCGGGCGGCGCCGCACTGCGGGCGCTGACCAAGCTCGACCGGGTGCTGCCCACCCGGTTGCGCGACGAGGTGCGCGCGCTCTCCGGTTCGGTGGAGTCCTTCGGCTCGGGCCGCGCGCCGGTCGATCCCGATGTGCTCATGACGCTGGCCCGGACCTGCCGCGAGGAGGTCGAGGCCGGTTTCGACTACCCGTCCGGGAGCGGGGTGCGACGGCGGCGGGTCGAGCCCCACCGCCTGGTCGCCTCCGAACGGCGCTGGTACCTGCTCGCCTACGACCTCGACCGCGACGGCTGGCGCAGCTTCCGCGTGGACCGGATGACCGCTGTGGTCGCGCGGACCTGGCGCTTCCACCCCCGTGCGGCCCCCGACGCGGCGGCGTACGTGCAGGAGGGCGTGGCCAGCCGGGTCTACCCCCGTCAGGCGCGCTTCCTCGTGCGCGCGTCGGCCGAGACGGTGCGCGCGCGGATCCCCGCGTCGGCGGCGGTCGTGCGAGACCGGAGCGACGGGCGCTGCGAGCTGGTCAGCGGCGGCCACGACCTCGACTTCGTGCTCATGCACGTGCTCCTGTTGGGCCACGACTTCGAGGTGCTCGACCCCCCGGAACTGGCGGGACGCTGCCGTGTGCTGGCGCGAAGACTGCTGTCGGCCGGTGCGGCGTTCCCGGCCGGGCCGGACGGCGAGGAATCCGAGCCCTGAGCGGCCGACCGCGAGCGGAACGGCCCCGCCCCGGCTCCACGTCCCTACCGGTGGTCGAGGAGGATCACCCCGGGATCTGGCGGTAGAGCCCTGACCCGGGCGACGGTTCGGTGACGGTGCCGATGTGCCCGGTTGGGGCGGGCGGTGCGGAGGTGTTCGCCCGTGGCGCCGACCGGTGGGGCGACCCCCGGGCCCGCCTCCTGTCCGGGCCAACCTGGCAGGCCACCCGGGAGCGGGTGCTCACCGCCCTGGAACCGGCCGACGAGAGGACGGGATGTCCTGGTGGGGTCTTCGTTCCGATGTGCCCCGACCCCGGCGTCGGTCGGGGGCGCACCTCCCTTGTTTACTTTTTTCGGAATGATCCGAACAAAGCGATAGGTTTTTGGTATGAGTATCGATCAGTTCGTTGAGGACGCCGGGCTGTTCTACGAGCGGCTCGGGTTGAGCCGCACCTCGGGACGGGTGATGGGGTGGCTGCTGACCGCCGAGGCCGACAGTGCGGACGCGCCGGAGCTGGCCGGGGAGCTGGCCGTGGCCAAGAGCAGCATGAGCGTCGCACTGCGGCAGCTCGAACAGGCGGGCCTGGTCGAGCGGTTCCGGGTCCGGGGAGAGCGGCGCGACCGCTACCGGCTGGCCGAGGACGTCTTCGCCCGCGCCTTCCAAGCCAAGATGGCCGAGTTCGAGGGCTTTCGCGCGCTGGCCGAGCAGGGCCTGCGGGTGGTGGGCGACGACCCGGCGCGCCGACGGCGGCTGGAGCTCATGCGCGGCATGTACGCGTTCATGATGGACCGCTTCCCCCGCCTGCTGCAGGAGTGGGACGAACTGGGGGACCAGCGATGAGACCGCTGTTGCTCACCGTCGGCAGCCGGGGGGACGTCCAGCCGTACCTCGCCCTGGCCCGCGGGCTGCTCGCCGCCGGGCACCGGCCGGTGCTGGCCGCCCCGCGCCGCTTCGAAACGCTCGTCGCCGCGCACCGCGTGGAGTTCGCGCCGCTCGACGACGCGATGCTCGCGCTACAGGACACCGTCCAGGGCCAGGGGGTGCGCGCCGCCGTCACCGCCGCCCGGTCGGTCAAGCCGATGCTGCGCCGCCTCCTCGACGACCAGGCCCTGCTCGTCGCCCGGCGGGCCGACATGGTCGTCTACCACCCCAAGTCCCTCGGCGGGCCGTCCATCGCCGAGGCGCTGGGGGTTCCGGCGGTCGCCGGCCTGCTGCTGCCGCTCTACCTGCCCACGTCCGCCTTCGCCTCCCCCATCCTCCCGATAGGCGTGCCGCGCGCGCTCAACCGGGCCAGCTGGCGGACATCCTCCGCCGTCGAGATGTCCTATCGGGGCACGGTGCGGGCCTGGCGGTCCGAGGCGCTGGAACTTCCAGGCCGCCTCCGGGCCATGGCCGACCTGGTCGCGGAGGGCGGCGTGCTGCACGCGTGGAGCCCTCACCTGCTGCCCGGCCCCGCCGACTGGCCCGCCGCCGCCCACCCGATCGGGTTCTGGACACTGCCCGCCGACAGCGGGTGGACACCGCCCGCACGGCTGGTCCGGTTCCTGGACGAGGGCGAGCCTCCCGTGTACGTCGGCTTCGGCAGTTCGGTGGGCGGCCACCCCGAGGCGCTGGCCGCCACGGTCCGCGAAGCCGTCCGGCTGGCGGGTCGGCGCGCCGTGCTGGCCACCGGTTGGGGCGCCCTGCGGACAGCGTCGGAGAGCGGCGACATCATGGTCATCGAGGAGGCCCCGCACGACTGGCTGCTGCCGCGTGCCGCGGTCGCCGTGCATCACGGCGGTATCGGTACGGTCGCGGCGGCCCTGCGCGCGGGCGTGCCTCAGGTCGTCCGGCCGTTCCTGGGCGACCAGCCGTTCTGGGCCGCCCGCCTGCACCACCGCGGCGTCGCCCCCGCACCGCTGACGGGCCGCCTCACCGCCGAGCGCCTGGCCACGGCGATCCAGGACGCGGCGCGGCACGCTCCGGCGGCCCGCGCGCTCGCCGGGCGCGTCCGCGCCGAGGACGGCATCACCACCGCCATCGCCCGCCTCGAAAGCCTCCCGGACACGTAGCGGCATGGGCAACAGGTGAGGCGGGGCCTCTGGGGGCCATAGGGCCTCCAGAGGATTCCGTGCGCCCGTGTGCTCAGTCCGGCTTACCCCGCTGCCGCTCAATCGTGTCATCGGGACGGAGGTCGCCTTCTACCGCGACATGCTGGCAACGGAGGTCACCGTCGAGAACAGCGAGACCGTCGCGGACGGCGCTGCCCGGAGCGCATCGGTGCGGTCGGCCGGTTCGGTCCGGTCACGCTGTGGTTCGACCGCGTCGACAGCTACGCGCGGGCCGACCCGTGGCTGGAGCCGTCCACCGGCGATGACGGCCTCACGACCCGGCACCTGGCCGCGCACGGTGGCACGGTCCAGGCCGAATCGGAACCGCTCCCCTCCGGATGGACGCCCACCGGCTCAGCGGACCGGTGGGCGTCCCGCACGCCATCCGGCGCCCGACGAGGTGCGGCAGGGGCCGAGGAGGATCAGGACACGGTTCCACCGCTGAATCCTGTAGCGGTCCTCCCCGCCCCTACCCGCGTCTCGGAGCGGCGCAGTAGGCCGCCAGCACCGCCGCGCCCCACACCGCCTGCGCCGCGAGCAGCGGCCCGGTCACCCCGGCGGCGAACGCCGGGAGCGCGGGCAGGCACCCGAGCACGGCGATGTCGGCGCCGGTCAGCGCCCACACCACCGGTCCCAGCGGCACCGGGCCCAGGGGCGTGTCCACGACGGGCATCGTGTGCTCGACGGGTCGGCGCCGCGCCAACCGCAGCGCCCCCGCCGCCAGTGCCGGGGCGCACAGCAACCCCAGCGGCCACAGGAGCCCTCCGGAGCCCGCGAGGTCCAGCCCGACCAGCGCGAGGGTCAGCCACAGGCCACCGAGCAGGGCGGGCAGCACCGCCCGCGCCGCCAGGAGCGCGCGCGGACCGGCGCCCAGCAACCGCGCCAGCGCCGCGTCCCCGGCGTCCCGGCGCGCCCCCGCGGTGCCCGTGGCGGCGACCGCCAGCGCGCCCACGGCGAGGACGACCAGCGCGCCCGCCTCCCCGGTGCCCGCACGGGCGGCCAGCACGGGCAGAACGGTCGCCGCCGCCACCAGCGCCAGGATCCCCGGCCGTCGCGCCAGCCGCCGCCAGTCCAGCCAGGCCACCGCCGCCGCACCGCGCAGCCGCGACGGCCACGCCCGCGAGCGCAGCACGCGTGAGCGCCAGTGCGCGTCCTCGGCGATCCAGGACAGCGAACCCGGGTCCATGACCAGGAGCGCACCCGCCGCGAGTTCCGCCCTGGACGAGGCCTCCAGGACAGCGCGGGCCGGGATGCGTGCCAGGGCCCGCCAGGCCCGCCACACCAGGGCGGCGGCCACCCCGGCCGAAGCGCACACCGCCGCGCCCCACGCCGACACGGGAGCCGACGCGATGCCCACGAGCACCCCGCGACCCGGGCCCGCGCCCATCACCGTCGCGGCGGCCGCCGCGACGACGAGGGCGACGAGCAGCGCGGCCAGCCGGTCGTCCCAGGGCTGCGACGCCTGTGCCAGCACGGCCGTCGCCGCCCCGCCCACCGTCCACGACACGGCCAGGACCACGGACGCCAGCAGCCGGAGGGCCAGGGCGTCGGGGGCGCCGAGCGCGCTCAGCAGCGCCAGGCCGAACACCGCGCCGACCACGGCCAGGACCAGCAGGGCGGGGGCCAGCACTCCGCGGCGCGGCAGCGGCGAGAGCACCAGCCACGCCGCGTCCGCCGCCGACACCGCCACCGGACCGACCGCGCGCGCCAGCCTCAGGGAGGCCGCCAGCAGCAGCGCGACCAGAGCCAGGCCCGCGCCCGCACGCGCCGGATCGACCGCGTCGGGCACGGCCGCCACAGCGCGGCCGATCACCGGGGACACCGTCACCACCAGCAGCCCCAGGGCCAGCAGGATGACGTAGCGGTCGGACCAGCTGCGGTGCCGGCGGTTCCGGGCCCGCACGAACGCCCGGACCTGCGTCGCTCCCGTCCGCGTCCCTTGTGTCCGCGCCGTCCCGTTCACGCGGCGGCCTCCAGGGCGACGTGGCGGGCGTCCTCGGCGAACCGCGGGTCGTGGGTCACCATCACCACCGTGCCGCCGTCCGCGGCGTACTCGGCGAGCAGCTCCGCGAGCCGTCCCCGGAAGACGGCGTCGAGCCCGCGTTCGGGTTCGTCCAACAGCAGCAACCGGCTCGGCCGCAGCAGTGCCATGGCCAGGGACAGCCGCTGGCGCTGCCCGGTCGACAGCGAGGACGGGGCCCGGTCCGCGCAGCCGGACAGCTCGAACAGCTCCACGGCCGCTGCCACCTCCAGCCGTCCGGGGCCGTGCACGGCCCGCATCAGCTCCAGGTGCTCGCACACGGTCAGTCCCGGGTACCAGGTGGGTTCGTCGCCGACCAGGGCGACCTCGCGCCAGAACCCGGGTTCGTCCACGGGGGGCCGGCCCAGCACGCTGACCTGGCCCGCGGTCCGCTGGAGCCCCGCGAGGCAGCGCAGCAGGGTGGTCTTGCCGACGCCGTTGGCGCCGAGCACCGCGACCACCTCCCCGGGCGCGACCGTGAGGTCGACTCCGCGCAGGACCGGGACGCCGCCCAGTTCCACGTCCACGCCACGGGCCACGATGATCGGTTCGCTCACCGGCTCAGCGTAGGGCCCCGCCCCGTCCGTCCCGGCACCGGCCGCACCGGGACGGACGCGGGGACAGCGCCCGGCTGTCCCCGTCGCGTGCGAGGGCCTTCGACGCGGGTGCCCGCCGCCGCTCAGGCACTCCCGGAGAACGTCGGTCAGCGCTCCAGGTAGGCCCGCAGGTGGCGGGCGGTGAGGGTGTCGCCCTCCTTCACCAGCTGGGCGGGGCTGCCCTCGAACACGATCCGGCCGCCGTCGTGCCCGGCGCCCGGACCCAGGTCGATGACGTGGTCGGCGTGCGCCATCACCGCCTGGTGGTGCTCGATCACCACCACCGTGTTGCCGTCGTCCACCAACCGGTCCAGCAGTGCCAGCAGCCGGTCCACGTCGGCCAGGTGCAGGCCGGTGGTCGGCTCGTCCATCACGTACACCGCCCCGTCGCGGGCCATGTTGATGGCCAGCTTCAGGCGCTGGCGCTCACCGCCCGACAGGGTGGTCAGCGGCTGGCCCAGGCCCAGGTAGCCCAGGCCCACGTCGTGCAGCCGGTCCAGGATCGTGCGGGCGTTGCCGCCGGAGAAGAACTCCCGCGCCTCCACCACCGACATCGCCAGCACCTCGCTGATGTCCTTGCCGCGCAGCTTGTGCGTGAGCACCTCGGCCCGGAACCGCTTGCCCTCGCAGTGCTCGCACGGCGAGGAGACCCCGGCCATCATCGCCAGGTCGGTGTAGACGACCCCGGCGCCCTTGCACTCGGGGCAGGCGCCCTCGGAGTTGGCGCTGAACAGCGACGCCTTGACGTTGTTGGCGCGGGCGAAGGCGGTGCGGATCGGGTCGAGCAGGCCGGTGTAGGTGGCCGGGTTGGAGCGCCGCGACCCCTTGATCGCCGACTGGTCGACCACCACCACGTCCTCGCGCCCGGGCAGGGCGCCGTGGATGAGCGAGCTCTTGCCCGAACCCGCCACACCGGTGACCACCGTGAGCACCCCGGTGGGGATGTCCACGCTGACGTTCTTGAGGTTGTGCGAGTTCGCGCCGGTGATGGAGATGTGCCCCCGGGGCGTGCGCACCCGCTCGCGCAGGGTGGCCCGGTGGTCCAGGTGGTCGCCGGTGAGCGTGCCCGAGGCCCGCAGTCCGGCCACGTCACCGGTGTAGGTGACGCGTCCGCCCGAGGGCCCGGCGCCGGGCCCCAGGTCCACCACGTGGTCGGCGATGGCGATCGTCTCGGGCTTGTGCTCGACCACCAGCACCGTGTTGCCCTTGTCGCGCAGGCTCAGCAGCAGGTTGTTCATCCGCTCGATGTCGTGCGGGTGCAGGCCGGTGGTCGGCTCGTCGAAGACGTAGGTGACGTCGCTGAGGCTGGAGCCCAGGTGGCGCACCATCTTGACCCGCTGCGCCTCGCCGCCCGAGAGCGTGCCCGACTCCCGGTCCAGGCTCAGGTAGCCCAGCCCCACCTGCACCAGGGACTCCAGGGTGTGGCCGAGGTTGTCCAGCAGGGGCTTGACCGAGGGCTCGTCCAGGGAGCGCACGAACCCGGCCAGCTCGTTCACCTGCATGGCCGAGCACTCGGTGATGGTGCGCCCGGCGACCCTGACCGCCCGGGCCCGGGCGTTGAGGCGGGCGCCGCCGCACTCGGGGCAGGTGGAGAAGGTCACCGCGCGGTCGGCGAAGGCGCGCACGGCCGTCTGCATCTTCTCGCGGTCCTTGGCCAGGTAGGTGCGCCTGATCTTGGGGACCAGCCCCTCGTAGGAGAAGGAGTTGCTACCCGCCTTGACCTTGGTGACGGGCAGGTGCAGCAGCGTGTGCCGCTCCTGGTCGGTGTAGTCGGCCACCTTCTTGTCGGCGTCCAGCAGGCCCGAGTTGACGAACACCTGCCAGTACCAGCTGTCCACCCCGTAGCCGGGGACGGTGATAGCGCCCTCGTTCAGGGACAGCTCCCGGTCGACGAGTTCGTCCACGTCGATCTGGTTGGTGCGCCCCAGGCCCTCGCACTCACCGCACATGCCCTCGGAGCTGTTGAAGCTGAAGGCGCTGGAGGGCTCCAGGCGCGGGGTGCCGACCCTGCTGAAGACGATCCGCAGCATGGCGGCGGCGTCGGTGGCCGTGCCGACGGTGGAACGGGAGTTGGCGCCCATCCGCTCCTGGTCGACGATGATCGCCGCGCTGAGGTTGCGCAGGCTGTCCACGTCGGGCCGCCCCAGACTGGGCATGAACGACTGGACGAACGTCGTATACGTTTCGTTGATCAGGCGCTGGGACTCGGCGGCGATCGTTCCGAAGACCAGGGAGGACTTGCCCGAGCCGGACAGGCCGGTGAAGACGCTCAGCCTCCGTTTGGGGATGTCCACCGAGACGTCGGCGAGGTTGTTCTCCCGGGCGCCCCTGACCTGGATGGTGTCGTGGGTGTCCGCTGTGGTGGGGTGGGAAGACACACTGCTCCTCAGGAGTCCTTATGGCGTAAGCTGATGGCTGGAGAACGTTAGTTTATGGCGTAAGGAGATGCAAGTGGTGGTCTACGCCGGGCAGGGTGACGCCCGTCGCACCATGGAGCTGCTGTGGAGGTCCCGCGACGGGGACGGCGCCCGCACGGCCCCCGGCCCCAAGCCCGAACTCAGCGTGGACCTGGTGGTGGAGACCGCCATCGCCCTCGCCGACGCCGAGGGGATGCAGGCGCTGTCCATGCGCGCGGTGGGCCAGCGCCTGGGGCGCACCGCCATGTCGCTCTACACCTACGTGGCCAGCAAGAACGAACTCGTGGAGCTGATGTACGACCACGTCTTCGCGGAACTGGCCGACGCCGCCGAGGCCGACGCCGAACCAGACTGGCGCACGGCTACGACATCCTGGGCCACCCGGCTGTGGGACTTCTACCTGAGCCACCCCTGGACCCTGGAGGTCTCCCAGGCCCGGCCGGTACTGGGCCCCAACGAGTACCGGCTGTTCGAGTCGCTGGCCGTGGTGCTGCACCGCGCCGGGCTGGGCCCCACGCAGATCCGCAGCGCCTACGGCAACCTGTTCACCCTCGTGCGCGGACCCGTGCAGATCGCCTCGGAGTCGCGCCGCGCCCCGGAGGTCACGGGTGTGGCCGAGGACGCCTGGTGGTACGAGCGTTCCGCGCAGCTGGAGCGGGTCGCCCCGGACTTCGACCGGCGCTTCCCCGTGCTGACCCTGCTGTCGGAGCAGGGGGCGTTCAGCAACGAGAACCAGAATGAGCCCTACCTGGAACAGGAGGCGTGGGAGACCTTCCTGTTCGGGCTCAACGCCCTGCTGGACGGGCTCCAGGCCAGCCTCGGCCCGCGCGGGTGACCGCGCCGGTCGCCCGTCGCGGAAGGTGGACGGGGGCGACCGGCACGGCCGGGGTCGGAGAACCACCGGGGAGGCGGCCACCGGCCCGCCCGGCCGGGTGCCCTCGGGTCCGTCACCCCCTCGATCCCGCCCGGCGCACGGGTGTGACGGCTGCGCGGCACAGGTTTCCGGGACGGACGCCGGTCACCGAGGACGGGCGAAGGTGATGATCTCCGTGCTCGCGTCGGTGAGCGGGCTACGGTCCCAGTAGCCGTACTGCGCGCTCACGTCGAATCCTGCCTCGGCCAGGAAGCCGTTCAGGGCGTCGGCGTCCAGGAAGCGCAGCGTGCTGCGGCTGCTCCGGGACCCGTCCCAGCCCTCGACGCGGTAGTCGGAGGTGAAGGTGACCAGGTCGCCCTCCACGCCCTCCAGCCGGTGGACGCAGGTGGCCCGGCGCCCTCCGGGGCCGTCCACGGTGCGCACCCGCTCGGGGGTCCACGCCTCCCAGCCCCGCGCGGCCGGGTTGCGGGTCTCGAACACGAACCGCCCGGCGTCGGTCAGGGCCCGGCGCACCGCCGCCAGGAACTCCCGCACCTCGTCGTCGGCGAGGAACACCTGGAAGGCGTGACCGGTCATGACGACCAGGTCGAACTCGTCCTCGAAGGGGCCGCCCGCCTCCTCGCCGTAGGGGCCGTGGACCAGGTCGCCGAGGGTCCACTCGACGTCGTCGCGGTCGCGCCGTCCGACCTCCAGCATCGCGTCGGCCGGGTCGAGGCCGACCAGGCGCCCGGTGTGGCCGCGCTCGCGCGCCACCCGCTGGAGCTTGCCCGTCCCGCAGCCCACGTCCAGGACGGAGCGGGCGTCCATGACCAGGTCGAGGTAGAAGTCGTCCTGGGGTGAGCACCGCCAGGAGTTGAAGTAGTCGTAGAGCTCGGCCAGGTCCGGTTGGGAGAAGTGTCGGTCGACCATCGGGCCATTGTGGCCGACCGCTCCCCCACCGTCACCGGGTTTTGTGTGACCGCTCCGGGCCGGGGTGCGGGGGTCAGGGCTCCTCCACGGCGGGGCGGATCGGGGCACACCGGGCTTCTTCGGGCCGGGCCGTCACCCGGGTCCGGCCAATACCGCCGACTCCGCCCGAGAACCGGGTCCACCTGCGAGCATGGCCCCCATGACCACCACCGCACTGCACTACCGGGACGGCGCGTGGGCGCCGGGGCCCGACCCCGTCAACGAAGCGTGCGCCACCCAGACCGTCGAGGAGGACTGGACGGACTGCGTCGCCCGCGCCGGGTTCAACCGGCGTCCGTTCGCCGAGTACGGCGGTCCCTGCTCGTCCTCCTACGCCCAGCTGTTCAGCGGTGCCGACGGCACGAGCTTCTTCATGCACATCGCCCACGGCGGCTTCGGGCAGCACCTGTACTTCCACTCCGTGGTGGACGCGCTGGACCACGCGGCCCGCTGGGCCCCCGCGTTCGCCCTCCAGAACGACGACCCCGAACTGGCCTCACCCGGGGTCGGGGCCGCCTCGGCCCTCCCGAGCTTCTCCGAGGACTTCGACGAGGAGGAGCTGGCCAAGCTGCGGCGGTCCCCTCACCCCTGACCCCGGCCCGGAGGCGGATCCGCCAGGGGCGAGCGCGGTCGCGGCAGCTCCGATCGGCCGGGTGCGACCGTGGGAGCGGGCGGCACCACCGCGCACGGTGGTGCCGCCGACCCACAGGGGCGCCGGGTCTCCTGAGAGGCGGTAGCTCACCCGCCTCGTCTCGACGAACCCCGGCCCATGCCGCAGCCGTTGGCGGACCGCAGCCCCGTCCGGTACGCCACCGCACGCCCCCGCGACGGTTTGTCCACAGCGCAGAAAAGCTCCTTCTCCCGCCGTCCCGGGCCGCCTAGGGGCTGTTTGGGAACCCTCGCGGGAGCGGGTGAAAGCACCAAAGCAGTAACAACGGGCATGTCGCCCAGCACACGAACGAAGCCTCCGGTAGACGGGTCAACGACCAAGAAGACAAGTCCGCCGGAGGCTTCGTGCCGACCCTACCCGGACCCGGGCGCGGTGACCTCACCGACGCCCAGTGGGCCCTACTCGAACCCCTGCTGCCCGCCTCCTCAACGGGCCGCCCGCCCCAACGCTGCAAGCGCACCCTGATCAACGGCATCCGCTGGCGGGTGCGGGTCGGCGCTCCCTGGCGCGATCTACCCGAACGCTACGGCCCCTGGCAGACGGTCTACGACCTGTTCCGCCGCTGGAGCCTGGACGGCACCTGGGCGCAGATCCTGGCCTCTTTGCAGTCGATCGCCGACGCGGCGGGCCTGATCACCTGGCAGGTCAACGTCGACTCCACCATCGTGCGCGCCCACCAGCACGCCGCCGGGGCCGCGAAAAAGGGGAGCAAGAAGATCACGGAACGGATGAGCCCGCCGACCACGCCCTGGGACGCTCACGCGGCGGGTGGACCACCAAAATCCATCTGGCCTGCGAACAGGCTCAAAAGCCCGTGTCCGTGGTGATCACCGCCGGTCAGCGTGGAGACGCTCCCCAGTTCGAGCCCGTCATGGGCCGTATCCGCGTCGTGGGGCGGGGGCGCAGTGGTCCGGCGCGCACCCGGCCGGTACGGGTGCGCGCCGATAAGGCCTACAGCTCGAAGAAGATCCGCTCCTACCTGCGCGCACGCAAGATCAAGGCGACGATCCCAGAGCCTGCCGACCGGGTTCGCAATCGCGAACGCAAGGGACGGCGCGGGGGACGTCCTCCCGCTTTCGACAAGGCCGACTATCGGGCCCGTCACGCGGTGGAGTGCGGGATCAACCGGCTCAAACGCAATCGGGCGGTGGCCACGCGCTATGACAAGCTCGCGCTTCGCTACGAGGCCACCGTCCAGATCGCGGTCATCAACGAATGGCTCTGACTTACCAAACAGGCCCTAGCCTGAAGGTGTGAGCGAAACCCCCGGCACCCTCAGTCAGCACGAGCACCCCTTCGACGTCGACGCCTTTCTGGCCCGGCCCCTGGTCGCCAGGGTGGCCGTCTCCGACTCCTCCGGCGCGCCCACGGTGCGTCCGGTGTGGTTCCTGTGGGAGGAGGGCGCAATGTGGTGGATCACCGGCGCCTACTCGCGGATGTCGCGGTTCCTGGCCAAGGACCCCCGGGTCGCGCTGGTCGTGGACACCTGTGACCTGGAGAAACTGGAGTTCCTCCAGGTCATCATGCGCGGTAAGGCCGAGGTCGTGCCCTACGACGAGGAACGCTCCAGACACAAGCGCCGCCGCTACCTCGGCGACGACGAGTCCACCTGGCCCGCCGACCTGAAGGATTTCGACGACGACGCACGCCTCGTCCGCTTCGTCCCCGAACGGACCATCGTCCAGGACCTGTCCAAGACCCGACCCTGACCCCGGAAGGGGCCGGTCGGCGGCGCCCGCGTGGGCCTTCGCGCCCGGCCCCTTCTAGGCTTACGTGGTCCGCTCCCCCGCGGCAGCTGTCGAAAGACCCCCGGCCCGCCCCGCCGTCCGGCGGGGCCTGAGGCCGTCCACCCCCTGGCACCACGACACCGGAGGAAGCAGTCATGACCCTCGCCTGGAACGTACCGGGACTGCCCTTCGCCCTCTCCCCGTCCTCCGAGGAAGCATGGGCGGTCGAGGAGGAGACCGGCGCGGTGACGGCCGCCGCGACCGCCCGCAGCGACATCTTCATCGCCCCGGACACGGATCCCCGGGTCGAGGCCGCGGCCACGCTCAACGCCGAGACCCTGCTCGGCGTCCCCCCGGAAGGCGACTTCCAGTTCAGCGCGCGTGTCACCGTCGACTTCGCGTCGGCCTTCGACGCCGGAGTGCTGCTCCTGTGGATCGATGACCGCCACTGGGGCAAGCTCTGCTTCGAGTACTCCCCCGACCGCGAACCCATGGTCGTCTCCGTGGTCACCCGGGGCGTCTCGGACGACGCCAACGGCTTCACCGTCGAGGGCCGGACGGTGTGGCTGCGCGTCTCGCGGATCGGCCGGACCTTCGCCTACCACGCCTCCCTGGACGGCGCGGCCTGGCGGATGATCCGGTTCTTCGCCGTCGACGACGCCGCGTCCGCCCGGATCGGGTTCGAGGCCCAGTCGCCCACCGGCGACGGATGCGCCGTCACCTTCGACCACATCCGCTTCACCGGCGAGCGCCTGGCCGAGCTGCGGGACGGCTCCTGAGGCGCGGAGCGACCGCGGTACGAGCCCCTTCCTGACGGGCTCCGCGTTCCGCCCCGGAGCGCGGGCCCCGCGACCCTGCACCGCCGATTCCGGGCCGAGCTGGGCACGACCCCGCTGGCCTGGCTGCGCGCCGAGCGGGTGCTGCTGGCCTGCCGCCTGATCGAGGCGGGCGGGATGGGACTGGAGACGGTCGCCCGCGCCAGCGGCCTGGGCAGCACCGCCAACCTGCGTGCGAGCGTGCGCGCCCACACCGGGGTCAGCCCCTCCGCCTACCGGGAGCGCTTCGGGCCGAGGCGGCTGGTCGGAACCTCCGCCCGCCCGGTCCTTCCCTCCCCGGCGCCGAACGCGTAGCCTCCGGGCATGTCTGACCTGCCCGCGCGTTTGTCCGTCGTGACGCTGGGAGCCCGGGACCTGCCCGGGCTCCGCCGGTTCTACAGGGCTCTGGGCTGGGAGGAGGTCCCGGCCAGCGGTGACGGCTGGTCGGCCTTCCTCCTGGGCGGCGTCCTGTTGGCCTTGTACCCCGTAGAGGAGCTGGCCGCCGAGGCGGCGGACGGCGCCCCCGGCCCCGTCGGCTGGTCGGGGATCACACTCGCCTGCAACGTGGACGGCCCCGAGCAGGTGGACAGCGCCTTCGCGGCCGCGGTGCGGGCCGGTGCCACGGTCGTGGCCGAACCGGTGGAGCGTCCCTGGGGAGGACGGTCGGCGTACGTCGCGGACCCCGAGGGCAACCGCTGGGAGATCGCCTGGGCGTCGGTGGCCAGGTTCGACGGCCGGGGCGCGCTGACCGGCTTCGACGGCTGAGGGCCGCTCCGAGGGCGTTCCGGGTGCCCGCCGTACCGACGCCGTTCCCCGCCACGACGGGTCCTCACCCCAGTGCCCGGCCGCACCGGCGCGCGGCGCCCCCGGAGAGGGGCCGGGGGCGCCACGGCGCGGCTCAGAGCGTGTCGGTCACGCGCTTGCCGTCGCTCTTGTCGATGGTGAAGGAGTCCACGACCGCGCCGTCGGCGGTGCGGGCGGTGTAGCGCAGGCGGGCGCCGTCCACCTCCACGGCCTGGAAGGTGGAGGTGTCGGTCAGCCGCACGCGCACCTCGGCGCCGTTGCCGGTCCAGTTGGAGGCGGAGGCGTCGTACATCTTGGTGCCGGTCACCGCGACGGTGTAGACCGGGCCGGTCTGCACGTCGGGGTCGTCGGTGCGGTTCGCGGTCAGGTTTCCACGGCCGTAGGAGTGGTCGTGGCCCTGGAGGACCAGGTCCACGTCGTGCTCCTCCAGGGTGTCGAGCCAGGAGTCGCGCAGGGGGCCGTTGTCGCGGCTGGGGCTGTTGGAGAAGACCGGGTGGTGGAAGGTGACCACCGTCCAGGGGTGGGGGTTGGTGGCCAGGGCCTCCTCCAGCCAGCGCTGCTGGGTGTCCAGCCAGGAGTCGGCGCTCAGCGGCGCCGCGTTGCGGTAGTTGGAGTTGAGGACGACGAAGCGCACGCCCTGGTAGTCGGTGTGGTAGACGGTCTGGGGCAGGTGGCGGCCACTGGTGGGCCCGTTGCCCGCGCCCGGGAACTGCGGGTTCCAGTACCGGCTCAGGGAGAGCAGCGAGTACTCGTGGTTGCCGGGGGCGGCGAGGTGGTTGACGGTGCCGGTGGCCTCGGGGCCGAAGGCGTCGAACCACTCGGTCCACTGTGACTCGCTGTTGGGCGAGTCGACCAGGTCGCCGGAGTGCACGACCAGCTCGGCGTCGGGTTCGGCGGCCAGGGCGGCCCGCACCACCGCGGCGCCGCCGGTGGAGATGCCGTTCTGGACGTCGCCGAAGTACAGGAAGGTGAAGGGTTCGGCGCCGGAGGCCGCGGTGGTGAAGGTCCGCCAGGGGCTGAAGGCGGTGCCGTCGCCCACGCGGTAGCGGTAGGCGGTGTCGGGGGTCAGGCCGGTGGCGGTGGCGGCGTGGAAGGTGCCGCTGGCCGAACCGGTGTCGGCGCCCTCGACCGTGGTGACCCGGCCGGGGTCGGCGGCGGGGGCGATCTGCATGACCGGCGACCCCGATCCGTCCGAGCGCCAGGCGAGGGTCTGGGAGGTGGCGGGATCGGCCGTGGGCGAGAGGATCACCCGTTCGGGCGCGGTGGCCGCGGACGCTGCGGGTGCGTTGGCGACGACGGGGGTCAGGGCCAGCAGGGTCGTGCCGAGCAGGGCGAGGACGGGTCGGGCGGCGAAGCGGGACACGGGGGGTGCCTTTCTGCCGGGGGAACGCTGACGCAGCGAAGGTAGCCGCCCGCGCGCAACGCGGTGTGAACGCCCGGGGACGATCCGTCGCGGCACGGTGAACGCCGGGCGTGACCGCTGTTACAGGCGCAGGACACCGGGTCGCCGCCGTCACCGACGGCTCCCGTGCCCGATGGCCTCGGACGGTGGACTCCGGATCGTCGGCCCCGCGACCGTGGTCTTACCGGGCGCTCCGGATCGGCGGTTTTTGAAGCCGAGGGGTCCCGAACCCGGTGGGCCCTGGACCAGGCACCGTCGAACCCGCTGGCCTCCGGCCCCGGCGGTCCCGAAGCTCCGTGACCGCGGTGCCCTCCTGCCGTGTCATCTCCTCCGGTGCGCCGCGTCCGGCGCGGGGTCCACGCGTTCGAGCCTGGTCCAGCCGGACCAGCCCCGCTCCCGCAGCAGCTCGATGAGCCGTCGGGCCGGGGGCACGGTGTCGAAGGCCAGCCGGTCCATCAGCTCGGCGAGCGCTGGTTCGACGTCGGTGTCGTCCATGTAGCCCTCGCCCCGTTCCTCCGCCATTTGCGTGAGGTAGTCGGCCAGTTCGTCGGCCAGCCCGGCCAACTGCGGGTCGTCGCCGCTCCGGCCGAGCGCCCGGCCTAGGGCGAGGTAGAAGTCGACGAACCGCGGGTCGGCGATCTGCTCCCGCTTGCGCGTCATCCACTCCGCGACCCGCTCGGATGAGTGCGCGGCCAGCAGGATCCAGCCCTCGCGCTCGGCCCGGACGATGCGCTCGTGGACCCCGAGCGCCCGCAGCCGGGCGAGGTGGTCGACCACCTCCGGCGGCAGCGCCAGGCCGTCCCCCGCTCTGAGCCGGGCGACCTGCTCGCGGTGCCGCTGCCGCTGCCGGATCTCCGCGCGCAGCCGCGCGTCGATGTCGGCGACCGCAGAGGCGAACTCCTCCTCGTCGGCCCGTAGCAGCTCCCGCACGCGCGCCAGCGGGACTCCGGCCCCGGCGAGGGTCCTGATCCTGATCAGCTCGACCACGGCGTCGGCGCCGTACCTGCGGTAGCCGGAGCGGTCGCGCTCGGGCTCGGGCAGCAACCCCTTGGCGTGGTAGTGCCGTACCGCGCGCACCGTCACCCCGGCGTACGACGCCAGTTCGCCGATGGTCAACATGGCACCGATCCTCCTGGCCGGGGTGTGCGCGAGGGTTCGATCCGCTCGGCCGGGCCCCGCGTGTCCCGGATGACACGGGCGATCTCCGGGGCGTGGGTGAAGACGAGCTGGTGGTCGGCGTCGAGCCGGTGCACGGCGATGCGCGGCTGTTCGCGGGCGAGCCGGGCGACGCCTGCACGCCAGTTCCGGTTGAACCGCGATGCGTGCCCCCCGCCGCCGTCACCGGCCATCGCGGTCGACGCGACCATGCTGACGGGCAGGTCGATCGTGTCGTAGCGGTCGAGGATCGTGGACCGGACCGCGTCGATCTCCACGTTCAGGTCCAGGACCTCCCGGGCGGTGAGCAGCACCTGACGCGCGGTTCCCCGCTCGGCCTCGTGCCGTGCCGCCTGTTCCTGCCACATCGCGCGGAAGAGCGGCAGGTCCGCCTCGGTGACGAACGGTTCGGGCACCGGGACCGCCCCGTCCACGAGCACGAGCCCGGCGACGCCGCCGGGGTGCTCGGAGGCGTGGTGCACGGCCAGGTCCGCGCCCAGGGAGTAGCCCACGAGCAGGGGCGCCTCGGGCAGGTCGAGCCGTTCCAGCTCCGCCAGCACGGCGCCGAGATCACCGAGGAAGGCCTCGAAGGAGTACCGGTCGGCGGCGGACGCGAGGCCGTGGCCCCTGAGGTCGAAGGTCACCACGTCGTGGTCGCGCCGCAGCAGCCCGGTCAGCTCGCGCAGGTCGGCCTGTGTCGTGTGCAGCCCGGGGCACAGGACCAGCGGCCGTCCCCGGCCGCCCCGGGTCACCGGGATGGTGACACCGTCGTGGTGGACCGTGAGGCGCCGCACCGTCCCCTCACCCCGCCTGTCCCGCTCTTCACCGTCGCCCCGTCCGCCGTGCGGCTCGTGGGATCCGGCTGCCTTGGTCGTACCGCTCCTGGTGGTCATGCCGCCATGGTGCGGGGTTGACCCCGGGTCAGGGTCAACCACCGCCGGGGGGGCGGAACGGGATCGCGGGAGTCCGCCCAGATGGGAACACTCCCAAGGGCCTAGGATCGCACCCATGGAAACACGCGTACTCGGCCGCACCGGCAACAACGTGGGCGTCATCGGTTTCGGCGCCTGGCAGATCGGAGCCTCCTGGGGCGAGGTCAGCGAGGCCGACGCCCTGGCCGCCCTGCACGCGGCCGCCGACGCCGGTGTCACCTTCTTCGACACCGCCGACGTCTACGGCGACGGCCGCAGCGAGCGGCTCGTCGGCCAGCTGCTCAAGGAGCGCCCCGGCATCACCGTGGCCACCAAGATGGGCCGCCGCGCCGACCAGACCCCCGACAACTACAACCCCGACAACTTCCGCGCCTGGAACGATCGCTCCCGCCAGAACCTGGGCGTGGACACGATCGACCTCGTCCAGCTGCACTGCCCGCCCTCGCGGGTCATCGCCACCGACGCCGTCTTCGACGACCTGGACGCCATGGTCGCCGAGGGCCGCATGCGCGCCTACGGCGTGTCGGTGGAGACCGTGGACGAGGCCCTGACCGCGATCGCCCGGCCCAATGTGGCCACGGTGCAGATCATCCTCAACGCCTTTCGCCACAAGCCGCTGGAGAGGGTGCTGCCCGCCGCCCGCGAGGCGGGGGTCGGCATCATCGCCCGCGTGCCCCTGGCCAGCGGTCTGCTGTCGGGCAGGTTCACCGCCGACACCGCCTTCGGCGAGGACGACCACCGCAACTTCAACCGCGAGGGCCAGGCCTTCGACAAGGGCGAGACCTTCTCCGGCATCGACTACGCGACCGGGCTGGAGGCGGTGGAGCGCCTGCGCCCGCTGGTGCCCGAGGGCGTGACGATGGCCCAGTTCGCGCTGCGCTGGATCCTGGACCAGGAGGGGGTCAGCGTGGTCATCCCCGGCGCCCGCAACGCCGACCAGGCGCGCGGCAACGCCTCCGCCGCCGAGCTGGCCCCGCTCGCCCCCGAGGTCCGCGCCCGGGTGGCCGAGGTCTACGACGAGCTCGTCCGGCCCCAGGTCCACCACCTGTGGTGACGAACGCGTGACCGGCTCCGGGCCCCGGCGCCCGGGTATCCCCGCCTGACGGCTCCGGGGCCGGGGCGCGCCCCGGCCCCGGAGCCGCGTCCGGACGGGCCGCTCACACCCTGGCGGCCAGGACACGGGCGAACAGGTCCGGGCGCTGGAGGGGTATGCCGTGACCGCATCCCGGCACGGAGGCCAGCTGGCAGCCCGGGAGGGCGTCACGGATGCCGCGCGCGGAATCGCGCATCAGTCCGCGCTCCCGTTCCCCGACCATCACCAGCGCCGGGCCCTCGAAACCCGACCAGCCGGAGGGAAGGGTGAAGCGGATGTTCTCGCCGACGCTGGCGAGAAGGGTCGCACGGCTCATGCGGGCGCTGTCGCGGAGGTAGTCGTCCAGGAGTTCTCCCGGGACGAACAGCTCCTTCGCCTGGAGCCTGGCGAACCACCGCTGTCGCGCGAGCGGCGCGGTCGCGGCGAGCAGGCCCAGGGTCGCACCCGGGAACCGTAAGGGCTTGGCCTGGGCGCTGACGACGACGGCTCCGGTGACGAGGTCGGGCCGTGTGGCGGCCAGGAGTGTCGTGAGCTGCGCCCCCAGGGAGAACCCCGCGACCAGCGCGCCGCGCGGTGCGCGTTCCTCCAGGACCTCCGCCACGGCCCGGGCGGTCTCCTCGTGTGAGCGGTACGCCTCGTCCGCGCTGCGTCCGTGGCCGGGAAGGTCGGGGACGATCGCGCGGGCCGCGCCCCCGAGCCGCTCCAGCACCGGACGCCACATCCATCCCGCGACGCCGCCGCCGTGCAGCAGCAGGACGGGAGGAGCGTGTGCGTCGCCGGTCTCATGGACGTACACGCCCGTTTCCTCCCCATCGTCGATGACACCCTGGACCGGACGGGGCGGGGCCTCCGGGGAGGCCCCGCCCCACCGTCAGATCAGGCCCTGGGCCAGCATCGCGCCCGCCACCCGCTCGAACCCGGCCACGTTGGCGCCCAGCACGTAGTCGCCCGGCGCCCCGTAGCGCTCGGCCGCCTCCTCGCAGCGGTCGTGGATGCCCGCCATCGTCTCGGCCAGCTCGGCCTCGGCGTGCTCGAAGGACCACGACGTGCGCCGCGCGTTCTGGCGCATCTCCAGCACGCTGGTGGCCACACCGCCGGCGTTGGCCGCCTTGCCCGGCGCGAACAGCACACCGGCCTCGCGCAGCACCTTGACCGCCTCGGGCGTGGTGGGCATGTTCGCGCCCTCCGCCACCGCCACGACGCCGTTGCGCACCAGCGTGCGCGCCGCGTCGGCGTCCAGCTCGTTCTGGGTGGCCGAGGGCAGCGCCACGTCGCACGGCACGTCCCAGATGCTGCCGCCCTCGACGTAGTGGGCGCCCCCGCCGCGACGCTCGGCGTAGACGCTGATCCGGGCGCGCTCGACCTCCTTGACCTGCTTGAGCAGGTCCAGGTCCAGGCCCTTGTCGTCCACCACGTAGCCGCCGGAGTCGGAGACGGCCACCACGTTCGCGCCCAGCTGCTGGGCCTTCTCCACCGAGTAGATCGCCACGTTGCCCGACCCGGAGACCACCACGCGCTGGCCGTCCAGGGCGCGGCCCGAGCGCTCCAGCATCCGCTGGGTGAAGAGCACGCTGCCGTACCCGGTGGCCTCGGTGCGCACCCGCGAGCCGCCCCACTCCAGGCCCTTGCCGGTGATCACCCCGGCCTCCCAGCGGTTGGCCAGGCGCCGGTACTGGCCGAACAGGTAGCCGATCTCACGGCCGCCCACGCCGATGTCCCCGGCCGGGACGTCGGTGTGCTCACCCAGGTGGCGGTGCAGCTCGGTCATGAACGACTGGCAGAACCGCTCGATCTCCGCCTCGGAGCGGCCCTTGGGGTCGAAGTCGCTGCCGCCCTTGCCGCCGCCGATGTTCATGCCGGTCAGGGCGTTCTTGAAGATCTGCTCGAAGCCCAGGAACTTGATCACGCCGAGGTTGACGCTGGGGTGGAAGCGCAGCCCGCCCTTGTAGGGGCCCAGCGCGCTGTTGAACTCCACCCGGAAGCCCCGGTTGACGTGCACCCGTCCCTGGTCGTCGCGCCAGGGCACCCGGAAGACCACCTGGCGCTCGGGCTCGCACAGGCGCTCCAGGATGCGCTGTTCGGCGTACTCGGGGTGCCGGGTCAGGGCCGGGGAGAGGTCGTCCAGGACCTCCAGCACCGCCTGCTGGAACTCCGGCTCGTCGGGGTTGCGGCGCACGACGTGCTCGTAGGCGGATCGGACTCCGGGGTGGTGGTCACGGCCTGCCTCGTCGGCGAAGGGCATGGGTGAACGTTCCTTTCAGCACGGGTGGAACGGGCACCCCACACGCCGTTGTGTCGGGAACCTCGAACAAGCGCACGCTGGCGCAACACATGGTGGTGATCCGAGGCCCTGAGGTCCTCACGCCTGCGGATCGTGGCTGTGTGAGGAGTGTATTACCTCGATGTAAACATAAATCCTCCGTGGCCACGGTCGGCCGCCCCCTCCGGGGGACCGGTGTCGCCACAGGTCAGCGCGTGCTCGCACGGAGTCGTCACCGGGAGGGGTCCCCGGCCGCCGCGCGGCGCGTGTTTCCGTCGCGTTGCGCGTACGTGACGCCGCCCGGGGCGGGCCCCGCCTCGCGGGCCCCGGCGCCGGGCCGCGGGAGCCGCTGCCGGGCCCGGCCGCAGGACCGCACCGGTGTCCGGATGTGACAGCCGGTCGTCATCGCGGTCATGGTCGGCGGCGGTGGGGATGGACCCGTGTCCCTTCCGCACCGTGTCGTCATCGGGGCCTTCCCCGACGTCGACCTCCTCGACGTGACCGGCCCGGCCGAGGTCTTCGCGCTGGCCAACCGGGAGGCCCCGGGCCGTGCCGACTACCGGGTCCGCCTCGCCGGGCCCACACGCGGCGAGGTGCGGACGTCGGCGGGCGTGCGGCTGCTCACCGACGTGTCCTTCGACGACGTCGGCGGACAGGTGGACACGCTGCTGGTACCCGGCGCGGTCGACACGGGCGACGACGGCCCCGTGGCCCGGAGAGCCAGTTCTCCGTGCCGCTCAGCCGGCCAGCCTCCGCCCGCCGCGACGTGCTGGCCGGTTTCATGACGCACATGTGCGTCAACTACACGGCACAGGGCGCCTTCAACCTCGGCTACCGCCCCAGCGTCGTCGCCGAGACCACCGCCACCCGCGCCCTCACCGCTCCGGACGGCACCATCCTGCCCGCCGCCACCCTCCAGGCCGCCGCCCTGACCACCATCGCCGACCTGTTCGGCACGGTCGTCCCCACCGTCGACGCCCTGACCGGCTGACCAGGGCTCCGGCCCCGCACCGTGTGGCCCCCGTCCGGTGGCGGCGGGCCACACGATGCGGCGGCCCCCGTCCCGGACCGCGGGTGCGGCGTAATCCCTTTGCCCCGCGACCGCCCGGGGGACGATGATTTCCCTATGCGCGTGGGAGTGGTGGGACTGGGGATGGGCCTGCACCTGGCGGTGTGGGCCGCCAGACTGGGCATGGACGTGGTGGCGGCCTGCGACCGCGACCCCGCCCCGCACGCCGCCGCCCGCGAGCGGCTGCCCGGCGCGACCCTCACCGACCGCTGGCGGGACCTGCTCGACCAGGACCTGGACGGGGTGGTCCTGGCCAACGACTTCGACGCCCACGCGCCCCTGGCCCTGGCCTTCCTGGACCGCGGCGTCCACGTGCTCTCCGAGACCGCCGCGTGCGCCGACGAGGCCGAGGCGAGGGCGCTGGTCGCGGCGGCCGACCGCTCGTCGGCGACCTACTCCCTGGCCGAGAACTACACCCTCCACCCGCACGTGCTGCTCGTCCGCGAGGCAGTCCGGGCGGGTGAGCTGGGCCGGATCAGCCTCATCGAGGCCGACTACCTGCACGGCATGTCCCCCGAGGGCGTCGCCGGGCTGACCGGCGACCCCGCCCACTGGCGCGGGCGCATCGCCCCCACCGCCTACTGCACCCACTCCCTGTCGCCGATCCTGGCGATCACCGGTGCGCACCCGGTGGAGGTCAGCGCGTTCACCGTGGACGAGGCCGCGCCGCGCCAGGCCACCACCATGGTGGTGCGCCTGTCCACGGGCGCCCTGGCCGTCACCCGCAACGGCTTCCTCCAGGGCGAACCCGACAGCCACTGGAGCTGGGTGTCGGCGCGCGGCACCCGCGGGCTGGCCGAATCGGTGCGGGCGCGGGGGGAGCGCGCCTGGTCGGTGCGCGTGCGTCACGAGGGGTGGACCCGCCCCGACGGCGACGCCCACGAGGAGGAACGCGTCCCGCCCGCGCTGGTGCTGGACGGCGAGCCCGTGGAACGCGGGGCCGAGGGCACGGTGCGCCTGCTGCGGGGCTTTCGCGACACCGTCGAGCACGGCGCCGAGCCGCTGGTGCCGGTACGCGCGGCCGTGGCGGCCTCCCTGGTCGGAGTGGCCGGGGCCGAGTCGCTGGCCCGGGGGTCGTGTCCGGTCCCGGTTCCGCCGCTGTGATCGGACTCTTTCCTGCTCCGGGACGACCTGTGACGCGGCGCGGCCTCCCCTCGGACGGTCGCTGGCACTAGTTTCGAAGTGGACCCGCCGCCGCAGGTCCTCGACGCCGAGGAGAGCGATGACCCATCCGACCGACACCGACAGCGGCACCGACAACAGGGGGAAGCGGCTGGCCGGCGGCATGATGACCACGGTGTTCCGGTACGGCGGCCACGTCGTGCGCACCGCGACACCCGCCGCGCCCGCCATCCACGCCCATCTGCGCGCCCTGGGCGAGAGCGGATTCAGGGGCGCTCCGGTGCCGCTGCGGCTGCGCGACGACGGCCGGGAGGAGCTGACCTTCGTGGAGGGGGACGTCGCCCTCCCGCCGTTCCCCGACTGGGCGTTCACCGAGCACACCCTGCGCTCGTGCGCCGAACTGCTGCGCCGCTACCACGACGCCGCCGCACGCGTGCCCGTGGACGCCTCGGCCGCCTGGAACACCGGCTCCACCGGGATGGCCGACCCCGAGGGCGGTCCCATCCTGTGCCACAACGACCCCTGTCTGGAGAACATCGTCTTCCGCCGCGGCCGGGCCACGGCCCTGATCGACTTCGACCTGGCCGCGCCGGGCCGCCCCGTCTGGGACGTGGCGGCACTGGCCTACTACCTGGTGCCCGCGCTCGACCCGGTCTCGGCCGCCGGGACCCCGCACGAGGGGAGCGACCTCGCGCACCGGCTGCGCCTCCTCGCCGACGCCTACGGGCTCTCCCCCGAGGACCGCCGCGCCCTGCCGGGGACGGTCGAGGAGTACACGGCCGTCGCCCGCGTCTTCGTGGCCGAACGGGTCGAGAACGGCGACGGCCTGTTCGCCCGCGACCTGGAGCGGACGGGCGGGTGGGAGCGCTGGGACCGCCGCCAGGCCTGGCTGGCCGACCAGCGCGCGGTGTTCGTCGGGGCGCTGGTGTCCTGAGCCGGGGGCCTGACGCATCCCGGGTTCCGAGGGCGGGGCGGACGGCTGAGCCCCGGGGTCGGGGTGCCGGGGGGCGCCCGTGCCCCCCCGGCACCCCGACCCCCTGCTCCGATCGGGCTTTCGCCTCCTCCGGGACGACCCCGAACGCGGCACGGCCTCCCCCGGCGGACAGCGACACCGGTCCCGAGGCCCGCCCGGGTCCGTCCGCGGCCTCAGGTTCCGCGACGGGAGACGACCACCAGGTACCGGCAGTCCGCACCGGTCGGGTTGTGGAACTCGCACGGCTCGGGCGGGCCCAGGTGCAGGCAGTCGCCCCGCTCCAGCACGTGCTCCACACCGCCCTCACGGAAGGCGAGCGTGCCCTCCAGCACCCAGATCTGGTGGTGGGTGAGGGCGTAGGCCCGCGCGGGGAAGCCCACCCGCGCCCCCGGCGGCAGCTCCACCTCCACCAGTTCGATCGGGCCGCCGGACGCGGGCGAGACCGCGCGCCGCCGGTAGCCCGTCCCGGGGTCGGTCCACACGGGCTGCTCGCGCGCGCGGACCAGGCGGCGGTCGCCCCGCTCGGCCCGGGCGATCAGCTCCGACAGGGTGATGCCGAGCGCGGCGGCGAGCCGCCCCAGCAGGGAGGCGGTGGGCTGGGCCTCGCCGTTCTCGATCCGGCTGATCATGCCCCGGGAGACACCGGACAGCTCGGCCAGCGCCCCTCCGCTCAGCCCGCGGGCCCGGCGCAGCTCACGCAGGGTCGAGGCCAGGGCCGTTCCCAGTGTGTCACTCATGACGTTCACTATAGGGAGCACGACTGAATACCATGGTCGACATGACTTCGATGCCGACCCTCACCGTCCGCGACGCGACCCCCGCGGACGCCCCGGCGTGCGCGGCGATCTACTCCCCCTATGTCACCGACACGGCGATCACCTTCGAGTACGAGCCGCCCACCGCCGAGCGGATGGCCGAGCGGATCGCCGCGGCCCAGCGGCGGCACGCCTGGATCGTGCTGGAGGACGCCGACGGGGTCGTCGGCTACGCCTACGGCGGGCCCTTCCGCGCCCGCGACGCCTACCGGTGGTCGTGCGAGGTCAGCGTCTACCTGGCCATGGGCCGCAGGCGCACCGGCGCGGGCCGCGCCCTGTACCGGGAACTGCTGCCCCGCCTGGCGGAACGCGGCATGCGCACCGCCGTCGCGTGCATGACCCTGCCCAACGAGGCCAGCCTGGGCCTGCACCGCTCCCTGGGCTTCGAGGACGTGGGCGTCATGCGCCGGGTGGGCCGCAAGTTCGACGCCTGGCACGACGTCGCCTGGGCCCAGATCGACCTCACCCCCGCCCAGGGCTGAGGCGGCACGCCCCGCAGCTACCCCGCCCCGCAAGGGAACGCGGTCCCCGCCCGGTTCGTGGCCGCGCACCGGGAGCTGAGGACGCGGTCGGCGCGGGCCGCGATCCCCACGCGGTGCGTGCCCGCGCCGGGAGGCGCGATCGCGTGTTCGCTCCCGGCGCCGGCCGACAGTCGAAGGAGCCCGGGCCGAAGCGCCTCCCGTGTCCGCTGCCGGTCGCGCCCCCGCACGGCGTTCGCCACCAGGGGTACCCCGCCGCCCGAAGCCTCCGTCAGGCCCCGGCCGTATGCTCGTCAACGGTCCCATGTCCCCACCATCCCCCGGGAGCACCGCCGTGTCCGTCCCACCCGCGCGCCACCGGAGCTCGGGGCTGGCCTTCGCGCTCGCCTCGGCACTCGCCTTCGGCGGATCGGGCGTCTTCGCCCGCCCCCTGCTGGACGCGGGGATGGACTCCCTCCACGTCACCTGGCTGCGCGTGGCCGGTGCGGCGCTGCTGCTGTTGCCCGTGGCCCTGGCCCACTGGCGCACCGCCCGCCGCCGCCCGCTGCTGGTCCTGGCCTACGGCGTCTTCCCGATGGCCGGGGTCCAGGCCCTGTACTTCGCCTCCATCGCGCGCATCCCCGTGGGCATCGCCCTGCTCATCGAGTTCCTCGGCCCGGTCCTGGTCCTGCTGTGGCTGCGCGTGGTGCGCCGGACCCGGGTCTCCCCCGCCGCCGTGGTCGGTGTGGTCCTGGCCGTGGCCGGGCTCGGTCTGCTGCTGGAGGTGTGGGCGGGCGTGCGCCTGGACGCGGTCGGCGTGGGGCTGGCGCTGGGCGCCGCCGCGGCGCAGGCCGTCTTCTTCCTGCTCTCGGACAGCATGGGCGAGGACACCCACCCGCTGGCCGTGGTGGCCTTCGGCTCCCTGGTCGCCGCGGTACTGCTGGGCGTCCTGGCCCGGCCCTGGACGCTGCCCTGGCACATGCTCGCCGACACGGTCGCGCTCGGCGGGTTCTCCTTCCCCGGCTGGGCGGCCGCCCTGTGGCTGGGCCTGGTGTGCACCGCGCTCGCCTACTTCCTCGGCATCTCGGCGGTCCGGCGCCTGTCCCCGCAGGTCGCCGGAGCGGTCGCCTACCTGGAGGTGGTCACCGCGATCGTGCTGGCCTGGATGCTGCTGGGCGAGGCGCTCACCCCCGTGCAGGCCGTCGGCGCCGCCGTCATCGTCGCGGGCGCCCTCGTCGCCCAGACCGCCGTGCCCCCGGCCCCCGCGCCGCCGGAGTCCGACCCCGAGCAACCGACGGTCACCGCCTCACCCTGAGGAGCGGGCGACCGCGCACGGACGCCACCGGAACGCCCCACCGGGCGGGCCGCACACGCGGGCGGGCCCGGCGGGAGGGTCTCCTCCCGCCGGGCCCGCCCGTGCGGTGGTGCCGGTTACGCGGCCCGGATCAGGCCTCGCCGGTGGCCGCCTCGACCTCCGACATGAACTGCTCCGCGGCCTCGGCCGGGGTCAGGTTGCCGAAGGTCAGGTCCTCGGTGACGCGCTTGGTGATGTCCACGACCTGCCCCGCGCCGATCGGCGGCGGCGGGTTGCCGTCCACGATCGTGCCCTCGATCTCGGACAGGAACACCGCGCTGCGCGCGTCGGCCTCGGGCAGCGAGTCGATGATGTGGGACCGCACGTCCACGTTGGCGGGCAGACCGCGGTCGGCCAGGATCAGCTCGGCCGCCTCCTCGCTGTTGAGCAGGAAGTCCACGAACAGCGCCGCCTCCTCCGGGTGCTCGGTGCCCGCGGAGATGGAGTAGAACATGGCCGGCTTGAAGAACATTCCGGTACGGTCCTCGGTGCTCTCACCCGGGTAGCGCAGCAGTTCGATGTCGCGGCCGGAGGAGGCCGAGATGCCGCCCAGCTGGTTGGTCCAGAAGTGGGCCATCGCGCCCTTGTTGGTGGAGAGCACCGACTGGTCGGGGCCGCCCGCCTCGATCTCCACGCTCTCGGCAGCGCCGGGCTGGCCGCCGTTCTCCACCAGCTGCTCGGTGACGGAGAACCACTCCTCCAGCGTCTCCTGGGAGAAGCCGAGGGAGCCGTCCTCGGCGTAGAGGTTCTCCCCGCGCTGGCGGGCGAAGATCTGGAAGCCCGTCTCGTTGTAGGACATGCTCTGCGTGCCCACGACCTCGCCGTCGGTGGCCTCGCTGATCTGGGCCGAGATCTCGATGTAGTCGTCCCAGGTCCACGTCTCGTCGTCGGGCATCTCCACGCCCGCGTCCTCGAAGGCCTGGGGGTCGGCCAGGATCGCGTAGGCGTTCACGCCGGTGGCCACACCGAAGGTCTGCCCGTCCAGGTCGCCGCTCTCGGCGACCAGGGGGTCGATCCCCGACAGGTCCAGATCGACCTCGTTGAGGTCGAGCAGGGCGCCGCGGTCGCCGTACTCGCGCAGGTAGCGCTCCTCCTGCGTGATGATGTCGGGGGCGTCGTTGGCCGCGGTGCTGGTGGCCAGGCGGTCCCAGTACCCGGCCCAGTCGGTGTACTCGGGGACGATGGTGATGCCCGGGTTCTCGGCCTCGAACAGGTCGATGACCTGCTGGGTCGTGGAGTGGCGGTCGTCAGCGCCCCACCAGGAGAAGCGCAGCTCGACCGTGCCGTCGTCGGGCTCGGAGCCGCCACAGGCGGTGGCCGCCATGACGATGGCGCCCACTCCCGCGGCCACGGAGAGGAAAGGGCTGCGGCGACGGGCCTGGGGGCGCCCGTTGCCAGGGTGTGCGTGCATGTGTTCGGTTCCCTTGCTACTTGATTCCGGTGGTGGCGATGCCCTTGACGAGGTATCGCTGACCCGCGAGGAAGAAACCGAAGACGGGGCCCAGGGCGACGATCGACATGGCGAACAACGGACCCCAGGAGGTCTGCGAGGTCGAGTCGACGAAGGTGCGCAGGGCGACGGGAACGGTGTACATCGACGGGTCGGTGAGGAAGATCAGCTGGCTGAAGAAGTCGTTCCAGGTCCAGATGAAGGTGAAGATCGCGCTGGTGGCCAGGGCCGGCAGGGACAGCGGCATGATGATCTGGAAGAAGATGCGCACGTGGCCGCAGCCGTCGATGCGCGCCGCCTCGTCCAGGTCGCGGGGCAGTCCGCGGATGAACTGCACCATGAGGAAGATGAAGAACCCGTCCGTGGCCAGCAGCTTGGGCACGATCAGCGGCAGGAAGGTGTTGATCCAGTCCAGCTCGGCGAAGAGGATGTACTGCGGCACGATCACGACGTGGATCGGCAGCATGATCGTGGCCATCATGACGGCGAAGAACAGCCGCTTGCCGCGGAACTCCAGCCGGGCGAAGGCGTAGGCCGCCATCGAGCAGCCGATGAGGTTGCCCACGATCGCCCCGGCCACCACGATCGCCGAGTTGAGCAGGTAGTGGTGGAAGGGGAACTGGAGGGCGTTCCACCCCTCGATGTAGTTGCCCGGAGTGAAGGTCTCGGGGATCAGGCCCGGGGCGCGGAAGATCTCCTCGGTGGGCTTGAACGAGCTGGAGAGCATCCACAGCAGCGGGTAGAGCATGACCAGCCCGAAGGCGATGAGCCCGATGTGCGTGATCAGCCGTCGTGTGTGTTCGGCCCGCGTGCGCTTCTGCGAGGTCACGGGAGCCGTCGTCTTAGTCGCCATAGAAGACCCAGTACTTGGAGGCGATGAAGTTCACCGCGGTGAACCCGCCGATGATCAGCAGCAGCAGCCAGGCCATCGCCGAGGCGTAGCCCATGTCGAAGGAGCCGAAACCGCGCAGGTAGAGGTAGAGCGTGTAGAAGAGCGTGGAGTCCGAGGGGCCGCCGGTGCCGCCGCTGACCACGAACGCCTGGGTGAAGGTCTGGAAGGCGTTGATGAACTGCAGCACCATGTTGAAGAAGATGATCGGGGTGAGCATCGGCACGGTGATGTTCCAGAAGCGGCGGAAGGGGCCCGCCCCGTCCACCGCGGCGGCCTCGTAGTACATGGCGGGGATCTGGCGCAGACCCGCCAGGAAGATCACCATGGGTGCGCCGAAGGTCCACACGTTGAGCACGATCAGGGTGCCCAGCGCGTAGTCGGGGTGGGAGACCCAGCCCTCGCCCTGGATGCCGAAGAAGGCGAGCACCTGGTTGATCAGGCCCTCCGCGCCGAAGACCTGGCGCCACAGGATGGCGATGGCCACGCTGCCGCCGAGCAGGGAGGGCAGGTAGTACACCGACCGGTACAGGGGAAGCCCCCGTACGCCGCGGTCCAGGATCATCGCCAGGGCCAGGGCCAGGGCGAGCTGGAGCGGCACCGACACGAAGACGTAGACGAACGTGACCCTGAGCGCGCTGTGCAGGCGCTCGTCGTCGAACATCCGCTGGTAGTTCTCCAGGCCGACCCACTCGTAGTCGCCGATGAGGTTGTAGTCGGTGAAGGAGAAGTACAGGGAGGCCAGGAGGGGGCCCGCGGTGATGAGCACCAGGCCGACGAACCACGGGGCCAGGAAGCCGTAGGCGGCGAGGTTCTCGTTCCGCCGCTTGCCAGGGGCCGGGCTCTTGCCGACCTTGCGGCGCGGCTTGGCGCCGGCCGGGGCGTCGGGGGCCTTGGCGGGCCGCCGTTGCAGGAGGGCGCTCACGGGGATCCACCCTCCTGTGGGGCCACCGCCGGAGCGCTGGCGGGCGCGTGCGGTCCTGGATTCATGGAAACTGCCAATCTCGTTCGGAGACGCGTACGCTGTGGGCGAGAACACGTGATGAACTGCCAAAACATGTTCTGGTAAGCGCTATCCACGTACTAAGATGTTCAGTTTCTAGCACCGGGTTACATGGGTGTCAACGGCAGGTTTCCCGAAAACTGTGATCCAAGCCCCATATCGTTACGCTTCCGGCGGCTCCGGGGGCGCGGATTTTGCCGTGCGCTTTCCTCCTCCGCGCTCGTTCGCCCGGAAAATCCCACCCTTCGAAGTGGATGCGCCACTCTCCGTCGTGCGTCACGGGAGTGCGGACGCTCGGACACGTCTTGGTCGACACCCTTGTCGACTGGATGGGAAAGCGTTTACCATGCCCTGTGTGAACCACACCACCCCACGCAGGTACGCGATCGTCGGCACCGGATCCCGCGCCCGGATGTACACCCGGGCCCTGACCGGAACCCACCGGGACCGGGGACGTCTGGTCGCCCTCTGCGACACCAACAGCACCCGCATGGCCGTGCACAACCGCATCGTCACCGACGCCGGGCTCGACGCCGTGCCGACCTACTCCCCCGACGACTTCGTCCGCATGCTCAAGGAGGAGAGGGTCGACGAGGTCATCGTCTGCACCGTCGACCGCACCCACGCCGACTACATCGTCGCGGCCCTGGACGCCGGGCTCGACGCCATCACCGAGAAGCCCATGACCGCCGACCTGGTGGGGCTGCGGCGTATCAACGAGGCCCAGGCGCGCACCGGGGGGCGGGTGACCGTCGGCTTCAACTACCGCTACAACCCCGTCCACCGCCAGCTGCGCGACCTCATCGCCTCCGGGGTGATCGGCGAGGTCGGGTCGGTGCACTTCGAGTGGCTGCTGGACCTGCGCCACGGCGCCGACTACTTCCGCCGCTGGCACCGCGACAAGACCCAGTCCGGCGGCCTGCTCGTGCACAAGGCCAGCCACCACTTCGACCTGGTCAACTGGTGGATCGGCGCCCGCCCCACCGACGTGTTCGCGTCGGGGAGGCTGTTCTTCTACGGCGACGACAACGGCCGCCGCCACGGCCTGGCCGCCGACTACGAGCGCGGCCACGGCGAGGACGCCGCCCAGAGCGACCCCTTCGCCCTGCACATGGACGACAGCGCCGACCTCAGGGCCCTCTACCTGGACGCCGAGCACGAGGACGGCTACCGGCGCGACCTCAACGTCTTCGGACCCGGCATCACCATCGAGGACGACATGTCCGTGCTGGTCGGCTACGACACCGGTGCGCGCCTGACCTACCACCTGGTCGCCTACGCGCCCTGGGAGGGCTACCGGATCGCGATCACCGGCAGCCGGGGTCGCCTGGAGCTGGACATGACCGAGTTCGAGTACACCTCGCCCGAGCAGGACGAGACCACGCCCGTGCGCGGCATGCCCGCCCCCAAGGAGCACACCAGCGCCCGGCTGTGGCTGCGCCGCCACTGGCAGCCCCCCGAGGAGATCCCCGTGGCGGTGGGCGAGGGCACCCACGGCGGCGGCGACCAGCTCATGCTCGACTCGCTGTTCGGCGGCGAGGACGACGGCATCCGCCCCGACCACTCCGACGGCGGCAACGCCCTGCTCACCGGGCTGGCGGCCAACGCCTCCATCGCCTCGGGGGCGCCGGTCCGCGTCGCCGACCTGCTCGGGGGCAGCTGATGGGCGAACCCGTGCCCGTGCTGCTGGCCGGGGTCCACGGCCACGGCCGCGCCCACCTGCGCTCCCTGCGCGAGCTGGCGCTGAGCGGCCTGGTCCGGCTCGTGGGCGTGTGCGACCAGCGCCCCGTCGCCGAGGACGACGACCTGGAGGGGCACGGCGCGCTGCCCTGCCACGCCGACCTGGGTGAGGCGATCGAGAGCACCGGCGCGCGGATCACCGTCCTGGCCACGCCCATCCACACCCACCTGCCCCTGGCCCGCACCGCGCTGGAACACGGCTCCCACCTGCTGCTGGAGAAGCCCACCACCGCGACCCTGGCCGAGTTCGAGGAGCTCACCGCGGCCGTGGACGCCTCCGGGCTGGCCTGTCAGGTGGGCTTCCAGAGCCTGGGGTCGGCCGCGGTGGAGGCCGTGCGCACCCTGGTGCGCGAGGGCGCGGTGGGGCGCGTGCGCGGCATCGGCGGTGCGGGCACGTGGGTGCGCACCTCGGCCTACTACGACCGCGCCCCCTGGGCGGGGCGCCGCCGCCTCCAGGGGCGCGACGTCGTGGACGGGGCGCTGACCAACCCCTTCGCCCACGCCCTGGCCACCGCGCTGGCCGTGGCCGGAGCCGCGACCGAGGCGCCGCGGGAGGTGGAGCTGGAGATGTTCCACGCCCACCCCATCGAGGCCGACGACACCTCGTGCGTGCGCGTGCGCACCGCGGACGGGCTGCCCATCACCCTGGCGGTGACCCTGTGCGCGCCCGAGCACCTGCCGCCGCGCCTGGTGGTCCACGGCGACCTGGGGCGCATCGAGTTCGAGTACACGCTGGACCGCGTCACCGTGCACCGGCCGGGCCGGCCCCCGGCCACCACCACGCACCCGCGCACCCACCTGTTGTCCAACCTGGTCGAGCACGTGCGCGGGGGAGAGCCGCTGCTGGTGCCGCCCCAGGCCACCCGGGCGTTCATGCACGTGCTCGAAGCGGTGCGCACCGCGCCCGACCCGGTGGCGCTGCCCGCGGGCATGCAGCACGTGTACCGCACCGAGGAGGGGGTGCGCCGGATCGTCCCCGGCATCGATGCCCTCATCCACCGCAGCGCCGAGCACCTGGCGCTGTTCTCCGAACTCGACCCCGCCTGGTCCCCCGCGGCCCGGGCGGGAGCGACCGACACGAAGGCCACGCCGTGAACACGTTGACCCTGGACGGTCGCGTCCTGGCCGTCCTCAGGGACGGGACCGACATCGAGCCGACCCTGTCGCCGCGCCCCTACCTGCACCCGGTGCGCACCCTCGCCGGGGTGCCGGTCACCGAGGAGCGGCCCGCCGACCACCTGCACCACTTCGGGGTGGGCGTGGCCGTGCCCGACGTGTCGGGGGTGAGCTTCTGGGGCGGACGCACCTTCACCCGCGACCGGGGGTCGGTGCTGCTGGACAACCACGGCCGTCAGCGGCACGTGTCCTGGCTGGAGCTGGCCGAGGACCGCCGTGTGGAGGCGCTGTCGTGGACCGGCCCGGACGGGGCCGAGATGCTGAGCGAGGAGCGCACCGTGCGGGCCGCGGGCCTGGACGGGCGCACCTGGGTACTGGACGTGCGCACGCAGCTGCGTAACACCTCGGGGCGCGACCTGAGCATCGGCAGCCCTGCCACCAACGGCAGGCCCGGCGCCGGGTACGGGGGTCTGTTCTGGCGCGCGCCCGTGGCCGCGGCCCCGCCCGCCGTCGTCGGCGCGGGCGGGCTGGAGGGAGAGGGGGCCCTGCACGGTTCGCGGGCGGAGTGGCTGGCCCTGGTCGGCGGTGAGGGCGCCGGAGGCCGTGGCGCCGGGGACGGCGGCGCGACCGTGGGCGGAGACGCGGGTGCGGACGGAGGGTGGACCCTGGTCTTCCTCCAGCCCGGGGAGCACACCGACCCGTGGTTCCTGCGGGCCGAGGACTACCCGGGGGTGGGGCCCGCGCTGGCGTGGGACACGCGGCTGTCCCTGCCCGAGGGCGGGCGCCTGGAGCGGCGGCTGCGCGTGGCGGTGCGCGACGGGCGCGCCGACGGGGCCGGGGAGCTGGCGGCCCTGGCCGAGGCCGCCCGGGACCTGCCCTAGCCCGGCATCCGTCCCGGTGCGGTGACCGTGAAGGGCCACCGGACCGCTTCTTGCTCTTATGCCCCGTTCGGGGGCTGTCCCCTCACGCCGCACCGGCCCCGGGGCAGCTGGCGAGCCGGCCGCCCCGGGGCCGGTGCCCGGAAGGTGACGGGGAAAGGGTTTCCGCGACGGGGCGGAGCGGAGGGCCCAACCGAGGCGGGGCCGCGGGCCGAGCCGACGGGGTCCGGTCGGTCCTGAACGGGGCCCGCCCCGGAGGGACCGGGCGGCCCGGACACGGGGAGCGCAGCACGAAAGCGGGCGGGCCCGGGGACCCCCCGATATCAACGTTAGGCCCACCGCGCGGGGCGGCACCAGTGCCCCGCACGACCTGTGGACAACCCCCCGGACCCGGGGGCGAGGGAAGGAAGACAACACCCATGCGCGTTCTCGTCACCGGCGGCTCCGGACGGCTCGGCCGCAGCGTCGTGGCCGCCCTGGCCGCACGCGGACACCAGGTGACCTCCGTGGACACCGCCGCGGCCGACCTGCCCGAGGGCGTCGACGCGGTCACCGCCGACCTGCTGGACCCGGCCGCGCTGGAGGCGGCCTTCACCCGGGCCCGCCCCGAGGCCGTCGTCCACCTGGCCGGGATCGCCGTACCCTTCGCCCGACCCGACGTGGAGACCCTCCAGGTCAACACCGGCCTGGCCTGGGCGGTGCTCTCCGCCGCCGTCGCCCACGGCGCCCACTCGGCGGTGGCCGCCTCCAGCCCCACCGTCTACGGGTACAACACCCCCTCCTGGGCGCCCCGCTACCTGCCGCTGGACGAGGCCCACCCGGTCACGCCCTGGCACGCCTACGGGCTGAGCAAGGCGATCATCGAGGACACCGTGCGGGCCCTGGCCCGCACCTCCGCCACTTGCGTCCTGTCGTGCGTGCGCCCGGGCTACGTCGTGGCCCCCGAGGAGTGGGAGGGCGCGCCCACCCAGCTCGGGCACACCATGGCCGAGCGGCTGGCCGACCCCGCCCTGGCCGCCACCTCCCTGTTCAACTACGTCGACGCCCGCGACGCCGCCGAGCTGTTCGCGCTGGTCATCGAGAACCCCGCCAAGGTCAGCGGCGGCCAGGTGTTCAACGCCATGGCCCCCGACCCGCTGTCCGAGGTGCCCGTCGACGCCCTGCTCCCCCTGCACCACCCCGGCACCGCCCCGGTGGCCGCCGCCCTGGCCGACGGCCGCGCGGTCTTCTCCTCCCAGGCGGCCCGTACTGCGCTGGGCTGGGCCCCCTCCCGGACCTGGCGCACGCAACTGCGCACCGGGGCGAGCCGGTCGGCCGCCTCCGAGTCCGGTTCCGTGGCAGACGGGGCCCGTGGGACATCAGAGCGTCCGTGAGCTCGTCGAGGGCTCCGCTAGGGTAGGAAAGAGTTTTCCCATGGGCCGAGGCAGGAGAGGGAGCGGCGTGGAGTCCGGTTATGTGACGCTGGAACAGGTCGCCGAGCACGCCGGGGTATCCCTGGCCACGGCGTCCAGGGTGATCAACGGCAGCACACGCCAGGTCAGTCAGCGCCTGCGCGACAAGGTGACCGCCAGCGCGCGCGAACTCGGCTACCTGGCCAACGCCTCGGCCCAGACCCTGGCCCGCAACAGCAGCGCCCTGGTCGGCCTGCTCGTCCACGACATCTCCGACCCCTACTTCTCCTCGATCGCCGCCGGGGTCACCCGCCACACCGAGGAGCAGGGGCTGGTCCTGGTGCTGGGCACCACCAACCGCTCCGCGCAGAAGGAGGGCCGCATCCTGGCCACGCTGCGCGCGCACCGGGCCCGCGCGGTGGTGCTGGTCGGCTCGCGCTCCACCGATGAGGAGAGCAACCGGCGCCTGTCCGAGGAGATCCGCATGTTCCGCCGCCAGGGCGGGCGGGTGGCGTGCGTGTCCCAGGAGGGCCTGCCCGCGGACACGGTCACCCCCGACAACCACACGGGGGCCTCCGACCTGGCCCGCCGCCTCATCGCCCAGGGGCACCGGGAGTTCGCCATCCTGGCCGGGCCCACCGACCTCCAGACCGCCCGCGAACGCCTGGACGGGTTCCACTCCGCGCTCTCGGGCGCGGGGCTGGAACTGGCCCACCACAACGTGGTGCACGGCGCCTTCACCCGCGACGGCGGCTACGAGTCCACCCGCCGCCTGATGGCGGTGGGCACCGACGCCACCTGCCTGTTCGCCGTCAACGACGTCATGGCCACGGGGGCGATGGCCGCGCTGCGCGACCTGGGCCTGCGGGTGCCCACCGACCTGTCCGTGGCCGGGTTCGACGACATCCCCACCCTGCGCGACCTCACCCCCGCCCTGACCACGGTGCGCCTGCCGCTGGAGGAGATGGGCGAACGCGCCGCGGTGCTCGCCCTGGACGGCGATCCCAGCGACCAGCCCCGCGTGGTCACCGTGCGCGGCGAGGTCGTCGAGCGCGAGAGCACCGCGCCGCCCACCCGCTGAGCCCCGCGGGCGGCTCCGGTACGCCCCGCGTGTGCGGTGCGCTTCCCCGGGCCCGCGCGGTCCTCAGCGCGCGCAGCCGGGGGCCGACCGCGCTGAGGACCGCGTCGAACCCGTCGTTCACGGTCTGACCGTGTCTGCTTCCTTGCGGTTTCCGCAAAGGAGTTCGTCATCTCTCCTCCTGGAGGAACAGTGTGGTGCCCGAGACGGCCGCGTTCGGCGCACCCGGCCCCGCCAGTGAGGAGAAGACGATGGACGCACGGTTCTGGGAAGAGATGTACGGCAGCCGCGAACAGGTGTTCAGCGGCCAGCCCAACGGGGTGCTCGTCGCCGAGGCCGCCGACCTGCCGCCGGGGCAGGCCCTCGACGTGGGCATCAGCGGCGAGGGCGCCGACGCGCTCTGGCTGGCCCGGCGGGGATGGCTGGTCACCGCCGTCGACATCTCCTGGACCGCCCTGCGCCGTGCCGCCCGCACGGGCACCGGCACCGACCGCGTGGCGTGGACGCACGCCGACCTGACCGCCGTGCCGCCGCCCAGAGGTTCGTTCGACCTGGTGTCCGTCCACTACTTCCCGGTGCCCCGCCGGGCGGACCACGCCGCGCTGCGCGGCCTGCTGGCCGCCGTGGCCCCCGGCGGGACCCTGCTCTTCGTCGGCCACGACCTCGCCGACCTGCCGCCGCACCACGACGGACCCGACCCGCGCGACTTCTACCAGCCCGCCGAGGTCGCCGGGCTCCTCGGCGACGACTGGACCGTGCTGGTGGACGAGACCCGCGCACGGCCCGCCCCCGCGCCCGAGGGCGCCCGCCACACCCGCGACACCGTCCTGCGGGCCCGCCGCGCGGGATGACGCCGCACCCCGTCCGGGGCCCCGTGCCGTTTCGGCGACGGGCCCGGCCCGGGCGGGGACGCTCCGCGAACGCCTCCCCTGTGCGGGGGTTTCGCGGGCTCAGACGCGGGCCGAGCGGCCCAGCCCCAGGATCAGCACCGCCCCGACCAGGACGTGCATCCCCTCCAGCACCAGCACGACCACCGGCGCGGCGCCGCTGGCGAGGGGTCCGGCCAGGGAGAACGCGAGCACCACGCAGGCGGTGACCGTCCACGCCCGCCGGGGCCGCCGCGCCGTGCGCTCCAGCACCGCGAGCAGCCCCCAGGCCGCCGCGGCGCTGAGCAGACCCGCGAAGGCCACGGCCCCCGGCCCCACCGGCCGGGCCCGCCCGCCCGGGAAGGCGGTCAGGTCCACGCCCGTCAGCGGCACGGCCAGGACCCACAGGGCCAGCGGAGCGAGCACCGCGGCGGCCGCGGTGAGCAGCCGCCGGGGGACGGCTGAGGCGGTGCGGGCGGCGGGTTCTGTGGTGGCCATGGTCTTTCCCAACGTCGTCGTCGTGTGGTGCGGCGCGGGCCGGGCCTCGCCCCGGGCCGCGGGACGGAAGGTCCGTCCGCGCCCCCTCGGAAGCGAGCTCCCAGCCGGTCCGGTGTCCCGGCCCCGGAGCGCGCCGCCGGGACGCCGGGGCCGCACCGGTGCGGTGCCGGCCCCCGAACGTCCCACGCCCCACGCTCCCCTCCCCGGCACCGCCGCCGCATCGGTCCCGGGGCGCGAACGGGGCCGACCGCGGACGAGGCCGTATCCGACTTTGGTCGGTGTCGGGGCGGGGACACCCGGAGCTACGCTGACCTGGTGCCGAGCCCGATCGACGACGAAAACCGGCCCGCGCGCCGCAGCTCGCCGCGGGCCCTGGCCGCCGTGGTCGTCCTGGTCTGCCTCCAGGTCGCGGCGTCGGTCTGGACCCGCTGGGAGGGCCACACCGACCCCTGGACGCGGGAGCTGGACCTGGGCGTCGGCTTCGTGGTCTGCGTGCTCTCCCCCGTCCTGCTGCGGTGGCCGGTCACCGGCGCGCTGGGCGCGGCCGTCCTGGCCGTCCTCTCCCCCGCCGCCACCCCCGCGGCGGCGCTGGGCGTGCTCCAGGTCGCCCACCGGCGTCCCCTGCCGCTGGCCGTCGCGGTCGCCGCGGCCGCGGTCGCCGCGCACGCGGTCCAGGGGCTGTTCCAGCCCAGCACCCAGATCTCCTACGCCTGGTGGCTGGCCCTGATCACCGTCGCCACCGGTGCTCTGGTGGGCTGGGGCGCCCTGGCCCGGGCCCGCCGCGCGCTGGTGATGTCGCTGCGCGAGCGCGCCCGCCGGGCCGAGGCCGAGCAGGGCCGCCGGGTGGCCGAGGCGCGCATGCTGGAGCGCACCCGCATCGCCCGCGAGATGCACGACGTGCTCGCCCACCGGCTGTCCCTGCTGGCCACCTACGCCGGGGCGCTGGAGTACCGGCCCGACGCCCCGCCCGAGCAGCTCGCCCGCGCCGCCGGAGTGGTGCGCACCGGGGTCCACCAGGCCCTGGAGGAGCTGCGCGAGGTGATCGGCGTGCTGCGCGAGGAGGAGCCCGAGGCGGGCGGGGGCCCGCAGCCGGTCCTGTCCGACGTCCCCCGCCTGGTGGAGGAGGCGCGCGGGGCCGGGGAGCGCGTGGAGCTGCGCGACGCGGTGGCCGACCCCGGTCTCCTGCCCGCCTCCACCGGCCGCACCGCCTACCGCCTGGTCCAGGAGGGCCTGACCAACGCCCGCAAGCACGCGTCCGGCCAGCCGGTGCGGGTGCGCGTGGAGGGCGGACCCGGCGAGGGCCTGGTGATCGACCTGCGCAACCCCGTGGCCGGGCCCGCCGGGGCCGCACCGTCCGGGGAGGGGCCCCTTCTGGTGCCGGGCAGCGGAACCGGGCTGGTCGGACTGACCGAGCGGGTGCGCCTGGCCGGGGGGCGGCTGGACCACGAGCGCACACCCGAGGGCTTCCACCTGCACGCCTGGCTACCATGGCCGGCATGAACCGTGCGCCGCGCGTCCTGATCGTCGACGACGACGCCCTCGTCCGCGGCGGGCTGACCATGATGCTCGACGGGGTACACGGCATCGCCGTGGTCGGCGAGGCCCGCGACGGGGACGAGGTGCTGGCCGCGGCCGACGCCCACCGGCCCGACGTGGTCCTGATGGACCTGCGCATGCCCCGGGTGGACGGCATCACCGCCACCCGCAGGCTGCGGGCGCGCACGCCCCCGCCCGAGGTCGTGGTGCTGACCACCTTCGACACCGACGAGAACATCCTCTACGCGCTGCGCGCCGGGGCCAGCGGCTTCCTGCTCAAGGACACCCCGCCCGCGCGGATCGTGGACGCGGTCCTGCGGGTGGCCGAGGGCGAGCCGATCCTGTCCGCGAGCGTCACCCGGCGCCTGATGGACCGCACCGCCGTCCAGGCCGGGTCCCATGAGCGGGCCCGCACGGCGCTGGCCCGGCTCAGCCCGCGCGAGCACGAGGTGGCCCTGGCCGTGGCCCGGGGCCGCACCAACGCCGAGATCGCCGCGCAGCTGTACATGAGCGTGGCCACGGTCAAGGCCCACGTCTCCAACGTCCTGGCCAAGCTCGGCATGGACAACCGCACCCAGATCGCGCTGCTGGCCCACGACGCCGGACTCGCCTGACCCCGGCCGCCGCTCCGGCGGCGGGCCCTCCCCGACGCCGAGGGCTCCGCCCCCGTGTCCGCGGTGTCCCCCGCCAGCGGCACCGGGAGGCGCGGGCGGGCCCGGCCGTGCCCGGGTCGTTCAGGGCCTGCGGCCGCGGAAGGTGCGGCGCAGGTCGTCCACCCAGGCGTCGGGGTTCTCCCAGGGGATGAAGTGGCCGCCGCGCTCGTGGGCGGTGACGTTGACGTGGTTGAACCAGGCGCCCTGCGGGCCCTCCCTGAACGCCCGGACGCGCTCGTCGGCGGTGTGGACGCCGGGCGGGTTCTCGTGGGTGACCAGGGTGAGGCCGACCGGGGCCTGCACGACCGGGGTGCGGTCGTGGGCGGGCGCCCAGGGGTAGCGGTTGGCGTTGGCGTAGTAGCGCATCGACGTGGCGATGGAGTTGTTCGCCCAGTAGATCGTGGCGTGGGTGAGCAGGTCGTCCTTGGTGAAGACCGACTCGACGTCGCCGCCGTTGTCGCTCCAGGACCTCCAGCGCTCCAGCAGCCAGGCGAGCAGCCCGGCGGGCGAGTCGCTCAGCCCGTGGGCCAGGGTGGCCCCGTCGAGCATGTGCACGGCCAGGTGGGAGGCCGAGCGGTGGTCCATCTCCACGATCCGGGCGCGCACGTCGGCGGGCTGGTCGTCGGTGAGGGGCCGGTTCCGGGCGAAGTCCCAGGCCCGGGGGCCGTTGAAGAAGTCGAGCGGCAGCCCGGAGCCGATGTGGATGCCGTACAGCTCGTCGGCGTACTTGTGGCCGAGCTGGCTGGAGACGATCCCGCCGATGTCGCAGCCCCCGGCGGCGTACTTCTCGTATCCCAGGGTCCGGGTCATCAGGGTGTGCCAGAGGTCGGAGACCTTCCAGAAGTTGACGTCGGGAAAGCCGGTGAGCGGGCCGGGGAAACCGAAGCCGGGCAGGGACGGCACGATGACGTCGAAGGCGTCGGCGGGGTCGCCGCCGAAGGCGGCCGGGTCCGCGAGCGGGCCGACCACCTTCGACCAGTGCCAGAACGTCCACGGCCAGCCGTGGGTGAGGATCAGCGGAACCGGCCGGGGGCCGCGGCCGGGCTCGCGCATGAAGTGCACCGGGACACCGGCGACGCTCACCCGGTAGTGCTCGTGGGCGTTGATGGCGGCCTCGGCCCGGCGCCAGTCGTAGCCGTCCCGCCAGTGGGCGACCAGCTCACGCAGGTAGTCGTCGGGGACGCCGTAGGACCAGTCCTCGTTTCCCTCGTCCAGCGGCGCACGGGTCGCCGCGAGGCGGGCGCGCAGGTCCTCCAGGACCTCGTCGGGCACGTGGATCGGAACGGGCTCCAGGGGGAAGGCGTGCGGGGTGCTCAACGCGTGGCTCCTTGCTGGGTGTGCCGTCGGCCTGCCGGACGGCGGACCGCGGCGGCCTTCCGAGGGGGGTTCTTCCGACCGTCCGGCCCGTCCGGGGGCGACGGGCCCGGCGAGCGCCCGACGCACCAGAACCTACCGCGAGGGCCGCGGGCGCGCCGACCGGACCCGCGACCCGGCGGTCAGCCCCCGCGACCGGGCGCGGCGGCGCAGGACCAGCCACCCCGCGACCGCCCAGGTGAGCGCCACGACACCGCCCATGACCAGGCGCGAGGTGAGCAGGTGCTCGGGCGGATAGAGGTTCCCGGTCAGGTAGAAGTCGATGAAGCCGTTCTCCATCACCGCCCGCCCGGTGCGCGCCCGCGACCAGTTCTCGATCTCGGTCAGGAAGCACGGCCAGTCGACGATGACGATGCCCAGCGCGTAGGCGGCCACCGCCAGGTGCACCCAGAACATGCGGGGCCAGCGCCAGGCCAGCGCGCCGCCGAACACGACGAAGGAGAGGAAACCGAAGTGCAGGGCCGCCGCGGCGTGGCCCACCAGGAGGGAGGTCATGCCCCGAACCTAGGACCGGGCCGCCCCGCCTGCATCGGTACGCGCACCCGGTCCCCCTGAGTACTCCTACTCTGGTGCCTTCCCTGCCGCCCGACAGCGGGAGGCCGCGCAACCGCCCGCCGGTGGTCGCGAGGCCGGAGCCCCGTCACGGGCCCGCCCCGCGGCCTTCCCGTCGCTCCGCCCCGCCGGGGAGGACGCGGAAGGGCCGGGACGCCACCGCCACGGGGCGTCCCGGCCCTCTTCCGGTCGCGACCCGGTGCTAGGGGGAAGCGTCCGCGACCGGTGTGAGCGTGTCGGCGAACACCAGGCCGTGGCCGTGGCCGGTGTCGGCGCGCACCCGGCCCCGGTCGAACTCCACCCCGCTGGGGCGGGCCAACGCTCCCAGCGCGGCGAAGGAGGCCCGGTCGATGTCCTCGACCATGGCCACCCGGGGCAGGCACAGCGCGAGCTGTCCCGACAGCTCGGGCAACAGGTGCGGAGCCACCGGCACGCCGCGGCGCGCCATCGACTCCGCGATCCGCAGGAACGGGGTGATGCCGCCCACCCGCACCACGTTGGGCTGGGCGACGTCGCACACCCCCAGCTCCACCGCCCGCTCGAACTCGGCGGCCGTGCGCAGGTTCTCACCCACGGCGAAGGGCACCCGCGTGCGCTCGCGCAGACGGGCGTGCGCCTCCAGGTCCTCGGCCGGGAGGGGCTCCTCCACGAAGTGGGGGCCGAACTCCTCCAGCGCGTCCAGCGCCCGGACCGCCCCGGGCACGTCCCAGCGCTGGTTGGCGTCCACCATCAGCAGCCGGTCCGGGCCCAGCACCTCGCGCACCGCGCCCACCCGTTCGGCGTCCCGGGCCGGATCGGGCGAGCCGACCTTGACCTTGGCGGCGACGTGCCCGGCCTCCACCCAGCCGCGCACCTGTTCCACCAGGTCGGGCAGGGAGTAGTCCAGGTTCACCCCGCTGCCGTAGGCCGGTGCCGACTCACGGCGCCGACCGACCAGGTCCACCAGGCTCGACTCCGCCGCGCGGGCGCGCAGGTCCCACAGGGCGATGTCCACCCCCGCCAATGCCATCAGGGAGAGCCCGCTGGTGCCCGCCTCGCGCAGGTGCCAGCGCAGCTCGTCCCACCGGGCCGGATGGGCCTCGGCGCCCACCAGCGCGGGCCGCAGGTCGTCGTTGACCAGCGCGGCCACCGCCCGGGCCCCGATCAGCGGGGTCCACGCGAACCCCGTGCCGACCAGCCCGGAGTCGGTGGCCACCCGCACCACCACGACGTCGTTGCGGTCCACGCCCCCGTCCCAGGACCGGTGCAGCGGCAGCCGGAAGGCCCGGGCGCCGACCTCGGTGACGCGCACGTTCAGCCCTCCTTGACCAGGGACAGGCCGGTCTCGATCAGCTCGGCCAGCTCGGCCTCCTCCGCGGCGGTGGGGTCGCTGAACGGCGCGCGCACCCCGCCCATGTCCACCCCGCGCAGCCGCGCGCCCGCCTTGACCAGCGACACCGCGTACCCCGGCGTCCGGTCGCGCAGCCGCACCAGCGGCTCGAAGAACTCGCGCATCAGGGTGTCGGCCAGCGCGTCGCCGGAGTGGAAGGCGCGGTAGAAGGCGTCGGCCACCTCGGGCACGAACGCGAACGCCGCCGAGGAGTACAGCGGCACGCCCACCGACCGGTAGGCCGCCACGGTCAGCTCCGCCGTGGGCAGGCCGTTGAAGAAGGTGAACTCCTCGCCGCGCAGGTCGCGCACCGCCATCACGATCTGGTGCATCCGGCCCAGGTCGCCCACCCCGTCCTTGATCCCCACCACCTGCGGGATCGCGGCCAGCTCCGCCGCGCTCTGGGGGGTGAACACCATCGACCCGCGCTGGTAGACCACGACCGGGACGTCGGAGGCCGCGACCACGGTGCGCACGTAGTCCACCAGCCCCGACTGCGGCGCGCCCACCAGGTAGGGCGGCAGCAGCAGGATCGCGTCCGCGCCCAGTTCGCGGGCCGCGCGGGCCTGCTCGATGGCGGTGCCCACGCTGCCGCCCGCACCGGCCACCACCGGCACGCGGCCCGCGGTGACCTCCACCGACCGCCGCACCACCGCGGCGTGCTCGGCGGCCGACAGGGCGTGCACCTCACCGGTGCCGCAGGCCGCGAACACCCCGCCCGCGCCGTGCTCCACGCCCGAGGCGACGTGCTCGGCCAGCACGTCCTCGTTCACTCCTCCTTCGGCGTCGAAGGGGGTCAGGGGGAAGAAGAGGATTCCGTCGAAGTTCATGTTCGCTCCTTGAGCTCGGGGGACCGGGGGCGCACGCGCGCCCCCGGGGCCTCACAGGACGTGCTGGACGTGGCGTCGGGCCAGGGTGGCGATGACGTCGTCGCCGTCGGCCGACCAGATCCGCTCGTTGAAGATCTCCACCTCGATGTCGCCGTCGTAACCGGCCGCGTCCACCGCGCGGCGCAGGGCGCGCACGTCGGCGTGGCCGTCGCCGACCATGCCGCGCCCCAGCAGGGCGTCGGCGGGGATGGGCAGCTCCCAGTCGCAGGCCTGGAAGGAGGCGATGCGCCCGCCCGCCCCGGCGCGGGCGATCTGCTCCCACACCTGGGGGTCCCACCACACGTGGTAGGCGTCCACCACCACGCCGACGGCGGCCGCGTCGAAGCGTTCGGCCAGGTCCAGGGCCTGGCCCAGGGTGGAGAGCACGGCGCGGTCGGCGCAGAACATCGGGTGCAGGGGCTCCAGCGCGAGCCGTACCCCCCGCTCCAGGGCGTAGGGCGCCAGCTCGGCGATGCCGTCCGCCACCCGTTCGCGGACGCCGACCAGGTCGCGCTCGCCGTCGGGCATCCCGCCCACGACCATGACCAGGCAGGGCGCGCCGAGTTCGGCGGCCTCGTCGACGGCGTGCCGGTTGTCCTCCAGCGCCGCGGCCCGGTCCGGGCCGGTGAGGAAACCGCCGCGGCAGTGCGAGGACACGCGCAGCCCGGCCCGGCGCAGCAGGGCGGCGGCCTTGGCCAGGCCCATCTCGGCGACCGGCTCGCGCCAGGTCCCGATGGCGGGCAGTCCGGCGCGCAGGCAGCCGTCCACGGCCTGGGTCAGGTTCCAGTACTTGACGGTGGCCTGGTTGAGCGAGAGCCGCGCCAGGCGCGGGTCGCCCGGTTCGGGGGTGGGCACCGCGGCGGGCCGCCCGGAGGGCACGTCCACCGCGCCGGGTACGACCGCCGCGACGGTGGCCGCGGGCGCGGCCGTCGGCGTGAGGGGCGCCGCGGCGCCCTCGGGGATGGTGCTCACTGGTCGACTCCTGACACCTGGAGGAGCGCCCGCATGCGTGCCGCGGCCAGGTCGGGGTCGGTCAGGGCCCCGGCGGCGTCGGCCAGGCGCACCGCCTGGGCCAGGTGGGGCAGGTCGCGGGCGCTGTGCAGCCCGCCCACCATGTGGAAGCCCTTCTGGTGGCCGTTGAGCCAGGCCAGGAAGGCCACGCCGGTCTTGTAGTAGAAGGTGGGCTCGGCGAACAGGTGCCGGGCCAGGGGGACCGTGGGGTCCATCAGGGCCCGGTACCGGGCGGTGTCGCCCTCGTCCAGGGCGGCCAGCGCGCGTGCGGCGGCCGGGGCGATGGCGGCGAAGACGCCCAGCAGGGCGTCGGAGTGGCCCTGCTCGTCGCCCAGGACGAGGTCGGGGTAGTTGAAGTCGTCGCCGGTGTACAGGCGCACGCCCTCGGGCAGCAGCCGCCGCAGCCGCACCTCCAGCGAGGCGTCGAGCAGGGAGACCTTGATGCCGTCCACCTTCGCCGCGTGCTCGGCGATCAGGGCCGCCACCGGCTCGATCGCCTCGGCCGGGTCGGCGAAGCCCCAGTACCCGGCCAGGGCCGGGTCGAAGGCGGTGCCCAGCCAGTGCAGGATGACGGGCTGGTCGGCCCGGCCCAGCAGGTCGGCGTAGACCTTGGCGTAGTCCTCGGGGCCCGAGGCGACCGCGGCCAGGGCGCGCGAGGCCATGAGGATGGGGGTGGCTCCGGCGCCCTGGACGACGTCGAGCTGTTCACCGTACGCGGTGATAACGCTTTCCAGATCGGCCTGCGCAAGGTCGAGCTGGTCGGTGCCCACCCCGCAGGCCAGGGCGGCGCCGCGCGCGGCGGCCTCCGCACCCGACCTGCGGATCAGCTCGGCGGTGGCCGCCCAGTCCAGGCCCATGCCGCGCTGGGCGGTGTCCATGGCGTCGGCCACGCCCAGGCCCTGGTCCCACAGGTGGTGGCGGAAGGCCAGGGTGGCCTCCCAGTCCAGGCGGGCCGGGGCGCCGGGGGCGTTGGCCGCCAGGGGGTCGGCGACCACGTGGGCCGCGGCGTAGGCCCGGCGCGAGCGGGCGGGGGAAGGGGGGAGGCGTCGACGGGGGTGCCGCTCAGGGTGTAGGGGGCGGCGGTGCCGTCGGCGGCGGGTAGCAGGAGTGTGCTCATGCGAGGGTGACCTCGTCCAGTTCGATCGTGCGGCCGGTGCGCGCCGACTGGAGTCCGGCCTCGGCCATCTGGAGGCCGCGCGCGCCCGAGAGCAGGTCGTGCGGGAAGGGGGTGTCCAGGACCACGTGGCGCAGGAAGTCCTCCCACTGGGCGCGGAACCCGTTGGGGAACTCGGTGTTGTCGGGCACCGGCTCCCACTGCTCGCGGTAGCGCCCCAGGTCCTCCAGGTCGGGGTTCCAGACCGCCTTGGGCGTGGCCGAGCGGTGCTGGGCGCGGCAGGAGCGCAGTCCCGCCACGGCGCTGCCGTGGGTGCCGTCGACCTGGAACTCCACGAGTTCGTCGCGGGCCACGCGCACGTTCCAGGAGGAGTTGATCTGGGCGATGACGCCGCCGTCCAGCTCGAAGATGCCGTAGGCGGAGTCGTCGGCCGTGGCCTCGTAGGGCTGCCCCTCCTCGTCCCAGCGGCGCGGGATGTGGGTGGCCACCTTGGCGGTGACCGCGCGCACCGGGCCGAACAGGTGCTCCAGGATGTAGTGCCAGTGCGGGAACATGTCCAGCACCATGCCGCCGCCCTCCTCGGCGCGGTAGTTCCAGCTGGGGCGCTGGGCGGGCTGCCAGTCGCCCTCGAAGACCCAGTAGCCGAACTCGCCGCGCACCGACAGGATCCGGCCGAAGAAGCCGCTCTCGACCAGTCTGCGCAGTTTGAGCAGGCCGGGCAGGAAGAGCTTGTCCTGGACCACGCCGTTGCGCACGCCCGCGTCGCGGGCCAGTTTGGCCAGCTCCAGGGCGGCGCTGAGCGTGCTGGCGGTGGGCTTCTCGACGTAGACGTGCTTGCCCGCGGCGATGGCCGCGCGCACGGCTGCCTCGCGGGCGTGTGTGATCTGCGAGTCGAAGTAGACCGTGATGTCGTCGTCGGAGAGCACACCGTCCAGGTCGGTGGACCAGCGCTCGATTCCGTGGCGTTCGGCGATCTCGCGCAGCTTGTGCTCGGAGCGTCCGACCAGGACGGGCTCGGGAATGATCCGGGAGCCGTCGGGCAGGCGTACGCCGCCCGCCTCCCGGATGGCCAGGACAGAGCGGGTCAGGTGCTGCCTGTACCCCATGCGTCCGGTGACGCCGTTCATGGCGACACCCAGCACGTGATCACCCATGGATTGATACCACCTTTCCGTGTGAAAGCGCTTTCCAGCCTACGGCAAAAACACCCCCGCGCACCAGAGGGGCCCCGGACCTGCCACGACGCGAAGCGTTTCGGCACCCGTCCCTGGCAGACCGCCCGGAAGAGCCCGGGCGCGCCCGGGCTCCGCCTCCGCCCGTGCCCGGGCCGCCGGTCGCCCTAGGCGGGGACGCGCGCGCTGAGCAGGAGGTTGAGCGGTTCCCCCGCCCCCGGGGGGATGCCCGCGACGGGCTCCCAGCGCACCTGGTCGAACCCCGCGCCGCGCAGCGAGTCCTCCATGGCCTCGCAGCTCCAGTAGCGGGCCGGCAGGACCGTGGGCGGGACCGTGGGGATGGTGACCGGACAGGGGTCCCCGTCGACGGGCTGCTCGGGCATGTCGATGATGAACCCGTTCATCTGCGCCGTTCCGGAGGGGAGCCGGGGGTTGCCGACATAGGCCAGCATCCGCCCACCCGGGGCCAGGTTCTCCTTCGCCCGCAGCACCATGCGGTCGAGCATGCGCCGGTCGCGCGCGTAGTGCAGGACAGCGACCGCCACCACCGTGTCGAAGGCGCCCAGGCTGGGCATGTCGGCTATGTCGTGGACCTCGTACCTCAGGCCCAGGGGCTGTCGTTCCTCGATCCGCCGCGCGGCCTCGACCATGCCGGGGGAGATGTCCACGCCCACCACGGGGTGCGCGCCCCGGCGTCTCAGGAGCCGCGTGTAGGAGCCTGTCCCGCACCCGAAGTCCAGGACGGAGCTCCCCTGGACGGGGCCGATCGCCCTCAGGAACGACGGGGTCTCGACGAGGCTGCGGTACGTGCTGACCACGCGGTCCACTTCTCCGTGGTTCTCCGCGATCTGGTCGTAGCGTTCGGCGACGGCCACGGGGTGCCTCCCGATAGCTGGTGTACGCTTCCGCGGGCGCTTCTCCCGCCGGCAGCGGTCCACTGCCTGCGCACTCCTCTGTTTCTACCCCGACGCGGTGTCCGCCAACACCGGGCCGCGCGGTCGCGGCCTGCGACCTCCACGGATACGCCGGGACCGGCCCGTCTCGGCTACCTTCGGCAGGGTGAGCAACCTGGACACCCACCCCGCCGAGGAGCGCGTCTGCGGCGGGGAGGCCGACACCGCCGACACCGCCGACACCGCCGCCTCCGGCGACACCGAACTCCTCGAACCGCGCGAGGTCCCGCTCGGCGGCCCGCGCGCCATGCTGGTCCGCCGCGCCCTGCCCGGCAAGAACCGCCGCATGGTCGGCGCGTGGTGCTTCGCCGATGTCTACGGCCCCACCGGCGTCGCCGACGGCCCCGGCATGCAGGTGCCGCCGCACCCCCACATCGGCCTCCAGACCGTGAGCTGGCTGGTCCGGGGCTCGGTCCACCACCTGGACGGCCTCGGCTCGGACCAGCTGGTCCGCCCCGGCCAGCTCAACCTCATGACCGCCGGACACGGCATCGCCCACTCCGAGCGCTCCCCCGCCGACGCTCCGCCGCTGCTGCACGGCGCCCAGCTGTGGATCGCCCTGCCCGAGGACGACCGCGGGGGACCGGCCCGCTTCGAACACCACGCCGACCTGCCCTCCTTCGACCTGCCCGGCACCGACGCGCCGGGGGCCAGGGTCACGGTGATCGCCGGAGAGGTGGACGGCCGCCGCTCCCCCGCCCGCGTGCACACCCCTCTCATGGGAGCCGAGGTCGTGCTGGAACCCGGGGCCCGGGTGCGACTGCCCCTGGAGGCGTCCTTCGAACACGGCGTCCTGCCCCTGGACGCGCCCGTGCGGGTCCTGGGCCACACCGTCGAGGCCGGTGCGCTGCTCTACGCGGGCGAGGGGCGCACGGAGGTGGAACTGCGGGCCGAGGAGACCGCGCACGTGCTGGTGATCGGCGGCGAGCCCTTCACCGAGGACCTGGTCATGTGGTGGAACTTCGTCGGCCGCGACCACGACGAGATCGTGCGGGCCCGCCGCGCCTGGGAGGACGACCGGGAGGGCGCCGACGACGCGGGCGGGCGGCGCTTCGCCGCGGTCGCGGCCGACGACGGAGCACCCCTCCCCGCTCCGGAGCTGCCCAACGCGCGCCTGCGCCCACGCCCGCGCCACCGCGGCGCGTAGAACCCCGGGACGGTCGGCCGGGGTCCGCCGGAACGGGGCGCGTCCGCGTGCCACGACTCGCGGTCCCCGGCCGCGCCTTCGCGGTCCCGGACCCCCGACCACCGGAAACCGGTCGGCCCCCGGCACGGGCGCCCCGCCCGGCGGTGGCCGCCACGCGCGCGGGCAAGGGCGGCTGAAGGTTTCCGGTAAGCGCCCCTTGTCCTTTCCGTCCATCGTGCGAGTCTGGACAAAAGGAAACGAAAGGAGCATCGTGAGGCGACACCCCGGCCAGGCCCCCCGCCCCACAATGCTGACCAGGCCAACTCCTGCTACCGTGCGGATCGCGAACTACGGGATGATTTAGGAGACCTGAACATGGTCCAACAGACTCGCGAGCAGTGGGGATCGCGCGCGGGCTTCCTGATGGCGGCGATCGGCTCCGCCATCGGTCTGGGCAACATCTGGCGATTCCCCTACATCGCCTACGAGAACGGCGGCGGCGCCTTCATGCTGCCCTACCTCATCGCCCTGCTCACCGCCGGTATCCCGCTGCTGATCCTGGAGTACAGCATCGGGCACCGCTACCGCTCCTCCGCGCCGCTGTCCTACCGGCGCATCACCCGGCCCGCCGAGGCCATCGGCTGGTGGCAGGTGGCCATCTGCTTCGTCATCGCGGTCTACTACGCCGTGATCGTGGCCTGGGCCGCCCGGTTCGCGTGGTTCTCCATCGGACAGCAGTGGGGTGACGACCCCAACGCGTTCTTCTTCGAGGACTTCCTCCAGATGAGCGAGGGGCCCGGCATGGTCTCGGGCTACGTGGCGGGCGTGGCCTGGCCGCTCGTGGGCGTGTGGGCCGTGGTCCTGCTCATCCTGGCGATGGGCGTGCGCAACGGCATCGAGAAGGCCAACAAGGTCTTCATCCCGCTGCTGGTGGTGCTGTTCCTGGTCCTGGTCGTGCAGGCGCTCACCCTGGACGGGGCCGCGACCGGTCTGAACGCCCTGTTCACGCCGGACTGGGGCGCCATGCTCGACGGCAGCGTCTGGATCGCCGCCTACGGGCAGATCTTCTTCTCCCTGTCCGTGGGCTTCGCCATCATGGTCACCTACGCCTCCTACCTGCGCCGCAAGGCCGACCTGACCGGCTCGGCGATGGTGGCGGGCTTCGCCAACAGCTCCTTCGAGCTGCTCGCGGGCATCGGCGTGTTCGCCGCCCTGGGCTTCATGGCCACCGCCGCGGGCACCGGGGTCGAGGACGTCGCCGCCAACGGCATCGGCCTGGCCTTCGTCGCCTTCCCGCAGATCATCTCGACCCTGCCCATCGGCGGCGCGCTGTTCGGGGTGCTCTTCTTCGGCTCCCTGGTGATCGCGGGCCTGACCTCGCTGATCAGCATCGTCCAGGTGATCATCTCCGCCGTGCAGGACCGCACCGGCCTGGGCCGCGTCCAGACCGTGCTGCTGGTGGGCGGCGCCACCGCGCTGGCCTCGATCCTGCTCTTCCCCACACCCGAGGGACTGCACTTCCTCGACGTGTTCGACCACTTCATCAACCAGTACGGCATCGCACTGGCCGGGCTCGTCATGATCGTGGTCTTCGGCTGGATCGCGCGCAGGCTGCCGATGTTCCAGGAGCACACCAACGCGATCTCCTCGATCAGGCTCGGCCTGTGGTGGAAGGTCGTCCTGGGCGTGGTCACCCCGATCCTGCTCGGCTTCATGATGTGGGACAGCCTGCGCACGGAGCTGACCGAGAACTACGCGGGCTACCCGACCGGGTTCCTGCTGGCCGCCGGATGGGGCCTGGCCATCGGGGCGATCGTCTTCGGGATCGTCGTCTCGCTCTTCCCCTGGAAGCGCGCCGACGCCCTGGCCCGTGAGGACGCCGTCACCGAGGACGCCGCGACCAAGGAAGGGGACCGCTGATGACCACCAGCGCGATCGTCATGATGGCCGTTTCCATGATCCTGGTGTGGGGCGGGCTCATCGCGGCCATCGTCCACCTGCGCCGCCACCCCGAGAAGCCCGAAGAGGGATAGCCGCGCCCGAACGACGACGGGGCGGTGGGCGCCGGTCGGGCGCCCACCGCCCCGTCGTCGTTCTCCCGCCTTCGCGGGAGGCCGCCTACGTGGCCGCGAACTCGCGGACGATGCGCTCGCAGAAGGCGGGCAGGTCGTCGGGGTTGCGGCTGGTGGTGATCCCCTGGTCGGTGACCACCTCCTCCTCCACCACGGTCCCGCCCGCGTTGCGGATGTCGGTGCGCAGGCTGGGGTAGGAGGTCACCGTGCGCCCCCGCACCACGTCGGCCTCCACCAGGATCCACGGCCCGTGGCAGATGGCGGCCACGGGCTTGCCCGCGGCCACGAAGTCGCGCACGAACCCCACCGCGTTCTCGTCCGAGCGCAGGTTGTCCGGGTTGACGGTCCCGCCGGGGACCACCAGGGCGTCGTAGTCGTCCACCCCCACCTCGGACACCACCCGGTCCACGTCGAAGGTGTCCGCCGGTTCGATGTCGCCGTTCATCGCCTGGATCCGCCCGGACTTGAGCGAGACCAGGTCGACGGTGGCGCCCTCCTCGCTCAGCGCCTTGCGCGGTGTGACGAGTTCGACCTGCTCGACCCCGTCCGCGGCCAGAATCGCGACCCGACGGCCGTTGAGCGTGTCGGCCATGGCTACCCCCTCAGCTGGACTCTTCCGGCACTCTGCGTGCCGCGTTGGCGCCCCTACCCGCGCAGACCGTCCTCTCACACGGCCCGCCGGGGAGGCGCGCGCCACGTCCGGGGGACCGGCCGCGCGAACCGGACCCGGCCGCGCGGAGTCGAACCGGCGAAGCCCCCCACAGGTCGTACGCCGTGCCGGGCTGGCACCCGTCCGCGTGCTCAGCCGCGCGATCTCTGGGTGACGGCGATGCACACGAGGACGACGACGGCCGTGGCGGGCGCGGCCGGAGCCAGGGGCTCTCCCAACAGCAGCACCGCCCACACCAGGGTCAACAGCGGTTGGGCGAGCTGGAGTTGGCTGGCCCGGGCGACCCCCATCGCACCCATCCCCCGGTACCAGACCACGAACGCGCCGAACTGCGACACCGCGGCGAGGTAGGCCATGCCCGCGAGCGCGCGCGGCGCGGCGTCCGCCGGCTCGGCGGCCAGCGCCCACAGAGCGGCGGGCACGGTCAGCGGCGCGGCGGCGACCAGCGCCCAGGCGATCACCTGCCAGCCCGGCATGCCCGCGGCCAGCCGACCGCCCTCGGCGTACCCGGCGGCGCACAGCACCAGGGCCGCCAGCAGGTACAGGTCGGCCGGGCCGGGTGTTCCGCCGCCGCGCACCAGCGCGAACGCGACGACGGCCGCGGCGCCGCACACGGCGGCCGCCCAGAACCGGCGCGAGGGGCGCACCGGGCTGCGGCGCAGGGCGAACACGGCGGTGGTGAGCGGCAGCAGCCCGATCACGACCGCGGCGTGGGAGGTGGAGGATGCCTGGAGTGCGAGCGTGCTGAACAGCGGGAACGCCGCCACGCAGCCCAGGGCGACCACGGCGATCCCCGGCCAGTGGGCGCGGTCGGGCAACGGGGCGCGGACCGCCGCGAGGCAGCAGCCCGCCAGCGCGGCGGCCAGCGCGCACCGGACCACCGCCACGCTCCAGGGCCCGAAGCCCTCCAGTGCCCACGCGGTGGCCGGAAGGGTGAACGAGAATCCGAGGACGCCGAGCGCGGCGCACAGTGTCGCGCCGAGCACCGCTACTCCGCGAGGCGCGATAGCGCTATCTTTAACCTTCATGAAACAGCGTAGCAGTGTGCGGGAACTGACCGTTTTCCTGCGCAGGGAGGTCCACCGCTACTCACCCGGAGAAAAGCTGCCGTCGAGCCGGGCACTGGTGGAGCGCTACGGCGTGAGCCCGGTGACCGTGTCGCGGGCCATCGCGGCGCTGGTCGCCGAAGGCGTGGTGGTCACCCGCCCCGGCGCTGGGGCTTTCCGGGCGGGCAGGGTCGCCCCCGCCCGCCCGGTCGGCGACACCTCCTGGCAGGAGGTCGCGCTGAGCGCCGAGACGGCGGCGGCCTCCGGCGAACCGGTCCCGCGCACCGTGGACGCCTCCGGGGTGCTGGCCACCCTGACCCCGCCCGACCTGGGAGTCGTCGTGTTCAACGGCGGCTACCTGCACCCCGATCTCCAGCCCGAGCAGGCGATGGGCGCCGCACTGGCCCGCGCGGGACGGCGGCCGGGCGCCTGGGCGCGGCCGCCCGCGGAAGGAGTGGAGGAGCTGCGCGGCTGGTTCGCCCGTCAGATCGGCGGTTCCGTCGGCGCGGCCGACGTGCTGGTCACCGCGGGCGGGCAGAGCGCGCTGACCACCGCGCTGCGCGCCCTGGCCCACCCGGGGGCGCCCGTTCTGGTGGAGTCGCCCACCTACCCCGGTCTGCTGGCCATCGCGCGTGCCGCGGGCCTGCGGCCCGTCCCCGTCCCGGTCGACGCCGAGGGGATCCGCACCGACCTGCTGGAGCAGGCGTTCGCGGCCACGGGCGCCCGGGTGCTGGTGTGCCAGCCGCTCTTCCACAACCCCACCGGAACGGTCCTGGCCCCCGCCCGGCGGGGCGAGGTGGTGCGGATCGCGCGCGCCGCGGGCGCTTTCGTGGTGGAGGACGACTTCGCCCGCCATCTGGCGCACGCAGACGCCGCCGCCCCGCCGCCCCCGCTGGCGGCCGAGGACCCCGACGGCACCGTGGTGCACGTGCGGTCGCTGACCAAGGCGACCTCGCCCAGCCTGCGCGTGGGTGCGATCGCCGCGCGGGGACCGGTGACGCGGCGCCTGCGCGCGATCCAGCTGGTGGACAGCTTCTTCGTGGCGCGCCCCCTGCAGGAGGCCGTGCTGGAGCTGGTCGGCTCGCCCGCGTGGGGCCGCCACCTGCGCGCGGTGGCGGCGGGCCTGCGCGAGCGCCGCACGGCCATGGCCGCGGCCCTGGCGCGTGAACTGCCGGAACTGGCGGCGCCGCACCTGCCCGCGGGCGGACACCACCTGTGGCTGCGGCTGCCCGGTGAGACCGACGAGACCGCGCTCGTGTCGGCGGCGCTGCGCGCCGGGGTGGCGGTGGCCGCGGGCCAGGCCTACTTCCCGGCGGAGCCGACCGCCCCGCACCTGCGGCTCAGTTACGGCGGAGCGGCCGGGACCGCCGAGATCACCGAGGGGGTGCGCCGCCTGCGCACCGCGTTCGCCGGTACCGTTCCCGGGGAGTGAGGGACGCCTACCCCAGGGTGTCCTGTGCACCCTCCCAGACACCGGCCGGAACCCGCTCCAACAGGCCGATCGCCGCGTCGGCGCGCTCCCGGACACGGCCGGTCTCCAGCGGTCCGCGCTCCCAGGCCACCAGGTACCGGCCGCCGAAGCGGAACGGGCACACGCCCTCCCGCGACAGCAGCCACTCCCGCACCGGATCCCCCAGAACGGTCGCGGCGAAGGCCCCGTCACCGGTCACCACGGCGAACCGCTCGTCGAAGGCGGCCTCGCCCGCGCTCCATGCGCGGACGCCGCCGACACGGGACCGGGGCGCACCGGACCCGGCGCCCGCCTCCTCCACCTGCAGCAGCGGCACTCCGGCGGGCAGGGCCACCGCCACCACGGTGTACACGTGCGCGACGGTGCGGTGGCGCTGCTGGGGATGGGGCGCGGCGTAGCCGTACTCGTAGGCCAGGACCCGGCGGCCGCGCAGTTCGGCGCACAGCACGTGCCTGGCCCGGGCGTTGGACCGCCGTTCCAGGAAGGGGACGCCCTCGAACCGGTCGACCAGCTCGGGCCGCTCGCGGTCGTAGCGCCACCCCTCACGCGAGGCCCACAGGGCCAGGCCGCGGGAGCGGCGGCGTTCGGCGGCCGAGCCCGCGACCGCCGCTCCGACCACGCCGACGACCACCAGGGCCGCGATCACCAGAACCAGGACGGTGGTGGTCTCCATGGGGGTCTCCTCGTGCGCGGTGCGGTTCCTGCCCACTGAGACGCCGTCCGCTCCCCGACCGGTTCCACCCTTCTCACGCCCCCGCACCCGGCCGTCCGGAGCCCGCCCGGCCCCACGCGGTCGGTCCCCCGTGGGCTAGGACGCGGCGAAGACCTTGCCCGGGTTGAAGATGCCCCGCGGGTCCAGGGCGTCCTTGACGGCCCGGTGCATGGCGAGCACGTGCGGGCCCATCTCCCGGGCGGCGCCGCGCATCTTCAGCAGGCCCACGCCGTGCTCGCCGGTGACCGTGCCGCCCAGGGCGATCGCCTCGTCCACGATCACCTCGAAGGCCTCCTGCGCGCGCTTCTTGGCGTCCTCGTCACCGGCCGGGACGATGAACAGCGGGTGCAGGTTGCCGTCACCGGCGTGCGCGATGTTGCCGATGCGGGTGTCGAAGCGCCTGCCGATCGCCTCGATGCGCTCCAGCATCAGCGGCACCTTCGCCTTGGGCAGGCACATGTCCTCGGTCAGCAGCGGGCCGAGCCGCTCCAGCGCCGGGTAGGCCAGGCGACGGGCCTCGAACAGGGCCTCGGCCTCCTCCTCGTCGGTGGAGCGCACCGCGTAGACCGCGCCCTCGGCCTCGAAGCACGCCAGGATGCGGTCGGCCTCCTCTTCGCCCGCCGCCCCGGGCTGGTCGCTGCGCGCCAGCAGCAGCACCTCGCCCTCGGCGGACAGGCCCATGTTCTTCCACTCGTCCACCGCCTGGAGGCAGAACCGGTCGATCAGCTCCATCGCCGAGGGCACCACCCCGGCCGCCGAGACCGCCGCGACGGCCCTGCCGGCCTCCACCAGGGAGTCGAAGTAGCCCACCACGGTGTGCTCGGTGCCGGTGCGCAGCGGCCGCATCCGCAGGGTCACCTCGGTGACCAGGCCCAGCGTCCCCTCCGAGCCCACCATGAGCCCGCACAGGTCGTAGCCGGTCACGCCCTTGGCGGTGGTCCGGCCCAGCCGCACCACCTCGCCCGAGCCCACGACCGCCTCCATGCCCAGCACGTAGTCGCGGGTGACCCCGTACTTGACGCAGCACAGGCCGCCCGCGTTGGTGGCCACGTTGCCGCCGATGGTCGACCAGGGCGCGGAGGCCGGGTCCGGCGGGTACCACAGGCCGTCCCGGGCCACCCGCTCGCGCAGGTCGTTGTTGACCACGCCCGGTTGCACGGTGGCGGTCTGCTGTACGGGGTCGACCTCCAGGACACGGTTCATCCGCTCGAAGGAGACCACGACCCAGCCGTCCACGGCGTTGGCCGCCCCCGACAGCCCCGTCCCGGCTCCGCGCCCGACCACCGGGACGCCCAGTTCCGCGCACACGGCGACCGCGGCCGCCACGTCCTGGGTGTGGCGGGGGCGCACGAGGGCGGCCGGGCTGCCGTGGGGAGCCCACTCGGCCTCGTCGTGGGAGTAGCCCTCAAGGACAGCGGGGTCGGTGACCACCTGCTCCGCGCCGACCGCTGCCGTCAGTCTCCCGGCGATCCCGGACATGGGCCCACTCCCTCACCGCTCACTCGGCCGCTCCGCTGTGCCGACGCCGCCAGCACTCTAACCGGACACCGGGCGCCGAAGACACCACCGCCCCCCTGGTCAGGGCGGTCGGCGGCGCACCCCGCCGCGGACACGCCCGGGGGCGTCCCACCGGGGACCGGCGCGCCCGGTCCCCCGAGACCTAGCATGGGTCCTCCCGGAAGCGAAGGAGCGCCCATGAAGACAGTCCTCGTCACCGGCGGCACCGGCACCCTGGGACGGCCCGTCGTGGAACGCCTGCGCCGGGCCGGGCACCAGGTGCGCAGCCTGAGCCGCCACCCCGACCCCGAGGACCCCGCGTCCTTCGCCGTGGACCTGCGCCGGGGCACCGGGCTGGCCGACGCGGTCCAGGGCGTGGACACCGTCGTGCACTGCGCCAGCACGCCCGCGGGCGGCGACATCGAGGCGGCCACCCACCTGATCCGCGCGGTCCGCGAGGCGGGCGTGGCGCACCTGGTCTACGTCTCCATCGTCGGCGTGGACCGGGTTCCGCTGGGCTACTACAGGACCAAGCACACCGTGGAGAGCGCGCTGGCGGCCTCCGGTCTGGGGTGGACGGTGCTGCGCGCCACCCAGTTCCACGACCTGGTGCGCAGGCTGTGCGCGGGCGCGGCCCGCCTGCCCTTCATGCCCGTCCCCGACGTGGACGTGCAGCCCGTGGCGGTCGAGGAGGTCGCCTCCCGCCTGGCCCACCTGGCCGACCACCCTCCGGCCGGGCGCGTGGCGGACATGGGCGGCCCGCGCGTGGAGTCCTTCCGCGACCTGGCCGCGGCCTACCAGCGCTGGGCGGGGACGGACCTGCGGACGGTGCCCGTACGCCTGCCGGGCGCCGTCTTCGCCGCCTACCGCGCGGGAGGCCACCTGGCCCCCGACCGGGCGGTGGGCAAGGTGACCTTCGCGGAGTTCCTGGACGGCCAGAACCCGGAGTGAACAATTTGTTGAAAACCCTCCGTTGACAACGGAGGGTTTGCGCCTCCATCCTGGAGGCATGAGCGAGGAACAGCACGAGAGCGCCTTCACCCGACCCGACCCGCGAAGCGCCCGCCGCATGCGCACCCACGAGGCGCTGCTGCGCATCACCGAACGCCACGCCACCGGCGAGCACCGCACGCGCTGGGACGAGACGCGCATGCCCATGGCGCCCCTGGACGCCCTGCGGCGCGTCGCCGACCTGGCCGCGGGCGGCGCCCAGCCCGACCCCGACGCTCCGGCCGTGGACCAGGAAGACCTCACCGCCGCCCTGACCCTGGTGCCCTGGGCGCGCGCCGAGTTCGACCAGCTGGAGGCCGGACTGCTGCAGATGTCCAAGGGACGCGGCATGACCTGGCAGGAGATCGCCTTCGGCCTCGGACTGGGCTCGGCCCAGGCCGCCCGCCAGCGCCACGAGCGCCTCCTGCGGCGCGGCGAGAGCTGAGGCACCGGGCACGGTCCGCGCGTGTGCCGCCCGGACCGTGCCCGCCTCAGCCCGCCACCGGGTAGTTGGACCGCACCACACCCAGCGGGTCGCGCTCGTCCTTGATCCTCCGCAGCCGCTCCAGCGCCCGCGGGGAGAACACGTCGGAGACCGACTCCCCCGGCACCAGCGAGGTCAGCGGCTTGCGCCCGCTGACGCCCGAACCCAGCGACGCCACCAGACCCTCCAGACGCGCCCGGATCCCCGGGGCCATCTCCGGGGTGAACGGCACCCCCAGCGCGTACAGGTAGTAAGGCTCGTCCACCGGCCCGAAGGGGGTGTCGGAGGCATCGGCGAACGCGCCTCCCAGGTGGCGGACCTGCACCCCCAGCAGCGGGGCGATCGGCTCGGCCAGCAGCGCCCCGACCGCCTCCGGGCCCAGGTCCGCCAGCAGCGCGGCGCGCGACAGCCCCGGCGAGGGATCGGTGGGCTCGGCGGTGACCGACCCCAGTTCGGTCAGCGGCAGCACCCCGCGGGCGTCGCGCAGCGGCCTCCCGGCCGCCTCCAGCGGACGCAGCAGCTCACGGGCCCGCTCCGGCCCGCCCAGGAAGGTCGCGTCCACCGACACCGTCGGCTCCTGACCCGGAACGTGGTGCAGGTTCAGCCAGACCGTCAGCTCACGCGGCGCGTGCGCGGTGACCTCGGTGTAGGCCTCCATCACCCGCTCCGCCCGGTCGGCGGACCACACCATACGCCCGCCGTACAGCCGCGGCGCGGGATACAGGGCGAACTCCAGGGCGGTGACCACCGCGAAGTCGCCCCCACCGCCGCGCAGAGCCCAGAACAGGTCGGGGTCGGACTCCGCGGTCACCCGTGCCCGCTCCCCACGGGCGCCGACCACCTCCAGGGCGGTGACACTGTCGGCCGCCCACCCGTGGCGGCGGCCGAACCAGCTCAGGCCCCCGCCCAGGGTGTACCCGGTCACGCCGACCACCGGGGAACTGCCCGGCAGTCCGGTCAGACCGTGCGCGGCCGCCGCCTCCTGCACACGCCCCCAGGGCACGCCCGCGCCCACGCGGGCCACCCGGCGGTCGGCGTCCACGCGCACCTCGTCCAGCGCGCCGGTGCGCAGCAGCACCGCGCCCTTGACGTCCCCGGAGGCGCCGTGCCCGGTGGGTTGCGCGGCCACCGCCAGGCCCTCCCGGTGGGCGTGGCGGACCAGGGCGGCCACGTCGTCGGCGTCGGCGGCCTCCACCACCGCCGCCACGGGCTGGTCCACGGACAGGCTCCAGGGACGTCTGGCCAGCTCGAAGCCCTCCTCGCCGTCGGTCAGCACACGGCCGCGCAGCAGTGAACGCAGTTCGTTCCAGGTGTTCATGGATCTCCTCGTCGAAATCAGTTGCAGCGGGCCGCACCTAGACGCCAACCCGACGCGTCCAAACCACGACGGATACCGACGAGAGAATGTGACCGATGAACACGGACGAAATCTGGGCCGCGCGTTTCGAGGAGCACCGCGCGCTGCTGCGCTCGATCGCCCACCGGATGCTCGGATCGGCGGGCGAGGCCGAGGACGCGGTGCAGGAGACGTGGCTGCGGCTGAACCGGTCCGACGCCCACAACATCGACAACCTGGCCGGATGGCTGACCACCGTGGTGGGCCGGGTGTGCCTGGACATGCTGCGTTCGCGCGCCTCGCGCCGCGAGGACCCGGTGGGCGAGGACGTGCCCGAGCCCTCCCACGACCTCCCGCAGGCCGGCCCCGAGCAGCAGGCGCTCCTGACCGACTCGGTGGGGATGGCGCTGCTTGTGGTCCTGGACACGCTCACCCCGGCCGAACGGCTGGCGTTCGTGCTGCACGACCTGTTCGCGATGCCCTTCGACCAGATCGCGCCCATCCTGGAGCGCACCCCGGCGGCCACCCGGCAGCTGGCCAGCCGCGCACGGCGCCGAGTGCGCGGCGCGAACGCGGACGGCGTGCCCGATCCGGTCCGTCGGCACCGGCTGGTGGAGGCGTTCCTGGCCGCGGCGCGCGGCGGCGACTTCGAGGGCCTCATGGCGGTACTGGCCCCCGACGTGGTCGTCAGCGCCGACGAGTTCGCCGTGCTGAAGGGCGTGCCCGCGGCCACCAGCGGAGCCGAGGCGGTGGCGGGGCAGGCCATCACCTTCTCGCGCCTGGCCCAGGACGCGCGCGTGGTGTCCGTGGACGGCCTTGCCTGGCTCGTGGGCCTGAGCGGGGGACACCCCTACGCGGCACTGGCGTTCACCGTCGAGGACGACCGCATCGTCGGTATCCGGGCGCACGCCGAGCCCGGGCTGCTGGCCTCGCTGGTGTGACGGGGGCGGCCCTCAGGTCCGTTCGAGAGGTGCGAGGGCTCCAGCGCCCTGTTGCGCCTCTCGTCCTGAGCGGCGCCTGCGGGGCCTCCTCGCACCGGCGCCGCGCCCCGGACCGCACCGGTGCGGGGACCCGCCCCCCCGAGACGACGGGGCGCGGCGGCGAAATCCCCACCGCCGTGCGGAGCACCCGGACCGCGCAGGCGTATATTCGTGGCGTGAACCGGATCTGGCCACTGATCGAGACCTGCCACGCCCTGGTCTACTTCGCCCCCGAAACCGAGGCCGCCTACCGCGACGCCGGGTTCAAGGGCTACTGGATGGGCTACTTCGCCTCCCGCTCCGCCGCGCTCGGCCCCGCCTCCGCGGACGTGGTCACCGCCGCCTTCCACAACTTCGCCCCGCGCCTGGTCGCCCGCGCCATCCCCGACGCCTGGTCCCTCTCCTCCCCCCAGAAGGCCCTGGCCGCCCGCACCGCGGGGGCCGACCAGGCCCTGCGCCGCGTCCTCGGCGACCTGGCCGGGGCACCCGAGACCGCCGAGGCCGCGCACGCCGCGGTCGCGGCCGTCTCCGCCTGCCCCCGGGCGGGCCGCACCCTCTTCGCCGCCCACGCCGCCCTGCCCGTACCCGAGCAGCCGCACCTGGCGCTGTGGTGGGCCGCCACCGCCCTGCGCGAGTTCCGCGGCGACGGGCACATCGCCGCGCTGATGAGCAGCGGGCTCGACGGCTGCGAGGCCAACGTCGTCTCGGTCGCCCTGGGCCGCTCCCCCGAACGCCAGCGCGAGTTCCGCGGCTGGAGCGAACAGGAGTGGGACCAGGCCTCGCAGCGCCTGCGCGACCGCGGCTGGCTCACCGGCGGGGGCGCCCTGACCGACTCCGGCCGCGAGCAGCGCGAGCGGATCGAGGCCGACACCGACCGCCTGGCCGAGCCCGCCCTGACCGCTCTGGGGACCCAGGGGGTGGCGGACCTGGCCGAGCGGCTGGAGCCGCTGGCCGAACGCATCGTGGCCTCGGGCGCGATCCCCTTCCCCAACGCCATGGCGCTGCCGCGCGCATGAGGACCACCCTTCCCGGGGCCGACCCCGCTTCCGCGAGGGGAGCGGCACAACCACGCCGCCTCTCGGGCCGGGCGGGGCAAAAGTCGTTGTCCCCGCCCACCCCGCCCGGTAGAACGGCACCATGACCGAACTCGGAGCCGTCTTCCGCCCCCAACTGCCCCCCGAGCGCCTGCGCTCCGTGGCCCGCGCGGCCGACGAGGCCGGACTCGACCAGCTCTGGCTGTGGGAGGACTGCTTCCTGGAGAGCGGCGTGGCCGCCGCCTCCGCCGCCCTGGCCTGGACCGAGAACCTCACCGTGGGCGTGGGCCTGCTCCCCGTCCCCCTGCGCAACGTCGCCCTGACCGCGATGGAGACCGCCACCCTGCACCGGCTCTTCCCCGGCCGCGTGCGCATCGGCGTGGGCCACGGCGTGCAGGACTGGATGGCCCAGGTCGGCGCGCGCCCCGACTCCCCGCTCACCCTCCTGCGCGAACACCTGGACGCCCTGCGCGCCCTGCTGGCCGGGGAGCGGGTCACCTCCCGGGGCCGCTACGTCACCCTGGACGACGTCGCCCTGGACTACCCGCCCACCACCCCCGCCCCCGTACTGGCCGGTGCCCGCGGACCGCGGACCCTGCACCTGAGCGGACAGGCCGCCGACGGCACCATCCTGGACGCCGCGGCGGGAGTGGACGGCGTGCGACGGGCACGGCAGCTGGTCGACCAGGGGCGCGAGGCCGCGGGGCGTCCCGGCCACCACCCCGTGACCGTCTACCTGCTCACCGCCACCGGCCCCGACGCCGACCGGCGCATGGCCGCCGAACTGCGCGCCGAGGGCCTGACGCCGCAGACCGGCGTGGCCGGAGACGCCGACCGCGTCGCCGAGGCGGTGCGGCACATGGCCGAGGCCGGAGCCGACACCGTGGTGTTGCAGCCCACGGCCGACGAGCCCGACCCCGAGGGCTTCGTGCGCTTCACCGCCGAACGGGTCCGCCCGCTCCTGCGCTGAACCGCGCACCTGCCGCGCCGGGTACCCGCCGCGACTGATCGACCCCATGGTCCGCGGGCGGGAACGGCCCGCCGGAAGGAAGAGAACCGATGCTGGACCTGAGCTTCGCGCCCGAACTGCGGTTCTTCCTGCCGTCACGGCACCGGAGCGGAACCGTGCGCCTGGAGGTCGACTCCACCTCCACCCTCGGACACCTCGTCCAGTCGTTGGGCGTACCCCTGACCGAGGTCGGCGCGCTGCGCGTCGACGGCCGCGTCACCCCCGCCTCCCACATCCCCGCCCCTGGCGAGGCCGTGGAGGTCATGCCCGTGGAGTACCCGCAGCGCCTGCCCTTCGCCGAGCCGCGGTTCCTGCTCGACGTGCACCTGGGCACCCTGGCCCGGCGCCTGCGCCTGCTGGGTCTGGACACCGCCTACGACAACGACCGCGACGACCCCTCCCTGTTCCGCCAGGCCAACGCCGAGGACAGGGTGCTGCTCACCCGCGACCGAGGACTGCTGAGCCGCAGCGGCCTGCGGGCGGGCGGCTACGTGCGCGAGCAGCGGCCCGCCGGGCAGCTGCGCGAGGTACTGGAGCGCTTCGCCCCGCCCCTGCGACCCTGGACCCGCTGCCCGGCGTGCAACGGCGAACTGGTGCGCGCCGCCAAGGAGGAGGTAGGCGAGGACCTGGAGGCGGGCACCCGCGCCACCTACGACGTGTTCGCCCGCTGCTCCGGGTGCGAACGGGTGTACTGGCCCGGCGCCCACCACTCCCGACTGGCCCAGATCGTGCGCGAGGCCCAGGAGCTGGTGTCCGCGCGCTCCGGCCCGGCCTGACCCGCGAGGGAGGGACGGGCCGGTCGGGCCTCTCAGGATCCGTGGCCGTGGAACGGGCCGCCCGCCCCGAAGGCGCGCTCGGCGAAGCGCTCACCGATGCGCCGGTGCGCGGCGGCGTCCGGATGCAGGTCGTCGGGCAGCGGCAGCTCGGCGTTGTCCGCCTCACCGTAGAGTTCGCGGCCGTCGAGGTAGTGCAGGTTCGGGTCCTCGGCCGCGCGTTGGCGCACGACACGTGACAGCTCCTCGCGGATGACGGTGAGCGTCAGCTTTCCGGCGGCGCGCTCGCCGGGGTCGCCGGTGGCCCGGAACCGCAGTTCCCCGGCGCGCAGGGACTCCGGGTCGAAGGCGCACGGGCCGGGTGTGTCCTCGTGGATGGGGCACAGGATCGGCGAGACGACCAGCAGCGGTGTGCTGGGGTGCCCCTCCCGGAGGGTGTCCAGGAAGCCGTGCACCGCGGGACCGAAGGCGCGCAGGCGCATCAGGTCGGCGTTGACCAGGTTGATGCCGATCTTGAGGCTGATCAGGTCGGCGGGGGTGTCGCGCATGGCGCGGGCGGTGAACGGGTCGAGCAGGGCGCTGCCGCCCAGACCGAGGTTGACCAGTTCCACACCGCCGAGGGAGGCGGCCAGCGCGGGCCAGACGGTGGTGGGGCTGGCGGCGTTGGAGCCGTGGCTGATGGAGCTGCCGTGGTGCAGCCACACCCTGCGCCCCCGGTCGGGTGCGGGTTCGACGGCCGCGTCGGTGCGCAGGGCGACGAGTTCGGTGGTCTCGTTGTGCGGCAGCCAGATCTCCACGTCCTTGACGCGGTCGGGCAGGCCGGTGAAGCGCACGGTGGCCACCGGTCCGGGCCGGTGCTCGGCGGAGCCGGTGGCCATGTCGACGGTCAGGGTGTCGCCGCCGGTCGCGGTGGCCTGGTCGACGAGGCGACCGTCCACGAGCAGGTCGTACACGCCGTCCGGGCGCGGCGGGGCACCCGTGTAGGCGCGTTTGGTGGGCAGCGTGTCGAGTTCGACGGCGGTGGCCCGGGTGCGCAGGGCCAGCCGTACCCCGGAGGGCTGGGACTCGGCCATGAGCAGCTGCGGGTCCCCGCACTGGGCGCGGGCCCGCGCGGGCAGCCGGTGCGGCAGCACGCCGCGCTCGGTGCGCTCCAGGTCGAGGGCGCCGCGCAGGAGGTCCGCGGTGAGGGGCGTGGTGGTCCAGTGGTGCTGGGTGTTCATGGTGTCAACCTGGTGGTCGGGGCCGTCGTGAGGTCCGGTGGGTCGGCGGGCGCGGCTCGGCGCCGTCGGGAGGGCTCGGGGGCCGTGGTCAGGGCGCGGGCCAGTTGCGCAGCAGGGCGTCGAGGGCGTCCAGGGTCCGTGTCCAGGTCTCCTGGGTGTCGGGGGCGCTGTGGCTGAACCCTCCGCCCAGTTCCAGGGTCACGTAGCCGTGGAAGACGCTGCCCAGCAGGCGGACCGCGTGGGTCTGGTCCGGCTCGGGCAGGTCGTAGCCGCGCAGGATCGCCCGCGTCATCTGTGCGTGCCGGACACCGGCGCTGGCGGCGGCCGTCTGCGGGTCGAGTCTGAGCTGGGTCGCGGCGTAGCGGCCCGGATGCTCGCGGGCGTAGTCGCGGTAGACGTTGGCCAGGGCGGTCAGGGCGTCCTTGCCCGCCCGTCCGGCCAGGGCGTCGGCGGCCCGGTCGGCGAGTTCCTCCAGTGCGAGCAGGGCGATCCGTGTTCTCAGGTCCTGGGAGTTGCGCAGGTGTGAGTACAGGCTGGCGACCTTGACGTCGAAGCGCCGGGCCAGCTCCGAGACGGTCACCCGCTCGAAGCCGACCTCGTCGGCCAGTTCCGCTCCCGCCTCGGTGAGGCGTTCGGTGGTCAGTCCCGCGCGTGCCATAGCCTCTCCCCTCTTCGCCATGAACGACTGTACTTCTTCCTAAAGACTTTAGGCAAGAGGTGGCAGGCATCAGGGAGAAGCCTGTGCGGCGAAGGGAGGGGATCCGCGTTCGCGGACCGCGCCGGGGACCGGAGAGGAAGCCGTGCCCTTTCGGCCCGGGGCGCCTACAACCAGCCGTTCTTGCGCAGCCGGTGGTAGGCCAGGCCGGAGGCGCCGACCATCACGCCCATGATGAGGGGGTATCCGAACAGCCAGTGCAGTTCGGGCATGTGGTCGAAGTTCATGCCGTAGAACCCGGCGATCATGGTGGGGATCGCGATGACGGCCGCCCAGGAGGAGATCTTGCGGACGTCCTCGTTCTGCTGCTTGCCCAGCAGGGCCAGGTGGGCGGTGAGCGCGCTGGTGAGCAGCTCGTTGTGGTCGTCGACCTGGTCGTCCACCCGCAGCAGGTGGTCCAGGACGTCGCGGAAGTACTCCCGGGTCTCCTCGAAGCGCTGGACGCGCCCCTTGGCGACCTCCTCCAGCACCGGGATGAGCGGGCTCTCCGCGCTGCGGAACTCCAGCACCTCGCGTTTGAGGTGGTAGATGTCCTCGGTCACGTCCGAGCCGCGGGGACGGAAGACCGCGCGCTCCAGCTCGATGATGTCGGACTCGATCTTGTGCACCACCGCGCCGTAGTGGTCGACGATCTCGTCGCACACCCCGTAGAGCACGGCGGCGGGGCCCATGGCCAGCAGGGTGGGATCGGCCTCCAGACGCCTGCGGACGCGGTCGAGCGGGTTGGCGGCGCCGTGGCGGACACTGACCACGAAGTCCTCGCCGATGAACAGCATCGCCTCGCCGACCTCGACGTCGGAGGTCTCCTCGTGGTAGGCGAGCGTCTTGACCACGGCGAACAGGGTGTCGTCGTAGTGTTCCAGCTTGGGGCGCTGGTGGGCGGTGAGCGCGTCCTCCACGGCCAGGGGGTGGAGGGTGAGCTCCTCCTCGATGAGGCCGAACTCCTCCGCGGTGGGTTCGTGGAGCCCGATCCACACGAAGCAGTCGCCCCGCTCGCGGCGGGCCTCGTCGAAGGCGTCGCTGATGTCGCCCTCGATCTCCTGGCGCCCGCCGTCGTGGTAAATCGCCTTGTCTATGATCACGAACCACCATTATGGGCGCCGCATCCCCTTCTGTACGCCCGATCCCGCGCACCGGAGGCCTCCCGGCCGGGGCTTCGCACCCCCGCCGCTCCCACCCTTCCGAGGCCGGGTCCGCCCGTGCCCCGGACCGCGGCGTCCCGTCCTCCGGCGCGGTCAGCGCTCGGGGGCGCGGGCCTGACGGCCGCCGCCCGCGTAACGGCGGGCCAGCCGCGCGAGGGCGTCCTCGAACTCGGGCGGTCCGACGACCTCGAAGTCGGCGTCGAAGCGGCCGACGGCCGAGGCCAGGCCGACCCACGACCAGGAGCCGAGGACCAGCCGGCAGCGCTCGGGACCCACCTCCTCGACCAGCCCGTCGTGCGCGAAGGGAGCGACGGCGGCGGCGGGCAGGTCGAGGATCACCTCACCTCGGCAGGGCCAGTCGACCGATCCGTCCGCGCCCCGGAACCTACTGACGAGGAAGGCCGCCACATCACCCCCGGGCACCTCCCGCGGGGTGAACCGGGGGCCGTTGGGACTGCGCAGCGCGATGCGGTCCACCCGCAGGGTCCGCCAGTCCTCGCGCTCGACGTCCCAGGCCAGGAGGTACCAGCGCCCCGCCCAGGTGACCAGGTGGTGGGGCTGGACCCGGCGGGGGCTCACGGCGGCCTCGTCCCGGGAGGAGGCGGACCGGAAGGCGGGGGCGTAGTCCAGGCGCAGTTCCTCGCGGGCGTGCACGGCGGCGCTGATCGCCGTGAGCAGTGCGCCGTCGGCCCGCGCCTGCGGGGCGGCGGGCGGCGCGACCACGGCGACCCGGACCGCGTCGATCCGCTGGCGCAGGCGTGCGGGCATGACCTGTCGAACGGTGTCGAGGGCGCGCGCCGCGGCCTCCCCGACCCCGGCGCCGGTCGCCGTGGCCGCCTGGAGCGCCACGGCCAGCGCGACGGCCTGCTCGTCGTCGAACAGCAGCGGGGGCATCCGCGACCCCGCGTCGAGCCGGTACCCGCCGTCGGGCCCCTTGAAGGTCGTGATCGGGTAGCCGAGTTCGCGCAGACGGTCCACGTCACGGCGGACCGTGCGCGCACTGACCTCCAGCCGGTCGGCCAGGTCCTGACCCGACCAGTCCCGGCGGGTCTGGAGCACGGAGAGCAGCGCCAGCAGGCGGGCGGAGGTCTTCATCACCATGGGAACCATCCTGCTGGAAGTAGAGGACACACCCTGGCCCCTACCCCTGCCAATGTGAGACCGCAGACGCCGACGGGACCGGAACAGGAGCGGTCATCGCAGGTCACGACCCATCGGCGGCGGTCACCAGGTGCCCGCCGCCAAGGGGAGCGGTGGCGTCCGCCCGGCCCCGGGCCGAGCGGACGCCATGGTCACGCGGGACCGACCGCTCGTGCCACGGACCCGCTCGGCGCACGTCCACACCCACACGACCAGGGAGCCAGCATGTCCATCACGACCACGACCCACCTGAACCTGCGCGGCGACGCCCGCGCGGCGCTCGACTTCTACCACTCCGTCTTCGGCGGGGACGTCGTCGCCGTCACCTACGAGGACGCGGGCAACGTGACCAACCCGGACGAGGCGGACTGGGTGGTCTGGGGCCAGGTGGTCGCGGACAACGGGTTCCGCGTCATGGCCTACGACGTGCCCTCGGCGATGCCGTGGGACCAGGGCGAGAACGCCGTCTTCGTCTCCGTGCGCGATGACAGCGCCGACGAGATCACCGGCTTCTGGGAGAAGCTGTCCGTCGGCTCGACCGTCGTGCAGCCGCTGGAGCCCTCCCAGTGGGCGCCGCTCTACGGGATGCTCAAGGACCGCTTCGGCGTCGTCTGGGTCCTGGACGTGGCGGCCCCCTACAACGGCTGACCCCGCGTGGAGGGGTGTGCGCCGGGCCGAGCACCCGCCCGGCGCACACCTTCCTCCCCGCAGGGGCCCTGTTCATCCCCTGGTGAGGCGCCGTAGCGCGGCGTGTGCGGGCGATCCCCAGCTGGCGTGGCCGCCCTCGCGTCCGCGGACCCCGGCCTCGCCGACGAGGAGGCCGCCCAGGGCGCACAGCACGGCCCACCCGCGGGCCCGGCGCAGGGTCGCGGCGTCCGGGGTCGGCCGGTAGGCGCGGTAGAAGTGCTTGACGGCGCCGTCCGGCAGCAGGATCCAGGCGGCGGCCAGGTCGCAGGCCGGGTCGCCCGTGGACAGGTCTCCGAAGTCGACCACGCCGCAGAAGGTGCCGTCCGCGGTCAGGACGTTGGCCGGGTGCAGGTCGCCGTGCAGCCACAGCGCGGGTCCCTGCCACGCGGGTGCGGCGACGGCGTTCCTCCAGATCGCGCGGACGGCGTCCGGGTCCTCGACCAGTCCCGTTTCGGTGGCCGAGGCGAACTGCTCGCGGAACTGCCCGGCGCAGGCGGCCAGGGGCCCGCCCTTGCGGCTGGTGGGGGCGTTGTCGGGGGCGGGCTGGTGCAGAGCCGTCAGGAAGGCGGCCAGGTCCTCGGCCGCACGGGCGGCGTTGGTGGCGGGGGCGAGGTCGGCGGGTGTGCCCGGTACCCAGGTGGTGACGGTCCAGGGCCGTTCGAACCGGGGGCTGGGCACGCCCAGCCGCAGCGGGACCGGGACCGGCAGGGGAAGGCGCGGGGCGAGCCTGGGCAGCCAGGGGAGCTCTCCGTGCATCAGCGCGTTGGTGGAGCGCGATGACCAGGGCAGCCGGACGGCGAGGTCGTCGCCCAGCCGCCACATCTGGTTGCCCCACCCCCGCGATCCCGAGTGCAGGGGACGGTCGGCGAGGTCGGGGTGCTGTTCGAGCAGCAGGCCTCGGACCAACTCCGCGGTGAGGCCGATCGGGGGGTGCGCCATGGCAGGCAACAGTAATTCACGGGTCCGCTCATGCCCACCGCCGGTACGCGTATGACGAAGCCGTCCGTTTTCCCGCCTCCAACCCGGACGGTGAGGGGCGCTACACGGCGCCGGGATCGCGCCGGCAGCCGGCACCGCGGCCGGGAGGTCCTCAGAGCGCCGGTCCGGTGACTTCCTGGGTGCCGAGAACGGCGAGCAGGTCAAGGAGATCGGCGCTGTCGGTGCCGACCGCGGGGGTGAACCAGAGCAGCCGCTGTCGGCCGTCCTCGCTGAACAGGTGGAGGCAGTTGACCTCGATCAGGCCGAGCACGGGGTGGTTGAGGCGTTTGCGGTCCTCGCGCCGGAACGCCACGTCGTGTTCGGCCCACAGGGCGGCGAATTCGGGGGAGACGTCGGTCAGCGATCTGATCATCGAGCGGGCTTCGGTGTCCTTGGCGTCTCGTCTGGCGGCGGCTGCCCGCAGGTCGGCGACGAAGGCCCGCGACTGGCCCTCGTGGTCGGCTTCGGGATACATCCGCCGGGCACCGGGGTCGGTGAACCACCGGTGGACGAAGCTGGCCCGAGCGCCGCGGAAGCCGGAGTGGTCCCCGAGCAGCGCTATCGCCAGCGGGTTCTGTACGAGGGTGACGTGCAGGTCGGTGATGACCTGTGCGGGTGTCGACCTCAGACGGATGAGCAGGTCGAGCATGCCGGGGTGAACGTGCGAGGCCGGTCCGCCGCGCGCGGGCACCGGGCGGTCGGCCAGGTGGTAGAGGTAGTCGCGCTCGTCAGCGGTCAGGCGCAGAGCCCTCGCCAGCGCGGCGACCATCTGCTCGGAGGGCTGGGATCCGGCGCCGCGTTCGAGTTCGTTGTAGTAGTCCACCGACGCGCCTGCGAGCTGGGCGACCTCCTCGCGGCGCAGCCCGGGCACCCGGCGGCGGAGCCCGTGGGGAAGTCCCACATCGGCTGGACGGATGCGTTCACGCCGCGAGCGCAGGAAAGCTCCCAGCTCGGTGTATCTCACAGAACCCATGCCGTCCATTCTGCGTCCGGCCGGGCCGCCGACCCAGGGGATGGGATCCCCTGGTTCCGCCGGTCGGCGGCGTGCACCGTGGAGGACATGACTACGGACCACACCACGAGCACCCCTTCGCCGGACATGCGTGTCGCCGTCGTTACCGGCGGATCACGCGGCATCGGTCGGGCGGTCTCCCTCAGACTCGCCCAGGACGGCCTCGCCGTCGTGGTGAACTACGCCCGCGACGCGGCTGCCGCCGAGGAGGTGGTGGCGGCGATCACCGCCGCCGGCGGGCGGGCGGTCTCGGCGCGGGCGGACGTGGCGGACGAGCACGCGGTCGCCGAGCTGTTCGACCGGGCTGAGCAGGTGTTCGGCGAGGTGGACGTCGTGGTGAACTGCGCCGGCCGACTCGCTCTGTCGCCCATCGCCGACCTCGACCTGGCGGTGCTCGACGCCGTGCACCGCACCAACATCCGTGGCGCTTTCGTCGTCGCCCAGCAGGCCGCCCGACGACTGCGCGCGGGCGGTTCCTTCGTGGGCTTCTCGACCTCCGTGGTCGGCACGAGCTTCCCTGCCTACGGTGCGTATGCGGCGAGCAAGGCGGCCGTCGAGTCGATCACGCTGGTCCTCGCCCGTGAGCTGCGCGGGCAGGACATCACCGTGAACACCGTCGCCCCGGGCCCCACGGCCACGGACATGTTCCTCGAAGGCAAGACGCCCGAGCAGGTCGACCAGCTCGCCAAGGCGGCGCCCCTGGAGCGGCTGGGCACCCCGCAGGACATCGCCCAGGTGGTCGCCTTCCTCGCCAGTCCGGCAGGGCACTGGGTGAACGGCCAGGTCCTTCGGGCCAACGGGGGCATGGTGTGACGCCGCGGTCGAACGCCGTACCCCGTCGTCCCCGGCGCCCGACCGGGCAGCACCGACCGCTTCTCCCGTGCCGACGCAACCGTTGACGCACGCATCGACCCCAGCCGCGACGGCGGCGAGGTGGAGTCGCTCATGCGCGCCCGGATCCGGGCGCGGTCCCGCCAACGGCTCGGCACCGACGAACCGCCGACTCCCGCGTCGGCGTCTGCCACCGCCCACACCAACCGAGAACGGCTCCGTGGCCACACGTTCTCGGACACATGCTTCCGCATCACGGGAGAACCCATCCAAGGAGGAACACCCATGCCTTTCGCCAACTTCAAGGTCCCTGCGGGCACCATCACCACCGAGGACAAGAAGAAGCTCGTCGAGCGCACCACCGACCTGTACGTGGAGATCTACGGTGAGCGGGCCCGTCCCACCACCGTCGTGCTGGTCGACGAGGTCGCCGACGGCGGCTGGGGCGTCGCCGGCGGCGTCCTGACCGCCGCCATGCTCAACGGAGAGGCCTGACCTCCCTCCCGTGCGGGGCGCGGCGCCGCGCCCCGCACGGGACAGGGGCGACCCCGGCAAGCACGTCAACGCCCTGCCCCAGTACGTGACCTCCCGGACGCTGACCGAGACCGAGGGCAACGCCGCGGACACCGGAGGCGGCGTCGGGGAGGAGACGGGGTGCGAGGAACAACGGAACAGGATCGTGCGCTAAGCGTTTGCCCTGATGAGTTTCGGTTTGACCGGCTGTGAACGTTGCCAGAGCCTTCGCGGGTCTTGACGCCACGGACCCGATGGAGGCCCCAGGGTGCCGGTCGGGTCCTTGTCCGATGAGCAGGCAGCGGCGTCCGTGTCGTTACAGACGGCGCCGAGCCACGCGGGGTCGAGGGGGTTCGTCCAACCGCACCAGGTCAGCGCCTCTGGTCATCGGACGGAGGAGAACACCGACTACTCGATTGCCGGTCTCCCTCGGATCCGCCCCGAGGGGGGTCCTCACGCCCCGAGGCCGCCAGCGGCGTCACGGCGCTGGTCCTCGACCCCGAACAGGGCCGTTCCCCGGGTCGTGGCCGCCACCGACGGCCGCCGGGTGCGCCGGAGGGCAGAGCCCTGGCAGGGCCGCTCTCCGGTGGAGCTTAATAACGTTTCGTTAGTTACGTTATTAATTAACGTAAAGACAATCTGCACACGTAACGAAGGCTCAGACACCCCCATGTTCTCACCTCCGATAAGTGAACCTTATAAGGTGTTACTACATGTGTTGCTACATAGAGGGCGGGGGAGCCCGGAGTTTCGTTGGCGGCGCCTCCAGGGGCCGCTGAGCAGGGGTGGAAAACGCGGTGGGTACAGCCAGTGCTGTACTCTCACCGCGCGCGGTCCATCGCCCCTCCCCCCGAGGCGGGGAGGGCCGCCTTGAGCCCTCGGCGCGGGTTCTCGTTTCGATGTCCCCCGCCCCCGTGACGAGAACCGGCACCCGCTCGCGGGCCCGCCCGCCTCCTGACAGGGATCCCGCCCCGCGCTGTGGCAGGATCCCTCCCATGTCCGTACGCGAACTCGTGGTCCTGGGCACCTCCAGCGCGGTGCCCACCCGCCGCCGCAACCACAACGGCTACTTCCTGCGGTGGGACACCCACGGCGTCCTGTTCGACCCCGGCGAGGGCACCCAGCGCCAGATGCGCCTGGCGGGCCTGGCCGCCACCGACATCACCCGTGTCTGCGTCACCCACTTCCACGGCGACCACTGCCTGGGCCTGCCCGGCACCATCCAGCGCATCGCCCGCGACCGGGTGCCCCACACCGTGCGCGTGGCCTACCCCGCCGACGGCCAGAGCTACTGGCGGCGGCTGCGCCACGCCACCGCCTTCCACGACACCGACGTCGTACTCCCCCAGCCGGTCGGCGGCACCGGTTCCTGCCTGCTGGGCGAGCCGGACCTGCGCGTCACCGCGCTGCCGCTGCGCCACTCGACCACCGCCTACGGCTACCGGCTGGCCGAACCGGACGGCTGGCGGATGCTGCCCGAGCGGCTGGCCGCCCACGGCGTGCGCGGCCCCATGGTCGGCGAACTCCAGCGGCGGGGGTCGGTCACCACCGCCCAGGGGCGCCGCGTGGAGCTGGCCGACTGCGCGCGGCCGCGCCGGGGCCAGGTCATGGCGTTCGTGATGGACACCGCCGAGTGCGAGGAGGCGGTCGAACTCGCGCGCGGAGCCGACATGCTGGTGATCGAGTCGACCTACCTGGACACCGAGGAGCACCTGGCCCGCGCCTACGGCCACCTGACCGCCCGCCAGGCCGGGCGCGTGGCCGCGCGCGCCGGAGCGCGCACGCTGGTGCTCACCCACATCTCCGAACGCTACGAGGACCGCGACGACGCCCGCTTCCTGGCCGAGGCCGCCGCCGAGTTCGACGGGCCCCTCACGCTCGCCCAGGACCTGCAACGCCTGCCGGTGCCGCCCCGGGACTCCTGAGCCGGGCCCGGTGGGGTAGAGTTCCCGGGCACCGAAGCGCACAACCGAGGGGGTGAGGACGATCTCCGCTGTCGCAGGAGGGGCGTTCCCACCGCGAGGTCACGTACCCGCGTCGTAGCCGGAGCGCCCGACAGTTCGTCGAAAGGCTCTCGTGGCATCTTCGCCGTCCCCGGTCTCCCCCGCCCTCGTCGCCCGTCTGCGCGGGGCGGGCTGCGTCTTCGCCGAGCAGGAGGCGGGCCTGATCGCCTCCGCCGCGCGCACCCCCGACGAACAGGACCGGATGGTCCGGCGCCGCTGCGCCGGTCTGCCCCTCGAACACGTCCTGGGCTGGGCCCTGTTCTGCGGGCTGCGCGTGCGCGTGGACGAGGGCGTGTTCGTGCCCCGCCCCCGCACCGAGTTCCTGGCCCGCCAGGCCCGCGCCCTGCTCACCCCCGGCGCCGTGGCCGTGGACCTGTGCTGCGGTTCGGGGGCCCTGGGCGCGGTCCTGGCGCACACCCGCGCCGACATCACCCTGCACGCCGCCGACATCGACGCCGCCAGCGTGGCCTGCGCCCGGCGCAACCTGCCCGGGCACCGGGTGCACCGGGGCGACCTGTACGACGCCCTGCCCCCGGACCTGCGCGGCCGCGTCCAGGTGCTGGTCGCCAACGTGCCCTACGTCCCCACCGACCGGATCGCGCTGCTGCCCGCCGAGGCGCGCTTGTACGAGGACCGGCGGTCCCTGGACGGGGGCCCGGACGGGCTGGACCTGCTGCGCCGTGTGGCCGCCGGGGCCGGTCGGTGGCTGGCTCCGGGCGGCCGGGTGCTGGTGGAGGTGGGTCAGGAGCAGGTTCCGGCGGCGCGGGAGGCCTTCGTCCGAGGCGGTCTGACCTGTGAGGTGGTCTCCTGCCCGGAGTGGGAGGCCACCGTGGTGACGGGCACCCGTTGACCGCCTGGCCCCCCGTGTGCGCCTGGCCCCGGGTGAACCGCCGCCGCGCCCCACCCGGGCGCGGCGGTCAGGTGTCCTGCTCGTCGGACCTCTCCGACATCCGGTCGCGTACCTGGGTCAGGGTCTGGATCAGCTTGTCCAGGTAGGGGCGGTCCCCGCTGTCGTCATGCAGGTGCAGGGTCACGCCGGGCGCCACGTCGACCAGGGCCAGGGCCAGGAGGTCGGGGTGGTCCCGGCGCCAGAACACCTTGACGTCCTCGGCGTCGGGCTGGCTGATGGAGAGCTTGACGGTGGTGGTGATCGAGGTGGTGCTCACGGAGTTCCTCCTGGAGGCGACGGGGTCGCTGCGTTCGGGTACGGCGGTGCGCGACCGCTCGTGAGGCTTCGTCGCGGGGCCGGGTCGGATGTGCCACTCCTGTGGGCCCGGTGTCCATGGGCGTGACCTCTCCCCCCTACCTACCCGCGGGTGGGGGCGCCGCCCCTTTTCCGGCCTGCGGGTTCGGACGAACCGGTCGCGCGCCACGTTTCGGTCGCCGCCGCACCGTGTACGGCGCATCCTGGAGGTATGCACGCTCCCGATGCCGCCCGCCTGGCCGCCCTGTCCGCCCTGCTGGCCGACCCCACCCGCGCCGGGGTGTGCCTGGCGCTGCTGGACGGGCGCGCCTGGACCGCCGGGGAGCTGGCCCGCCACACCGGTGTGGGCGCCTCCACCGTCAGCGAGCACCTGACCCGGCTGGTCGAGGGCGGTCTGCTCGCCCAGGAACGCCAGGGCCGCCACCGCTACGTGCGCCTGGCCGACGAGGCGGTGGCGCACCTGGTGGAGGCCCTGGCCGCGCACGCCGATCCGGGCCCGGCCCACCAGCGCCCGCGCACCCTGCGCGCCGTGCACGCCGACCGGGCCCTGGCGCGGGCGCGCACCTGCTACGACCACCTGGCCGGAGGGCTGGGCTGCGCCGTCACCCGGGCCATGACGGAGCGGGGGCTGCTGACCCAGGACACCGGGTTCGCGCTCACCGAGGCCGGGGTGGCCTGGTTCGCCGAGCAGCGGATACCGCTGGCGCGCGGGGGAAGGCGTCCGCTGGTGCGCTCGTGCCTGGACTGGACCGAACGCCTGCCGCACCTGGCCGGAACGGCCGGGGCGGCGCTGTGCCGCCACGCGCTGGAGGCGGGGTGGTGCGCGCGCGTGGGTTCGGGCAGGGCGCTGCGGATCACCGAGCTGGGTGAGCGGGCCTGGTACGAACTCCTGGGGGTGCGGGCCGCCACGCTCGGCTGAGCACCGCGACCTCGTGTGGTCCCCGGCTCACGGCGTGGACCGCGGTGGTCGACGGCGTTCCCGGCCCGCGCGGGCAACCGCCGGCGGCCTCGACCTGCCGTGGGTCTGGGCCCGCGTCTCACTCCGTAAGGGCGCCGACCGCTCGGCCGGGCGGGGCGGTCCCGTCCAGCAGGGCGCGGGCGCGGCGTTCCACGTCCTGGACCTCCCGCGCGCACGCCCCGGCCAGCCACGGCTCCCCCGCGGCCAGGGCGTGGGAGGCGCGCAGCGCCACCAGGCTGCGCGCCAGGCGTCGGCGCGCGACCGCGTCGGCGCCCGCGCACTCCCGCGCCCGGGCGAGTTCGTGCTCGCACGCGGCCAGGGCCTGGCGCAGGTGGTCCCCGGCGCGGCGGTTGGCGACCGCCGCGCACACCAGGAGCCCGACCGCGGCGCCCAGCAGGGTGGCCCACAGCCGCTCGGCCGCCAGCCCGTCCGCGCCCGGGTCTGCGTCGGCCAGGCCCGACAGGGCCAGGGTGAGGGGGGTGACGAACACGATGGCGTAGGAGTAGTTGGTGGTCACCACCAGTTCGGCCGCCATCTGGCACGCCACCACCAAAGCGATGACGCCCAGCGGGGAGTAGTCCAGGCCGAAGAGCACGGCGGCCAGCACCACGCCCACGACCGTGCCCGCCCCGCGTTGCAGGGTGCGGTGCCAGGTGGTGGTGACGTTGACGGCCTGCAGGACCGATCCGGCCGAGACGGCCGCCCAGTAGCCGTGTCCCATGCCCAGCGCCCAGGCCAGGGCCCCGGCCAGCAGACAGGCCAAGGCGATGCGCACCACCGACACCGGGGTGGGCGAGGGCGCGCGCAGTGCGGCGCGCAGCCGCTCGCCCGCCCCGGGCTCGGGTGTGTGGTGGCGGCGCAGGTGCGCGGCGGCCTGGAACAGGGCGGCGTGCTCGTCGGCGCCGACCAGGGGTTCGACGGCGCGTTCGGTGCGCAGGCGGCGGGCCAGTTCGCTCATCTCGGCGGCGGCGCGGGCGTCGGTGACGCGGTCTCCGGTTCCGGTGAGCAGGGTTTCGGCGCGGGCGGTGAGGACCTCCAGTGCCTGGCGGGTCGGGGTGCGGCCGGGGCAGGACAACAGGACGTGCCAGGCGTGGTGGAGGGCGGTCTCGGCCCCGGTGCGGGCGGCGGGTGCGGGGTGGCGCAGGTGGCGGGCGAGTGCGTGCAGGGCACGGGCGACCGCCAGGCGTTCGGGCGCGGTGGGGTGGGCCAGGGCGCCGACCAGGGCCAGGGTCCAGCACAGGGCGGCCGCGGTCGCGGTGGTGGCCACCACCACCGGCAGCGCGGTCAGGGGCTGGGGGTTGTAGGCGGCCACCCCGGCGGCGAAGACGAACATCAGCCCGGCCGGGGCGCCGAACTCCAGGGCGTCGGAGAGGTACTTGGCCCCTCCGGCGACCAGGGCCACGACCGTGATGGCGGCCAGGGGGTGGGGGAGCACGGCCGAGACCAGCGCGCCCAGGGCCACGGCCAGGGTCAGGGTCGCGCCGACCACGGCCAGGATCCGGGCGCGGCGGGCGTAGGTGTCGTCGCGCGCGTACAGGGCGGTGAAGCAGCCCATGGCGGCGTAGGGGGCCAGGTCGACGCGTCCCGCGGCGTGCAGCGCCAGCAGGGGCAGGGCCACGCACACTCCGGCGCGCAGCGCGGTGACGGCGATGTTGCCGCGCACGGGCCTGGGCGCGAAGGCCCCGCGGGTGGTGAGGGTGCGGCGTAGCGCACCCCACGGGCGATAAAAGTAATTCACAAGTAAATTATCTTAGGATGTTCTGCGGGCCGCACGAACCCCCGCAAGGGGAGAGACCGCCCACTTCCGCCCGGCACCCCGCCCACGGGCACGCCCGCCCGCACCCGGCGACCGGCCCCGCCGCACACGCGAAGGACACCATGAGCGACGCCGTCTCCCGCTTCCTCGACAGCTGGGCGCGCCTGCGCCCCGACCTGGACCTGACCAGCATGGCCGCCATGGGCCGCGTCCTTCGCCTGGCCGCCCTGATGAACAACGTCACCGAGGACGGACTCGCCGACGCCGAGGTCACGCGCCCCGAGTTCGAGGTCCTGGCCGCCCTGCGCCGCTCCCCCCACGGACTGCGCCCCCGCCAGCTCACCCGCGAGACCATCTCCTCGGGCGCCGCCACCACCAAACGCCTCACCCGCCTGGAGGCCGCCCGTCTCATCACCCGCACCCCCCTCGAACGCGACCGCCGCGAGGTCCAGGTCCGCCTCACCGAACGCGGACAGGCCCTGGCCGACACCCTCTTCGCCGGACAGCTCGACCGCGAGGCCGACCTCCTGCGCCCCCTGACCGGCGCCGAACGCGCCCAGCTGGCCGACCTGCTCTCCCGCGTCCTGGCCCCCATCGACCGCGCCTGAGCCCCGCGCCGACAGGGGGCGAACAAGGCAAGCCGGAAAGGGGCAACGGCGCGGCTTCCCGCTGATCAGAGCCGGTGACCTGCGACGTCAAGCCCTCCGCCGTGCACGCCGACACGCAAGGCCCGTCGGCGCCGGTGTTCACCCTGACCACCCTGTCCGGGTTCGACGCCCCGAAGAAGGAGCGCCCCCGCGTGTTCCACGAGACCGTCGCCCCAGTGGCGTCAGCGGGCCGTCGAGGCGCGGCTTGCCGCCACCGGCCGTTCTGGTCCAGGTGTTCGCGGAGCGGCGTACGGGTCCTTGGCGTCTGCGAGGGTCTTGTGGACGGCTCCGGCCGAGCCCTTGACCCCGGCAGCCGCGGGATCAGATAGGAGCCGATCCACCATCACGCCGCGGAGGACCGCCATGCTGTCGATGTTGCTGGTCGCAGGAGGGCTCGCGCTCGCGTGCGCCGGGTTCCTTTGGAACGTTGTCGGCTCCTACGACGAGGACCACCACCAGGACCGCAACGGCAAGTTCGTGGTCTTCGCGATGTGGGCTGCCTGCGGCAACGTGGGGATGACCCTGGCCTTGCTCAAGCACGCGCTGCCGGGGCACCCCGGCATGGGGTTCGGGTTGCTGGTCTTGGCCGCGGGTGTGCTCGTGTGCGCCTTGTGCCTCGTGATCACCGCCTTCTCCGACGACCTCCACCACCACGGGCGCAACTTCCACCTCCTGATGGTCGCCGTGTGCGCCGCGTACTTGAGCATGTTCGCGGCCCTGCTCATGATCTTGGCCGTGCTGGAGCTCGTGGAGATCGTGGGGGTCCTGGCGCTCATCGTCGCGGCGTTCATCGGGGTGATCGGGTTCTTGACGGGTGAGGGACACCGGAGCACTCCTCGCGGCGACTCCGGCTCCGGCTACGACGGCTCCCGCGGCGACTCCGGTTACGACGGCTATGGCGACGTCAGCGGTGACGGGGGCGAGGGAGGCGGCGGTGACTGAACGTGCGCCGCACCGGAGCCGAGAGCTGTGACCTGGGGCGTGAGCGACGCTCGGCTGCCGTTCAGCAGTCGGCGGTGGCGCCGAGCACGGCCTCCGCCTCGCCCCGGCCGCCACCGCCTGACACACTCGGTGCCCATGGACGACACCATCACCGACCTGTGGAACACCGACACCGTCTGGCTCAACACCGCCCAGTACGGCATCCCGCCCCGGCCCGCCCACCAGGCCCTGGCCGACGCCGTGCACTCCTGGCACACCGCCACCGGGGACCCCGCGGCCTGGGGGCGCGAACTCGAACAGGCCCGCGTCAACCTCGCCGCCCTGGTGGGCGCGCCCGCCGACGACCTCACCCTGGGCGCCAGCACCGCCCAGATCGCCGGAACCATCGCCGCCAGCCTGCCCGACGGCGCCCGCGTCCTGGTCCCCGAGGGGGACTTCGCCTCGATCGTCTTCCCCTGGCACGCCCAGGCCGACCGCGGCGTCACCGTGGAGGCCGTCCCCCTGGAGCGCCTGGCCCAGGCGGTGGACGCGCGCACGCACCTGGTCGCCTTCAGCCCGGTGCAGTCGGCGAACGGGCGCCTGGCCCCCACCGGCGACATCGTCGCGGCCGCCCGCGCCCACGGCGCCCTGGTCGTGGCCGACGCCACCCAGGCCGCCGGGTGGACGCCCCTGGACGCCACCGTCTTCGACGCCCTGATCGCCTCCGCCTACAAGTGGCTCATGGCCCCGCGCGGCCTGGCCCTGGCCTACCTGTCCCCCGGCCTGCGTGAGCGGCTGCGCCCCAACAACGCAGGTCCGGCCGCCGCCCGCGACACCGCCTCGGCCATGTACGCCGCCCGGATGGACCTGGCGCCGACCGCGCGCGCCTTCGACACCTCGCCCAACTGGTTCGCGGCCGTGACGGCCGCCGCCTCCAGCCGGGTCCTGCTGGAGGCGGGCCTGGAGAGGGTGCGCGCGCACAACACCGCCCTGGCCGACCACTTCCGCGCCCTGCTGGGGCAGGAGCCCGCGCGCTCGGCCATCACCAGCGTCGACCTGCCCGGCGCCTCCGAGCGCCTGGCCCGGGCCGGCGTGGTGACCACCGAACGCGGGGGACGCACCCGCCTGTCCTTCCACCTGTACAACACCCTCGACGACGCCGAGCGCGCCGCCAAGGCCCTGCTCCAGCCCTAGCACGGCGGGCGCGCCCCGGCGGGCGCGCCTTCGAGCGCACACCCAGGCGTCCCATCGGCGCGGGGCCGCCCGCCTCCGTCGCGGTCCGCCGTTCTCTCCGGCGTGGGAGGGCGGCGGAGCGGGCCTCGGTCCCGGCCCGCCCGGGGTTCCCGGACGCGCGGTCGCAGCACCTCCAGGGCCCACTGGCCGTCGTCGCCGGGGACATCCTGCAACTCATGGCAGTCGCCGACACCCCCTGACCAGCGGGGAGGGGCGCACCGTACCCCGCCGACCACGACCTGCGCCACCGCCCCTCCGGCCACGGCCGTCCCGACCCCTCAGGCCCCCGTCGGCGGTGCGCTCATCGCCGCGGCCAGGAACGTGACCGCCCAGCGCCGGGCCGCCTCGCCCGCTTCCGGGGACGGGCAGTCCGGGGCGGGCCGCTGGTGGACCTCGACACGGTCCACGGCCGTCACGGCGAGGACACCCCGCATCCGGAACCACAGCTCCTCCGGGGAGAGGCCGGGCAGCGCGCGCGCGAAGGCGGCCAGGTAGCGCTCGCGGACCGTGTCCTGACCCGCACCGGCCCAGCTGCGCACCTCCTCGGCCGGGTCGCTGAGGATCATCACGATCAGCCGGGACCGGCGGGCGCCGCCCTCGTCCCCGGCCGGCATCCCGTCGAACAACGGCCCCGCGAACGCCTCCACCAGCTCGGTGACCCCGGGGTCCGCGGTCTCGGCGAGGAGCCGGTCGAGCCCGGCGCACTGCGCGGCGTTGATGGGCTCGACCACCCGGCGGGCGACCGCGGACATGAGTTCCGCCTTCGACCCGAAGTGGTACCCGACGGCGGCCAGGTTCGCTCCGGCGAGGTCGGTGATCGCGCGGACCGAGGTGCCGCGGTAGCCGCGCTCGGCGAAGAGGCGCTCGGCCGCGTCGAGGATCTGGGTGCGGGTGTCAGGTGGTGCCATGCCTGCGTACACTACAGACATCTGATTCAAACGAACGTATGATTTAAACGAACGTACGAAAAAGGTGGCCATGAGAATACTCGTGTACGGTGCCGGGGTCCTCGGCAGCGTGTTCGCAGCCCGCCTGCATGAGGCCGGGCACGACGTCGCCCTCCTCGCCCGGGGCGGGCGCCTGGCCGCCCTGCGCCGACACGGCGTGCAGCTCGCCGAGGAGGACGGCCGGACCGTCCGACGGGTACCGGTCGCGGTGGTCGAGCAGCCGGACGGCGGGTACGACCTGACCGCCGTCCTGGTCCGGGCCCACCAGGTGGACGCGGTGCTGGAGTCGCTCGCCGACCTCGACGGCGACGTGCTGTTCCTGCACAACTGGGCGGGCGGCCCGGAACCGCTGGGCGCGGTGATCGGGCACGAGCGGGTGCTGCTCGGCTTCGGCACGGCCGGCGGCACGATGGACGGCGACGTGGTCCGCTACCGCGCGCCTGGTTTCCTCACCCGCCGGGTCGCGACGCCGATCGGCGAGCCCGACGGCCGTACCACCCCGCGGCTCGAACGCATCGTGCGGACGTTCCGCACCGCCGGGATCAACTCCAGGATCGAGCCGAGGATGGACGCCTGGCTCACGACGCACGCCGCGTTCGGGGTGCCGCTCGGGCAGGCGGTGCACACGGCGGGCGGCCCGGTGGCGCTGTCCCAGGACCCGGACGCGGTCCGCGCCATGCTGCGCCTCATGCGGCGGAGCCTGACCGCCCTGCCCGCGCCACCGGTACCCCGAGGGCTGGCCGCGCTGCACACCCTGCCGGAAGGCCTGCTCGTGGCCGCGCTGCGGCGCTTCCTGCGAAGCCCCACGGCCGTGCACAGCGGACTCAGCAACACCTCGCCCGCAGAGGCGGCCGAACTCGCGCGGCTGGCCGAGCAGCTCGGCGCCCGTACGCGGTCCCGCTAGGCGGCAGACGGCCGCGCCCGCCGCCGCGCACCGGGCCGTGTGCGCCTCCCCGGACCAACACTGCCGGGGACGGCCGCGGGAGGCCTCCCCGACGAAGCCGATGCGCCCTTCCCGGAAGGCCGGTCCGCACGCTGGCACCCCGTGCCGCGCTCCACGGGACACCCTGTGACCGTGGCCGCACGACCCCGGCCTCCCGGGCGGACCGGGAGGGGGTGCGAACTGTCGGAGGGACCGGCCAAGGTGGCGGTGAACGCCTCCGCCGCACCCGGGCGGACGCCCCACCACCGACCCCGACACCAGGGAGACCCCCATGCCCGGTCGTCTCACCCCGGCCCGCTTCGTCGACCTCTACGACCTGGGCGCCAGACCGCACATCCTCGCCTACCGCACCTCCGTGGGCGATCGGCGGCGCCGGGAGTGGCTGATCGACGCCGGGCTCCTCGCCCCCTGCGATCCCCCCAGCCGCGGCTACGCCTTCCGCGTCACGCAGGCGGGTCTGGCCGCGCTGCGCGAGCACCTGGACTACCTGGAGGAGCGCGAGTCCCAGGGGCTGCCGTACCGCTCCGGGAACGAGTACGGCATCCAGCGCGGGGTCCTGGCCTCCCGTGCCGGGCTGGACGCGGCCTTGGCGCGGCGCGCACGGGGCGAGGCCGCGCCCGTGGAGACGGCGGGCAGGGAGTGGTGGGGCGGACAGGGGACACCGGCGTGGGAGGGCTCGCCTCCCGAGGTGCTCCGGGCGGTGGCCGTGTTGCGGGCGGCCGGGCACGCGCCCATGGACTGGACGGCGGCGGGGGAGCCCAGGGGCTTCTACGTGGAGCCGCGCGGGCGGCTCCTGTACGTGTACCACGGCGAGGCCCGACGCTCGCAGCGGGAGGACGGGGGGTGGTTCACCGCGCGGGTCGGCGCCTACGCGGACGCGCTGCGCGCCGCCGGGTGGCAGGTGGACGCGGACACGGGCCGGTGCGCGCACGTGCGGGTGCCCGGCTCCGGCCGAGGATGAACCCGGACCGGAAACGCCCTTCGGCTCCCGGGCCTCGACCTGCCCGCTGACCAGCCCATCGCCGCTTTCCGGCGTACTTGGTCCACCCCCAGGGCGGGCGACCCCGCCTGCTGTGGCCGCCTCCCGCGCGGGTCGGGGCGGGCGGGAGAGCGGTGGTCGCCCCCCGGCGCCGCTGCCACACTGGCGCGATGACCCACAACCCCTACGACTCCCCCGACGTCGCCGCCCTCTACGACCTCCTCAGCCCGTGGGGGCCCGGCGACGACTTCTACCTGGACCTGGTCATGGCCGCCCCGCGCGTACTGGACGCGGGGTGCGGCACCGGCCGCCTGCTCCACCGCGCCCGCACCCGCGGCCACACCGGACACCTGGTGGGTCTGGACCCGGCGCGGGCCATGCTGGAGGTGGCCCGCGAGCGCACCGACGCCGTCTCCTGGGTGCGCGGTGACCTGTCCACCCGCACCTGGAACGAGGGGTTCGACCTGGTCACCATGACCGGCCACGCCTTCCAGGAACTGCGCGCCGACGAGGAGGTCAGCGCCGCACTGCGGGCGATGCGCCGTGCCCTGGCCCCGGGCGGCCTGGTGGCCTTCGAGACCCGCAACCCGGCCGCGCGCGCCTGGTGCGGGTGGACCCCCGCCCACCCGCACCAGGTCACCACCGCCGACGGTGTGCGCGTGAGCGACGTCCACGACGCCGCCGCGCCCACACCCGAAGGACTGGTGACCTTCACCAGCACCACCACCCGCTCCGACTCCCCCGTCCCCTTGCGCACCGTGAGCACCCTGCGCTTCGTGGGGGCCGACCACCTGGACCTCCTGCTGGAGCGGTCCGGGCTGCGGGCCGTCGAGCGGTTCGGGGACTGGGACCGCTCGCCCCTGACCGCGTCCAGCCCCGAGATCATCACCCTGGCCCGAACCCGCTGACCACGCGTTCCACGCCCCAGACCCCGACGCGCACGGGGCCTGGGGCGTCCTCGTGTGGGGTGCCCCACACCGCCTTGACGCGCCCGAAGTCGTCAATAAACTTGAGTCCATCAGCATCAAGCCGAGGTTTTTCGGGGGTTCTTCCATGCTTCTCACCCGCACCATCCCCTTCGACGTCACCGCCTCCACCGCTCCCGCCCCGCGCAACGCCGCCATGGACGCGGTGCGCACCCAGGACGCCCTCGTGGTCCGGATCGACCTGCCGGGCGTGCCCTCCGACGGCATCGACCTGGAGGTGGAGGGCTCGGTGCTCACCGTCCGCGCCCAGCGCCCCGAGCGGGCCGAGGAGGGCCGCGTCCTGGTCGGCGAGCGCCCCACCGGCGCCGTCACCCGCCGCCTGCGCCTGGGACAGGACCTGGACACCGAGCACATCGAGGCCGACCACACCGACGGCGTCCTGACCCTGCGCGTCCCGGTCGCGACCAAGGCCCAGCCGCGCAAGATCCTCCTGGGCCAGGGCGGCGCCACCGCCTGACCCGGCAGGACGCACAGGGGGTGTGAGGACCACGGGGGACCTCACACCCCCTTTTTTTCGTGCGCGCCCGCCCCCGCGGCTTGCCCCGGGGACGGGCGCTGTGCCATTCTCGGAATTGGGCGAGTGACCAATACGTTCGCCCAAGGCAATCGACCAAGAAGCGGGACGCACATGGCACCACGCGGCGAGGACGTCAAAGGCCGCCTGCTCCGGGCAGCGGCCGAACTCATCGGCGAACGCGGCTGGTCAGCGGTCAGCACCCGCACACTCGCCGACCGCGCGGGCGTGGGCCCCGGCCTGGTCCACTACCACTTCCCCTCCCTCCAGGCCCTGCTCACCCAGGCCGCCACCCAGGCCATCACCGCCATCGTCGAGGAGGCCGTCCACCTGCTGGGCCCCACCACCACACCCCACCAGGGACTCGCGCTGATCCTGCGCGAGCTGGACCGCTACCCCGGCGACGACCCCGCCTCCCACCTGGTCACCGAGACCTACCTGGCCGCCACCCGCGACCCCCACCTGCGCCAGGCCGTCACCGGCGTCCTGGACCTGATGCGCCGCCACCTGACCGACTGGCTCACCCACGCCGGCGTCCCCCAACCCCGCCAGACCGCCACCGTCCTGGCCGCGACCCTGGACGGCGTCCTGCTGCACCGCGCACTCACCCCGGACCTGACCTCCACCGAGATCGAACCCGTCCTGCGCCGCCTGCTCACCCACCACACCCCAGGAGCACACCCATGAGAGCGATCGTCTGCGGAGCCGGAATCGCCGGACTGGCCGCGGCCCACCGCCTGCACACCCACGGCTGGCAGGTCACCGTCCTCGAACAGGCGCCCGGCCCCCGCACCCAGGGCTACATGATCGACTTCTTCGGCCCCGGCTACCGGGCCGCCGAACTCATGGGCCTGCTGCCCCGCCTGCGCGAACTCGGCTACGACATCGACCACGCCACCTTCGTCGACCGCCACGGCACCCCCCGCGCCACGCTGGGCATCCAACAGTTCTCCCACCTGGGCGTGGTCTCCCTCATGCGCCCCGACCTCGAACGCGCCCTGCGCGAAACCCTGCCCCCCGACGTGCTGGTGCGCTACGACGCGGCCCTGGACCGCGTCCAAGACCACGGCGACACCGTCCAGGTCACCCTCGCAGACGGCCACACCCTGACCGGCGACCTGCTCGTGGGCGCCGACGGCATCCACTCCACCGTGCGCGACCGGGTCTTCGGCTCCGCGACCGACCACCTGCGCTACCTGGGCTTCCACACCGCCGCCTTCGTCTTCACCGACCCCGACATCCACGCCCGGACCGACGGCGGCTTCTACCTCACCGACACCACCGGCGCCCAGATGGGCCTGTACGGGCTGCGCGACGGCCGCGTGGCCGCCTTCACCGTGCACCGCAGCCCCACCCCCGACCGGCCCGCCGACCCGCGCGCCGAACTGCGCCGCACCCACGCCGACCTGGGCTGGCTGGTGCCCCGCGCCCTCCAGCACTGCCCCGACCCCGAACACGTCTACTACGACCAGGTCTCCCAGAGCGTGGTGCCCCACTGGAGCCGGGGACGCACCGTCCTGCTCGGCGACGCCTGCGGCGCGGTCTCCCTGCTCGCGGGCCAGGGCGCCTCCCTGGCGGTGGGCGGCGCGTTCGTCCTGGCCGAACACCTGGCCTCGGCCCCCACCGTCCAGGAAGGGCTGAGCCGCTACGAGCACCAGTGGCGCCCCGAGGTCCAACAGCGCCAGCGCGCCGCCCGCCGCACCGCCCGCTGGTTCCTGCCCCCCACCCGCGCCCAACTGCTCCTGCGCCGCCTGGCCCTGCGCCTGGCCGGCCTGCCCGGGGCGAGCCGCCTGCTGGCGGGGGCGCTCACCGGCAAGCCCACCCCCGCCGTACGCGAGCACACCCCCGTGACCGTCCGCGACTGAAACACCCCGCCTGGCACGCGTTCGCCCGTGTACACCCCGGCCTCCGACACGGCGACGGGCCCAACCCCCGGCCGGGGAGAACCGCGGCCCTGCCCGGAGCGACCGGCACAACCCGCCGCACGGACGACGAGGGCCGCGATCACACGAACGGCCGGGGCCGCCCCGGCACCGCCCTGTCCGAGAGGAACGTGAAGCCGTGCCGTACGGCCGCACCGGTCGGCCACGACCCCAGGGCCGACGACGGGGCCGCGCGACACGGCCCCGAACTCCGACCAGAGGGACCACGACAGTGAAGCCGAACGACCCCCGCTGCTCCCTGTGCGGGCGCCAGTACGACGCCGAGTTCATGACGGGACTGCCCTGCCGCGTGTTCAGCCCGGAGGACGTCGTGACCCCGGGATGTCCGGCCCAACAGCACATGATCGCGGACATGGAGGCCACCGCACCCCGAGCCACCACACCCGCGACCGGAGGATGCCTCATGCTCCTCCTGGCACCGCTGACCCTGCTGGCCCTCCCGCCGGGGTGAACCCCGGCGTTCCCGCACCCGGGAAGACAGCCCGCGCCCGCTCACCCGGGCTCGACCACCCAACGCTCCAGATCCACCCACCCCACGAACCCCGACGGCGACGCGCACAGCACCCGACCGCCCGGGTTCAACCGCCCCCCACGGGCGTACCGGCACGCCAACTCCCGCTCAGCGGCCCCGTCCCCGCCGTCCGCGGCCACCAGCAACCGCGCCACCTCATCGAACACACCGTCATCCTCAGCCTCCATGGCCTCCCAGGTGTCCCACAACAACACCTCCTCGCCCTGACGGTGCGCCAACTCCAACAGCACGTAGGAGCGCACGAACCCCGCACCCCGCCACGGCAGGTCCGGGTGCACCCCGTAGCGGTCGGCGTCCACCTCCCCCGCCCGGTGGGCCAGCCACACCTGCGCCGCGCTGGCGAAGGCCGCGCCCCGCGCGGCGGGCGCGCGCGGCAGGTCCAGGACATCCACCGGCCACGGACCCGCCGGGTCCAACTGGGTGTCCGCCCACACCCACCGACCACCGTCCCAGTACTCGCTCACCACGTGGTCGGTCCCCAACCCCTCGTGCAGGTAGGAGGCGAACCCCACCCGGGTGCGCGCCGCCACCCCCCGCTCCCGCAGCGCCGCCACCGTCACCAGCGCGAAGTCACGACAGCACCCCACCAGCGGCCGCGCCCTGGGCCGCGTCCACGGGCCCGGACAGCGGGCCTGGTCGGTGGCCAGCATCGCCTCCACCCACCGGTGGTCGATCTCGGCCAACCGCGCCCCGGTGAACACCTGACCGCCAGCGCGGTAGTGGGTCAACACCCCGCGCAGCACCCGGCCCAGCCCCGCCACGTCCCCCGGCAGACCCGCCAGCACCCCCGCGTGCCCGCCCGGGTCGCTGTAGGGGGTGTGCGCCGCCCACCGGTCCACCTCCACCGCGCTCATCCGCGTCCCGCCCCTCTCATCGGCCGCGCCACCAGCACGAACACCGCGTCCTGGTCCACCTCGTCCCAGGAGGCCCCATACACCTCACGCAGCGGCCCCGCCGCGTGCGCGCCGCGCTGGAGCATCCACCGCTCCACCGCCCGGTAGGCGCCCATGATCCGCGGATAGAAGCAGTCGCCGCGCCTGACCTCGCACACCGCGCGCACGTGGGCGGCCTCCACCCGGATCACCGTCTCCCCCTCGGGTTCGGCGTGCCCGGTGAAGGGCACCGCCACCTCGATCGGCGCGGACCCGTCCGGGGTCACCGCACCGTGGTAGATGACCCAGAACCCGGGACCGGGGCGCGCGCCCTGCCCCACCAGCAGGCGGCGCAGCGCCTGCGACCGCGCGTGCAGGGTCGCCACCAGGTTCTGCTGGTCGGTGCGGGCCCGCACCGCCGCCACCTTGACCGCCGCCACGTGTTCACCGCGCACCCGCCACACCGGCTCCGGGGCCCGCTCGGCCGCCCCGCCCCAGGACAGGCGCAGCTCGGCCAGGGCCGCGCGCCGCGAACGCAGCGCCTCCTCCTGGGCCCGCCACCACGCCTCGGCCCGCTCCAGGGCCTGCCCGCCGTCGTGGGCCATCACCTCGGCCACCACCGCCAGGGGCATGTCCATCTGACGCAGCAGACGGATGCGCCGGGCCCGCTCCACCTGGGCGGGAAGAGTAGACGCGGTGCCCGCCCGCCTCCACCCGGTGGGGCACCAGCAGAAGCGAGCGCTCGTACAACCGCAACGCCTTGGGGGAGAGCCCGCTCGCACGGGCGAACTCCCCCCGGGAAAGCCCCTCGCAGGGCTGTGGGGTGCTCATGGGATGCGAGTGTGGCCCCTGCCCCAAGGGCACCGTCAACACCCGGGCGCGGACCCACCCCACCACGCGGTGGGCGTCCTCCGCCCGGCGCCCACAACCAGGACATCTGCCACCCGGCCCGCCACACCGACCCGCGCCCGGCGAAGACCGTAGCCCCGAACGCGGTCGGCACGCGACCCCGGCGCGCCTACAACCCCTTGACCGCGTCCGCCAACGCCTCCACCTCGGCCTCGGTGTTGAAGTAGTGCACCGAGGCACGCACCGCCTCGTCCACCCCCACACCGGGCTCCCACACCTGGTTCCACAACCGCGACACGCTCACCCGCACCCCGGCCTCCCCCAGCGCCGCACGCACCCCCTCGGCCGCCACACCCTGCACCGCGAACGTCACGATCCCCGACCGCACCCTCCCCCGGTCCAGCACCCGCACCCCCTCCAGACGCCCCAACCGGTCCCGGGCCTGCTCGGCCAGCACCCCCACCCGCTCCCGGATCGACTCCAACCCCACCGCCAACGCGTAGTCCACGGCCACACCCAACCCGATCTGACCGGCCACGTTGCGCTCGAAACTCTCCAACCGGCGCGCGTCCTCACGCACCCGGTACCCCCGCCCCTCCCAATGCGCCGACGTCACGTCCACCACCGGCGGCTCCCCCAGGTCCGCCCCCGACCGCACGTACACGAACCCCGTCCCCCGAGGCCCGCGCAGGAACTTGCGCCCCGTCACCGCCAACACGTCACACCCCAGCCGCTCCACGTCCAGATCCCACTGGCCCGCCGACTGGCACGCGTCCAACACGAACAACACCCCGAACCTGCGGCACAGCGCCCCGATCCGCTCGGCCGGGTTGACCAGCCCGTTGTGCGTGGGCATGTGGTTGATCGCCACCACCCGCACCCCGCCCCGCGCCAACTCCCGCTCCAACGCCCCCACGTCCATCACCCCGTCGGCGTCGTCGGGCACCACCTGCACCCGCACACCCCGCTCACGGGCCGCCTTGACCATCCCCAACGCGTTACTGGGGTACTCACTGGCCGTGGTCAGCACCCGGTCCCCCTCGGCGAAGACCACCGACCCGAACGCCAACTCCCACGCCCGCGTCGCACTCTCGGTGAACGCGATCTCCTGGGGGCGCGCACCCACCAGCCGCGCCACGGCGGTGTAGAACCCCTCCACCCGCGCCTGCGCCAGCTCGGCCGCCGCGTAACCCCCCACCCGCGCCTCCAGGCGCAGGTGATCCACCACCGCCTCCACCACCACGTCCGGCGGCAACGACGACCCCGCGTTGTCCAGATGCGCCGCCTGCCCCACCCCGGAGGTGTCCGCCCGCACCGCAGCCACGTCCACGCCCATCCAACCCGCCCCTCCCACGCACCCCACACCGTCGCCGCCGAACCTACCCGGCCAACCCCCTCAACGCACCAGCCCGGCCCGGAAAGCGAACACCACCAGCTGCGCCCGGTCCCGCGCCCCGAGCTTGACCATCGCCCGGCTCACGTGCGTGCGCGCCGTCGCCGGGGAGACCACCAACCGGGCCGCGATCTCCTCGTTGCTCAACCCCTCACCCACCAGCCCCACCACCTCACGCTCCCGCTCGGTCAACACCTCCAACCGCGGCACCCGACCCCCGCCCGGCTCACGCGAGACGAACGCCGCCACCACCCGCCGCGTCACCGACGGCGACAACAACGCCTCGCCCCGCGCCGCCGCCCGCACCGCGGCCAACATCTCCTGCGGGTCGCTGTCCTTGATCAAGAACCCCGACGCCCCCGCACGCAACGCCTCGAACACGTACTCGTCCAGTTCGAACGTCGTCAACACCACCACCCGGGTGTGCGCCAGCGCCTCCTCGCCCGCGATCCGCCGCAGCGCCTCCAACCCGTCCACCACCGGCATCCGCACGTCCATCAACACCACATCCGGACGCAGCCGACGCACCAGCTCCACCGCCTGCCCACCATCACCGGCCTCACCCACCAACTCCAGGTCCGCCTCCCCCTCCAGCAGCACCCGCAACCCCATCCGCACCAGCGCCTGGTCATCGGCCACCACCACCCGCACGCTCACCGCTCACCCCCCAACGGCAGCGACGCCCCCACCACGAACCCGCCACCCTCACCAGAGCCCACCGTCACCGACCCGCCCACCGCACGCGCGCGCTCACGCATCCCCGCGATCCCCGACCCCTCACGCACCGGCCCCACCACACCCACTCCCTCATCAACCACCCACACCCGCACCTCCTGCTCCCCGTACACCACCCGCACCCGCGCCGACGCGCCCTCACCGCCATGGCGCACCACGTTCGTCAACGCCTCCTGCACGATCCGAAACGCCGCGTGGTCCACCGCCGCGGGCACCCGCACCGCCTCCCCCTCCCACACCACCTCCACCCGGCGACCCGCCCCGCGCAACTCCCCCACCAACGCCTCCACACGCCCCAACCCCGGCAACGGACCCCGACCCGCCACCTCGGCCCCGCCCCGAAACACCGCCAGCGTGCCCCGCAACTCCTCCAGGGCCGACCGGCTGCTGTCCCGGATCGCCGCCAGCGCCACCGACGCCTGCTCGGGCCGACGATCCACCACGTGCAGGGCCACCGACGCCTGCATGCTGATCACCGACAGGCTGTGCCCCACCAGATCGTGCACCTCCCGGGCGATACGCAACCGCTCCTCGTAGCGGTGCCGGTCCACCTCCTCCTGACGCTCGCGCCGACGCGCCTCACGCCGCGCACGCACGAACACCCCACCGCCCGCGGGAAAGGCCATCGCCCCCACCGCGAACACCACCCCCACCAGCGCACCCCCGTCAACCAGCCCCCACCAGGGCTCACGCACCCGCGAGAGCAACCCCACCGCCACCACCAACGGCGCCGTCCACGCCAAGAACACCCCCGCCCCCAACCGGATCGCGGCCGAGAACACCACCAACCCGGGCAACACCAGCACCGGCCCCACCGGGTGGCCCGCCCCCACGAACACCGCCGCACCCACAGCGGCCACCACCAACGCCGCCACCGGCCACACACGACGCACCGCCACCGCACACACCAACACCCCCACACCCACCCACACCGACCAGGGCACCACCACCGCACCCCAGTCCACGTCCCACCCCGGAGGAGGCCCACCCCGCCAGGGGCCGTGCCCACCCCCGCCGCGCCGCTGCCACACCACCTGGCCGCGCACGAACCCCACCGCCACCGCGCCCAGCACCACACCCAGCACCAGGTCCACGACCACCCGGCGCACCCGCCTGTCACCACTCACACCACGACCCTAGGCCGCCCGCCCCCGCCTGTCGTGGCACCACAGGCGTAGGCGCCCTACGCACCCGGACGCAGCACAGGTGCCGCCCCCGGGGGGACGACCGCGACCCCCCGCCCCGAGGACAGTGAACCCATGAACACCATCACCGCGGCGACCACCCTGGCCGCCCACCCCCACTGGGGGCAGGGACCACCCGCCTTCGTCCTTCCCGGAGCCCTGATGTTCCTTCTGCTCACCCTCGTCCTGCTCGGCGCACTGGCCTTCGCCCTGGCCCGACGCGGCCACCGCCCGCCCTGGGCGCCGCACCCCGCCCCACCCGAGGAGGAGGCCCGCCGCACCCTGGCCGACCGCTTCGCCCGCGGCGACCTGACCGTGGAGGAGTTCATGGAACGCGCCAGCGCCCTGAACTGGACCCCCGGCCACGACGACCGCCCCGGCCGCGGGTAACCCCGCACACCCGCCAGGCCCGGCCGCGCACCCCGCGCGGCCGGGCCCCCGCATGTGCTCCACGACCCACACCGATCCGGCCGGGGTACCCCCACCCATCAGCCACAATGGCCAACACACAACCCCGACCGCGAAGGCACGAGCACCACCATGCCCATCCCCAAGGCCGAACTCCACGTCCACATCGAAGGCACCCTGGAACCCGAACTGGCCTTCGCCCTGGCCCGCCGCAACGGCCTGACCCCGCCCCACCCCGACGTCGACTCCCTGCGCCGCGCCTACTCCTTCACCGACCTGCAGTCCTTCCTGGACCTGTACTACGCCCTCATGGACGTCCTGCGCACCGAAGCCGACTTCACCGACCTGGCCACCGCCTACCTCGACCGCGCCGCCGCCCAGGGCGTACGCCACGCCGAGATCTTCTTCGACCCCCAGGCCCACACCGGCCGCGGCATCAGCCTGGACACGGTCGTCAACGGCCTCATGGCCGCCCTGAACACCAGCGAACACACCCACAACATCAGCACCAGCCTGATCCTGTGCTTCCTGCGCGACCGCCCCGCCAACGAAGCCCTGGACACCCTCCACCAGGCCCGCCCCCACCTGGAACACATCAGCGCCGTCGGCCTGGACTCGGCCGAGGTCGGCCACCCGCCCGAGAAGTTCACCGAGGTCTTCGCCGCCGCCCGCGACCTGGGCCTGCGCCGCGTCGCCCACGCCGGGGAGGAGGGCCCCGCCTCCTACGTCTGGCAGGCCCTCAACCTCCTGGGCGCCGAACGCATCGACCACGGCATCCGCTGCCTGGAGGACCCTGGCCTGGTCGCCCACCTGGCCGCCACCCAGACCCCGCTGACCGTGTGCCCGCTCTCCAACGTGCGCCTGCGCGCCGTGCCCGATCTGGCCCAGCACCCCCTGCCCGCCCTGATGGAGGCCGGACTGCTGGTGACCGTCAACTCCGACGACCCCTCCTACTTCGGCGGCTACGTCCACGACAACTACCAGGCCCTGCACACCCACCTGGGCCTGGACGCCGAGCAGCTGCGCCAACTGGCCCGCAACTCCTTCACCGCCTCCTTCCTCACCCCCCAGCGCAAGGCCCAGCTCATCGCCGAGGTCGACGCCCACCCCCACCCCTGGTGAATACCGCGGCCCCGCCCCCGGACACCCGGGGACGGGGCCACCCACCGGCCCGCCTCCACCGGCGCCCGGACCCGCACGCAGCCGCTGCCGCGAGTGACCGCCTCCGGCCCAGTGGAGGCGACCGCCCGCGCCGCCGCCTCACCCCGCCCAGGTCAACCGCTGACCGTGCTCACCGGCGAAGGCCACCACACGCCCGTCCAACGCCAACGCGAAATCGGTGCCCACCTCCGGACGCGGACCCTCCAACGCGGGCAGCACCGCCGCACCCTCGTTCGACACCCAGTGCCCCTCCAACCCCCGCACGACCTCCACGAACGCGTCCCGCGACGCCTCGTCCAGGTAGGCCAGCACCGCGCTGTGCATCACCACCAACCGCGCCCCCGCCGGCACCCGCGCCGCCACCGCCTCCAACTCCCGCACCAGGTCACCGGCCACCAACACCGGAGGCTCGGCCGCCACCACCCGCGCCGCCGCCCGCAACCGCTCCCGCCGCTCGGCCTCATACGGCCCCGGCCAGATCAGCGCCTCCAGCCACCGCACGTCCTCCTCGCGGCGCACGTCCAACGGGTTCAGGTCGATCCCCGCCCGCCACACCACCCTCGGCATCCGCTCGGGCACCGGAACCGGCCCCGAGGTCGCACACTCCAACAGCACCGCACCGCGGGCCGCACCGATCGGCGCCCCGCCGTCGAAGGAGTAGCGGTACCGGTCCGGGTACAGGCACAACCCCGCCGACGCCCCCACCTCCACCAGCGCCAACGGCCCCTCCAGACCGGCCAGCACAGGAAGCAGGGTGGCGCACCGGCGCACCTCGTTGGTCTGGGTGTAGCGCTCCAGCACCACCGCCCGCACCTGCTCCCAGTGCTCCAGGAGCCAGGCCCGAAAATCCGTCCACTCCCCCACCGGCCCGCCCAGGAACCGCACCGCCCCCAGCAACAGGTTGGGCTGGCGCTTGTTGCCCGCGGGCAGGGAGGCGACCAGCTCCAGCACCCGCTCGTCCCCGGCCAGGGCCCGGGCGATACGCGCGTACGCCGGAGCCGCGCCCTGGGCGTAGCTCTGCGCGAAACCCCGGTACTGCCTCACGATGCTGTCCACGGACGCGTCCACGGCGGCGACATGCTCCACGGCCGCACACTCCTTCACCTCGGGGGAACCAGGTGCGGTGTTCCTACCCCGCCCCCGCACCCGCCGCCCCGTGACCGCGCTCACCCCGGAGCCGCAGACAGCCCCTCACACCCGCCCCGCCCTTCCTGCCACCACCGGGAACCAACCAGCCCCACCAGCCGTTCCACCCAGCGAGACCAAGGACACGAACAGATCACGAGAACTCTCACCCGCGCAGGCCAATCCCAGGCTGGTGACGACCACACCACACGAACGGACACCCGTGAGGATCTCCCACCGAGGCAAGCTCAGCCGCACCACCCACCCCAGCGCCACCCCCCTGCCACCCCTGGTGGAGTTCCACGACGTGTCCCTCACCCACGACCGCACCCGCCACCTGGACCACCTCGACCTGACCCTGCACCCCGGCGAACACGTGGCCCTGGTGGGCCTGACCCCCGAGGCCACCACCGCCCTGACCCGCCTGCTCACCGGCCAGACCACCCCCACCCACGGACGCCTGGCCACCCACACCCGCGCCCACATCCTCACCCCCCGCCCCACCCTGGCCCACACCATCACCGGCCAGAGCACCCCCGAAGCCGACGACCCCCACCTGGCCCACGCCCTGACCCACACCCGCCTGGAAGCACACCGCCTGCACACACCCCTGGACGCCCTACCCCCCGCCCTGCTCCCCCGCGTCCACCAGGCCCGCGCCCTCTACGCCCAACGCACCAACACCCGCCTGCTCGTGCTCACCGACCCGCCCGCCCACGACCACGCCCACCCGCCCGCCACCCCCGACACCGGCCTGCTCACCCTCACCCGCCAACCCACCCTGGCCCGCACCGCCGACCGCATCCTGCTCCTGTACAAGGGACGCGTCACCGAAACCGGCACCCACCACCAACTCCTGGTCCGCGGCGGCGCCTACGCACGCCTCTACGCCCTCACCGGCACCCACCGCACCACCGGCCACGCCCTAGGATGAGCACGTGGCACCCATCGTCAAGGAACTCACCGTCGGCCAGGTCGCCGAACGCGCCGGAGTCGCCGTCTCAGCCCTGCACTTCTACGAACGCCAGGGCCTGATCCACAGCCGCCGCACCGCCGGCAACCAGCGCCGCTACCGCCGCGACACCCTGCGCCGGGTCTCCTTCATCCGCATCTCCCAACGCGTGGGCATGCCCCTGGCACGCATCCGCCAGGCCCTGGACACCCTGCCCGACAACCGCACCCCCACCCGTGACGACTGGGCCCGCCTGTCCCAGCAGTGGCGCACCGAACTCGACGCCCGCATAAGCCAACTCATCCGCCTGCGCGACGACCTGACCAACTGCATCGGCTGCGGCTGCCTGTCCCTGGACACCTGCACCCTGTCCAACCCCGACGACACCCTGGCCTCCGCCGGACCCGGCCCGCGCCGCCTGATGGTCAACGCCCTGGCGCGCGAAACAGGCTGAACACACGACACAGGCGGCGAACACCCCGTGTCCGCCGCCTGCCGTACCGCCCCTACACCCCGGCGGCCTCGTCGCGTCCGCGCCGCGCCAACGCGTCAGCGCGCTCGTTGCCCTCGTCCCCGCTGTGCCCGCGCACCCAGCGCCACTCCACCTCATAGCGCGAGGCGACCTCGTCCAGGCGCTGCCACAGGTCCACGTTCTTGACCGGCTTCTTGTCGGCCGTGCGCCAGCCCCGCCGCTTCCACCCGTGCAGCCACGAGGTGATCCCGTTGCGCACGTAGGAGGAGTCGGTGTGCACCAGCACCGGCAGCGGCTGGCGCAGGCTCTCCAGCGCCCGGATCGCCGCCATCAGCTCCATCCGGTTGTTGGTGGTCTGCGCCTCGCCCCCGTACAGCTCCTTCTCGTGGCCGCCGTAGCGCAGCCACACCCCCCACCCGCCCGGACCGGGGTTGCCGCTGCACGCCCCGTCGGTGTAGATGACCACCCGCTGCGTCGGCTCCTGGCCGACCTCGTCCCCGTTACGCATGCCGGGCAATCTACCGCCCCCCACGGTCACGAAAAGGCCACAACCCCCGCCAACGGGGCCATAAAAGGAGCCAATCACCCCCAATGGAGCCCCCACACCCGCCACTTCGGCCCGCCAACCCAGCCAAAGGACCCCCCACGGCCACCCCAACCAACCACCCCGCCCCACAAAAAAGGGGGCGTTCCGCACCCGGAACACCCCCGCACACAGCCCCGCTCAGCCAGCCAGCTCCCGCGCCAGCTCCTCGGCCCGCTCCTCACGACGCGCGAACACGTCGTTGGCCATCTCGTTCATCTTCTTCAGCACCCGCTTGCGCTCACGCACACTCAACCGGTCCACGTACAACCGCCCCAACGTGTGATCGGTCTCGTGCTGCAAACACCGGGCGAAGTACCCGCTACCGCTGACGACCACGGGATTGCCGTCCCGGTCCACTCCCCGCACCGTGGCGTGCTCGGCCCGCCCCAGATCCGCGTGCGGCCCCGGAACCGACAAACACCCCTCCGACTCCACCACCACCGCGTCATCGGGGTCACGCTCGTCCAACACCGGGTTGACCACATGCCCCACATGACGCACACCGTCATCATCAGGGCAGTCATAGACGAACACCCGCAGGTCCACACCCACCTGGCTGCCCGCCAACCCCACACCCTCGGCCGCGTACATCGTCACGAACATGTCGTCGATGAGCCCGGCCAACTCCGCCGAACCCCACATCCGCGGCGCCACATCCACACCACGCCGGTGCAGCACCTCCTCACCCGTCACGGTGATCCGCCGCACCCGGCCGCGCGCCGCCTCCGGAGCCCACGCGGGAAAATCCGCGACCTCCCGGCCCTGAACGACGACGCCAACCCCGCCATGCTCCGACATGGTCCTACTCTCACCACACTTCAACGAAACCAGGAGTTGCCCTGGATCAGACACCGCGCCAGGTAGTCGCGCAACGACACCACCACCAGGCGTCGCCGGTCACTCTCATGGTCCCACACCACGATCCCCGGACCGTAGTCGGTGTGCACGTAGGCGAACTGCGGCCCCATGTCGGAATCACCGAAGAAGATCATCTCGTCGAAGGGCGCGTACAGCTCCAGATAGTCCGGCTCCTGGCGCATCGCCAGGTTGTCCTCCACCAAACGCCGCGCACTCCACACCACCGCGTCCCCGTACTCGTTGGTCACCCCGTCGGTCTCACGCAGCAACGAGGCCAGCTCGAAGGGCAGGGGCAGCATCAGGTGCTTCTCCACCTCGGCCAGGGTCACCTCATCGGCCGGATCGCTCAGATCGGCCTCGGGATACATCTCCAGGATCAGTTCACGCCACACACTCCTGATCATCACAGGTCGTGGCAACCCACGGGAAATCGTCGGCGGCGAGTTGCGCCAAAAACCCGAACCCGCACCCGCCGCACCACCCCAAACCCCGAACACGCCACCCATATCACGATGCGTGCACAACCGATCACTATCCCACACAATGACCCCATGGCTTCCACCGCACGCATGCTCGCCACCACCGCGCTCGCCGCCGCCCTGACCACCCTGGGCGCACCCGCCCACGCCACCACCGCGACCACCACCGCCTACCCCGGCCACACCACCAGCCGCTACGTCCCCCTCACCGACGCCACCTCCACCCAGGCCCACGAGGCCGGATGCACCGAAGGACGCACCGGCGCCACAGGCCCGCGCATCCTCTTCTTCGGCACACAAGAAAAGAACGACACCCTCCGAGAACCCGGCAGGGCGGGAAACTCCACCACACCCCGCTCCGCCTACAGCAAGGCCGCCGCCTACGCCCACCACTGGGCCCAGGGCTTCACCGAGTGCCGCACCGACCAGGCCACCGCCCACCTGGCCCTGGGCGTCAACAACAAGGACGACGGCGGCGTCACCGGCACCCACGCCGGACAGCGCTGGGCCGACCTGGTCACCACCGTCAAGGACGCCTCCACCACCGAGGCCGTCACCATCACCGCCGCCCTGGACGCCGAACCCTCCTGGTCCACCCCCGCCTGGGCCCGCGACTGGCTCGCCGCCTACACCCAGGCCACCACCACACCGCTCTACGCCGCCAACTCCGCCGACTCCTGCCCCACCACCGGCTCGGGAAACTGCGCCAACGGCTGGCGCCTGGCCGACGTCCACCACATGGCCGGCGGAGGCAACCCCCGCGTCCACGTCATCCCCCAGATCTACCGCACCGACGGTATCCAGGCCGACCAGTGGGCCAACATCAGCCGCTGGGGCCACACCAACGCCAACGACCCCCTGCGCTTCGCCGGAGCCATGTCCCAGTACACCGCCTGCCAACAGCGCACCTGCAACAACACCGACAACACCCCCCAGCAGTCCTGGGACCAACTCAAGAAGGCCCTGGACGCCCACAGCAGCACCCGCGTCAGCGACCTGGGCCCCGCCACCGACATGCGCTGGCCCTGACCCGCCCCCACACCCGCCAGGAGGGCCCCCGCGCACCGCGGAGGCCCTCCCTCACGTGCGCTCCCACCCCACGCCACCACACCCGACAGGGGAGCCCTCACCACCGCACCCACACCCGCGAACAGGACACAATAGACACCAGCACACGCACACGCAGGAACGGAAGAGACCACCCATGGCCACCGCACCCCACCACCGCGCAGGCCGCCTCACCACCCTGGCCTACCTCTTCCTCCTGCTCTCCCAGAACATCGCCGCCCTCCTCCTGCTCCCCCTCGTCCTGCTCTCGGCCGTACTCACCCTCACCTGGGTCGGCCTCCCCTTCGTCATCCTCACCGCCCTCCTCCTGCGCACCCTCGCCGACAGCCAACGCCGCACCCTCAGCCACCTACTCATCAAAAACAGCAAACCCCCCCGAGGCCGCACCACCACCCCAGGCCTCCCCACCCCCACCACCCGCCCCCTACACCGCCCCATCGTCTCCGCCTACCGCCCCATCCCCCCCACCGGAATCACCCGCCGCGGCACCGCCATCATCACCGACCCCGCCACCTGGAGAGACCTGCTCTGGCTCATCTCCGGAGCCGCCAGCTTCCTCCTCGTCGCCATCCCCCTCACCCTCATCGCCCACGGCATCGAACAACTCCTCTTCGCCCTCAACCTCACCGGCCCCACCCTCTACGACACCTACACCCCCACCACCACCCTCAACCAACTCATCATCCTCATCCCCGCCCTGGCCCTCATCACCCTGGGCTGGCTCCTCATCCCCCTGGCCGCCGACACCTACCTACGCTTCAACCGCCTCCTCCTCTCCCCCTCGGAAAAATCCCGACTCACCGCCCGCGTCGCCCACCTGGCCACCAGCCGCGCCCACACCATCGACACCCAGGCCTCCGAGATCCGCCGCATCGAACGCGACCTCCACGACGGCGCCCAAGCCCGCCTCGTCGCCCTGGGCATGAACCTCGGCATGGCCGAACAAATCGTCGACAAAGACCCCGAAACCGCCCGCGCCATGCTCACCGAAGCCCGCGAAACCACCCGCCACGCCCTCACCGAACTCCGCGACCTCGTCCGCGGCATCCACCCACCCGTCCTCGTCGAACGCGGCCTCGACGGCGCCGTCCACGCCCTCGCCCTCACCCACCACCTGCCCATCACCGTCACCATCGACCTCCGCGGCCGCCCCGCCGACCCCGTGGAGTCCGCCGCCTACTTCGCCATCGCCGAACTCCTCACCAACACCGCCAAACACGCCCACGCCACCCACGCCTGGATCCACATCAACCACGGCCGCAACCGCCTGGTCATCACCGTCACCGACAACGGCACCGGCGGCGCGGACCCCGCCCCCGGCAGCGGCCTGGCCGGCATCCGCAGACGCCTGGACGCCTTTGATGGCACGATGAACATCACCAGCCCACCGGGCGGCCCCACCATCGTGACCCTGGAGATCCCGTGCGTGTTGTCATCGCCGAAGACCTTGCCCTCCTCAGAGACGGCCTGATCCGACTCCTCCAGGCACACGACTTCACCGTCGTCGCCGCCGTCGACAACGGCCCCGACCTGCACACCGCCCTCACCGAACACAAACCCGACGTCGCCGTCGTCGACGTCCGCCTACCCCCCACCTTCACCGACGAAGGCCTCCAGGCCGCCATCGCCGCCCGCACCCAGATCCCCGGCCTGCCCATCCTCGTGCTCTCCCAGCACGTCGAACAGCTCTACGCCCGCGAACTGCTCTCCGACGACACCGGCGGCGTCGGCTACCTCCTCAAGGACCGCGTCTTCGACATCGGCCAGTTCATCGAAGCCGTCCGCCGCGTCGCCGACGGCGGCACCGCCATGGACCCCGCCGTCATCTCCCAACTCCTCGCCCGCCAGGACCAGAGCGGCCCCCTCGCCCAACTCACCCCCCGCGAACGCGAAGTCCTGTCCGAAATGGCCGAAGGACGCTCCAACTCCGCCATCGCCGCACGCCTCTACATCACCGAAAAAGCCGTCAGCAAGCACATCAACAACATCTTCACCAAACTCGACCTGCCGCCCTCCTCCGACGACAGCCGCCGCGTCCTGGCCGTCCTGGCCTTCCTCAACGGCCAGTAACCACCCCGCCCACACCGGTTCGGCGCCCAACACCCACCCGGCCGGACCACACCTGGGCACCCACAGCACCCAACACCGGGCACCGCCCCAACAGCACGGCGCCCACCGCACCCGCCCCCGGCCCAAACGCTCCACGGACACACCGGCGCGACCGCACTCACCGCCATACACACACCAAAGGCCGCGGCCCAGACCACCCGGCCCGGACCGCGGCCACCGACACCGCCGCCTACAACCCCCTACTGCTGCTCACGACGCACCCGGTACAACCCGTCGATCTCCTCCGCGAAGGCCCGCAACACGGCCTCACGCCGCAACTCCCCCGACGCGTGCACCAACCCCGACTGCACCGTGAACTCCTCCGCCAACACATGAAACGACCGCACCGCCAAATGGCGAGGCACACTCCGATTGGCCTCGTACACCAACCCCTGCACCTCACGCAGCAGCTCACGGTCCCCCGCGATCTCCTCCGGCGCCATCGCCAACGGCCGACCGTTCACCAACCGCCAGTACTCCAACTGGTCACGCACCAACGTCACCAACGCACTCGCGAACGGCCGCCCCTCCACGATCACCAACACCTGGCTGATCAACGGATGAGCACGCAACCGCGCCTCGAACTCCGCCACCAGCTCCGCGTCCCCCCGCTCCACACGCTGGTCCTGCGACTCCACCCCGGCGGGCTCCCCGCCCCCAGCCGGATCCACCGCGGCGAACGCCGCCGTCACCGCCAGCATCTCCCCCGAACCCTCACCCGAGGCCGCACCGGGCTCCTGCTCCACCGAAGCCTCCAACGCGCGGCCCTCCAACGCGCGCGCATCCCGCCGACGCACACCCTCCTCGGAGTCACGCCGCCGCTCCTGCACCGGACGACCCTCCAGCGCACGCCCCTCAGGCTCCTGCAGCACACGGCCCTCCAACGCGGGCGCCTCATCCGCCCCGCGCGCCACGAACCGCCCCGCCAACTCCTCCGTCGCCGCCTGCACCCGCAACCGGCCCGCCACACTCACGACCCCGTCCGCGTCCACCTCACCCGCGTACCCCGTCGCCAACCACCCCTCACGAAACGCACTCCGCGAGGCCTCACCCTCACCCCAGTACCCCGAGAACACCGCACCGCCGCGCACATGGATCTCGCCCTCACGCGACACCCACACCTCACGACCCTCCAGGGCACGCCCCACCGTCCCCGGGACCCGGTCCCCCACAGCACCGGCCGTGAACACACCCGCCGCCTCGGCCGTACCGAAGGCCTGGACCACCGGAATCCCCACACCACCGAAGAAGGAGTCCAACCGGTCCGACAGCCCACCACCCCAGCACACCGCCAGATGCACCCGGCCACCGAACAACTCCCGCACCCGCGAGAACTGCCAGTCATACATCGACCGCGACAACCGCTGCCACGCACTCCTGCGCGGCGACCGGTCGAACTGCACCGCCGACTCCACCGCCGCGTTGAACGTGCCCAACGAGTCCCACCCCGTCGAACGCGCACTCCCCCGCTCCACATCGAAGACGTCCTGCAACACCCGGGCCGAACACACCAGCACCGTCGGCTTGAACGCCTCCACCTGCCGCATCAACCCCGTGGGCCCCGCCAACCCCACACGCACACGCCCCACCATGCACGCCACCAACGAAGCCAACCCCGAGATCTGCGACAACGGCAGATCCAACAACGTGCTCGCCCGACCCTCAGGCAACTCCGACAACCGCGGCCACATCCGGTCCACCACATCCGCCGCAGCCGACAACAACGCCCCGTGCGACAACACCACACCCCGCGTCAACCGCGACACCGTGCTCACCGGATACAGCACCACCGCCACATCCTCGGCCACCGCCCCGTCCCGACGAAACCGCACCGACGACGCGTCCATGTACGCACCCAGCGACACCACACCCGCCAGACCCGCGTCCATCCGCCACACCCGACCCAGGTCCGGCAACTCACGCTGCAAACCCGACACCGTGCGCAACAACCGCTCACCCTGCACCACCGCAGCCGCCGGACGCGTCTGCCGCACCACATGCGCCAAACGCTCCGCCGACACCGACTCCGGCAACGGCACCAACACCGCACGCACCGACCACACGGCGAACGCCAACCGCACCCAGTCCTGATGCGACCCCGACACCACCACGATCCGGTCGCCCTCACCCACACCGGCCGCCACCAAACCCTTGGCGACCGCCGTCACCTCCGTGGCGAACCCACCGGCCTTCACCCGCTCCCACCGGCCGCGCTCACCGCGCACGGAGAACACCTCCGCATGGGCCTCCTCCGTGGCCACCCCGTACACCAGGTCGCTCAGCCCGGAAAGACCCCGGGCCCACATACCAGGAGTGACACTCGGACCGCCCATACCCACTCATCCTCTTGCCGCGTCGGAAGACAGGCCAGACAGGCCCACCTCAATCGGGGGATTGCGACCTACTGTGCCCATTTCCCCACCACACGGCAACCCGGAACGCAGACCCGCAACGCCCCAGCACACACCACGGCCACAACCCACCCGACACGGCACCCCCGGGGCCCCGGCACACCCCACCCACAGCACCCGGGCCCACACCACCGAAAAAACTCACCGCACCTTCGTGCGCACCGACCACACATACGCCAGCAACGACAGCACCGCCACCGACACCATCACCACCGCCATACTCACCAACGACGGCTCACCCGTCTCCGTCAGCCCCGCCAGCGACGCCACACCACCGCCCAACGCGAACTGCAACGCACCCATCAACGCCGAAGCCGTACCCGCCACCGCCGCCGGCTGCCCGTCCAGAGCCGTCACCGTCGCGTTCGGCATGATGAACCCGACACTGAGCATCATCAGCGCGAGCAACGCCACGACCATCCACAACTGGGCCACACCCAGCACCGCCAGCACCGCCAGCACACCCACCGAGGCAAGAGCCAACACCAGACCCATCCCCAGCCGCCGCAGCGTCTCCACACGACCCACCAGGAAACCGTTCAACTGCGTACCCGCCATCATCCCCAGCGCGTTCACCGCGAACAGCCCCGCGTACAACTGCGGCGAGACACCGAACTCCGTCTGCGACACGAACGAGAACGCCGACACGTACGTGAACAACATCCCGAAACTGAGCCCCATCGTCAGCACCGGACCCACAAAACGCGGCTGACGCAGCAGACCACCCACCGTCGCCACCAACTGACGCGGACCCTGCCGACGACGGTCCTGCACCGGCAGACTCTCCGGCAACCACACCAACACCAGCACAAAGCTCAGCGCCGACATCACCGCCAGCACCCAAAAACTCAACTGCCACGGACCCACCAGCAGCAACTGCGCACCCGCCAACGGGGCCAACAGCGGAGCCAGCATCATCACCAGCGCCAGACGCGAGAAGAACCGCACCGCGTCATCACCCGCGAACAGGTCACGCACCACCGCACGACCGATCACCGCACCCGCGGCACCGGCCACACCCTGCACGAACCGCAGCGCGATGAACAACGTCACGTCCGGCACGAACACGCACAGCACCGACGTCACCGTGAACAGGGCCACGCCCACCAACAGCGGACCACGACGACCCACGGCGTCACTCAACGGCCCGATCACCAGCTGGCCCACGGCCAGGCCCAGCATCATCGCCGTCAGCGTCAGCTGGATCTGCGCCTCACTCGTCCCCAGATCCCGCGTGATCTGGGGGAAGGCCGGAAGGTACATGTCGGTCGCCAACGGCCCGGTCGCCGTCAGCACACCCAGCACCAGCACCAGCAGCGCCACCGACTTGCGCGAGGGCGTCCAGCGTTCACCCGCCTCCGGCGCGGGGGCGGATGAAGAAACCGGGACAGGGGAAGAGGACCTCTCGACCGCCTCCCGGTCAGGGACCGCGGAGGGGGAGTTCGGGGACTGCACAGGCACTCCAGTTCAGGAACGGGAAAAGCGCCGGAAGGAAGAACCCCGCCGACGACGGACACTTCCATCCCAACATCCCGACCCCGCGGATCGCCTCCTCTTTATCCCCCAGAACGCCTGTGATGTCCGTTACGACCCGAACGGTTACCTTACGAGCCGGTCCAGCAACCGCACGACCTCACCCTCCGGGTCCTCCGTCAGACCACCGTGGATCGGCCCCGGCTGCACGATCGTGCTCCGCGGAGCCGTCAACCACCGGAACCGCTGACCGGGGCGCTCACGACCGGCCGCACCCGCCCCCGCGCCACCACGGCACATCACCTCCACCGCCTCCAGCGCACGCCGCACACCCGCCACGTCCGCCTCAGCGTCCACCGCCAGCAACCGCCGCTCGTCCAACGCCGAACGAGCCCCCAGGAACCCCCGCTCCTGGCAGTACACGATCACCCCGGCGTTCACGCACTCACCGCGCTCCAACCGCGGCACCACCCGCAGCAGCGCGTACTCGAACACCGCACGCTCACGCCGCTCACCCACACGACCGGTCGTCACCGCGTCGCTGTAACGCCTCGGGGCGCTCATCCCGTCACCTCCGGCAGCCAGGAACGCTCGGCCACCCGGGCCAGCAAGTACCGCACATACGCCGCACGCACATCCCCGGGACCGTCGAACCCGGGCTCGTCCACCAGCCACTCGTCCGGCACCAGCTCCACCACACGGCGCAGCAGACCCTCGTCCACCAGGGGCGCCAGGTCCGCGTCCGCGGCGGCCAGGTCCGGCGACGCACCCGACAGCACGTGGTCGGAGGCGTCGTAGGGGCGGTGCACGAACCGCTCGGCGTTGGCCCAGTTGTGGTGGAAGATCAGCGTCGCACCGTGGTCGATCAGGTAGGGGCGCCCGTGCCACAGCAGCATGTTCGGGTTGCGCCAGGACCGGTCCACGTTGCCGGTCAGGGCGTCGAACCACAGCACCCGCCCGGCGAACCCCCGGTCCACCTCGAAGGTCAGCGGATCGAAGCCCAGCGAACCGGGGAGGAAGTCCATCCCCAGGTTGAGCCCGCCGCTGGCCTTGAGCAGCTCCTGCACCTCGGGATCGGGCTCGCTGCGGCCGATCACCGCGTCGAACTCCGCCGTGACCAGCTCCGGAACGGGCAGCCCCAGGGCGCGGCCCAGCTCCCCCGCGACGACCTCGGCCACGAGCGTCTTGCGCCCCTGCCCCGCCCCGAGGAACTTGACCACGTACATCCCCAGGTCGTCGGCCTCGACCAACCCCGGGAGCGAACCTCCTTCGCGCAGCGGCAGCACGTACCGCGTCGCGACCACCTTTCTCAGCACGCGGACCAGCATAGGCAGCGCACGGAGCGCTCGCGCACCGCCGCCTGGACGGGCCCGCCGCTGAGCCGGACGCACAGGGCCGCGGCCCGCCTCCCCTCCACCGCACCGGAACCGCCTCCCGCCGTCGCCACTAAAGGACGCTGAACACGTTCTAGGCGGCGTCCCCGTCCGCCGCGACACGCCGAACTGCTTCCAGGAGGGAGACCTGTGAGGAGGGTGCGGCGTAGCCGCGCGATCTCTTGCTTTTTCTCTTTTTGAAGAAAAGAACCGCCACCTGTACGACGTAGATTTTTAATGGGAACAAGGAAGGGGCCCGGCGCCGGAACCGGACCCCCCACGCGTTTTCCGAGCCGCACGCCCCCCGCTAGAGGTTGTCCTCGGGGCTGTCGCCCCACTCGCCCTCGCCCTCCCCCGGCGTGGGCATGACCGGCGTCGGCTCCCCTCCCCCGTCCTCACCGTCGCCCTCCCCCGGGAGCGTCCCCGGCCCCTGCGGGCTCTCCGGGCTCTCCTGCGCCTCGGGGGGCTGCGCCGGACTGGGCATCTCCGGCGGCGGGAACTGGAGCATCCACCAGTACAGCAGCGACACCAGCAGCAGGAGGAGCACCAGCGCCAGGCCCAGTCCGCCGATCAGCCACCAGTTGCTCTCCCCCGCCGCCACGGCGCTGTCCCTGCGCCCGGCCCAGGGCGCCCACCGCACCGAGACGGGGCCGCGCGAACCCGCCCAGTGCGGCATCACCACCGGACCGCGCGCGGCCGCCCGGCCCGAGCGCGCCGCCACCTTGAGGAAGTCCTCCGCCGCCGCGCCCGTCCCGTCGTGGGCGAGGGCCACCCACAGCGCCGAGCGCCCTTGCGTGCGTGCCGCGACCACGTCGGGGCTGCGGCGCACCGCCTCGGCGAACCGCTCGCGCGCGCCGCCGTCACCCGCGGCACCGGAGTCGAGCACGGCGACGCTCACCTGGTTCCCGGACCCGTCCCTGCCCAGGTAGACCACGCCGAGGGAGGAGTCGCGCACCCGCCCCAGCAGGCGGTAACCGCCCAGTTGACGTGGATCACCCTCGTTCAGCCCCATCGTGGGAACCGCCATGTCATCCCCCTTGCCCTCCACTCCGGCCGTCCGCTTCGCCGCGTTGTGTACCGGACTGGTGCCCGCGAAACGGGTAGTGTCACCACAGGTGAGTGATCCACAACCTATCCGGTGCCCCCGCGTCGGGGCTCCCTGCTAGGAAGGCGGCACATGGCAGAGAGCGGAAACGGCTCAGCGCCCTCCGCGGGCCCGGACAGCACTCCGGGTGAACCGACCCGGCTGCTGCGCGCCGCGCTGCACGAGGTGTCCAGGGTGATCGTGGGCCAGGAGCGCATGGTGGAGCGCTCCCTGATCGCCCTGGTCGCGGGAGGGCACTGCCTGATCGAGGGCGTGCCCGGAATCGCCAAGACCCTGGCGGTGTCCACCCTGGCCAAGGTCACCGGGGGTTCGTTCGCCCGTGTGCAGTTCACCCCGGACCTGGTGCCCTCCGACATCGTCGGCACGCGCATCTACCATCCCTCCACCGAGCAGTTCGACGTGGAGCTGGGGCCGGTCTTCGCCAACTTCGTGCTCGCCGACGAGATCAACCGGGCCCCGGCCAAGGTGCAGTCGGCCCTGCTGGAGGTCATGGCCGAGCGGCAGGTGTCCCTCGGCGGGACCACCCACCCGCTCCCCTCCCCGTTCATCGTCATCGCCACACAGAACCCGGTGGAGTCCGAGGGCGTGTACCCGCTGCCCGAGGCCCAGCGCGACCGGTTCCTGATGAAGGTCAACGTCCGCCATCCGCGCGCGCACGAGGAGATGGAGATCCTGCGCCGGATGTCCACCACCCCGCCCACCGCGCACCAGGTGCTCGACCCCGTCACCCTGAGCGAGCTGCAGTCCGACGCCCAGCGCGTCCACGTCCACCAGCTCATCGCCGACTACGTGGTGCGGCTGGTCATGGCCACGCGCGAGCCGGAGAACCACCAGATGCCGGACCTGCGCCAGGTGCTGGAGATGGGGGCCAGCCCCCGCGCCACCCTGGGCCTGGTCTCGGCCGCGCGGGCCCTGGCCCTGCTGCGCGGGCGCGACTACGTGCTCCCCGACGACGTGCGGGTGCTCGCCCACGACGTCATCGCCCACCGCCTGGTGCTGACCTTCGACGCCCTGGCCGACGGGATCACCGCCGAACAGGTGGTGGACCGCATCCTGTCGACCGTGCTGGCGCCGCGGGTGATCTGGGACGAGCCGCCCAGCGGGGAGACCGCCTCCTTCGCCTCCGCGAGGTGAGCCGGTGAACGCACCCGCCATCGGTACCGATCCCCGGCTGCGCGCCGCGCTGCGCCGTCTGGACCTGCGCATCGTGCACCGCCTGGAGGGGCTGCTGCACGGCGAGCACCTCGGACTGCGCCTGGGGCCCGGCTCGGAGGCGGCCGAGGCGCGCCTGTACCAGCCGGGCGAGGACGACGTGCGGCTCATGGACTGGTCGGTGACCGCGCGCACCGACACCCCGCACGTGCGCGACCTGGTCGCCGACCGCGAGCTGGAGAGCTGGACCCTGCTGGACCTGTCGCCGAGCATGGACTTCGGCACGGGCCTGCGCTCCAAGCACGAGGTGGCGGTCGGGGCGATGGTCGCGGCCAACCTCCTCACCCAGCGGGTGGGCGACCGCTTCGGCGCCCACTTCCTGCACCGGGGCACGATCCGGCGCTGGCCCGCGCGTTCGGGCAAGGAGGCCCTGCTGGCGCTGCTGGCCACGGTGGCCGCGGCGCCGACCGGTGACGAGCGCGAGCCCTCGCCGCACCGGGCGACCCTGGCCGACGCCATCGGCGACCTGGTGCGGGTGCGCCGCAGGCGCGGCCTGCGGGTGGTGATCTCCGACTTCCTGGACACCCCCGCCTTCGGCGGCGAGGTGACCTGGGAGCGCCCCCTGCGCCAGATGGCCGTGCGCCACCAGGTGCTGGTGGTGGAGGTGGTCGATCCGCGCGAGCTGGACGTGCCCGAGGTGGGCGACGTGACGCTGCGCGATCCGGGCACGGGCAGGGTGCGCGACGTGCGGCTGACGCGGGCGGTGCGCGAGCGCTACCGCCAGGCGGCCGAGGGGCAGCGCCGCGCGGTGCGCGACGCGCTGCGCCGGTGCGGGGTGCACCACCTGATGCTACGGACGGACCGGGACTGGGTACTGGATACGGCACGCTTCGTTATCCACCAGAGGCGTACCGCGCACCACCTGGCCCGCCACACTCCGGGAACGCCCCGGTGAGCGCGGCGGGCCCCACCGAGGGACCGAACGAGGGCGCGGGCGCGGACCCGCGGGACAGAGCCGAGGCACGGGGGATTGAGTCATGACCTTCCTGGAGCCCCAGAGGCTGTGGTGGCTGCTCCTCGTCGTCGTACTGGTCGCCGCGTACGTGTTCGCGCAGACCCGGCGGCGCGAGTACACGATGCGCTTCACCAACCTTGCGCTGCTGGACCAGGTGGCGCCGCACCGCCCGGACGTGCGCAGGCACGTGCCGGCGGTGCTGTTCACGGTGACGATCGGGGTGCTGATCGCCTCGATGGCGCTGCCGGCGATGCCGGTGCAGCAGCCGCGTGAGCGGGCGACGATCATGGTGGCGGTGGACGTGTCGCTGTCGATGGCGGCCGACGACATCGACCCCAACCGGCTGGAGGCGGCCAAGAAGTCGGCCCAGGGGTTCGTGGAGACGCTGCCGGACCGGTTCAACGTGGGCCTGGTGGCCTTCTCCTCGACGGCGACGGTGGTCTCCTCCCCCACCCATGACCACCAGGCGGTGATCGGCTCGATCGAGAACCTCCAGCTGGGTCCGGGCACGGCGATCGGCGAGGGGGTGTTCGCCTCGCTGGAGTCGATCAGCAGTTTCGACGAGGACGCCGACGTGGACCCGCCGCCGTCGGCGATCGTGCTGCTCTCGGACGGGGAGAACACCAGCGGCCGCGACATCTCGCAGGCCGTGGCGATGGCGGCGGAGCAGGAGGTCCCGGTCTCCACGATCGCGTTCGGCACGGGCGCGGCGATGATCGAGATCGACGGCTACCAGGTGCCCGCCGACATCGACAAGGAGGCGCTGCGCGGTCTGGCCTCGGACACCGGGGGGCACTTCTACGAGGCGGAGAGCGAGACGGAGCTGGACGAGGTCTACGAGGACATCGGCTCGTCGCTGGGCACCGAGCTGGTGCACGAGGAAATCGTCACACGTTTCGTGCTGGCGGCGATCGTCCTGGCGATGGCCACCGCCGTGACGTCACTCCTGTGGTTCCAGCGGCTCCCGTGAACGGGAGGGGGTCTACGGGCCCCTTCCCGCACGGGCCCCGGGTGACGTGGGCCACATCCCTTTAGGTGGGGTTTACACCGTTCCTGTTATGTCCACGGGTTAGCGTGGGCATGTTTTGTCCTGCCCATCACATGAGGAACGATGCCGAACACACCCGCAGTGCCGACGGCGATCTGCTTTGACCTGGACGACACCCTGATCGACGATCTCGCCGCGTCGTCCACGGGGCTCCGCGCGGTCATGGACCGGCTCGGCCACCCGGACTTCGGAGCAGCCCGCAGTCTGTGGGACGTGCAGACCGAGATCTCCTTCGGTTCCTACCTGCGCGGACGCCTGAGCCTGGAGCAGCAGCGCCGCGAGCGGATCCGGGCCCTGGCCGTCCAGGCCGGTCACTCCGACCTCGCCGACCAGCACTGCGACGAGTTGTACCGGATCTACCTGGAGGCCCACCGCTCGGCGTGGCAGGTCTTCCCCGACGCGATCCCGGCGCTGAACGCGCTGGCCTCGGCCGGATACCGCCTGGCCGTGGTGACCAACGGCATCGAGTCCCTCCAGCACGCCAAGCTCCAGTCCCTGGAGCTGGCCCCCTACTTCCACGCCGTGGTGTGCACCGACACGGTCGGAACGGGCAAGCCGGACCCGCGCATCTTCCACACCGCCGCCCAGCGCCTGGGCGTGGACCCCACCGCGTGCTGGCACGTGGGGGACCAGATCCAGGCCGACGGCGTGGGCGCCGCCGCCGCGAGCATGCGCCCGGTCATGATCGACCGCCGGGGCCACCAGCGGTTCGAGTCGGTGACCACCATCGCCAACCTGGACGAACTGCTGCGTCTGGTGGGCCTGCCCAGCGCGGCCCCCGCCGCCGGATCGCTGTGACCGCCGCCTCCCCGGGCGCTCCGGGGCGGCGCGTCACCGCGCACCTGGTCACCGCCGGTGCGCCCGCGGTACTCGGGGCTCGCGTGCTGTTCGGCCAGGACCCCGCGGACGTGGTCCGCGGCCTGGGCGGTCTGGCCCCGGACGCTCCCCTGCGCGCGCTGGACGTGCTCACCGAGCTGGCGTCCGCGCCCGGCGGCGCCCCGCTGCACATCGACCGGGTGGTGTTCGCCGGGGCCGGAGCGGAGGCCTCCTGGCCCTCGGCCGCGGGCGCCGGTCTGCGGCCCTCCCCCGCCGAACTGGCCGCGGAGGAGGCCGCGCCCGGGAACGGGCTGACGCCGCTGCGCCGGTTCGCCTCCTACGGGATCGTCACCGACCCCGGCGGCAACGTGCTGCTGAGCCTGATCGCCGAGGGGTTCCCCGGCGCCGGGACCTGGCACCTGCCGGGCGGCGGCGTGGACGCGGGCGAGGACGTGCGGGCCGCGCTGCGCCGCGAGGTGGTCGAGGAGACCGGCCAGGACGGCCTGGTCGGGGAGCTGGTCACCGTGTCCAGCCACCGCCGTGAGGGCTCCGGCGGCCACGACATCTACGCGGTGTGGGCGTTCTTCCGCGTCCTGGTCCGCGACCCGGGTCCGGCCCGGGTACTGGAGGAGAGCGGCTCGACCGCCGACGCGCGCTGGTTCGCCCCCGGTGAGGTCGCCGGGCTGCGGCTGTCCACCACGGCCCGGCGCGGTCTGGCCTACCTGGGCCTCTCCGGCACGGCCTGAGCCTGCGGCCGGGCACCGGCTCCCCTGCGGTACTCGGACAGGACCGCCCCGGATCGGAGCCTCCTGCGTCGCACCGGCGCCCCCTCCGGGCGGACCTTCAGCCCTGCCGGAGGTCCCTGACGAACACGATCCCGTCGCTGTCGGCCAGACGGGCCGGGTCGAGCGGGGCGTAGCCGAACCAGGGGGACACACGGGGTGCGGGGCGCGCGCCGTCCAGGTCCGCGGCCAGCCGGGGCGCGTCGACCACGCAGCACTCCTCCCCGAGGGCGTGCAGGAGTCCCTCGACGGTGTCCGTGGGCGGGGTGTCCACGCCCCGGTGCCGGATCGTGCCCAGGGCCGTGGCCAGGAAGGCGTACTCCCGCCCCAGGCGGGCGCCCACGATCGCCCCGGCGCCCCACCAGTCCAGCGGCGGCCCGCCCATCCGCATCGTGCTCATGCCGCGCTGGAGGTGGGAGTTGTGGGCGTGGACCAGCACCGGGCCCCGCTCGGCGAGGGCGAAGAGGTTGTCGGCCATCATCTGGTCGCGCAGGCCCAGCAGCCGCCTCATCCGGCTCGGTGAGGTGTCGACCGTCATCCCCACGTCCTCCAGCCGCGTCATGCGGCGCGAGGAGGTGTCGGCCATCCAGAAGTGGTAGCGCAGCAGGCCGGTGGCGGTGCGCCCGTACAGGCGCGCCCGGTCCCAGTCCTCGCGCGAGGTCGCCGAGACCAGGCGCGGCGTGTGCGCGTCGAGCAGCGCCGCCAGGTCGTCGGCGAGCATGCGCAGCTCCCGGACCTCCTCCGAGCGCCCCACGGACTCGGCCGGGTCCAGCATCGCGTCGGGGTTGGTCCACCGCGCGTCGTCGCCGATCAGGCGGTCCAGCGTCCGCGCGTCGCACGGGATCTGGTCCGCCTCCACCCAGCGCGCGAGGTAGTCGTGGAGCGCGGTCAGGGCCCGCCGGGGGCTCTGGGCGCCGGTGATCTCCAGCGGGCCGTCGAAACCGGCGAAGCGCACCTGTTCGGCGGCGGGCCTGCCGTCGTTGCGGGCGCGCATCCAGCGTACGAGTTCGCGGTTGGCCTCCGACGCGCCGAACCCGTGGCTGAACCCGTGCTCCATGGCCTCGTCGAGGGTGCCCGTGCCCGAGGTGACGTACGCGTCCACGGCCAGGCCCGCCAGGCAGTCGCTCTCGACGGCGATCGTCCGGTATCCCTCCTGCTCGACGAGCTGGCGGAAAAGCCCGTTGCGCAGCTCCAGCAGGGCGTCCTCCCCGTGGGTGGGCTCGCCCAGGGCGAGCAGCCGCGGCCGGGACGGGAGCAGCCCCATGACGGCGGCGGCCTCGAAGGTGTGTGCGGTGATCTTGGTGCCAGTGTCCATACCTTCAACGGTATCGTTGAAGTAACGGTTGAGACTTTTTCGGTACAGCGGCGGTGATATGGCTAAGAACTTTCAAAGCGGTGATCGGCTCAGGCCGATCGACCTGGCGCGCGGGCACGGCCTGTCCACGCAGGCGGTCAGGAACTACGAGGAGGACGGGATCCTTCCGGCGGCCGACCGCACGCGCCACGGCTACCGCACCTACACCCCGCTGCACGCGCGGGCCCTGAGCGCGTTCGTGGCCCTGGTACCCGGCCACGGCCACCAGGGGGCGGCCTCGATCATGCGGGCGGTGAACGGGGACCGCGCGGATGAGGCGCTGCGCCTCATCGACGAGGGCCACACCCAGCTCCTGGACGACCGGCGGACCCTGCGGGCCGTGGAGGAAGCGCTGCGCGGCCTGGGGACCGGCGGGCGGACCCGGTCCGCCGACCGGACCGCATCCGGCGGGCGGACCAGCTCCGGTGGGCGGGCCGGGGCGGCTCCGCCCTCACGACCGGCCAAGGAGCCCGGAACGGCCGGGGCGGCGGAGCCCGGCGCCATGTTCGTCGGACCGCTGGCGGGCAGGCTCGGCGTCCGGCCCGCGACGCTGCGCGCCTGGGAGCGCGCCGGGCTGGTGCGTCCCCGCCGCGACCCGCGGACCGGGTACCGCGTCTACGGCGAGGCCGACGTGCGCGACGCCCTGCTGGTCCACCAGCTCAGGCGGGGCGGTTACCTGCTGGAGCAGATCGCCCCGCTGATCGCCCAGGTGCGTTCGGCCGGCGGGCTGGAGCCGTTGGAGGGCGCGCTGCGCGACTGGCGTGCCCGGCTGTCCGCGCGCGGGCGGGCGATGCTGGCCGGGGCCGCCGAGCTGGAGGCGTACCTGCGCGAACGCGGATGAGGCCCCGGCCGCCAGTCGGAGTGCGCCGCGAGAGCGGCGGCGCCGTCGAGCGCGGGGAGCCGCCCGGACGGGGGTTCCCGGTTCCTCGGCTTCCTCCGTGGTCGAGGGGCGGTCCAGGAGCGCTTCGGGGCTTTCCGGAAGGAAGGGTCGTGGGCGGCCGCATCGGTGAACGGGGGACTTGCCCGTGATCTCCGTGAGTCCCCTGTGGAAGGCGCGGGGGTCAGGTCCGCGGGGCCGGGAACGTGACCCCGGTCAGCCGTTCGCTCTCACGCCACAGCCGGGAACCCTGCTCAGGGCTGTCGGCCCCGGCGGGCAGCGGGGTCGGCTTGGGAGTCCCGGAGGTCTGGTCCCGTCCGGCGGGACCGAGGAAGGCTCCGCTGGCGGCCTCGGCGTGGGTCGCCCCGTACAGGGAGGGCCAGGCGGCGCCCTCGGCCGAACCCATGAGGGTGCGCGCGGCCAGGGCGACGAACAGCCGCCCCGCCCGCCCCGTGGACGTGTGGCGCTGCAGGTTGGTGACGGCCGAACCCGGGTGCACGGCCAGAGCGCGGTGCGCGCTGCCGTCGAGGCGGCGGGCGAGTTCCCGGGTGAAGACGATGTTGGCGCGCTTGGACTTGGCGTACGCGCCCATCGGGCGGTAGCGCTGTTCGCTCATCAGGTCGGTGAGGTCGCCTGAGCGCCAGGCGGCGGCGATGGCGCTGACCGTGACGATCCGCGCGGCCGCCGAACGCGCCAGGGCGGGCATCAGGCGGGCGGTCAACGCGAAGTGGCCGAGGTGGTTCGTGCCGACGGTCAGTTCGAGGCCGTCGCGGGTGGTGCGGCGTTCGGGGACGTTCATGACGCCGGCGTTGTTGACGAGGATGTCGATCGTCTCTTCGGCGGCGAGCGGGGCCGCCGCGTCGCGGATCGCGGCCAGGTCGCCGAGGTCGAGCTCCACGGTCTCCAGACGCGCGCCGGGCACGTCGGCGCGCAGACGGGCGGCGGCTTCGGCCAGTGCGTCCGGACGGCGCCCGGCGAGCAGGATCCGGGCGCCGCGCTGGGCCAGGACCCGGGCGGTGCGGTAGCCGATGCCGCTGTTGGCGCCGGTGATCAGAGCGGTCCGGCCGTCGAGCGACGGGATGTCGGCGGGGGTCCAGTGCTGCGCGGTCATCACACACCTCTTAAATGAATGTTCATTTATCACGCTCAGCATGCCCACGCGGGCCGGGTTTGTCAAATGAACGTTCATTAAGGGAGGATGGGGGCATGGCAACGCGCGATCCCGACCGCAAACGGCAGCAGTTGATGGAGGCGGCCCTGGCCGAGTTCGCCGAGTACGGTGTGGCCGGCGCCCGGGTGGACCGGCTCGCCAAACGCGCCGGCATCAGCCCCGGCCTCGTGTACTCGTTCTTCGCCGGCAAGGAGGGCCTGTTCGAGGCCGTCCACGAGGCGATCGTCGAGCGGACGGTGGGCGCCGTGCCCATCGACGCCGACGACCTGCCCGGATACGCCGGCCGCCTGCACGACGCCGCGGCACGGCACCCGCAGGTCATGCGGTTCCTCACGTGGTACGCGCTCGAACGCGCGGAACGACCGGTCTCCGAGACCGTCGCCCGCTCCATGGACGAGAAGATCGCGGCCATCGAGGCGGCGCAGCGGAGCGGCACCGTCAGATCCGACAGACCGGCCGGTGAGATCCTCGCCCTGGTACTGACGCTGGCCAACATGTGGCAGCACCACAACGAGGACGTCAGCCGCCTCGTCACCGACGCGCAGCGGCGCACCGTCGTCACCGACGCCGTACGCCGCCTGGTCACCCCGCAGGAGCCCTCTCATGGCTGACCACACCACGGCGGCCCGTCCGCGGGGCTGAGCGCCCGCGAGAGCGCGGGTCAGGTCCGCTCCGGCCGCGCCAGCGCTCCGGCCGCGACCGGAGCGGCGGCACGTGTCGTCGCCGAACGCGGTGACGTCACCGCGGAGGAACCCGCGCTCCACCCGCCCGGACCGGCGTGTTCCCCGCCCGCACTCCTAGGGGCTGTTTGGGAACCCTCGCGGGAGCGGGTGAAAGCACCAAAGCAGTAACAACGGGCATGTCGCCCAGCACACGAACGAAGCCTCCGGTAGACGGGTCAACGACCAAGAAGACAAGTCCGCCGGAGGCTTCGTGCCGACCCTACCCGGACCCGGGCGCGGTGACCTCACCGACGCCCAGTGGGCCCTACTCGAACCCCTGCTGCCCGCCTCCTCAACGGGCCGCCCGCCCCAACGCTGCAAGCGCACCCTGATCAACGGCATCCGCTGGCGGGTGCGGGTCGGCGCTCCCTGGCGCGATCTACCCGAACGCTACGGCCCCTGGCAGACGGTCTACGACCTGTTCCGCCGCTGGAGCCTGGACGGCACCTGGGCGCAGATCCTGGCCTCTTTGCAGTCGATCGCCGACGCGGCGGGCCTGATCACCTGGCAGGTCAACGTCGACTCCACCATCGTGCGCGCCCACCAGCACGCCGCCGGGGCCGCGAAAAAGGGGAGCAAGAAGATCACGGAACGGATGAGCCCGCCGACCACGCCCTGGGACGCTCACGCGGCGGGTGGACCACCAAAATCCATCTGGCCTGCGAACAGGCTCAAAAGCCCGTGTCCGTGGTGATCACCGCCGGTCAGCGTGGAGACGCTCCCCAGTTCGAGCCCGTCATGGGCCGTATCCGCGTCGTGGGGCGGGGGCGCAGTGGTCCGGCGCGCACCCGGCCGGTACGGGTGCGCGCCGATAAGGCCTACAGCTCGAAGAAGATCCGCTCCTACCTGCGCGCACGCAAGATCAAGGCGACGATCCCAGAGCCTGCCGACCGGGTTCGCAATCGCGAACGCAAGGGACGGCGCGGGGGACGTCCTCCCGCTTTCGACAAGGCCGACTATCGGGCCCGTCACGCGGTGGAGTGCGGGATCAACCGGCTCAAACGCAATCGGGCGGTGGCCACGCGCTATGACAAGCTCGCGCTTCGCTACGAGGCCACCGTCCAGATCGCGGTCATCAACGAATGGCTCTGACTTACCAAACAGGCCCTAGAAGCGCAGGTCGAAGCGCTCGCGCAGCCACCACAGCCCGGCTCCCACCGCCAGGACCGCCATGCCGGTGATGACCGTGGGCAGCGGCAGGCTGCACGCCAGCACGACGCAGCCGCCCAGCCCGGTCAGCGGCACCAGCAGCGGCGGACGGGGCTCGTCGGGGCCCAGGCGCAGCGCCGAGGCGTTGGTGATGGCGTAGTAGACCAGCACCCCGAAGGCGGAGAAGGCGATCGCGCCGCGCAGGTCGGTGACCAGGACCAGGGCGATGACGACCGCGCCGACCAGCAGTTCGGCGCGGTGGGGCACCCCGTGGCGCTCGTGGACCGAGGCCAGGGAGCGGGGCAGGTGTCCGTCGGCGGCCATCGCGGCGGTGGTGCGCGAGACCCCGAGGATGAGGGAGAGCAGGGCGCCCAGGCTGGCCACGGCCGCGCCCGCGACCACCACGGGGGCCAGCCAGTCGAACCCGGCCACCCGGACGGCGTCGACCATCGGGGTGTCGGTGGTGGACAGGCGTTCGCGGCCCAGCACGATCAGCAGTCCGGTGCCGATGACGAGGTAGAGCACCAGCACGCCGCCCAGGGAGACGTTGACCGCGCGGGGGATCGTGGTCTGGGGGTCGCGGACCTCGCCGCCCAGAGTGGCCACCCTGGCGTACCCGGCGAAGGCGAAGAAGATCATCCCGGCCGCGCCGAGCACACCGAAGGAGCCGGGCCAGGGCCCCAGGCCCTCCACCTGGGCGACGGCGGCCAGGCGCCCGCTGAGGAGCATGGCCGCGCACACGGCGGTCAGGACAGCCAGGACCGCGACCAGCAGGATCTTGATGACCATCGTGGAGCGCTGGATCCCGCGGTAGTTGAGCGCGGTGAGCGCGACCACGGTGGCCGCCGCCAGGGCCTTCTCCCAGCCGGGGAGGAGGTAGGCGCCGAAGGTCAGCGCCATGGCCGCGCAGGACGCGGTCTTGCCGACCACGAAGGACCAGCCCGCCAGGTAGCCCCACAGCTCGCCCAGGCGCTCGCGGCCGTAGACGTAGGCGCCGCCGGACTCGGGGTGGCGGGCGGCGAGCCTGGCAGAGGAGACGGCGTTGCAGTAGGCGACGATCCCCGCGATGAGGATGGCCACGGGCAGCCAGGCGCCCGCGCCGAGCGCGGCCGGGGCGAAGACGGTGAACACCCCGGCGCCGAGCATCGCGCCCGCGCCGATGGCGACGGCGTCGACGGTGCCCAGGACGCGGGCGGGTCTGGCCTGGGGGCCGGAGGAGGAGGTGGTCAACGGGGTCTCCCTTGCGTGAGTACTCCCGGCTCGCGCCGGGCGGCAACGCTCCCTTCCCCGGACGCCTCCGGTAAAGCACAGCGGTACCTCGGGACGTGACGGCGGACCTCGTGTGCCCGGCTGGCGCACCCTCCCCCGTCGTGTCCTGACCGGACACGACGCGGGGTCCCGGCGCTTCGGGGGCCGGGGCTCGGCTGCGCCGCCGGGGCGGCGGTCGTGTCCGACTTCCGAGTGTGCCCGATCCCGGTGACCACCGGGAGCAGTCCGGCCATGACGAAGGTGGCCGGTATCGGTCCGTGCGGTGTCCACGCGGTGGCGCGGGCCGTCCCGGCGCAGCGCGGCGGGCCCGGACCGGCCTCGCCGGTCCGGGCCCGCGCCCGCTCCCGTCCCCCGCGGTCGGCCGCGGGGCCGCCACCGGTTCAGGTGGGGCGCCAGGGCGTTCCGGTGTTGTCGGTGATGTCCTCCGCCGCGACCTGACGGAGCTGGCGCGAGAGGTCGGACAGGGCGCGCGAGACCGCGAGCTCCTCACCGATCTCGGGGACGTCCAGGTCCGTGGGGTGCTTGCGGGCCATCCCGTGTCCCCGCAGCGCCGTCCCGTCGTCGGCGACCAGGCCGACCTCGGCCCAGGTGCGCGCGCTGTCGCCCTCGTTCTCCTCGGCGACGACGACGTCGACGTTCCAGCGCTTGGTCGTCTGCATGGCATCGGCCCCCTCTGCGTTGGCGCCCGTGCAGCCGGGCGGGTGTTCGATGTGCGCGTCCGGACCCGGGTAGACCAGGTCGTCGTGGCCCTGTTCGGCGCCGGCCCAGTGGACCCGGTAGGGGGGCTCCCCGTCGGACCCCCCGATGCCGGTGACGACGCCCGTCCTGCGGTGGGCGTCGGCGCGCGGGCTCTCGACCACCAGCTGGTCCCCTACGTGTGCTCGCATGGGTTCCCCCGCAAACGTCGGATACCTCCATCTTCGGCATCCCGGCGCCCCACGGCGCGGGGGTTGGGCCTTTGTTGGCGTGGGGCTGGGAGGTTTTTGCCGTGTGCCGTGGTCGGGGCCGCCCCTGGTAGCGTCACGGCGTGGCTCAGCACTACTTCGACTCCGATCCGGGCGCCGCCAGCCGCCCCTCCACCGCCGACCTGGTCCTGCCGGACCTGCACCTGCGGCTGCGCACCGACCGGGGCGTGTTCTCCCCCGACAAGGTGGACCTCGGCACGCGGGTGCTGCTGGAGTCGGTCCCGGCGCCGCCCGAGGGCGGGCGCCTGCTCGACCTGGGCTGCGGCTACGGGCCCATCGCCCTGACGATGGCCTCGCGCGCGCCCGGGGCGCGGGTGCTGGGCGTGGACGTCAACGCGCGGGCCGTGGGGCTGGCGCGGCGCAACGCCGCCGAGCACGGGCTGGGCAACGCGCGGTTCGCGGTGGTGGGGCCCGAGGGCGGGCTGTCGGTGGAGCAGGGCTCGACGGGGGAGGACGTGGCCGCCGAGGACCTGCTGGGCCCCTTCGACGCGGTGTGGTCCAACCCGCCCATCCGGGTGGGCAAGGGCGTGCTGCACTCCATGCTGCGCACGTGGCTGGGGCGTCTCACCCCCGAGGGCGTCGCCCACCTCGTGGTCCAGCGCCACCTGGGCTCGGACTCGTTGCAGAAGTGGCTGGACGGGCAGGGCCTGCCCGCCGAACGGGTGGCCTCCCGGGCGGGTTTCCGGGTGCTCGCGGTGCGCCGTTCCGTGGCTTGACGCGGCTTTTGCCGTGGTGTGTCACAGGTCATGCGTGCGCCCACGCACGGTGACCTGTACTCTGTGGCGAACAGATGGCCTCCGGGACCAGCCCGGGAACACCCGCCGAGGAAAACACCGCAGTTGAGCACGCAGTTGCGTCCCACGGACGTCAAACGCCTGAACCGCCAGTGGCGCAGGCGCACCGAGGGGCGACTCGCCCTTCTCGTCGAATCGGTCACCCAGCCCTACAACCTGGGCTCGATCCTGCGCACGGCTGCGACCTTCGGTGTCGACCAGCTCTGGTTGACCGGCAACAGCGCCGACCCCGACGACCCCAAGGTCGGCAAGACCGCCCTGGGCACCGCCGCCAAGGTCGAGCACACCCGGATGGCCTCCACCGCCGACGCCCTGGCCGCCGCACGCGCGGACGGGTACCGGGTGGTCGCGGTCGAGCTGGCCTCCGGCGCGCTCCCGCTGCACGCGGCTCCCCTGGAGCCGGACGTGTGCCTGGCCGTGGGCGCCGAGGACCACGGCTGCTCCCCCGCCCTGCTGGCGGGCGCGGACGCCGTCACCTACGTTCCCCAGATCGGACGGGTGGGATCGCTCAACGTGGCCGTGGCCACCGCGATCGCGCTCTCCGAGGCCCGCCGCCGGGAGTGGGCCGGGCTCGGCGGGGAGGCCGACGCCCCCGCCGGGAGCTGACCGCTCCGGAACATCCGCCGCCGGGGAACAACCGCCCCAGGCCGATCGTCTTTATCCCTGGTAGTCACATATCACCACAAAGCGCCAAAGCGCAGAGAGAGGAACAGTGGACCCGTCCCGAAGTACCGGCAGCGTCCTGAACGGACGCTGTGACACAGACGACGAGCCCCCTTCTACGAAGGGTGCGCACCCTCGTAGGAGTCCGAGCCCGAAGCGGAACCAGGCGGTGCGTGCCCGATGATGAGCACCATCCTCAGTATCGCCTTCGGGATCGTGGTGGTCTTCCTGATCACCGTGGCGACGGGTTACTTCGTCGCCCAGGAGTTCGGTTACATGGCCGTGGACCGCTCGCGACTGCGGGCGAAGGCGGCGGCCGGGGACGCCGGGGCCCAGAGGGCCCTGGGCATCACCAACCGGACGTCCTTCATGCTCTCCGGTGCCCAGCTGGGCATCACCGTGACCGCCCTGCTGGTGGGTTACGTGGCCGAGCCCATGATCGGCGAGGGCGTCGGTGAGCTGCTCGGCCTCGCCGGAATCCCCACGGGGACGGGCGTGGCCATCGGCACCGTCCTGGCCCTGCTCTTCTCCACCGTCGTGCAGATGGTCTTCGGAGAGCTCTTCCCCAAGAACCTGGCCATCGCCCGGCCCGAGCCGGTCGCGCGCTGGCTGGCGCTGTCCACGGGGATCTACCTGAAGATCTTCGGCCCGGTCATCTGGCTGTTCGACCAGGCGGCGATCCTGCTGCTCAAGGCGGTGCGGATCGAACCGGTCGAGGACGTCCAGCACGCGGCGACCGCGCGCGACCTGGAGAGCATCATCGCCGAGTCCAAGGCCAGCGGCGACCTGCCGCCGGAGCTGTCCACCCTGCTGGACCGCACCCTGGACTTCCACGAGCGCACCGCCGGGCACGCGATGATCCCGCGTCCGGAGGTGGCCACGGTGGAGGAGGGCGACCCGGTCAGCCGGGTCGTGGAGCTGATGGCCTCCGACCACTCGCGCTTCCCGGTGCTGGGTGACGGCGTGGACGACATCGTCGGCGTCATCTGCCTGCGCGACGTGCTCGCGCTGGGCGACCGGGACCTGGCCAACACCAAGGTCAGCGAGGTGGCGCGGCGCACCGTGATGCTTCCCGCGTCGCTGCCGCTGCCCTCCGCGCTGAGCCAGCTCCGTGAGGCGGGCGAGGAGTTCGCCTGCGTGGTGGACGAGTACGGCGGCCTGGCCGGGGTCATCACGACCGAGGACCTGGCCGAGGAGCTGGTCGGCGAGATCGCCGACGAGCACAGCCCCGCGGAGGACTCCCCCTCCTACCTGGAGGGCGAGGGCTCCTACCTGGTCCCGGGCGCTCTGCACATCGACGAGGTCGAGCGGCTGCTCGGCCACGACCTGCCCGAGGGGGACTACGAGACCCTGGGCGGTCTGGTGGTGCACGAGCTGCACCGGCTCCCCGAGGCCGGTGACAGGGTCTCCATCGCCCTGCCCCGACCGCCCAGCGCGCACGACGAGGACCCCGACATGGGGCTGACCATGGTCGTCAGCGCGGTGCAGAGGCACGTTCCGCACACCGTGGAGCTGCGTCTGCACGAGGTCCAGGGCAACGAGTCGCAGGAGGCGTCGGCATGAGTGACATGAACGTGTGGGTGGCGCTCACGCTGACCGCGGTGATCATCGCGCTGAGCGCCTTCTTCGTGGCGATCGAGTTCGCCCTGGTGGCGGCGCGCCGCTACCGGTTGGAGGAGGCCGCCGAGTCCAGCTTCTCGGCACGGGCCGCGGTCAAGAGCGCCCGCGACCTGTCGCTGCTGCTGGCCGGTTCGCAGCTGGGGATCACCCTGTGCGCCCTGGCGCTGGGCGCGATCTCCAAGCCCGCCGTCCACCACATGCTGGAGCCGCTGTTCGGCGGCCTGCCGGCGGCGGTGGGCTACGTGGTCTCGTTCGTGCTGTCGCTGATCGTGGTGACCTTCCTGCACCTGGTGGTGGGTGAGATGGCGCCCAAGTCCTGGGCGATCTCGCACCCGGAGAAGTCGGCGATCATGCTGGCCGTGCCGATGCGGGCGTTCATGTGGTTCACCCGTCCGCTGCTGCTGATGCTCAACGGCATGGCCAACTGGTGCCTGCACCGGCTGGGCGTGGAGGCGGTGGACGAGATGTCGTCCGGGCACGGTCCCGACGACGTGCGCGAGCTGGTGGAGCACTCGGCCAAGGCCGGTGCGCTCGACCCCGAGCGCCGCGCCCAGCTGGCCACGGCGCTGGAGGTCAACTCCCGCCCGCTGAGCGAGATCGTGACGCCGCGCGAGGAGATCGCGTCGGTGTCCCCGAACTCGACGGTGGACGACATCAAGCAGGTGTCGCGGGAGTCCACGCACCTGCGCCTGGTGGTGATGGACGGCACCGAGCCCGTGGGCGTGCTGCACGTGCGCGAGGCGCTGACGGGTCCGGAGGGGACCACCGCGGCCGACCTGATGCGGCCGGTGCTCACCCTGGCCGCGGAGACGCCGATGTACGCGGCGATGGGCATCATGCGGGAGAGCCGCAGCCACCTGTCCCTGGTGGAGTCGGACGGCGAGGTGATCGGCCTGGTCACCCTCCAGGACATCCTGGACCGCCTGCTGCTGCTGGACACGGCCGCCTGAGCGGGGCCGTGAGGCCGTGAGGGGCCGGGAAGGGGGATCCCCCTCCCGGCCCCTCGTGTGTGCGCGTGTTCAGCGGCAGCGCGACCCCGGGTCGGTGTCGCCCCTGTCCACGTGCTGGCGCCAGAAGGCGCGCTCGCCCACGGGCCCCTGCCCGGGGTGCGTGCGCCGGTGGTGGTCGAGGTAGACCTCCTAGGCGCGCTCACCGGCCGGGGGCCCGGCCTCCGCTGGGCCGCGGGTCGGGACAGAGGACGTCCGGTCCTTCCCTCTTCGTGGCTTCGGGGCTTCGGTCGGGTCGAGGACCGCCGGACGCCTGTCCCTCGGGGCCGGCTATGCGCAACAGGCATCACAGCGGTCGTTCTCGGCCGCGGACACGCCGAGGGGGGAGGAAGTGTCGCGTGCGGGTCGGCGGCTGGCGGCGCACAGACGGGGCGGAGCCCCCCGAGGATGTCCTCGGGGGGCTCCGCGCAGGTGTCGCTAGGCGGTCCTGGCCGTCAGGGTCACCTCGATGTTGCCGCGGGTGGCGCGGGAGTAGGGGCACATCTGGTGCGCGCCCTCGACCAGCTCCTCGGCCTTGGCCTGGTCCACGCCCGGGATGGTGACGGTGATCGCCACCGCCAGGGTCATGCCGTCGTCGGCCTTGCCCAGGCTGACCTGGGCGTCGATGGTGGAGTTGTCGACGTTGACCTTCTCCTTGCGGGCGACGGCCTTGAGGGCGCCGTGGAAGCAGGCGCCGTAGCCGACCGCGAAGAGCTGCTCGGGGTTGGTGCCGGGGCCGTCGTCGCCGCCCATGCCCTTGGGCACGGACAGGTCGACCTCCAGGCGGCGGTCGTCGGTGCGAGCGGTGCCCTTGCGGCCCTCTCCGGTGACGGTGGCGTTGGCGGTGTACATCACGTCGTAGGCCATGTTTGCCTCTCTCCTTCGTGGTGGGTGGGTTCGATGGTGGTCCGGGTGGGGCCCGTGGCCCCGTTCAGCACGGGTCGCGCCTGCGGGAGGCGGTCTCCACCGAACGTGTGAGCAGGCCGAGCGCCTCCTGCAGCTCCCGGGCCCGCTCCCGGGGCAGTCCGGCCGAGCACATGACCCGTTCGGGGACCTCCTCGGCGCGTGCGCGCAGCGCGTCGCCCTTCGGGGTGGCCGCGACCTCGACGACGCGCTCGTCGGTGGAACTGCGTTCGCGGGTCAGGAGCCCGGCGCACTCCAGGCGGCGCAGCAGCGGCGAGAGCGTGCCCGAGTCCAGGTGCAGGGCCCGGCTGAGCTCCTTGACGGTGAGCGTTCCGCGCTCCCAGAGCACGAGCATGACCAGGTACTGGGGGTAGGTCAGTTCCAGGTCGCCCAGCAGTTCCCGGTAGAGGCCGGTCATGGCCCGGGAGGCCGCGTAGAGGGAGAAGCACAGCTGGTTGTCCAGGGCGAGGGGGTTCTCCCCTTGCTCGTCGGCCACGGTGTTCCCTCCTGCGCGCGCGGAACCGTTCGGTGGGCACCACCGTAACAGAATTAAGTTGCACGCAACATGATCGTGCGCAACTTTTTTTGGCGTGTCGCGGGTGCCCGCGCCCGGCCGGGCGCGGGCACCGGGCCTCTCAGAGGAAGCTCACGCCCTGGGCCAGCGGCAGCTCGCCGCCGTAGTTGACCGTGTTGGTCGCCCGGCGCATGTAGGCCTTCCAGGAGTCCGAACCCGACTCGCGGCCGCCGCCGGTGTCCTTCTCCCCACCGAAGGCGCCGCCGATCTCCGCTCCGGAGGTGCCGATGTTGACGTTGACGATCCCGCAGTCCGAACCGGCCGCGGACAGGAACCGCTCGGCCTCGGACTGGTCCTGGGTGAAGATCGACGACGACAGCCCCTGGGGCACGCCGTTGTGCAGCTCCACCGCCTCCTCCAGCGTGCGGTAGGGCATCACGTACAGGATCGGCGCGAAGGTCTCCTCGCGCACGACGGCGGTCTGGCCGGGCATGCGCACCACCGCGGGCTCGACGTAGTAGGCGTCGGCGGCCTCCTCCTCCAGGACCCGGGCGCCGCCGACCAGCACCTGGCCGCCCTCGGCCGCGGCGCGCTCCAGCGCCGAGCGCATCGCGGCGTACCCGCGCTCGCCCACCAGCGGACCCACCAGCGTCGACTCCGCGAAGGGGTCGCCGACGCGGTCGCGCAGCTGCTTGTAGGCGTCCACGATCCGCCGGGTGACCTCCTCGGCCACGTCCTCGTGCACGATGAGGCGGCGCAGCGTCGTGCAGCGCTGGCCCGCGGTGCCCGCCGCGGAGAAGACGCTGCCGCGCACCACCAGGTCCAGGTCGGCGGAGGGGGCGACCACGGCCGCGTTGTTGCCGCCCAGCTCCAGCAGGTAGCGGCCCATGCGGGCGGCCACCCGGGGCGCCACCTCGCGGCCCATGGCGGTCGAGCCGGTGGCCGACAGCAGGGCCACCCGGGGGTCGTCGGCCAGGGCCCGGCCGATCTCGCGGCCGCCCAGCACGACCCGGTGCAGGCCCCGGGAGGGCGCGCCGACCTCCCGCGCCGCGCGCATGAGCAGGCCGTGGCAGGCCAGCGCGGTGAGCGGGGTCAGCTCCGAGGGCTTCCAGACCACGGTGTCACCGCACACCAGGGCCACGCACGTGTTCCACGACCACACCGCCACCGGGAAGTTGAAGGCGGTGATCACGCCGACCACGCCCAGCGGGTGCCAGGTCTCCATGAGCCGGTGGCCGGGCCGCTCGGAGGGCATGGTGCGCCCGTACAGCTGCCGGGACATGCCCACGGCCAGGTCGCAGATGTCGATCATCTCCTGAACCTCGCCCAGGGCCTCGGAGCGGATCTTGCCCGCCTCGATGGTCACCAGCTCGGCCAGGTCGGCCTTGTGTTCGCGCAGCAGCTCGCCGAGCCTGTGGACGAGCTGCCCGCGCACCGGGGCGGGGGTGTCGCGCCAGGCGGCGAAGGCCTCCCGGGCCTCGGCGACGGCCTGTTCGACGTCGGCGGCGGACTCGTGGGCCAGGGCGAAGAGCTCCTGGCCGGTGATGGGCGACCTCGCCGCGCCGCCGGCCCCGGCCGGTTCCTGGGGCGCGGCGACGCGGCACCGGTCCAGGGCGGCCCGCGCGCGGTCGGCGAGGGAGGCGGTGGTGGGGAGGGCGGAAATCGGCATGTGCTGCTCTCTCCGTTGAGAGGAACGGGCGGTCACCTCACACCCTGCCAAGTCCGACCCCGCCGGTCCAGCCCCCGTGTCTCGTCGGCCGGACGCGCCGGACGCGCTGTCCCCGGGGCGGTCGCGGGCGGCGTTAGACTCGGCTGGCCCCTCCCCCGGCGGCCCTCCCGACGCCCCTGAGACGGACAGCGACCCCCGTGCACCACCACACCACTCCCGAAGAGGACCGCGCCGGTCTCCCCGAGCCCCGCCTGATCCTGACCCGCTCCGGTTTCGGCGCGGCCGAGCCCCTGTTCAGCGCCGATCTGCGGGCGAGCGCCGACCTCGCCCGGGCACGGGAGGCGGTCGCCGCGCACGCCTCCCGGCTGTGGACGGAGGCCGCCCGCGACGGCGCCGACGACCGCCCCCTGTACTGGGCGCGGCTGGTGCTCTCGGCCCGGCTGCGCTCCTGGCGGCCGGACTTCGCCGTCTCCGACGCCGACCGCGCCGACCTGCTGCACCTGCTGGAGACTTGCTCGCGCGGCATCGCCGACCTCGACTTCCCGCCGGGCGACCGGTGGGTGCGGGTGGTCGTGACCGGCTTCGACCCCTTCCGCCTGGACGAGGACCCGGCGTGCTCCAACCCCTCCGGCGCGGCGGCGCTGGACCTGAACGGGTGGACGTTCCCCGTGGGCGGGCGCACGGCCGTGGTGCGCACCGCGGTGTTCCCGGTGCGCTGGGCGGACTTCGACGCCGGGCTGGTGGAGGAGGCGCTGGCCGGGCAGCACCGGCGCGCGGACGCGGTGGTCACGCTCAGCCGCGGGCGGCCGGGCCGCTTCGACCTGGAGGTGTGGAACGGCGTCTGGCGCGGCGGAGGCGAGGACAACCTGCGGGTGTCGCGCACCGGCCGGGCACCGGTGCCGGGCCCCGGCGTCCCGGAGTGGACGCTCTCCTCGCTGCCCCACGAACGGATCCTGGCGGCCGTGCGGGAGGACCCCTACCCGGTGGTGGTCAACACCGAGGTGGCCGAGGCCGCGCCGGACGGGCGCGGGGTGGTGGTGCGCCCGGACGGCCCCACGGAGGGGTCGGCGGCGCGCCGCGGGGGCGGTGGGGACTACCTGTCCAACGAGATCGCCTACCGCAACACGCTGCTGCGGGACCGGGCGGGGCGGCGGATCGCGGCCGGGCACGTGCACCTGCCCAAGGTGGCCTCCCCGCGGGAGAACGCCGAGGTCCTGGCGCAGGTCCGGCGGATCGTGGCGGCCGTGGCCGCCGACGCGGCCGGGCCACGGGAGGAGGCGGGGCGGGGCTGACCCCCTCCCCTCCCCCGCCCGCTTCAGTAGGCCGAGTTCGTGGCGAAGACGCTCATGAGCCCCGCCGCCCCGTAGACGAAGAACAGGACGGCGTACAGTGCGGTCCCGACTCCGAAGAGCACCCAGGAGATGATGGTGCAGGTCCTGGCCGACTCGGGGTTGGTGGTGGTCATGGTCAGCGCGACGATGGCCAGGATGACGCCGACGATCGACAGCATCCAGCACAGGCACAGGCCGAAGATGTTGGCGATGAGCGCGCCGATGGCCGAGCCCTGGCTCGCGGGCGGAGGCGGCGGCTGGAAACCGGGGCCGCCGTACCAGCCTCCGGGGGGCGGGGGGAGGCCGCCTCCGGGCGGCGGATACCCTCCGCCTCCTCCGGGAGGGGGCTGGTGGCCACCGCTCCCCCCGCTCGGGGGAAAGTAGCCGCCGGTTCCGGGACCGTAACTCATGGGTGCCTTTCAGGGGTGGACGGAGCGGGCGCTCCGACGGAGGAGGGCGTGTCACCGGCGTCCGGATTCGCGGGGGAACACGGTGTACGCCCCTTCGGGATCAGTATGGCCGGAACGCGGACCCGCCGAGGACCGGCGCCCCGTGCCCGCACCGGGTTTCGGACAGTGCCGGTACAGGGCCGCGAGGCCCCGGAAACGGGCCCGGCGCCGGGCCGCCGGCCCACCGGGGACCTGGCGGCGCGATCCTCCTCCCCGGCCCTCCCGGAGGCGCCGAGGGGGCTACCGGAGGCGGGTCGGGTGAACGGAGCGTGACCGCGCGCCGGACACGCTGAGTACGCGGACGCCTGCGAGGCGATTCACGCTGAGGTGAGCGGCTCGGATATGGTCCCCCTCGTGGCTGTCACCTCACTACGACGCAAACTCTCCGTCAGCGCCGCCGTGGGTCTGCTCCTGGTCCCCGGCTGCCGTGCCGTGGAACAGGAGCTTCCCTACGCCGAACCGGTCCGCTCCTCGCCCGACGACCTGGCGGGGATGGAGGCCAGCACCGTATCGGTGACCACCGACGACAGCGTGGTGAGCTACCGCTACCCGCTGTTGGGCGACGACCACCCGCTGACGGTGGAGGCGCGTACCGCCATGGCCGAGCGCCAGACCGCCTTCCTGGAGGACCTGCCGGAGGGGGGATCCCCCGAGCTGCACCAGGACACGGCCATCCTCGCCGCCTCCCCGGAGGTGGTGGGCGCGCGGCTGACCGCGACCGCCTCCGCGGGCGGGGACGAGACCTTCGAGGCCGACACCCTGTGGTACGACGCGGACAGCGGGGCGGTGCTGCCCTGGACCTCGCTGTTCCGGGACGAGGAGGCGATCGAGCAGGCCCACCTGGTCCTGGCCGACGTCCTGGAGGAGGGGTACGACCTGCCCGAGCACCAGCTGCCCGGGCTGGTCGGCGAGGTCGCCTCGGGCGAGCGGACCGCGCCGGAGGGCGGCGCGTCCGCTGACGGGCGGGACGGGACGGCCGACGGGGAGGCGGCCGGGGGACCGGGCGGGGAGGCGGACGCGACGGCCGAGCCGCTCGACCTGTCCGAGCCCGGCCAGGCCCGGAAGGCCGCCGAGCGCTGGGCGGGCTCGCCGCTGGGCGACCTGGCCTTCAGCACAGCGGGCGGCCTGGCCGTGCGCATGGACCCCGACGCGGTGCCCAGCGCGGGCCGGGTCGGCGAGGTGCTGGTTCCGGTGGAGGCCGCCGACGTGGAGGGGCTGTTGTCCGAGCTGGGCTACCGGGCCCGGGAGGCGGCCCTGCACGGGGACGGTCTGGGCGACGGCCTCTCGCAGGACGAGGGCGGCCTGAGCGCCCAGGGGCACACCCTGGACTGCCAGCGCCTCAAGTGCGTGGCGCTGACCTTCGACGACGGGCCGGGCGAGCACACCGACCGGTTGCTGGACAGCCTGGCCGAGTACGACGCCCACGCCACGTTCTACGTGCTGGGTTCGCTCGTGGACGACTTCCCCGCACCGGTGGAGCGCATGGCCGAGGAGGGCCACGAGCTGGGCAACCACACCTGGAAGCACGACGACCTGGCGAAGATGTCGGCCGACGAGATCCGCAAGGACATCGAACGCACCAACGCGGCCGTGCGCGAGGTCACCGGGGTGGAACCGCCGACCATCCGGCCGCCCTACGGGTCGCTGAACGGGACGGTGCGCAAGACGGTGGAACAGCCCCTGGTCCTGTGGGACGTGGACACGCTGGACTGGAGGAGCCGCGACACCGAGGACGTCAGTGCGGCGGCGCTGGACAACACCGTGCCGGGGAGCGTGGTGCTCTTCCACGACATCCACGAGACCTCCGTGCGGGCGATCCCGGACGTGCTGGCGGGGCTGCACCGGCAGGGCTACCACTTCGTGACGGTCACCGACATCTTCGGCTACCAGGGCATGGAGTCGGGCGACGTGTACACCGACGCGCGGCTCTCCTAGGCCCCGCGCCCGCGCGGCGGCCGGGCCCCTGCCGGGTAGAGGGCGCGGGCCGGGGACCGGAAGGCGGCGGGGGACGGTGTGCCCGCGGGGCCTCGCACGGGCGTCCGCGGCGCCGCGACCGAAAGAACCCGTCCGGAGAGCCGGAATGGCGCTGGCGCGGGGGCGGACCCGCCCCCTCTTCGCAAACAAAGAGGACATTCTCCGTCCGGCGAAGAAAACACTGGTGGCGATTACCGGCACCGGCGGACCCGATGGGCTAGGTTGCGTTTCCGAGGCCTGGGACATTCCCTTCCCGAATCACCCCCAAAAGGAAAAGCCTCGTTTTTCCCATTCGCACGCACCCATCTTCCGCACGGAGGCACGAGCAGTGGCACCAGCGAAAACCGAGGCAGAGGAGTCCTCCTCCGTGAAGGCCCCCAAGGGGTCGATCATCGTGAGCTGGCTGACCTCGACCGACCACAAGGTCATCGGGTACATGTACATCATCACCGCCTTCGCCTTCTTCGTCTTCGGCGGGATCCTGGCGGTGCTCATCCGCGCCGAACTGTTCTTTCCGGGCATGCAGATCATGTCCAACGAGGAGTACAACCAGCTGTTCACCATGCACGGCACGATCATGCTGCTGCTCTTCGCGACCCCGCTGTTCGTCGGGTTCGGCAACGTGATCATGCCGTTGCAGATCGGCGCGCCCGACGTGGCGTTCCCGAGGATGAACCTGTTCGGCTACTACCTGTTCCTGTTCGGCGGGCTGATCGTCTCGGCCGGGTTCCTCACCCCGGGCGGCGCGGCCAGCTTCGGCTGGTTCGCCTACACGCCCCTGTCGAACGAGGTCCACTCACCGGGGGTGGGGGGCAATCTGTGGATCATGGGGCTGGTGGTGTCGGGTCTGGGCACCATCCTGGGCGCGGTCAACTTCATCACGACCGCCCTGTGCATGCGCGCGCCGGGCATGACGATGTTCCGCATGCCGATCTTCACCTGGAACATCATCCTGACCAGCGTGCTGGTGCTCATCGCGTTCCCCGTGCTGACGGCGGCCCTGATCGCGCTGGGCGCGGACCGCATCGTCGGCACGCAGGTCTTCCACGCCGAGCACGGCGGGGCCATCCTGTGGCAGCACCTGTTCTGGTTCTTCGGCCACCCCGAGGTGTACATCATCGCGCTGCCGTTCTTCGGCATCGTGACCGAGATCCTGCCGGTGTTCAGCCGCAAGCCGATCTTCGGCTACAAGGGGCTGGTGGCGGCGACCATCGCCATCACGGGCCTGTCGGTGACGGTGTGGGCGCACCACATGTTCCCCACGGGCGCGGTGCTGCTGCCGTTCTTCTCGTTCATGAGCTTCCTCATCGCGGTCCCGACCGGCGTGAAGTTCTTCAACTGGATCGGCACGATGTGGCGGGGCCAGATCACCTTCGAGACGCCGATGCTGTTCTCGATCGGGTTCCTGGTGACCTTCCTGTTCGGCGGTCTGACCGGTGTGCTGCTGGCCTCCCCGCCGATCGACTTCCACGTCACCGACTCCTACTTCGTGGTGGCCCACTTCCACTACGTGGTGTTCGGCACGGTGGTGTTCGCGATGTTCGCGGGCTTCTACTTCTGGTGGCCCAAGTTCACCGGGACGATGCTCCACGAGGGTCTGGGCAAGTTCCACTTCTGGCTGCTCTTCCTGGGCTTCCACGGCACGTTCCTGGTGCAGCACTGGCTGGGAGCGGCGGGCTTCCCGCGCCGCTACGCCGACTACCTGCCCAGTGACGGCTTCACCGAGCTCAACCAGATCTCCTCGGTCTCCTCGTTCGTGCTGGCGGCCTCGACGCTGATCTTCTTCTGGAACGTCTTCGTCACCGCACGCAGGGCCCCCCAGGTGGGAGTGGACGACCCGTGGGGCTACGGCTGCTCGCTGGAGTGGGCCACGTCCTGCCCGCCGCCGCGGCACAACTTCACCTCGCTGCCGCGGATCCGTTCCGAGCGTCCCGCGTTCGACCTGCACCACCCGCACGTGGCGGGGCGGGCCCTGGACGCCGGGCGCGAGGAGGCCGCCCCGAGGCACTGACCAGCACGGGCGGGGAGGGCGCGGCCCACCCCGCCCTCCCGCTCACAGGAGCCGGCGCAGCAGCTTCTGCTTGAGCTCGGTGACGGGCGCGTAGGCGACGCGCATGGTGTCCATGAACAGCGACTTGTCCAGCACCGACTTGGTGTGCGAGAAGGTGTCCAGGGAGGCCGCGGAGTGGTAGGCGCCCATGCCGCTGTCCCCCACGCCGCCGAAGGGCAGGTCGGGAACGGCCAGGTGGGCGATCGGCAGCCCGAAGGCCAGGCCGCCCGAGGAGGTCTCGGTGGTCAGGCGGCGCTTGGTCTCCTCGGAGTCGGTGAAGCCGTACAGCGCCAGCGGCTTGTCGCGTGCGTTGACGAAGGCGATGGCCGCGTCCAGGTCGGGGACCCGCAGGACCGGCAGGACGGGGCCGAAGATCTCCTCCGACATCACCGGGGAGTCGGGGTCCACGTCCCCCAGGACGGTGGGGGCGACGTAGAGGCGGTCGATGTCGTGCTGTCCGCCGGTGACCACGGTGCCGCTGCCCAGCAGGGCGGTGATCCGGGCGAAGTGGCGCTCGTTGACGATGCGCCCGTAGTCGGCGCTGCGTGAGGGGTCCTCGCCGAACATCTCGGTGATGGCGGCGGTCAGCTCGCGCTGGAGCGGTTCGGCGGTGTCGCCGACGGCGAGCACGTAGTCGGGTGCCACGCAGGTCTGACCGGTGTTGGTGAACTTGCCCCAGGCCAGGCGGCGGGCGGTGGTGGCCAGGTCCACCCCGGGTTCGACGATGGCCGGGCTCTTGCCGCCCAGCTCCAGGGTGACGGGGGTCAGGTGCTTGGCGGCGGCGGCCATGACGATGCGGGCCACGGCGCCGTTGCCGGTGTAGAAGATGTGGTCGAAGCGCTCCTCCAGCAGGGCGGTGCTCTCGGGGATGCCGCCCTCCACGACCGCGACCGCCTCGGTGTCCAGGTAGCGGGGCAGCAGCTCGGCCAGGGCGGCGGAGGTGGCCGGGGCCAGTTCGCTGGGCTTGACCAGGGCGGCGTTGCCCGCGGCGAGGGCGCCGACCAGGGGCGCCAGGGACAGGTTCACCGGGTAGTTCCACGGGGCGATGATCAGCACGGTGCCCAGCGGCTCGCGCACGCGGCGGGCCTTGGCCGGGGCCAGGGCGACGGGCACCGGCACCCGCTGCGGGCGCAGCCAGGAGGCCAGGTGCCTGAGGGTGTGGTCGATCTCGTTGACCACGAAGCCGATCTCGGTGGTGTGGGCCTCGATGGGGCTCTTGCCGAGGTCGGCCCTGAGCGCGCGTTCGAACGCGGCGCGCTCCTCGGTGAGCATGCGGCGCAGGGCGCGCAGCTGGGCGCGGCGCCAGGCGACGGGCTTGGTGCGGCCGGAGGCGAAGGCGGCGCGCAGGCGGGCGACCACCGGCGGGATCTCGGTGGTCAGGGTGAGCGGCTCGGCGGGGGGCCGGGGGGCGGCCTCGGCGGCGGGGGCGCCTTGGGTGTCGGTCATGGAGCGATACTAAACGAAACGCTTTCGTTTCCCTAGACCCCGCTCGCATAGGATTCGGGCATGACCACCGACCATCTGCCCGACGCCTCACGCGCCCCCCACCGGGGCCGACCGCGCGACGCGTCCCGGGACCGCGCGCTGATGGACGCCACCCTCGCCGAGCTCGAACTGCACGGGTACGGCGGCCTGACCACGGCCGCCGTCGCCCGGCGGGCCGGTGTCTCCACCGCCACCCTCTACCGGCGCTGGCGCTCCAAGGAGGACCTGGTCCTGGGAGCCGCCCGGGACTGGGCGGAGAACCTGGGGCCCGACCTCGACACCGGCGCGCTGCGCTCGGACCTGTCCCGGCTCCTGCACGACAAGGCCGCGGCCCTGGAGGGGTCCTCCGGGAGGCTGCTGCGCGCGGTGCTGGGCGAGGCCGCGCACAACCAGGCGCTCGCCGACGCGCTCTTCGGCGACTTCGTGGTGCCGCTCCAGGAGAGGGTGCTGGCGGTGGTGGAACGCGCCGTCGCGCGCGGGGAGATCCCGCCGGTGGAGGACCCGCTGGTGGTGGCGGAGATGGTGATCGGCCCGATGGTCAGCCACACGTTCCTGGTGCCGCCCGCGCCCGGCGCCTCCCCGGGCCACGACATCGCCGACCGGCTCCTGCCCTACCTGCTGCGCGCCCTGGGCCACCGGGAGGCGGAAGGCTGAGGCGGAGGTTCCGGAGGGACCCGTCCCTCCCACCTGACCGGAGAGGCCCCGAACACCCGCACCGGCTGAGGACGCGGACCCGTCCGGCTCCCGGGCGGCCTTCCCCGGGGCGCCGGGTTCCTGTCATCGCCCGGGGCCCCACCGCATCCCGGGCGATGACGGCGGCCCGGTGCGGGTTCCTTTGGATGAGTCTGGTTGCGATCGTTGGTTCGTCAGTACCCGGTCTGTCCGGGATTGGTTGTCACCGGAAAGCCCACCTATACGTCGTAGATTTATATTCTGTCCGCTCGGGCACAGCCCCGGCGGACGGGCCCGCCGGACCGGTTCGGCTCCCGCCGCGGTGGCGGACCCGCGATCGCCCGCGGAGCCGCGCGCCCGGGGAGGGTACGCGGCTCCGCCTCGCGCAACGGGTCAGCCCACCGTCGCCGGTTCCCAGGCGCGCTCGACCACGCGCACCAGGCCCCGGTCGGTGATCTTCACGCTCGGGGACACCGCCAGGGTCAGGGTGGACAGGCTCATGAAGGCGTTGCGGTTGTCCCAGCCCCACGCCGCCAGCTCCGCGCGCAGCTCCCGGGTGGCCCGGGCCACCTCGTCGGCGGGCCGCTCCGACATGACCCCGCCGATGGGCAGGGCGATCCCGGTGCCCGCGCCGCCCTCGCGGACCAGGCTCATGCCGCCGCCCCAGGACACCACCCGCGCGGCGGCCTCGCGCAGCGCCTCCTCGCCCGTGGCCACGACCGTGAGGTTGTGGCTGTCGTGGGCGTAGGTGGTGGCGAAGGCCCCCGCACCCAGTTCCTGCCCGGTGACCGGGGCGAACGCCACCCCGCCCGCCCCGGTGTGGCGCTCGAAGACCGCCACCACCGCGGTCCTGCCCTGCCAGTGCACCACTCCCCCGCGCACCGGCAGCACGACCTCGTCCGGCTCGGTGTAGGTGTCCACCGGGTTCACCCGCAGCGCCCGGAAGGCGTGGTCGCCGTCGGGCAGGTCCACCCGCCAGCGGGCCGCCCGCGCGTCGGGCGCGCCGATGCGCACCGTGCCGCCGAACGGGTGTTGCGGCGCGGGTCCGGGGCCGGTGAGCGGGGCGCCGTCGCGGCCCACGACCGCGCCGCCCGCGATCGCGACCACGGGGGTCAGCTCGGTGAGCGAGCGCAGCAGGACCAGGTCGGCGCGCTTGCCCGGGGTGACGGTCCCCCGGTCGTCGAGGCCGAGCCTGCGCGCGGGCTGGAGCGTGAGCGCCCGCAGCACCGCCAGCGGGGGCAGTCCGCGTTCGAGGGCCACCGCCCCCACCCGGTCCAGGTGGCCGGTGCTCACGATCGCGTCCACGACGATGTCGTCGGTGACCAGGCAGAAGTCGGGCAGGTGCGGCAGGTCCAGCAGGGCCCGCACGACCTCGGGGGTCAGGCACTTCTCCTGGAGCATCAGCAGCATGCCCAGGCGGGCCTTCTCCACCGCCACCTCGGCGGTGTTCTTGCAGTGGTCGGAGTCGATCCCGGCCCACAGGTACTCGCCCAGCTCGGCGCCGGACAGGTTGGGGCAGTGCCCGTCCAGGCGCACGCCCCGGCTGCGGGCCGCGGCGATGATGGCGCCCATCCTGGGGTCGCCGGAGACCACCGCGCGGTAGTCCATCACCTCGCCGAGGGTGGTGACCCCCTCCCAGTCCAGCATCTCGGCGACGTCGTCGGCGTCCAGGCGGGCCCCGGCCGTCTCGAACCCGTCGAGCGCGGGCACGCACGAGGGGACCGCCCAGCGCATGGTCTGCCCGGTGGCCTCGCCCTGCCCGATCATCCACGCCTGCCCCTCGCGCCCGGCGACGTTGACGATCTCGTGGGCGTCGGCGAGCACGGTCGTGGTGCCGCGCGCGAGCGTGACCCGGGCGAACTCGGCCGGGGCCAGCAGCGAGCTCTCGATGTGCATGTGCGCGTCCACGTACCCGGGCGCGACCACGAGCCCGTCGGCGTCGAGGGTCTCGCGGGCCTCGACCGGGGTGCCCGGCGGCAGCACCGCGCGGATCGCGTCGCCGACCACGGCGACGTCGGCCCGCCACACCTGGCCGGTGTGGACGGAGACGACGTCTCCGCCGCGGATGAGCAGGTCTGCGGTGAGCATCGGAGTCGGTTCCCCTTCCGGTGCGCGGTCGCGGTTCACGGCGTCCGCGCGCTGTCGTTCGGTTCTGCGGCGTAGCTGGCGATGCCCTCGGTGAGGCGGGCGGCGAACCCGTCGGCGTCCACGGTGCGGGCCACGCGCACGTGCCGTGCGCGGCCGGGGGTGCGCAGGTCGGCCACGAGGGCGCCTCGGGTGAGTTCTCCGGCGCACTCCACCGAGGCGGTGCCCTCCTCCCAGCCCAGCAGCCCGGGGTGGGCGACGGCGGCCACCGCCAGCGCGTCGTGCACCGGCACGGCGGCGACGCCGAAGCGGTCCCGGTAGCGCAGGGCGTAGTCGCGCAGCAGTGCTCCGGCGATCCCGGCGGTGCCGGGCAGCGCCGCAAGCTCCTCGGCCTCGCGCAGCGGGTACAGGGCGGCGCGGGTGACGTCCAGGCCCACGATCCGCACCGGCAGGCCCGACTCCAGGACGTACCGGGCGGCCTCGGGGTCGGCGTGGAAGTTGAACTCCGCGGCCGGGGTGATGTTGCCCTGGGCGAAGGCGGCGCCGCCCATGACGACGATCTCGCGCAGCGCCGGTCCGGCCTGCGGGTGGCGGGCGAGCAGGGCGGCCACGTTGGACAGCGGGCCGATCGCCACCAGGGTCAGCTCCCCCGGCGAGCGCAGGGCCTGCTCCGCCAGCCAGTCGACCGCGTGGCCGGGGCCGAACGCCCGGGGCGGCGAGGCGGGGACCAGCCCGCCCAGGCCGCCGACCCCGTGCATGGGCTCGTCGCGCAGGCGCGCGGTCCGCGCGATCGGCCCGGCCAGCCCCGACACCAGCGGCAGGTCGGCCGGGGCCGCGGCCAGGTCCAGCACGTGCGCGGCGTTGCGGTCCACGTCGGCGAGGGAGGCGTTCCCGGCCACCGTGGTCACCCCCCGCACCTCCAGCTCCGGGGAGGCCAGCGCGAGCAGCAGGGCCAGGGCGTCGTCGACGCCGGGGTCGCAGTCGATCACGACGGGCACGCTCACCGCGCCACCTCCTCGGTGAAGCGGTCCAGCCAGGTGGAGCGCTCCTGCGCGATGAGGGCCAGGTCGCCCTGGTGGTAGCCGCTGTCGGACGGGGAGGAGGCGGCCTGTCCCGACACCCGCTCCATGAGCGGGGTGGGGTCGGCATCCAGCGCCACGGGCTTGTCGTAGAGGGCCGCGGCCATCCCCTCCTGGATCTCGGGGCGCAGCAGGAAGTCGACGAAGGCCAGGGCCCCGGCCTCGTTGGGCGCCCCGTCGACCACCTGGACGGTGTTGGCGGTCATCACCCGGCCCTGTTCGGGCGCGGCGAAGCCGATCGGCTGCCCGGCCTCCACCGAGCCCATGGCGAAGTTGTCCAGGCCGGGCGCCATGGCGATCTCACCGCGTTCGAGCAGGCTGGTGAGCTCGGTGGAGCCGGTGTAGAACTGGAGCGCGTCCGAGCCGATCCGGCCCATCGCCTCGAAGCCGGCGTCGGGGTCGGAGGGGCCCGAGCCGAAGTGCTCGCCCGCGGCCAGGACGAACATCGGGCCGGCCGAGACCGAGATGTCGGGCAGCACGTACCCTCCCTCGGGCTCGGCCCACAGGTCGTCCCAGGAGTCGGGGGCCTCCTCGACCAGGTCGGTGCGGTAGAGCAGGCCCAGGAGCTGGAAGGTGTAGGCGGGTCCGTACCCGTCCGGGTCCACCGCCCAGGGCTGGATGGCGTCGAGGTTGGGGACGTCGGCGGGGTCGACGGGGGCGAACAGCCCCATGTCCTTGCCGATCTGGGCGTAGTAGTCGGAGATGAGCACGACGTCGGTGTCGGGCGTCTCGGCGTTGATCCTGAGCTTGGTGAGCCGCCCGGCGTTGTTGCCGGTGTCCAGGACCACCCGGATCCCGGTCTCGGCCTCGAAGGGGTCGGCCACCACCTCGGTGAACTCCTCGGTGGCGAAGGCGAAGGTGCTCACCACCAGCGTGTCGGGGTCGTCCTCGCGCACCGGTGCGCACGAGGCGCTCACCAGGGCCAGCGCCGCCGTCCCGGCGAGCGCGGCGAGCGTGCGGCGCGGTCGTGCGGTGCGGCTCATCCGGTCTCCTCGGCGAGTTCCACCAGGTGGCGGTGGGGCAGGGCGATACGCACGGGGTCGCCGGAGCGCAGGTCGTCGGCCGGGTGCAGGGAACGCAGGACCGCCCCGGGCCCCTCCACGCCGTCGATGCGGGCCTCGACCAGGCAGTTGCTGCCCTGGAAGGTGACCTCGCCGACGGTGCCGTCCAGGCCGGTCTCGCCCTCGCCCTCGCGGGTTCCGGCGGGCAGCAGGCGCACGTGCTCGGGCCGGATGGTGACGACTCCGTGCCCGGGCACCCGCGGGAAGTTGTCGTAGCCCAGGAACTCGGCGACGAAGCGGTTGGCGGGCGCAGGGAAGACCTCCCGGGGCGCGCCCTGCTGCTCCAGGCGCCCCTCGTTGAGGATGACCATGGTGTCGGACAGCTCCAGCGCCTCGTCCTGGTCGTGGGTGACCAGGACGGCGGTCAGCCCGGTCTCGCGCTGGACCCGCAGCAGTTCGCGGCGCATCTGCACGCGCAGCTGGGCGTCGAGGTTGGACAGCGGCTCGTCCAGCAGCAGCACCGAGGGGCGGATGGCCACGGCGCGGGCCAGGGCCACCCGCTGCTGCTGGCCGCCGGACAGCTCGGCGGGCTTGCGGTCGGCCAGGTGCGCCAGGCCCACCAGGTCCAGCGCCTCGCCCGCGCGTCTGGCCACCTCCTGGGCGGCGATCCTGCGGGTGCGCAGCCCGTAGCCGACGTTGTCGCGCAGGGTCATGTGCGGGAAGAGCGCGTAGGACTGGAAGACCATGCCGATGTTGCGCTTCTCCGGCGGGGTGCGGGTGGCGTCCTGGCCCTCCAGCAGGATCCTGCCGGAGGTGGGCTGGAGGAACCCGGCGATCATGCGCAGGGTGGTGGTCTTGCCGCAGCCGCTGGGGCCCAGCAGCGTGGTGAACCTGCCGCGCTGCACGGCCAGGTCCAGGTCGGCGACGGCGGCGGGGCCGTCCTTGCCCTTGCGTCCGCCGAAGCGGTGGGTGACGCGGTCGAGTTCGACGACGGGTGTCATGTGGTGTCCTTCTTCCCGGTTAGCGGCCGAAGACCTTCGTGAAACCGACCATGCGTTCGGTGGCGAAGGCGACCGCGACGCTGAGCACCAGGAGCAGCACGCTGACCGCCGCGACCACCGGGTCGAACGAGGACTGGACGTAGTTGAGCATCTCCACCGGCAGCGTCGCTACGCCCGGGCCGGTGAGCAGCAGGGACAGGGGAACGTTGTTCAGGGAGGTGATGAAGGCGAGGATCGTGGCGGACAGGATGCCCGGCGCCATGACCGGCAGGGTCACGGTGAAGAAGGCCCGCACCGGCCCGGCCCCCAGCCCCCGTGCGGCCTCCTCCAGGCGCGCGTCGGCCAGCGACAGCGAGGCGCCCACCACGCGGACGGTGTAGGGCAGCAGCAGGACGGTGTGCCCGACGATCAGCGCGCCCAGCGCGGTGACGCGCATGCCCACCATGAGCTGCTGGAACAGGGCCAGGCTCAGGACGAGTTCGGGGACCACGATCGGGGCGAAGAAGAGGTTCTCCATCACCCTGCGCCCGCGCGGGTCGCCCCGGTGCAGCGCCAGGGTCGCCGGAACGCCCAGGAGCAGGGCGATCGCGGTGGAGGCCAGCGCCACGGCGACGCTGGTGCCGAAGGAGTCGATGAAGGGCCCGTAGTCCAGGGCGGCGGCGAACCAGCGCAGGGACAGTCCCTCGGGCGGGAAGGCCAGGGTGCTCCCGGCGGTGAAGGCGACCCCGACCAGGATCACCACGGGGCCGAGCATGAGGACGAAGGCCGCCGCCGCGAGCAGCGACAGGAAGGGACGTCTCAGGATCATGAGGTGGTGCTCCCGATCTTGCCGAGCCGGCCGGACAGCGCGCTGACCGCCAGCACCAGCACCGTCATCACCAGGGCGACGGCGCTGGCGGAGGGCCAGTCGAGGCTGACGTTGACCCGGCTGTAGAGCAGGGTGGACAGGAGGCGTTCGCGCGGCCCGCCGAGCAGCTGGGGCGTGGTGAAGGCGGTGACGGCGCCCGCGAAGACCAGCGTGCAGCCCACGAGCACGCCGGGCAGGGCGAGCGGGAAGACCACGGTGCGAAAGGCCCGGCCGGGCGAGGCGCCCAGGCCGCGGGCGGCGTCCTCCAGGCGGTGGTCCTGCTGGGCGAGGCTGGAGTAGGAGGACAGGATCATCAGCGGCAGGAAGAGCTGGACCAGGCCGAGCACGATGGCGGTCTCGGTGTAGAGCAGCTGGACCCGGCCCATGCCCAGGGCCTCGCTGATGCCGCTGATGAGGCCGTTGCCGCCCAGGACCATGATCCAGCCGTAGGTGCGCACGACGGTGTTGAGCAGCAGCGGGAAGATCGCCAGGGCCAGGAGGCGTCCGGGCCAGCGGCCGGGGGCCCGGGAGATGAGGTAGGCCACCGGGAAGCCCATGAGCAGGCACAGCGCGGTGGTCACCACGGCGACGCGGACGGTGCGCGCGACCACGGGCAGCAGGTAGGGGTCGGTGAGCAGGCCGCCCGTCTCGCGCGCGACCGTGGCGGGGTCGCCGTCGGGCGGCCAGGCCAGGGTGGCCACGACCGGGTAGCAGAAGGCGAACAGGACCACGGCCAGCCCCGGGACCAGCAGGACCGTGACGGGTGGTCGTGGGAGGCGGCCGCGGCGCGGAGCGGCCGCGTCGGCGCCGACGGTGGGTGACGGGCGGGGCAATTCCACTCCCGGTCGCTGTCGAGGGGACGGTCTGGGTTCGGCACGGTGCCTGAGCTGCGCGGTGCCTTGTCTACGCGAGGATTCGCCTGCACGATGCCTGATCTGAACAGCACTTCATCTGCAAAAACATCTGCAAGCGCTTGCACAAGCGCTTGCACACCGTAGCCTGTGACGGGGACATGAGCCAACCCCCGGGTCGCGAGTGTGACAGGGGGCACCACCGGGCGTGAGGAGCTGCAATGGCGAGTCTGGACGACGTGGCCAGGGAGGCCGGTGTGTCGGCGTCCACCGTTTCGCGGGCCCTGTCGCGGCCGTCCATGGTCTCCGAGCCCACCCTGGTCAGGGTTCGCGCCGCCGCGGAGAGACTGGGTTTTCGGGCCAACCCGGCCGCGCGGGCGCTGACCACGGGCCGCAGCGGTTTCTTCGCCCTGCTCGTCCCCGACCTGGACAACCCCTTCTACTCCACCACCGCCACCGCCGCGCAGGAGCTGGCGGGCAGGAGCGGGCGCCGGGTGATCATCGCCGTCACCGGGGGCGACGCGGCCCGCGAGGCCGAGGTGCTCGGCGAGCTGGAGAGCCAGGTGGACGGTTTCGCCCTCCAGTCACCGGTGGGCTCGGCCGCCGACCTGAAGGAGGCGCACCGGCGCAAGCCGCTGGTGGTGATCAACCGCCGCGTGCCCGGACTGACCTCGTTCACCGTGGACACCCCCGGCGGCCTGGGCACCGTCTACGACCGTCTGGTGGAGCTGGGGCACCGCGACGTCGCCTACCTGGCGGGGCCGCCCAGTTCGTGGATGGACCGGCGCAGGCGCGAGGAGCTGGTGGAGCACGCCGCCCGGTCCCGGCTGCGGGTGCGGGTCTTCGGGCCCGTACGACCGGCCTTCGCCGAGGGGGCCGCGGCGGCGCGGGAGATCGTGGACTCGGGCTGCACGGCGATGCTGGTCTACAACAGCCTGTTGCTGCTGGGAGCCATGTTCGAGTTCGGCCGTATGGGGGTGCGGGTGCCCGAGGACATCAGTGTGGCCGCGGCCGACGACATCGCCCTGGCCGACCTGCCGGGGCCGCCGATCTCGGCGGTGCTGGCCCCGGCGGACGAGCTGGGCCGCGCGGCGGTCTCGGCGCTGATCGAACTGGTCGACGGGCCCGCGGGGGCCCGCCCCCGGGGGCGCAGGCTGCCCACCGAGGTGCGGATCACCGACTCCCTCGCGCCGCCGCGCCCGGCACGCGGCCCCCGCCCGTTCACCGGAGAAGCCGGGTGAGAGCGCGCCCCCGTACGGAATCCTGGGCGGGACGGAGCAGTGACCGACCAAAGCGCAGGAGACGACCGTGGACAGATCAGTTCTGGTGACCGGCGGGACCCGGGGCATCGGGCTCGGTATCGCCCGAGGGTTCGCCGAGGCCGGGGACCGGGTGGTGATCGTCGGCCGCGACGAGGCCAGGACGCGCGAGGCCGCCCGGGGCGTCCCGGGGGCGGAGTGGGTGGTCGGCGACGTGGCCAGGGCCGACGACTGCGAACGCGTCGTGGAGCAGGCCGTGCGGCGCACCGGCGGCCTGGACGTGGTCTGCGCCAACGCCGGGATCTTCCCCTCGTCCCCGCTGGTGTCGATGGACCCCGACGAACTCGACCGGGTCGTGGACACCAACATCAAGGGCACCGTGCTGACGGTGCGGGCCACGGTGGAGGCCCTGACCGCCTCCGGAAGGGGGCGGGTGGTGATCACCTCCTCCATCACCGGACCGCTGACCGGGTACGCGGGCTGGTCCCACTACGGCGCCACCAAGGCCGCCCAGCTGGGGTTCATGCGCAGCGCCGCCCTGGAGCTCGCGCCCCGGGGCATCACCGTCAACGCGGTGCTGCCGGGGAACGTGCGCACCGAGGGCCTGGAGGAGATGGGTCCGGACTACCTGGAGCGCATGCGCGCGGCGATCCCGCTGGGACGGATCGGCGAGGTCGAGGACATCGCCGCGGCCTGCCTGTTCCTGGCCGGTCCCGGCGCCTCCTTCATCACCGGGCAGACCATCGTGGTCGACGGGGGCCAGGTGCTGCCCGAGGACGGCCAGGCCTTCGCCGGTCCGGTGTGAGGGCGGTGGGGCCGGGTTGTGGCGGCCTGGACCTTGGGTGGGTGTGGAGGGGATGGAGGTTTTCGAGAGCCACCTTCTTTACGCTGTAGATTCGTAATATCGCCCCGGCGCGCGAGGTCGCGCACCGGGGCGTTCGCGCTCCCGCCCGCCCTCGGGGCCGGGCGGGCTCCTAGCGCCCGCGGGTCCCGTCGAGGAGGAAGGCGGTGCGGCGGTCGTAGTCCTCCCGCGGCGGGCGGGTCCCGTGCTTGAGGGCGAGCGCGGTGTCCACGACGAGCGCGTGGAGGTCGTCCGCCTCGAACTCGGGACGCAGCGCGCCGCAGGCCCGGCCCGCCGCGACCAGCTCTCCGTTGATCTCCCCCGCGGCCCGGCAGATCTCCAGGAGCCGCCGCGAGTGCGGATACGCCTGCAACAGGAGGTCGACCGCAGCGGGCTGGCGGTACAGGAGGTCGCGCATCGCGGTGACGTAGTGGGCGATCCGCTCCCCGGCGTCGTCCAGGGCCCGGGTGCGGTCGATGGCGGCGTACAGCTCGGCCGCGACCACCTCCTCGACGACGGCCTCGATGAGGCCGACCCTGCCGCCGAACCGGTTGAAGATCGTGGCCTTGCTCACCCCGGCCGCCCGGGCGACCTCCTCCAGCGGCACGGTCAGGCCCCGCCCCCGGAAGGCGTCGATCGCGGCCCTGCGGATCTGCTCGGCGTTGCGTTTGGCGTCCGCCCGCAGGCGGGGCCCCGAAGACGCCGCACCGGTCATGGCCGCCCACCGTCCCCCACCGCCGACACAACAACTTGACTCATGTGGTCAGTTTACCTAGTGTCATCGGCGCGAGCCAAGTTGACCGTCCTGGTCAACTTAAGCTCGGGCGGCCGACCACCGGACCCGTGCCGCTTCCGCCCGGGCCCGGGACCGCCGTACGCGCGTCCCACCGGGGCCTCGGGACCCCGTCACCGCCGCGACCCGCCCACCTGGCCGGGCACGGACACACGTGGAAAGGACCACGAGCATGATCGTCGTCACCGGCGCCACCGGCGCACTCAACGGAGCCACCGTCGAACACCTCCTCAGGCGCGTCCCGGCCGACCGGATCGGCGTCAGCGCGCGCGACGTCGCCAGGGCGCGGCACCTCGCCGACCGCGGGGTGCGTGTGCGACAGGGCTCCTACGACGACCCGGCCGCGCTGCGCGACTCCTTCGAGGGCGCCGACCAGGTGCTCCTGGTCTCCTCCAGCGACGCGGAGGCCGACGTGGTCGGCCAGCACCGCGTCGCGATCGAGGCGGCCGTCACGGCCGGCGCCCGGCGGATCCTCTACACCAGCCAGCACGGCGCCGCCGCCGACAGCCCCTACCTCCCGGCGCGCCTGCACGCCGCCACCGAGGCGGTCCTCGCCGGGTCGGGAACCGCCTGGACCGCGCTGCGCTACGGGTTCTTCGGCAGCCTCGACCACCTGCTCGGCCCGTGGCAGCGGACCGGGGTGATCGCCAAACCGGCAGACGGCCCCCTCCCCTGGGCCGACCGCGCCGACCTGGCCGAGGCCACGGCGGTCATCCTCACCGGTGAGCGCTCCTTCGACGGACCCGTCACCCTCACACCGCCCGAGTCCGTCACCCTCGGCGACTTCGCCCGGATCGCCTCCGAACTCACCGGCCACGACATCGAACGCGTCGTCGTGGACGACGAGCGCTGGAGCGCCGAGCAGGTCGCGAGCGGCGTGCCGGAACACGTGGTCGGGCTGACGCTCATGATGTCGCGGGCCGCCCGCGACGGGTACTTCGCGGGACACCACCCGCTGCTGACCGAGCTGCTCGGCCGCGAGCCCCGCAGCGCCGCCGAACAGCTCGCGGACCACATCGCGGCCTCGGGGGCCTCCTCACCGACCGCCTGACCACCGCCCGGCAAGGCGTCAATCGCCTCCCCCGTCGCCTCCGTCACCGCCGTCACCTCCACCGCCGCCCCCTCCCCCGGACTCGCCGCCGCCTTTCGGCGATTCCAGCCAGGCGTTGAGGGAGATCAGCGCCACTGCGGTCCCCACCACGAACAGGACGAGGGGGGTGAACGCGGAGTCGTCGCCGTCCATCACCCGCCTCAGGAGCCCCATTCCGACGAAGGCCACGAGGAACATGCCTGCCACGAGGCCCACAAGCAGTGCGAGCACGCCTTTGCCGTCCACCGGCGCCTCCGGGGGTGCGGGGGTCATCACGGTACGCCGCCTCGGGACCGCCGCGAAGGGGTGTGGCCCCATCCGGCCACGGGCGCGGCGAAGTCGGCTCCTTCCAGGGAAGAGGGCCCGCCGCCGGTGGGCCGCATGACACCGGGTGACGTGCTCCTCACCGACACCTCGGGTATCCCTGTGATCCATGAGCGACAGCAGAAGGATCACCTGGGAGGGCTTCTTCAACACCCGCGACCTCGGCGGCCTGCCGAGCCGGGACGGACGCGGCGTCCGCCGGGGCGCCTTCATCCGCTCCGCCGACCCGCGCTTCGTCACCGACAGGGGCTGGCGGGCCGCCTACGAGGCGGGTGTGCGCACCGTCGTGGACCTGCGCAACCCCGACGAGATCCGTCCGGCTCCGGGTGAGGGCCTGACCAGCCGGGGCGGGTCCGCCGCCTTCCCCGCGGAGGCGGCCCCGACTCCCCTCCCGGCGGGGATGACGCGTCTGGAGGTGGCCCTGGACCATGTCGAGGACATCGGGTTCTGGCAGGAGGTCAACCGCCGACGGTTGAACGGGAGCCCGCTCTACTACCGCCCCTTCCTCGACCGCAAGGCCGAACGCTGCGCCGCGGTGGTCACCGCCCTGGCCCGGTCCGGGCCCGGCGGCGTCCTGTTCCACTGCGGAGCCGGACGCGACCGCACCGGACTGGTCGCCCTGCTGCTGCTCGCCCTGGCCGACGTCGGAGCCGAGGCGATCGCCGACGACTACGAGCTGTCCACGACCGAGCTCGTCCCGCTCTTCGCCGCGATGGGGCAACCGGACCAGGGCCCCGTGATCGAGGCCGTGCTGTCCGAGCGCGGCCTGACCCTGCGCGACACCGTCCTGGACGCCCTGCGCGGCCTGGACGCGCACGCCTACCTGCTGGCGGCGGGGGTCGCGGAGGAGGGCCTGGCCGCCCTCCGGAAACGGCTCCTGGACTGACCACCGTCTTCGCACGGCACCCCGCCGGTCGGCCGACCGGCGGGGCGGGCGGACCTCCCCCGCCCGGTCGGTGGCCGGGTCGCCGTCCTAGGGGGACGCTCGACCGCGCAGCCGCGCGTTGAGCCGTGCCGCCTGCCGCGTGAGGTGGTCGCGTTCGGGCAGGTTGGGCGCCGACCGGGCGGCCTCGGCGTAGAGCCGCGCCGCGGTGGCCGGGTCGCCGTCGCGCTCGTGCAGGTACGCGGCGGCGGCACTGTGACGGGGCACGGAGGGGTCCAACTCCGCCAGGGCGGCCAGACCCGCCCGCGGGCCGTCGGCCTCACCGACCGCGACGGCCCGGTTGAGGCGGACCACGGGGCTGTCGGTGAGGCGCACCAGTTCGTCGTACCACTCGACGATCTGCGTCCAGTCGGTCTCCTCGGCCGTCCGGGCGTCGGCGTGGAGGGCGGCGATCGCGGCCTGGGCCTGGAACTCGCCCAGGCGGTCGCGGGCCAGGGCCGCCTGGAGCACGCCGACGCCCTCGGCGATCATGCGGGTGTCCCACAGGTCCCGGTCCTGCTCGGCGAGGGGCACGAGTCCGCCGTCGGGACCGGTCCGCGCCGGGCGCCGGGCGTGGTGCAGCAGCATGAGCGCGAGCAGTCCCGCGACCTCCTCGTGGTCGATCGCGGCCGCCAGCTGGCGGGTGAGCCGGATCGCCTCGGCGGCGAGGTCGACGTCTCCGGAGTAGCCCTCGTTGAAGACCAGGTAGAGCACGCGCAGCACCGTGGCCACGTCGCCGGGCTGGTCGAACCGGACGCCCGCGACGGTCCGCTTGGCCCTGCTGATGCGCTGGGCCATGGTCGCCTCCGGCACGAGGTAGGCGCGCGCGATCTGGCGCGTGGTCAGGCCGCCGACCGCGCGCAGTGTGAGCGCGACGGCCGAGGCCGGTGTCAGGGACGGGTGTGCGCACAGGAAGTACAGCTGGAGGGTGTCGTCCACCGCCCCGCCCGGGCCGGGCGCGGGTTCGGCCTCGACGCGTACCTCCCGGTGCCGTCGGGAGGTGTCGGCGCGGGCTGCGTCGAGAAACTTGCGCCAGGCCACCGTGACCAGCCAGCCCCGGGGATCGTGCGGCGGGTGGTCCGGCCACACGCGCACGGCCTCGACCAGGGCTTCCTGTACGGCGTCCTCGGCCGCGGCGAAGTCCGCTCCGCGGCGGCCGAGGATGGCGATCACGGTGGGGGTGAGGGTCCGCAACAGGGCCTCATCCATGTCGGGTCACTCCGTGATGGTCGGGGGCGCGGTCAGGAACGGGCGCACCTCCAGCCACTCGTGGATCGGCTTCCCGCCCGCCCCGGGCGCGGCCGACAGTTCTCCGGCCAGTTCGACGGCCCGCTCGTAGGTCTCGACGTCGATCACCATCCAGCCGGCGATCAGGTCCTTGGTCTCGGCGAACGGGCCGTCGGTGACCGGCGGCCGTCCCTCGCCGTCGTAGCGGACGAACGCGCCCTCCGGGGAGAGCGCCTGGCCGTCGACGAACTCGCCGGTGCCCTCCAGCCGGTCGGCGAAGTCCTGCATGTAGCGCACGTGGGCCGAGACCTCCTCCGGCGTCCACTGGTCCATGGGCACGTCGTTGACCGCTGCCGGTGCGCCGCGGTAGTGCTTGAGCAGCAGGTACTTGGCCATGATGTCCTCCGTGGGTCGCTCTCGTGGCCCCTGGGGGCCGGGTGCGGTGCGGCCCGTCGTGGGCCGTGTTCACTCCGGGGACGGAGCCGCGCGCGGGTTCTCGACATCCCGCGGCGACTTTTTCCGACGGATTTCGCGGTGTCCGCTTCCTCCACTGTGCCGCAGGAGCGCGGACCGGCGCGGGAAGCCGCTTCGCGTCGCGTGCGTCCGACGACGTGGACCTCGCCTTCGGAAGGGATCGGCCGCGTCGGTCGGACGGGGCGCTCCAACTGCGGGGGCCTTCCGCACCCGCCCCTCCCCCGCGCAGACAGCAGACGCAGAAACGCTCTAAGTCGGGGCGTCAGAACGAACACCCGAAACCGGCCCTGACCTGCCCTGTCAGCGCCATCCACCCTGTTCGCACGCTTAGCCGAACACCCTGGCGAACACCCGACGAACACCCTGAACACGGCGAACAGCCGTCCTCCTCCCGGCTGACACGGTCCTTCCAGGGCAGTGCGCCATGGCCGTCAGCGCCGCGTCGGCCATGCTGTCAGCCCCGGCCAGGAGTGCTTCGGAAGTTCCGCCGCCTCGGAAGCGACCGTTCGGCCGGGCAGACCGCGGACGGGGTCACCACCCGGGGGACGGTCCACGACGGCGGGAGGGCACGGACGGCGGGGACGAGAGGCGGTCGGCGGTCCGCGACGGCGGGGAGGGAGCGGGCTGCGGCCTCACGCCAGGACCGCGACCGACCCCCGCTCCACCAGGCGCACGGGCAGCCGCACGGCGGTGCCGGGGCCCTCCACGAGCAGGTCCATGATCCGCTCCCCCAACGCCTCGCGCTCCACGGCGATCGTGGTCAGGCCGGGGTCCAGCAGGGCCGAGGTGGGCAGGTCGTCGTGGCCCACCACGCTGACGTCGCGCCCCACGCGCAGGCCCAGGGAGCGGGCGGCGTCGTAGACGGCGGCGCTCAGGTGGTCGGAGTTGACGACCAGGGCGCGGTGCCCGGGGAGCGCCATCATCCGCGCGGACCTGCGGGCCACCGCCTCGTAGTCCAGGGGCCCGCGTGCCACCGAACCGGCCACCCCGTGCTCGGCGCAGTGGCGCTGGAAGGCCTCCTCACGCCCCCAGTCGGCGGCCAGGTGCTCGGGGGCCATCAGCAGCGTGGCCTCGCGGTGGCCCCGCTCCGCCAGGTGCGCCACGGCCCGGGCGACGGCCTCCTCGTCGTCGGGGCCGACCGTGGACAGGCGGCTGGCGGTGCCCTCCCGATCCGGCTCCGGTGTGCAGTTGAAGGCCACCACCGGGACGTGGGAGTGGCGGTCCATCCACTCCAGGAGGCGGTCGCGCCGCCCGATGGGCGCGATGGCGATCCCCGCGACCGCCTCGGCGGCGAGCCTGCGCAGCGCGGCGCTCTCCCGCTCCTGGTCGTAGTCCGAGCTCATGATCAGCAGGAGCGCCCCCTCGCGGTGCGCGACGGTCTCCATGCCGCGCAGCACGTCCAGGAAGAAGGGGTTGCGCATGTTGCGGATCACCACGCCGTAGGCGGAGCGCCGACCGGTGCGCAGCGCCCGGGCCCGGCCGTCGGCCTGGTAGTCCAGTTCCGCGGCGACCCGGCGGACCCGCTCGGCGGTCGCGGCGGCCACGCGGCCGGTGCCGTTGAGGGCGAAGCTGGCCTGGGCGACCGAGACGCCCGCCGCGGCCGCGACGTCCCGCAGGGTCGCGCGCTTGGTCGGTTCGGGCATGGCTCTCCTCGGGGGACTGTGACCGTGGACTCGAAAGTACCGTGCGCCCGCTCCGGCCGGGCACCGGCGGGTCGAGGGCGCGGGACGCTGTTCCACCGGTGTTCGGCCCACGGTCACCGTTTGCGAAACAACAGGTCACCGCACTGATTAATCGTTTAATCACGCACTTCCGCACAGCGGTGTCCGGCGGGCACCGCGCCGACCCCGACCCCGGAGTCCCCATGACCCTCACCCACGGACGCGGCGTCCTGAGCGCCGCCGCGATCACCTCCGTCCTCGCCCTGACCGCCTGCGGCAACGCCGACCTGCCCCCGGCCGCGGCCACCGGCGACGGCGGCACCGTCATCACCTACAACTCGCCCGCCGAGTGGGGCAACTACGGCGAGGTCCTGGCCGCCTTCACCGAGCAGACCGGCATCCAGGCCCCCAACGACCCGAAGAACTCCGGGCAGGCCCTGGCCGCGCTCCAGGCCGAGAAGGGCGCGCCCGTCGCCGACGTCGCCTACACCGGCATCGCCTTCGCCGGACAGCTCGTGGAAGCCGGGGTCCTGCAGTCCTACGTGCCCGAGGGCGCGGAGGAGGTCCCCGAGGACCTGCGCGACCCCGACGGGCACTGGACCGCCGTCCACACCGGCACCATCGCCTTCATCGTCAACGAGGACCACCTGGACGGCGCACCCGTGCCGAGCAGCTGGGAGGACCTCCTCGACCCCGCCTACGAGGGCAAGGTCGGCTACCTCGACCCCACCCAGGCGGCCGTGGGCTACTCCGCCGCGACGGCGGTCAACCACGCGCTCGGCGGCGACCTGTCCGACTGGCGGCCGGGCCTGGACTACCTGGCCGAGCTGAAGGAGAACGGCGCCTCCACCTCCGCCCAGACCGCCACCGCCAAGGTCGCCCAGGGCGAGATCCCCATCCTCATCGACACCGACTTCAACGGCTACAAGCTCCGCGACGAGGGTGCCAACGTCAGCGTCGTCATCCCTGAGGAGGGCTCGCTGCAGATCCCCTACATCGTCGGTCTGGTCGAGGGCGCCCCCAACGCCGACAACGGCAGGGAGCTGCTGGACTTCTACTTCTCCGAGCAGGGGCAGGGCCTCTTCGCGGACGGCTACATGCGCCCGGTGGTCGGCCAGATGCCCGAGGAGCTCGCCGACCAGGTCCTGCCCGAGTCCGACTACGAGCGCGCGATCACCATCGACTACCTCGAACAGGGCGAGCGGCAGCAGGAGTTCATCGACCTGTACCAGAGCGAGGTCGGCTTCTAGTGTCCCCCGGTACCGCGCGCGTGCGCCGCGGCACACCGCCCCCGTGGTCCGCGGCGCTCCCGGCGCTCGCCCTCGTCTGCCTGTTCAGCGCCTACCCGGTCGTGGTGCTGGTGGCCAACTCCCTGGGTCTGGGGCAGGCCCCGGCCGACGGGGGCCCCACCCTGGAGCACTACGCCGACGCCCTGGCCTCGGCGGCCGTGCGCGAGTCCCTGGCCGCGTCGGCGCTGGTCGCCGGGGTGGCGGTCCTGGCCACGCTCGTGATCGCCGTCCCCGTCGTCCTGCACCAGGCGCGGCAGGACCGCGCCGGGGGCGGCGGGGCCGCCACCGACGCCCTGCTCACCCTGCCGATCGCCCTGCCCGGCATCATCATCGGGTTCTTCGCGATCGTGCTCAACGGCAGGACCGGGCTGCTCGCGCCGCTGTGGGAGGGCTTCGCGGGGCTGGCCTACACCCTGCCCGGCCTGCTCGTGGCCTACGTCTACTTCTCGCTGCCCCGGGTCCTGGGGCCGCTGCGCGCCGCCGCGGCGGGGCTGGCTCCCTCGCTCAACGAGAGCGCCCGCACCCTGGGCGCCTCCAGGGCGCGGGTGCTGTTCACGGTCACCCTGCCCCTGCTGCTGCCCGCGCTCATCGAGACCGGGGGCACCGCGGCGGCGATCGCCCTGGGCGGGTACGGCACGGTCGCCACGCTCTCGGAGGGGATCCGCCTGCTCCCGCTCAACGTCGCCAACGAACTGACCACCGGCTACCGCCTGGCCGCCTCCTCCACCCTGGCGGTGCTGCTGGCGGCCATGGCCGTCGCCGCGCTGGTCCTCGGCCGCGGCCTGGGCCGCCTGGTCGGACGGGCGGTGGCCTCGTGAACCGCGTCGTCACCTGGGCCGTCTGCGCCTTCGTCCTCGTCCCGATCCTGGCGACCCTGGTGGTCGCCACCAGCGTCGACTTCTCCCAGGGGCCCTGGGGCGGCGGGTTCACGCTGGACTGGTTCGCGTACGCCTGGCCCCCGCTGTCCCCCGTCATCGGCCGCAGCCTGGCCGTGGCGGCGCTGGTGGTGGCGCTCAACCTCGCTCTGGGCGGTCCGCTGGCCTGGTGGGTGGCCCGCCACCCCTCGCCGCTGACCCGGCTGACGGGATACCTGGTCAACGTGCCCCTGGCCGTGCCGGGCATCGCGTTGAGCGTCGCCCTGGTGAGCGCCTACGCGGCGCTGCGCCCCAGCGGGCTGCTGCTGGTCATGGGCCACGTGGTGTTCACGCTGCCCTTCACCCTGGCCGCCCTCGTACCCGCCCTGGCCGACGACGACCTGCGCCTCAACGAGCAGGTCGCCCGCAGTCTGGGGGCCGGACCGGCCAGGGTGCTGGCCACGGTCACCGTCCCCAGCTGCCTCATCGCCCTCACCCAGGCGATGACGATGGTCTTCGCCCTGTCCTTCGGCGAGTTCAACATCTCCTTCTTCGTCAACCCGCCCGCCACGCCCACCGTGCCGTTCGCCCTGTTCGACTCCTACTCCACCCAGAGGCTCGAACCCGCGTCCGCGCAGTCGATCATCTTCATCGCCTTCGTCGCCCCGGTGCTGACGGCCATCGTGCTGGCCCGGCGGCACGCCCTGAGGAGCACTCCGTGACCGATCTCCGTGAATCCGGGACCCGCGCGTCCGACCCCGCCGCTCCCACGCCCGACGACGCCGCCCGCGCGTCCGGCCTCACCGTGTCCGACCTGACCATCCGCTACGGCGACACCGAGGCCGTCCGGGGGGTGTCGATGGAGGTGCTGCCCGACGAGACCGTGGCCGTCGTGGGCCCCTCCGGCTGCGGCAAGAGCAGCACCCTGCGCGCGGTGGCGGGGCTCACCCCGGTCGCCGGAGGAGGCATCGGCCTCGGCGGACGCGACATCACGCACCTGGACCCGGCCCGCCGGGGCGTGGGCCTGGTCCCGCAGAACTACGCGGTGTTCCCGCACCTGAGCGTGGCGGGCAACATCGCCTACGGTCTGCGCGCCCGGCGGATGCCGGCCGACCGCAGGCGCCGCCGGGTCGCCGAGATGCTGGAGCTGACCCAGCTCACCGAACTCGCGGGGCGGCGGCCCGACCAGCTCTCCGGCGGCCAGCGCCAGCGCGTGGCCCTGGCCCGGGCCCTGGCCGTCGAACCGGACGTCCTGCTCCTGGACGAACCCCTGGCGGCGCTGGACCCGCAGTTGCGGGGCGGCCTGCGCAGGGAGCTGTCCGCCATGCTCTCCTCCTCGGGGTGCGCCACGCTGATCGTCACGCACGACCAGCGCGAGGCCCTGTCCCTGGGGTCGCGGATCGCCCTGATGCGCGAGGGCTCCCTGGTGCAGTTCGGAACGCCCCGGGAACTCTGGGAGGACCCCGCCGACGCCTTCGTCGCGGACTTCCTGGCCAACGCGGTCCTGCTGGACGCCGAACCCTCCCAGGGCGAGGCCGCGGTGCTCGGCGGCCGGTGGAGGATCCCCGCGGCCGACCTGCGGACCGGGCCGACCCGGCACGGCCGCACCCGCCTGCTCCTGCGCGACGACAGCCTCACCGTCACCGACCGCGACGACGCCCGCGCCGTGACCGCGCGGGTCACGCACGCCGAGTTCGTCGGCGACGCCGTCCGCCTCACGGTCGACGCGCACAGCCACGTGTTCGGCGTGCGGGTCCCGCCCGACGCCCGGATCGGCGGTTCCGTGTCGCTGGCGGTCGTTCCCGGCCGCGCCGCCCTGCTCGTCCCCGCCACCTGAGACCAAACGCTCCGGTCGCCGTCCCCTGAGAGGCCAGCGCCCCGGTCCCGGTCCCTGAGGGCACCGCTTCGGCACCGCCCGCTGAGGCCAGCTCTCCGGCCCCGCCCGCGAAGGGCACCGCCCGTTGAGACCAGCGTCCCGGCCCCGCTTCTCAGGCCACCGGACCACCCCACGACGGAGGAACCCATGCTCGAACTCGAAATCCTCGGATCCAACGCCACGGCGCCCACCGCGGAGGGCCCCGCCTCCTGCTACCTGCTGCACACCGACGACGGCGTCCTGTTGGTCGACGCCGGGCCGGGGTCCCTGCTGGCCTACTGCGCGCGCTACGGGCTCGACCGGCTGCGCGGGATCGTGGTGACGCACCTGCACGCCGACCACAGCCTGGACCTCATGGCCTGGGCCTACCGGTGGACCTTTCCCGAGGTCCTGCCGCGCGTCCCCCTGTACTACCCGGCGGGGGAGGCCGAGCGCCTGGCCGCCTTCGACGCGGTCTTCGGCATCCCGACGCTGCCCACGATGAACAGCCCCATCGCCCAGTCCTTCGAGCCCAGGGAGATGGCCATGGACGGGACGACCCGCTACGAGGTGGCGGGAACCTCCTTCCGCTCCTTCCGCGCCCACCACAGCGTTCCCTCGGCGGCCCTGCGGTTCGAGGGCCCCGACGGCGGGGTGGTCTCCTTCTCCTCCGACACGGGCTACTGCGAGGCCGTCGTGCGCGCGGCCGAGGGGGCCGACCTGTTCGTGTGCGAGGCGACCTACCTGGAGGCCGACGACCAGGCCCTGACCGGCCACGGCCACCTCACCGCCGCGATGGCCGGGGACCTGGCCGCCGAGGCCGGTGTCGGCCACCTGGTCCTCACCCACTTCGCCGACCCCGGCATGTGGGAGGAGGGCCGACGGCACGCGGCACGCGGGTTCTCCGGCCCGGTGAGCGTGGCCAGTCCCGGCAGCCGCTTCTGAGAGGGCGCGATACGGGTGGCGCCGCCGTACCGTATGCCGCGCTCCCGGTACTCATCCCGCCCGCCACGGGGTCAGCCGACCGCATCCGGGGCCGTGTTGGCTCCGTTCGCATGCCGAGGAATCGAGACGGTCCCGCCTATACGCCACCAGGGATGGCAACAGTGCTGCACGGGTATGCGGCCCAGACGAAGATGTGGCGGGCCTCTAGCTCGATGGGCAGACCACCGGACTTCTAATCCGATGGTCGCAGGTTCGAATCCTGCCGGGTGCGCCACAAAACCCCAGGTCAGACGGGGTGTGCGAGTCGAACAGGCGAGGCGCGCGGCCCGGATCGGGGCCTGACATCCTCCATGTGTGCTCCGCAGTGCAGGGTCCAGTACATCGTGGGCCCCACCTCGCGGAGCACTTTGCCGTTCCGTGATCCTGACGGGCCCCGCGTCCGCCTACCGACCCGGCCGGACGGGCGGACATGGCCACATGCGGCCCAACGCCACCCAGGGGGCTACCGGGCGTACAGCCATCCGCACGCCCCGACACAGGCACCATGCCGCACAACAAAGTCGCGGTCGCTTCCGCCTTAGCTACATCCGGGAACATCAATTGGTATGTGTCCTGCGTGAAGTGGTGGTTTCGTACCCGAGTTCGGTGGACACCACCTTCACATCCGTCCCGACCGCAGAGGGCGTGACCTTGACAAGCTGGGGAAGACTCAGTTACACGCTGCCAGGATGATCCGCAGACTCCCCCAACAAGGCATCATGCATCACTAAGATGGCTTGCAACAGGAAAACCGAACGGAGCGCCGTGTCACAACTCATCAAGATGGAACTCCCGAACGGCCAGATCATTCCCGTGACGGTCGAGGAACCAGAAGGAGCTACTGACACAGGCTTTACCAACGAGATCCTGGAGAGGCTCGAAGGATTCCAGGAAACCGTCCAAGCTATCGCAACCAACGTGCTCTCAGCACTGGCCTCCGTACGCCCCGAGGAAGTCAGCGTCGAGTTCGGACTGGAACTCGCTGCAGGGAAGACAGGAATCGTCGCTGCACTGGTCGGGGGGAGCGGCAAAGCTGCCTTCAAGATTACTCTGAAGTGGACAGGAAGCAGTTCGGATAGCACCAACCCGTCTTCCTCTGAGGAACAGAAGTAGTTCAAGCCCAGCTTCCCACAAGATCGGGCAGTCCCCCATGCACCCATCTGACGTCATCGAATATCTTCATGAGCTCATGGAAGAGTGCCGTGTGGAGGTACATGGCCGAGAGTCGGGAGCGGGATTTTTCGTCGCTCCCGGCTGGGTGGTGACCTGTGCGCACGTCGCCGTGACCGACTCCTGTCAAGTCAACGTCATATGGCAAGGACAAGAGTACGTGGCTAGTCTGCTCGCTTCCTCAGCCATCCCACAACAGCAATCGCGTCGGCTGTCGGCGAGATTGTGGCCCTACCCGGATCTGGCCGTCCTCCAAATTACCGACGCGCCCCCCGAGCACCCCTGTGTCTGGCTCGACCGAATCTTCCCTCGTAAGCGAAGGCCCCTCACAGCAGCCGGGTTCACTGACGCTTACCCCACCGCTCAAGCTGTTGGGTCCGCCAATGAGGCACCCTCATCATTCAGAAAATACCAGGAACACCTCATCACTCTCTCGTGTGGAGGCAGAACCAGCATCTCCGATGGCGGACGGATGATCCGGCTGGCAGAAGATGTGATCCACCAAGGTATGTCCGGTGGGCCGGTGATGAATGACGACACGGGACGTATTTGCGGAGTGGTCAAGGCTTCCGACGGCATCCCTAAGCCAGGCGGAATTGCCACGCCCGTGGACGCCCTGCGCATGCTCAACCCCGAGGTCTATGTTTCCCTGATCCGTGCACACGACCGCTTCCATGCAACCGACTCCCGCTGGGGTCAACTGGTCGACCAACTCCATGAGATCTCCGGCAAGGAGGCGAAGGAACAGGGGTCATTCCGCCCCGATGAGGAGCGCAAGGTCCTCGGCCTGCTCGCCGACTTGCCAGGGGACCATGAGCATCATGAGGGAATGTTCACCGCGGTGACTGAGCCCGGCACTTCGCTTACCGAATATCCACTGCTGCACCGCCGCGATGTCTTCACCGACCTGATCGGTCTGCCTTCCCCAGAGGATGGCCCCCCTCCTGGACTCAACTACCTCGTCCGGCTATCCCGTCAGGCTGAAGCAAATGATTCCTCCCTCAACGGAATCCCTCGTCGTTTAAGCGACCAAGCCCTCCTTATCACCGGACGAATGGGAGCAAATCCACCCGGCAGGGTTGGTGTGGCAGAGGTTCAGAAAAGTTTTCGCCCCTCTGTGATCGCTAGGATCCGCCCCACCCCAGAGAATCGTGAATTCTACCGAGTCCAGGTATGGCGTTATCTGTCTCCCGGAAGCATCGTTACGGCCAATGAGGAGCTCGGGCCTTTCACCCTCTCTCAGTCCTTCGATCTCCTCAAACAGTCTTTACCCTCCCAGATTGACCTACTCGGGGGCTTTTCGGAAGAGATAATGCTTGAACTCATCCTTCCTCAGGAAGCCTTGGATGAGGACTCCTCCAACTGGCGGCTTTGGGAACACGAACTGCTGGATCAACCGCTCGGCACACAGATTTGCTTAGTCGTACGCCCCTTGGAGCGTCTTGAACTGCGCACCCTGCATAACACTTGGAGAAAGCGGTGGCAGCAGTTAGAGCAGGGGAGCCTCAGCGAAGACCTCGTCTGCGTCTGTGGGCAGGGTGAACAGAGCAAGGCTGCACTGGCTGCATCGTTGGCTCGTGCGCCGAAGATCTCTGCTCTGGTCCTGAATGGGTCCCCATGCACAGCTCCAACCACGAACGCTTACTTGGCAGCACTTACATCCGGAGTACCTGTGATGCTGTGGGAGCGGGGAAGCAGTGTCAAAAACCACGCCAACCACTGCCGTGTCCCCTGTGAGAACCCCTGCCAGGAGGGGCACTTCCTGTCGCGTGTGCGCAAGGAACTGAACGGTACGAGCAGGGACGAGGTTCCCCAGCGAGTGCTCGACCTACGCCTAGCAGCCCAGACAAATTCAGACATCCAGCACGTCGGAAAGAACATCGTCGTGATGTGGGACGACCCCGACAGGCAAATCCAGCAGTCACCCCTGGAATACCCTAAGGAAGGACCGCACGGATGAATGAGTGGCGTATCTACCGGGGCGTCAACGAACCCCACGATGGCATCTCCCTGCTACCCGATCCGCCACCGTGGCGCGCCTTTGACTGTGGTGGTGAGCCCCTTAGCTTCAACCGGGATGACACCGACGGGCGCTGGCTCCCCCACTTCGACGCCTACCAGACCAACGACCACATCATAGAGGCGGTCAACACAGCGCTGTACCTGCGACGGCCCCTACTGATCACCGGTGACCCAGGGGGTGGGAAGTCCACTCTCGCCTACGCGGTCGCCAGGGAACTACGACTCGGTCCCGTCCTCCGGTGGCCAGTCAACAGCAAAACAGCCCTAAAAGACGGCCTATACCACTATGATTCTCTGGGTCGTCTGGAGGAGGCTAGCCTGGCCCGTGATGAGGGCAGGACCGCCCGGACTGACGTTAGCCACTTCGTTCGCCTGGGCCCGCTTGGTACCGCGCTCGCCCCTTACGAACTGCCTCGAGTCCTGCTCATCGATGAGATCGACAAAAGTGACATCGACCTCCCCAACGACCTGCTCGACGTATTCGAAGAAGGCATGTTCGAGATCCCAGAGCTGTCACGCATCGCGAACCGGGCAAACGAGAAGAGTTCCCAAGTCAAGGTACGGCCTTCCGACGCTGGAGCACCTGTCACCATCACCAACGGCTTGGTACGCTGCCACAGCTTCCCCTTCGTGGTTTTGACCAGTAATGGTGAGCGCGAGTTTCCACCGGCTTTCCTAAGGCGCTGTGTACGATTGCATTTGCCCACCACACGCGACGACCAGCGGCTACGGGAGATCGTTCGAGCGCATCTCTCCACAGTGGCTGATGAGGCAGACGAAGTCATCGAGCGTTTTCTGGAACACGCGCATACCGGCGACCTGGCGACTGACCAACTCCTTAACGCCGTCTATCTACTACAACGCACCCAGGGAGAAGAAGCACCCAATCTCGATCGAATCACCGACATGGTGTTTCAGCACTTGAATACAGGCACCTCCAAATGAACAGGTCTGCTGAAGTCGACAGGGCCCGAGCCGAAAGGCTCGGCCAGGTCCGTGCCGTACTCGCCGCCATCAACCCTTCAGGCCCGGAACCGACCGCCCGTGAAGTTGCGGAACTGCTGTGGTTCGCTAAGAAGCTCAAGGGGCGGGTGACACCGAAAGTAACTGCGCACTCAACCAACAATTCGCCAGGGATGAAACAATCCCAGCCTCATCCCGTTTCTCCGCCCTCCCTTCATGAGACGCAGCAGCCCACCAAAGAACTCTATCTTCCTGAACCACAAGGGACCTCCCAACCTGAGGGATTCAAGGAACGCGCATCCTACGTCCGCGTTCAGGGTGAGACTTCCCTAATGCAAAAACGTCAGCTGATCCGTGCTCTGCGTCCCCTGAAGAGATATGTAGATTCGTCTCTAGCCACGGTGGTCGATGAGGAGGCCACCGCAGCGCGCATCGCCGACTACGGTTACTGGACACCCGCCTTCCGTCCGGGCAGAGAACGTTGGCTCAGCGTCAACCTCATACTCGATGGTTATGGGGAAAGTGCCGTGCTCTGGTGGCCGCTTGCTCGCGAGCTGCGCGCCTTCCTCGAACAGCTTGGCATCTTCCGCAAAGTAGCTCTCCATCACCTGCGTCCCAGGGAGGACGGCCGCCCGGGACTAGGGACAAGCACGTCTACCCCAATCCAGGCGTTGCGTTCCCCTGCCACCTCCGTTGACTCGACCGGACGGACAGTGACATTGGTAATCTCCGATGGAGTCTCCACAGCCTGGCACACGCCAACTCTCCAAGAAACAATCCGTTTATGGGGAGCGAACGGACCCACAGCGATTCTGCAAACATTGCCCGAGAGGCTATGGAATCGGACCGCACTAGCACCTACACCCGTACGTTTTAGTACTTCCTGCGCCGGTAGTTCCAACACCCAGCTGCGGTATGAGGAACACAGACTCCAGCCAACTGCCCGCGCGAAGGACGCCATGCCAATCCCTGTTCTGGAGATATCTCCACAGTGGTTGACTCCCTGGGCACAAGCCATCTCCAGTACTTCGTGCTTCGATGGTGTTGCCACCTTCTTCCCTAGCGAGGACCGCAAAACGGAGCACAGCAACCATACCCAGGACCCTTACGACAAGTTTGAGGAGTTCAGAGCAAACGCGACACCAAGGGTTTTCCGACTAGCTTCCTATCTAGCGAAGGTCCCGCTGAACCTATCGATCATGCGCATTGTTCAGTCCGAGATGCTGCCGCAAAGTCCTCTCTCAGACCTAGCCGAGGTCGTATTCAGCGGCCTAATCCAGCGCACACCCGGACCGCACATAGAAGACGAGACAAACCCGACCTTCGACTTCCTGCCCGGTATCCGAGAACGCCTAGTCCGAACCCTGCGTCTGGACGAAGCCGGTGAAGTCATCGATCGCGTCTCGGACTACATGCCCAATAGGAGGGCATTCAGTGGCGAGAAGTTCACCGCTGCTGTACCTTCTCCAGAAGGTATGCACTGGATCTCCAGGGAATCTTTGCCTTGGACCAAAGTTCCGACCCATAATAACGAAGATGCAGAAACTCACTCGCAGTCAAGCAACAATAATATTCAACCCGGCCCACCGGAACAAAAGCACCATTTTTCAGGCGACCAAAATAACCAATCCGCGAGATTGTCCAATTTGGGCATATACGCCAGCTCCCCTGACTGGCAACTGAGAATCGTAAGCCGGGATGAAGCGACCGTGCTTGGGGCCGCGGTCCTGGTTTCTCCTGACCACGTGGTCACCTGTGCTCATGTTCTCCGAAGGGCCATCAAGAACGCGGGCCCCGGAAGCCAAGTGCTTGTAGACGCTCCACGGGGTGGCAATGGATGGACAGCCATTGCCACGGTCGTCGAAGACGGCTGGTGGTGGGAGGATGAAAGCCCATGGGACGTGGCTGTGCTCCGGCTCGACCGCCCGGCCTCAATCGCTCCCGCTGTCATCGCCTCTCCCCACCGAGCGGGGGAGCATGTGCGGCTTGTCGGCTTCCCCCAAGACCGAGGAGACCGCTGGATCACCGGCCATCTGATTGGTGACGGCGGCCGCCCTGGGTTCATTCAAATCAACACCGACTCCGGTTTCTTCTTCGGTCCCGGGTTCAGCGGCAGTGGAGTCCGCCCGGCGAATGGCAACGGCTTGTTGGGCATCGTCACCGAGGCAGTGGTCGGCGGCCATATTGGCTGGATGATCCCCATGTCCGCCATCCCGAGGGTGTGGTTCTGGCCGCAGGATCAGTCCCCGCCCCTCGGCGAGCAGCGCGATCCTCAGGCGGTCACGGCCATCACCGAAGCTGTCGGCCACTATCGCACTCTGGCCGATCAGCGCCCCGACGCCTTCCTGCCCGACCTCGCCGCATCCTTGAACAACCAGTCCGTCGATCTGGCTGGTGTGGGGCGGGTGGAGGAGGCATTGGAGGCCATCACCGAAGCTGTCCAGATCCGCCGCATCCTGGCCGATCAACGCCCCGACGCCTTCCTGCCCGACCTCGCCGCATCCTTGAACAACCAGTCCATTCGGTTGGGGGATCTGGGGCGAGTGGAGGAGGCATTGGAGGCCATCACCGAAGCTGTCCAGATCCGCCGCATCCTGGCCGATCAACGCCCCGACGCCTTCCTGCCCGACCTCGCCGCATCCTTGAACAACCAGTCCATTCGGTTGGGGGATCTGGGGCGAGTGGAGGAGGCATTGGAGGCCATCACCGAAGCTGTCGGCCACTATCGCACTCTGGCCGATCAACGCCCCGACGCCTTCCTGCCCGACCTCGCCGCATCCCTCAAGAACCAAGCCACCCATCTGAGCACCCTAGGACGACCTGAGGAAGCCATCAAGGAGCAAAATCGGTCCCGTGCTCTGTATCAGCAGATAGGTGATCACCACAGCATAGCTAACGATATGACTGGAACCACCAGTCCCCACATAGGCGCCTCATATAATATTCAAAGCACCGCAATAATTCCAAACAGCACTCTTGATCAAAAAGAGATAGCCCTACTGAAAGAAATTGCAACTGGAGTTACCACAGAAGTTGCCGCAAGGCGCCTAAACCTGGACGCACGAACACTTCGAAGGAGAGTTCGCAATATCTGCGACAAGCTGGACGTCAACACGCCTATCGAGGCAGTAGTCTGGGCCGCCAGACAACAAATAATTTAAATAAAATAGGATAATACATGAATCCTTCCATCCAAGGGGATGAATGATCCCTATCTGCGAAATAATGGATTTGACTGAACGTGCGCGTTCTGTCGGTACGACACGCCGGTTACACCTACTTACCCATCAAACCTTTGATCCGATCGGTTACTGGTCCCGGACGCGAGAAAACCCCAGGCCAATCGGGGTGAACCCGTGCACTGGCCTGGGGTCGGTGGTGCCGTGTTGCTCCTGGTGTGCTCGCCGGTTCGGCTACCCGGCCCTCACCGGAGCCGGGCCTCGCAGCAGCGCGGCGGTGGCCTCGGCCGCCGCCTTCGCTACATCCGGGAACACCGACTGGTAAGTGTCCTGGGTGAAGTGCGTGGTCGCGTGCCCCAACTCGCTGGACACGACTTTCACGTCCGTCCCGGCCGCCAACGCCAGCGAGGCGGCCCCGTGGCGCAGCCCGTGCAACGTGATCGGCGGCAACCCCGCTGCCCTGGCGACGCGCAGGAACCAGTCACTGACCTGCCCCGGATGCCACCCCGAACCGTTCTCCTTAGTGAAGGCCAGGCCAGTGTCCGTCCACGCCGCTCCGGCCTTGAGGCGCGCTTCGTTCTGGAACCGCTTCCAGGCCCGCAGCACCTTGATGGTGTCGGTGTCCAGAGTGATGGTGCGCTGGCCCGCCGCGCTCTTCGGGGTGGAGGTGATCGTCTCCCACGCCAACTGGACCACCTGGACGCGGATGTCGATCTGCCCGTCCGTCAGCCGTATGTTAGCCCAGGGCAAGCCGACTGCTTCTCCTCGGCGTAGGCCTTTGACCGCGATCAGGTGGAACATCGGATACAGCCACGGATACCTCCTCGCGTGCACCAGGAAGGCGCGGGTCTGCTCCGGGGTCCACACCATGACCTCCCCCGGCACGGTCCCGTCTTTGGCCCAGTGGCGCACCCGGTCGGGTGTCCACACCAGCGGACGCTTCCTGGGACAGGAGGGCAGGCGTACGTGCGAGGCGATGTTCACCGACACCGGCAGGTCCGGACGCCTGACGGCTTCGGACAACGCACTGCGCAAGGTGGCGCGGATGCGGTGCTTGGTGGACAGCGAGATCACCCGGCGCCCCCTGACCGAGGCCCGCACCTTCACATCGTCGGACTCACGGCACTCCAGGATGTGAGCGTTGGTCTCCTCGATAGCCGCGAACATGGTCTCGACGTGGCGGGCTTGGAGCTTGTCCAGCCTGAGTTGGCCCAGGTGCGGGACGAGGTAGGTGCGAATGTGCCCGGCGTAGGAGGCCCGGGTTCCCGCGGCCAGATCGGGCTTGCCCGCCAACCACTCCCCCAACCACGCGGCGAGGGTGGGTGGTTCGGTGCGCACGTCCACCGCCATCGCCACCCGCTTGCGCACCTCCTCCAGGTCCGGCAACGGGCGGCGCTGCTTCAACGCCGCCTGGACCAGGTCAGCGATCTGTATCTCGACCGTGGGGTCCTTCTCCGCCAAGGCGATGAGCGCCTTAACGTGTTCCAGTCCTTTCCGGGCCTGCTCCTGAGAGGTCAATCCGACGCGGCGGGCTTGGCGGCGCCCACCCTGACTGGTCGGGGGAAGTTCGTACTGGAACGCCCACGCCCCATGGGCCGGGTTCCAGCCCCCGGTCCGGCGTTTGAGCTGCGGACACCTGACCCCCAACGCCCTACCGGTGCTCTCGTCGCGGCATCCGCACCGCTTGAACGTGGACCCCTCACGCGCGGCCATACACGGCCTCACCTTCGTCTCGCTCACCACGCACACCACACCCGCCAACCACCGACAGCAAACCGACCTCGGCCGCCATGACCGGAGTACTCACGCCCACACGACCCACTTCGCTACCACCTCTGAGCTGTGCGGATACGGCGTACGGCCCCGCGTGTGGCGGGGCACCACGCATCCACGCTCGACCTCGTAGAGGTGGTCAAGCGGATTCAGCAGGAACGTCGTCCGATGGGCACACGCCCCCGCCCGCCCATCCGATACGCCCGGCAGCGCCCCGTTCCGGCCACCGCCCTGATCAGGGCCGTTCCAGGGGTCAACGACGCGGGGCCCACCGAGCCCGCCACACGACCCGTCCGCGCCGACCGCCCCGCCCCAGGACGCCTGGGACCCTGCCCCGCGGTGGGGCCGACGTGGGGGCGCTGACAGCCCCACACCGCCCGCCCGCGTCCCGGGGCCACCCCATGGGCCTGGAACCCGCCGCGAACCACCCCGTTCCCGAGCGACGCTTCTCCTCGCCATCGCGCCTCCGCCTCTCTCCTCGTTGCCGTGGGCCTTTTCGCCCTGATGAACCCCTATGAAGACGCACCCGATGAAGATGCGACACCCAACCTCAGAACCTCACGCGGCTGGGCCTCCGCCACCGCGTACCGCTGGCAGACGAGGCCGCGCGAAACACGACGTGAGACAACAAAAAAGCACGTGGCAGGAGTCAACAGGGAACGATGCGATGCAGCGCCCGGAGCTGGTCGATTTTGGGCTCTACACAGGAATAAGGGATCAGCTTTATCTCTCACGATGAAGGCGAAAGACTTTCGCTGAGAAAGAGGCGAAGAAAGAAGGGATACTGCGCGAGCAGAGCGCTCGTGGAGGCGGGCGGGGCGGGCGCGCTCGCCCGTGAGCGAGGGCACCCCGCCCGCCTACGTGACGAGAACTACCCACTTGGGTATAAGTCTGGACGGCCGTTGGCCCACCCACAGTGGCGTTGACCTGCGCAGCAGCACGAGTAGGGGTGGGCCAGTTAAGAGTGGCCCACCCGTTGGCCCAGTCGGTGGCCCATGCGCTGGCCAGGGGTTCACTTCGGGTTCAGTGGAGGTTCGCACCCCACCTTCACGCTTCCAAGGAAGTCGGAGGAAAAGCGCGCATGCACTTCTCGCAGGAGCAGCAACCCGCACTTTACAACTCGGCAGGCGAGAGCACTCCGCCCACCTCGACTACACCAGATCAACTCTCCATGGAAAGAGAACGCGAATGTCACCCGAGAGGAGAAGATCCTTTTTCCATGGCTTCTCAACCAGGAGAAGTCCGCGCGTGGCAGGTGAGCGGACTTGCACGCCCCTGGTCTGGCTCTAGAGGAAGAGAGGGTAGACGAGGCGATCAGGGAAGGGACACAGCGGAGGGGTGGGGGCAGGCACAGGTGGGCGAGGGCCACGGTAGACGTAGGCGGGCGGTTCCGCCCCCGCTTGTCGGGGCGGGGCCGCCCGCCTACGTGAAGGGGACTACCCACTGGGTATAAGTCTGGCTTCCCAACGGCCCACCCGCAGCGGCTCCCACCTGCACTGATAACGCGCGCGAGGCGGGCCGATCACAGCGGCCCACCCACGGGCGGAGGCACAGGCGGAGTCACAGGCCCCCGGAAAGGCCCCGTCACCGGCGGAGTCACAGGCCCTCCAACGGCCCCCGCCCGGCATGACGCGGGGATGGAACACTCTCTCCCGCACTAACGGACAGGCTGCGCGAGTGAGGCCACCTTGACCACACTCTCCACGAGAAGAGGGCGCCCTGCGCTTCCAGGACGCCCCACCACAGCCTCTTGCCAGCCGCGAAACTAAGCCCTCATATCCAGCCAGATACGCACCGCAGAGGCCAGCTCGGCGAACTCTCCGCTCTCATCAGCGCCGGATGACAGCGGTCCTGCTCCAGGGCCACACGTGTTGCCCTGCGCCTGCGGGACCTTGAACACATACGGGCGAACCCCACGCACCCCGTCATCATCCACACACCACCCCCGCTCCTCAGGACGGGGTTCGCGCGGGCGGGGCACAGCGATCGTGCCACCGCCGGAACGGCTCTGGCGAGGCCGGAGAACCTCAGGGCCACCTGAGGCCCGACGAGAAGGCTCCGGAATGCCTGCCGGGCCCGCACCGACACCTTTGGGCGGCAGTGGTTTCGTCATGGTGGGGGACGCCGGGTCCGCGCCCCGGCCGAGTGGGCTGCAGAACACGAGCGCCAGCAGCGCTCCGAGCATCCAGCACAGGCGCTCCGCCCAGCCCTGGCGGCGCTTGCGGTGCCGCCCGCTATGCTTCTCCACGATCTCCTCCTGCTGTCATCAGGTGGGAATCACGCCCCGGACCGGTGTTCTCAGCACCGGCTCGGGGCACCCTTTTCTCTTGCCAGCGACCTCATGGCCGCGGTCTTTTCCCTCCGCGTGCGGTTGCGGCATGGGTGTCAATGGCCCCGGAGGCGTACGCCTCTGAAACTGCGCTTCCCAATTGAACCGCGCGAAAATACGCAGAGATCCGCCCCTGGAAAAGCGCATCGCTTCCCAGGGGTGGTTGATGTTCGCTTGGACTCGCGAAGTTTTTCAACCCGTTGCGCCAGAAAAACCACCCCGCCGTTCCATCCAAGGCCGATAGTTCGGATAAATAGGACATTCGGTCCCGGATATTCGCAGAAGCCGGAGCCCGACTCACATGCTCCTGACGGCATATGGCCGAAACGGGACAGACTCCGGCCTGCCGAGTACCTCGAGCACGTGGTCGAGGTGTTCCCGGGGGAAGAAGAGGTGCGTGTCCCTGGTGCGTGCCGGTCCGCCGTAGACGTCCGGCACGACGGGGCGTACGCAGAGCCAGGACTCCGCTCTTCCCCACTCGTTCATTGCGATGCAGATGTCCCGATCCGCTCCGAGGAGGGTGATCAGGTGTTCGGCGGGGGCGGGTCGCAGTTTGAGCCACACCCGGTCGGTGTAGAAGGCGCTCCACCGCGGGTCTCCCGGAGGCATCCCCGGCCCCGAGCCCTTCAGGGATTCGCCGAAGTTCTGGCAACTGGCCCTGGTGTTCATGCCGAGGGACCACAGGCGGAGGACGAGCGGGACGAGTTCACGGTCGATCGGGACACGCACTCCACTGGGTGCCTCGAGCAGCTGGATCTCGTGGGTCTTCAAGGGGACGCTCATGGTGGTTCCCAGCGGTGTCGTGGGCCTGCGTGAGGGAGGCTGCCCAGAGCCGGATGGCCGCTATATGGTGGCGGCCCAGCCCCGCATACGGGTCCGGCTGGATCAGCAGAGTGGGTGCGCCCCGCCGGGTTCGCTCCGCGGCCCAGTCGTAGTCCGGTGGCGCGAAGTCGTCGTCGATCCAGGCGATGGGCGCGTTCCCGAGCCAGTCGACTACCGGGGCGCGTTTCCAGAGGTAGCCGCGCGGGTGCGGGGTCGAGATGTCGGGCGTGCCCAGATCGACGTGCGGGAAGTGGGGCATGCCCACGCGTGGCGCGATCAGAAGGTTCGCCTCGTCTCCCCAGCTCGTCGCCCAGCACGGTTGGACGAGGCCTGTGGAACACAGTGCGTTGACCGTCGCACCGTGGTCCGGGTTGAGCCAGATCGGCACACCTCGGTGCCCCCTGAAGTCGACACGGTGGGGAAGGTACTCCGGTGGCACGGAACCGCCCGGGCCGGGGAACGGGTTGAGGACTCCGTCGACGTCGATCAGCAGGTACGGGGGAACGGCTGCCATGGGTTCACCCTCCAAGGCTCAGACATCGAGGAGACGGGCCGCGTCGTGGGTGTGGCGCCGCACCACGTTCGTGTAGGCGGGATCGGCGGCGGTGTCACCGATCCAGACCAGGGACTGGGCGAGGAACCACTCCAGGGCCCACACCCGGTGCCAGCCGAGCGCCCAGTCCTGTGGCGGCAGGCCTGCGCGTCGGGTGAGCACTCCGGCGCTGCCTCCCGCCTCGACGTAGGACTCCAGGAACGCCCGGGTCCGGTCGGGGTCGGGGGGCTCCACTGTCCCGTGCCAGGAGGCGAGGTCGAGCAGGCCCGGACCGTGGAAGGCTCGGGCCAGGTCGTAGAGACGGACGCGTCCGTCGCGGATGTGCAGGCTCTCGGGGTGGAACTCCGAGTGGACCCATCCGTAGGGCGCGGTCGTGGTGCCCTCGGCTCGTGCGCAGGCGGCTCGATCGATATCGCGCAGTGTCTGCATGATGTCGTCGGCGTCGGACCAGCGCCCCTGGGCGTTCAGCAGGTCCAGGGTGCGCATCGCCCTGCGCGGGAGCGAGGCCAGCCATGTGCTGTCGGCCAGTGGAAGGTGGGGCGGGGCCGCCGCGCTGTGGAGTTGGACCGCCGCCGCGACGCCGTCGCGGTTCGTGGCCTCTCGGTCGGGTTCGCCCAGGTCCTCCATCAGCATCGCCAGGGTGGTGCCCGAGCGCAGGGATGCGATGAGGTGGGGAACGCTGACGCCCGCCTGCCGGGCGCTGGTGAGTGCTTCGTGTTCGTGTGTGAAGGGTTCGGTGGCGCACTTGAAGACGACGGTGGACCCGTCCGTCAGGGTCAGGCGCTCCACGTGTGAGAGTTCCCAGCTGTGCAGTGGCTTGGCTTCGGCGAGTTTGTCGACCATGTCGGCGGCGGCGAGTACCTCGTCGCGCATCCGGTCGATGTCGGGTTGGTACACGTGTGGCTCCTCGTGTCGAGGAGGGGCTCTCCGCGAACGAACGGAGAGCCCCTGGAGGTCAGAGATGGTCAGGAGCGGTCGCTGTAGGAGCGGACCGTGGTGAGCCAGGTGTCCCGGAAGGCGTCCAACTCGTCGCGGAAGCGCTTCATGTCAGTGCCGTAGGGGGCCACGACTCCGCCCCTGCGGTCGGGGGCGGACTGGCAACCGTGCACCAGGCGCCCGCCCAGGGCGGCGTGGGCCTTGACTCCCTCGATGCGCCGGTACTCGTTGAACCAGGCGCCGTGGAAGACCTCGTCCAGGAGCTCGGTGGTGGGCTCGTCCAGGTCGTAGACGACCTGTGCGGTGTCGGCGAAGAACCAGGTGGGGCCGACGACACTGATGTGGCCGTCGTCCTCGACCTTGTTCAGGGCGGTGAAGGTGGAGACCTCCGCGAGCATCCGCAGGTGGTCCGCGGTGACCCCGTCGATGCCCAGCGAGGTCAGATGTTCCTCGCGGAAGAGGTGGCTGTAGACCTGCCAGGCGATGTGCAGGACCTCGGCCGGGTCGTGGGTGGTGCGGGAGTTGCGGGCGATGTAGTCCAGGGCGATCTGTTCGATGGCCGACTCCGAGGTCTCCTCGACGGGAAGGAGTTCGGCGGCGACCTTGTCCCAGTCGATGACGGTCCAGGTGTCGGACTCCAGGCGGAAGAAGTACGCCTCGGGGTCGATGGTGACCGTGTCGTCCTCGACCGACATTCCTGCGACGCGGTTCCAGCGGGGGTCGAAGTTGTGGCCGGGGATGCTCAGGCTCGTCGGGGCCAGCTTGACGGACATGGAGTGGTTCCTCTCTCAGGGTTCTTTGTGGAAGGGGTGTTGGACTGAGCCGCGGCCGTACCAGGGCCGCCGTCCAGAGCTGTGGGGCAGGGGGTGTCTTGTTGTCACCGGCAGGTGTTCGGCCCACCGCTTGTCGCTCTCACCGCAGCGCCGATCGCGAGATGGCGGCCCACACCGTGAGGGGTGACCCCTGGACGCCCAGGAATCCCCAACGGCGGCTGAGCCGCTCCACCAAGGCGAGGCCACGCCCGTTCTCCAGGCCGGGATCCATCGGACTCACGCGGGGAACGGAAGGGACCGCACCATGCCGGGGGCCGGCGTCCTCGACGGCGAGGCGGATCACATCACTGTCGAGGTAGGCGATCGTGACCGTGAAGTGGCCGTTCTGGCCCGATGCCGTGTGCCTCAGAGCGTTGGTCACCAGTTCGGAGAGCACCAGTTCGATGACGTCGGCTTCCTCCTGCGAGAGACCGGTGACCGTCCTCGCCCAGCGGCGGGCCTCACGGACCTGCGGCGGTGTGTGCCCGAATCTGGCGGCGTGACGGCGGTGGATTTCGCCCAATCGGGGCATCGTGGAGTACCCGGGCACCCGGTGGGGCAGCGCCGGTGTCACCTCGGCATCCGCGCAGCCGTCCTGTATGGGTGCGTTCATGGTGTTCATCCGTGTTGCGGTCGTCATCCGCGCCTCGATCTTCTGACCCGTACCGCACGAGTCCTGGGGTGCTCCCTGCCTGCACCTCCCATCGAACACTGAGAGCAACCACAGGTCACGGGGTGTACGGACATGGTTTCTATGCCACCCGCGACGCCCCTGAACTGGCGTTTTCCCGATGGGAAGCGCGTTTCCATGTCAGACCGGTGAGTGCGCGCGACGAAGTGCCGGTTGCAGGCTTAGCGGTTTCGGGCAATCTGGATACCGACGCCTGAGGAGAGCTGCATGAAGTGGACGAAAGCCCAGCTCCGGAAACTGCGCGAGCAAATGCGCGAGCAGGATCGCACGAACGATGAGATCGCCGACGAAATCCGTATCCGCTGCGGGTGCTCGCCGTTGGCCGCTTATCGCCACATGCGCGGGTGGAGCCAGGCCGAGGCGACCGAGCGGTATCGCGGTTCCGCTGGCGGGTTGCCGCTGGACCAGGCGGGACTCAGCCGCTTGGAGCTCTGGCCCGAGGTGGGCGGGCGAGCACCACAGGCGACACAGGTCATCGCTCTGGCGACGCTCTACGGCACCTCCCCACGGAGACTGCTGTCCCCCGAGGGGTTCGACAAGCTGAGCGAGCACGAGCGCAATGTCCTCAAAAGGATCGGAAACCATCTCACTCCCACTGAAACAACCCAGAAGAGCACGGAACAGGCATATTTCTCCGTCAGCGAAGAAACCAGAACGCTACCGCCAGAAAGGCAGATCGAGATGGCCGCGAAACGCGCGATGAGGTTCGGAGCGATGGCGGAGGGGACGAACGTGGGAGTGGAGACCATCCAGGAGCTCTTCGCGGAGGTATCCAGGCTGGCGAAGGCCTATCCCCGTGCTCCCCTCCACGAGGTTCTGGGAGACCTGGTCGAGGCCCAGGACGTGGCGTTCATGTTGTTGGAGGGGCGGCAGCGTCCCAACCAGACCAGGGACCTGTACCTTCTGAGCGGCCTGTTGAGCATCATGCTCGCCAAGGCCAGTCATGACCTCGGTGATCCGCACGCCGCGATGAAGCAGGCCCGGACCGCGTTCATCTGTGCCGACAACGCCGATCACGACGGGCTGCGCGTCCGGGTGCGCGCCCAGCAGAGCCTGATGGCCTACTGGGCGGGGTGGCCTACCGAAGCCGCCCGGTACGCGGAACTGGCTCGCGATCTGGCCACCGAGCGCACCGGCACGGCCGCCATCTGGCTGATGTCCCAAAGCGCCCGCACGTGGGCCTCGCTGGGCAGCGCGGAGCGCGCGCTCGACGACCTCCAGGCGGCCACGGCCCTGCGCGAAGGACTGCGCGGCGACGACTTGGACGAGCTCGGCGGTCTGATGCGCTTCGCGCACTGCCGCCAGCTCTACTACGGAGCCGAGACGCAGATCTGGATTCCTGGGCGTGAGGAACAGGCCCAGCAGGTCGCGCAGGAGGCCGTGGGTCTCTACGAGACCGCCGCCGCGGAAGGGTCGGACGACTGGGCCTACCAGGACGAGGCCGGGGCACGCGCCGACCTCAGCTATGCCCGGGTCTGCCTGGGAGAGATCGAGGGTGCCACGCAGGCCCTTGAACCGGTCCTGGGCCTGCCCGCCACAAAGCGGGTGTCCGGCGTGGTGAACAGCGTCATGCGCGTGCACGGCGCCCTACGCGGCCCGGGCTACACCGGAAGCAGGGCCGTAGCCCGGCTCCGCCAGGAGATCGAGGCCTACAGCCGCACTCCCGCCTCGGCGCTGACCTCGGGGCGCTAGCCTGCCGGACATGCACCCAGTCGAACTCTCCAGTGCCAGGCTCAGCCTTCGGGAACTGCGCCCCACCGACGTCGAGGACCTGCTCCGGGTCTACGGAGACGCGGAGGCGGTGCGGCACCTGTCCTTCACACCGCGCACCAGGCAGCAGTGCGCGGCCATCGTGGAGGCCGCGCTCACCGACGCCGAGCGGGAGGGCAGGGGCGTCTACATGCTCGCTGTCGCGCGGCAGGAGGAGCTTGTCGGCGCCGCGCGCCTGGCCGTGGACGAGCGCCCCCACAGCGCGCAGATCGGTTTCGCCCTGCGTCCGGACCTGTGGGGGCGGGGGTTCGGTAGTGAACTCGTCCAGCTCCTGCTCCGGCTCGGCTTCGACGATCTGGGGCTCAAGCGGATATGGGGCGCCCGCTCTCCGGAGAACCAGGCCTCCGAGCGCGTCATGCTCCATGCGGGGATGGTGGAGGAGGGACGGATCCGGCGGCACCTGTGGACCCGGGACGCCTGGCGCGACTCCATCGTCCACTCGATCCTGGACGACGAGTGGACACCGAACCCGGTGACGCGCAAGCCATAGGTCTCACCCAAAGCCCAGGTCACAGGCCGAGTGCCGGGAGGCGATCCCGGCACACGCTAGAGCCTCCATCACACTCAGCACGAGACACCTGAGATCGACGTACATGGTGGCAACCGAGGAGCGCGTGGGGACGTCGAACGTGAAAACCCCTGCATTGAGGATTGAGGAGATCCATGTCCCCCGTCCAGATCGTCCGTACCGTAGCCGCCGCCCTGATCGCCGGTGGCGGGACCCTCGGGCTGGTCCCTGGCGGACCGTGCGGGGCGGGCTGGTGGGCCCCATCCGGCGGCGACGGAGCCCACTACGGGTGGTTCGCCTTGGGGGAGGAGCCGCCCAACATGCTGGCCGGTGTGTGCAACACGGCCATGGCACCGGTGGGGTCGTGGGCGATCGCGTTGATCGTGGCCGGGGTGACCCTGCTGGCAGGGGTATGGATCACCACCTCCTACCGGCCGAAGGACAAACCGAGAACGTAGGCGCCCTTCCCTCCTGTGACGGAAGGTGGCTCCCTGCTCGTGGGGACCTCGTGAGGTGCCATCGGACGCAACCAGGGGCCGGTGTGTGCTCCGTTTATGCTCCGCAGTTCCGTACTGACAGGGCACGAGGCGGCACCACACGGCCCCAAACGACACAGCGGATCAGATGGGGTGGCATAAAACGGCACAGAGCGACACGTGGCGACACGAAACCAGCGAACTTCTAATCCGATGGTCGCAGGTTCGAATCCTGCCGGGTGCGCCACAAAACCCCAGGTCAGACGGGGTGCGCGAGTCGAACAGGCGAGGCGTCGGGTCTGGTTCGGGGCCTGAAATGCTCCCCGTGTGCTCCCCAGTGCAAGGTCCAGTACAGGTGGGCACCCACCTCGCGGAGCACTTTGCCATCCCGTGACCCTGCGGGGCCGGTCGGGGCTGCCCCGCGTCCGCCCGCCAGCGCCCCACAGCCGCCCCACCACACGTGATCCCGGGTCTACGCCCCTGTGGCCGCCCACCCGCCGGATACGGCCGTTTCCCCCAAAACCCTTACCCCACCAAACTCGACGAACCACAATCAGATGGGTGGGCAGAGCAGGAAAAGACCGAGCCTGCGCACTGACGTTCCCCCCACGATCAGGACCTTCCCGGCCCCGTACGACCGGACAGTGCCGAGCCGGACCAGGATCGCCCGTTGTTCTTGACCCCAGACGGCCCTGCGGCCATTTGATACTCACCCACCCTGTTGGCGTCCAACCTCGCGAGAGCTGAGCTGCCAACCAGTCACGTACCCAGTGGAAGACCCAGCCTCGGCCGGGAAGAATCGCAGCGCACAGGCCTGGTCGATGCCCATGACTACGCCGCGTACGGCGTGAAGTACGGACGTTCTACTTGGTCGGCGATGGTGAACTCCTCGAAGGTGACGTCGGTCAGGACGCGGAAGAGGCACTCCGAGGCGGACATCGGCAATCGCTGCAAAGGACTGATCTCGGTCCTCGCTACCACCGGCCAGTCCTCCGGCGACACCTCGTCGTCAGCGGCCCAGTAGAACTCAACGGCTGTCACCGACGTGGCCCAGGGGATCAGGCCCTGTCCACCCGGACGGTAGACACCGTAGGGCTCGAAGACGTTGCGCATGATCGGATGTGTCTCCAGCGTCCGCCACAACGACGCCAGCCGATCCGCCACCTGCGAGTCGGCACCACCCGGCGCACCGTACACATGCACATACCCACTGAACTCCCCCGCGCCGAAACACCAGCAGAGCTCCTTGTAGTCGGCGGGAAGCGCCGCCCCGAGGCGCGCCTCGACCACCTCCCACGCGATGCCAACCTCCCTTGGCTGCCACTCGAGGACGTCAGTGATCCGGCTGACCCACGACACGGCGCCTCCCTTTCCGATCATCACGGCACGTTGTCGATCCGGACTCTGTTCGCTCCCTGGACGTTCCCGCTCACTGGAGTCAGCTCTTTTCGTCAAGGTGCAGACCACAGCACGGTGGCGTCACAGCATCGAGCCAACGGCACGATCCCCTTCTCATCCATGGTTGCAGATTCGAATCTTGCCACGTGCGCCCCCAACACCCCGCCTACCCCAGGAGGCCATCCGGGGGTGGCAGCCACCCACACGCCCTAACGCAGGCGCCCCATCCCGCAGCAACATGGCAACTACTTCTTGTATTCATTTTATTGCTTTCAGCAACGCAGGCGGGGAGGCGTCCTGAGTGAGATGGACTATAAGAGCTCAGACCATCTGCATGTTCGACTCTCGCAACCAGACCGAGCCGAGCTCACACTTCTGCAGGCCCCTGATGCTTATACCAAGAAGCCCCTGGCAGTCAGCATCGCCACCATCAGGTACGTGGCGAAGAGTGCACCACGTACGTCATGATAGTCAGCATGGCGCTGGATCTAAGTAACTATGAACTGATATGGCCAACAGAGCTCTTCGTGGCCGAGGGCAGTCGAGTAGCACGGTCGCAAGGAGCTCGCTGGGAAGACCGAGTCGTTTGGTTGCTTACTGAGGCCCTATCAGGAAGTACTGCAGTATCAGATTTCGAGGACGCCAGGAATATATTTGGCGATCGAAATTCTGGAACATGGGAAGCATCAAAGTTCCAGAAAGAATGGATAGCAGAGCTAATTGATCGAGCAAATGAGCTATCACACTCATCACAGCCAAGGCCATATTGGCCCCAGCGACAAGCACGAACTACTGACATCAAACCTGAACCCAAGGATGCGCGCAAAGAGTTCGTTCGTGTAATTTCTGACTTTAACGCTAACGGCTACCTAACCGAAGCCTTTGGCCAAGAGTGCGTTGATGACAACCAACCCCTACCAATTCGCGCGGAGGTGATTGAAGAACGCCTCGGAATTGCATCGCTCTGGCCGCTATCTCCCAACTCATGGGACACAGATACATTCTACGGCCTCCTTGAGGTCTTTCACGACCTAGTCAGTCGGCCACGGCATCGAAGTTTTCACTCATGGGACGAGTGCGGTTGGCATTACTCAGAATTCCACTCCGCACCCGCAAGGCTTTTGTATCGATGGAAAATTAATCAAATCCTCAGGTCCGCCAGCATAGAATATGAACTCGCCTCTGAAGGAGAAGACGTCGGGAGGCTCGTCGCAACTACCGATGAACCTCGGAGTGACCTCGTTCGGCGAGCACTGACCGAATCTCCACAAGGAACAAAGGGAACCGTGGCACATGCCGTTTCATTTTTTCGCAGCAGGAGCACCTCGCCCGAGAGTAAAAGATCAGCAATTGTTGCACTGGCTGGGGTTCTCGAGGAGCGGCGCAAGTTAATTCGTGACGACATCAGCAAGGAGGACGAAGGAGCACTATTCCAGATCGCCAACAGATTCAACTTGCGACACCAGAGGGCCGATCAACTCGGAAATTATAACGAGGCATTTTTGGATTGGATTTTTTGGTGGTACCTGTCCACTGTCGACCTCACAAATCGCATAATCTCCACCCAAATACACACCCAGCAAGAAGAGGGTTCATAAAAGAACCACCCCAAATGCTCTTCCCAAAATGCCGATAGTTGAATCTCATTGCCAGCGATAAACGATAGCTGACTCCAGGCGTCCGCACAGGATAAGCTTCCCCACTCGTACACCATCGGACCTTTGATCCGATCGGTTACCGGCCCCGAGCGCGAGGAAACCCCAGGCCAGTCGGGGTGAACCCGTGGACAGGCCTGGGGTCGGTGGTGCTGTGCGGCTCCTGGTGTGCTCGCCGGTTCGACTACGACACCGTTATGCGCGTACGGGCCTGAGCATCGCGGCGGTGGCCTCAGCCGCTGCCCGCGCGACCTCGGGGAACACGGTCTGGTAGGTGTCCTGCGTGAAGTGGGTGGTCGCGTGCCCGAGCTCGCCGGAGACCACCTTCACGTCCGCTCCGGCGGCGAGCGCGAGCGAGGCTGCGCCGTGGCGCAGCCCGTGCAGGTGGATCGGCGGCAGCCCCGCCGCCTTGGCGATCCGGTTGAACCATCGGGTTACCTGCCCCGGGTGCCAGCCCGTCCCGTCGGGCTGGGTGAATACCAGCCCTGTGCCGTTCCAGGTCTTTCCTGCTTGGAGTCGGGCCTCGGTTTGGAACTTCTTCCATGAGCGCAGCACCTTCACGGTGTCCTTGTCCAGGGTGATGGTGCGCTGGCCTGCCGCGCTCTTGGGCGTGGTCGTGGCTGTTTTCCAGCCCAGGGTCACCACCTGGGTGCGGATGTCCACCTGCCCGTCGGTGAGCCGGGTGTTGGCCCACGGGAGCCCGACCGCCTCTCCTCGGCGCAGGCCTTTGACGGCGATGAGGTGGAAGAGCGGGAACAGCCAGGTGTACTTCTTGGCGTGGGCCAGGAAGGTGATGGTCTGCTCCGGGGTCCACACCATCACCTCACCGGGAACCACCCCGTCCACCTGCCACTGGCGTACCCGGTCGGCTGTCCACACCAGCGGCTTCGTGCGCGGGCAGGACGGAAGGCGCACGTGGGAGGCGATGTTGACCGACACCGGCAGGTCCGGGCGGCGCACCGCCTCGGACAGGGCGCTGCGCAGCGTGGCGCGGATGCGGTGCTTGGTGGTCAGTGAGATCACCCGCTGTCCCCTCACCGAGTTCCGCACCTTCGCCTCAAGGGACTCACGGCACTCCAGAATGTGGGTGTTGGTCTCCTCGATGGCCGCGAACATCTCCTCGACCTGCCAGGAGGTGAGTTTGTCCAGGCGGGTCTGCCCCAGATGCGGGACCAGATACCGGCGGATGTGTCCGTCGTAGGACAGGCGAGTCTTCTGGGCCAGGTCCGGTTTGCCCGTCAGCCACTCGGTCAGCCATGCCGCGACGGTGGGCACCGTTTCCCGGATGCGCACTCCGGCGCCGATGCGCCGCTTGACCTCCTCGATTTCGGGGAGGCGGTGGCGGCCCCGTAGGGCGGCCTGGATGAGGTCGGCGACCTGAACCTCAACGTCTGGTTCTTCGTCGGCCAGGCCGATGAGGGCTTTGAGGTGGTCGATCGCCTTCTGCGCCTCGTCCTGGGAAGCGAGCCCGGTGCGCCTGGCCTGACGGCGCCTGCCCTCGGTAGTGCGGGGCAGCTCCAACTGGAAGCCCCACTCCCCGTGTCGGGGGTTCCACCCGCCTTCGTCTCGGCGCAGCTTCGCGCACTTCGCTCCCAAGAGCTTGCCGGTCATCTGGTCGCGGCATCCGCATCGTTTGAACACCGACCCATCATGAGAAGCCATCTACTTCCCACCTTCCGTGTGGTCACTGCGCGCACCGCACCCACACTCGTTCCGTGAAGGGAAGGCCAGGTGGTCCAGGCCGAGATGGACCAGGACTCCGGCGGTGGGAACCACCCAAGCCTTGCCCGTCCGATGCGCGGGCACCGGAAAGGTGCCCTGGCGCAGAAGCCGATAAGCGGTGGTGCGGCCCAGGCCGAGCATTCGCCCGGCCGTGACCACGTCCAGCGCCACCGGCAACGACCCCACCTCATCAAGCCGAAGGGAAAGTTTCACATCCACCCGTCCCACTTCTCCCCCACCTGTGAACTGCGCGAATACGGTGCGCGGCCCCGCATATGGCGGGGCACCACGCATCCACGCTCGACCTCGCCGAGTAGTGCAAGCGGATTCGCCGGGTCCACCACCGGATTCACGCTCCCCATTTATTCGCCCATCCGTTTCGGGTGATATGCCGTTTTCACTGTTCAGGCCCGCAGACGGCCACTGTCGGCCACCCGGGACCCGGCTGGGATACCGGGGCCGAACCGGGGCGGTGGGGCCGACGTGGGGCACCACAGCGCCCCACGTCGGCCCCACCCCAGCGGGTCGCTGGTCAGTCGGGGCGCACGTGGCCGGTATAGGTCAGCCAGGCCCGGTAGGCGGCCCGGGTGTGTTCGGGGATAGCCACCGCTCGGTAGCGTCCCGCGCCATGGGCGTGTTCGACCACGTAGTGCTCGCCCTCCCAGGCCGGAATCCGGCCCAGCAGGGCGGCGACGTCGGCCACCTCGCCGAAGGCCTCGTCGTCGGTGTCGGTGTGCGGGAAGTAGACGACCTCCACCCGGGTCTGCGGCCCCACGGGCAGATCGGGGTTCGCCTCCAGGAGGTTGGCCAGGGCGCGGATGTCGTCGATGATGCGCCTGCGTAGGTCCGCAGACGCGGTGTCAGAGAAGCCCACGGGGCCAGGTGTCCTTTCGCAGCGAGTGGTGGTAACGACAACAGGGTCAGGGGTGGGTGGCCTCATGCCGCAGCGCTCCCCTCTCCTGCGGCCGGGGCGGGGTTGGTGAACACCAGGGCGTCCTCGTGCTGGATCACGTGCACCGGCCTGCCCTCTTTGCGCAGGCGTTTGGTCTCGATGAGCTGGAAGAACGAGGTCCGCGAGACCACCTCCCCGCCCTTGAGGGCGCACAGCAGCGCCGCGCACCGGTCGATCTGCACCAGCCCGGCCCGCCGTGCGGCGTCGGCGACCTGGCCGGGGAAGTCGATTAGGCGGCCGTCTTTGCGGTAGGGGCGGGTGGTCACCACGACCACCCCGCCCGGGGCCAACAAGGGCCTGCAGGCGGCCATAATCCGGGAGAAGGAGCTCGCCAACACGTGCGGGCGCTGGTAAGCGAGGTTGTCCGCGCGCCGGTCACGGTCGCGGGAGTAGACGTGGGCGTGCTTCTCCACCGCTTCGGCGCCGTCCCTCCGGGAACGGACCTGTCCGTGGGTCATGGACCCGTACGGAGGCGAGGTCAGCACCAACCGCACCTTCCCGACCAGGGCGTCATCGGCGAAGGTGGCCAAGGTGCGGGCGGCTTCACCGGTGTGCACCTCGCCGTAACCAAGGGCTCCCCGGGCCGTGGCGGCCTCCAGGTTCAATCTCGCGATGGAGGCCCACTTGGGCTCCAGCTCTACGCCGACGGCGTTGCGCCCCAGGTGAACGGCTTCGACCAGGCTGGTACCGATCCCGCACATCGGGTCCAGAACCACCTCGCCTGGTCGGGTGTAGGTGCCGATGGCGTGGCGTGCGATGGCCGGGAGCATCTTGGCTGGGTGCTCCACCGACAGGCGCGAGTAGCGGGTACCGCGCTGTTGGCGGGCCTGCTGCTGGCCGGTCAGCCACACCGACCACCCCGCGCCGTCCCGCTGGTTGCTGGCTTGGGCGAGGTGTCCGTGCGGGGAGCCTTCGTCGAACAACTCCTCCTGATGCTTCTGCGTCATGCGTCCACCTCCCCGGGGGCGTCCGCGGTCACGGTGTGGCCCTTCTTCGGCAGGCGGAACACCGACACGTTCAGGTGCGCGGGTGAGGTGATGGAGGCCGCCGCGTCGGCCACCGAGGCCGGCAACCCCGTGTCGACCTCTTCCTCGTCGGGGTCGAAACCCTCACCCCGCACCGGGATGGTCGCGCCGAGTCCGGCCTGGCAGAGCGGCGCGGTGATCGCGATGACGTGCTGTAGGTAGACCAGCCCCGCGCAGGAGGCGGCCCGCACCAGCCCCGGCGCGGGGTCGACCACCTCGCCGTGCGGGGTGTGTCCCACGGCGGTGATGGCGGCGATGATCCCTCCGGGGCGGGTGATGGTCGCGGCGAACAGCATCCGTGCCCGCAGCCGCCGTTCGCGCGTCTGCCGGTCCTCGTCGGTAACGGAAACCGTGAAGGTCGTCAGGTCGGCCCAGGCCACCTCCCTGTCCCCGTGCGCCGGTCGGTGCAACGAGGTGGGCGAGGCCACCTCGTAGGAGCGCCCTGCGGCTGCGGCCTGTTCGGCAACCAGGCTGGTGCCGGTCAGGTCCGCGACCACCGCGCCGGGGCGGGTGTACTCGGCCACCAGGCGGCGGGCCAACCGGCGCGGCACCGGCACCAGGTCCCCGCCGGGGGGAGGTGGCTGGTGCGCGGTCGGCGCGCACAGCCAGACCGCCAGCGGCGGCCTGCCCGCCCCGGTGTTGTTGAGGGTGTGGGTCATCAGGAGCCCCCTTCGTTGTTCTCGCCCTGATGAACCCCTAAGAAGACGTCCCCATCGCGGATGCGACACCGGCCTTGAAAAAACTGGGGTAAGTCGGAGCGTGTTGAAGGCCCGGGACCCGCACCAGCGCGGGGCTGGTGCGGGTCCGGGGCCTTCACCCGGTTGGCGCGGTCTGGGTCAGGTTCGCTTGCCCTTCAGGCGGCAGGGGCAGCCCGCCTGCTGCAGCATGTCCCGCAGCAGTAGGGGCATGGGCAGGGCGATGATCATCGCGAGGTGGTCCAGCGGGGTGCCGTGGCAGCACCGGCCGGTGGTGCGGTCGTGGGCGGCGAGGTGGTGGCCGCACGGTCCGCAGATGGTTCCCGGGCCTCGCTCGTCGTGGTGGACCATCCCGGGCCAGTCCCCGTTGACGTAGTAGGTGCCCAGCAGGCGGCTGGTGCGGTTGACGATCCCGATCAGGGTGACGGTCACGCACAGCCCGGTCAGGGTCAGGGCGTACTTCCACTCCAGGCAGCCGAGGTCGAACACGGTCCAGGCAACGTCAAACATTAATACTCCCCTAGGGTATGTGGAAGGTGGGGGTGCGGGCTGTTCAGTGGCCCGCACCCCGGGTAGCGGGTCAGGCGGGGTGCTTGGCGGAGCGGTAGCGGCGGGGTCGGTCGCAGGTCTGTACTGCGCGCTCCTCCTTGGCCAGGCGGGCGAGGTTGTTCTGGATGGCCCCGATGGAGCGGCCCTGGAGAAGGTGGCTGATCTCGGTCGCGGTGAACTCCTCGCCCGGGTCCGCGTCCAAGATGGCCTTGACCATCAGTTTCAGCTCGCCCGGTGCGAGTCGTGTGCTGCCGCTGACAGGGTTGAGGCCTTCCGCAACGGTGACCCCGACACGGGTAGCGGTCGCCGTGGCCGTGCCTCGAACGGCAGGGTCCGGCCGGGGTCCAGCGGGCGGCACCGAAACGTGTGTGGTGGTCGGGCTCTGGTCCTCGGTCGCGGTCGCCTCGTCCGCCGGGGCCTGCTCGGAGCCCGTCTGGGGAGAGGCCTCCTGTGTCGCCGAGGTGGGAACGTCCACCTCGAGGGTCTCCTCCGCGGCGGCGTCCGGTGCGGTGTCGGGCTCCGCGGAAACGGAGGCGGTGTCAGGCTCCTCCTCGGTGTGCTCGTCCGCCTGGGCCGAGGTGTCCTCCCCGGTTTCCGTGTCCGGGGCGGTGGTGGCGGCCTGCCAGGTGTCGGGCAGGCGACGACGTCCGTCGCGTCCGCCCGGGGTGCGCACCGCCAAACCGTCCTTCTCCAAGGCGGGCAGGTGCTTGCCCAGGGTGGACTTGCCCACCCCCGCCCGCTCGGCCAGCTCGGTGACGGTGACGGGTGCGGTGGCCTCGGCCAGAGCGGCCAGGACGAGGTCGCGGGTACGGGTAGCGGAACGGCGCGGAGCCGAAGCGGTGGTGGTCATGGCAGACGGATCCCTTCGTAGAGCGGTGGTGTGGGTGGGGGCCGCCCCGCCCCGGTGACGGGGCAGCCCGGTCGGGTACGGGTCAGGCGTGCTCGGCCAGGTGCGCGGTGATGCGGTCGCGGATCTGGCCGGGAAGGTGGCGCTGGTCCCGGGCAGGGGTGTGCCAACCGGTGATGAAGCACCCCTGGTGGGTGAACCAGGTGAAGGTCGCTGACTCCTCCTCGGCCGCATCGGGGTAGGGGGTGGCGACCGTGACCGTGACGTCGGGGTGGACGGTGTCCAGGTAGGTGTCATCGAGGCGACGCAGTTCGCCGGTGTCGGTGTAGAGCGGGCGGCGCAGCAGGGCGAATCCGTTGCGGCGCATGCCTACGCGCAGCCAGTCCAGTGCGGTGCGGCGGCGCGGTCGGGCGGGTTCCCAGGGCTCCCATTCCAGGCAGGCGTGGGCGATGTGGTCGGCTGCGGCGACGAGCGCGGGCCAGGCGCGGCCGGAGGGCAGCATGCATGCCCATTCCAGGTCGTGCAGGAGGTCGCCGTAGCCGTAGACGATCGTTTCCCGGTTGGTGGCCAGGAGCCACTCGGCACCGGTCAGGTAGTACTGGCCCGAGTAGGTGCTGAAGGTGATGAGCCCACCGGGTCCGGTGCGGGCTAGGGCCTGCAGGAGCTTGTCGGTGAGGTGCTGGTCGGCGAGCCGCTCACGCATAGGGCGGTATACGGGCACGGAGAGTCCCTTCGGGTAGGCGCGCCGAACACAGCGCTCGGCGCAGAGGTACTGGGTGGTGGGGCCGCCCCGCCCCGGTGACGGGGCGGCCCGGTGAGGTGGCGGTCAGGTGCGGGTGCGGCGCAGATAGGCCTCGATGGCCTCGCGGGTGCGGTGGGCGTTGGGGCCCGTCCTGAACTGGGTGCGCATGCTCGTGGGCCAGCCGGTGACGTGCCGGTCACCGTCGCTGATCGTGATCAGGGACAACTCCCTGGCCTTCTCGTCGGCCGGGCTCTTGATGGTGACCGTGATGGTCGGGTTGGTCCGGTCGGTGTAGAAGTCCTGCACCATCCGAGTCCTGGGGCTGTCGTAGTCGCCGGGGCTGGCGTACCGGTCGTAGTAGTACGGGGCGCCGGTCAGGTCGAACCCGTAGCGCTGCATGGCCTGGCGCATCCGGGTGACGACAAACCCGGTTCCGGTGACGTCCTTGAGGGTCTCGTCCATGCACTCCCAGACGGTGCAGTCGACCGCCGGAACCAGCTCCTCCCAGGCCCGGTCCCCGCACTGGCGGGTGTAAACCCGCAGGTCGAACGCCAGGTCGTAGTAGCCGTACACGATGAAGGAGGTCTGGCTGGCGGGGTCGAGGGTGCGCGAGTGGGTGGCGTAGTAGTCGCGCCGGTACAGGTCGGCGATGATCACCCCGCCGGGGCCGATCCTGTCCAGGGTGCGCAGCATGCGCGCGGTGATCTCGGCGGAGGCGAACCAGTCAGCGATCGTCACGTTAGGCACGTCCTTGAACACGTTAAGTCCCTACTCTTGGGCGCGCCGAACACAGCGCTCGGCGCAAAGGTGTCGTGCGGTGGGGCCGCCCCGCCCCGGTGACAGGACGGCCTGAAGGCGTGGGCTAGGGGCGCAGGTCCAGGTGCAGCTGAGCCCGCAGGGGCGCCTCGCTCACGAACCGGGGCGGCGCGGTGCGGGTCACCCGCTGGGCCCAGGAGGTCACGAAGTGGCCCTCGGCGTGCATGTCCAGGGACACCAGGAGGCTGTCCTGGTGGCGCTGGACATAGCAGGCGGTGAAAGTGACGCGCGGGTCGCTGCGCAGAACATAGGTGTCCTCGACCCGCCTCGCGCCGTCCAGGGTGTGGCCGTAGCGCGGGCGGCGGTTGAGGTCCATGCGGTGCAGGGTCATGCTCCCGCGCAGGCGGCGGAACAAGGGGTTCATGCGCATGGAGAACTCAGTCCAGTGGTCGATCTGGTCCCAGGTGTGGTCGGTGGCCGCGTCCGCCAGCTCCTCCCAGTCCTCGCCGTAGCAGACCAGGTCGTGGAGGAGGTCGCCGTGTCCGTAGATGGGCACTAGGCTCCGGGCCTCGGTGTACAGGTGGCGGGCATGGGTGACCCGGTAGAGCGTCTGGCGGAGGTTGGCGATGATCATGCCGCCCGGTCCGGTGCGGTGCAGGTCGCGGAGCATGTCGACCGTGACCTCGACCTCCCCGTCACAGAACCGGTCGCGCATCGTAGGAATGACAGACATTACGGAGCCCCTTTCAAGGCATGCCGAACACAGCGCTCGGCGCAGAGGTGTCGGGTGGTGGGGCCACCCCGCCCCGGTGACGGGGCGGCCCCGGGTAGGCGCTAGCGGTCCTGGTTCAGGGCGCAGATCACCGTGGAGGCGATCAGGCGACTGGTCGCAGCGTGGGTGAGCGTGCCACCGGTGCCCAGGGTCAGGTCGGCGACCGGCCGGGTACCGTCGCCCGGGTCGCTGGCGGTGACCCTGGTCGGTTCGGTGAAGCCGAAACTGACCGTGACGGTCGCGAGGTGGGTACTTCCCTCGAGGCGGTAGTAGTCCGTCATCTGGGGCAGTCCGCTGGTGGGAAGCCTGAAGACCGGGGCTGCGGCCAGGTAGGCGCACTCGTCCGCCAGGTGCTTGCGCAGGTCTTGCACCTGGAGGTTCATCGTCCGGATTCCGGGCCAGTCAGCCCGCCAGTCGCTGGCGATGTCGGTCAGGTCCCGGGCGAGGTCCTCGTCGGTGGCCGCGTGCCCCTCCTGGGAGAGGTCCTCGGCCAACTCCCGCAGCCCCTGGTAACTGGTGATGATCATCTGGGTGGGCATGGTCGCCTGGTGCGGACTGGCCACCCCTACCTGGTGGTCGCTCTCGTCCCAGGTCAGGCACATGCCAGGGCCGTGGTCGCGCAGGTCCTTGATGTGATCGCGGGTGATGAGGATCCGCGCGCTTTGGGGCATACTCGTGCTCACAGCACACTCCATTCCGTTGGTGGTGTTGGGCCCGCGCCCAGCCGTCCTGGCTCCACACCTGTCGGTGGGCGCGGGTGTTGCGGTGTGGCCGGTCTGGAGGCGGCAACCCCCAGACCGGCCTCATCAGGCCCCGGTGACCGGAACCGCGCGGTGGGCGTGGAGCTTGAACAACAGGGCTCCGACTTCGGCGCGGTACCGAACCGCTCGGGCGTGGTCGTCCGCTGCCCGCCGGGCAGCGGGGCTCTCGCCCTCGGTGCGGTGCAGGTGCACCGCGCGTCCCCGTGCGGCCAGTTCCCGGGCGATCGCCGCCTCGTAGTCACCGGCCACCCGCCTCGCCCGTTGGGCACGCGCCCTATTGGCGATGTCGGCCTGCGTGGGCGGCCTCGGCCGGGCGAATACTCGCCCCGCGATTACCGTCATTGCGCGCATGGTGCGCATTCCTCAACCCCCTTGAATTCTCGGGTGTTTGTCGTGTGCGGTCCGAGGTTCACTTGGTTGACCGGTGTTCGTCAACTCGTGTCGCGAACCTTTTTCCGCCCGCCCCGCAAACGGTACCCGTTTCGGGGCGGATGCCAAGGTGACCTTGGGTGACACGGGTTTGTCAACTCGTGTCGCGGGAAATTTTTCCCGCCCGCCCCGGAACCGTTGTTCCGCCCCGGGGAGCACGCCCATAGGAACTTGGCTGGCGGGGGGCTGTCAACTCGTGTCGCGGGTTTCTCCGGGGAAACTTTTCGACGCGAGCCCCTGGAGAGGATCCGCGCACGCGCGCGTAGGGGGCGCGGGCATGTTCGGGAGCGATCTGGGCGATCATGTTTTTTATCCCCGGCGCCGAACTGGGCGATCATCAGGGGGACAACAGACGCTTTCCATGGTTGATGGAGTAAGGAAAAGAAAGCGACGGCTGGGGACTGTGAGGGAGGGGAGGAGGGCGGAGGGAGGAGTAGGAGTACGCAGAGGGGCGGGGGCGGCCAGTAGGCCGCCCCCGCCGAGCAGGAGAAGGGGGCGCGCCGCCCCCTACGTGAAGATGACTACCCACTGGGTATAAGTCTGGACGGCCATTGGCCCACCCAGAGGGGCTTTGACCTGCACTGATAACGCCACGGTCGTGGGCCACCCAAGAGTGGCCCACCCGTTGGCCAGGGCAGTGGCCAGGGCGTTGGCCAGGGTTCAGTTCAGGTTCACTGCCCCTGCGGCCCCTGCGGCTTGTAGATGGGAACCGGACGCACAGCCCTCACCTGCACCCCTACCGCTCCGCTCTGCTCACACCTTCGACGATCGCCTTGCTGACGACTGAGGGCTTTTCGCCGACGAGGGAGAGCTTGTCTTTCAGCGACCGATAGACCTGGTGTGCTATCTCAGGACGACCACGGGATACGTGCATTTCCATGACGCGCCGGTAAAGCGGTTCATTGAATTCATCGAAGATACAAGAACGCTCCAGGAGATCCACCTTCTCATCTTCGCTTCGGGTCTCATCCGCGATCTCCAGAAGAGATTCCACCACTACCCGGATACAGGATTTCCGCGTGGGCTCCACCCACACCTCTTCCATCTCACTGAGGAGCTTCTCCGGATGTGCTTTGACAGCTTCGCGAAGCAGGTCGATCCGAGGCTCTCCAGATAGCCCTCGCGCTTCTTTGCATACTCGCGAGAATGACCACAGATCCACTGAGAAAAGATCGGGGTCGAGGGCGTAACGGCCGTTACTGTGCACGATGACGTGGTGGTCGGGATCCTCAATAGCAGCCCGCAGGGATGAGCGTATGCTGGCGATCGCGTTCTTGCGCGCGGAAACGGCCTGGGGCGAGTCCATGGCGCCGAAGCACGTCTGAACGATCTCCTCCCCGCTCGCCCCGTGGGGGTGCAGGGCCAGGTAGGCGAGGAGGGTACGGCCCACCGTGCGCAGGCCCGGCACCTCCTGTCCCTCCACCTCGACTGCGAGCTGCTCGGAAAACAGGCACAGCTCCACTCGGGGGCGCGTTCGCTCGGAGCGAGGTGATCCGGGTGGCGCGAGGACAGGGGTGGCCGGTTCGTTTTCCTTCGGGAGGTCTCCACTCTGACCGGAGACAGAGGCGTCCTCGTGGTCTTTCTGCGGCGCCTTCGCCGGGTACCGGTAGCGCAGGCACACACCGTTGCGGACTGCCTCGGCACCAGCGGTCACCACCCGCACCCGGTCGAGGTCCTCGCAGCAGAGGCCTGTTCCCGCCTGTGTCTGGTCGACGCGGTCTCCGAGCAGGAACACCACCGCACCGGGAACCGCGGCCCTCGCCTCCCGCAGGCCCTGCCCCTGGCCCAGGTCGCTGGCCTCACACACCACCAGTACCGGTGGAAGAGCCACGTCCTGCTCAGCGCCTTCCGCCGCTTCGTCCTCTTCAGCGGCATGGCGAGCGGCGGTGAGCAGCACGGGCTCCAACGCGATCCGCGCACCGTGCAGGTCGGCGACCTCCTGTACTTTGCGGAACGCCGTGTCCGTTCCGCCCAAGGCGGCCAGAAGCGCCCGGGTGGCGATCACCTGCCCCGTGCTGCTGTGGTCGGAGACCGCGGCACGGAGGGCCCCGGCTGCGTAGGTTCCGGCGAAGGAGAGCCCGTCACGGCCGTCCACCCGGACCGTGTTCGCCACGAGCACGTAGCCGTCCTGGTCGATGACGCCGTTGGCCAGCCCTTCCGGGTCCTCTCGCAGCAGGTCTTCCGCAACCGGGTCTTCCGGATTCTCAACAGCCGGGGCCACGTCGGCTTCCGGCACGGACGCCGAGGTCCGTGCGCGGCCACCGCCAGCGCGCCGCCGCCCTGCCGCGTACCCCGCTCCCAATCCGGCTGCTCCGGCCACGGCACCGACCAGGACGGGGTCCGGCCCGGTCTCCTGCTCGCTGGCAGTGGTCACGTCCAGCCGCACCTGCTCCGGCTCCGGTTCCTCCGCAGCCCCGGTGGCCTCCTCCGGTTGGGCTGGTGCGGTCGGTGCTGGCTCGCTGGCGGCAGCGGGAGGTTGCAGCGTGTAGGCGATCTCGACGCGCCGGTGCTCCCCGTAGGGCGCCCGGAGAGCGGGAGGAGGCTGGGCGGACCCCACACCTTGGACCCGGAACTCGACTTCCTCCCCCAGGTGCTGGGCAAGGTAATCGGCGACTTCCCGGGCCCGGCGCTCGGACAGGGCCAGGTTGTAGTCGGGGTCGCCGACCGGATCGGTGTGTCCGGTGACCGTCACCGGAGCTCCGGGAAGACCGAAGTCGCTGATGAGGCTGACCGTGGACTCCAGCGACCGCTTCATCTCAGGAGTGAGGGCAGCCGAGTCGAACCCGAAGTAGGCGAGGTTACGCGCGCGGTCGACCACGTCGTTCCGGCCGTCCTGTTGCTCACGCGGTGCGTCCGTGCCCTGCGCGTCGGCGGCGTTCTCCGACTGCACCGGAACCTGGACCGGGACGTCCGTCTGCGACGCGACAGCCGCTGTGTGGGTGCTGGTCGCCGTGGCGCCCCCGGCGACCAGCACCCACACCAGCCGCACCAGCCCAACCCGTGGAACCAGGCCGCGCAGCAGGGCGATCACGTCGAGGGCGACCACGGCCAGGTGGGCTGCCCACATCCCCCACAGGGCCACCGCCAGTGCGGCGATCACGGCCTCGTCGGGGACTCTGCCTCCGCGCAGGTACTGCCACAGCCACGTCCAGTCGGTGTGCTCGTCCAGCGGCCAGCCCAGCGAGGATGCCAGCACGGCCGGTCCCACCAGCAGCACCACCGTGACCAGCGCTTCGCCCACCATGGACCAGGGACTTCGCGGCATATCTCTTCGCTTTCCTTCGCGTCGGACCTGCTTCGGGGAAGGGGAGCCCACTGCCTCGCGGAGCGTCAGCCCGCCGAGGGCCGGAGCGCGGTGGCCGTCGCCTCGGCCTCGATCGTGCGCTCTGCGATCGGCAGCAGGACCGGGGTGTAGGCGGTGCGGGCCAGTACGACCACCCGGTCCTGCTCGACCGCCACCCGGCCGCCCATGCCCACCGATCGCAGGTGGTCGGCAGCGGCCCGGCGGGCGCCGTCGTTGTCCAGGACCGGTGCGCCCTCGTCGACGGTCGCGACCGTGTCGAGCTGGTGGGTTCCCGCCCGTGCGGCCGAGTGGGCCGCGGCTAGGAGTTCGGACTTGGCGACCAGCATCTGCCCGGCCTCCCAGACCAGCGCGAACACCGCCATGACGACGGGGACGAGCATGATGAGGAACACCGAGGCGTGTCCGTCGTCCCGGTGCTGACAGGTCCTTCGGCGTACTCGGGTCATGGCTCCTGCCCTCGGTAGGGGTCGACCGGGGAGAGCGCGGTGGCGGTCAGGGTGCGCTGGCCTCCGAATCCGCCCAGGTCGATGACAGTGACCGTGCACGCCACCCTCACCCCGACCGTCCCGCCCGGCTCGAACCCGGAGGCGTCCACCACGGCGGCGAACGGGGAGCAGACCACGCCCCGGTCGGCCAGCTCCCGCTCGGCTGCCTGGTGGGCCTGGATGCGGGCGGCGGAGGAGCCGCGTTGCAGGGAGGCCGCCCGCGCCGCCGCTGCGGCGGCGTCCTGGGTGATCAGCGCGGCGGAGACCTGGCGTCCGGCGACCACCATCAGCACCAGAGCCACGACGAGGACCGGAACGAGCAGGATCAGCTCCACCGACGCGCTCCCCCGGTCGTCGCGTCGGCAGTGCTTCCGCAGCGGTGCGCTCATGGCGCGAGGCGTTCGACGGGCCCGGACACCTCCGAGACCACGGGCAGGGTGACGCCCGGGAGAAGGCTCACCGTCCGCGCCTCCACCCTCACCCGCGCCTGGGCTGCTCCCCGACGCACGTCGACCTCCGTCTGACGGAGCATCCCGCCGCCCAGCTGCTCCCGTGCCTGTCCGGCCTGCTCGTACGCCGATGCCGCCGAACCGTCGTAGGCGCGGGCTGCGGCCAGGGTTTGGGAGGCGATGGCCTGGGCGCGGTGCTGGGCGTGCGCCCACAGCCCTGTCTGGACCACGCCCAACAGCATCACGAACACCAGCGGCAGGATGAACAGCGGCTCGGCGCTGCCCTGGTCGCTCCCGGAAGGCCTCGGACCGGGACGGCGCCGGACAGGCGTGTTCACCGGTTCACGCCCAGGTCGATGGACTCGGCCGCCGTGGTGAACTCCCCGACGAGGATCCCCCCGACCACGGTGGCGATGGTGATGGACACCATGATGACCAGGATCCAGTCCGTGGTCGCCGACCCGGCGTCGGCGGTCGCTTTCCGTGGTGGAGCGGTCCAGGTGCGTACACGATTCCGGGCGTGCCGGAGAAACCCCTTCATGAAGACCTCCTCAGTCAGAATCCCGCGGTCACGTGGGCGAGGGCGACGAAACAGATCAACAGCAGGAACCCGGCCACCAGGCCCATGGTGGGCAGGGTCATGCGCTCGGTGGCCGCGTGCGCGGCGGCCTCGGCCTCGGCTAGCCTGCGGGCTCTCAGCGAGGTGGCCTTGGCCGCCACGGACGTGCGGGTACGTGCTCCCGACGTGCCGCCCAACCGCAGCGACGCGGCCAGCTCGGCGAGCTCCCGCACCCCGGTCTCCTCGGCGAGGGCTTCGAGCCCCTCCCACGGGGGCCTGTGCCGCAGGGTCGCGGTGTGCACCGCGTTGCGGAGCCGCTCCGGGGTACGCCCTCTGCCTTGGTGCAGGGCTGTGGTGAGCGCGCTGGTGGTTCCCGCTCCGGCCGCCAGCCCCATCACCACCAGGTCCGCCAGTGCGGAGGTGGCCGCGCGCAGCTCGGCGCGGTGCTCGGTTGCGGCGCTTCGTGCGGCCAGGTCCGGGGCCAGAAAGCAGCCTCCTGCGACCAGGACGGCGAGCAGCCACGCCGCCGCAGGGCTGGGAAAGAGCGCGCTGCCCACGGTGGCCAGCACCGTTGCCAGCAGGATCCCGATGCCGGTCGCGGCGGCCTTCTCCGCCCGGTAGGCCTCCAACGGCGTACCCGCCGCCGTCAGCGTGCAGGCCGTGGCCGGGCCCGGGATACCGGCACGGGCCAACAGGTGCCCTGCTCGGCGGCCTGCCCGTTGCGCCCGTCCGCCCTCGAAGGCGGGTCGGGAAGCCGGTGCGGGGCGCGGTGTGAGGCGCTCGGTCAGGCTGGGGCGGCGCAGGGCGTAGGCGGCAGCGCACGCCCCGGCTCCCAAGAGGCTTCCGGCCGCACCCAGCACCACGGCGCTCACCGGGCACCGCCGACCGCTGGACCTGCTCCCGCCGGAACGGGGGCGAAGGGGCGCGGTCGCTGGTGCGGCGACGCAAGGCGGGCCAGCCAGAAGAACGAGACCGCCCACAGGCTCCCCACGACTCCGAGGACGAGCTGCCCGGAGAGCGTGCCGAGTGGTTCGAGGAACGCGGGGTTGAACGCGGCCATCCCCACCAGCATGAGAGTCGTGGCGGCGGCGATGATGCGCACCGAGGAGCGGACCCTGGCCCGGGACGCCGAGACCCGCGCCACCGTGGTCGCCCTGTCCCGGGCGGCCTCCGCCAGACGTGAGAGCGTTCCGGCGACGTCCCCGCTCTGGCGTGAGGAGCCCATGGACAGGGTGATCGCGATCAGGTCCGCCAGGTCGGAGTCGGTCTCACACGCGAAAGCCTGCGCTGCCTGCTCCAAGGGCTGTCCGGCGCGCAGCCGCGCCTCCAGGGCGGCGACCTGGTCGCGGATCGGCACCGGGGCGACGGACACGGTCGCGGTGACGGCCTGGTGCAACCCGGAGGCACCCGTGATCATGTCCCTGAGCTGCTCGGCCCAGGAGGCCAATGCCTCGGCCAGGTCGGCTTCGGTGCGGTGGGCAGTGTCGGGCCCGAGCAGGGCGGGCATCCACCACCCGGCCGCTGCGGCGAGCGCCGCACCCACGGGCCACCCCGTCACCAGTCCGATCACCGCACCCGCGCCCGCGGCACCGGCCACGCGCAGCCAGGTCCCGCGCTGGCGCAGGGGCGTCGTCCAACGGCACTGAGAGGGTCCGGCGGGGACCGCAGGCCTGGGGATAAGGCTGACCGTGTAGGCGGCGCAGGAGATCCCCGCCCCCACCAGCGTTCCGCCGAGGGCGAGTGCGGCCACGATCCAGTCCGGCATCAAACCCACCCCCGCACCGCGTACCCGGCACGGGCCAGGCGCTGGCCGACCACACCGCTCGGGGCGCACACGAGCGCTCCGGCGGGCTGGTCGGTCTCCCGGGTGTACAGCTCGTTCGAGACGACCTGTTCCCCTTCGGACCCGGCGATCTCCCGGATGCTGGTGACCACCCGTTCCCCGGTCCGGGCGGTGTCGATGTGCACCACCAGGTGCACCGCCGCCCCGGTCAGCAGCGCGGTCGCCGAGGCGCTCAACCGCTCCGGGGACTGGGCGCAGTACGCGGCCAGTTTGGCGAACACCTGCTGGCTGGATGAGGCGTGGATGGTGGACATCGACCCGTCCGTGCCCATGCTCATGGCGTTCAGCAGTGCGATCGTCTCCGGGCCCCGGGTTTCCCCGACGATCACCCGGTCCGGGCACATCCGCAGCGCCGCGCGCACCAGCTCCGCCAGGGTCACCTCGCCCAGGCCCTCGATGTTGGCCGGACGGCCCTGCAACGCGACCACGTCGGCGCCCCGCAGGTGGCGGTGCAGCCCCAGTTCGAGGGAGTCCTCGACGGTGATGATCCGCTCGGCCTCCACCGTGCCCAGCAGGGCGCGGAGCAGGGTGGTCTTGCCCGCGTTCGTGGCTCCCGAGACGATGACGTTCAGGCGCGACCTCACCGCAGCGACCAGCAGGTCGCGGGCGTTCTGGTCGACCATCCCCGACCTGGCCAGGTTCCCCAGGGTGAGGTACTCGGCGGGGTGGCGGCGGATGGTCACGGTCGGGCGGGCCGCGACCCCCGACATGACCGCTGACAGCCTCTCCCCGCTCGGCAGCTCCATGGACAGGATCGGCGCGGCCGTGTCGAAACGGCGCTCCCCGCCCGGTGCGCGGACAGCGGCCCGCTGCACCAGCGCCACGAGGTCGGTGTCCGCGTCCACCACGGCCGGACGGCGCTCCCGCCGCCCTCCGCCGAAGTCGACCACGGCTTCGTCGTTCCCGGTGATATGGATGTTCTGCACCCCCGGCTCGGCCAGCAGCTCCTCCAGAGGCCCCAGGCCCAGGACGTGGTCCAGCACGAGCTGGCGCAGCCGTACCTCCTCGTGCGGAGCGAGTGCTCCCTGCCCTCGGACCAGGGCCGTGCGGGCGCGCTCCTCCAGGAGTGCGTCCACGAGCCGCCCCACGTACTCAGCGTCCGCGGCCTCGTGGGGGCGGGTGGCGAGCTGTTCGGTGATCCGGTCCGTCAGGACCACCGCCGTGCTGCGCAGGGAGTCTTCGCCGTTGCCGCTGTCGGGTGCGAGAACCGGGCGCGGGAGTTCGGGAGCCGCCGTCATGCCGCGCTCACCTCCACCGCGTTCCGCGCTCCGGACGCCATACCGATGCCGGAGAAGTCGTCGCACAGCTCCGCCAGTGCCTTGGCGGCCCTGATCAATGGCATCCACTCCAGGCCGTCGGGGTCCCGGTGCTGGGAGCGCCACGCGGCCATCCGGTCCCGCAGGCGGGTGGGCGGGCGGTGCTCTCCCCGCACCAGCGCGGCCCCCACCGTGTCGTGGGGGACGCGCGCCCACACGGGCAGTGCTGAGGCGACCCGGGACACCTCGCTGTCGGCGTGCGGGCAGGCACCGGCGACGGCCAGCCCCACCCGCACCCCCTCCCGTCGCAGTGAGGCCAGCACCGGGGCGCACACCCGCAGGCGGGTCGCACTGCCCACGTCCCCCGGTTCGGTGAGGACCACGGCCGCGTCGGCGTGGCGGAGCAGGGCCGCCCCCGCGGACCCCGGCACCGCACGCCCCACGTCGACCACGGTCGCCCTCCCCGACTTCAACAGGTGGGGACTGCGGGCGAGCGCGTCCACCGCGCGCCCCGCCTCCAGCGGATCGGCGGGAGCGGGCACCGCCCGGAGCCCTCCGGGAAGCTCCACCGCGTGGCGCAGCAGCGGCACACCGGCCGAGACCGCGTCCCGCACACCGGCCTGCGCCCAGGCCTCGGCGGAGGCCGGAGCCGGAACCGAGGCGCGGGAGGCGGCGGCCAACGACACCAGGCCCACATCACCGTTGAGGCCGATACCGTGCCAGGAGGCGATGTCCCCGCCGGAAGCGTCGGCTTCGACCAGCACCGGCACTGTCAGGGGAGTCGAGGGCCAGCAGGCCGCGAGCGCGGTGGCCAGGCTCGTCACCCCCGGAGCCCCGCTCAGGGAGCACACCGCGACGATCATTCCGCACCTTCTTCCGCGTGGGCGTTCTCATGCGGGTTCACCACCGCGATCTGGACCTCCTGGCCTGCCGCTGCCCGGGAGAAGCTCGCGGCCTCGTCCCGGGGCAGGACCACCTCAACCACCTGCTGGCCTCCCCCGAAACTGTCCTCGGCCGCGGCCACACGGTGGACCAGCCCCGTCACTACACCGGAGAGGTCTTCCGCGCCGTCGTCCCCGGTCTCCTCCCCGGGCGCGGCCAGGGTGACCAGGTCCACGGTCGTTCCCTCCGCCAGGTCGGCCGGGGCGGCGATCACGGGCACCGCGACCACCGCCTGCCTCGGTTCCGGCCACAGGGCACTGTCGGAGACCGAACCCGCCACCAGCGGGGATCCAGCGGGCACCGGCCGTGTCAGCACCATTCCCTCGGCTACCTCAGGGGTGAGCAGCCGGAGCCCTTCAGCCTCAGCCAGGTCCACCGAGGCCACGTCCGCGGTCGTGATCAGGTGTCCGGCGGGAAGATCGGAGGTGAGGACCGCGACCGTGCGCGTCCCCTCTCCGGCCAGCCCAGCCCAGGCCCCTGCCACACCTCCCGCTGTGATCAGCGCCCCGGCCAGCAACCCCCACTTCCACCGGCGGCGCGAGGCCGCCGCCAACCGCACCGACTCCCATTCCCCGGAACCACCTCCGACCGGGGGTTCCGAACTTTTCTGATGGGTTTGCTGGGGTTTCGCGAGTGCGACCATCCCTCCTCCTCCCTCTTCCACGCCTGTTCCGTACTGTCAGCGGGTGTGGGTGACCACCGAGTGGATCTCACTCACGGGCACCGAGACGGAGGAGGAGGTCGTCAGGTCCTCCAGAGCGCCGCCCCGCCCGTCGGTGGTGGACCAAGACACCCCCCACTCCCACACCGCCGTCACGTCCACCGCTGACCCGGCCCCGCCCGGCGGCAGGGCGGTGTAGGTGTGGCCGCAGTCCGGCGACCCGCCCTCCCCTGCGGTGGCGCGGGAGAAGACTGTGCCCGGCCCGGCGCACACCACCTCGTGGCCGTCCCCGGTGTCCCACACCACGCGCTCCGGAGCCGCGACCACGGTCACCGACCCGGCGCTGACCGACGCGGTGACCGACACCGGGCTCCAGTCCTCCCCATCGACCCGCAGCCAGGTGGGCAGGTTCACGAACCGGGGTTTGTCCGGTGCTGGAGCGGTGCCGATCACGGGCTCAGGCAGACGCATGACCGCGCGCGCCTGCTCGGCCAGCATCTCGGGGGAGAAAATCCCCGACGCGTCCCCGCCGACTGCCGCCCCCTCACACCTGGCCATCCCCTGGGGAAGCGGCAGAGGCCCCTCCTTGCCGGACTCCAGGAACTCGGCGCTGGTGAACACACACGGCTCCTCGGCCTTGTCCGTTCCCCTGGCCTCGTTCTTCGGGGCGCTCCGCCCGCCCGAGCTGGAAGGCGCGGGCGGAGAACTCGCGCCCACCCGGCACTCCCCGCCTGAGCAGTCGGTCGTGGCGAAGAAGCCGTCGGCTGCCGCTTCTCCCGGTACGGAAGCAGCGGCTACCGCGGTCAGTGCACCGACCAGACACACGCGCCAGGGGCGTCGGGGTCCGCGCGTCAACACGACCCGTAGTCCTCGAGCCAGAGCTCCTCGACCAGCCAGCGCTCTCCGTGGGAGACGGCGGTCGCGGTAACCGACCTCCGCCCGCTCCTGTCCTCGGAATCCGTCGCCTCCTCGGGGACGGTCCACCCCGAGTCGTCGATGCAGTCCTCGATGGACACCGAAGGCGGATTCCCGGGCTCCTCCGCTGCCTCCGGGTTCATCCGGGGCTCCCCCGTGGCGTGTACGCCGCGCAACATGGCCGTGGTGAGTTCGAGCGCCTGTCCCGTGGCGTACTCGTCCAAGTCCGGGTGGCCCACCGCTCCCTCGTGCGAGCCCTCGACCACCACGTTCCACATACCGTGGTAGGCGTCGAGCGCCATCTCCTCGGGCGACGGGCTGGCGGGCGCGGCCACAACCGGAGGTGTGCGTGCCGGAGTCTCCGCCGGGCCGCTCCCCTGGGCCGCGCATCCTGTCAGCACCGCCGACGCTGCGACAGCCATCCAGCGCGCCACAGGCGTACGCATACCCTCACCGCCGTTTCCACACCGGGCACGACTCCATGCCGTGCTTTCGAAAGGTGACACTAGCCATACTCAGAGTGACAACACAACCGCGCGCCGAGTACTCACAGTGATGAAAACTGTGAAGAGAACCACCGGGTTTCGATGTCGCACGTTCTACCTGCGGAAACACGAAAGGCTGCCTCCCTGAGGAGACAGCCCCGCACCCTTTTTCTGAGGTCAGGCCACCGGCACCCGCTCCCTCTGCGCCTTCCACTGGCGTACCAGGGACGTCAGCTCATCCCATTCCCCGGCGGCCTCTGGACCTCCTGCGGCCAGAACGTCCGTCCCCTGCGGCTCCCGAGGAGGAACGCGTCCGGGAGCCCTTCGCTGCCGTTGCTCGTGTGCGACCAGGTAAGGGCGTACCGCGCGTATCCCCTCGTCGTCCACGCACCACCCCAGTTCCGGCAGCCGCTGCGCCGCACGGTTCCGCTCCACTTGCCCGGTGCCTGTGAGGAGGTCGAACGCGCCGACTTCTCGGCTCCGCCTCGCCTCGTCGTAGTACCTGATCCACTCGGGTTCCCGACGCGTCGCCGCCGACGGACCCTGCGACTTCAGAGATGGAGGCGACGCCGCCTGTCCGCTGGCTCCTCCCCGGGGAGGCCCTGCTCCGATGACGGCGGCGAGGACTGCACCCACTGCCCACCGCACGCTTTCGGCCCATCCCCGTCGACGCCTTCGGTGTCGGCCCGTACCATGGCTCACTGATCTTCCTCCTGCTACTTCAGGTGGTGGATCACGCCCCGGTCGGTGTTCCCGCACCGCCCGGGGCGCCTTCTTTTCTCTTATGGATTTTTCTGGTTCTGTGCCGACAGCGACTGAATCGGGACGGGTGTCATTGGCTTCGAAGCCGTACGTCCTCGAAGCTGCGCTTCCTCGTCCGAACCGACGCTGTCCGACCAGCTCTGCTACGTGGAGACGAGTCCCTCCACCTCCGCCTCGCTTGGGGTTTCGTTCATGACGAATTCAGACATGACAAAGACCACCATTTCAGGCATGCAAATCAAACAGGGCAAAAGGAGCGACTGCGTTCACCCGGACTGAACGCGTTCGCGATGTTTCCCCATACTCGCGAGAAGTTTCAACCCGTTCGGCTCGGAAAAGTCATGGGAACGGAAAAAGGGCCGCCGGGTGACAGCGCCCCAGCGGCCCGTGTGCCCGCGATGCCCGGCGGAGCGGCCCGATCCCCTACCCGGCGAGCGCCCGTGCCCGAGCGGGCGTTTCAGCGCCGGTCAGCCGGGACGGACGGCCGCCACGAACCGGCTGCTGTAGTAGTCGCCGCCGACCGGCTCGACGCGGATCGACTGCCCCGACCGGGGCGCGTTGACCATCTGCCCGTCTCCGACGTACATGGTCACGTGTGAGGGGGACGCACCGGTTCCGGTGTCGTAGAAGAGCAGGTCGCCCGGTTGGAGCTCATCGAGCCCGACACGGGCACCGAACTCGACCTGGTCGGTGGTCACCCGCGGGATCGACACCCCCGCCGCTGCCCACGCCTGCATCGTCAGCCCTGAGCAGTCGAAGGCGTGCGGCCCCGTTCCACCCCACAGGTAGGGCTTGCCGATCTGGGCCAGCGCCCACTCCGCCGCTGCCCGGCCCTGCTCGCTGGACGCTCCGGAGCCCACGGCGAGGACGTGCTCGGTCTGGGCGGCGATCCCGGCGTAGTGCCCGATGTGCTGCCGTACCTCTTCCGCATAGGACTCCGAGTGGTTGTAGCGCAGCAGCGCCTTCTCCAGGTCGTCCTCATCAGTGAAGTCGACCCCGCCTACCTCCGGGTTGCTGACGCACAGGTAGACCGCCGCGCTCCAGGCCGCGTCGAAGACATTGTGCGGGTCAGCGACACCGTCACCGGACGCGTCGAGGCCATGGGAGGCCCACGTGGCGGGGATGAACTGCATCAGCCCCACCGCACGGTCGAACTCGGCGTCCCCGTCCCATTCCCCTCCCTCACTGTCCCGGTGGGGTGAGGTGTTGCCCCCGGCCCCGCCGCCGTCCAGACGCGGACCGATGATCGGCGGGTCCACAGCCCCCGAGGAGGAGATCTGCCTCCCAGCCGCGTGGTTGGACTCGACCCTCCCGATCCCGGCCAGCACCGGCCAGGTCATCCCCCGGCACTCCCGGTGCTTCGATTCCAGGCGCACGGCGGCCTGGACGTAGGCGGACAGCACCGCAGCGGGTATTCCCTCCACCTCGCGGGGGACCCCGGAGAGCCCCTGCTCGCTGGCCGCCATCGCGCCGACGAACACCGGCACCAGCAGCAGGAACGCGCCCGCGCCGACCGCGATCCGGATCACCCCTCTCCCCCGGCCCGGACCGTGTGGCGTGAAGCGATGTCCACCGGCCGCAGCCGGTCCGGGGAGTCCGCGGTCCGCCACACCGCCGCAGCAGGGCCCAGTGCCCCCAGTCGGGCGTGGGTGGTGACGTACACGCCCACCCGGTCGGAGACGTCACCGGCCAGCTTCGCGGCGAGGTTGTCCTCCCGCTGGTCGGAGTGGACCGCGAACAGCACGATCGACGGCAGTCGGCTCTCCCTCGCCAGGCGCGCGTATCCCCTCATCTTGCGCTGCACCTTCGTCAGCGGCTCGCTGCCGGTGTCGTACTCCCAGAACGCGTCCAGTGCGAGCCCGTCCTGGTGCCAGCACATGTAGGCGTCGGGACGGATGTGGCGGCCCCATCGGCGCGCGCACTCGCGCTCGTTGTCCCAGCGCACCAGGCGCGCTTCGGAAGTGCTCCGGGCCGACTCGGTGGTCAGGGTGAGGCACTCGACCAGGCCGAGTATGTGCCCGAGCCGCCCCGAGTGTGCGCGGGCCAGTACCCGGTCCTGCCGGAATCCCAGCTCTTTGGCATCCATGCCGCGGTTCTCGGCGACCAGCGCGGCGCCGGTCTGGGTGAGTACCCAGTGGTCGGGCACCCGCGCCTGGGCAAAGAAGGGACGGAACCGGTCCAGGAGCCCGTACTGGTGGAGCATGAGCAGCCTCCTGCGCGCGCGGCGGGGCTCAGAGTCCGGGAAGTAGAGCCTGTGGATGTGGTGGGTGGTCATGACGTGGTGGTCGTACAACCCGCCGAGGATCTCCCGGTCCCTGGGCGTCACCCGGCGAGCCAGCCACACCAGAGCGCTCGCGTACTCGGTGCGCTCGGGGCCGTGCCCCACTCGTCCAGAGGCGGTCATGCGGTCCTCCCCTGCTCTCCTCGGACCTCGGAGGGAGGTGCCCCGTCCTTCGCCCCGTGGCACCGCGCCGCCTCCCTGGCCTGAGTGGCCCGGCCCGCGATCCCGGGCGGCAGCGGGCGGGTGCGCACCGTGGCCGCTCCCTGCTCCTTGGCACCCACCAGAGGGCGGACCACGGCCTGGTAAGCGCCCAGATGGGTCAAGTCATAGGCCCCCAGCACGGGCAGGGTGTGCTGTTGCAGGCTCACCGCGTCGTCGGGCGAGGCGGAGAAGTACACCTTCGTGCGCGCGTTGGCCGAGACCGCCTTGCGCAGGTCGGCGGGGAGCTGGCCCAGTTCCTGGTGGGCCAGGGTCAACCCGAGCCGGTAGCCGCGGGCCTCGGCCAGCATGTCCTCCAGCGAGCCCGGAAGGTTGAGAAAGTTCTGGCACTCGTCCACGTACGCGCACAGGTCTTTGCGCTGGTGCTCGGGGGTGTGGATGCGGGCGGTCACCGCTTGCCAGGTCGCCGCGAGGGCGAAGCTGCCGATCAGCGAGCTGGTGTCCTCGCCCAGGCGTCCCTTGGGCAGCCGGAGCAGGACCAGGTAGCCGGTGTCGAACAGGGTCGGCAGGTCCACCGTGGACGGGCCTGAGGCCACCACCTGGCGCACCCACTTGCGCAGCAGCGCGGTCCGGAGCTTGTTGAGCACCGGCCCGGTCACCGCGCTTCGGGCCGACACCGTCAGCCCGGAGTACCAATCCCAGAAGTCCTCCAGGGCCTCGTCCTCGCCAGTGCGGGCAGTGACCTTGGCCAGGGTCTCGGCTCGTAGCGTGTCGTCGGCCAGCAGGCGCGGGACATCGCCCAGCGTCAGGTTCGGGTCGCCTGCGCGGGTCAGGGTGAGTGTGGCCGCCCGCAGGATGTCGTCGGTCCTGGGCCCCCAGTACTCGGCGTAGATCCTGCGGAAGATGCCCACCACGGTGTCGCTGGTGAAATCGGGGTCGCCGCCCTGGAGCAGGTTCAACCGGGGCGGCGGTGCCTGGTCGTCGGGGTCGAAGAGCACCACCCGGTCCACCGCGTCCTCGGGCAGGCGGGCCAGGACATCGGTGACCAGGTCCCCGCGCGGGTCGATCACCAGCCCCGCCCGACCGGCCTCGGCGTCCTGAAGGACGAGGTTGGCCAGCAGGGTGGACTTGCCCGAACCGGTCTTGCCCAGGACGTGGGTGTGCTGGCGTGCTTCGACCACGCCCAAGGCGACCGGGCGGCGGGTGCCGGCGTCGCTGTCACCGACCACCCGGGTGTTCTCGCCCCCGCGCGCAACCGCCGGGGACGGTGCCGCCGGTCGTGCCCCGGCCCGGATCAGGCCGGGGACGGTGGTGTCGGTGGGCAGGTGCGCGATCCCGGCCAGCTCGGCGGTGGAGAGCAGGAACCCGTACCCCAGGAACCGGTGGGCCAGCCACCAGGCGGGCCGGAACATGAAGCGACGATCCAGGTGGTTGGTTCCGGAGGTGAACGCGGCGAACGCCGAGGCGATCCCGTGTGCCCGTCCCCGCAGGCGCTGCTTGGCCTGGTCACTGTCGTGTGTGGTGGCCAGGATGTAGGTGATAGCGCACGCCAGCCGGGGTGAGGACGCCTTGGTCAAAATCGCGCGCACGTCGTCCCCCGTCCCGGGAAGGATCGGTGGTCGGCTGCGGGCGGTGCCGTGAGCGGTGGGGTCCAGGGCGTCGACGAGGTATGTCGCCATCCCGGTGTGGCCGTGCAGGCGGGCCGCCGCTCGGCGGGCCCGCGCGGCCCGCCAGCCCGTGGCCGGTCGGGCGGTGATCCGTACCAGGGCGTGTTCACCCTCGACCAGGTCCTCCATCGCCCCCAGCAGCGGTCGGGCCGGGTCGTCGTCGAACTTGGTTCGCAGCGGGAACGCTTCGGCGCGACCCAGCCGGAGAAAGCCTCCGGTGGTGTAGGTCCCTGCGGGAAGCGGCGATTCATCGGGGGCGAGATGGCGGGTGGAGGTGGTGGCGCCGGGCCAGGCCGCGCAGATGGCACGCTCCACCGTCCCCGGCGGTACCGCGCCTGGCACCCACACCTGGAAACGGATCCCGGCCGCTGAGGCGACGACCTCCAGTGCCAGGTGGGGTTGGAGCAGCCACCGCGACCAGCGCGGTTTGAGAAGTCCCAGGGTGTGGTTCCAAAACGCGGTCGCGTTCTCCAGGCTCGCGTGGGGTGGAGGCAGGATCTCCACCACCCGCGCGTCCGCCGACAGGTAGCGGTGGCGGGCCAGGCGCGTTCCGGCCAGGGCCGCACATACCACTGCTCCGGCCAGCGGAATGGTCGCGAGCAGCAGGAAGAACCCGCCGCTCAACAGGAAGTCGGCCATCACACCAGCTCCTCGATGTCGCATCCGTCCATATCGGCACCGGGGGCTTCGTCCTGCTGCTCGTCCTCCTCGAAGGCCTCCGCCCGCTGGGCGGCGAGTTCCGCCGGGTCGGAGGTGATCAGCCGGTGTTCAGCCGGTGAGGCGATCGGGTGGAAGCCGACCCTTTGGTGTCCGGCGACCAGCAGTGCCGAGCCCCGGGGCGCGGTACCGACCAGGTGGGCCTCCCCCAAGGAGAGGTGGAACGCCTCGGCCACCTGGTCCAGGTTCTGCGGGGCCTGCTTGAGCAGGACCTGGGTGGCGGCGTTGGCGATGACCACCCGCCCCAGCTCGGTGCCGAGCACGTCGCCCACGTCCTGGGTGATGAGGGTGAGCCCGGCCCAGTGCCTGCGTCCGGCTTTGGCCAGCCGGGCGAGGTAGCGGGCCGCGGACGGGTCCTGAAGCAGCAGCCACGCCTCGTCGACCACGACCATGCGGGGCCGGGCCGGTGTTCCCGCGGTGACGTGACGCCAGATCGCGTCCAACGCAATCAAGACCCCCACAGAGCGGACCTCGTCGGGCAGCTCCTTGAGCGAGACCACGGTCAGGTGCCCGCCCACGCGATCGGTGGAGGACCCCTCGAACAGGGTCGCGTGCGATCCGCGGACGAAGGGCTCCAGGCGGCCCGCCAGCTGCTGGGCGGCGCGAGCGGGCTCCTCCCCCGTGCCGGGATCGGTCGCGGTGTCCTCCAACGCGGCGGCCAGGTCGGCGAGTACCGGCGCGGGCCCGGCCCAGGTGGCGGGGTCGCGCGTGATCCCGGCCCCGGCGTAGGCGGTGATGATCGCCCGGTCCAGCACACTCTTCTCGGTCGCGGACATCTGGCCGACCATCGCGGTGACCAGAGTGTGCAGGAACAGCGCCCGCGACGTGAACGCCTGGCCCCCCTCATCCGCCTCGAATTCAGGGAGAGTGAAGGGGTTCAGCCGCCCCTCCTCGGTGCCCAGGCGCACAACGGTGCCGCCGACCTCCTCGGCCAGGCGCAGGTACTCGCCCTCGGGGTCGATGACCGCGACCTCCACCCCGACCAGCAGCGACCGCAAGACTTCGAGCTTGGCCAGGTAGGACTTACCCGCCCCAGAACGGGCCAGGATTACTGCGTTGTGGTTGTCCAGGCCGCCGCAGAACCGGTCCCAGGCCACCAGCCCCGACGAGTAGGGGTTAGTGCCGTAGACGACCGTGGTCTCGCCCAGGTCAGCGACCAGCTCGGGTGAGGTGAACGGCAGCAGGGTCGCTGCGGCGTCGGTGTCCATCGACCGACCCATCCCCAGCGCGTCGGTGCCCAGCGGCAGCGTGGAGACCCACCCCTGCAACGGACGGAACGTGGCCGGGACCGCGTCCACCAGCAGGGACGAGCACAGCGCACGCACCTGTTGGAGCTCAGCTTCCAGGGCCTCCAGGTCGGGGGCGTGCACGGTGACGTAGACCGCCACCCGGAACAGGCGGCCCTGGCCGGTGGCGATGCGGTCAGCGATCTCGGCGGCGTCCATGGCCGCCGTCACCTGATGCGGGTCCTGCACCCGTCCCTGGGAGGTGCTGGTGCGCTGAGCCGACTCCAGACGGGTCCGGCGCTTGCGCAGCCGTGCGGCGGCGGTGGGAGCGGGCACCGGCTCCAGATGGAAGGAGATGTCGAGCTGCCCGGGATAGGTCAGCAGGGGCTCAGCCCATCCGGCGGCGACCTCGCGCGGGTACCCGGTGACGATGAGGGTCTGGCACACCCCGCCTTCGACCTCCACATGACGTGGCCCCAGGCGCAGCGCTGGCCCGCCCAGCTCGGGCGATCCGGGCCGTGCCCGCAGGTTGCGCAAAACCATCAGTGCTCCTTCTGCTCGGTGGTGCCAGTGTGTGCGGGGTGGTCGATCTCTGCTCGGTCGTCGACGCCCAGGGGCTCGTAGGCGTCCGGGTCGGAGTCGGTGAGGCGAGTTTCCGGGGCGGTCATCGATGCCCGCAGGGCATCTGCGGCTTCGTCTGCGTCCAGGACCTGGGTGCGAATACCCAGGGCGGCCAGGCGGTCCGCGGTGTCGGCGGCCCTGCGCAGCAGAGCAGGACCCGCACGGCGGGCGGCACCGGCCGCGGTCACCACCACCAGCACCTGCTGGTGGGACAGCTCGTGTGTGGCGGTCAGCTCGTCTAGGAAGTCGGCGTGCGCCGTGGCGGCCTCGGCCAGCGCCGGGTGCGGCAAGCGGGTCGCGTTGTCGCGCAGCATCGCGGTGAACTCGCCCAGGTCGGCGCTGCGCCGCTGGACGAGGATCTGTACCGGTTCGACCAGGGCGTCCAGCACTCCGGCGAAGGCAGCCAGCACCTGGTCCTGTTCACGTCCCGAGGCGAGCTGGAAGGGCAGGGTGGTGCAGGCGATCATGACCGCGCACCGGCCGTCCAGGTCGACCGCTCCTTGCGGAGAGATCGCTGAGGCCGGAAGCCGCAGCGGTGCCAGCCGTGGGCCGCGCCGCAGCCGGGGCGCCCACCGGGGCAGCGCGGGGACGTGTCCTGAAGGTGCGGGGACCAGGTGCTTGGGTGCGCGCGCCCAGGCCAGGGCGCTGGCCGCGACCTGCTCCAGGCCCCGGCCGTCGCGCTCCCCCAGGGCCAGGGCGATGGCCGTGCCCAGGACGGGGGCCAAGGCCATCACGAACAGCCACAGCGGCACCGCCTCCCGCAGGAGCAGGTAGGCGCCCCACGCCCCCGCCAGAACCGGGGCGATGATCAGGCACTGGCGTGCGGTCAGGTTGAACAGGACCGGTTCGGGCCGGTCGATGTCAGCGGGGATGCGTCCCCTCCACGCGGACGCCTCGTCGGTGGTCACACGGTTTCCTTCCTCACTCGGGGATCACTTGGTGTCGCGGTCGGGGCGCGGGAAGAGTCCGTACTGCTTCCACACGCGCTTGGGGTTGGGAAAGAGCGCCCGCTGACCCTTGACGTGCGGCGGCTTGCCCCAGGCCAGCGGCGGCATGCCGGGCAGGTGGCGCAGCCCCGCCGAGGGCCGGGGCGCCGGGTCCGGCAGGCCCAGACGTTGCACGGCGCGGCGGTCGGGAACGCGTACCGGCGGCGGGGTCGGCAGGACCCCCTGGCGCCACCGGCGCTCGGGCGGCGCGGAGGGCGCCGATCGGCCCGGTGGCCGATCCGGTCGGGGAAAGAGGACCTGCTGTCCGGTCCTGGGCGAGCCGGGCATGTGGCCCACCTCCAGTTCGCGGCGCACCGCTGCGGGCGGTGCCGGGCGCGGTGGCGGGATCGGAGGCAGGGCGCGCTGCCCGGGTAGGGCGAGCGGTCCTCGGGCACGGCCTCCCGGCCACGGCGGGCCACCGGAGGAGCCGGGCCAAGCACCGGTGGGGCCGGGTAGAGGACCGCCAGCGGGACCGAAGCCGTGCGGGCCGTAGCCGGGGTGGCCCCCACCTGCGGGTGGGTGACCTGCGCCGCCGGGGCCGGGCAGGGCTCCGCCGGGTGCGGCGGGCACGGCTCCGGCCGGGTAGCGGGGCGGGTGGTAGGGCCGGTACCACCACGCCTGAAGTTGTGGCTGCTGCATTCCAGCGGCGGGTTTGGGCGTGTAGCGGGGCAGCTTGCGGCCGGGTGTGCGCGGTGAGAAGAACTGCCACTTCAGCGACGACGCCGGAGCGGACGGCAGGCGCATGCTGCTGACCGAGCGAAACGCCATCATCCACGCGATGTTCTTCAAGATCGCGGCGATAGGCGAGGTGCCCGGGTTGGGCTGCCAGACCAGCTTCATCACCCAGGAGCCGATCCGGATCTGCACGTACAGCAGGACCAGGAGCAGCATGATGTTCATCAGCCAACCCGCGTCACCCGCGTCGGCGTCGCTGGGCGCGGCGAGCACACTACTGGCCAGCACCACGGTCGTTTCGGGCCCGATCCCGGTGTCCAGAACCAGACCGGGATCCGGCTCCGGCGCAGCGGCGGTCTGGCGCAGCGATCCGAAGATCGTCATCTGCCCCTCGAAGAACAGCCTGGCCATGGCGATGAACACGATCGACTGGGCGATCGGGATCGCGCACAGGCCCGCCATGGACTTCCACCACAGCTCCGCGATCCGGTTGGTCTGCGGCAGGGCGTGGAAGATCAGCAGCAGCGGCGCGGCGATGGTCAACACGATGGCCATGCAGATGCGCACCGCCTCGGTGACCATCCACACCACCAGCAGCACCACCACGACCACCAGGAGCAGGATGGTGAAGACCAGCGCCTCCTCCAGGATCACCTCCATGCGGTCGCGCAGGTTCTCCGCGGCCTCGTGTGCGTCGATGCCGCGGGCCCCGATGGCCGCGGAGATCTGGTTGGAGGCCCGGATCATCTCCCGGGCCGCCCACAGCGAGAAGTTCGAGGCCACGAAGGCGAACACCGCCCGGGGCAGGATGTCGGCGGCCGAGTAGCGGCTCTGCACCGTCTGGTAACCCATGGCCACGATCCCGCCCGCCACGATGAGCAGTACGAAGAGCGTGTTGCTGGTGGCCAGGATGCCGCCGTGCAGGGCCTGCATGCCCTCGGTCGGCTCCGGGGTGTGGAAGGCCTTCTCGGCCAGCCACCCCAGGGCCGGGTTCAGACCACTGACGACGAAGTCAGCGAACCAGTTCGACACGTGACAGCCCGGATCGACCAGGCCGCAGTCGAAGACGTCCTCGTCGGCGTCCACCTCCACCGGCACCTCGGACGGCTCCCGCAGCGGCGGCTCGTCCTCACGCTCATCCTGCGGGGGTGGGAGCGGGTCGTCGGTGATCTCCGGTTCCGGAGCCGGTACCTCCTCCGGCTCTGGCTCGGGTTCGGGTTGGGCCCCGGGGTCTTCGGGTTCCGGGAGCGGATCGTCGGAAGGGGTCGGTTCCGGGCTGGCCGGACCCCGTCCCCACGGGGCGGGGCTCACTCGCTGGCCCCGCCCACGCTGACGATCCACTCCACGATGTCCATGAGCACCGTGGCCAGGATCGCGATGCCGTAGCCGACCGCCGTTCCGGTCAGGGCGCGCTTGGCGCCGTCGATGGCGCCGACCTCACCGTTGGCGGCCAGCCACCGCACCGCCGCGATCGTCAAGAACAACGTTCCCAACGCTGACGCGAGGGCGATGATGACCATGCGGATGCGGTTCACGACCTGGCGCAGCTCGGTGGTCTCCTCCTCAGCCGACTCCGCGGTGGCCTCGGCCGCCCACACCCACGCCGCGTCGTCGCCCGCCACCACCCACCACACGGCCGCCCCGGCGGCGGCAAAGAGCACTACCGCCCACCGAACCACGTGCTGTCCCGCCCCTGAAGCTGCTGTCACCTGTTCCCCCTCGACGTCCTCGGCTCCCGGCCGGGCACCGGACACCCGGTGCTGTGCGCCGGGGCCCAGTGCCCGTATCTGGTCCCCTAAGAAGCCACCGGCAGAGGCGAATGCGACAACGACTTCCCAGGAGTCGGCACAGCCGTCAACAGCCGCAGAGCCGCACGCTCGCGCACGTGCGGAACTTCGAGACGGACGAGGGCGTCAGCGACCACCACCTCACCCGCGTGCACCGCCGCTACCAGCCGGGCTTCGGCACGCTCACGGCGCTTGGCCAACGTCTTGTAGGGCACCTCGGCCTGCTCCGCGACCTCGGCCAAAGGGACGTTCTCCAACCTGGTCCGGGCGATCAAGCACGCCTCCGCCCGCGAGAGGACGCCCACCCGCACCGCGGACACCAGCAACAGGTCCGGACTGGCCTGAACCCCCGAATCGAGGTCCTCCTGGCGCCCCGAGTCCTCGGTTGGGATCGGCGCCTGCCGCTCGTGCCTGCGCGCCGAGAGCGCGACGCGGTGCGCGGGCCGGGTCAGGTACCACACCAGCCGGGCGTAGTTCAGGTTGATGGTGCGGACCCGGTGGACCACCTCGCACACGATCGCGGACTCCACCACGTCCACCCCGTCCGCGCTCAGACCCCGGCAAGCCCTCCCAGCCGTGGACCGCAGAACGGGCAGGCACAGCCCGAGCGCTCCGACCATCCAGTCCTGGGACAGGCGGGCGGCGCGGATGGTGTGCCGCCAGACCGCGTCGCGCACCTCGTGCGGAGTGCCCTCATCCATCAGGACATCGCGCAGCTCGTACAGGGAGTAGATGCGGTTCTGGAGCCAGGGGTGGACGTCGGTCCCCCGCAGGGTCAGGTGGGTGGGTGACAGGCGGACGAAGCCGGTTTCGACGACTGCCAGCGGTGACGGTGCAAAAACCACGGATGCCCCCTCGGATACGAGCGAGAAATGACATCCGCATGGAACACGGTGGTGTTCTCAGGCAGGGTTCACAACGGGTTCACCGCGCATTCGGGAACCACTCAGCGGGCGCTCAATTCGTGGTCACGAGGGTAAAGAATCAGTCAAGGGGGCGCGAGCCACGCACTCGCGAGGCCCTCGCAGCACCAGCGGTGAACCTCATATGAACCCGCCCCCACCTGCACACATGGCAGAGTGAGCAAGCAGTGAGCACCATGTCAGGGCCGCACTCGCCAGCAGGATGACCAGAGGGGAAGAATTTTTTCAGGACACGCTCGACCGCAGAACTCGGCCGGGGCCACTCTCAAAACGGAGGGCAGTTGAGTACGCTTCTTCCCACCCCATGCATGGCTTACCATAAAGCCAGTACTTAATTTCAGGATTTGGGTGCTTCCCAATAGTTACTGAGCATTTCTCCAGGCCAACGGGGCTGACTCACCTCACCCCTGGGGCCGAACTCGACAAACCATGGTGCGATGTCGAGAACGGGAGTACCGTCCACAGCGTCCAGGTCCTCCACGTGCAGATCCTGGCCCTCGACCCGGAGCAGCCGCGGATGGGAGACAGCGATCCGCGCAGGGCGCCGGTGGTTGCGGTGCACGAACGTTCCAGTCTCCGGCCAGGCCGCGTTCCCTCGGGGGTGCCGCGATCCGAGGTGGATGTCGGCTTCCGACCCTCGGCTGAAATGCCAGACGACCTCGATGTGGGAGAACTCTTCCAACCCCTGGAGGGTGCTTACCGGCAGGTCTTCGTTGAGCCGGATGATCGACCGCACCCCTCCCCAGTAGTCGTCAGCAACTTCGCTGCGCTCGCCGACGACGGTCGCGATAGGGGTGAGCGTGATCTCCACGAGCGGTCCTCCGGGACTGAGGGGAAGAGCCGGATCAGGTTACACGTAGGATCTCAGCGGCCCTGTTGTCGACTTCGCGTACCGCTTGGATCCCGCGCCCACGCACGGTGCCGAGTACCGTGCGCATCGTCTGCACGGTGTTCTTGGCCCGTCCCGACCGCACTCCCTCCATCGTGTCCAGCGCCTGTGTCCACGTGGAGCAGGCCGCTTCGATCTCCCCACGGGCCGCTTGGATCTCACCGAGGTAGCCAAGGGTCACGGCGTGGGTTCGGGAGAACTCGGCGGGGCGCAGCCGCACACTGCGCTTGAACTCGCGCTCCGCAGAACCGAGGTCGCCCATCGTGTAGAGGGTACGGGCGGTTTCGTGCGCGAGACTGGCCTGGGCGAAGAACCAGATGCGGCCCGGTTCGTCCTGCCCTTCCGTGGCGTCCGACAGGTCGTCCTCGGCTTGAAGGAGGGCACGCGCTGATGCCTTGTGGTCACCCACGCAGGCGAGGCTGCGGGCGTGCACCACACCGAGGAGAGCCCGCTCGCGAGGGCCAGCGGCACGGTAGCAGGCGCCGTCCATGGAGGCGGCTGTCAGACTCGCGGCCTGCGGGAAGTGCCCGAGGTCCATGGCCTGGTGTGCCAGTGCCCGCAGTACGTGACCGGCCAGGGCCCGGTCCCCGGCCTCGGCGGCGAGCTTGACCGAAAGCTGCAAGAAACGCTGCGCCGTGCCGTGTCGGTTGGCGTCGAAGGAGGACCAACCGAGGACGTACACCAGTTCGCTGGCGGCGGTGTACAACTCGCTGCGAATCCGTTCGGGTGCCTGCTTGCGCAGAGCCGGGAGGACCTCTTCGGTCAGGAACACGCTGGCGGTCGAAGCCCCGTAGCCTCCGCCGCGCTGCTGGTCCAGGCGTTGAAAGAGGCGGGTCGCGTCCCGGATCGCCTCAACGTCTCCTTGCGTGACTGTTCCACGGCTGAGCGGACGGGATCGGGCACGATCCACGCTCTCACTCCACCAGGAGGACCCCGGCAGAGCAAGCCCGGTGACTGAGTACACGGCAGTGCCGATGAATTGCCTTCTGTGCACGTCGCTCCCAAGCTCGGCCAGCGCGGCCAGGGTATCCGCCTCCCAAGGGTTCTGGACAGACGGAGCGGAGGAACGAGCCAGCCCGATCTCCTCCAGACGCAGGGGACGCAGCAGCCCTCGGGAGAGCGTCTCGCACAACACGTCTGGAGCGTGTCCCTGTGGCTGCGTGCCCGTGACCCACATGGAGACGGTGGAACGGCCCACACTCAGCAGGTCAGAGTGCCCCATCTCCTTGGCTACCCGAACGAATCGGGCGGCGACTTGTTGCTGTGACCACCCGAGCTCAGCGATCACAGCCTTCAGTTTCAGGTTGGGGCCGCGCATTCCGCACTCCGAAATACCTTTGGCAGCTTTGGCAGGGTCCGTGGCCACGCACCCGTACCGATGAGGGCGTGGAGATGGTTGTCTCACCGTAACGGCCCATGTCGCTGGCGTGCGGAGATTTTTGCAGACCTCTGTGGCCAGTACCGGTCGCACCCTTTCGTCTGGCTGCACGAGGAGTGAAGCGGAAGGCCTCGCTCCGATCTCTCGTGGAGGGATGCGCGTCGCGGACATCCACAACAGAAAACGCCCTGGTGCCGGGTAACGGCGGCTCCAGGGCGTGACGCCCCACCTGACCTGAAATGACCTGAGGTGAGACATGCAGGAGCATACCGACGCCACAGCACACGGGACCAGTACGCGCTGGTTTGAGACGGCCCCTCCTTGTAGGAAAGCCCGCCGTAACCCTCACACCGTGTATGGCCTCGACATTCCGACCGCACGCCTGAGGCTCCATGCGGAGTCGATGCCCAGCACCGCGAGGGGGTGCTGATGCTCGCCCTCACACACGACCAGGCTCTCGTCTGGAGGGGTCGGGCCAGCTTTCCCGGGACCGCCGTCTCCGTCAAAGCTGCTCGTGCCTGGTTGGACGAGCGGTTCACCGACCAGGGCATAAAACCACCCGAGGACATCACCCTCGTGCTTTCCGAGCTGGCGACCAACGCCATCGAGCACACCCGCAGCGGAACCGCTGACGGACAGTTCGCGGTCAGGGCCCTCATCTACATTGACCGGATTCGCATCGAAGTCCGGGACGGCGGCCCCTTCGAGAACACACACCCTCTCCACCCCGCCAGCCCCGGGCTGTTGGACGAGCACGGCCGCGGCCTGCTCTTGGTCGACGCGCTCGCCTCCTCGTGGGGGCGCCTGGCCACCGGGCGCGGCGTTTTCGCGGAGCTGCTCCGATGACGGCGCCCCAGCCGCCCTGAGCTGGTCCGGCGATGACGCACCCCACCGTCCGGTCAGGGGTTTCCGCGCCGCACCCACCCGGGCCCCAGGAAACCAGACACCTCGGGTCCGGGCCCCACACCACAACGCCGCCCCACCCAGGGCACAGGGCAGCTTCCCCGGTGACATACCACCGGATACGCGGGGCATCGGAGCCGGGAAGCCGGTGCCCCCGCCTCATCCCGAGACCTCGAAAGAGCATGAAGTTGTCCATCCCACCACAGCGCACGAACCCATGAAGAACAGGTCGTCACGCCCTCCGCGCCGCCCCGGCACCTCCGACCGGCCCCACCAGATTCGTACCGCCTTCGAAGAGGTCCGATGGCAGGCCGCGCAGCGAGGACTCGTCCTGACCCGCGAACGGCGCATGCTCGGGGCGGTATACACCCTCACCTCGCTCGACACAGACACCACGATTCTCTACGACCTCGGGGAGGTCCGCGCCTTCCTCGAGCGGTCCTCATGACCGCGTGCGGTGAGGGCCCCGTGGCCCTCCCCGCGACCGCGGCCACAACGTCTACGCCCCTCCATGATCAGGAACAAGGAGACCTGTGCCCGCATCCGCGCCCCACGACCTGACCGTGATCCGAACCCGGGCGGACCCGCTGGCCGAGACCGCCCATCTGACCCGCGTCACTCACGACGTAGCACGCCACCTCACCATCGCGGAGCTGGTGCGCCTGGCCTTGGACGGGAAACGCGGGCGAACCCCTGGCGGTGCGCGCCCTCATCGACCCCACCGGACACCAACGGAAAGCCCCTCATGCCCGACTACAGCTACCTCCTCGACGGCCGCCCCGACGTCCTCACACCCAGCGAAGTCGCCCAACTCTTCAACATCCGACCCCGCAGCCTCCACCGAGGCCAATGGGACAACGTCCTCAAACCCTTCCGCACCCCCGGCGGAGCACGCCGCTACCCCAAAGAACACATCGCCACCCTCCTCAACCAACCGGACGAACCCGCCCCCACCCCGTAGAGCCGCCACGAGCCGGTCCGCGCATCCTCGTGGGGAGCCCGGATCAGGTACGACAAAGCCGACGAGCCACTGCCGGAGGTGACCGTCCACGAGGCGGCCGTGGTGTACCCGCACACGCCTCGGGCTCAGAGACGGAGCAGTCTTCCGCTGGAAGGCGGCATAACCAACTGCGCCCCCGGCTTCCACCGAATCACCGCTCCACACAAACAGCGCGCAACCGTCCGCACAGCCCGGATTTATTCCCAGGCAGGAATATCCGGCCAGAGATTGACCGGGCCCGAGCACCTCTCTACTGTAAATTCCGTTTCGACCCTTTCGGAAAGGGCCATGCCATGAAGTTCGAGAAGCTCTCCGGCGACTGCAACCGGGATGACTGCCCGGGAATCTACTCCACCGACAACGGGACCGTCGTCGTGCAGGGCGCGCTCCTGACCGACACCACCGGCCTCACCCCCTCCCCCGGAGAGGCCGCGGTCGAGATCCCCACACACCTGATCGAGGAGGCCGCCCGTGCACTTGGAAGGTGACGCCTGGCGGGAGTTCTTCGACTCCTTCCAACACGAGGCATTCCGCCTGGAGACCCTGCCCAGCTACACCGTGCCCGAGGAGGAAGAGGAACTGCGCCAGTTCCTGGCCGGGCAGACCCGCCCAGCCGAGGAACTGCACACCGACAGCTACCTGCTCCGCGTGCGCAACCACATCGAGTCCGGGCGCCGGATCCGACGGGTCCACACCCTGACCAGCCCTGTCGGCGACCACCTGCGGTTCCAGTTCGAGTGGGGATACGCCTTCAGCGTCCAGGCCGGCGAAGAGGTCAACATCCTCGACTTCGCCACCACCCCCGACCCCGGCCTGCCCCGCCAGGACTTCTGGCTCTTCGACGACACCCATGTGGTGCTCATGCACTACGCTGCCGACGGAACCCAGAGAGGCCGGGAACTCCTGGAGGGGGCCGACCCCGCCCCCTACGTCGCCTACAAGAACCTGGCCCTGGAGCACGCCGTCCCCTTCACCGAGTACTACAAGGCCAACTGATTGACGCTTGAGCCCGACCATGCCCAACAGCCGCGCAGCGAGCTGGCGGAGGCCCTTCGCAGCCTCCGCCGCGCCTCGGGGCTGACCGGCGCGCGGCTCGCCATCCGCAGTGGGATGAGCCAGGCCAAGGTCAGCAAGATCGAGAACGGCCGAGTGCTGCCCTCCGCGCTGGACGTCGAGCGCATCCTGCGTGCGCTCGACGTCCCGCCCGGGGAGGAGGAGACGGCGCGCCTGCTGGAGCTGGCCCGTGTGGCCAACATCGACTACCAGGGGTTTCGTACCGCGCTCCAGCGCGGACTCGGGGAGACGCAGCGGGACCTGGCCGCGATCGAGGCCTCGGCGTCCACCATCCGCTTCTTCCTGCCCTGCATGATCACCGGGCTTTTGCAGACCCCGGACTACGCGCGCCAGACCCTGTCGCACACGCTGGTGAACCGCGGTGCGAGCTGGGAGACGGCGCTCGCTCGGCGCCTGGAGCGCCAGACGGTGCTCTACGACGAGGGCAAGCGCTTCGTGTTCGTCCTGACCGAGGCCGCGCTGCGCTGGCCGCTGTGCCGCCCGGAGGCGATGGCGGTGCAGATGGACCGGATCGCCTCGCTCAGCGAGCTGCCCAGCGTGGACATCCGCATCGTGCCCGCCGATCCCCCTGTGCCCAGCGGCCCCCTCAACGGGTTCACTGTCTACGACGACCGCCTGGTGACCGTCGAGGTGTTCACGGGCAAGCTCGCCCTGCGCGACCCGAAGGATATCTCCTACAGCATGGAGATATTCGCCTTCTTCCACGAACACGCGCTCGAAGGCGAAAACACCAGGTCATTCCTGCGCGACCTCGCCCAGGAATACCGCAACCGGGCATAACCGGCACCGCGGGGAACGAATTTATTCCCTGGCGGGAAACTCCTTCACCTGTCTTGTGCGGGTCCCTAATCTGAGCTGTGCTCACAGGCCCCCATGAGAAAGGAAAGACCTGTGCAGAACACGCAGGACAACCCCGGCCCGGAATCTCCCTTCGCCCTCGACATTCGACTGATCGAGAACAGCGACTCCCTGGCCCAGCTGATCAACCTCACCGACGACGGCTGCGGCTCCAGCTGTCCCAACGCCTGCACCACGAGCGCCTCGGCCTGAACGACGCTTTCCCGGCTACGCCGGATCCTTGGTCCGTTCATCGCCACCAGCACCCACAGGAGAGCCCGTGCACCTGACCGAGCCCGTCAACACCGAACCGCCCGAGCCGCTGACCCTGGACCTTCGCCTCATCGCATCGGTCCCCTCCACACAGCCGTTTCCCGCCAGTGACGACGGCTGCGGCTCCAGCTGTCCGGACGCGTGCGTCAGTACCCCGAATTGATTCGCACGGTCGGCACCGGCCTGGAACCGGTGCCGACCAGCACTCCTAGGGAGGAGGGGATATGGCTTCCGGCGAGGAGCAGCACGTGGGTTGGCGTGTGGTCGGCCGACCGCTGGTGCGGGCGAGCCTGCTCGACGACCTACCGACGAACGGTGTACCGGATCTGAGCGGCAGTGACCCGCGCCCGTGGCTGGAATGGCTGCGCCGCGTGCGGAAGCACCCGGGTCTGGCCGAGGCGATCCGGCACGCCTCGCCTGACCTGGCGGTCGGTATGGAGGCTCTGCTCGTCCAGGATCCGGCCGCGGCGAGGGTACGCCGGGCCCGGAAGGTAACCGCTGCCGTTCTGCGCTACGTGCTGCGGGCCCACAGCCGCGCTACTCCCTTCGGGTTGTTCGCCGGCGCGACCGCCGCGACCTTCACTGAACGCTCACGAGTGGCGTGGGGTGGCGCTCACCAAAAGGTGGCCTCCCCTGGCGGGGTATGGGTAGCCGAGGTCGTCGGCACGTTGGAGGCCCTGCCTGCGGTGCGTGAGTACCTGCTGGTGGTGGTCAACAACACCGTGGTCGAAGAGCGTGGGCACCTCGTCGTGCCCCAGTACGCGCGCCCCGACCCGGGTACGCCCGGGTCGGACACGGAGCAGGTTGAGATCCGCATCAGCAGCGCCGTACGCCTGGTCCTGGAATCAGCACATCAACCCGTGCCGTGGTCGACGCTCCGGGCCAAGCTGGCCGCTGAGTATCCCGATGAACCTTCCGTGAGCACTGACGCCATGCTCGCCCGGCTGGTCCAGGTGCGGGCACTGCTCACCTCTCTGGCTCCGGCGTCCAGCGCGACCGACCCCCTTGCTTGCCTCGTCTCTTCCCTCGCTCAGAGCAACAGCTGCGCTCTGCCCGAAGTCCGGCCGCTGGTGTCGCTTCTCAATGGGGCGCGCACGGCGGTGGAGGAGCACAACCGCGGTGACGGTCCCTGCGCGCGGAAGGAGGCCGAGGAGGCGGTCGCGCGCGTGTCCTGGCTCCAACCATTGGGGGTGGACGTGCGAGTGGACGCCGACCTAGCTCTGCCCATGGCGGTGACGCGCGCGGCGGAGCAGGCCGCGTACATGTTGACCGTCCTGTCCCCTCACCCGGACGGGCTGCCTGCGTGGCGCACGTACCGGGAACGGTTCGCCGACCGGTACGGCGACGCGCTCGTGCCCATCCGCGAGGTCGTGCACCCCCAGACCGGGCTGGGCTTCCCCGTCGGGTACGCCACCGGCGACGTCGAAGGCCGCGCCGAGCCCCTCACCAGCCGCGACCGTTGGCTGCTGGAGCAGGCCCAAACCGCCGCCCTGGACGGTCGGTGGGAGATCAGCGCAGACGCGTTCCTGGATGAGCTGGCCAGTCGGCAGTCTGCGCCGCCTCCTGGGCACACGGAACTGAACCTGCGCGTGGAGTCGCCCTCACGAGCCGCGCTGGACAGCGGCCGGTTCCGCGTCGCGGTGCTGGGCGCCTCCCGCAGCGCGGCCACCATGGCGGGCCGCTTCACCGCTCTGGCCGGTGTCCGGGACGACCTGCGCGAAGCCGTCTCGCGCACCACCTCCGCCGGGGCGGTGCCGGTGCAGTTGTCGTTCCCGGCGCTGCGGGCCCGCAGCGCCCATCTGCTCCGCTCGGGGAGGCTTCTCGATCACCTGGTCAGCGTGGGTGAGTACCCCGGTCCGGGGCCTGGACAGCTGGGTGTGGACGATCTCGCGGTCGGGTGCGGTGACGACGGTCTCTTCCTGTTCTCACGCGCCCTGGCGTGCAGGGTTGAGCCTGTCGTGCCGCACGCGCTGAACCTGCGTTACGCCCCGCCGCTGGCACGGTTCCTGGCCGAAATCCCCCGCTCCGGACGCGCGGTGGTTACCGGGTTCGACTGGGGCGCGGCCTCCTCGCTGCCGTTCCTGCCCCGTGTGCGCTCGGGCAACGTGGTCCTGGCCAACGCCCGCTGGCGTGTCAGGGCCGCCGACCTTCCCCCGCGTACCGCGTCGTGGCCGCGGTGGCGGCGAGAGTGGGTGGTCTGGGCTGAGCGCCGCAACCTGCCCGGCGTGGTGGACCTGGGCAAGGGCGACCAGCGGCTGCGCCTGGACCTTGCCGAACCGGCGCACCTGTTCCTGCTGCGTGCCCAGGTGGACAAGGAAGGCGGCACGGTTCTCACCGAAGCGCCTGACCCGTGCTCGTCCGGATGGTGCGAGGGGCGGCCGACCGAGGTTCTCGTTCAGCTCTGCCGGAAGGAGGCCGCGTGAACACCACGACCGCCGAAGCGACGGAGATAGCGGGACTGGTGGCCGACCGCCTGGCCACACCCGAACAGGGCCGTGCGCTAGCCGGAGAGCGGTGGTGGCCCCAGTCGCTGGCGCATGGCGCGGCCGGGTTGGCGCTGTTGCACATCGAACGCGCCCGCACCGGTCACGGATCGTGGGACCGTGTCCGGCGGTGGCTGGAGTGTGCGGTCGTCGAGGGCGTGGACTCCTCTCCCAGCGCGCATTTGTACTACGGCGCGCCTGCGATGATGTTCGTCCTGCACCGGGCGGCGACGGTCCACCCGGGGTATGAGGGTGAGCTCGCCCGGCTGGACAGGGCCGTGGAACGGATCGTGCTCTCCCGATTGGAGTGGGCGCACGCGCGGATGGACGCCGGTGGGCTTCCGCTGCTCTCGGAGTTCGACACCATTCGAGGCCTGACCGGGCTGGGCGCCCTGCTCCTGGCCCGCGACCCGCAAGGTCCGCTCCTCCTGGACCTGCTGGCCTATCTGGTGCGGTTGACCGAGCCGGTCATCGTCCACGGCCGTACGCTCCCCGGCTGGTGGAGTCCGGTCGGCCCAGGAGGAAGGGTCGACGCCGCTTTCCCTGGCGGACACGCCAACACCGGCATGGCCCACGGCATCACCGGTCCCCTGACTCTCCTGGCAGCCGCTCTGCGGCGCGGAATCGAGGCGGACGGACACGTGGAAGCCATCGAGCGCATCCTGGCCTGGCTTGATGCATGGCAACGGTCGTCTCCGGCCGGGGCGTGGTGGCCGTACTGGGTCACCCGCGCACAGCTCGACGGGACCCGCAGCCTGGTCGGCCCGCAAAGACCTTCGTGGTGCTACGGCGCCGCCGGTGTGGCCCGCGCGCAGCTGCTCGCGGCTGATGCCCTGGGAGACCAGCGGCGCTACGCCGCCGCGCAGAGCACCCTTGCCCGCGTCTTCACCGAGGAGCCCATGGAGCTGGGCTCTTCGCTGTGCCATGGCCGCTCCGGTCTGGCGGTGCTCGCCCACGCCACCGCGCTGGGCAACGCCCCGGGGCTGTGCGCCGCGCTCTCGGACAGCGATACCGCCGCGGTGGCGAACGGCCTGCTCGCCGGAACCGGAATCGGCCTGTTGGAGGGGGCCGCCGGTATCGCCACCGCCTTGCACACGCTGCACACCCCCTCACCCGACATGGGTTGGGCGGTCTTTCTCCTTCTCGACCACCAGGAGCACCACGCTGATGGGTAACGAGCAGCCGCAGATCCTCGTCCAGTGGGCCGACTGGACCGCCGCCGAAGACCTGGTCGTTCACAGCCTGAGCCCGATCCTCGAACAGGCACGCCGGGAAGGGCTCGTGCCGACGTGGTGGTTCGTTCGCAAGAGGCCCCACTGGCGGCTGCGCTACACCGGAGGCTGCCCGGCCCGGCAGTTCCTTGACACCGAACTGGAGCGCCTACACCGTGAGGGAGCCGTGGCCCGGTGGGTGCACGGCATACACGAGCCCGAGACCGGGGCTTTCGGCGGATCGGCGGGGATGGCGTTGGCCCACGCCGTGTTCTGCAAGGACAGCCGACACCTCCTCGCCTACCTGGGGCGCCGCAGCGCGACGTCCGGCACGGAGCTCGGCCGTCGTGAACTCGCCCTCCTCCTGGGGAGCGCCTTCCTACGCGGTGCACGGCTGGACTGGTTCGAGCAGGCCGACGTCTGGGCCAAGGTCACCGCCCTGCGCGCCCTCCCCCAGCCCTTCAGCGTGGAGGAGAAACTGGTCTCCTCGGCGCGCACCCTCATGACTCTCAACCCGCGTCCTCTTGCCGTTTCGGGGCCGCTGCGCCACACCAGCGACTGGGCGCAGGTGTTCACCGCGGCCGGAGCCACCCTGGCCGACCTCGCCACCCAGGGCAGGTTGAGCCGGGGCCTGCGCACGGTGTGCGCCCACCATCTGATCTTCGCCTTCAACCGGTGGGGCCTGCCCTACCGGGACCAGCACATCCTGTCCACCACCGCCAGAAAGGCCGCCATGACCGACACCACCCACCGCGCCACACCCGAGTCCGCCCAGGTCCTACGCGAGGAACTCATCCGGCAGCTACGGGAGAACGGTGTCCTCACCACCCCGGCGGTGGAGGAAGCGTTCCGCGCGGTGCCGCGCCACGCCTTCGTCCCCAACGCCACCCTGGAGGAGGCCTACACCAACGCCCCCGTGCACATCAAGCACGACGACAACGGCGTCTCCATCAGCTGCGGCTCCCAGCCCGGAGTCGTCGCGACCATGCTGGAACAGGCCGCCCTGGGACCGGGTATGCGCGTACTGGAGCTGGGCGCGGGCACTGGGTACAACGCGGCTCTCATCGGTCGCCTGGTCGGGCCGGCCGGGTCGGTCACCACCATCGACGTCGACCAGGACCTTGTCGAGGGCGCGCGTGCCCGGTTGAAGGAGAACGGCGCCGCCAATGTCACCGTGGTTCTGGGCGACGGCGCGCTCGGTCATCCGAACGGCGCGCCGTTCGACCGGATCATCGCCACGGTGGGCTGTCACGACGTGCCCCGCGCCTGGGTGGACCAGCTCGCCCCTGGTGGCAGGCTCATCGCTCCGGTGCGCATCGCCGGAGACGTCTCCCGCTCCATCGTCTTCGAAGCTCGCGGCGACCACTGGGTATCCGTGGACAGTCAGCTGTGCACGTTCATGCCCCTGCGTGGCGGAGGCGTGGGTGACGACCCGCGCCGCATCCTGGCCCTGGACTCCGACGGGACGGTCCTGCTCCAGACCAACCAGGACCAGAGCATCGCACCCGAGCAGGTGGACCATGTGCTCGCCGAGCCCTGCACCACCACCTGGACGGGGGTGGACTTTGGCAAGGGTCAGCCCCTGGACCCGATGTGGTTGTGGCTGGCCACCCGTCTGGACAACCGCGTCTCGCGTATGCCGGTGCAACCGCAAGCCGTGGCCAGCGGCCTGGTCTCGCCCGGTTTGCCTTGGGGTGACATGGCCAGCGTCCCCGCGGGCGAGCGGGGGCTGGCGTACCTGACGATGCGCCCGGTGCAAGGCCAGCCGGGGCGCCACGAGGTCGGTGTCATCGGCCATGCCCCGGCCGGGCAGAAGCTGGCCGAGCAGAAGCTGGCCGAGCAGATGGCCGAGCACATCCGGGCCTGGGAGCCCCACCGCGCCGAGGAACTCTCCTTCGCCCTGCACTACAGCCCCGTCCCGGAATCCTCCACCGCGACCCGACGGGTGCTGGCGCGGGCCCACTCCACCCTGGTGGTCTCCTGGGGAGAGCCAGCATGAGGTTCGCGCACTGGTTCCCGCTCATCCCTCGGCCGCGCCCGCCTGCGGACAGCCTGAACGCGCGCGTGGAACGCCTCGCCGCGGTGGGACGGACCGCGCATTCCGGTTCGGGTGAGGAGGCGCTGGCCGCCGCTGCGCAGGTCTACAACGGCGCGGCGCTGCTCGCCTCCGATGTCGGACTGCCCGAGCTGGCCCGCGACTGGTGCTGGGAGCACGCACACGCGTATCTGACGCATCTGCCGTTGAACGCCACCATGGCCCAACGCGCTCTGGAACCGGTGGTCAACCTGGCCCGGCTCCGTATCCGTGCGGGCGACGGCACAGAAGCCTTCGCGATGCTCACCTCCCTGCGCGAAGGGGTACGCATGGCCACAGCCACCGTGATCGACGACCACGAGCTCCCTCTGGACCGGATCGTCGCATCCGACGAGGACCGGGGGGAGTTACACCGCTGGCTGTGGACGGTCTACCTGGGAGACGGGATGCGCGCCCTGGTTACTGAAGGGCGGTGGCGAGAGGCTGCCGAGCACGCCCAGCGACACGGCGGGATCGGCGATCGCCTCTTCGACGGCCGTCAGGTCGCCATCATCGCCGCGCTCACCGGAGGAAGCCTTGGAACTGCGCTGGCCATAGCCGAGGGCAGCGAGGTCCGGGAACCGTGGGAGAGGGCCGTCCAGGCGGTCCTGGTCCTGTGGTGTCGCAAGGAATCCGCCGAGGTCACGACCGCCGACGCCGAAACGGCTATAGACCGTGTCCGTAACGTCGACAACGGCCGAGTCGTGTTCACAACACGGCTCGGGATCGTTGCGACGGATCTTCTCGGACGTTTCCAGGAGAATGCCTCCGAGCTCACTTCGCAACTGGTCGTCGCCATCGTCCGTGCACAGGACGGGTACGCGGCCCGGGACCTGCTCACCGCATGGGAAGGAAAGCTTTCATCTGAGCAGATGGACAGCTTGATCCCTGTGCTCGAGTCCTCCGGCCTTGACAGACGAACCCTCCCTGGGCCTCTGTTCCACGAGCTGCACACTGCGATCAGAGAAGCGGGCCGAAAAATCGAGAATCGCTCGGTTTTTACATGACAGGCGGTCCCTGTAGCTGAAAGGGGGTCTGGCTATGTCAACGCCCTGCTGTTCACCGGCTATTACCACAAGCAGGAGAATGCCACCTACTGTCTCGTGCCGGGTGTGTCCGAAAACACGGCTCCACTAAAGCCGGTTCATGCCAGTTGGCGGGTCAGGCCTGGCACCTGTTCAACGAAGATCCACCGACCGCATCCGGGGTTCGGACACAGGAACCGGCGGACCCGAAAGCGAAGGCGCCCCGGTGATCCGGCGGCGGGTAGGTCGGCGGGTGACGCCAGTAGGAGCCGTGCACCCGTTGCGACCACTGGGAGCAGCCCGGGCAGCAAGCACCCTCACCCGCGGTTCCCGCCTCGATGGACATCCCGTTCTCCGTGGTCTCCACGTTGGTGACCGTGATGTCAATGGCTTTAGGGAACAGTGCCCAAGCGCTCCAAGAGCAGGCCACATTCATGGGATTCAACCCTGCCGAGGGAACACGATCAGCGCGGAGGGTTTCTGGAAATCACTGATGATTGTTACTTTGTGCAACCGCTCCACAAAAACCGAGCCAGAACCAGCACTGACAAACAAAACCGCACTGCCCTTCTTCGGAATCCGCTACGAACCAGACACATCAGGAACTTGAACGATCCCTGGAGCTCAACCCAAAGAACCGGTCGAAGAATACACTGAGTAGTTCGATGACACGTTGTTTCTTCTCGCCATGTCCACCACCTGTTGAGAAGCGCGATACAGGCGGAAGAATTTTCGTTATCGCCGTGCCGGTCGTGCGAAGACGGCCATCACGAAAAGCTGCGTCGATGAACGCGCGCGTTGCCTCGGGCCGAAGCTTCTGCTCAGCAATGATCGCTTCCAACTCCGATTCGCGCTTTTCAGCGACAAACGCGCACCACTGTTCGTCCACGCCTCCGTTCACTGACACTGAGTCAACGAAACTCTCGACCAAGTCACGTTTGTTGCGCAGTGTCGGGCTGGCGTCGACAGCCCGAGTGATCTCGGCTCGGATCTCCTTGTCGTCACCGTCGCCGCGCTCAGCACGGTACTTCTCGACGAGCATCAGGATGTAGTCGACATTGATCTCGACCTGGCGGATCAGCTCGATCTCGAAGACAACGTCGTCGTTGATCACTTCCTTATCCGCGTCCCTGCCCTTGCGAAATTCGGCGTGCAGGTCGAGGTAGACGCTGCGGTAGTCCTGGTCCTGCCGCTCGGTGAGCAGATTCTGGCCGATGAAGTCATCAAATGAGACAAGGATGTTCTGGAGGCGAAGGATGACACCGAACAGCTTGATAAATTCCTTCTGCGCAGATTCTCCAACAATCTGCTGACCCAGCGGGAAGTCCCGCAGCAGCTCGGCGACCTTATTGGCGTACTCGCCGTAGTAATCCTGGTACGGCTTGAGCAGTACGGTGCCTCGGGCGTCCTTGTTACCAAACAACTCCAGCGCAGCGTTCGTTTGGTCCTCGAGATCTCGGAAGGCGACGATGTTGCCGTAGGTCTTGACCGAATTGAGGATGCGGTTCGTGCGAGAGTACGCCTGAATCAGGCCGTGGGCGCGCAGGTTCTTGTCAACGAACAGAGTGTTCAGCGTGGTGGCGTCGAAGCCCGTCAGGAACATGTTGACCACGATGACCAGGTCGATCTCGCGGTTCTTCATCCGCTGCGTCAGGTCCTTGTAATAGTTTTGGAACTTGTCCGCACTGGTGTCGTAGCTTGTACCGAAGAGCTCGTTGTAGTCCTGAATCGCGCCTTCAAGGAACGTCCGAGCGTCACCGCTCAAACCGTCGGTATCGAACGCCTCGTCGTCGAGGATACCGTCGTCACTGGCGCCGTTGGCACCGTAGGAGTAAATTACGCCGACCTTAATCCGGCGGTCAGATGTGAGCGTCTCCTGCTGTACTTTGAACTGCTGGTAGTACCGTTGAGCTGCCTCGATAGATGCCGTCGCGAAGAGCGCGTTGAAGCCACGCACACGCTTCTTCTCACGAAGCTCTTCGACCTTTCGTCGGTCACGTACCACGTCACCGACGTTCATCACAACCGCGTGCTGGTAACTCGAGGCACGTTTGGTCTTCTGGTCGAAGTGCTCCAACGTGTATTTCACGATCTCGCTAATTCGACGAGGATCGAGCAGCGCTTTCTCAGCGTCAATCGCCGACACCTGCTTGTCGTCGGGATTACCGACCTTGACTGTGTTGATGTAGTCGATGCGAAACGGCAGGACGTTCTTGTCCGTGATCGCGTCCACGATTGTGTAGGTGTGCAGCTTGTCACCGAAGGCCTGCTCGGTCGTTTTGAGCTGCGGATTACCACCACTGCCGGAGTTCGCAGCAAAGATCGGGGTGCCCGTGAAACCGAGCAGATTGTAGCGCTTGAACGCCCGGGTGATATCCGTGTGCATGTCGCCGAACTGGGAGCGGTGGCACTCGTCAAAAATGATCACCACGTGGCCCGAGTATATCTCGTGGCCCTTGTTCGCCTTGATGAACGTCGACAGCTTCTGGATCGTCGTGATGATGATCCGCGCATGCGGATCCTCCAACTGACGCTTCAGCACCGCGGTCGAGGCGTTGGAGTTCGCAGCCCCCTTCTCGAACCTGTCGTACTCCCGCATCGTCTGGTAGTCGAGGTCCTTACGGTCCACGACGAACAACACCTTGTCGACACTTGGTATCTTCGAAGCAAGCTGTGCTGTCTTGAACGACGTCAGTGTCTTACCCGACCCAGTCGTGTGCCACACATAGCCGCCAGCATCGACGGTACCAAGAGTTTTACAGTTGGTCGCGATGTCGATCTTCCGCAGGATTCGCTCAGTTGCGACGATCTGATACGGACGCATTACAAGCAACAGCCGGTCCGCCGTTAAAACGCAGTAGCGGGTGAGGATGTTGAGAACCGTGTGTTTGGCGAAGAACGTCTTCACAAACGCCGTCAGTTCCTGGATCGGCTTGTTCTGCGCGTCTGCCCACCACGAGGTGAACTCAAAGCTGTTCGAAGTCTGCCGTCTGCGCTTACGCGCCTTCGTACCCTCACTCACTCGCGCGTTGCGGGTGCTATTGGAGTAGTATTTCGTCAGCGTGCCGTTGCTGATCACGAACATCTGAACGTATTCGAAGAGGCCGGAGCCAGCCCAAAAGCTATCGCGCTGGTAGCGGTCGATCTGATTGAAGGCCTCGCGGATGTCCACACCGCGACGCTTCAGTTCGATGTGCACCATCGGCAAGCCATTAACGAGAACCGTCACGTCGTAACGGTTGGCGTAGTTCGCGCCACCCTCGCCGTGGTCGATCTCGTACTGGTTGATTACCTGCAGGCGATTGTTGTGGATATTCTGCTTATCCAGCAGCGTGATGTTCTTCGTTGACCCGTCATCGCGCTTCAGGATCTGGACGTGATCCTCCTGGATGCGCACGGTCTTCTCGACAATACCATCGTTCCTGCCAGCGATCTTCTCATTGAAGAACTGTCGCCATTCTTCATCACTGAAAGAGATGCCATTGAGCACCTCCAACTGAGAGCGCAGGTTGGCGACCAGCTCAGCCTCAGAAGTGATCGGAAGATACTCGTACGCCTGCGAACGCAAAAGGCGGATCATCTCGCGCTCGAGGTCTGCCTCAGACTGGTAGGCCGATTCTTGCTTCGTGTCCGGGATGTACTCGGCGACGACAGTGCTCTCGGCGCTGACGGAGATCGGGTCGTACTTGTGAGGTGTCGTGCCCGTCATGCTACAACTTCCTTGAAGGTCAGGAGTTGGTCGCGGTAGTGCTCGTACTGCATGCGGCGAGCGGCCAGCTCGGCAGGAAGAGCCCTGCCGAGGTTATTTACGAGAGCATCGAACTTATCGAGGATCGCGACCACACGCTCCTGCTCCGCCAAGTCGGGTACCGGAACCTCGATCCTCGCGAGCCCCGCACTCGACAGTCGCTTCACCTTGCCGCGAGCGACGTGATTCGTCTTCTGTGAGTTGAAGCCTGCCGTCTGCACGAGGTACGACACGTATTTGGGATGCAGGTCACTGCGGAAAAGGAACGTATCGTCGTGGATTGCGACATCTTCGTCGCCGAGCCAAGCGACAGCCTTTCCAACGTCCTCCACGGTCTCCCCCACAGCTGCTATCACAACGTCACCAGTGCGGGCATAACGAAGGCTGGATGCCAGGTCGTTGCGTACGTGATTCATGGCCGAGACGGCAGACACTCCGTAGTGCGTGTAGATCTCTCCATAATGGATACTGGGGATCCCAGACGGAACGACGTCCTTTTTCGTGAAGCGTCGACCACGAATGAACTGGCCAACCTCACCCATCGGAAGCCGTCGGGCCTCGGGGAAGTCCAGGAGCGCATCACGATAGTGCTCGTATTGCTGGTGCCGCGCCTTAAGCTCCGCCTCCAGCTGAACCGACAGTTCATGCTCAAAGTCGCTGTACTCGTCTAGGGCCTGTTTGGTAAGTCAGAGCCATTCGTTGATGACCGCGATCTGGACGGTGGCCTCGTAGCGAAGCGCGAGCTTGTCATAGCGCGTGGCCACCGCCCGATTGCGTTTGAGCCGGTTGATCCCGCACTCCACCGCGTGACGGGCCCGATAGTCGGCCTTGTCGAAAGCGGGAGGACGTCCCCCGCGCCGTCCCTTGCGTTCGCGATTGCGAACCCGGTCGGCAGGCTCTGGGATCGTCGCCTTGATCTTGCGTGCGCGCAGGTAGGAGCGGATCTTCTTCGAGCTGTAGGCCTTATCGGCGCGCACCCGTACCGGCCGGGTGCGCGCCGGACCACTGCGCCCCCGCCCCACGACGCGGATACGGCCCATGACGGGCTCGAACTGGGGAGCGTCTCCACGCTGACCGGCGGTGATCACCACGGACACGGGCTTTTGAGCCTGTTCGCAGGCCAGATGGATTTTGGTGGTCCACCCGCCGCGTGAGCGTCCCAGGGCGTGGTCGGCGGGCTCATCCGTTCCGTGATCTTCTTGCTCCCCTTTTTCGCGGCCCCGGCGGCGTGCTGGTGGGCGCGCACGATGGTGGAGTCGACGTTGACCTGCCAGGTGATCAGGCCCGCCGCGTCGGCGATCGACTGCAAAGAGGCCAGGATCTGCGCCCAGGTGCCGTCCAGGCTCCAGCGGCGGAACAGGTCGTAGACCGTCTGCCAGGGGCCGTAGCGTTCGGGTAGATCGCGCCAGGGAGCGCCGACCCGCACCCGCCAGCGGATGCCGTTGATCAGGGTGCGCTTGCAGCGTTGGGGCGGGCGGCCCGTTGAGGAGGCGGGCAGCAGGGGTTCGAGTAGGGCCCACTGGGCGTCGGTGAGGTCACCGCGCCCGGGTCCGGGTAGGGTCGGCACGAAGCCTCCGGCGGACTTGTCTTCTTGGTCGTTGACCCGTCTACCGGAGGCTTCGTTCGTGTGCTGGGCGACATGCCCGTTGTTACTGCTTTGGTGCTTTCACCCGCTCCCGCGAGGGTTCCCAAACAGCCCCTAGGATCCTCACGACCTCGCGCTGCACCTCGATCGGCGGCACAGGGACTTCGATCTTCGCGAGAGATGCACCCGAGATTCGCCGCACCTTCGTGCCAGAGACATAGCGGCGCTTCTGGTTCTGGAACTGCTCGGTTTGAAAGAAATACGAGACGTACCGCGGGTCCAGATCATGACGGTAGATGTACGCGTCACCGCTGAGCACGACATCCGTGTCGCCAAGCCAAGCGGTCGCCTTTGCTACTGCATCATCGTCCTCGCTCGTCGTCGCTATGAGAAGGTCTCCTGTTTTTGCCCGACGAAGCTTAGCTGCAACCTCTTCGGAGGCGAAGGATTTCGTCTGCGTGGCCCAAACACTATAGTGCGTATGGATTTGTCCATAGTGAACTGCGGGAACGCCCTCGTCGAGCAAGTCCTTCTTCTGGAGGCCGTTGCCACGGATAAATTCCCCAACCTCACCAAGCGCCTTGAACTCGACCCCGTTCGGGCGCAGTTCCTTGATCAGCTTATCGATCCGGTTCACTTTTAGCCCTCCAGGTCCGCAACGATCGCATCGATCGCGGTGCGGAGCTCCGCCTGGCGGGCGACGATACGCACTATCTCGGCGTTGAGCTCAGTGATATCGACGACCTCGCGAGTATCCTTGGTATCAACGTAAGAGGATACGGCGATGTTGTAATCGTTTGCGGCGATGTCCTCGTTTGAGACGAGCGTGGTGACGTGGTCGGCGTCTTCTCGTGAGGTGTAGGCCTCGAGGATCGCGCTCTGGTTCGCTTCGAGCAGCTTGTTCTTATTGCCGACGCGCTTGAATTCACTCGACGCATCAATGAACAGTACGGAGTTATCACGCTTGGACTTCTTCAGCACGATGATGCACGTCGCGATCGTAGTGCCGAAGAACAGGTCTGACGGGAGCTGGATGACGGCGTCGACGTAGTTGTTATCGATCAGGTACTTGCGGATCTTCTTCTCCGCGCCGCCGCGGTAGAGCACGCCCGGGAACTCGACGATCGCGGCCGTGCCGTCGACAGCGAGCCACGACAGCATATGCATCGTGAAGGCGAGGTCGGCCTTCGCCTTGGGCGCGAGCACCCCCGCAGGCGCGAACCGCTCATCGTTGATCAGCAGCGGGTTGGCGTCTCCCTCCCACCTGATGGAGTACGGCGGGTTGGAGACGATCGCATCAAACGGCTCGTCGTCCCAGTGCTGCGGGTCGATGAGGGTGTCGCCGTGGGCGAGGTTGAACTTCTCGTAGTTGATGTCGTGCAGGAACATGTTGATCCGCGCGAGGTTGTATGTGGTCAGGTTGGCCTCCTGACCATAGAAGCCTTGACGGATGTTGTTCTTGCCAAGCACCTTGGCGAACTTCAGCAGCAACGAACCCGAGCCGACAGCCGGGTCATACACCTTGTTCACCTGTGTCTTACCGACCACGGTGATACGAGCGAGTAGCTCGGAGACCTCCTGTGGCGTGTAGTACTCGCCACCGGACTTGCCGGCCTGCGAGGCATACATCTGCATCAGGTACTCATAAGCGTCACCAAACAGGTCGATCGAGTTGTCTTCGAAGTTGCCGAGTGGCAGGTCACCGATTGCATCGAGGAGCTTGACCAGCTTCTCGTTGCGCTTGGCTACCGTGCTTCCAAGCTTGGAACTGTTGACGTCCAGGTCGTCGAAGAGTCCCTTAAGGTCGTCCTCACTCTCTGCGCCAACCGCCGACCCCTCAATATTCTTGAAAACGCGCTCCAGCGTCTCATTCAAGTTCGGGTCACGTGGCGCACGCTCGCGCACGTTGACGAACAGCTCTGACGGCAAGATGTAGAAGCCCTTTTCGGCGATCGTCTCGGCACTCCCCACCTCGGCCTGCTCGTCGAGGAGCTTCGTGTAGTCGAACGACTCGTCGCCCGCGTCTCGCTCACCGATGTTGATGTACGCCGTCAGGTTCTCGGAGATGAACCGATAGAAGAGCATGCCGAGCACATAGGACTTGAAGTCCCAACCGTCGACGCTGCCACGCAGGTCGTTCGCGATCCGCCAGATCGTCTTGTGCAGCTCAGCTCGCTGTCCTTCTTTGGTAGTGGGGGCCATCTCTCGTCTCCTGCGCACGCGGCGCGGCTAGGTGGGGTGGATCCGGGTTCCAGGGTATCGGCGACCACTGACACTCCAGCAGGACTTGTTCAAGTTCCCGGGTGGTCGGGTTGGCTGATCCCGCAGAAGGGCAGAGCCCATTGGGGTAGCGTGGGTGGTCTTGGCGGTGTTGTCCGTCCCCATGGTCTTGAGGAATGCGATGATCAGATTGCGTATCGCGGCCATCGTCTGGGAAGCACCGCCGGTGCGGACCGTGGAGGTGTCCTCAACGAACGTGGTGTCGCGGATGTGGTGGCTAGAGTTTTCCACTGCCCAGCGTCCGCGCAGGTAGACGGGTACTTCAGCTGGTGTGGGCTGATGGGTGTCCAGGCTGGACGACATAGACTGTCTCCCCGGTCTGCTGCCGTCGGCGGTGCACCCTGCGGCGAGTCTGGTGCCGGGTCATGTGATGCTGCCGATGCTGTCAACAAAGCACCGTGATCCCGGGCTCTACAGATGTTCCGCCTCAAGGATGAAGCCACTGATCCGTGAGCATCTAGTGCCGAATGCCCCGAGTAGTGGACGCATCGGGCATGAGGGAAGGCCCTTCTAATCCGACGGCCGCAGGTTCGAATCCTGCCGAGTGCGCCACAAAACCCCAGTTCAAACTAGGTCCCTTATCTTTGGAGAGCCATCGCACTGATGGCACCGGGATGAGTCCGAGATAGGACCAACTCCCTGCTCACGCCCTGTCCCCGCCCGTGCCGCTGGGTCCTCCCGACATCCCTCATCACCAGCCAGGCCGTCCGCTCAGTCACCTACCGTGCCACCTCCGGCGACACAAATACCGACCAGACCCAGCATCGCCTTCAACAGCCGCCTTGCTGCGCGGGAGTACTGGGAGGCGGTCCCTGCACACACCAAGATCTCAACCACACCCGAAACGAGACAGTCCAGTCATGCCTGTTCTTCTAGAGAGAGTCGCTGCACCATCTCGATCACAAATTCTGAGGGCCCACGGGAAATCCAGTATCCGCTTTTGGTTAGGAACCCGGAGCCAATAATCATGGTCACCGTCGACTCGGCACGGGTGAGGGCGACGTAGAATGCACGTCTCTGTTCCGCAAGCTCCGTCCCCGTAGGTTTGCGCCACTTCCCTCGGTCTGGGATGTCACGCGGAACGATGCCGTTGAGGAGGCCCGGGAGAATCACGGTGTCGAACTCGCGGCCCTTGGCTGCGTGGTAGGTAGCCAGTAGGACCTTCCCGATGACTTCCTCGCCACGTGCCAGATCCTGAAGTAGGAGGCCCTTGGACCTACACAGGTCGGCCAAGGTGTCGAGACAGCTCGTGTTGTCCTGGTCAGGGTGGTCTGCGGCTACCTCGTCGAGGGCCAGGCCAACGCGCAGCTGCTCTAGCCAGTCGATGGCCGGGGCGTCGGCGGGGTACAGTACCTCGGGATCGAGGCACAGTTGCAGAGCGCGGGGTATATGGAGTCGCGAGTGCGGCGGGGCGAGCTGGGCCTCGGTTCGCAGCGTGGTGACGGAGCGGGTCAGGGCCGCGAGGGACGGTGCTTGCGCGCGGCGCAGCATGTCAGCGCGTTGGTCTCCCGGTGCGGTGTGAATTTGGTAGTTGGTGACGGCGCGGCTTGCGCACCTCTGGACGAAGCGGGAGAGGCTTCCGGCTGGCAGCTTGTCGGCGCCTTCGTGCCGGAAGTCCAGCTCACGTCGGGTGAGTTCGCTGTGCACGGCGTCGAGAAGGGGACCGCGTGCGGGGTAGAGGATGGCGATCCGTTCGGGGCTGATGTGCCTGTTCTGCGCTTCCTCGACGAGATCGCATGCCAGCCGTGCGTGGTCCTCGAGACCTCCTTCGACTTGTTGGAAGTTGACGTCGCCTGGTGGTGCGCCCTCGCGTGCGAGGCGCCCTCGGGGAAGCCCGAGGGCAGCTTCGGCGGCGGTGATGATGTCCTGGCCGCTGCGGTAGTTAACTTCAAGCTCCAGATCGTGGAAGTCAGGTCGAGCGGCTAGTTCGGTCAGGTACTTGGCGTCGGCTCCAGTGAATCCGTAGACGGTCTGGTCGGTGTCCCCGACTGCGAAAACGGTGATGCCAGCCAGATCGCGCAGGGCGACGACGAGTTCGTGGAGGACTCCGCCGAGATCCTGATACTCGTCGACGATGAGGTGGGGGAACCGGGCCCGCAGAAGGTCGCGGACGTGCTCGTGTTCCCGGACGGTACGTACGGCCTGCGCGACCATGGCCTCGAAATCGATTTCGCCGCGGAGGATGAGTTGTTCCTCGTAGAGGAGTGCCGCTTGGACTTCCCGTGGGTCGAAGCTGTCCAGGTTCTCGTTACAGGCCAGGGCCCGGCGAATCCGGGTGCTCTGGGGCATGCGATATTGGGCTGGGACCTCGACGATGCCGACTTGGTCGAAGCAGCGCTGCAGGAGTGCCTCGGTAGCCGCCTTGTTGAGGACCTGTCCGGCCTGGGGTGCAGACTGCCCGGTTAAGTGTGCGAAGGCCCGCAGAATCTCGTTTAGGCAGAAGGCGTGAACGGTGGCGCAGGTGATCCGCTCCTCGGCGCGCACGCCACTGCTGAGGACACGGCGGCGGATCTCTTCAGCTGCCGCGTTGGTATAGGTGATGCAAGCTACGCCACGGAAGGCCGAGATCTGTGTCTGGAGCACGTAGGCGATCCGGGCGATGAGAGTGCGCGTCTTCCCGCTTCCGGGACCAGCCCGCAGAACGACGTTGCTGTCGTGGAGAACGGCAGTCCTCTGGCTGGGGTGCAGACTGTTGAGCTCCGCGAGCAGGGTTTCACTGATCTGCATCGCTGCCCTGCCCGTTGACGTGTGGCACCACTTGGCCGGTGAGCAGTGAGGTTCCACGGGTCGCATGGCTGATGCGTTCCATGGCTAGGAAGAGGTAGGAAGCCGCGCCCAGGCGGTGCAGAGCTCGCTCGCCCAGCGGGGCATCCTCTGTGATCTGTGCTTTGGACCGGATCCGGGCGCTCAGGTCGACCCGGGTGATGTGCGCGGCGAGGCGCTGTGCGAAGCGGCCCTTACCAAGGGCGCCGAGCCGCTTGAGCATCTTCTTCCGAACGTCGGGGTCAATGACCGCCTTCAGCTCATTGGCGACCCCGCGTCTCACGTCGTCGATCGCGCCGGTGTTGTCGTTCAGCTCTTTGAAGGCCTCAATGATCTCCTCGCCGAACATGGGGCACAGGTCGGTCTCCAGGGTCTGGGCGCCGACGAAGACGTCAATGTTCTGGAGCTCCGAGGCGAGAGGTCCACGGGCCGTCTGGTAGCTGGCTTCCTGAGGTTCCGGCAGGGCATCAATCTGCTCTAGAAGGGCTGTGCAGCGGTCACTCTCGGGATGGAGGTTCGCACCTCGCTTGAGGCCAGCTTCGCGACGGTCGCGCTTGTCGCGGGCGGCGTCTCCATCGGTAATGACCACGTGGGGGGTGTTGAGGCCCTTTGAGCCGAGGAGCGCCCGGTAGGGCTTGAAGTCAGTGCCGTGGACACTGGCCACCACGGTGCCGTAAGCGTCGAGGTCGAATCCGGCGGCTTCGGCCAGGGCCGGGAGGATATATAGCTCGGCCAACCCTTCGACCAGCACAACGGCAGAGGCAAAGAGGACCTCGGCGCGGCTGACGTCAAGATAGCGCTCCAAGTCCGCGGCCTCCTCGTTGCTAACGGGGAGGGCAGCTGTGGTGGCTCCAGTCGTGCCGCTCTCGGTTGCTCGCAGCACGATGAAGGAGCGGACCGGGGCGACAGCGGCGATGTGCGGGCTGTGGGTGGTGAGGACGAGTGACGGCCCAGTGCGCAGCAGATACCGGAAGAGGTGCCGCTGGAGTGTGACGTGAAGGTGGGCCTCGGGCTCTTCTATGGCGATCAGGGTGGCAATGAATTCTTCGTCGAGTCGCTGCTGGCTGAGGGCTTCCAGCAGCAGGCCGAGGTAGATGACGTTGGCGCTGCCCAGGCTAGTGTCGGAGATGCTTCTGCGGCGGGCCTCGTCGAAGAACAGCCGTACAGCGCGGATCAGTTCGTCCGGCTGGGAGGAAGCAAAGCCCAGGGTGGGCTGGACAGCCAAGCGGGGCCCGAACATGGCTCCCAGCCGGTCCGTGAGGTGCCCCTCCAGCTTGGCGACGTTACCGTCCTTGGTGAGTTGGTTGACAGCGGTGGTGATCGCGGAGGCGGTGTCTTCCAAGTTCACCGGGTCCAGGGGAAGCCGTTCGAGGAGGTCCCGCATGGGGTTGCGCCGCCAGTTGTGCAGGTCTGACTCAGCATCGCGCAGGGCTGGCAAGACACGCAGGGCCACTTCACGACGGATGGCGCGTACGTCGTTGGTCTCGCGCTCCCCAGCGAAGACGACAACATCGTAGTCCTTCGCAGTCAGCGGTCGGCTGGTCGGCTGTACCTGGGAACCGTCGCCGGTTGCTACCTCTGTGCGCGGGGTGAAGCGGTAGGTCAGCCGAGCTACGTAGGGATCGAAGCCCACCGCGGCGCTGGACAAGACGCTCTTCGCATCAGCGTCGTCGTCGAAGCCGCGTAGCTCGACCACGATGGTCACTTCTGCTCCACCCGCCAGACCTGAGGAATGTCCTTCCCAGATGTCCTCCTCGCGCAGCATGCGCCGTGCGTCAGACAGAGATGGGTCGAGGACCAGGCGGATCGCTTCCAGCAGGTTCGACTTACCGACACCGTTTTCGCCGACGATCACCGCGTGGGCGGGGAAGTCATCGATGACCAAGTGCTGGAAGTTACGGAAGTTGCGTATCTCGATCCGCGAAATGTGCAGACCCATTCGTCTCCTTGGCGATCTGGTGCGACGCGGGAGCTTATCATCCCAGAGCTGCTCATACTGGTGGGCGGTTTCCCAGCGGTCGGAGACCTCTCAAGCCACCTGGTAGGCGATCTGGCCGTGGCGGATGAGTCGGCCTGGAGCACGGTTCCGGTGTTGCCACTTCTAATCCGATGGTCGCAGGTTCGAATCCTGCCGAGTGCGCCACAAAACCCCACTCCACAGTCTTGTTTGGTGAGAACCTGAGGGGGCCGTCCTGCCGGTGGGACCCAGGTGGGACCAACACCAGGCCCCGTCGACCACGCCGCTTTCCCGTATGCCGACCAGTCCTCCCAACGTCACGCAACACCAGTCATGCCATCCGCTCCGCCGCCTCCCTCACCACCTCCGGGAGGACACTGGCATAGGTGTCCGCGGTCAACACGATGCTCGCGTGCCCCAACATCGCCTGCACCACCTTCAACTCCACCCCCGCCGCTAACGTCAACGTCGCCACCCCATGGCGCGGATCTTCTCGGTCAGCTGCGCGTCGCGGGCTGCCCGCTGCGCGCGTTGGGCCTGGGCTCTTCTTCCAGGCGTAGTAGGAGGAGCGGACCAGGTTCAGCACCGCGCACAGCCGCTTGACGCCGTAGGCGAGCGCGTGGTCGTCGATGAAACCGAAGCGGCTCACGGTTTCATCTCCCCGGCGAAATAGGCGGCTGCCTTGCGCAGGATCTCGTGCTCGGTCCTGAGCTCGGTGACCTGGGCGCGTAGCCACTAGTTCTCGACTTCCATGCTCTCTCGGGCGGCTGGAGTCGTGCCGGGACGGGCGGGCTTGGCGGGAGCGGCTGGCTGGGTGGGGTGTGCGTCGTCGTCTTTGCGGATCCAGCTGCGCAGGGTCTCGCGGTTGATGCCGAGCTCAGCGGCGATCTGCGCGATCGTCGCACCGGGCCGGGACCGGTACAGGGCGACGGCGTCGGTCTTGCACTCGGGCGGGTAGTGCTTCATGGCCATGGTGTGGACTCCTCTTCGTGCTTTTCAGTGTCGGAGATGTCCACTCCTCGGAGGAAACGTCCACTTGTCTACCGGTACATCGGCAAGGGCAATACTACACTCGCCAATCAATCTCCTACATTCACCATCAACCCAGCAAACGCAGGACGGATAACTGAATGCTTCACTCTGCTCAGTATCCTGGGCGTCCTGGGCGCGCTCCTGGACCGGGCCCCGGAAGGGCTAGGAGCCGCGAGAGCGGGCCGCAAATGCGTCGGGGCCCTGGTTCTTCCAGATCTGGTGCCACTTATGGACGGCTTGTCGGCTCACGCCGAGCAGGCGAGCGATCGCGGCTCGGGACAGCTCACCCTGGGCGAACAGCTCCGCGGCGACCAAGCGTCGCTTCTGCTGCTCGGCAGGAGTACGGGGGAAGAAAGGAGAAGCGCCATGAGCAGGGTTTCCCAGCCCGCTGGTGCGTCAACCCGCATATCAAAGATCAGTAGTAAGTTGGTCCCCTCATGCTGAATACTGGCATTCACGATCAGCGGGCAGACCCCGGTCAGCTGGGGACACACCCGACCACCCCCGGGGGGCTCCACATGACGAACGAGCGACGGACGATTGACCAGCGCCTGTGGCATCTCCTGGACTCCCTCCGAGGACACATGGATGCCGGCCAGATGGCCGATGTGCTGCTGTGGAACGCCGTCGAATGGCGAGCCCGGACCGCAGGCCTGCCTGCACCAAGACTCGAAGATCTACAGCGTGCCGCAAGGACCGCGCGACGCAGAACCCCTGAGTTGGACTCGTTGCTGGACGGTGAGCAACAGGCACTGAGCAGTTACACGCCGACCCAGCTGCGTCACTACGCCCGTCTCCTCCTCCGCCCCTACCTGACCTCGGACCATCGTGGCGAGTTCACCACGTCGGCCTCACTCGTCGAGGTTGCCAGTACCGCCCTGACCGTGTACCCACATGAGAGCCGCCTGGAGGCGGCGCATCTCTACGATCCGGCGTGCGGTTCCGCCACACTGGCGCTGGACGCGGCACAGGCGCTGGCCGAGCAGACCGGAACGGCTGTCACCGTCAACGGTCAGGACATCAACGCAGCGAGCGTCCAACATGCCCGTGCGCATGCCTTCTTCCTAGGCACCGACTCCAGGTTCAGCCAGGCTGATTCGCTCACCCAGGACGCCTTCCCTGACCGCCGATTCGACTACACGGTGGCCGAAATTCCCTACAACCTGTCTTGGCGAAACAGCTACGAGGGATGCACAGCCGAGGCTGACCGACCGGAAGGCCGCTACCCCGCCGGGCTTCCACAGCCCGAGAATGCCTCGCTCCTGTTCGCCCAGATCCTGGTCAGCAAGCTCCGGGATCCGGCGGATGGCGGCGGCCGAGGCATCATGTTCACCGCTACCGAACCACTGTATGACGCCGGCGGCAGCGCTATCCGTGCCTGGCTGCTCGACCAGGATCTCCTAGAGGCCGTGATCGTACTGCCCGAAGGTCTCAGTACCAGTACCAGAAGGCGGCTGTGCGGCCTGGTCTTCTCCAACCGCAAGTCCGCAGCACGTCGACACAAGGTGCAGTTCATCGACCTTCGCGGCTTCTACCAGGACGGGGACGCCCGTCGACTCGAACGCCGCACAATCAGCGAGGCAGCTCTCGACGAACTGTCCCGCAGCCTCAGGCATTCAAAGCCGACGGCCTACAGCCGAATGGCCGCAACAAAGGATCTGACCTTCCGACAGGTCAGCGTCGCCCACCACGCCACCGCGGTCACCAACAGACGCGAACCGGGCGATGTACCGCGTCTGACCATGCTCCTGTCGGCGATCTCCACCACTGAAGCCTGGCGCGACACTCGGTACGCGACCGTGCCACCGACCGTGACGGACGTAGCCAAACCGCCACTCACACGGTTCGACGTGGACCGCGTCTTCACCGCCGACCGAACCCCGCGTGCGCTGCGAGCCCTCACCCAACTCGGCTGGAAGACCGCCCGTCTCACCGAGCTCACCGAGCACCTCTGCTACATCCCCTCAGCTAAGGCCGCCGAACGCGCTGCCATGCTGTCGGCCGTCACCGGGGAGCAGGCTCTCATCGTCCCCATCGAACCGCACTTGGACGCGGTGACTGGTGACCCTGGCGAAGTCGCTCCCAACAACCGGGTGCTCGTGATCCGGCCCAGAAACACGCACACGGACGCCGAATACTTGGCGGGGTGGCTCAATTCCCCTCTCGGTCGACGCCTACGCTCGGCAGCCATCGGATCCGGCGGCGACAGTTACGTCAGCCCTCGCGCCGTCAACCTCAATCAGGCCTGGCGCATGGCCGACGATCTCCTCGTCGCCCTGCCGGACCTCCCCGTCCAGCGGGAAATGGCTCGCGCGGAACGGGCGCTGGTCGCAGCCCGTCGTCACCTGGTCGACTCGCACCGGGAGCTCTGGAACGATCCCAAGAAGCGATCCGACATCTACCACGAAGCCAGCAGTCTCATTCCGTCGGCAGATCTCGCTCAATGGGCCGCCACCCTGCCCTTCCCCATAGCCAGCGCTCTCTGGACATACGAGTCTAAAGGCAACAACCTGTACGCTCGCCGCAACCAGATGTTCCACTTCTGGGAAGCCACCATCCAATTCCACGCCATCGTCAGCGTGTCAGCCCTACTCCAAGACCGTTCACGATTTGAGCAGGAACTTCCCGTACTCGCCAAGCAATTCCGCGACGCAAGTCTCAGTCCAAAGCGGGCCAGCCTAGGCGTCTGGCACATCATCCTGCAACGGCTCAACAAAATATTTCGCACCGCACTGAACGGAACCGACACCGACGAGCAGGCGCGAGCACGAGCAGCCTTTGCCGACGCACCACCAGATTTCCTGGACACCCTCCTCAGCACCGATCTCACGAACCTGTTCGGAGAAGTGATCCAACGGCGTAATGCCTGGAGCGGTCACTCAGGTACGACAACCGCCGAGTCGCTCAAGGAGCAGCTCGACATCTTGACCGGTCACATCCATACCCTGCGCAACCTGATCGGCGCTGGCTGGCAGGACTTTCCACTCGTACGCGCTGGGGCCGCACGAATAAGAAGCAAGGTATTTCACCATGATGTGGACCTGGCTATGGGTCCTAACGCTCCCTTCAGGCAGGAACAGATGCCGATCAACGTGGCAATGGAGGAAGACGGGCTGTACCTCCTCTCACGCGAAGCTGGCAGCGCACTCCCTCTCGCCCCGCTGATCGTGATGCACCCGGCAGCGTTCGGATCGAACAGCGGCTGCTACTACTTCAATCGCCTCCAACCTGAAGGTGCCCGATTCGTTGCCTACCACGAAGCAGTCGAACCAGAACGTATCGAGGACGCCCCACCCACCTCGGCTCTTGTTGCTGCTCTGGCCTCAGGCGAGACGACTGCCGATGACGAAGCCTTCTAATCCGATGGTTGCAGGTTCGAATCCTGCCGGGTGCACCACAAAACCCCAGTTCGAACGGAGTGTGCGACCTCGTCTCAGAGGAGCCGTCGCGCTGATGGGGCCGGGGTAGAACCGAGATGGGACCAGCCTCCCCTTCACTCTTCGGCCCGCCCCGCTGATGCGACTTGCCGGAATCGCGCACCACCAGCCACGCCGTCCGCTCTGTCGCCTCCAGCCACACGAAGCCGGCCGGCCCTAGTATCACCTTCGGCGGATTCCAGGTTCGCACGAGTGCCGGGAGGCGACCCCGGCACTCATCTACATCCGGCACCAACGCCAACCCTGGGGCGAAGCCTGGCCGGATACGGCCAACCCTGTCCACACACCGCGCCACAGCCCGGGTTCTGCAATCGTAGGACCGCACACCCTTCACCCCCTGTCCTTAAAGGAGAGCAGCGTGGAACTTCGCCTGACCGACGCCGTCCGAACCTTGCGCGAGGACCTGACCAAGGCCGTCGAGGAGGCCGAAGCCCACAGCCCCGACATCACCTTCAAGGTCGGACCCATCCAGATGGACTTCGAAGTCCAGTTCCGCGCCGACGCCAAGGCCAAAGCCGGGTTCTCGGCCTGGATCGCCACCGGCAGCGCCGAAGCCGGGGCCGGGCGCACCAAAACCCACAAGGTCGCCTTCACCCTCACCCCGCACAACGCCACTCACCCCGGTGGGGACGTGTCCATCAACAGCACCCGCCAGGACACCGGCGGCGATACGACTCCCGTGGCCTTCACCCGCTAAGGCTCCGCATCTATCCCCTCTGAGGTATCGGTTCCGAGCCAGTGACCGGAGTAAACGTTGGACACCGCCGAGCGCATCACCCGCCTCACTTCCCCCCACGGCAGCGGGTCAGGGTTCGTGATCGCCCCGCGCCTGGTGCTGACCAGCGCCCACGCCGTACCCGAGGTTGGTGGCCAGGTACACGTGCACACCGCCACCGACCACCAACCCCACACCGGCCAGGTCCTCTGGCGCGGCACCCCGAAGGGGCGCGATGACGCCGCCCTGGTCCATATCACCGACCCCGGCTGGGTCGAGCGTGCGGTGAGCACCCGGTGGGGGCGCCTGGTCACCACCACCCCCGGCACCCCGTGTGAGGTGTGGGGGTTTCCCGACCTGGTCCAACGCCCCGGCCGGGCTGCGGAGACCGCGCAGTTGGTCGGCGTGGTGGCCCCGGGCAACCACTTCGTCAACCACCGGCACGTGATGGACCTGAGCGCTCACCCGCCCCGCTGGTACTCGCACGAGGTCGAGCAACAGCAGAGGGAGGGGGTGCGGCGCTCGCAGTGGGCGGGCCTGTCTGGAGCGGTCCTGCGCTGCGGCGATGGTGAACTACTGCTCGGGGTGGTGGCCGCCGACCTCGAACACCGCGACCACGCCGCCCTGGAGGTCGTGCCGGCCTACGTCCTGCACCACGACCCGGAGTTCCGGGCGGTGCTGGCCGAACACGGCGTGCCTTTGGTGTTGGAGCCGGTCGAGCTCACCCACCTGGCCCACACCCCGCGCACGCACCGGCGCCCCTCCCCCGCTTCGCTGTTGGAGGCCCATCGCCGGGTGGTGGACTTCCACGACCGCGAACCGGTGATGGACAACCTGTCCGCGTGGTGCAGAGGCGAAGAGGAGCTCTCGGCGGTGGTCGTGCACGGGCCCGGCGGGCAGGGAAAGACCCGCCTGGCCCACGAACTCACCGCGCGCCTCACCGACCCCGACACCGATGGGCGCCGGTGGGCCACTCTGTGGCTCAGGGGCGAGACCACCGCCGAAGAACTTGCCCCGGTCAAGGACTCCACCGTCCCGTTGTTGGTGGTGATGGACTACGCCGAGACCCGTACCAGGCAATTGGTTCACCTGCTCCGGCTGTGCGACCGGCCTCCGGGCCATGCCCCCGTTCGACTGCTGCTGTTGGTGCGCACGCTGGGCGATTGGTGGGAGCAGGTCAATACCGATACCGGCCACCTGCTGGCCGACATCACCCAACAACTCCCTCTGCCACCACTGGCGCACCGCCCCACCGAGCGCGCCCGGGAGTACCGTATCGCTCTGCACCACCTCGCTGACGCCCTGACCACAGCAAACACACAGCGCCCGGCCGACTGGGCTCAGGTCGTGTCCGGCCTGGCCGATCCGGACCTGTCGGGTCCTGAGTGGGACACCGTGCTGAGCGTGCACATGCGCGCCCTGGCCGACCTGCTGGACGCCACCCAACCCGCCGAGGCCATCACCGCCGACAGCGCGGTGGAGGGGCGGGTGCTGGCCCACGAGTACCGATACTGGAACCACACCGCCACCACCCACGGCCTGGGCGACACCGACCTCGCGCAACCACTGCGCGACGTGCTAGCTCTGGCCTTCACCCTCACCCCCGCTGACAAAGAGGAAGCGGATCGCCTCCTGCGGAAGGCCACGGTAATGGAAGGACAGACCACCGCCCGCAGAAATCAGATCCGCCAATGGATCACCGGCCTGTATCCCACTGACGGAAGAGGGGTATGGGGCTGCCTGCAACCTGACCGGCTGTTGGAGTACTTCCTCGGCCAGCGCCTGCAGAGCGACCCGGACCTGTTCGATCCCCATCTGGACACCATCGCCGACGCGGAAGCCGAACACCTGGTGACCCTGTATGCCCGCGCGGCCACGCACCCCGCCCTGACCGCCGTGGGAGGGCACCTGACCAGACTGTGCGCACGCCACCCGCTTGCGCTCGGCCCAGCCACCATCGCTGTAGCCACACAGTCCGAAGATCCCTCACCTCTCGTAGAGGCGCTCGACCAGATCACCGCACATCCCAAAACCGATACAAGAACTCTTGAGCGCCTACAAGACTCCCTCCCCGTTTTCAGCAATTGCCTCGCGGGATGGGCCGTACACCTCAACAACCAGCTAGTAAAAAATTATCGCATGGAGGAAGAACTCAACCCCAACGAGGACTTTGTCGGCCTCGCCAGATCTCTAAACAACCTATCCATTCGCTTGATCGACGTCGGAAAACAAGAAGCAGCCCTGCAGGTCATCAACGAAGCCGTCGAGCGCTACCAAGCTCTTTCCGAGAAACTCCCTCATGCCCACCTACCCAATCTCGCCTTGTCTCTCAATAACCAGTCTAAGATCCTGGGCGAGATGGGAAAATATCAACAAGCATTAGATGCCATCACGCAGGCCGTTGGTCACTACCGAACACTTGCCAAGAGAGAGCCCAGCCCTAACCTTTCCGACCTCGCTATGTCCCTCAACAACCAGTCTGTCGCCATGAGCGACATGGGGTATCACGAGGAGGCTCTTGAAGCAATCACCATGGCCGTTGACATCCGCCGCGAACTCGCCCGCCACAACCCCGATGCCTTCCTGAACGACCTTGCCACATCCCTCACCAACCAAGCCAACCGCCTTGCTGATCTAAGGCGCCATGAGGAGGCTCTTGAAGCAATCACCATGGCTGTTGACATCCGCCGCGAACTCGCTTACCACAAACCCGATATTTTCCTCAGTGACCTTGCAACATCCCTCAACAACCAAGCAAACCGCCTCGGCGAAGTAGGGCGCCACGAAGAGGCAGCTAAGACAATCTCTCACGCCGTCCATCATTATGAAGAACTCTGCAAGAAAAATCCCGACACCCATCTTCCCAACCTTGCCACATCTCTCAAGAATCAGGCATTTCATTTAAAGAGCCTTGGACAGTATGACGAGGCCCTTACCTGCATGGACTGGGCCGCACGCATCCACCAGAGACTTGCAGAAATTCAACCAACTATCTACCGACCTCACTTGGAGCAAACTTTACAGGCATGCGCATGGCTGCAAAAAAAGTTTGATCTTTACGAGGATCGATTCAGTAAGGGAACCTTTGCCCGAAACCCACAGGAAGGCCCGTAAGGTCGGGGAGGGCACCGGTGAGCACCGCTCTATTCGGCCGCCATCGCTCCGAAGCCAAGGTGTTCAGGCCTGTTTCAGGTCGCTGGTCCTGGACACCCCGGGCCTGGTCAGGGCCACCAGGGAGGTGTAACCCTGGCTCATGGTCCAGGCCCATGGACGACCGCTGGAGGCGACCTTGTCGTTGACGAGCGGGGCGCTCAACCGCACCGTGTCGGCATCCTCCGGCCCGGAGAGCAGGAACACCATGTACTCCTCCCCCTCCTCCCGGACCTCGGTGTCCAGGGCCCACCTGATGATCTCCCCGATCCGAGCTTCGTTTCCTCCCTGGGTCTTGCGGCGGTCGGCCTCGGCGTAGGTGAACAGCACCCGGCTCTCCCGGGCGTGGACGCGGGCGATCTGCGGTTGGATGGCTCCGCCGGCGTAGAAGCCCAGGTGGGTCAGCCCGGGTCGGAAGAAGCGGTCAGGCTGGCAGATGTAGGCCGAGCTCTCCAGGTACTCGCCGTGGGCGATCCCGGCCGCGACGACCACCACGTCGTCATGGGTGATCAGTCCTTCAGCCTCGAACAGTGCCTGGAGTTCGCGCAGCAGGAACCGATCGCGCTCAGAAGGGGCGGAAAGGGCGTCGTCCAGGACCTCGGTGATGGCGTCGTGCAAAGCGGCGAAGTTGAACCACACCACCCGCATGTCCGCCAGCTCCTCGACAATTTGGGGGCGGACCGGGTCGGGGGTGAGCACGAATAGGAACCGCTTCGACGTCTTCTTTCCTGACTCCTCGTCCAAGAACTGCAGGTGGCCGGTGAGCTGTTCAGGGTCCTGGATGGCGTTGCGGGTGGTCTTGACCTCGAACAGGTAGGTGAAGTCCGCGGCAATCCGCGCGTCGGGGACTGTGCCCTTGCCGGTGGAGTGCTGGTTGGTGAAGACGACCGTCTCCAGAGTGGACTCACCCGAGGCCCGGGCCAGGATCGTCTCGGTCACGGACAGGCCGACGCGCTCGAAGACGGCCAGCATGGAGGAGGTGACGCGGTTTTCGCCCTGACGGTAGGTGGAGAACAACGGAGTGGAGGGCATCGGCCTGCACCTTCCCAAAAGAAGTACGAGGGGCGACCATCATCGCGCACCCACCGACTTCGCAAGCGCGATGGCCGATAGAGGACACACCCACCCCGTCTCGGAGCCGCTGGCCCGAGAATACTGAAGGACGACCGAGGTCCTCGCGAGGTGCCATCGGACGCCGCCAGGGGCCGGTGTGTGCTCCGATTATGCTCCGCCGTCCCGTACTAGCACGGCACCGGGCGGCATCTCTTGACACGAAACGGCAGCGGTGATCGGATGGATAGGGAAGAAACGTCACTCTGTGGCACGTAGAGGCACGATGTCACCGGACTTCTAATCCGATGGTCGCAGGTTCGAATCCTGCCGAGTGCGCCACAAAACCCCAGGTCAGACGGGGTGCGCGAGTCGAACGGACGAGGCGCCGGGTCTGAACCGGGGCCTGACATCCTCCATGTGTGCTCCCCAGTACAAGGTCCAGTACAGGTGGGGGCCACCTCGCGGAGCACTTTGCCGTCCCGTGACCCAACGACCCCACCGCCGATGCGGCCCTGTGGCGCCGCACAGCCCCGCAGGACACACCACTCGGACCCACCCGGGGAGATTCAGTTCCTCCTGGGTGTTGGCTACCAGCACCTCAAAGGGTCTCGGGCGATCGCGGCCCGGCCGGGTCCGTCGCGTTATTCGCAAGTGTGCGTATCTCTGCGGCGACGGTGTGCCACATCGCTGCGGGGATCTCGTGCCCGACACCCGGCAGCGCGACCAGGCGCGCGCCGGGGATACTGGCGGCGATCGCGGTGGCCGCGCGCGGTCGGATTAGAGGGTCGCCCTGGCCGTGCAGCACCAGGGTGGGAGCCGTGATCGTGCTGATCGCCGAGCCGTGCCACTGGGCCCCGATCTGACGGCTCTGCGCCTGGGTGTCGCGGGCACCAGCGTCGGCGAGGCGTTCGGCCCTCGCACTCTCCTCATTCTCGTCGAAGGGGTAACCGGGCGATGCGCAGAACCGGCTGATAGCGAAGGCGGCCCGGACGGCGCCCTCCCTGGTGTCGGGGAAACGCATCCGACTGAGGCGAGCGAGGGCCGGGAGGTTGATGTAACGCAGGGTGCGCAGCCCCGCCGTGTCTCCGGGCACCGCCGACATGGAGGTCAGAGTGCGGACACGGTCCGGATGCCGAACCGCGATGCGCTGGGCCACGGCCCCACCAAGGGACATTCCGAACAGGTGCGCTGAGTCCCACCCGAGTTCGTCCAGCACAGCGACGGCATCGTCGGCCATGTCCTCGGCCGTGTAGGCCGCGCCCCGTCTGCCTAACAGAGCGGTGACGGGCAGGCGGGTCCTCGACGGCGGCAGGTGCGTAGATTCGCCGGCGTCGCGCTGGTCGTAGCGGGCCACCACGAAACGCTGATCTGCCAGGGCCTGGCACAGGCCGTCCGGCCACCACTGTCGGCTGACGCCCAGGCCCATGATGAGCAGGAGCGGCTCCCCGTTGTCCACCCCGGTGAACGTGTCGAAGGCCAGCCGAACGTCACCGTTGCGCGCCCACCTGGTCGGAGCCCACTGCCGTCGGTCCACTCTCCCACTCCTTCCAATACTGCGATCACTGTTCTCAGTATTAGGATAGGCGACACGTCCCAACATGGAAAGGGGGGCCGGTGGCCGAGGAACCGAGGACTGTGTGGAACCGCCCAGAACGGGGGACACGCGGCCCCGCGCCCTTGCGCGACCGGGCGCAGATCACTGCCGCCGCGATTGAACTGGCGGACGGGGGAGGGCTCGCCGCGGTATCCATGCGGCAAGTGGCCGAGCGGCTGGGCACCGGTCCGGCCTCGCTGTACCGCTACGTCTCTACCAGGGGCGACCTGCTCGATCTGATGGCGGATGCCGTCACTGGGGAGATCGAGCTCGGCGACCCGCTGAGCGGGGATCCGGTCGAGGACCTCGCCGCGCTCGCAGGCCGAGCGAAGCAGGTGTACCTGTCCCATCCGTGGCTGCTCGACCTGCCCACGGAACCCGTCCTCGGGCCTCGGGGCATGGACTACCTGGAGTGCACGCTGCGTGCACTGGCCCCGACTTCGCTGTCCTACACCGCCCAGTTGGAAACCATCGGATTGGTGAACGGGTTGGTGGCCCTGTTCGCCCGAACCGAACTCAGCCGCCGGAACCCGGCCACCGACCCCCGACACGCGCACGCGTCCCACCTGGCCGCCGCCGCGACTGAGGAGCGGCACCCGCTCATCACCGCCGCGTTGGCGCACAGATCCGCAGTAGAAGCACCCCAGGACGCACACGTGCTGTTCGAACGGATGGTGCGCCGGGTGCTCACCGGCCTCGTCGACACCCCCTGACCCGGCCACGGCCGCAGTCGGCTCGCCAGGTGTCTGTCCCCGGCGGCACGTCTCCTCGAGAGTACGTCCTGGACCAGGGGACCTTTGATCCGATCGGTTACCGGCCCTGAGCGCGAGGAAACCCCAGGCCAGTCGGGGTGAACCCGTGCGCTGGCCTGGGGTCGGTGGTTCCGTGTGGCTCCTGGTGTGCTCGCCGGTTCGGCTACCCGACCCTCACCGGAGCCGGGCCACGCAGCAGCGCGGCGGTGGCCTCGGCCGCCGCCTTGGCCACGTCCGGGAACACCGACTGGTAGGTGTCCTGGGTGAAGTGCGTGGTCGCGTGCCCCAGCTCGCTGGACACGATCTTCACGTCCGTTCCTGCCGCGAGCGCCAGTGAGGCCGCTCCGTGGCGGAGCCCGTGCAACGTGATCGGTGGCAACCCGGCGGCCCTGGCGATGCGCAGGAACCAGTCACTGACCTGACCCGGATGCCACCCCGAACCGTTCTCTTTGGTGAAGGCCAAGCCACTGTCCACCCAACCCGTACCGGCCTTGAGGCGGGCCTCGCTCTGGAACCTCCTCCAGGCCCGCAACACCTTGATGGTGTCGGCGTCCAGGGTGATGGTGCGCTGCCCCGCCGCGCTCTTCGGGGTGGAGGTGATCGTCTCCCACGCCAACTGGACCACCTGAACACGGATGTCGATCTGCCCGTCCGTCAGTCGGGTGTTGGCCCAGGGCAAGCCGACCGCTTCTCCTCGCCGTAGGCCTTTGACCGCGATCAGGTGGAACATCGGGTGCAGCCACGGGTACTTCCTCGCGTGCACCAGGAACGTACGCGTCTGCTCGGGGGTCCAGACCATCACCTCCCCTGGCACCGTGCCGTCCTTCTTCCACTGGCGCACCCGATCCGGAGTCCACACCAACGGACGCTTCCTCGGACACGAGGGCAACCGCACATGCGAGGCGATGTTCACCGACACCGGCAGATCCGGACGCCTGACGCCTTCGGACAACGCACTCCGCAGAGTCGCGCGGATGCGATGTTTGGTGGACAGCGAGATCACCCGCCGACCGCGCACCGAGGCCCGCACCTGGGGGTCGTCGGACTCGCGGCACTCCAGGATGTGGGCGTTGGTCTCCTCGATAGCCGCGAACATCGCTTCGACGTGGCGGGCCTGGAGCTTGTCCACCCGCAGTCGACCCAGGTGCGGGACGAGGTAGGTGCGGATGTGCCCGGCATAGGAAGCCCGGGTTCCCACGGCCAGATCGGGCTTGCCCTCCAACCACTCCCCCAACCACACCTCAACGGTGGGTGGTTCGGTGCGCACATCCACCGCCATCGCCACCCGCCTACGCACCTCCTCCAGGTCCGGGAGTGGGCGGCGCTGCTTCAACGCCGCCTGGACCAGGTCAGCGATTTGCACTTCAACCGTGGGATCCTTCTCCGACAAGGCAATCAATGCCTTGACGCGCTCCAGCCCTTGACGGGCTTCCTCCTGGGAGGTCAGGCCGACCCGTCGGGCTTGGCGGCGCCCACCCTGACTGGTCGGGGGAAGCTCGTACTGGAACGCCCACGCCCCATGAGCCGGATTCCAGCCCCCGGTCCGGCGCTTGGGCTGCGGACTGCCCCGCGCCGGTTTTGATAGAGGCTTTGGTGTATGCCAGGGGACGACAGACCCGCCCCCGGCACACCAGGGCCTGATCGCTTCCGGTTCAAGGCAAGATACACAAGGACCTCGTGAGGTGCCATCGGACACCGCCAGCCGCCGGTGTGTGCTCCGTTCGTGCTCCGCAGTTCCGGACTGGGGCGACACTGGGCGTCACCACACAGCACCCGACAGCACGGCTGATCGGATAGCGGGGGACGGAACGGTACGTAGCGACACGTAGTGGCACGTACCCAGCGAACTTCTCATCCGATGGTCGCAGGTTCGAATCCTGCCGGGTGCGCCACAAAACCCCAGTTCAGACGAGGCGCCGGGCCCGGACCGGGGCCTGACATGCTCCCCGTGTGCTCCGCAGGGCGAGGTCCAGTACGGGTGAGCACCTACCTCGCGGAGCACTTTACTGTCCCGTGACATGGGGGTCCTGGCAAAGGCGTGTTTGCGTACCCCTGGCACCACCTCGACCGGCGCGGTGGGTCGGTCCCCTTGTTCGGGACCACGGCCCACCGCACATCGACGATGGACACCTACCGGGACAGCCCCCGACCGAACTCAGCCTCGGTCCCGTCCAGGCCCAGGGTGGCCCCGCCGAAGGTCAGCGAGCCCTGTCCGGTGAGGCCGTCGGCGGTGGCGTAGAGCAGGGTGACGGCGCCGTTGCCGGCGTTCTCCCTCGGCACCCCGGCCACCAGGTCCCGGTACCCGTCACCGTTCACGTCGATCAACGTCACCTCCGCACCCATCTCATCCCCGGCCTCGGAGACGCCCGCCACGTCCGGGGAGTCCTGGGTGAGGGACTGCTCGCGCCCGTCCAGCCAGTCGGGGCCGCCGTAGAGCACGCCTACTCCGCCCGCGTCAGCGCCGCCGTCTGCGGTTTCCACGGTGGTGTCGCCCAGCACGATGTCGGCGTAGCCGTCACCGTTGACGTCTCCGGCCGCGATCACCGCGGTGGAGTCCTCCAGGGTGAGGGGCTCGTTGAGCGGTCGGGTGGTCAGGCCATCGGCCGAACCCGAGAACACCGACACGTCCCCCGCCTCGTCCTCGCCCTGGCGGGAGCTGGAGACCACCAGGTCCAGATGTCCGTCGCCGTCGATGTCGGCGGATTCCAGTGCCTGGACGGTGTCCCCGGGGCTGGGAGTGGCCAGGAACGCGCTCACCGACGGGTCGTCGGCCTGGCTCAGGTCGGCGCGGCCCGACAGGACCACGACCTGGTCCTGGGCTCTGACGACCACGTCGGCGCAGCCGTCGCCGTCCACATCGTTGGGAAGAGCGGTTGCAGCATGCGCGACGCTGACGGCCAAGGGGAGGATCAGCACGGCACAAGCGGCCGCGGTGGAGGCCGCAACAGCAGAAGGAAGAACTTTCCTCATTGCATTCCTTAACGAAGACACGATAATTCGGATACAGCCAATCCCAATACGCTATCCATTACCCGACCATGGAGGCTGATTCAACGCCCACCAGAAAGACAAAGAAAACAAAATGGCGCCAGAAAACCGTACAACCGCTTCCCCTGGCGCCCCAAAGGAATATCCGGGTTTGCGCCAGAGCGGAGGCAGGATTTTTTATCTACTTGACACTTTATTTCCCTTGGCCGCGGTTGCGCACACGCAACCAGAGAAGGACTTTTGGAAGTATCCAGAGAACAGAGAAGACGGCAGCCATGACGGTGAATCCGATCGCCGACTCCTCCTGGCCGGACAGCCCGGTCCACACAGCCACCGCAAGCATCATCAACGGAACCAAGCCCAGGCCGATGATAAGCGTTCGCCAGTCGTGACTGGTGGGGTTTCCCGGGAACTCCTTGTACCCCAGTGGCAAGAGAAACTTGGCCCTGGCCAATCGTTCGATGAAATCAGGTGATGACCGATGGAACACGCGCCCCTCCGTTCGCGTCTCTGGCTTAGCCAGTGCCCCTTGTCTCGTCTGTCCCACGAGGACGAGGCATGCGACTCCTTGGGCGACCGCCCAGGATTCGCCATGCCGATCCTGAAGGCAGGAACCCTCCAAGCCCCAGCCATCATCTCCGCCTTCTCTTCATTTCGAAAAGGAGATACCACTTTGGAGCGGACATCAAGAGAACGCAGAATACAATAAGGACGACACTCAGGACTCCGCCTGCGATGCCGCCTCTCCAGTAGATAGACATCAGTCCAAGCGCGGCGAGTGGAGGTACAGCCATCAAGGGGATCACAGCCATGGTTCGCACGTCTTTGACAGAGGAGTTCTCGGTCAGGCGCTCGCCAGCAGCTTTCGGCGTGAGAAACGGGCTGGTAGCGAGCGCCGTCATCATACGACCGAACCTTGACCTCTCTTGTTGCATGCGCGCATCCATTCGTCCCAGCAGTGGGCATCCGCCTTCTCCCCGAAGGAACGCCTGAAACTAATCAGTGGACTCAGGGGAGTCTGCGTAGTCCCCACGCCGGACCTTCACCAGAGGCCAAATAATATATACCGCACTGAGGATCACACTGACAAGGATGATCGCGATCGCGGAAGCATGGTCTTGGGCGAGGTATCTTTGAAGCGCAAGAACGAGGAAAACCGCCACAAAGAACACCCGAAGCAAACCATGGTCAGAATATGCTTTTTCGTGGGGCTTCCGGGAGAAGGGTTGACCATTGCACGTTTGCCTTTCCATATTTCTTCTTCATTTAATTTTCTGGTACTGCCCTCCAAGCAACCTATCGTTACACTGGGACCTCCTGTGCGCCATACCCCGAATCACAGGAACTATGACGCTCACTACGAACCATCCCATGGTGGTCGGCCGCATAAAAGTAGAATCTGCGGCCGACCGCACACACGTCAACTTCCTGTGGTGAACTGGACAGACGACCACAGGTTGCCGTACCTGCCGAAGAACGGCCCCGCGGCACCCGAAGCGAGGCCAGACCACATACCGTTTGCGACTCGCTGGTCGGTTCCACCCGCAACTGCGGCACCGGCGGCACCACCCCCAGCCGCCCAGAAGGCCGAGGTCACTACCAAGGCCGCCCCACAGGCAACCGTTGCCATGCAGCCAGCTCCGAACACGGCAGCCGCTGCCAGTCCCCCAACAGTCGCCCCTGCCGTTGCCGCCGACCCGACGTTGGTCATCAACCCGGTGGGGTCGGTGTTGTTGATCGGGTCGCCCAGGCCGTAGGCGTAGTTGTTCATCTCCTGCCGGGACGGATCCGGCTGGGTGAAGTTGAGCGTGTTCGTGTCATAGAACCGGTATCCCGGATGCACCGTGCCGTCCTGGAACTGGTAGGCGCCCGTGAACCCGAACGGGTTCAGCGACGCAGCCCCGCTCTGGCCGGAGGCTTCCATGGACCGCTCACCGAAGGGCGTGTAGTCATACACCGCGTCCGGACTCTCGGCTTCGGAGCCCTCGGCGGTGATCGCGAGCACCGTGTTCTGGTGGTCGGTGGTGAAGTGGAACCGCTCCTCGCCGTCCCAGGCCACCATCGAGATCAGCTCGCCGTTGGCAACGCGCACGAAACTGGCGCGCTCACCCTCGGCGGCGATGTTGGTGACGCCCAGCGCGGTGTCGGACAGCTGCCGGTCGATCCGCTCGCCCTCGTGTACGTCGGTGATGCCGCGCATCTGGGTCTGGTTGGTGTGGTGTCGTAGCTGATGCTGGTGGCCAGGTCCGCGTCCTCGTCCGCCTGGAGGAACTGGTTGGTGAGGCTGTACTCCAGCACCCGGCCGCCTCGGGAGGTCGTGTTTCCGGCCTCGTCGTGGCCCCCGTCCACACCGCGAGCATCGGTGACCTGGTCGGCGTCGTTGTAGACCAGGTCCTCCCCGCCTGCGCTGGTCAGGTTTCCGGCGTCGTCGTAGGCGTAGTCGGTCTCGCCGTTGCTGGCCAGGCGGTCCAGACCGTCGTAGGTGAATTCCTCGATCTCACCGTCGATGGTGCGTGACTGCAACTGGTCGCTGTCCTGGCCCTCGCTGGTCGTCCAGGAGTAGGAGGCCTCCAGCAACGTCTGGTCGGCCGCACCGGTGGTGGTGATCGCGGTCAGGCGCCGGGAGTCGTCGTAGGCGCGGTCCTCGCTGGCCCCGTCGGGGTGGGCGATGTTGGTGCGCTGGTTGTTCTCGTCGTGGTCGAAGGTGGTCTCGGCACCGGTGTGGTCGGTCAGTGAGGTCAACCGGAACGCGGCGTCGTAGGTGTAGGTCGCGGTCTTGCCGTGTTCGGTGAACGCGGTCAGGTTGCCGACCGGGTCGTAGTCGTAGCTGGTGGTCTCGGTTCCGCTGGAGTCGGTGCGCACGCTCTGGAGCAGGTCGCCGCGGTCGTTGTAGGTGAACTCCACGCTGGCCCGGAAGCGGAGCGCTGCCTTCGCCCGATGCTGTCCATGAGCCCTACTGGGCTCGGTAGCCGAAACCGGCCCCGACGACAACAGTTGCCAGGCGACAACACGGATCGTCCACTCGGTCCTGGACGACGAGTGGGCTCCCGATTTGGTGACGCGCAGGCCGTAGTCCCGCCCGAAGCCCAGGTCACGGGCCGAATGGCGGAAGGCGGGCCCGGCACGCACCGCTGTTGCCATCAGCCTCCGCGCGAGACAGGTGGGGCGCGATACCCCCGGCACGGCTCTCACCCGCCGCTTTCCGGACCCTGCCTGGGCGAGCTGTTCGCCCAGGAGAATTCGAACAGTCCGAGGGCCGCGTCGTACAGCGCGCCTGAGGGGCTCAGACGCAGACAGAGGGAGTGTCGGCCGTGCCCGTGCCGGCTGTAGAAGGTGAGGTACGCGCCCTGGTCCGTCGCGATCACCCGGAAAGTGTTCGGCAAGTCGAACAGCCGCAAGTCCACGGCGGGATTGTGGAGTCGGATCCGCTCCAAGTAGGCGGTGTTGGCCCGCACCTGCGCCGCGAGCATCGGTGGGCTGATACCGAGGTCGGTCCGGCCCAGCTCCTCTCCCCTCCTGGACAACCAGGACTGCTGATCGCTCTCGGGGTCGGGCAACAGGACCTGGACCGTGCACGAGTTCCCCGACCACAACGGGGCGAAGGCATCCCGGGTGAGTACGTTTCCCCTCCCTGCCAGCACCTTCACCCATTTGGCCCGTGTGATGTCGCGGGCAAGGTCCGCTTCAGCGAAACGCTGTTGTCGGTACAGACGCGTGATCCCGGTTCCGGTGAGCCGGGACAGCAGCCCAACCAGCCACCAACGGGGCCGACCGGAACGAAACCACCCCGCGACGACGACGAGAACGGTCGCCAGCAGGGAGCTCAACACGCCGAGAAGGAATGCGGTCATGGGGAGTCCCATCGTCACGGGGTGGAAAAACATCGTCCTCTTCGCGGTTCAGCACAGGTAGGGCAGGAGGTCCCGGACGACGTGAGCGGCGTTGCGGGCGGCCAGATCATGGCCGTCGTCGTTCTTTTCCTGGTCTGCGTTGTCGGAGATGCCCCTGACCACGACCCAGTCCGGGTTGGGGGCTCCACCCACGGAGTTCTCCTGCCAGTACTGGCTCAACCCGCCGGACTCCATGTCCACGGCCAGGACCTTGTCGTTGTAGCCGGTCAGGAACCTGCGGATATCCGAGTCCCGGTCGGCGATGACGGCCTCCCCTGAACCGATCAGCCCCGGTAGGACCTCGAAGGTCCGCTTCCGGTGCCCCTTGGCCTGACCGCGGATCATCGCGGGCTCGCCGCGGTCGGTGAAGTAGCGGTTCACCGCGTGCCCGACCCGGGCGGGGGCCTGACGCTCCTCACCCCGTGGCTGCACCCGACCGCCGGCCTGGATCTTGCGAGATTCGTAGTAGACGACTCGGGTGGAGACGATGACGTTGCCGATCCGGGCGTGCTCGGGGTGCAGTCCTCCCCCGATGCCGACGAGGATCCACAAGCGAGGAGAGAAGTGGCGGCGCAGGTGCTCCAGCGCGGACATGACGGACCGCTGACCAGGGCTGTGGGTCTGGGTGGCTACCACCGTGACGGTACCGCTCTCGGTGGTGGCTTCCCCCGTGGCGAAGAACAGCCCGTCGAGCTTCTCCTCGGTGCTCAGGTCGAACTGATCGATGACCGCCTGCATCTCCTTGCCGAGAATCGTGACGATCCCGACGTCACAGCTCGGTCGACCCTTCGCTGCCGCGGCGTCAGCGACCGGCGAGTACGCCGGACCGGGAGGGATGGTGTTGCTTGAGCGGGCACCGGGTCCGACGGCGCTGTGGCTGATCTGTGCGTTGTCGCCCAGGTGGAAGTCTCCGTACTTCACTGCTGTCCTCCGTCGTTCGAGGGGATGGGGGCGTTGCCGGTGTATCCGGCGGTGTTGGCCGAGTGCGCTCCGGGGCCCACGGCGCTGCCGAGGATGGTGGTGTTGCTGCCGATGTTGAAGCTGTTCTGCACCAGCTTCTTGGCGCGTTTGTCGAACTCGGAGTTGTCGACGTTGTTCTCGTGCAGGAAATCGCTGATCGCGTTGAGCAGCCGTTCTTCGACGGTCTTCATGTGGCTGAGAACCTGGGACTGGTCGAACTGGACCTGGCGCCACTCCTGGGCGTACTCTTCGCGAGCGCTGACCTGGCTGCCGATCTCGATGTTGCGCAGCGGGCGCCGTGTCCCGTCCGGTCCAAGGACCAACGTCTTGGCCAGGTAGTAGGCGTAGCGAAGTATGCGCCAACAGGCAGAGACCTCATGAGGAAGGCGTAGGAGCGCCTGGCCTCCCGCTGCCACAGCGGCTCTTTTTCCGCTCTGGCCGTACTCCTCCGAGCGCTGGAACTCACGTGGGTTGCGGGTCAGCGCACAGGCCACGCAGAACAGGGTCAGTGTGCGGCCCTGGAGTCTGACGTGCAGGAACACGGTGGTGACCAGTTCACAACCGTGGCTGGGCACACTCACCTCGATGAAGTGCAGCCCGCTGGTGTCCTCGCCGTCGATGAGACCGCGCATGCGCTCAGCGTCGATCCCAGCCGGATCGAGCAGGGAACGGTCCTTTGAGACGTCGCTTTCCGCCGCATAGACGCGATCCCGGACCTCGACCGGGAGACGGACATGCGGTTCGTCCGTGCGGAGTTCGTTGACTTCACGGCGGAGGCGCTCCACCAGCTCGTGCGCGCGAAACGGTGGAGTCGCGTGCTCACGTCTGCGCAGGGGCTCGTTCTCGTCCTCGCTGGGCCGCAACAGTTGCACGTTCATGGGTGGATCCCACTGGTAGACGGCTTCTCCCGCCCCGACGAACGGCGACTCCTCACCGAACAGGGAGAGTGGATCCTGTTCGTCGGTCTCCTCCCCGCTGTGGCGAGGACGCCGGTAAACGGCGCAGTCGTGCTGCTGTTGCTCATCGATGGCCCGTTCACGGCGGGAAAGCCTGTTCGGTCGGAGCCGGGATGCCTTCTGGACATGGTTGACGTGCAGCTGGCGGACCACGCCGGTCACGAACGTGGTGGCCACGACCAACCCCATCAGGCGCAGCGCCAGTTCTCCCTGGTCCGGGGACACACCGAAACCGACAAGTCCGATTACGGCGAGAACGAGGGCGCACACCGCGGTGCGCTTGAGCTGTAGGGTTTCCTTCTTCCAGCGCCACCCTTCCAAAGAGAGTCGACGGCGTCGCGCGCCTCGTTTGCGCCTTCTATGCAAGAAGAACTTCTCCTCACTGGCCACCTGGGCCGACAGGCGCAGCGCCTTCCGCAGGAGCAGCAGGAGAAGAAGGCCACACACGACGATCGTCGATGTCGCGGTCAGCTCCCAGGCCAGTGGCGCCAGCGCGGCGGCGAGGATCATCGCTCGGGGGACCGCGGCCAGGAGCGCCGCTCGCCAGGCGTGCCGCACCAGGGGGACGAGGTCGAAGCCGTAGGAGGGGGCGACCCGGCGAAGGGACGCGGTGGAGACCTTCCCGATGACGAGATCCCGGAACTTCTCATTGACGTAGACACCGGCGCACAGGTGGCGTGTGGCGTCGCTGGATGCTCGCGTAGGGGTTGCCTGGCCCGGAGCCGCATGGAGCGTGGTCATACGCCTACCTACCCTGGAGGGATAATGGTCATAGTGACCATAAGCAGGAGACGGGGTTAAAGTCAAGATGACCTTTAAAGATGCCGCAGCAGACGAACGACTGAAGAGGTCCGTGGGCGTTGAGCTGTCACTGGTGACCGTCGACCTTGCCATCTTCACCATCAGGGACGACAGGCTCATGGTGCTGCTCGTGGAGCGCGGGGCGGAGCCCTTCCTCGGACGCGCAGCGCTGCCCGGTGGACGGGTGCGCTCCGACGAGACCCTCGACGAGGGCGCACACCGGGAACTGCTGGAGGAGACCGCCATCGACGGCGCGCCGCTGCACCTGGAACAGCTCGGTGCCTATGGAGATCCCGGCAGGGACCCTCGGGGCCGGGTCGTCACCATCGCCTACCTCGCCTTGGGCCCGAACCTGCCCGCGCCCGTGGGCGGCACCGACGCCGCGCACGCCTACTGGGCCCCGGTCTCCGACCTTCTCGACAAGCCCGGATCACTGGCCTTCGACCACGCGCGCATCGTCGAGGACGCGGTGGAGCGCACCCGAAGGACACTCGAGTACACCACCGTGGCGACGGCCTTCTGTCCCGAACCCTTCACTCTTCCCGAACTGCGCAACGTCTACGAGGTCGTGTGGGGGCGCTCCCTGGACCCCAGCAACTTTCGGCGCAGGGCCACCAAGGCCAAAGGGTTCGTGGAGCCGACAGGAGATCAAAGACTCCAGGCCGCCGGCCGACCGGCAGCTCTCTATCGAAAAGGAGCCGCCGCTCTTCTGAACCCGCCTTTTCTGCGCTCAGGCGGTTGAGGGAAGCAGCCTTTTCAGTGTCTTCGCCCCCGAGACAGGTGAGGAGTGCCGGGAGCCGATCCCGGCGCACACCGCGGTCTCCGCCGCACTCCTCCCCACCCCGGAAAAGGTGAGGACCCTCGCTCCAAGGGCCGATCGCACCCATGTGGAGCAACGAGCGCCGTCATGTCGAATCGAGGGTGCGCCGGGCAATGTCCCGGCGGGAGCGGCTGACGGTGCTCCGGCTCCTGGATTACGCCCGGGAGCCGAATCCGGAGGAGGGGGTGTGGTCGCGTCCGAACCGGAGGGCGGGAAACACAGGAGAAATCAAGGACGATGAATTTCAACCGCGGCCGCGAAACCCGACTGTCGCGCCAAAACGCCACACTTCTGGTTGACAACTACGCACGGCACAGTTATCGTCATCGCTTATGTCAAAATTCGCATCGCTGGTGCAAGGCCGACCCGGGCGCGGGCTCACAAGAGGACCTACGGCCCGAACCACGCCTGGCGACCCGGCCGCCTCGCGACCCGACCGACACGGTGAGCGCCGGAAACAGCTCGTGGTCAGGCGCGGCGAGCCCCGGCCAGGAGCCCTCCGGGAGATCCGATCGGCATCGCGGCAAACGGTGATCGGAGCTTTCCGACACCGGCGTGTACGCGGAGACGCATTCCTGCCCCGCTGTAGCGCGCCCGACGGCAGCGGCTGCTAGTCACGCCGGGACCAGGCGACACGGTCGCCGGTTTTCCCACCCTTTTCATCAACCTTTCCGGCGTGCATACGTGCCTCTCCAGGTACGGTCCGCACCCCCGCTCGAACATTCGTGAGGCTGTGTTAGCCATGTCCGAAAAACCATATAAAGACAAAGAGCAGACGAGCCCGCACGGGAAAGAACGCAAGGACGAGAAAGGCAGGGAGCGGGTCTCGGCCCCCCGGGGCCGGACAGGCCACACCGCGCTCGGAAGCCTGGACTACCAGCACCCCACGTATCCCCACGACACGCACCCGGTCCTCGTCCCGGGCATTTCGATCGACGATCAGCGCCGCCGTTACCGGGTCGACTGGCTCGTCTTCGCGATCGCCGGTTCGCTGACGGTCGCCTTCGTCGTCTGGGGCGTCTGGTCGCCGGAAAACGTCGCCGCGGTCGCCGAGACGGCCTTCTACTGGTCGACCGACAACCTCGGCTGGATGTTCAACGTCGTGGCCATCGTCGTGCTCGTCTCCACCGTGGGCATAGCGTTCTCGCCCTACGGGAGGATCCCGCTGGGCAAGGACGGCGAGCGGCCCGAGTTCAGCACGTTCTCCTGGACGGCGATGCTTTTCGCCGCCGGGCTGGGTGTGGCGGTCCTGTTCTGGGGGCCGTCGGAGCCGCTCGGCTACTTCATCTCACCGCCTCCGCTGACCAACGAGCCGGAGTCGGTCGAGGCCATGCACACGGCGCTCGCCCAGATGTACTACCACTGGGGCTTCCACGCGTGGGCCGTCTACGCGCTGGTCGGCGGGGCCGTCGCCTACGCCGCGTACCGCCGCGGCCGCCCCCTGCTCATGTCCTCGATCTTCCGCGCCCTGTTCGGCCGACGGCTCACCGAGGGTTTCGCCGGAAAGCTCGTCGACATCTTCGCGATCATCGCCACGCTCTTCGGCACCGCCGCCGCCCTCGGTATCGCGGCGATGCAGATCGGCTCCGGCGTCAGCATCGTGTCGGGCGCCGGGGACCTCACGAACAACACCCTGGTCGTCATCATCGCGGTCCTGACCGTCGGCTTCGTCATCTCGGCCGTCTCGGGCGTCGCTCGGGGCATCCGGCTCCTGTCGAACGTGAACATCGTGCTCACGATCGGCATCGTCGCGGTCTTCCTCTTCCTCGGCCCCACACTGTTCCTCCTGAACCTGCTCCCCTCGGCGGTCATGGAGTACTTCGGCTCCCTGTTCGACATGATGGGCCGATCGCTCTCGTGGGGTCCTGAGACACAGGAGTTCCAGTCGCTGTGGACCGTCTACTACTGGGCGTGGTGGATCTCCTGGTCGCCCTTCGTGGGCATCTTCCTCGCACGCATCTCCCGGGGACGCACCATCCGCCAGTTCACCCTCGGCACGATCATCATCCCGTCCTCGCTGCTCTTCGTCGCCTACGGGGTGATGGGCGGCACCTCCATCTGGATGTACCGGGAGGGCGCACCCGGCCTCACCGAGGGCATGCCCGCGCCCGAGGTGCTCTTCGCCCTCATCGACAACCTGCCGTACGTCGAATGGCTGCCCTTCGTCGTGATCGTGGTGCTCGCGATCTTCTTCATCACCGCCGCCGACTCCGCGTCGGTCGTGATGGGCATGCTCACCACGCGGGGGGACCAGAACCCGCGGCTGTGGGTGGTCGTCTTCTGGGGCCTGGTCATGTCGGGGATCGCGATCGTGATGCTGCTCCTGGGCGACGCGACGGCGTTGACGGGCCTGCAACAGCTGGTGATCGTCACGGCGGTGCCCTTCGCGCTCGTGCTGGTCCTCGCCGTCGTCGCGTGGTTCAGGGAACTGCGCACCGATCCCCTCACCCTGCGCATGCACTACATCGACACGGCGATGGACAACGCCGTGACCGAGGGGGTGGACCGCTACGGCGACGACTTCTCCCTGAAGGTCGTGGAATCACGGCCCGGGGACGGAGCCGGGGCGGGTATCGACTCCACCGACGAGAGCTACACGGAGTGGTACCAGCGCACCAACGAGGAGGGTGAGCCGGTCGGCTTCGACTTCGAGACCGGGGAGTGGGCCGACGGCTACGACGCGGACACCGGCGAGGCCTCGCCGACCACCTCCTAGGCCCGCGGCACCGACCCGCGTCGTCGGTGGTGGGCGCCCCGGGCCGGGGCGCCCACCACCGGTCGCGGCAGGAAACGGACGAGACGGTCAGTCCGCGGGCCTGTGCCAGCGGATCCAGGCCGCCTGCCCGCCGTCCACGAGGAGGTCCGTCCCCGTGACGTAGCGGGAGTCGGGCCCGGCCAGGAACGCCACCGCCTCGGCGATCTCTCCCGGGGTGCCCTTCCGGTCGATGCCGCACGCCCGCAGCATCTCCCTCATGTGGTCTCCGGAGGCGGATTCGCCCTCCGACTTCGACATCGGGGTGGCGATGACGCCCGGACTCACCGTGTTCACCCTGGCGCCGCGCCGGTTCCAGGCCGGGGCCGCCGCCTGGACCCGGACGTGGTTGGCGCGTTTGGACACGATGTAGGCGGCCGTCGCGTCCTCGCCCACCTGGGAGAGGGCCTTGAGTCCGAGCAGCTCCTCGGTGGCGGCCGTCGCCAGTTCCCGCTCGTCATCCCGGCTCAGTGACGCGTAGTGCCCGGCCATGCTGGACACGCACACCAGAGACGTTCCCCGCGACGCCACCGGCGCGAACGCGTCGATCACGTGGGCGGTGCCCAGCAGGTCGACCTCCAGGATCCTGCGGGCCGTGGAGGTGGCCGGGGAGACTCCCGCGGTGTGGACGACCGAGACGATCCTGCCGCTCTCGGCCGCCGTCCGCGCCAGGGCGTCCACCGAGGAGCGGTCCGACACGTCGGTGGGCACCGCGCCCACGTCGTAGCCGGCGGCCTGCAGTGCGTCGGCCACGCGATCGAGCTGTTCCTCGGAGTGGTCGGCGATCAGCAGCTTCCTGCCGTTGCCCAGGCGGCGCGCGACGGCTTCGCCCATGCCGCCGGCCCCGGTCACCACCACGACCTCGTGTCCGTCATCGGTTCGCGACATCGAACACCTGCTCATCCTTCGGTTCGGTAGGTGAGGCGGCCACCGCCTCGTTCCAGGAAACCCCCTTGGCGATCGCCTGCCGCCAGGGGCGCAGTGCCTTGGGTGTGGTCCCGACCGCGAGAACCCCAGCGAGGCGGTCCCCGGTGCGGTAGGCGGCGATGAAGCGACGCCGTTCCAGGTCCCCTTCGACGACCCGGACCTCGTCGTGTCCGCGCAGGTAGCCGTAGGCCTGGATCTTCATGTCGTACTGGTCGGACCAGAAATAGGGCACCGGGGCGAAGGGGCGCCCCTGCGCGCCGCGCAGCAGGTTCCTGGCGGCGGCCATGCCCTGCTCGGCCGCGTGGGTGCGGTGCTCCACCCGCATGGAGGTCCCGAAGAGGGGGTTGTGCCACCGGGCGACGTCCCCCGCCGCGTACACCCCTGGTGCGGCGGAGCAGTACTCGTCGCAGAGCACGCCGTCGTCCAGAGCCAGGCCGCTTCCCTCCAGCCACTCCGTGTTGGGCACCGAGCCGACGGCGGTGAGGACCTCGTCGGCCTCGACCACCTCGCCGCCGACCAGGCGCACACCCCCGTCCACGATCTTTTCCACACCGACCCCGGTGCGCAGGTTCACCCCCTGCTCCACGTGGGCGGAGGAGAGTACGCTCCCCACCGCCTCACCGACGGCGTGGGCCAGTGGGACCGGTGCCGGTTCCACAAGGGTGACCTCGCAGCCGAGCCTTCGGGCCACCGCCGCCACCTCGGCGCCGAGAAAACCGGCGCCGACCACGGCCAGGCGGCGCCCCGGGGTCAGCCGGGACCTGAGTGCCAGGGCGTCATCCAGGGTCCGCAGTACGTGGGCGCCGTTTCCCGGCAGGTGTCGGGGGCGCACCCCTGTGGCGATGACCAGCCCGTCGTAGGGAACCGACTCGCCGGTCGCCAGCTCGACGGTGCGCCCGGTCGGGTCGAGTCCGACCGCCGCCTTGTCGAGCCTCAGGTCGGCGTCGAGGCCGGCCAGGTCCTGGTCCGAACGCAGGCGCAGGCGGTCGGGCTGCCATTGCCGGGACAGGATCTGCTTCGACAGGGGCGGCCGGTCGTAGGGGGCGTAGGGTTCGTCGCCGATCAGCGTGACCGCTCCGGAAAAGCCCTCTCGGCGCAGGGTCTCCGCCGCCGCCAGACCCGCGGCGCAGGCACCGACCACGACGACGCGGTTCACTCCTCCACCAACCGCAGGGCCGCCGCCGGGCAGATCGCCACGGCTTCGCTGACCTCGTCGTAGAGTTCCTTGGGAGGGGTCTGGTCCAACACGATCGCCACCCCGTCCTCGTCCCTCTGGTCGAAGACGTCGGGAGCCGCGACCACGCACTGCCCCGAGGCCACGCACTTGGGTTCGTCCAGTTCCACTCGCATGGAAGACCTGCCTTCTTGTTCCGGGATGTTCTGGGATGTCACCAGGTGACGGGGAGGGAGCGCAGGCCGTAGGCCACTCCCTCGAAGGCGAACTCGACCTCCTCGAACGGCACGGCCAGCCGCAGGGTGGGAATCCGCCGGTACAGGGTGCTGAAGACGACCTGGAGTTCGACGCGGGCGAGGGTCTGCCCCAGGCACTGGTGGGCGCCGTAGCCGAAGGCGTGGTGCTGGCGTGCGGCCCTGCCCAGGTCGAGCTTCTCCGGCTCGGGGAACTCCTCGGCGTCCCAGTTGGCCGCGGCGACGTCGAAGATCACCCCGTCGCCCGCCCGGATGACCTGGTCCCCCACCTCGATGTCCTCCACCGCGATGCGGCGGACCCCGGTGTGCACGATCGTCAGGTACCGGAGCAGTTCCTCGACCGCCTTGGCGACGACCTTGGGGTCCTCGGTGGTCTGGAGCAGCCGGAGTTGCTCCGGATTCTGGAGGAGCGCGAGCGTGCCCAGGGAGATCATGCTGGCGCTCGTCTCGTGCCCGGCGATGAGGATGGCCGATCCCATGATCACGGCCTCCTGACGCGTCATCTCCCCGGCCGTCACCCGGCCCGCCATCTCCGACAGCACGTCCTCGGCCGGATCCGCGGTCTTGCGGTCGATCAGTTCGCCCAGGTATTCGGCGAGCGCCCCGTTGGCCTCCCTGGTCTCCTCGGGGGTCGCGGTGTGGCTGACCGCGATGTTGCTGCAGCGCTGGAAGAAGTCGTGATCGGAGTAGGGAACCCCGAGCATTTCGCTGATCACCAGTGTCGGGACCGGAAGGCCGAGCCGGGTCACCAGGTCCGCGGGCTTGGGCCCGGCGAGCATACGGTCGATGAGGTCGTCGACGAGCTTCTGGATGGCGGGGCGCATCGCCTCGACCCGTTTGACGGTGAAGGGCGCGTTGACCGTGCGGCGCAGCCTGGTGTGCTCCGGGGCGTCGGTGTTGGTGATCAAGTCCGGCAGATACGGGGCGACCTCGGCACGGCCCTGGGTCATGTGCGGGTAGTTGGGCAGCTTCTCGTTGATGCTCAGGCGAGGGTCCGTGAGCAGGGCTCGCTGGTCAGCGTGCCGGGTGACGAGCCAGGGCGTGCTCCCGTCCCAGATCCTGACCTTGGACACGGGGTCCTCGACAGTCAGCTTCCGGATCGTGTCGGCCGGGTGGAACGGGCACCGTCCGTCACGGGATTGCGGGTACTCCGGTACCGGTCGCGTGGAATCGCTGCCCTGCGGGGCGGCGGTGTCAGCCATGCGTCTCCTTCGTCTGGTGTATCCGGTGGGCGTCGTTCGGGGAACGACTGCCTGGATGCAACCAGCGCTTGCTGACGCGTTACGGACACCGACCTGACGGGAACCTGACGTGACTCACGTCATAGGCGAACCGCTGTCCCCGTTCGTCCTTCCGGTGCCGGTGGGACCTTCACCGGCGGGGGTTTCGAGCACGTATCCGAACCCCCGCTGGGTCCTGATCAGCCCCGGGCTCCGGCACTCCACCTTGCGCCGCAGGCGTGAGACGAGCCGCTCGATCGCGTTGTCCCCCCGGATCTCCCCCCACACGTGGTCGGCGATGCGTTCTTTGGAGAGCACCCTGCCGGCGTTGACCACCATGTAACGCAGCAGCCGGTACTCGGCTGGGGTGAGGTCGAGTTCGCTGTCGGCGAGCCGGGCATGGCAGGTGTCGTCGTCCAGGACCAGGTCGCCGTAGCGCAGTGTCGGATCAGAGCAGCCCACGCTCTGTCCACTGAGCAGCAGACGTACCCGGGCCAGGAGGTCGGTGATCTGGAAGGGGCGGGTGAGGTAGTCCTCTCCGCTCCGGCCGACCTCGGGCAGCAGCATCGCCAGGAACTCGCCGGTGGCCAGGAAGAGGACCGGGGTGCGGCCGTTCCTCAACCGTCTGCGCGGAATGCGCCGCAGCTCGGGCATCGCGGTGTCGACTATGGCCAGATGGTGGCGGCCGTGGTCCATGCGGTCCACGGCCGCGGCCCCCGTGCCAGCGGTCTCCACCTCATAACCCGCCAAGGCGAGCGTTGGACGCAGGACCTCCTCCACGTCTTCGGAGCGGCCTACCAGGAGCACCCGTTCGCCGTTTCCCCGGAGCGCACCGCTACCGCCCCTGCCGACGGGGAGTACGGGGTCGCGCTCCTCCGTACCGGGTGACGGTGCGGGCCCCCTGTCGAGGTCCGGTCGCGCTGCGGGTTCGCCGGGCCGGGAGCCGGTCGGAGCCACACCGCCTCGCACGTGCTGTGTCCAAGGCGATCCAAGGGGAAACGGGTGATGTGCGGGCATCGTCCCTCATCGTCCTCATGAGTTTGCGAACGCTTCCGGGGTCCCGGGCTCGGTCGGCGCCCTGATCGTCTACGGCCGGCCGAGGCGCTGACCGAGGGGCGTCCTCGCCCGGGACACGGGGGAGAGCACGAGGATAACGGACGGGCAGCGCGGACAGTTCCACGGTATTCACGGGCTGTACCGACCAGTAGGAAGGTGGGCACCGTCCCCCGGTCGCCGGTCGCCGGTCGCCGGTCGCCGGTCGCCGGTCGCCGGTCGCCCACCCGACCACACACCGCGAGCACACGTCCAGCACCCGCGCAGTACGACGCCTCGTCCCCGAGTGGGGTGCCCGGTGGTGACGGTGACCAGGGGACGCAGGACCTTCGACTTCGTCGACGGCTCCCACGGATGAAAGGGCGATCGCGGATACGGCTACGAACAGGACCGGTCCCAGACGCCGCCCGACTCCGCCGTCGCCCATCGGGCTCCGCGCCGGAGACGCCACACCGTCGGCTTCACCTTCGTGACCGACGGCACCGCTTCCGCCGTCTCCCAGGCGTCGAAGGCTGCTGGGAACAAGGAGGTCGTCATCATGGAAGGAGCCGACGTCGCGGGGCAGGCGCTGGCCATGGGGGCGTTCCACGAACTCCGAGTCCACCTGCCACCCGTCCTCGTGGGAGCGGGTACGCGACTGTTCGACCATGTCACGGAGCAGGCCCCCGCTCACACAGCAGGACGCCGTCGTCACGCCCTACGCGACGCATCTGACGTACCGCGTCGGCCGCGCCTGAGACCCGCGGACCCTCACCACGGAGAAGGCCGGGCTCTGCGGGGCCGAGTGCCCCGTTCAGCCGACGGCGGGGGCCGGCCCGCCCCGCCCCGCCGGTCAGACGCCGGACTTCTCCAGCAGTCCGTTCGTCAGTTCGGCGAGACGACGACGGTACCCGGGGTCGAGGGCGGCGGGGACGGAGGGCGGCGTCTCCACACCGTCGTCGAAGTGGCGTCCGCTGACCCGCTCCAACTCGGGCGCCTCCACCAGACGGCGGGTGGCGGCCACCCCCTTCTCTAGGGGGTCGTGGAACTCCACGCCCGCGGCCCTGGTCAGGGAGGTCTCCATGTAGGTCCCCGGGTGCAGGGAGTTGACCGTGACCCCGCTGCCGACCAGTTCCTCGGCCAGGTCCAGGGTGTGGCTGATGAGGGCCAGCTTGGACCGGCGGTAGGCAGCGGGTTCGGTGAAGCCGCGTTCGAACTGCGGATCCTCCAGGTCCAACTCCTGCTGTCCCCGGGAGGCGATGTTGACCACCCGTGAGGGAGCGGACCGGCGCAACAGCGGCAACAGCTCCCTCGTGAGCAGCACCGGCGCCAGGTAGTTGACCGCCAGGCGCAACTCGTGGCCGTCGGCCGAGGTCGTGCGCTCGGCGCCGTCGATCCGGAAGCCCACCGCGGCGTTGTTGACGAGCACGTCGAGCCGGTCGTGGCGGGCGGCGACCTCGGCGGCGAGCCGCTTGGCCCCGGCGAGGGAGGAGAGGTCGGCGCGGTAGACCTCGCCGCCGGTGTCCGCGGCGACCTGTGCGAGCCGTCCGGTGTCGCGGCCGTGGAGCAGGAGCCGGTGCCCTGCCCCCGCGAGGTCCTCGGCCAGGGCTCGGCCGAGTCCGTCCGACGCGCCGGTGACCAGGATGGTGGCCATGTGGGTGCCTTTCACAGAAGGGGGCGGCGCCGGTTCGGCCGACCGCGCGCTCCCACGGTATGACGGCCGCCACCACCGGTCAACAGAGGTTGACCTCGGCCGATGTGCGCCAGCCCTGGTCAGGGGCCCACCCCACAGGCGACGAGAGCGGGACGACCGCCTCCGCGCGACCCGGACCGCGGTTCGGGTGCCGCGAAGCCGTTCGGGGCCGTGCCCGTACGGGACGGGCCGGACGCAGCGGTGGAAACCGGGCGGATACGCTGCTGAGCGGGGAAGGCCGCGGATTCCACCGCGATGGACTCCCCCGCTCTCTCGCGGCGCGCGTCCGCGATCCCCGGAAACAGTGAGGTGGAGGGCCATGGACAAGCCGCGCGGGAAGGACTCGTTCTCGCTGCTGTACAGGACGGGGTTCCGTATCAACTACGCGCTCCTGCACGTCATGGGCCCGGCGTCCCTGACCCCGGAGACCGATCCGCAGCACCGCGCGAAGAGGGAGTACGAGCGCCGGCGTGGACTCCACCGGGCGTGGAAGGCGCAGCAGCGGTCCCGGTAGCGCGACCGTACGGGTGGCGTTCGCCGACGCCGAGCCCTCTGCGAACAGCAGGGGCGGGGCGAGGCACCGGGGCGGGCCGAGGGCCCCGTGCCCTGTCCGGGCGCCGCACACATGAGGGAGAAAGCATGTTCACCGGCCTGAGCGCCTTTCCGCTGACCCCGTTGGACGACGACCGCTTCGACGAGCGGGCCTACGCGGGGCTGGTCACCCGCCTGGCGGAGGCGGGCGTGGACTCCATCGGCGCGCTGGGATCGACCGGCTCCTACGCCTACCTGGACCGGGAGGAGCGCCGCCGCGCGGCCCGGACGGCGGTACGGCACGCGGACGGCACACCGGTGGTCGTCGGTATCGGCGCGCTGCGCACCTCCCACGTGCGGGCCCTGGCCCAGGACGCCCAGCAGGCCGGCGCGTCCGCCGTGCTGTTGGCTCCGGTGAGCTACCAGCCGCTCACCGACGAGGACGTGTTCGCGCTCTACGAGGAGGTCACCGCCGAGCTGTCGGTGCCCCTGGTGGTCTACGACAACCCCGGCACGACGCGCTTCACCTTCTCGACCGAACTGTACGCGCGCGTCGCCGCGCTGCCCGCCGTGGCCGCGGTCAAGATCCCGCCGGTGCCCGCGGACCCGGTGGCCGCCCGCGAACGTGTGGCGGCGGTCCGCGCGGCCGTGCCCGACCACGTGACCATCGGGGTCTCCGGTGACGGCGTCGCCGCGACGGGGCTCAACGCGGGCTGCCGGGCCTGGTTCTCCGTGGTGGGCGGAACCCTGCCGACCGCCGCCCTGCCCCTGGTCCGCGCCGCCCTGAGCGGTGACGCCGAGGGGGCCGTGGCGGAGTCGGAACGGCTGCGTCCGCTGTGGGAGCTGTTCGCCTCCCACGGCAGCCTGCGCGTGGTCGCCGCGATCGCCGAACACCTGGGGCTGGTGGCCCCGCGCTGCCTGCCCCGCCCGATCCTGGGGCTGCCCGCCGCCGAACGGGGGCGGGTGGCCCGTGTGGTCGGACAGCTGGGCCTGGCCTGAACGGCGCCTGTGGGGACGTCCGCCCACGAGAGCGTGTGGCCGCCCGCGTCCTGATCTGCTGCGAGCATCCGGCTGAGCGTGCTGATGGCTGTCGAGATGAGCACTGCTGACCCGGGCAGTCCGGGGACGCGGTCATCCCGAGGGTGGCAGCTGTCCGCTTCAGCCCACCAGCCCGCGGACGATCGTGGTCTCGGTGCCCTGGACGTAGGCCACGACCGCCCCGGGGACGGGGATCGCCCGGTGGTCACCGGTACGGGCGCCGTGCGTGCCGGGTTCCGAGGCGAACTCCGGTTCGTCGAACCGGATGGTGCGTACGGCGTCCGGTCCGGCGTCGTAGGGGATGACGACCACGGCGGGGATGGTCTCCTGCGTGCCCGTCTCCTCGTACTCCAGGCGCGGAATGATCACGGCCTCCCCCAGAGCGATGGCTTCGGGCAGTTGATCGAGGAAGACCGTACTGAACGGCATCTCGGCCGTGGCGGTGATCTCGCCGGAAGCGGAGACACGGTGGAACAGAAAGGGCTCGTGTTCGTCACCGTTCCCCTGGTCCGCGGGGCCGAGGGAGAGGAGGACCGCGCTCTCGGAGCCGACTCGCACGAGTTGCTCGAAGTCGTCGCTCATGACGGTCTCCGAGTCCATCAATTCCGGAGGAAGCCCCAGGGCGTCCGAACCGTCACGCGGATCCAGCGCCCGGGGGACGTCGGTCCGGTAGCGGCCCTGCGCCACGACCACGGGGTGGGAGTCCGTGCCCGGGACGAACCGGTCCACGGAGATACTGAGTTCCGTGTTCGTGTCGTCCCATTCACGGACCCAGTTCTCCTCACCCGTACGGGCGTCGAAGGCGGCGACGACACCGGTCAGCGGTTCACGGTTGTCGAAGGTCAGATCCCGAAGCGTGGTGTCCTCGTCGAGCCGGTCCTCGTCCGCGCACGAGTACGTGATGAGGACCTGGTCCTCGTGCAGCAGGAGGTTCTCGCCGCTCTGCCAGCCTCCGAAGTTCACGCAGGTGCGGTCCCGCGACTCCGGAACGGTGGGGAACCACAGCTCTTCGTTGGAGTCCACCGCGTGCACACGGACCCTCGGTCCCTCATCGGTGTCCTGCCAGGAGTACAGGCTCACCTCGGACGTGCCCGCGAGGAAGTCGACGCGGGTCTCCTCGTCCGCGCCCTCGCCTTCCTCAAGCAGCGGAGGCACGGTGAACTCGCGAAGGATCCCTCCGGTGACGGTGTCGATCTCGGTGACGTGATGATCACCCGATCGGTCCGCGGCAGGCTGTCGGGTGACGAGCGCCCGCGTTCCACCGTCGGAGACCACAACGCGCACCCGACTGTCGTAGGGGTGCCGGTAGCTCCACAGCACCTCGCCGGAGGAGCCGTCCAGGGCGACGACACCGTCCCCGAGCGTCAGGAGCGGGCCGAACGGTCCGGGCTCCACGCCCCGCACGGACACGTCCTGCGGTACCTCCCACTCCCAGCCGACCTCGCTGACGTCGCCCGGCACCGGGGCGGGTGTGTCCGGGAAGGCGTCGGCGACCGTGTGCTCCGTCGGCTGGTACAGGGTCGCGGCACCCAGCCCGAACTCCAACAGCAGCACCAGGACCAGTCCTCCGGCCATGGGCGGCACGGAACCGGGCAGGGGCCGAAGCCTCGGCTGGTGGGCTGTGGCCGCCATCAGCATCGCGCCGAGGGTGATCGTCAGGGTCGCCGTCCACAGGGAGACTCCGGCCGCATCGGGAGAGTAGAACCGCGGGTTCTCCGCTGTCCATGAGAACGCCGTCGGCGAGAAGGCGGCGTAGGACACGTACAGCAACGACACGCTCACGGCCAGAAGGAGCACCGTGCGGGTCCGGTCGAGGCGTGTGGCTGGTCCGGCTTGGTGTTCCCATGTGTCGCGTCGCAACACGACGCAGAGCACGATCGCACCGAGGAGCACGGCCGCCAACCACCAGAGGCCGCCGTCGGGAGTCGTCAACTCCTCTTCCATGAGAGGAAATCGCACCATGTCGACGGCCGCGAGCAGGATTCCGCCGCTGACCAGCCCCAAACCGACCCAGCTCACCGTCTCCGGACGGATTCGGCTGGTGACCCGAGACTCGTTCTTCACCTGCAGCCCTCGTTCCTCACCGCACTCGTGCCCGACTCCAGGGCCCGGGAGGGGAGGAAAGTCGGATTCGCGATCGACAACATAACAGTGCGTTCCGCCCGCCCGTAGTCTCGGCGGCTCCGCTGGAGGCGCTCTCGCCCGCCCGCCAGCGCCCCGCAGCCAGCCGTTCGCACCGCGACACGGGAAATACGGTTGCGGCGGGGACGCACCAGGCCCAGGATGATCCGGTGCAGACCCGAGAGACCACACTCGACCTCGGCCACGAGGCCCTGGCCGCGCTGGACTTCGGCGGCGCGGGCGCCCCGGTCCTCCTCGTTCACGGCAGCGGGCACAACGCGGCCGCCTGGACGGACGTGGCGGCCCATCTGACCGACCGCTGCCGCGTCGTCGCCGTCGACCTGCGCGGACACGGCCGGACCGGGGCCGACTCCCACGACGCGGAACAGTACTGGCGCGACCTCGCCGGTGCCGTTCGGGCCCTCGGCTGGGAGAGCCCCGTCCTGGTCGGGCACTCGCTGGGCGGTTACGCCGTCACCGCCGTGGCCGCCAGCGGGCTGGTCCGCCCCGCCGCGGTGTGCGTCGTCGACGGGCTCGTCCTGGACACCCGGGAGGAGGCCGTGGCGAACCAGGAACGGTGGACCACGCCCGAGGCGAGGGAGCGGTTGCGCGCCCGGTTCGGCTACGGGTGGTCCGCCACCCCGGAACAGGCGCGCGAGTACATCGAGCGCGGTGTGCGGGAGGCCCCCGGGGACGAGCTGAACAGGGGCTGCCGCCCCGGCCTGGTGCGCGGCGTGCTGGAGCGCTCCTTCACCGAGCAACGGCACGCCTGGCTGCGGCGCCCGACCCCCGAGCAGATCGCGGTGGTCAGCGCCCCCGCGCCGGACGCGGCCGTCTACCCCAGCGTGGACGTCTACGACCGCCTCACCTGCCCGCTCACGGTCGTGCTTCCCGACCGGGGCTTCTACGCCGCGCGCCGCGACGAGGTGCGGGCCGTCGTCGCCGCACGCCCGGAACGCGCACTCGTGGAGATGCGCGCACACCACAACGTGCCCATGGCCCGCCCGGAGGAACTCGCCCGCGTCATCTGGGACGTCGTGCGTGCCCGATCCACCGCATAACCGGAGAAGACCCGTGACACACCGCTTCCAGCAGCGTTCCGTACGCGAGTATCCCGTGGCCGCGCAGGGCTCCGGCCCGTACGGCATCACCGCCGGGGCCGACGGTTCGCTGTGGGCCACGCTCGTCCACCACGGCCGGATCGCCCGTATGACACCGGACGGCTCCGCGACCGTGTACCCGCTGGACTCCACCGCGTGCGCGCCCTCCCTCATCACCACGGGCCCCGACCGCGCGCTCTGGTTCACCCGTGCCAAGGACGACAGGATCGGCCGCATCACCGCCGACGGGAGGGCCGACTCCTTCGCGCTGCCGACCCCTGGCGCCCAGCCCTTCGGCATCACGACCGGGCCCGACGGGGCGCTGTGGTTCACCGAGTTGACTTCCTCTCCTGCCTGAAGGCAGGAGAATCCGGAACCACCTACCGGTGGTTCGAGGCCAACGCCTCGTCACGGGTCGCCCCGTGGCCTTCCTGCTTCACCGCCGGTCGCCCCGTCCGGGAGGACTCCCGTTGAGGTCTCACACCAGCTCCACAGGCAACAACCGCCAGCCCGGCGGCTTCGAGATTGAGCGCCGCGTTCACATCACGGTCATGGGCCACCCCGCACCGGGGGCACGTCCACTCCCGTACACGCAGCGGCAACGACGCCTGGATGTGCCCGCATCCGGGGGTCGAGCACGCCCTGGAGGAGGGGAAGAACCGGTCCACCACGACCAGATCCCGCCCGTACCAGGCGCACTTGTACTCCAACATGGTGCGCAGCTCACGCCAAGCCACATCCGAGATCGCCCGGGCGAGTCTGCGGTTCCTGACCAGGTTGCGCACGGCCAGGTCCTCGATCACGACCACTTGGTTCTCGCGGACGAGTCGAGTGGAGAGCTTGTGCAGGAAATCCCGACGCCGGTCGGTGATACGGGCGCACGCCCGCGCCACCCTGCGACGCGCCCGGTCCCGGTTCACGCTGCCCTTGGCCTTACGGGCCAGCGCCCGCTGCGCCTTGGCCAGCCTGGCCCGGTCGCGTCGCTCGTGGCGGGGGTTGGCCACCTTCTCCCCGGTCGACAAGGTCACCACCGAGGTGATCCCGACGTCGACGCCGACCGCGTCGCGAGTGGCCGGGGCCGACGTGATGGTGTCCTCGCACAGCAGCGAGACGAACCAGCGCCCGGCCGCGTCCCGCAACACCGTCACCGTGGACGGTCGAGCCCCTTTTGGCAGGGGCCGCGACCACACCACGTCCAGGGGTTCGGCCATCTTGGCCAGGGACAACTGTCCGTCGCAGTAGCGAAAGGCCGACTGGGTGTACTCCGCCGAGACCCGCGACGTCTTCTTCGACTTGAACCGCGGATACTTCGCGCGGCGGTCGAAGAAGTTCCCAAAGGCGGTGTGCAGGTGGCGCAGCGTCTGCTGGAGCGGAACGGAAGAGACCTCGGTGAGGAAGGACAGCTCCTCGGTCCTCTTCCAGGCGGTGAGCATGGCCGAGGTGTGGGAGTAGCCCATCCGTTCGCGGCGCTGGTGCCAGGCGATGCTGCGTTCGGCCAGGGCGCGGTTGTAGACCAGGCGCACGCACCCGAACGTGCGCGACAGCTCAGCCGCCTGCGCATCGCTCGGGTAGAAGCGGTACCGAAACGCCCGCTTCACGCTCTTCCTGGTCATGCCACACACCGTAGCGACCACCCTGCGATCGGGTGAGCAGAATCCAACACAAAGTCACGGAAAGGAGAGGGCGTGTCCTCCCCGCCCTGAAGGACGGGGTATCCACGCCCAACAAACAGATGAACGCCAACCGTGTCGGCCGCATCACCACCGACGGGGAGGTCACCGAGTTCTCCGTGCCGACGCGGGGAGGGTTCCCGTCGTTCATCGCCTGCGGGCCCGACGAAGCCCTGTACTTCACCCTCAACCAGGCCAACGCCGTCGGCCGCGTCACCGTCGGCGGGGACGTCACCCTCCTCCCCCTCCCGACCGGCCAGGCGGGTCCTGTCGGTATCACCGCGGGTCCGGACGGCGCCCTGTGGTTCGTGGAGATCGCCGCGGGTCAGATCGGCCGCCTCACCACGGACGGACGCATCCGGGAGTTCCCCCTCCCCCGGCGCGACTCACGCCCCCACGCCATCACCGCGGACCCCGAAGGCGGCTGCTGGTTCACCGAGTGGGGAGCGAACCGCGTCGGGCACATCACCGAGGAGGGCGACATCGACCTGTTCGACCTGCCCACGCCCTCCCGCGAGCCCCATGGCGTCACGGTCACCGCGGACGGAACGGTCTGGGTCGCCCTGGAGACCGGCGGTATCGCCTCCCTGGCGCCGTGAGGCCCCGCGGCCCGGCGCTCAGGCCGGTTCGCGGTCCGCGTCCACGGGTGTGCCCGCCGCACGGGCCGGTTCCACGGGCGGCGTTCCCGTGCTGGAGGCCGGTGCCAGGGCGAGCATGACCGGGACCAGGGCGATGAGCCCCAGCCCGAACCACCCCGTGCCGGTCAGCGTCTCCCCGACGACCAGGACCGCCAGGAGCGCCGCGACCGCGGGTTCGCTCAACGTGACCGTCGTGGCCGTGCTCGCCGAGACCCGGGTCAGGCCGAAGCCGAAGAAGAGGTAGCCCAGGAACATGGGCACCAGCGCCATGTAGGCGGCCACCGTGAAGGCCTGCGCGGAGGCCACGAGGGGGGCGCCGGTGAGCACGAGCACCGGCATCAATAGCACGCCGCCGCAACCGAAGACCGCCCCCATGGACGCCGCACGGTCGATGCCGCGCCCCATGAGGGTGTGCGCCGCCCAGGAGAACGCGGCGTAGGTGAGGCCCGCCACCAGTCCGAGCGCGACACCGGCCGCGGTCCCGCCGGGCGAGGCGGCGGGTCCGGCCATCTTCGACACGCACAGCAGCACGCCGCCGACGGTGCCCACCGCCGCGGCCAGCATCCACCACCGGCTCAGCGGTGTGCGCTGGACCGCCAGCTCCAACAGGCCGGAGGCCAGCGGTGCCGACGCCAGGGACACCACCGTGCCCACCGCCACCCCCGCCAGGTGCATCGAGCCGTAGAACGCCAGGGGGTAGACGCCCACGGCCAGGGCTCCCACCGCCACCAGGGGCAGGTTGTCCCGCAGCCGGGAGCGGGCCGCCGCCAGCGCGGGCAGGGCGATCAGCGCCTGGAGCAGGCCGCCGATCCCCAGTGCGGCCGAGCCGATGGCCAGGGGCCCGGCCTGCGGGGCGAAGGTGGCGGCGGTGCCGGTCGTGCCCCACAGGACGGAGGTGACCGTGATGGCCGCGATGCCCAGCGTCCTGTGGCGGTTCACAGCGCGTCCACCAGGGCCGCGGCGATCGCGCGTGCCTCCAGGAGCCGGTCCGGCGCGCCCTCCAGTCCGGCCCGGGCCATGGAGCCCTCCAGCAGGAACGAGCAGTGCCGGGCGGTACGCGCCGCCGTGTCGGGGTCGGTGATCTGCTCCAGGTGTCCGGCCACGAGCGCCTCGACCTGCTCCTTGTGCTCGCGCACCCGCGCCCTGCCCGGCGCGCCCGCGGGGAGCTCGGCCGCGGCGTTGAGCAGCCCGCAGCCGCGGAAGCCGTGCTCGTAGGCGGCCGAGGCGTGGTCGACGTAGGCGTCGAACACCGCCAGGACCCCCTCCCGGGGGGTGCGGGCCTCCTCCAGGCGGCGCCGGTACAGGTCGAGCCACTCCCGGTGCCGCTCCTGGAGGTAGGCCAGCGTCAGCTCCTCCTTGGAGGAGAAGTTGTTGTACAGGCTCATCTTGGCCACACCGGCCTCGGCGGTGACCGCGTCGATGCCGGTGGCGGTCATGCCGTGGGCGTAGAACAGCCGCGCCGCCGCGCCGAGCAACCTCTCCCGGGCTGACCCCGCACGCGGCCGGGCCTCCTCGGCGTTCGCCATGACGCACCTCCGGTATCGGACTAGGTAGACCAGTCTACCTATCACCGGTGGCGGACCTCTCCGGCGGGCCGGGCGCTTACGGGCCGCGGACGCGCACCCCCGGACGGGCTCCGGCGTCACCGCCTGGAGGAAGGGAGCCCGCGGGCGGCCGTCGGCCTCACCCGCCGGTCGCGTCCTCCGGAATACGGATGACGAGCAGGGCGGCGTCGTCGTCGTTGGCGCTCGGCCGTGCGCGCTCCAGCAGCTGGTCGGCGAAGGAGTTCAGGGGTCGGTGCGCGAGGGAGGCCGCGTGCTGGCGCATGCGTGCCAGGCCCGTGTCCAGTGACTGCCCCCGGGCTTCGATCAGGCCGTCCGTGTAGAACACGAGCGTGGACCCGGGCGGCAGGGCGACGCGCGCGTCGGCGCGCGGCCGCGCCATCCCCGTGCCGAGCAGGACCCCGCTCCCCTCCTCCAGGTAGTGGGTGATGCCGTCATGGTGGATGAGCAGGGGCGGGGGGTGGCCGGCGCTCGCCCACAGCAGTTCCCACCGTCCGGCCTCGTCGACCGTCAGATGGGCCAGGACGAGGGTCGCCATGTAGACGTCGCTGATGTGCTCCAGGGCCTGGTCCATGCGTTCGAGCGTGCGGTGGGGGGACTGCTCCTGGGCCCAGGTGTAGGCCCGGAGCATGTTGCGGAGCTGGGCCATGCCGGCCGCCGCCTCCAGGTCGTGGCCGACGACGTCGCCGATGACCAGGGCCGTGTCGCCGCGGGGCAGGGGGAAGGCGTCGTACCAGTCACCGCCCACGTGCGACACGTCCGGGGCGGGCAGGTACCGGGCGGTCATCTCCACCCCCTTCAGCTGGGGGAGCTGGGGTAGCAGGTAGCGCTGCATGGTCTCGGCGACCTGACGCTGGCGCTGGTGGTGGCGCGCGTTCTCCAGGGCCAGGCCGATGCGTCGTGCGATGTCCTCCAGAAGGGCGAGGTCGTTCCGGGTGAAGGGGTGTTGCGAGCCCGTGCGCCCCAGGGTCAGGGCGCCCAGCACCTCCCGGGGCCCGCGGATGGGAGCGATGGCCGCGGTGTTGATGCCCGTCGCCTCGAACAGCCTGCGCTGCTCCACCGCGATACCCGTGTCGGGCGGACCGGAGTAGATCTCACGGTTGACGAGCGTGGAGGCGGCGCCTCGCAGGGCCTTGGACAGGGGCATGCTGGAGGTTTCGGGCACCGGAGGCATCGGCCCCTGGAGGTCCTCGCGCACCGTGGTCCTGCCCTGGTCCGCCTGGACCACCAGGGAGCGGGACACCTCGTCGCCTTCGGTGATCAGGTCGATGATCGCCCAGTCCGCGAGTCGTGGAAGCATCAACTCCACCACCCGGAGCAGGGACTTCTCCACGTCGACGTTGTTGATCAGGTGTGCGGTGGTGTCGGCCAGCAGGGCCAGCCGCTCCGTCTCCGACAGTGTCCGGCGGGGGAGGACGGGCCGCGCGGGGTCCTCCTCGTCCCGCTCGACGGCCTGGAAGAAGACCAGCTCCGTGACCTGGGAACCGTCGGGCCCACAGGGGACGGCGGACCACGACACGGGGAGGAGCGTGCCGTCGCCGCGCTGGAACCAGGACTCTCCCGCCCGGGAGGAGGGACCGGAAAGCCTCCCGTGGGAGGCGTCGCTTGCCTCCTTGACGACCGCCTGCCCCCGGGCGTCCCGGTGCAACGACTGGACGTCCTGGCCGAGCACCTCGTCCGCCGAACGGTCCAGCAGACGCAGGGCGGTGGCGTTGACCGCGACGATCCGCTCCCTCTCGTCGACGGCGTACACGCCCGCGCTCAGGCGGTCCAGCGCCTCCGAGAGGAGCCGGTGTCGTCCTGACACACCGGCCGAATCGCTGTAAGTACCAGAACCATCGCCCACAACGGCTCCTTGTCTCGCGGGCCCGCTCACACACGCCCCGACCGGGAGTCGGGCACACCCGGTGCGTGTCCGCTACGCTCGCGAAGGGCCGACAGGCCGGAAACTCACGTGTCCGTGCGACGTGCGGAGCAGCTCCCGCACCGGCCACGGCCACCTCGGACAACGTACACCAGGGCGCCCGTGCGCGATGGCCTTGCCTCACCCCGGCGGACGAGGGGGAGCCCGGGGCGCCGGTCCGCGTGCCGGGACAGGGCCGGGACGGAGCCGGGAACGGGCGACGGCCCCGCACCGCCGACCAGCGGGCGGGACCGCCCGGCCGATCACGTGGCGGACCACTCCCGCGGGCGGGCGCGGACGAAGTCGGCGAAGGCGCGGGGCGGGCGGCCGGTCAGACGGTGGACCGTGTCCGTGACGCGGTCCTCGCTGCCCCCGGCGACGTCGGCGTCCACCCGGACCAGCGCCGAGGCGAAGGGCTCGGGCATGCCCGCGTCCAGGTTGCGCCGGACCAGTTCGTCCGCCGGGGCGTGCGTGTGGCGCACCGGCCGACCGGTGGCCGCGGCGATGACCGCCGCCGCCCGCGTGTATCCGAACGACTCCGGGCCGGTGAGCACGTGCTCATCGGCCACCGGCCCCGGCGCCAGGAGCACCTCCGCGGCGACGGCCGCGATGTCGGCGGCGTCGATCCACCCCAGCTTTCCCTCACCGGTCGCCGAGCGGATCTCACCGCGCTCGCGGATACCCGCGGCCACCGGGTGCGCCCCGGTGAAGTTCTGCATGAACCCCGACGGCCGCAGCACCGCCCACTCCGGGAACGACCGCACGGCCTCGGCCAGCTCCACGACGCCCGGGGTCCCGGGCAGTCGCGCCAGCGAACCGAGCAGCACCACGCGCCGCACCCCGGCGGTCCGGGCCGCCGCCAGGAACGGCCCGGCCGCCGGCATGGGGTCCAGGGTCATCGGCGGCGGCACCAGGTACAGGGCCCGCGCGCCGTCGAGTGCCCGGGCGTGCGTTTCGGGGTCCGCCCAGTCGAAGGGCACGCCGTCGGGGCCCGGCCTGCGGCTGGCAACGCGCACGTGCGCGCCTCGGGCCCGCAGCGTCTCGGTGAGGGGGCGGCCGGTGTTGCCCGTGCCGCCGGTGACGAGGATGCTCATGTCTTCGGTCCCTTCGGGTGTTCGGCCCGTCCGCGCCCGCTCTGTCCGCTCCGCGTCGTCCGGTCCGTCGTCCGCAACACTGGCGGGGCGCGCCGCGCGGGGGAACGGCCGCGTCGTCCCCGGACCGGTGGTCCGTGGTTGGCCGACCGCGCGCGTGGCAGGCTGGGGGCGTGGACAGACGAGAACTCGGCGGATTCCTGCGCGCCCGCCGCGAAGCCCTGCGCCCGGCCGACGTCGGCCTCCCCGAAGCCGTGGGCGGGCGCGCGCGGCGCACGCCGGGACTGCGGCGCGAGGAGGTCGCCGACCTGGCCGGGGTCTCGGTGAACTACTACGAGCGGCTGGAGCAGGCCCGGGCGCCGCGTCCGTCACCGCAGGTCATCGACGCGATCGGGCGGGCCCTGGAGTTGTCGGAGGCGGAGCGGGCGCACCTGTCCCGGCTCGCGGGGCACGCGCCGCCCGCACGGCCCGGCCCCGACGGACAGGTCCCCTCGGGGGTGCTCGCCCTGCTGGAGCGGCTCGGCCCGGTCGCCGCCTACGTCTGCGACGCCCGCCACGACGTCCTGGCCTGGAACGGCCTGGCGTCCGCACTGATCACGGACTTCGGCGCGCTGGCCCCGGCCGAGCGCAACGTGCTGCGGCTGTCCATGCGCCTGGGCGGAACGGTGTGCTCGGCTCCCGCGGAGTCGGCGGGCGGGTTCGCGGCGCAGGCGGCGGCCCAGGCGCGCGAGGCGCTGGCCCGCCGCCCGCACGACTCCGCGCTGCGGCGGCTGGTGGACGAGTTCGCCGAGCGCGACCCCGGGTTCGCGGAGCAGTGGCGGCGGCACGACGTGCGGCCGCGTGCGACGCTGCGCAAGCGGGTGGACCACGGTGAACTCGGCGTGCTCGACCTGGACTGCCAGACCCTGGCCGTGCCGGGCACCGACCTGCGCGTGGTCATGCTCAGCGCGGAGCCGGGCACCCTCGACCACGACAAGCTCACCCGTCTCCAGCTGCGCCTCGCGGCCCCCGAGCCCTCACCGCGCCCGTAGCGGGGCGAGGGCCCACGGCGCCGCCCCGCTCCGGTCCGCCCCGGCCGACGACGGGACCGGCCCCGTCAGCACCGCCCGCCCCGTCCGCGCGCCCGAACGGACACCCCGGCGGACCCGCTCGGCGAAGGGGTCGGCCGTCCTCCTTCCGGCCGGAGTGTCACGACGTCCCCCAGGCCCGCCGTTCCCGGCCCCTGGGGTCCTCGACCCGGGTCCACTCGGTGTCGATGCGCATCGTGGCCCGGCGCTCGTGGTCGTAGGGGTCCCAGCCGGGATCGCCGGTCCCGGCGAACCGGATCCAGGTCCCGTGGACGCGGGCGGCCAGGTCCGCGGGGGGCTCGCCGCGCCCCAGCAGACCGGCCGGTCCGCGCAAACGCGGCAGGTGCGCGAGGTCGAAGACGAAGGGCAGCTCGACCGCGTGGGCCGCGCCGAGTTCTCCGTCCAGGGCGTCGGAACGCCACGCGAACTCGTAGGCGAAGGTGGCGGACGCGGTGTGGGAGGCATGGGCGCCGGCCAGGGCCCAGCTGCCCGCGCCGAACAGCGCGTCGCCCATGACGGCGGACCGCAGCTCACCGAAGGACGCCTGGGGGCGTGCCCTCCGGTACGTCTGGACGAGCCGCGCCGGATCCGGGTGCGAGCGCGCCGCGGCCGCGTCGACGTCGGACGCGGTCGAGGTGGAGTAGGCGCCCACGGGGGCCAGGTAGAGGTTCCCCTCCTCGGTGTTGGTCCCGATGAGCAGGTCGACGTCCGCGCCGAGCCCGGCGGCGACGGACGCGGCGGGCTGCGTGTCGAGGACCAGGCTGAAGGGGCTGAGTCCGATCAGCGGGTCGTGGTGCGTCCCGGTCCGCAGGTCGATGCCGGGGAGCCGGGAGGCGGCCTCGACCAGGCGGACGTCGGAGATCCGCGCGAAGGCGTCGACATGGGGCCGCACGCCCAGGACTTCGGCCGCGGCGCCGGTGACGCGGGCGGCCTGCTCGGTCGTGAACGCCCCCAGTCCGCTGCCGCTCTGGACGATGGCCCGCCGGAAGAGGCCCGCGGCCTCGGGGGCGGCGAGGACGGCGCCGACGATGGTCGCTCCGGCCGACTGGCCGAAGAGGGTGACCCGGCGCGGGTCACCGCCGAAGGCGGCGGCGTTGTCGCGGACCCAGCGCAGCGCGGCGACGACATCGAGCAGGCCGCGGTTGGCGGGCGCTCCGGGGAGGTCGAGGAACCCGGCGATACCGAGCCGGTAGTTCAGGGTGACGAGGACGACGCCGTCACGGGCGAAGCCGCTGCCGTCGTACATCGCGGAACGTGTGGAGCCGGCGACGAATCCCCCGCCGTGGACGAACACCATGACGGGCAGGCCTCCGTCCGCTGTCTCGGGCGCCCAGACGTTGACGGTGAGGTAGTCGTCTCCGCGGCTCCAACCGTCGCCGAAGTAGGGGGACATGTCCACGCCGCCGAGCGCGCGTTCGGACTGCGGCGCGTTGGGGCCGGGCACGGTGGCGTCCCGTACGCCGTCCCAGGGCTCGTGCGGCCGCGGCGGCGCGAACCGGTCGGCGCCGCGGGGAGCGGCGGCGTACGGGATGTTCAGGAAGGCGGTGACGCCGTTCCGGCGTCGGCCGCGGACCGCTCCCCGCGCGGTGGTGACGACGGGGTCGGGGTGGTGGTTCACAGGCATGCCTTTCCGCTGGCCTCAGCCCTGCTGGGTGTACGGGGCGAAGGGCGCCCAGCCCTTGATGGCGAACGTGCTCCCGTCGCGCACCACTTCGGCGGCGCCGTGGCCGCCCAGGTGCGCGGGGATCACGAGCGCGTTGTCGTCGGCCGCCCTGCCCAGGACCTCGCGGCGGGTGGCGCGGGCGCCCGCGGGGTCCTCGCAGAAGCAGCTGTTGGCGTCCGGTTCGAGGATCTGCACCGGGTTGTGCAGCAGGTCGCCGACGAACACGGCCCGGTCCGTTCCCGAGGCCAGGGTCAGCACGGAGGAGCCGGGGGTGTGCCCGGGAGCCGCGTCCAGGCGCAGGTCGGCGTCGATCTGGTGGCCGGTCTCCCACAGCAGCGTCTGACCGGCCTCGTGCACGGGGGCCACGCTGTCCTCGAAGACGTTCTGGTTGCCGCGGCCCAACCGCGGCTCGTGGCCGTTCGCGGGGTTCCAGAAGTCGAAGTCGTCCTTGGGCATCAGGTACGTGGCGTTGGGGAAGGTGGGAACCCAGTTCCGGCCGTCCAGGTAGGTGTTCCAGCCCACATGGTCGATGTGCAGGTGTGTGTTGACCACGATGTCCACGTCCTCTGGCGCGACTCCGGCGCGGGCGAGATTGGCCAGGAAGTCGGTTTCGAGACGGCTCCAGACGGGCGCGTACGGGCGTTCCTTGTGATTGCCCACACCGGTGTCGACGAGAATGGTCTTTCCCTCGCTGCGCAGCACCCAGGTCTGGATGGCCGAGTTCACCGTGTTGGTCTCGAAATCCACGAAATACGGGCTCAGCAAGGGGGCGCCGTCGTCCCAGACCTCCTTGGACACCTCCGGGAAGAAGGTGTCGGGCGTCATTTCCACGGAACCGTAGTACTCCCATACCCGGGTGATCGTGACATTGCCGAGTTGCATTTGTTCCATGAGGGTTCCTCGGTAATTCGGATGCTTTCTTGGACCCTACGGGCGGCCTCGGCGCACGCGGTATCCGTCACGTGACTGCACCTGCGCGCTCGCCCCGGCACCGGCTCCGCCGCTTGTAGCCTGGGTGGGCCAAGGCAAAGCGGCTCCGACCGGGGAGCCACGACTCCTGGAGACCCCGTGGGTGAGCACACAGGCGGCCCCGGTGCGGTCACGGGGCCGGACCCGGATCCGGCGGAACCGATCGTCGGCCGGGACACGGAGTTGGCGCGCCTCTTCCGCGCGGTGGACCCGACGTCGACCGACCGGGTCCTAGTACTGGTCGGCGACCCGGGCACGGGCAAGAGCACGCTGCTGGGCTCCGCGGCGCGCCGAGCCGAAGCGGGCGGCGCCCGCGTCCTGCGCGCCGAGGGGAGCGAGTCGGAGTCGGGCCTGGCGTTCTCCGCGCTGCACCAGTTGCTGAGGCCGGTCTCGGCCCGGGTGGACGCGCTGCCGGAGAGGCAGCGCACGGCGGTGCGCGACGCCTTCGGCGCGGGATCGACCACAGCGGATCCCGACCCCATGCTCATCGGGGTCGCCGTCCTGAGCCTGTTCTCGGCCCTGGGCGACCGGCGTCCCGTGCTCGTGGTGCTCGACGACGCGCAGTGGTTCGACCGTGCTTCCCTGGACGTGCTGTCCTTCGCCGCCAGACGGCTGGAGGGCGAACCGGTGACGATGCTGTTCGGGGTCCGCTCCGGCGACCGCCTGCCGGGGTTCGACCGCCGCCTGCCGACGCTCGCCCTGGGAGCGCTCGACGACGACGCCGCCAACCGGCTGCTGGACCTGCAGGCGAGGAGCCCCAGCGGCCGGGTCAGAGCGCGGATCCTCGACCAGGCGGGCGGCAACCCGCTGGCGCTGACCGAACTGACGAGGGCGTCCGCCGCGCACGACGCGCCGCCCTCCCCGGGTCCGCTCCCGCTCACCGACCACCTGGAGGGGGTCTTCGCGGCCCGTCTGCACGACCTTCCCGCCTCCAGCGGGCAGGCCCTGCTGCTCCTGGCCGCCATGGACAGCGCCGACTCCGCGATCGTCGCCTCCGCCGGGCTGCCGCACGCCGAGAACGACGCGTGGCTGCCCGCCGAACGGGCCGGGCTGGTCCGGCGGACCGGTCGGGACGTCCGGTTCCGCCACCCTCTGGCCCGGTCCGCCACGTACCACGCCGCGTCCCCCGCCGCGCAGCGCGAGGCCCACCTCGCACTCGCCGGGATACTGCGGGACGCACCGGATCGGCGTGCCTGGCACCTCGCCGCCGCCTGCCGGGGCCCCGACGCGGCCGTGTCGGCGGAGTTGGAGCGGACCGCCGACCGGGCCCGCCGTCGCGGCGGCCACGCGGCGGCGGCCAGTGCCCTGCGACGCGCCGCCGAACTCGCGCCGCGGCGCGAGGACAGGGCCAGGCTGCTGGTCGAAGCGGCCACGGCGGCCGTGTTCACCGGCGACCTCTCCTGGGTCGAGGAACTGGCCGCCGAGGCACGCGCGCACACCGAAGACCCATCGCTCCTGGCCTCCCTCACCGTGCAGGTCGGACGGCTGGCGGTGCTGACCGTCCGCCACACCGTGGTCTTCTCCCGACTGGTCCGTTCCGCCGGGCAGGCGGCGGCCTCGCGGCCCGCCACCGCGCTGGGCCTGCTGGCCGACGCCGCCGTGGTCCGCTTCTACTCCGGAGAGGACACCCAACGCCGCCGGATCCGGGCCGTCCTGGAGCGGCTCCCCGAAGACGCGTCACACGCGTGGCTGCGCGCCTGGGTGAGGGCCGTGTCGGACCCCTTCGAGGGCAGGGCCGAACTCCTCTCCCTGCTTCCGCGGTTGGTCTGCGAGGCGGAGCGTCAGCCCGACCGGCTCACCGCTCTCGCGGTCATGGCGTGGCTCCTGGACGAGACCCCGCAGGCCGTCCGCGCCTTCGACGAGGCGTTCGACCGCTGGAAGTCGCAGGGGCCGCTGCCGGAGGGCCTGGGCGGCGCGGCCGCCTGGAGCTACGTGGAACGGGGGCGGTGGGGGCAGGCCCGCGAGGTCTGCGCCCGCATCGCCGCCGTCGGTTCGACGGCCGGTCTCGACCACGCCGTGGCGTGCGCGGCCTCGGTGGAGGCCGTCGTGCTGGCCTACCAGGGGGACACGGCGGCGGCCCGGGCCCGGGTCGCGGACGTGTTCGCCCTGATCGATCCGGTGGAGAGCCGCTCCGTGTCCGTCTACGCCCGTCGCGCGCTCGGTGCCGCGGCGGTCGCGGAAGGCGGGTACGAGGACGCGTACGACCAACTCCGCACGGTCTTCACCGCGGACGGCGCCCCGGTGCACTACCACGCCTCCTACCCGGCCCTCGCGGACCTGGCGGCCGCCGCCGCGCGCAGCGGTCGGCGCGCGGAGGCCGCCGCGATCGTCGAGCGTTCCGCACGCGCGCTCGCGGACGGCGCCTCGCCCCGCCTGCGCGCGCTGATCAGCCGGGCCCGTGCCCTCCTGGCGGACCCCGAGGACGCCGAGGCGCACTTCCGGGCGGCCCTGGCCGATCCGCGGCTGGAGTACTGGCCCTTCGAGCGCGCCCAGACCCTGCTGGACCTGGCCGAATGGTTGCGGCGCCGTCGACGCGTCACCGAGGCGCGGGGGCCGCTCACCGAGGCTCTGCGGACCTTCCGGCGCCTGGGCGCGCGCCCGTGGATCGAGCGCGCCCGGTCCGAGTCGCGCGCCGCCGGCCTCGACGTCACGGACGCGGCCCCCGACGCGCTCTCGCGGCTCTCCCCGCAACAGCAGCAGATCATCAGGCTCGCCGCCCGCGGGCTGACCAACCGGGAGATCAGCGAGAAGCTCTTCCTCTCTCCGCGCACGGTCGGCTCGCACCTCTACCGCAGCTTCCCCAAGTTGGGCGTCACCGCCCGCTCCCAACTGCGCGACCTGGTCGAGAACGCCCTCCCGACGACCGGTCACCCGGGGTAGGGTCCGCCCGGAGGGACCGGGCCGGCGGTTCCCGGCCCCACGCGGCCTCGCTTTCCTCCCGGCCGGCCGGGAACGGCCGGTTGCGAGGACGAAACGGAAAACCGTGGGGCCCGTGAGAAATACCGGACTCCCCTGCGCTCGGGGCCGAACTCGCCCGCGGTTCCAGGAGGTCCGAGAAATTCCAGGGGGCTGCTCTGAGCGCGGAAGACGGCCCAGTCGGCGAAGTGCTGGTGCCGCCGCCCCCTGATTCGCCCAGCTTTTCCCGTTCTTTTGGATTCGGGCGCGGCACAGCGGTTCTCTTTTCCCGGTTTCCTTCGCACGAAGTCCCGCGGTTGGCGGGAACCGGGCGCACCGGGCGACGGGTTCCCGCAGGCGTTGCGGCCCGCCGCGTCCACGTGATGGGTCCCTTCAGCGGATGACCCTGTTCCCCCATGGGAAAACCTGTGCGCGGTCCTTCCGGACGAACCCGGCCCGCGACTGGGCACCGGGGGCGCCGCGCCGTGTTCCCGGTGGGAACGGGTCAGGACAGACCGGGGTCGAAGGGGTGGACGGGGCCGGTCTCCAGCACTGTCCACGCCTCCAGCGAGGGGATACCGCGCACGGCGTTCTTCCACAGCCGCAGGACGGTCTCCGTCGCGCGGTCCCCGATGTCCTCGTGCAGGAAAAAGACGAGTTCCGCCTGGTCGGCACGCATTTCGACATAGAGGTGTTCCAACATGTCATCGGGCCCGGAGCAGGCGTACACCGCCTCCTGGATCCCCCGGAGTGGAAACGGATCCCGGACAGCCAACCGCAGGCACATGATTCTCATGTTATTCGCCGCCTGTTCATTGGGGCACCGTTAGCACACCCGGAACGCGCAAGGGTTCGGCCCTTTTTCGAAACGACCCTGAAGTACTCTTGCGGGCACGCCCCACGGGCTCCATAATTTTCACGGAAGTCCCGTGAGGACCGCGTCTTCGCTCCGATACGTCGGTGTGCTCGTCGTGCCGTGTGGTCCAGGAGCCCGGCAGACGGGTAACGGCTGGAGGAGGGTCGTGTTCAGGTCGATCGGAATCGGTCAAGACGCGGTGAGTGTCTATCGCGCCATGTTCGCCGAACCCCGGGCCGGAGTGAGCGACCTCGGGCGCCTCCTGGACTGGCCGGTGGAACGCGTGCGGTCGGCGCTCGACGAACTGGCCCGGCTGTCCCTGGTCCGGCGCTCGTGGGAGCAGTCCGAGAAACTGGTCCTGGTACGGCCCGAGTTCGGCCTGCAATCGCTGCTGTGGCAGCAGGAGGCCGACCTGCTGGAACGCCAGCAGCAGCTGGCCGCCACCCGCTCGGCCATCACCCAGCTGGTCTCCGAGTTCGAGGAGAGCCACCGCATCCGCGCGGCCACGGACATCGAGCAGCTCCACGGGATCGACGCGATCCGGCTGCGGATCGAGGAGTTCGCGCACGAATGCCGCCACTCGTTCTGGACGTTCGCGGACGGGGGCGCGCAGACGCGGGACAACCTGGAGGCGAGCCTGCCCCTGGACCGGATGCTGCTCGAACGGGGGGTCGAACTCCGGGACGTCTACCTCGACAGCGTGATGAACGATCCCAGGACGGTCCGGCACATCTCCCAGCTGTCCGAGCTCGGCGCCCGGATACGCACGGTACCCACCCTGCCCACCAGGATGATCCTCTTCGACCGCACCACCGCGCTGATCCCCGCCGATCCCGACGACTCCTCCGCCAGTGCCCTGGTCCTGCGCGGTTCGGGCGCCGTCACGGCCCTGCTGGCCCTGTACGAGTACGTATGGGACGCGGCCAGCCCCCTGGGCTCCAGCGCCCCGCGCGGCCGTCACGGTCTGAACACCCAGGAGCAGGCGGTGGTGAACCTGCTGGCGGAGGGCAACACCGACGAGACCATCGCCCGCAGGCTCGGGGTGTCGGTGCGCACGGCACGCCGGATCACCGCGGACCTCAGCCGACGGCTGGGCGCCCGGAGCCGTTTCCAGGCCGGTGTCCTGGCGACCGCGCTGGGCTGGGTCGACACCTCCTCCCTCGACGGGGCCGCGGAAGGGGAGAAGGTGGGCTGAGCAGCGGCCCGCCCGGCGACGGGGTTCACTTCACCGCGAGGGGGACGGGCGCGTCCCGCCGGGCGTGCGGCCGCCGCCGACGGGCCAGGGGCGCCGGACTCGCGCCGAGCACCTCCTGGTGCAGGCTCTGCAGTTCGTGGGAGGGCTCCAGGCCGAGTTCCTCGGCGAGGGCCAGCCGCAGCCAGCGGTAGGCCGTCAGCGCCTCGTCGCGGCGTCCGGCCCGGCTCAAGGCGCGGATGAGCTGGCTGTGGAACCACTCGTTCAGCGGATACTCCATCACCAGGGACCGCAGTTCACCGATCGACTCCCGGTCACGGCCCAGCAGGACGTCGGCCCGCACGCGCAGTTCCTGCGCGTGCAGCCGCTGCTCCTCCAACCGGACCGCGTAGGGGCCGACCAGCGGTCCGCGGGGGACGTGGGACAGGCACGGCCCGGACCACAGGTCCAGTGCCTCGCCCAGGCGCTTGGAGGCCTCGTCGGGTCGGCCCTCCTCCAGGAGGCGGCGCCCCTCGCCGAGCAGCCGCTGGAACACCATCGCGTCCAACCGCTCGGGGTCGACTCGTAACAGGTACCCGGAGGAGCGGGTGAGGAGGACCTCGGGTTCGTGAGCGGGGGGCTGCGCCCGCTCGATGACCTTGCGGAGCTGGTAGATGTACGTCTGCACGGTCGTCACCGCGCTCTTGGGCGGGTGGTCCCGCCACAGTTCCCTGATCAGGGCGCCCATGGGCAGCGGACGGTTCGCCCGCACCAGCAGCAGCGCCAGGACCTGCAGCACCTTCGGCGCCTTGGGCGTGCACGCCCGGTCCTCCCTCAGGATCTCCAGCCCGCCGAGAACCGTGAAGTCCGCCATGTCATCTCTCCCTACGACCGATGTTCCGACAACGGGAGCCGGGGTCCCCCCGCGATGGCGCCCCCTCGTCCGCCCGGGTTCACTGCCAGCCGGCGCCGTTCCCGCTGGAGGCGCCCCCGGGGCCGTCCACGGGATCCGCGGTGTCCTGGGCGAGGGCGGAACCGCCGCCGGCGAGTGCGATGACGATCGCGACGCCGACCGCCCAGAGGAAACGCGTGGTCCTGTCCATGAAGGTCACTTCCCTTTTCTCTGTGCCGGGTGTTTCCACAGCAACGACAGTGATCTGTATGACTTATGGAATTCGCTCCGCGACCAGGCGGACCGGGAAATCAGCGTTCCCGTCCCGCCTGCCCGAGTTCCATGATCGGCACTCGGCCGGGGAATGTCAGCACGATCTACTGGCATGCTCCTGCAATGGCACAAAGCTGCCAGAGCCGCGCTTGCGCCCGTGGCCCCCGCCCGCTTCCGGGGCTACGCGCCCGGCGCTGGAAGGCGCCGCTCCCGGCCGCGGGACCGCCCCGCCCCGGGCCGCGCCGCGCGGAGCGGTCGCGGCGGGGCCCCGGCGTCCCGGCCCGCCGCGCCAGGAGCAGCGCCGCGACTGCCTCCGGGTGCGGGGCGGGAGCCGGAACCGCGTTCGAGGACCGCTCGAGCCCCCGTCCACGCACGGTCGAACAACGGTCCCGGGAAATGAGAAACCCCCTGTCCGGGGTCCGCGGTTATCCGTGCGCTGGTCCGGGCGCCGGGGATTTTCTCTGAAGAGCATTGCCAAGCCTCGGCGGCGTTGCCTATGTTCTGCTCTGGACGACCGAGAAATCTTCGTGTCAGCCACCCGAATCAGGCAGAACCCCCACCCCGGACCGGCCTGAACAGGCCGTTCCACGCGTCCTGTGCATTTGTGGACGCACATCCCCTGGACCCGCAATTGAGGAGCCGAAAACCATGGCTACTCCTGCCGTATGGGCATCAATCCAAGACCACGCCCGCCATCGGCCCGAATCCGTGGCGTTGAGGTTCGCCGATGGCAGCACGACCTACGAGGAACTGGTCGCGTCGGTGAACGCGGCCGTGCCCGGGCTCTCCCCCGACGACGTCCACGTCGTGCGGGCCGGCCGTGACGGACGGGCCGTGGTCGAGGCCCTGGCCGCCCAGACCCTCCCGCGTCCCGCGCTCCTGGTCCCGCACGACGCGGGTGCCGAGTACACCGCCCGGATCGGCCAGGACCTGCGCGCCTTCGCCGACGGCCCCCTGCGGTCGCGCGACGCCCACGGACTGTGGACCACCACCTCCGGCTCGACGGGCAGGCCCAAGATCGTCGCCCACGACCCCGGCGGCATCGACCGCTTCGTCCGCTGGGCGCGCTCCCGCTTCGCCCTGGGGGCCGACACGGTCTCCCTCAGCCTCTCGCCGATCAACTTCGACATCGCCACCCTGGACGTGTGGGCGGTCCTGGCCGCGGGCGGGCAGGTCGTCTTCGCCCCCCAGGAGGACCTCACCAACGGCGCGGCCCTGGCCGCGGCGGCCCGAAGGCACGGTGTCAGCCTCCTCCAGGCCGTGCCGGTCGTCCTCACCCTCATCGCCCGTGCCGGCGTCCCCGCGCCGGGGGTCCGCACGGTGGTCTCCACCGGTGACTTCTATCCCCTGGAGACCCTGTCCGACCTGGAGTCGGCCTTCCCCGGCGCCGAGCTGTGGAGCGTCTACGGCAGCACCGAGACCAACGACAGCTTCATGGTGGACCTGCGCCGGGCGACGGCCGGGGAGCTGGGCGAGCCCCTCGACGGAGTCCGCTACGACATCGACGGGGACGGCACCGGTGAACTGGTCGTGTCCACGCCCTTCCAGGCGCTGGGGTACGTCAACGCCCCGAACGACGCCTGGCGCACCGTCGAGGGGCGGCGCGAGTTCCGCACGGGCGACCTGGTCACCACGGACGCCGACGGCACACTGCGTCTGACCGGACGGAGCGACCGCCAGGTCAAGGTGCGCGGTGTGCGCCTGTCCCTGGACGCGGTCGAAGCCGTGCTGCGCCACCAGAACGGTGTGGCCGACGCCGTGGTCACGGCACGGGGCAAGGGCTCCGGGGACAGGGAACTCCTCGCGGCCGTGCTCGTCGAGCCGGGGGCCGCCGTGACCAACCTCGCCCTGCGCTCGGCCGTCTCCTCGGCCCTGAGCCCGACAGCGGTACCCAGCCGGACGTTCCTCACCACGGAACCCTTCCCCGTCACCGGCACGGGAAAGACCGACCGGAACAGCACCATCCGAAGACTCCTCGAAGGGCAGCCGACATGACCATCGACATCCGGGACCGGATCCAGGACCGCATCGTGACCGCCCACGCCCCGGACCTGGCGGGAGAGGGCATCCCCGGCGACTACGACCTCCTCGCCAACGGTGTCGTCGACAGCCTCTCCCTCCTCGAACTCGTGGAGTGGATCCAGTCCTCCTTCGGCATCCCCGTCACCGACATCGAGATCTCCCCCTCGGACTTTCGCACCATCGACGCGATCGCGGACTTCGTCGGGTCCCACACCAGCCAGCGGGTCTGACACGCACCGCGGGCCTTCCAGCAGACCAGGAAAGAGGAAACGACATGCTCAAGCGCTCCCGTGAGAAGACCGAGACCGTCGACTGGGGCAACGGAACCAGCGACCGGCTGCTGGTGGAGGACGACAACCTGGGGTTCACCGTCGCGCACACCGTGGTGCGGGCGGGGACCGTCTCCAGACTCCAGTACGCGAACCACCTGGAGGCCTGCTACTGCATCGCGGGCAGCGGGCTGGTCGAGAGCGCGGACGGCGGTGTGCGCATCGACCTCTCCCCGGGGGTCCTCTACGCACTGGACCAGCACGACCCGCACCTGCTCATCGCCAGCGAACACGAGGACCTGGAACTCGTCAGCGTGTTCAACCCCCCGCTCCGCGGCGATGAGCGGCACGACCTCGACGCACTCGAGTTCTCCTCCTACTGACCGGATGTGGACAGCATGGTGATCACCACAGAGGCACCGCCGCAGGGCGGGGACACCGCGGGCGCCCGCATACGCGAACGCGTCGAACGCGCCGCGCCCGCCGTCAACCGGGGCCACCTCGAACGGGACCGCGGCGCGGTCTTCTCCCGGGAGGGGTGGAAGGAGCTGGCGGGCACGGGCCTGTTCGGTTCGTGCCTGCCCGAGGACGTCGGCGGACACGCCTGCTCCCTCACCGACCTCATGCGCACGGTCGAGGTCCTCGGTTACACCGTCCGCGACTCCGGACTGAACTTCAGCGCGGCCACCCACCTCGCCAGTACCGGGTTCGCGCTCAGCGCCTTCGCCAGTCCCGAACTGCGCCTTCGCCACCTGCCTTCGGTCGCCGCCGGGACCTCCGTCGGCTGCCACGCCATCACCGAGCCCGAGACCGGGTCGGACGTGCTGGCCATGTCCGCCACCGGTCGCGTCGACGGCGACCACGTCGAACTGGACGGTCTGAAGACCTACGTCACCAACGGCCCGGTCGCCGACCTGGCGGTCGTCTACGTCCGCACCTCCGACACCCCCGGTCCGCTCGGCCTGAGCGCCGTACTCGTCCCGAGGGGGACGCCCGGCGCGGACTTCGGTCCGCCGCTGGACAAGACGACCCTGCGGACGTCCCCCTTCGGACGACTGCGCCTGACGGGGTGCCGTGTCCCCAGGGCCAACGTCATCGGTGGCGTGGGTACCGGCTTCCTGATCCTGGACCGCGTGATGACCTGGGAGATCCTCATCGCGTTCGTCATCAACGTGGGCGAGATGCGCCACCGTCTGGACCGGGTCGTGGAACGGGTCGGCACCCGGCGCCAGTTCGGTCGGCCGCTGGCCGACTTCCAGGGGGTGCGCAACACCGTCGTGGAGATGCACATAGCCGTCCAGAGCGCCCGCCAGGCCCTGTACTCCGCGGGCGCGGCGGTCTCCGCCGGACACAGGGCGACCGCGGAGACGGCGGTGGCGAAGATCCTCACGAGCGAGGCCAACATCCGTACCGCCCAGGCGGCGGTCGAACTGTTCGGCGGCGAGGGCGTGCTCACCGACACCGGATTGGAGATCGGGGTCCGCGACGCCCTCAGCGGCCCCATCTACTCCGGCTCCAACGCCGTGCAACGGCAGAAGATCGCCAAGGCCCTGGGCCTGTGACAGGAGGACCGCCGTGACCGAGACCCACACACTGACCGAACCGACCTACTTCCTCGACCACCAGAGCCCCGAGGTGCGGGAGTTCGTCGACCGGGCGCTGCCGGACCGTGACGCCTCCCCACGGGAGATGGCCGTACGCCTGCACGACGCCGTACGCGACGGTGTCCGCTACGAGGTCTACGACGCCGACCTCACCCGGGAGGGCGTCCGTGCGTCCAGCGTGCTCAGACGCGGGCAGGGGTTCTGCGTCCACAAGTCCATCGTCTACGCGGCCGCCGCCCGCTCGGTGGGCATCCCCACGCGTCTGGTCTACGGGGACGTGCGCAACCACCTGGCCTCCGCCCGCCTCCTGGACCTCATGGGCGACGACCTCTTCACCTTCCACGCCCTGGTGTCGGTGCGCATCGACGGCAGCTGGATCCGTGCGACCCCCGTCTTCAACACCCTGCTGTGCCGCCTCTACGGCATCCGGCCGCTGGAGTTCAACGGCCGCGACGACAGCTACTACCACCCCTTCGACACCCGGGGCCGACGCCACATGGAGTTCGTCCGATGGCGCGGCGAGTACGACGACTTCCCCTATGACACCGTGGTCGGCGGTATCGCCGCCAACCATCCCAAGCTCGTCGGACCGGACCTGGTGACCGCCGAAGGGTCGCTGACCGACGACGCCCGCCGTGAGCGCGGAGAGTGAGAGGAGTGGACGTGAACGGAACCGGACAGTCGGGCGTCGTCGTCTCCGACGAGGTGCGTACCGCGATCGAGGACGGCGGACCGGTCGTCGCCATGGAGACCTCCGTGGTCGCCGGCGGCTCCTACCCGAACAACCTGGAGACCGCGCTGGCGGTGGACCGGTGCGCGCGTGAGGAGGGGGCCGTCCCCGCCCGTGTCGCGGTGATCGACGGCGTTCTGCGCGTCGGGGTCTCGGACACGGAGCTGGAGCGCCTGGCCAAGGCCCCGGACGACCAGAAGATCAGTACCCGCGACCTGGCCGTGGCCCTGCACGGCGGCCGCACCGGCGGCACCACGGTCTCCTCCAGCCTCATCGGCACGGTCGCCGCGGGGATCAGGGTGTTCGCGGTCGCGGGGATCGGAGGCGTACACCGGGGCGCCGAGGTCTCCTTCGACGTCTCCGCCGACCTCACCGAGTTCGCGCGCTCGCCCGTGGCGGTCGTCTGCGCGGGGGCGAAGTCCCTGCTCGACCCCGCCCTGACCCTGGAGTACCTGGAAACCGCGGGTGTTCCCGTCATCGGGTACCGGTCCGACGACTTCCCCGGCTACTACACGCGCAGCACGGGACAGCCCGTCCCCTGCCGGATCGACGACCTGGGGCACCTGGCCGCGGTCATGCACCGTCACTGGGGGACGGTCTCCGACTCCTCCGTACTGGTCACCCACCCCATCGAGGAGGAGTGGAGCATCGACGCCGACCTGCTCAACACGATGGTGGAGGACGCGCTGGACGAGGCCCGCACGGCCGGAGCGACGGGTCCCGCGCTCACCCCGTTCGTCCTGTCGGCCATCACCAGGGCGACCGACGGACGCAGCTCCCTGGTCAACCGCGCGGTCCTGGAGTCCACGACCCGTCTGGCCGCCGGGCTCGCGGTCGCGGAGGCCGCCACCCGCTCCGCCGAACCCGCGGGTCCGGCGGTGCGGTCATGAGCCGCGTACGCGGTGTGCTCCTGGACCTGGACGGCACCCTGGCGGACTCGCCCTCGGTGATCCTGTCCGCCTTCCACGACGCGTGCGCCCCCTACGGCGCGGTGCCGCTGCCCGCCGACGCCCGCGCGCTGATCGGCAAACCGCTCGACGCGATCCTGCCCCGGCTCATCCCGGGGGGAGACGAGGCGGTGTGGGAGGAGGCCAAGGCGCTCTTCCGGGAGTCCTTCGCCCGTCGCAGCCGGACCGCCGCCTCGTCCCTGGTGTTCCCGGGGATCCGGGACCTGTTGGCGGAGCTGTCCGCGGAGGGGGTCGGGATCGCGGTGGTCACCAGCAAGATCACCCGGAGCGCCCACGAGCTGCTGGCGGCCACCGGGCTGGACGGCTACCCGGACGTGGTGGTCGGGCACGATCAGACCCCCAGGGGGAAGCCCGCCCCGGACCCGGCTCTGTTGGCCGCGGAGGCCCTCGGGCTGGCGCCCCAGGAGTGTGTGGTCGTGGGCGACTCCCCCGACGACGTCGCCATGGCGGTCGGCGCCGGCATGGCGGTGGTCGGGGTCGGCTGGGGGGTCTCCGACGCCGAAGCCCTACTCTCGGCGGGTGCCGACTCCGTCGCCACCACCGTCACCGAACTCGCCGGGCGCCTGCACGGTCCGGTCATGGAAACTGCCAGGAAAGTGACTCGATGAACACGGTTCTCAGATCCACAGGGAGTCCCCAGGCGATCGGCGCGCTCGCCGTCCTCTGCCTGGCGCAGTTCCTCATCGCGCTGGACTACTCGATCATCTACGTCGCCATGCCCAGTGTCGGCGTCGACCTGGGCCTGTCGTCATCCGTCCTCCAGTGGATCGTCAGCGCCTACGCCCTCCTGTTCGCCGGCCTCCTGCTGGTGGGAGGACGCGTCTGCGACCGTGTCGGGGCCAAGCGCGTCTTCCTCGTCTCGGTCGTCGTCTTCGGCGCGGCCAGCGCCCTGGGCGGGTTCGCCCAGGAGGGCGTCGCGCTCCTGGTCAGCCGAGGTGTGCAGGGGCTGTCAGCCGCCTTCCTGCAACCGGCGACCATCGGCCTCATCAGCGCGACCTTCGCGGCCGGTCCGGCCCGGTCCCGGGCCCTGTCGGTCTGGGGCGCGATCGGCGCCTCGGGCCTCGCCGTCGGCGCCATCCTGGGCGGGGTCCTCACCGAGGTCTCCTGGCGCTGGACGTTCCTCATCAACATCCCCCTGACCCTGCTGGCCGCGCTGGGCGGGCTGCTGTGGCTGGCCGCGTCCTCCCAGAGGGAGAGGGGCGCCCGGGTTCCCCTCTCCGCCTCGATGATGGGCACCGGCGCGCTCCTGGCACTGGTCGTCGGCCTGACCCTGGTGGCGGACACGGAGGCCTCGGGCCTGTACGTCGGGGGCGCGTGCCTGGTGGCGGTGGTCCTGGGCCTGGCCTTCATCGCCAACGAGATGAAGTCCGACAACGTGATGGTGGACCGGTCGCTGCGCCGTACCCGGTCCCTCGGAGCCGGCGTGGTGGCCACCTATCTGTACATGGCCAGTGTGGGATCGGAGTTCTACCTGGTCACGCTGCTCCTCCAGGAGCTGGAGGGCTTCACGCCGCTACAGGCGGGGCTGGGCTTCCTGCCGCTGGCCGTCATGGTGACCCTGGGGAACATGGCCGCGGGCCGCGCGGTGGAGCGCGTCGGCGCGGGAACGACGATGACGGCGGGCTTCCTGATCAGCTTCATCGGCCTGGCGCTGCTGGCCGCCATGCTGGGATCGGGCACGTACGCCACCCACCTGGTGCCCGGTCTGCTGCTGAGCGGGTTCGGCCACGGCGTCATCTACACCTCCATGTTCGTCATCGGCACCCGTGACGTGCCCGACCGGCACCAGAGCACCGCCGGAGCGCTCATGACCACGTCCCAGTACCTGTCGGCGGCGGTCACGGTGGCCCTGCTGACGATCATCCTGGGCACCGACCCGACGGCCACGGAGTTCCGGTGGGCGTTCGTCCTCACCGCCGTCTTCGCCGTCGCGGGCATGCTCATCTCCCCGCTGCTCCTGCGCCGTCCGGAGGGGAAACGAGCAGCGGAGGCCCGCCGATGAGGACGAGGCTCGGCATACTCGTCATCCACAACGACCCCGTTCCCGAGTCGGAGATCTGGCGTTCGGCCGAGCCCGACACGAGTGTGCACACCGCGCGGTTCTGGACCCCGCGCCCCTTCGGCACCGAGTTCACCGGCCTGGAGCTGGAGGAGCTCTTCTCCGGAACCGGCCTGGACACCGCCGTGCGCCAACTGGGCGACCTGGGCGTGCACGCGCTGGGCTACTGCTTCACCAGCAGCAGCGTGTTCGGGGGGACGGCCTTCGACGCCGCCTTCACCGAACACGTCGAGGGGCTGTCCGGCGGGATTCCCACCGTCACGGCGGGCCAGGCCATCCGGGAGGAGCTGTCCGGGGTCGGTGGTGAGGGAATCGCCGTGGTGGCCCCGCCGTGGTTCAGTGACCGCACGGTGGAGGCCGTGCGCGCCTACGTGCCGGTGCGGGTGCGGCAGGTCATCCGTTTCGAGCTGCCATCCGAGTGGAACGGCATCGAACGCCCCGACCTCTTCGACCGGGGGGCGCGCTTCGCCGTGGACCAGACCGAGCTGGAGGACCAGGTGCTGCGGCGACTGGAACCGGGGATCGAGACCGTGCTCGTTCCCGGCGGCGGCTTCGCCAGTCTCACCGCCGCGCAACGGCTGCGCCGGTCGCGGGGCCTGAGGGTCGTCTCCTCGAACTCGGCCCTCCTGCGGGCCATGGAGAGACGGGCGGTCCGCACCGTGCGGTCGGTTCCGGCACCCTGACCGGGCCGGACACCAGCAGGACCGGGCCGGGCGGGGCGGCGTGCCGAAAGCCGCCCCCGCCCCGTCCGACGGTCGCGGGTGCGCGTCCTGCCGGGCCCGCCACTCCGGGCATCGCGCGGACCTTCTTCGCTGAGAAGGGCCTCGCCCGGGTTCGGGCGCGGCTCCCGGGCTGATCGAACCCTTCGACCGGATGTCCCAGCGCCAGCGCGAAGAGAGCGTGGGGCCAGTGGTCCACGGCCCCGCCCGGTCGACGGGCTACACACGGGGTCGCCGATGACGGTGAAGGGGCCTGGGAGAAGGACCCGACCGCCCCTCCGGGAGCGGCTCCTGGACCGGCCACCGCCTTCGGTTTTGCACCAAAGGCATACCATGATGCCCATGACGCAAGAAGACGGAGAGCTGGACGGCCTCGTGCGCAGGCGCATCCGCGCCCTGCGGGTGGCGCAGGGCTGGTCCCTGGAGGAACTGGCCAGACGCGCCCACCTCAGCCAGTCCTCGCTGAGCCGCATCGAGAACGGTCGGCGCCGCCTCGCCCTGGACCAGCTGGTCACCCTCGCCCGAGCGCTGGACACCACACTGGACCAGCTCGTGGAGACGGCCGACGACGACGTCGTCATCAGCCCGATGATCGACGGCGCCCGCGGCCGGATGCGCTGGCCCGTCAAGGGCGACCCCGGCATGAGCGTGGTGCGCCAGCGCATCACCGAACCGCCGCCCAACAACCCGGCCCGCATGCGCGCCCACCCCGGACGCGAATGGCTCGTCGTCCTGTCCGGCACCGCGACGCTCATGCTCGGCCACCGGCGCTTTCGCGTCGAGACCAACCAGGCCGCCGAGTTCCCCACGATGACGCCGCACGCCATCGGCGCCGAGGGCGGACCGTGCGAGATCCTGGGCATCTTCGACCGCGACGCCCGCCGCGGCCACCAGCGGGAGGAGGACGGCCCAGGCGCCCAGGACACCTGAGGAGCGGCCGCGGCGACCGTGCGAGGACCGCGTCTTGCGCGTCGGGCAGCACATCCGGCCATTGTCTTGCGCAAACCGGGAACCTTCATGCTCGGGGCGCATGGGCGTCCTACCGTGGAGACCATGAACCAGACGCACCCGCACGACCACGACCACGGCCACGGCGCCCAGCACGACCACCACCGGGAACACGACCACCAGGAGTACGACGCCGACGTCCAGGCGGAGGTCCTCGACCTGGACGCCGAGGTCCTCGCCGAGCACACCGCCTCCATCACCGCGTGGCTGCCGTTGAGGACGGACCCGCGTCACATCGTGGACCTGGGCTGCGGCACGGGCGCGGGCACCTTCGCCCTCCTCGACCGCTTCCCCGACGCGCGCGTCACGGCCGTCGACACCTCCGCCGGACACCTCCAGCGGCTGGACGCCAAGGCGCGCGCCCGCGGCGTCGAGGAGCGCGTGCGCACCGTGCGGGCCGACCTCGACTCCCCCGACTGGCCCGACCTGGGCTCACCGGACCTGGTGTGGGCGTCGGCCTCGATGCACCACATGGCCCGCCCCGACCGCGCGCTGCGCAGCGTCCACGACGCGCTCGCGCCCGGCGGCCTCTTCGCCGTCGTCGAGCTGGCCGGGTTCCCCCGCTTCCTACCCGAGGACGCCCCCGAGGACCGGCCCGGCCTGGAGGCGCGCGTCCACGCCGCGACCGACCGCTTCCACGCCGAGCACATGCCCCACCGCGGCGCCGACTGGGGTCCGATGCTGACCGCCGCCGGTTTCACGGTCGAGGGCGAGCGCACGATCTCCGTGGACACCGGGGACTCCCACCGCGAGGCGATCGGCCGCTACGCGCTCAGCGTCCTGCGGCGCGTCCGCACCGCCGTCGCCGGAGAGCTCTCCCCCGAGGACCTCGCCGCGCTCGACCGGCTCCTGGACGCCGACGGCCCGCACAGCGTCCTGCGCCGCGACGACCTGGCCGTGCGCACCGAACGCACCGTGTGGGCCGCACGCCGCTGACCCCGGTCCCGAGCCGCTCCGGCCCTCACGCGGGGCGGGACGGCTCGGCCGCCCGCGCGGCGGAACGCCCTTTCCACGGCGGGCGGACGGGGAACCCGCCGGTTGCGGTCTGGGCCCCCGTACCGGCCCTCCCCCGGCAGGAGGGCCGGTACGCGCCGGGGTCCGCCGTGCCAGGGCGGTCCGCGGGTCCGCTCCGGTCCCGTGACCGGGTAATCCTTGTCCCATGGACAACCACGACGACCGCATCCGGGTGCGCGGCGCCCGCATCCACAACCTCCGGAACGTGGACACGGAGCTGCCCCGCGACGCCCTGGTCGCCTTCACCGGCGTCTCCGGCTCGGGAAAGTCCTCCCTGGCCTTCGGCACCCTCTACGCCGAGTCCCAGCACCGGTACCTGGAGTCGGTGGCGCCGTACGCCAGGCGCCTGCTCCAGCAGCTCCCGGCCCCGGAGGTGGACGACATCACCGGGATGCCGCCGGCCGTGGCGCTCGCCCAGCCGCGCTCGGCGCCCTCGGTCCGCTCCACCGTGGGCACCCTCACCACGCTGTCCAACACACTGCGCATGCTCTTCTCCCGGTCTGGTGTCTACCCGCCCGGGGCGCCGCGCCTGGACTCCGACTCCTTCTCCCCCAACACCGCGGCCGGGGCCTGCCCCGTGTGCCACGGAGAGGGGGTCGAGCACGAGGTCACCGAGGCGTCGCTGGTACCCGACCCCGGGCTGAGCATCGCCGACGGGGCCGTCGCCTCCTGGCCCGGGGCCTGGCAGGGCAAGAACCTGCGCGACATCCTCGACACCCTCGGATACGACATCCACCGGCCCTGGCGGGAGCTGCCCCAGGACGAGCGCGACTGGATCCTGTTCACCGAGGAGCAGCCCGTGGTGACCGTCCACCCGGTCCGCGAGGCGGGGCGTGTCCACCGGCCCTACCAGGGCAGGTACAGCAGCGCGCGCAGGCTGGTGCTCAAGGCGTACGCCTCCTCCGCCAGTGAGGCCCGGCGGCGCAGGGCCGCCGGACACGGCCGGGTGGTGTGGGTCAGCCAGCAGCCCATCGGGCGGACACCGCGCTCCAACCTGGCGACCTACACCGGGCTCTTCGACACGGTGCGCAAGCTGTTCGCGGCCACCGAGGAGGCCCGCTCGCTCGGTTACGGGACCGGCCGGTTCTCCTTCAACGTGGTGGGGGGACGCTGCCCGGACTGCGAGGGCGAGAGGTTGTTAGCTGTTGGATCGGGAAGCCATTCCAACGCGCACGAGGGCACAGGAATGATCACGTGTTGCTATCGGAAGGCGGTGTGTGGCTGTGTGCCCCCACCCCTGTGAATGAACCACCGGAGAAAGTCTGTCCGAGGAGTTCGCTGATTCTCCGGACAAGCGCCCCCGGTCCTGGCTACGGTCGTATCGAACACAGCGACGGAACCGGCAGGGTCAGGAGGCGAGATGGCGGGTACCGGCACGCGGCGGTTGCGATCAATCGCCGACCCGTTCCTGGCTTCCGCGCCGACCGGGGTGAGCGTGCGTGACCGGCTCAAGGGCCTCACTCCTGAGGACGAGGCGGTGCTGCGGGCCGTGGGCGTCCATCTGGGATCGCTCGCCTCCACAGACCTGGCCACACGATACACGGACGGCACCAGCCACGGCAAGGACTCCTGGGCCGCTCGCAAACGGGAGCTGACCCCTGAGTCCTCGTCGCGGTGGGCCGGAGCCCTGTCCAGGGCCTCCAACGAGCAGTGGGCGCTGGCCCGCCGCAGCCAACTCGCCCACCTACACCGCCTCCAAACGGGGATCGACACCCTGCGCCACCGGCTCTCACAGCCCCTGGGAACCAAGGGCACCAAGGGTGTCCCGGGCGGATACGCCTGTCGCCAGGAGTGGCACGCCAAGTCCCGACGCCTGGCCGCTCTGGAGAACCGGTACGCGGCGGCGGTGGCCGACTGGGAGGCCGGACGGGTGCATGTGGTGCGTGGCGGTAAACGGTTGCTGAACACCCGCCGCCACCTGGACCGGGCGGGGCTCACCCGGGCCCAGTGGCGGTCCCGGTGGGAGGCCGCCCGCTTCTTCCTGTCCGCTGATGGTGAGTCCGGCAAGCGCTACGGCAACGAAACGATCCGCATCACCCCTGGCGGGCAGGTCTCGATCAGGTTGCCCGCCCCGCTGGCGGACCTGGCCAACGCCCCGCACGGTCGGTACGTGCTCTCCTGCCGGGTGGCCTTCGCCCACCGGGGTGCCGAGTGGGCCGACCGGGTCGAGGCCGACGGGGCGGTGGCCTACCGCCTCCACCTGGATGCGGATCGGGGCCGGTGGTATGTGAGCGCGTCCTGGACCCCCGCCCCTGTCCCGCAGGTGCCTTGGGAGGCGGCGTTGGCCCGCGGGGTGGTAGGGGTGGACGCCAACGCCGACCACCTCGCCGCCTGGCAGTTGGACACCCACGGCAACCCGATCGGAAACCCGCGCCGGTTCGCCTTCGAGTTGTCCGGCAGCGCCTCCCACCGGGACGCACAAGTGCGTCATGCCCTGTCCCGGCTGCTGCGCTGGGCCACCGCGAGCGGCGTGCGAGCCATCGCCGTGGAGGACCTGGACTTCACCCGCGAGAAATCCCGGGAAAGGCACGGGCGCCGTAAGAAGTTCCGGCAGCTGATCAGTGGTTTCCCCACCGCTCGGCTGCGGTCCCGGCTGGTGTCGATGGCCCACACCCTGGGGGTGGTGGTGATCGCCGTGGATCCGGCTTATACCTCCCGGTGGGGCGCCCAGCACTGGCAACAACCCCTGTCCACCAAACGTAGGAAGGTCTCCCGGCACGATGCGGCCAGCATCGCGGTCGGCAGGCGCGCCCAGGGCCACCCGGTCCGGCGACGGACGGCACCGCCCCCACACCACCAGGGTGATGGTGTGGGGCATCGGACCATCCAGGCCACACCGGATAGCTCTGGACGTGAGGAACTCCGCCGACCCGTCACGGCGCGTGCACACGATGCACGCCGCCGGACGGGGACAGCGAGAACGCGGAGAACCAGCGCGTCCAACACCGTTGGGGACGCGCCAGTGGCACAGGTATGGGTCCAAGACCCACTCCTGGACACTGTTCAGGAACGGTCTCCAGGGAGCGCCGCACCGACGGCTCCTCGGTGAAGAATTCCGCCGCCGCCTCGACCGACATCGCGAGCACGTCCGCGACCGTGCACCCCTGCTACTCCACCCGGAGGGTGTCGTCGTTGTAGCGCGAGCCGCCGCAGGTCGGACGGGGGTGTAGGTGGTGGGCAGGAACAGCAACTCTACCGACACGAACCTCCGCCGGGGTCGTCGGCCTGGGTTACCTGCGTTTGGGCCAGCCCGCGACGGAGCTGTCCGGCGGCGAGGCCCAGCGGATCAAACTCGCCACCGAACTCCAGCGCCGCCGGGTCACCGGCACGGTCTACCTGCTCGACGAGCCCACCACCGGTCTCCACCCCCACGACACCGACGTCCTCGTCGGCCGCCTGCGCGACCTGGTCGGCGCGGGCGCCACCGTGGTGGCGGCCGAGCACGACATGCGGGTCGTGGCCACCGCCGACCACGTCATCGACCTGGGCCCGGGCGGCGGGTCGCAGGGGGGCCGGATCGTCGCGCGGGGCACGCCCGCGCAGGTCGCGGCGGCCCCGGACAGCCGCACGGGCCCCTACCTCAAGGGGCTGCTCTGACGCGCCGGGCCCCGCGCCCGCCGCCGTGTGCCGCGGTGGTCACCTCTCGATCCGGTAGGCGCGGGCCTGGATCCCGTACAGCTCGGCGTAGCGTCCGCCGAGCGCCATGAGTTCGGTGTGGGTGCCCTGCTCGACGACCCGTGCCCCGTCCATGACGACGATGAGGTCGGCCATGCGCACGGTGGAGAAGCGGTGCGAGACCAGGAGGGTGACGCGGTCGCGGTCCCTGAGGGCTCGGGCGCGCTCGGCGTACCGCTCGAACAGCAGGTGCTCGGTCTCGGCGTCCAGGGCGGAGGCGGGCTCGTCCAGGAGCAGCAGCAGGGGGTGGTCGCGCATGTAGCCCCGGGCGAGCGCGACCCTTTGCCACTGCCCCTCGGACAGTTCGGCTCCCTCGGCCCAGGTGTTGCCGAGCTGGGTGTCCAGTCCCCGGTCGAGCCGTTCGACCAGGGCGCGGGCGTCGGCGCGTTCGACCGCCCGGTCCACGGCCTGTCCGTCCCCGGCCCGGGGCAGGTCGCCCAGGCCGATGGACAGGCGCAGCGGGTACTCCAGGCGCGCGAAGTCCTGGAAGGCGCCGGAGAGCCTCTGGCGCCAGGCGTCGGCCGACACGTCGGCCAGGGGGACGCCGTCGACCAGGATCCTCCCGGAGTCGGGTTCGTACATCTTCGCCAGGAGCTTGACCAGGGTGGACTTGCCCGCCCCGTTCTCGCCGACGACGGCCACCACGGCCCCCGCCGGAAGGTGGAGCGTGACCCCGTCCAGCACCTTCCGCTCGGTCCCGGGGTAGGCGAAGGAGACCCGGTCCAGGGTGATGCCGGTGCGCATCCGCTCCGGCGCGGGGGCCGGACTCCGTCGGGCCGCCGTGGAGGACAGTTCCTCCAGCCACAGCAGGCGGCGCCCTCCCTCCAGCCAGATGGTGCGCAGGAAGTGGACCTGGCTGAGCGTCTCGCCGAGGTACTGGGCCAGGCGGCTTCCGGCGGTGAGCAGGAGGACGACCTGTGCGGCCGAGCCGCCGTTCAGCGCCACCGCGGCGACGGCGCAGACGAACGCGCCGCTGAAGACGGTGAGCGCGACCGATTGCCACGCGGTGGTCGTCCAGCGGGCCCGGGACATGGCACGGTGGCGTGCGGCCCACGCCCGGTGGCGTCCCCGGCGGACCCGGTCCCTGCCTCGGGCCGCACGCAGTTCACGTCCCGGGGAGGCGTTGGTGCCCAGCAGGAAGAAGTGCCGGGCCAGGCGTTCATGGTGTCCGAGTTCCTCCTCCAGCTTGTGCTCCGCACCGCCCCGCCAGTGGGAGACCAGGGCGATGGGCACGGCGAACAGGCCCAGCAGGCCCAACAGGGGGTGGACGGTCATCAGCAGGGAGATGGTCAGGATCAGGCGTAGGACGGCGCCGACCGCCTGGAACAGGTACTGGTAGACCTCGCTCAGGGTGTCGGCGTGGTCGCGGAGGAGCTGGACGCGGTTGACGTAGGAAGGGCGTTCGTGGTGTTCCAGGGAGGGGATCTGGCTCTGGAGCCGGACCACGTGCGCTTCCATGAACACGGCGGTGCGGTCGGCGAAGCGGCGGTTGGCCCTCTCGCTCAGTACGCGCAGCAGCCAGCTCATGACCGCCAGCGCGCCCAGGAGCACGGCGGCGGTGATCACCCCGGCCTGGTTCCCGGAGAGCACCGCGTCCGCGAGCAGCGCCAGGGACGCGGCGATCAGGACGTCGGGCAGGGCGGCGCCGACCGTCGTGGCGAACGCGACGGCGATGAGCCCGGGGGACGCCGTCCAGCCCAACCGGAGCGTGCGGCCCAGGCCCCGCCAGGACGAGGGCAGAGGGTGGTCGTCAGCGGGCACGGTCGGCTCCGTCCTGGTCGTCGGTTGGCTCCTCGTTGAACCGGGTGGCCTGGAGTTCGAAGAGTCGTTTGTAGGTGCCCCCGAGGGCCATGAGTTCGTCGTGGCTCCCGAGTTCCACGACCCTGCCTTGATCGAGGACGCAGATCCGGTCGGCGCGGCGGACCGTGGAGAAGCGGTGGGAGATGAGGATGGTGGTGCACCCCCGGGTGGCCTCCAGGACGCGGTCGAAGACCTCGGCCTCGCCGCGCACGTCCAGCTGGGCGGTGGGTTCGTCCAGGACGACCACCCCGGCTCCCCGGCTCACCGAGCACAGGACCCGGGCGAGGGCGACGCGCTGCCACTGGCCTCCGGACAGGTCGGTGCCGTTCTCGTATCCCGGCGAGAGGATCTGGTCGAGGTCGCGCAGGTCGGCGGCGCCCGCGGTGGTCAGGGCCTGGAGGACCTCTTCCGGCGTGGCTCCCGGGGAGGCCACGTTGTCCTTGAGGGAGAGCTCGTAGCGGATGAAGTCCTGGAAGATCGCGCTGAGGCGGCGGCGCCAGGATTCCAGGTCCAGCTCCCTCAGGTCCGTGCCGTCGATCTCGATCGTTCCCGAGACCGGGTCGTAGAGGCGGCACAGGAGCTTGACCAGGGTCGACTTGCCCGCCCCGTTGACCCCGACCACGGCCAGCGACTCCCCGGCCGCGACGGTGAGGTCCAGTCCGTCCAGGACGGGCGTGGACATGCCCGGATAGGTGAAGACCACGTCGCGGAACCGGATCGCGGAGGCGGGCATGCCCTCCGCCGGGGTGCGTCCGGACACCACCGAGCGGGACGCGGCCGTGGTGGCCATCGCCGCCTCCACGCGCATCACCGACGCGACCCCGTCGGCGGCCAGGGACAGGGCCCAGTTCAGGCCGCCGAAGGCCAGTGCGCTCGCGCCGACGGCCGCATAGGCGAAGGTGCTCACCTGGCCCGGGTCGACGGCGCCCGAGGCGGCGTCGCGGCCCAGGGACCAGAAGAACAGCCCTCCGGTGACGGCGAGGACCACCACTGCCCAGCGCATCGGTTTCTGCCGCAGCCGGGTGGCGTGCCAGCGCAGTTCGACCAGGGTCCGCCGGTCCGAGGCGAAGCGGTCGGTCAGCCAGCTCGCCAGGCCGAAGAGCCGGATCTCCTTGGCGGCGGGAGAGTCCACCGCCAGCCGGTAGGAGTACTCGGCACGGCGCTGGGCGTCCAGGACCTCCCCCGTGTCGCGGTCCCACTGGGAGCTCTCGCGCAGCAGCCAGTGGGTGGAGAGCCAGGCCCCTCCCACCAGGAGCGGCGCCCACCACGCGTAGGCGGCCAGGACCACCGCCTGCGCCAGGCCCGCGACCGCCTCGACCAGACCGCCCGCGATGATGCCCATGGACAGGTGCAGGGGCGGGCCGGTCATCCCGAGGTCGAAGTCCCGGGCGGCGGTCAGCTCGTCCATGTGCGCGCGGTCCTCCAGGTGCGCGACGCCCTCGGGGGAGAGCGCGGCCACGAGCAGGCGATCGTGCAGACGGTCGGAGACGTGCTCTCCCAGGAGCGAGCCGATCTGGTTGTGCAGGGGTGTCAGGAGCTGCATGAGGACGAAGACGACACCGACCAGGAGCAGCGGTGTCCGGAGGGGGTCTCCGTCGGCGACGGCGCCGACGAGCATGCCGACCGCCACGACGAAACCGGCCGGAAGAACGCCCTGGAACAGGATCAGCGCCCACCAGGTCGCGGTGAGCCACGGGTGTGACCGCCACAGGGTGGCGAAGAAGACCCATTCCCTCCGGTCCCTGATCAAGGACATCGGAGTGCTCTTTCCAGGGCGCGCCTTTTCGTCTGCCGCGGGGGTGGGCACCCTGTGCACCAGCCTTTCTTTCGGCAATCCCGGTTTTGGGGCGGATCACTTCGCGCGGTCGACGGGCGCCGATCCGCATTCACGGCGCCCGTGCCTGGTCGGGGGAACGGAGCGGATGAAATCACCGGTCATCACCGACCTCGGTGTCGGACGGGACGACGCGGGTACGGGCGAACAGGTCAAAGGCCGAGCATCACCATCGAAAGCAGGGGATCGGGGGACGGAAATGGTGACAGGGCGGACACAGGAGGCCTTCGGGGTCGCTCGGTCGGGGGCGTCTCAGCGCCCGTGAAGCCCGTGCCCGTCGGCACGGCGGGCCCGAACCGTTCTCCGACCGGACTGTCCGCACCATGACGGACCCTGGAAGAGTCCTACCGGACCCGGTGGCCCGGTTTCCCGATTCCAGGAGGTCATGGCGATGTTGTTGGCACGTTTCTCCACTCTGGCCACGACCGACCACAAAATCATTGACCTCCGCGACGGCGACCGCGAAATAGAATACACTCCTTCGCTGCGGCTTCCCGGACTGACCTTTCTCGGCGTGGACCGGGGACACGTCTACATCAACTGCGTGGAGGACCTCGCCCGCATTCTCGTCAGCATGCGTGTCTGGGACGGCGCCCCTGGTGAGAATGTCCACCGGGGATGGTCGGAGCCCGAAGAAGCAGAGCTCTCATGCCCTTCGGGAACGATCCGCGTGGACCAGTGGACGAGAGGCATCGCGGACGTATGGCGCCTCCCCGTCTCCGGTGAGCTGCACGTCAGTGTGAGATCCCGGGGACGCGACACGGTGAGGCAGCGGGTCAGGGAAGTCCGCGGGCGGGGCGGGTCCGTACGGGAGGTGGACGGCACGGAGAGGTATGTGATCGACGCCTGGCCCCTTCGAGGGGGTTCCGGCCGAGCCTGAATCGGCGGACGGGGTCGGCGCCCCACAGCGACCGGCACCCTTCTCCGAAAGCACCAGCCCGTCGTGACCACCGGTGCGCGCGGGACGGCGATGCCCCCGAGCGGCTGCGCCGGAGAGGACCGTCCGGCCGAAGGAGCGGCGGCGAAGGCGTGTGTCGGCCCCTGCCCCTAGTCTCCCGGCATGTACGAATCTGAATCAGGAACGGCCGTCCCGGGCGGCGGCACGGACACCTCGGCCCGGGTGGCGGAAGCGGTGCGGAACTGCCTCGCGCCGCTGCGGGTGTCGGAGGCCCACGAACCGGTCGTCGAGCACGTGCTGCGCGGTACCCGCCCGGAGGCCCTGGCGGCGTTGCGGGAGCGGCCGACCGGCGCCGACATGGTCGCCAAACCGGACGCGGTCAGGTCGGCCGACCGGCTGGCGGCCGTCGCCGACGCGCATCCCGGCTGGTCGCTCCGGGACGCCGAGGCCGCACGGCTGGTGCTCTACCGGCTCGCGCCGACCGACGTGCTCGCCCGGTTCGGACAGGTGCTGCACGCGGCCTCGGGCGACGCCCCGGCGTCCGGGGAGCCGTCGTGGCTCCTCGTGCTGGCCGACGACGTGCTCCGTGTCCTCGGCGCTGCCAAGGGCGCCGACGCCGAGGACGTCCAGCGGCGGTGGGACGCCCACACCCTCGCCGAGGTCGCCCGGGTGGGCGGCGCACCCGGCCGCACTCCCGTGCACGCCGTCCTGTCGGCGCTGCTGTACTCGGACTCCCGCCACTGGCCGTTTCTCCGGCACCGGCTCCTGGAGGGCGACGCGGGCGTCGCGTTCCTCGCCCGGCACGCCGACGAGCTCGCGGACCTCGTCACCGGGTCCGGTCCGAACACTCGCAGATACGTGGCGGACCGGTGCGCGCACAGGCCGGAGGCGCACGCGGAACTCGCCGCCGACCTGGCGGTCGACACCGACGCGGGCGTCCGCGCGCAGGCGCTGTCCGCCCTGGCCCGGATCGACGGCCCCCGGCAGGTGGACCTGCTGCGACGGCACCTGCGGACCGCGCCGCTGGACCGTCTGCCGGACGTCCTGGCCCGTCTGGCCGACCTGGACGGCGGCGTCGCGGCGATCGAGGAGGCCCTGGCCGACGGCGGCGACGGGCCGCGGAACCCGGAGCGCGAGCGGCTGCTGCGCCGGGCCGCCTCCCGGGTGCGGGCGCTGAGAACCGCGGAGGCCGCCGTCCCCGTGCCCGCCGTCGCCGCACCGCAGGACGCGGACCTGGCGGAGGAACTGCGGACGCTGGGGGCCGGGGGCGGGGCCCACGGGGACCGCTCCTGGCACGGCGTCGAGGGGCGGCTGGCGCTGATGCCCGACGTCCGCGCCCTGCGGGACGCGTTCCGCGCCGCCGGGATGTCCGACGCGGACCGGCGGACCGCCTCGCTCCTGGTCACCCGCACGGACTCCCGCGGACGCAAGATCGGCGCCTTCCTCACCCCGGAGGACGCCGAGCGCTGGTGGCCCCTGTTCGCCGAACGTCTGGACCTCGCGGACGAGTACCTCGACGGCGGTGACGGGAGGCGGCACCCGGACCAGCCCGCCGTGGACACGACGACGATGATCCTGACCGTCCTCGAACGCTTCCCCACCGCCCCTGAGGCCCTGGTCCCGCGCCTGACCTCGCTCGCGCTCGGCGCGAACCGCCACCGCCTGGCGGCCCGGCGTGTGCTCGGTGACCACCCGGACGCCCTGGCGGCAGCGGCGGCCGCGCTGTCGGACGCCGACGCCGAGGCACGGTCGTCCGCAGCGGAGTGGCTCGCGGGGCTGGGCGAGCCGGGCGTGGTGGCGCCGGAGCCCGGCTGGGAGTTCGGCGTGGGGGTGCTGCACCCGTCGGTGAGGGTCCTGCCCGCGTCGGCGCTGTGGTGGCTGGACAGGTTCCGGGAGCAGGCGCTCGACAAGGGGGTTCCGGCGGACGACGTGGACCGGTGGCTCGGGCTGGCCCGCCCGAAGCTGCGGACGGCGCGCGACGGCGGCGGCCCGGTCGTGGGCAGGCTCGGCACTCCGCTGATGCTCCCGCCGGACGCGCCCACCCCGGGAACGGTGTGGGACGCCGACGACCCCGACAACCGCGACGACCACCAGCTCATCGCGACGCTCGACCTGGCCGCGATCCCGCCGGAGGCCACCGGCGTCCCGCTGCCGCCCGACGGCCACCTGCTCCTGTTCGCGAACGTCGAGTTGGACGAGTTCGTCATCCCGGGCGGGGCTGTGTACGTGCCTGCGGGGACGCCGGTGGAGGAGCGGGAGTCCTCACCGGGCTACGAGCCCTACGGGTACGACTCCCCCGAGGACCTGGACGAGGAGCTGCGGCGCACCGGTGACCTGCGGCTGGTTCCCGGCGTGGGACTGCCCTCCTGCCCCGTCGAGGAGGAGACCCTCGCCCTGCACCCCCGCGCGGAGACGTTGCAGAGGGTCTGGTCCGAGCAGTCCGACGGGGGCGGCGAGTGGCAGATCGGCGGCTACGCCGCGGACTTCGACGGCTACGGGGACCCGGCCCGCGCCTCGGCGTTCCCGGAGGGGGGCGAACAGTGGTCCAGCCCTGAGGACTGGGTCCTGCTCGCGCAGTGGGTCGGGGTGCCGATGGGGATCCTGTACTGGACCATCGCCCGTCAGGACCTGGAGGCGCGCCGCTTCGACCGCGTCGTCGTGCAGATGTACTCCAACCCCTGAGGGTGCCGTGGAAGCGGGCCCCGGCCGCCGGCGCGGCCGGGGCCCGCACCCCTCCGGCTGAGGGCTGTCACCGGAGCACGTCGTCAGTGGCCGCGCCCGTATCTCTTGCTGTGCGCTGCGAAGGGTCGGGTTTGGGAAGGATGTCGCAAACCACCGCCTTTACGACGTAGATCGAAACCTTGCCCGTGAGCGCGGAACATCTGTGAGCACAGGGCTGGGGCCGCGCCCCGGGGTTGGAGATCCCTCCGGCGGGAGCGTCAGCGGCCAGCCGAGCCGACCGGCGTCGCGGTCCCGCCCCTCAGCCGAGGCGGTCGGCGCGGTCCAGCAGGAACCGCCGCTCCACCCGGTTGCCGGTCAGGGAGGCCGCCTCCCGGTACAGCGCCGCCGCCCACTCCCCCTCCCCGGTCGTCTCCAGCAGGTGCGCGCGCACCGCGCGTTCGCGCTGCCGGGTCAGGGGGTCCCGGCCGAGCCCGAAGCGCCGGTCGAGGTCGTCCAGCAGGGCCAGCCCCCGCGCCGGGCCGTACGCCTTGGCCACCGCCACCACCCGGCTCAACCGCACGGGAGCGGTGGGGCTGAGCCGTTCGAGCCACAGGTAGAGCACCGCGATCTGCACCCAGTCGGTCCGCTCCGGCGCCGGGGCCGCCGCGTGCACGGCCGCGACCGCCGCCTGCAACTGGTAGGGGCCGACCTCACCGCGGTTCCACACGCCGTCGATCAGCGCCGTGCCTTCGCGGACGAGGTCGGCGTCCCACAGAGACCGGTCCTGTTCGTCCAGGGGCACCAGCTCGTCGCGGCCGCCGGTGCGCGCGGGACGGCGCGCCTCGGTGAGCAGCATGAGCGCGAGCAGGCCGGTGACCTCCGCGTCGTCGGGCAGAGAGTCGTAGAGCATGCGCGTCAGCCGGATGGCCTCGCCGGTCAGATCGACGCGGGCGAGCTGGTCGCCCTCGGAGGTCGTGTAGCCCTCGTTGAAGACCAGGTAGAGCACCTTCGCCACCGCCGTGATCCGGCTGTCGCGGTCGGCGTCGGTCGGCGGGGTGAAGCGGGCTCCGGCGCGGGCCAGCCGCTGCTTGGCACGGCTGATCCGCGTGCCCATGGTGTTCTCCGAGGTCCCGTGGGCGTGGGCGATCTCGGCGGTGGTCAGGCCGCCCACGGCGCGCAGCGTGAGCGCCACCTGGGAGGCGGCGCTCAGCGCGGGGTGGCAGCACAGCAGGAACAGGGCCAGGCTGTCGTCGCTCTCCCGCACGGCGCCCGCCCGCCGGTCCGGCTCCCGCATGGCCAGTTCGGCGGCGCCGACCTCCCGTTCGCGCCGGTGTCTGGCCTGTTCGGCGCGGAGGAGGTCGACCAGGCGCCGGTAGCCGACGCGGATCAGCCAGCTGCGCGGGTTCTCCGGCACGCCGTCGGCGGGCCAGGCCCGGCTCGCGGCGAGCAGCGCCTCCTGCACCGCGTCCTCGGCGGCGTCGAAGCGGCCGAAACGCCGCACCAGGGCGCCGAGCACCTGCGGCGCCTCGGTGCGCAGCAGGTGCTCGATGTCCGCGTCCACGCCGGGGATGTGCTCCCCGCCGTCACACCGGCCGTCCGCCACCGGCGGGCGCCGCTCCGCACGGCCGCGGTCGTTCACGCCGTGAAGTCCTCGCCCATGATCGGCCGGATCTCGATCGGCTCACCCAGCGCCTCGACGATGCGCGAACCGATCTCCACGGCCCGTTCCTGGCTGGCCACGTCGATCACGGCGAAGCTGGCCAGGACCTCCTTCAGCTCCGCGAAGGGCCCGTCGGTCGCCACCACACCGCCGTCGGCCCTGCGGACCGTGGTGCTGACCGCCGGGTGCCCGAGGCCCTCGCTGCTGACGAACTCGCCTGTCTCGATCAGCTCCCGCTCGAACTCCTGGTAGGCGGCGAACGCCGCCAACGCCTCCTCGGACGGGGTGTCGGCGGTCGCGGCGTCCCAGGCGGCGGCCGGGGTGTAGCTGAGCAGGAGGTACTTCACGGCGGTTCCTTCTGTCGAACGTGCGGGCAAAAGAGTACGGGTCGGTCAGGCGGCGCGGCGCAGGGACAGGGACAGAACGGTCGTCCAGGTGAAGGCGACCAGGCCGTTGACGGCGATCTGGACACTCATGTGCTCCGGCGACATGGGCAGCAGCAGGACGAGCGCGGCGGCGCCGTTGCCGACGGCGGGCAGCACGGCCCGGCGGCGGACACACCGCACGGCCAGGACGACGGCGGCGACGGCCAGCGCGGTGAAGGAGACGGCCGCCGCGGCCGAGTGGGCGATCCCGTGCCAGGACATCTGGGCGGCCGGGCCGTCGGGGGTCCCTGCGGGGAAGCCGTACTGGGGGTCCATGGTGAACACTCCGGCGGCGATCATCCCGGCGCCGAAGACCCCGATGAGGACGGGCAGCGCCCGGCGCCCGGTCCCCTCGGTGAGGGTGCGCCCGACGCCGACGGCCAGCGCCAGACCGCCCAGACCGGCGAGCACGAACGTGGCGATCTGGATCCAGCCGAGGTCGCCGGTGGAGAGCTGGCTGATCGGGTGCCGGGTGATGTCGAAGCCCTCGCGGGTGAGCGTCTGCGCGGTCGCGGAGGCGAAGAAGACCGGTCCGGCCAGGGCTCCGGCGAGGAGCAGGGGCGCGGTCGTGCGGCGGGCCGCGGGGGCAGTGGTGGTGGTCGCGGCGGTGGTGGCGGTGGTGGCCATGGGTTCCTCCTTGGTGGGTTCCTGCCGCTACCTCGTGGCGGATTCCGGGTTCTCGACACGATCGCGAAGTGAGCTGAGTCACACAAAAGGCATGTCGAGGACCGGCCCGCGCCTCCGAGGTAACGGCGAACACCCACCACGACCCACAAGGAGAACGGGATGTCCGAGATGACCGAGACCCACGAGACGTCGGAGAACCACGGGACGCCGCAGACCTACGAGCCGAGCGCCGACCTCAGGGCCCTGGACCGCCTGGTCGGCACCTGGGCGGTCACCGGCGGAGCCGAGGGAACCGTGCGCTACGAGTGGATGCCCGGCGGTTTCTTCCTGCTCCAGCACGTCGAGCTCTCGCAGTTCGGCCAGGCCGTCACCGGCATGGAGGTGATCGGGAACCTGCGCCCCTTCGGGGAACCGGTCGGCGCGGACGTGGTCTCGCGCTTCTACGACTCGGTCGGCAACACGCTGGACTACGCGTACGAGCTGGTCGGCGACAGGCTGACCATCTGGGGCGGCGCGAAGGGCGGCCCCGCCTACTACGAGGGCACCTTCAGCACCGACGGCGACACTGTCACCGGCGCATGGGTCTACCCCGGCGGGGGCGGCTACGACTCCACCATGACCCGGGTCTGACAACGGCTGGCACCGGCTGACGTCAGCTGGCACGTGCGGCCCCGGGTGACGGTTCGTCGCCCGGGGCCGCACCCGCGCCCGCGGGGAGTACGCTCCGGGCGGAGGAAGATGCGCTGCCCCACCACACGGACGGAGGCGAGGACCGATGCGGGTCTCCCTGCTTGACCGCTCACGGACGCGCGGCGGCGAGTCCGACGCGCAGACGATCGCGACGACCGTCGAGAGGGCCGTGCGGGCGGAGGAACTCGGCTTCCACCGGTTCTGGACCGCCGAGCACCACGCGGTACCCGGTATCGCCAGTTCGGCCCCCACCGTGCTGCTCGCGGCCATCGGCGCCCGCACGCGCGACATCCGCCTGGGCACGGGCGGGGTCATGGTCCCCAACCACAGCCCGCTGGTGATCGCCGAGCAGGCGCTGCTCCTGGAGGCGCTCTTCCCCGGCAGGATCGACCTGGGGCTGGGTGGCTCGCTCGGCTTCACCGCTCCGATCCGGCGTGCGCTCGGGCGCACCGCCCTGGGCGAGGGCGAGTACCCGGCCGACGTCGAAAGGGTCCGCGAGTACCTGGACGGGCGGGCCGAGATCACCGCCAGGCCCGGCGTCGCGCCTCCGCCGGTCTTCCTGCTCGCCGTCCGCGACGGGCTGGCACTCGCCGCAAAGCTGGGACTTCCGGCGGTGGTCGGAGGGCCGGTGCTTCGTGACCCGGACAGGATCGCCGCGTACTTCGAGGACTTCCGTCCGAGCCCGACCGCGCCCGCCCCCTACCTGGTCGTCAACGTGGACGTCGCCGTCGCGGAGACCGAGGAGCGCGCTCGCGACCTGCTGCTGCCCGAGGCCTGGGCGTATGCGGACTCGCGGGAGGTCGGGGAGTTCCGCGCGCTCCGACCCGTCGAGGAGGTGCGTCGGCTGCTGGGCGAGACGAGCCGCGAGAGGAAGCGCAGGGAGGTGCACGGCTGGATGGACTCCGCGATCGCGGGCACTCCCGAGCAGGTGGCGGACGCGCTCACCGACCTCCTCCACCGCACCGGCGGTTCCGAGGTGCTCGCCAACGTCAGCACCTACGACCGCGACGAGGTGCAGAGGACCGACGAGTTCCTCGCCTCGCTCCGGACCCGGTGACAGACCGCGCGTCCGCCGCTGGGCCGTGCCCGCCGCTGGGGCCTCAGGCGGCGAGCTGTCGGCGGATCCGGTCGATGATGGCCTGACGCGCGGGCGGGTGGGCGGGTTCTGTCCGCCGCGCGGGTCCCGGCTCCCTCCCCCGACCGACGTCGGCGGCGGACGGCCTACCGGTCATGAGCGAGGCCAGGATGCGTTCGGTGAGGGCCGGTTCGAGTCCGGGGATCGCCTCCCCCGCCCCATTCGGCCCGTGCGGCCCAGGCGGCTCGGGCTCGGGCGGGGCCGGTGGGTGCGGGAGTTCGCCCGGCACCGACCGGCAGGGGCCGCCGCACGCACGACAGACTCCGCCGGGAACGTTGCGAACGCCGGGGTGCTCGGGACAGGTGCGCACCGCCGTGCCCCGGGCGTCCACGTCGAACCCCGGCGGACGGGCGAAGGGGTCGCCGTCGTCGGGGCCGCGCCCGTCGGCGGGCCTTCGGGGCGCGGGGATCCCCGTCTGCCAGGGCGTCGCGGGCGTGATCCCCCGGCCCAGGACGCCCGCGAGGAAGGCGCGGGCCTCGGCTGGGCCGCGCAGGCGCAGCATCAGGGCCGGGAAGGGGCGGCGCAGCCTCTCCGCGCCCCGCAGGAGGGCGGTGAGTTCCTGTTCGGTCAGGCCCGCGTCGCGCAGGCGCAGCAGGGCGCGGGTCAGGGCGGCCCGGTCGGTGGCCGGGGCGTTCAGAGCGGCGTCGGGGACGCGCCGGAGCAGGGGATGTCCGGGCGAACGATGTGCGTGCTGGGGCTGGGCCTGTTGAGGCTGGGCGTGCGGAAGGTGTGTGCGCGGGGGACGTCCGTGTGTGCTCGGCCGCGCGGGTTCGGGCTGTCCTGCTGTGGTTGGGCTCCTCCGGACGGAATCGGGGCGCTCGTCGGAGGAGAGGTGAATGGGATACAGGTGTGCGGGTCGATTCGACCCGTCGCCGAGGTCGATCCGAACCGTCGCGGCCTTCCTGATCCGGGGGCGGGTGGCCTCGTCCAAGGGCTCCTCCCCCAGGGTCGCGCGGACCGCGTTGATCTCCTCGCGCACCCGGTCGGGGAAGTCCTCGGCGGGGATCAGCAGTTCGAGGACGAGGGGAAGACGGTCGGGTGAGCGGGTTCGCTGTTTCAGATCCTCGGCGAAGAAGGCGCGTGTCTGGCTGGGGTCGAGTTTGCGGACCAGCCCGGCGGCGATGAGGTCCGCGATGGCGCGCTTGGCCACGGAGAGGCTGAGCAGGTGGCCGGACCGACTGACCAGGGTGTCCAGGCAGAGGAAGCACCAGCGGCCGTCGAGGTCGGCGGCGCGGGCGATGACCGTGGCGGCGATGAAAGCGCGGGATGTGGGGAAGAGTCCGGCTTCGCGGGCTTCATTGATCCAGATGTCCGGTATGAAACCAATTCCGTGCATTGCCCTGCGGGGGCGTTGCCGCGGTCCGAAAAACCGGGCCGAATCACGGCGTTCGGTGGTGGCACAGGGAGCGAGGGCGGTAGACTCCACGACGAGTCGCCTTCGTTTCTTGGTTGAGGAGGGCGACGAGTCGCCTTCCTGGTGTAAGCAGGCAGGTGGCACGGCCGAACACTTGTTTACTCAGGCGTCGGCCAAATCCCGGCTCGGTGTTTGGCGCACCGACCGGGATTTTCCTTTTCGGGGAACACGCTAGCGCAGCGAACACGAGTTCGCGTAATTTTCCCCCAAGGCCGCACATGCCAGAAGCCTGAACTGTCTGCCTTGCGCCTTAATTCACATAGTGCGGTTTTGCTCTGCTTTCTCCGATTGGCCTGGAAAAGCACCAGCGTTGGACGCGCGGGTCCGACAGTCGCCCCGCCCCGGCCGGTGCCGTGCTCCGGACTCGGCCGGGTGGGCCACTCGGACGCGCCACCGGCACCGGCGGGCCGCCTGGGCCGCGCTTCACATGCCGCACACGACGAAGCCCCCGTCCCGGGAGACCGGGTGCGAGGGCTTCGCGCGCTTCAGTTCAGGCGGGCCTTGTTTACCCTTCCACCTGGACCTTGTCCGCCTGCATCCCCTTCTGGCCCTGGACAGCTTCGAAGCTGACCGTCTGGCCTTCCTGCAACGACTTGAAGCCGGTGCCCTCGATCGCCCTGAAATGAACGAAAAGGTCGGGCCCGGACTCCGGGGTGATGAAGCCGTACCCCTTCTCGTCGTTGAACCACTTCACCGTGCCGGTCTGGCGCTCAGCCACGTGTCTTCCCCATCAGTAGTCGGCGGTTCCCATCAGCGAACCCCAAAAATCATGGCATGGGATCGCCTCGGAAAGACGCAGAAACGGCCGGAAACACCCGACTTCGCGAACCCCGACCCGGGCACCCAGCGGCTTCGCCTTCCAGGGCGCCCCGTGTACTTGCGAGTCGGGCTGCCGCTGCCTGTTCCGCTCCGAACCCGGGCGAGGTAGACACCTGCGCGGGTGGCGGTCTCTTTCGCCGTTTCCCTGCTGGCCCGGCCGCGACGTGGCTACCTTGGTCCGGTTCCTGCACGCCGCGCCACGAGGACCACGACCATGGCCAACCCGACCACGGACGTCCCGAGCTACTGGGACCGCTACGCCCAGGGCGTCACACCGGAGGATCCGGAGGAGGCGTTGGCCACCGCCCTGGGATGGACCCGGTACCCGGGGCACGGGCCCGGGCTCGAACTGCTGGGGGAACCCGCCTCCGCGTTGGAGCTGGGGGCCGGGCGGGGCAACACCGTCACCGCGCTGGCCTCCCGGAGGGTGAGGGCCGCAGGGGTGGACGTGTCACCGGTGGCGGTGGAGCACGCCCGCCATCAGTGGGAACACCTGGGCGCGGAGTTCCATCATGCGGACGTGGTCGAGTTCCTGGCGGGCACCGGCCAGCGGTGGAACGCCGTCTACTCGGTGTGGGGCGCGGCCTGGTTCACCGATCCCGACGTGCTGTTCCCGCTGGTGCACGAGCGCCTGGAACCCGGTGGCCGGTTCGTGTTCTCCCACGCTCCTGCGGTCCCCGGGTCATACGGGATACAGGGCATGTACGGAGGCGGGTTCAACGGCCGCCGGATGTGGGTGTACCGGTGGGCCTACGAACCCGCGGTGTGGGAGGAGATTCTGGTTGGCCACGGGTTCCGTGAGGTGCATGTGTGGGAGGAGTCGGCTCCCGAGGCTGACCATGTGGGAACCCTGATCGGAACCGCTTCGCGATGAGTGCTCAGGCCGTTGCCGGGACAGGCCACACGGGCAACGACGTCGGCTGACCTGCGACCCGCCCCTGACCACTCCACACCCCCGGATCGCCCGCAGGCACACCGAAACACATTTCGGGAATCTTATACTTTTTCACCTATAGTGCATTTGCCATCTCCTTATCACGGATCTTTTTGTGTGTGAATAATTTTCTGAACATTGGCCGAAACGGGTCCAAAGGGGTTGCACCCCCTCACCCTCGGGCATCTCACCGGAAGCGACGCGCGAGGTCAAGGAAGGCGAGAATTCCACGGCTCCACTGAGAAGTCGCGGAACATCGTCGCGCCAGCCCCGTTCAGAGAATTCCTTTCTGGAAGAGGAAAGGGAGAGCGGCCGATGTTCGAGCCGTCGAAGTTCTTCGCGTCCACCGTCGCCCCACGGGTACACCGGTCACCCCTGGACCGGCCGTGCCACAGGTTTTCCTGATTGTTCAGCGCAATACCCCGAATGGACGGAGACGATTGACATGGCGCACTGGAAGCAGATCTCCGGAGGACTGACCAGGATCTCGACGGGCTCCCGCACCAACGTGTGGGGCGTCAACGCCAGCGGAGCCATCTACCGCTACACCAACGACGACGCCAACCCCTGGGACAACATCCCCGGCGGACTGGTCGAGATCAGTGCGGCGGCCGACGGCACCGTCTGGGGCGTCAACGCCAACAACAACATCTACCGCTACACCGGCGACCAGGGAACCTCCCACTGGAAACAGATCTCCGGAGGACTCACCAGGATCTCAGCCGGATCCCGCACCAACGTCTGGGGCGTCAACGCCAGCGGAGCCATCTACCGCTACACCAACGACGACGCCAACCCCTGGATCAGGATCCCCGGCGGACTGACCGACATCAGCGCCGCAGCCGACGGCACCGTCTGGGGCGTCAACGCCAACAACAACATCTACCGCTACACCGGCGACCAGGGAACCTCCCACTGGAAACAGATCTCCGGAGGACTCACCAGGATCTCAGCCGGATCCCGCACCAACGTCTGGGGCGTCAACGCCAGCGGAGCCATCTACCGCTACACCAACGACGACGCCAACCCCTGGATCAACATCCCGGGAGGACTGACCGACATCAGCGCCGCAGCCGACGGCACCGTCTGGGGCGTCAACGCCAACAACAACATCTACCGCTACACCGGCGACCAGCCCTGATCCGGGTCCGCGACAGGTGAGGGCCTCCCGCGGCGACGGCGTCGCGGGAGGCCTCCCGCCTGCCTGGTCCCGTGGAACGGGGTGGCACGCCCGAGGAGCACCGCGGGTTGGTCGGACATGGCCTCCAGCATCGCCAGCGCCCGGGGACGGGGCCGCTCGGGCCGGATCCTGGGCGCGGGGCGCAGTGGCGAGGGTCTGGCCAGGTCGAGCAGGTGCTCCGTCTCGGTCGGCGTCAGCTGTAGCGCACGCGCTGGCGCGACGATGTCGATGAGCACAATTGCCGTCACGCACCGCGCGGAAGCCGTCGCCGGACCCCGTGACCTCCACGACCGCCTCGGGCTCCTCCTTGGGCAGGGAGGCACGCAACCACAGCGCGTGCGGGGCGTCGTGCGATTGCTCGTTCCCGTGGGCCTCACACATGTTCGCTGCCGGGGAGTGCGAACTGACGCGACTCCGGCAGTCCAAGACCGAGGCCCCACACCCGACGGTGTGGAGCCCTCCGGCACGAAACCCAACAGATCCGCGCTCAACCCCCGCCCCGTCCCGGAACGGTGATCCACTCATAGGGGTTGCGCCAGACGACGACGCCGAGGGCCACCAGACCGACCGAGAGGATCCAGCCGAGGAACAAGGCGATGAACAGCCGTGGCCGCTTGTGCGCGGGATCCGCCGCGAGGATCAGGGACACCGGCTCCCCAGGGGAACTGGGGTCGTAGGCGATGGTCAGCACGTCCCCCTCGGACGGTTCCTCGGGCAGCCTCCCGGACACTTCGGCGGTGTGGGTCACACCCTGGACCGAGTAGACGACCTCCGGCACCAAGGTGTCCTGCGCCCCCATCCCCGCTTGGCCGGATCCGGGTATCACCCGCACGTGGGCGACCTCCGCCCGGACCCGTTCCGAATAGTCGGGGTACTGCTCCATGTCGGGTTGGGTGAACCGTACCCCCAGGGCCGCGACCAGGACGAACACCACCAGCACCGGTGTCACGGAGAGGACGCGGTCACGCAGACGCGGGTTGCGGGGGGAGGGGACCGGCGATTGGAGGGGGTCGCTGTCAGCCATAGGGCACCACGTGCCCTGAGCCGGGGGCGCGGAAACCACGTCTGGCTCGGGTCCGGCCTCAGGGTCCGAGCCACGCGGTCGGGTAGGACGGGGCGGGCCGCCGCTGTTCCAGGGTCGCGCTCAGCCACCAGGGCGCGGCGCACAGGAGCCCCGCCAGGACCGCCCACACGGGGCTCCAGGGCACGAACACTCCGAGGATGAGGACGACGGGGAAGACCAGTGCGAACAGCCAGCGGGCCCACACGTGTCGGCGTTGGCCCAGGAACGGGGCGACCGTCGCTGCCGTCCTGCGCTTCCACATCGGCCCCAGGATCACCGGGGTGAACACGAAGGGCAGGACAGACAGGGGAAAATCTCCGTCCTGCTGCCACACCAGGCCCAACAGGGTCACCGACACGACGGCGATTCCCGCGCTGAACAGCCCGGTACCCAGGCAGAAGAGGACGTAGGACCTGCGCAGCCGCAGCACCAGTTCCCAGTGTTCCCGCCACGCCTGCTCCCCGAGGGGTGTGCCGATCAGGGCCTCCATGCGAAACCAGGTCGCCACGGCCTGGTTGAGGAGGGGGAGTTGCTGTGAGGGGGTGGACACACCGTCTCCATTCCGCGCACCGATGGGCCGGGAACACCCTATACCGGGTGACCCTCGTCACCCGGTAGTATGGCCGCTTTGTGCCCGACGACCCCCTGGGGACAGGATGTCCAACCCCGATCGTGTTCGCGCCGAAATCCTCGACGAGATTCTCCTGCCCAACGTCTCCCGCGGGGGCCTCGGTGAGGTGGTGGACAGGGCCCGTGCCCTGGAACAGGCCCAGGAGGCAGACCCCTGGCCGCACTACGTCCTGGGACTGGCTCTGGGTATGCGTTACATGGACGGCGGCGACCCGGCCGACGCGGAGGGCAGCCGCCACCACCTGGAGGAGGCGATCCGCCTGGGCGGGAGCGGGGACCCCGACGCCGCGATGTTCCGCCAGCAACTCGCCGGGACCCTGGGCGCCCGGTGGGCGACCGCGTTCGCGCGGGATCCGGACACCGATCCCACGGAACTGGCCGGGGCCCTGGGCCTGGCCCGCGAGGCCCTGGAGATGACCGACGCCCACAGTCCGCACCTGCCGGTTCGGCTGGTGCAGGTGGCGGAGTTCCTCGGTCAAGGCGCTGAGGGCCCGGACGGGATCACCGAGGCCTTGGCCCTGACCGAGCGCGCGCTGGCGGTGGCCCACCCCGACGACCCGCGCAGGTCGAAGTTCGAGCACACCCGCGCCCAACTGCAGTTGCGTCTGGCCGCTAAGGAGGAGAGCGCGTCCGCCGCAGCGGAGGCCGAGATCTCGGCTACGCGGGCGGGCCACCTGGCCCATCCCTACGACCCGTCACAGATGGGGATCCTCGGCACCTTCCGCAGCGCTCGCGTGCTCGGTAACGGCCTGAGATGACGAGGGGAACCAGAGCCGAGCGCACGTTCACCCTTCTCACGGGTCTTTGACTGCGATGCTCAGAGTGTTCGGCGTGACGGACGTCCCGTGGGCTGGTGTCGCTTCACCGGATCTTCCGTTCCAGGAGTCCGGACGCCTTCCACACTCTTCAGCCACTCCATGAACAGAATCCTCATTAACCAGAACGCTGTCACCAAGCATAAAAACAGCTCCCTGCCAGATGGGATGGCAGGGAGCCGTCTCTGCGATGCGCTCTAGAGGGCCTTCACCAACGCGGCCCATGCGTCCGGCGTAAGTTCGATGTGCCCAAGGTTACGGTTCTCCGTGTCCCTCACCAGAACCTTGTCGCCTTCAGCCACCTCCACACATGCCCCCTGATTCCCGCTGTAGCTGGACTTGTGCCATTCCTTCACTACCTGCTCCTCAAAGCGACGCGATGAAGTCGATGCTTTCAGCGGGCGAGAGCGCCAGACTACGAAGCGCTCCGAACCGCTGTTGGCAGTCTGCCACGACCTCGGCGTCCGTGATGATCTGGCCCTTGCCTGGAACTTCTGCGTACACCAGGTACTCCGCGAACGACATCCGCATCACCATGAACGCCCCGTCCATGGCACCATGCGCACCGCGATGGTACGGAGCCACCTGCACCTCGATGTGAGGCTGCCTAGCCCTGCGGAGAAGGACTTCCCTCTGTGCTTGCATGAGACTCGGGGAACCGACCGTGCGGCGCAGTGCCCCTTCCTCGATGACAAACATGGCGAGGGGTGGCTTCGGCCTGTCAAGGATCGCCTGCCGCTCCATCCTCGACTGCAAGAGTTGTTCGCTTTCCTCAGCCCCCAGCGGAGGGAACGCTGCACTCACTACCTGGCGTGCGTAGTCCTCAGTCTGAAGCAGCCCGGGCACAGCCTGAGGTTGAAACTCCTGGATGACCTGGGCTTTCTCCTCAATGACCACGAACTCCTGGAGCCACCAGGGCTGCGCACGCCTCGCCCCTGGCCACAGACCGAGCAGTGAACCGTGGCCTTCCAAGGCAGCATCTGCAAGCTTCGCGAACTCCTTGGATGGTCTCCGTTCCCCGCGCTCGATAGCCCCCACCTGCTGCTTTGAGGTTCGAGTGAGAACACCTAGTTTCTCTTGGGACAAATCAGCCAATTCTCTCATTTGCCGCAGTGTCGCGCCGAACTGGTTCATTGCGGCCTGCTGAGAAGCAGTGATCTTGGGAGGCATAGCCACAGGTAACCACAACCGACCACGGACGCCCACGAGAAGAATGATTAGGGATGCAATTCAGACCCGTCCCTAGAGGACTTCTTCGCTGGTCAGGCAGGGTGTCTTCACGAAAGTAAGTCTGTGGCTTCCAAAGGCCGACACCAACGCACCTGGCCCCCAGGTGAGGATCGCTGAGGCCTCGGGAACCTACCGACTCCTTCCTTCGCTGGGCAGCCACGCACGAGACCGCCTCGCGAAGACAAGGCCTAGACACAAAAAGCCCCGAAGGTCGCCACTAACGACCTCCGAGGCAAATGCCCCACCTGTCACGCAAAGACACGAGGTGAGACGAATGAAGTCTACCGCTCCGCCCTTCCCACTTCCACACCGACTGTGCGGAACCGCCACCAACTCAGGCATTCTGCTCGGCCCCGAACCCGGCCATGTCAGGGTCGCCCGCCGCTGGGCCACCCAAGCCACCCGCTCCCGCCCCAGCCTGGCCGAACCCGTCGGCATCGCCGTCTCCGAACTGGTCACCAACACCCTGCGTCACTCGGCGTCCGGGCTTCCCGGCGGCAGCATCCGCGTGGAGATCGAACGCACCCCGCGCCACATTGAACTCCGGGTCACCGACAACGGCCCCCGCCCCGGCGCACAACCCACCTTCCCGGCCGTACCCACCTCAGAACCCCTGCGCCCCAGCGGCAACGGACTGCGCCTGGTCGAAGCCCTGTGCTCCTACTGGGACTGGAAACAGCACTCCTGCGGCGCGATCACCGTCCGCGCCGTCTTCCCCTGGTAACCCGCTCCCCCGGCGGGCGAGCCCTTCCAGACCCCGCACCACCCACCTGTCCCCCGGGCCGGTGCGGACGGGCCGGTGCCCTGCACACCAGCCCGAAGCCCCGCCTCCTCCTTCCCCGGGGAGGCGGGGCCACCCGAACGACCACTCACACAACACCGGACACGGAAAGCCCTCATGCCCGACTACAGCTACCTCCTCGACGGACGCCCCGACGTCCTCACCCCCAGCGAAGTCGCCGCCCTCTTCAACATCCGCCCCCGCAGCCTCCACCGAGGCCAATGGGACACCGTCCTCAAACCCTTCCGCACCCCCGGCGGAGCACGCCGCTACCCCAAAGAACACATCGCCACCCTCCTCAACCAGCCCGACCCCCCGACCTCCCCCTGAGCCGGTGCGGGGCGGGTGCGGCGGTACGTAAGGCCGGTGAGCACGACGGACCGGTCTCCGACGTACCGCCCGCTTTGCGTCGATTCCACTGCGGGTGTAGTGTTCGGCCAGCGAAAACGAGTTCGCGCGGAGATCCAAGGAGGTGAGTTGCATGGTCGCTGTGGAGACCACCGCTGTGCGCGGTGCCCGGACCATCCTCACTTCCCGGGCCTCGTCCTGACCTTCGCCTGCCGTCCTCCCCTGCGGGAGTAGCACCGGCACGCCTGCCGTCCGGCGGGGCCCCCTTTCAAGGGTCTCCACATTGTTTCGCCAATCCGCTTCACATTCACCTGCTCTCCCTCCTCCCACACGCGCCCTGACTCCTGCCGACTACGGCTGGGACGCGGAGCGTGAGCGCTCCTTCGCGCCTTCACGGGCTGACGGGCTGGTTCCGGGCCGCGTGGTGCGGGCCGAGCGCGGCCTGTGCGACGTCGTCACCGAGGCCGGAGCCCTCCGCACGGTGATCGTCTCCCCGACGGTCGCCGGTGACGGGCCGAGACCCTGCACCGGCGACGGCGGCAGGGGTCGGCGCACCACCGCCTGGCGCGAGCTGCTGGCGCTGCCCCACGGCGGGATCCTGCTGGACACCCCGAGCCTGCGCGGCGTGAGCCTGCCCGCCGCCGACGAGGGCCTGGACCAGGCCTTCGCCGAGATCTCCGCACTGGCGCGGGACTGCCGCTTCGCGGACTGCGCCCACACCGGTGAGCCGGGGTGCGCCGCGCTGTCCGCCGTCGAGGACGGCCGACTTCCCCGGCGGCGCCTGGAGAGCTACCACCGGCTGCGACGCGAGAACGCCCACGCGGCCGCCCGCACCGACGCGCGGCTGCGCGCCGAGACGAAGCGGCAGGGCAGGCAGGGCGCACGCCTGCGCCGCGCCATCGAGCAGTCCCCGAACTTCAAGGCATGACGGAAAGGAATCTGGTCATGGACCTTCCCCGCATCTTCACCATCCGCGAGAGCGGCCACCGGATCCACAACCCGCTGACCGCGGACAAGTTCGCCGCCCTGGGCGAATCGCTCCGCCTCGACCCCGGCACACGGGTGCTCGACCTGGCCAGCGGCTCGGGCGAGATGCTGTGCACCTGGGCGCGCGACCTGGGCTTCACGGGCACCGGGGTGGACATCAGCACCCTCTTCACCGAGCAGGCCCGGGCCCGCGCCGCCGAACTGGGCGTCGCGGACCGGGTCGAGTTCGTCCACGGTGACGCCGCCGGCCATGTCGCGGACGAACCGGTCGATCTGGCCGCCTGTGTCGGCGCCACCTGGATCGGCGGCGGTGTCGCCGGGACGATCGAGCTGCTCGAACGCAGTCTCCGCCCCGGAGGCATGATGCTGGTCGGCGAGCCGTACTGGCGGGCCACTCCTCCGGACGAGGAGACCGCCCGGGACTGCAACGCCACCGCCATCGCCGACTTCCTGGAGCTTGCGGACCTGATCGGGCGGTTCCAGGAGCTGGGGTACGACGTCGTGGAGATGACGCTGTCCGACCAGGACAGCTGGGACCGGTACGCCGCGGCGCAATGGCTCAGCATGCGCCGCTGGCTCGACCGGAACCCGGACGACGAACTGGCCGCCGAGGTGCGGGAGGAGCTCTCCATCGAGCCCGTCCGCTACGCGCGCGGCACACGTGAGTACCTCGGCTGGGGGGTCTTCGCCCTCATGAGGCGCTGACACTCCCGTCGTGTGCGGGGCCCGGGCGTCACACCGCCCGGGCCCCGGGTCGGTGGGTCCCGGCTTGATCGCAGGCACACGGCGACTGTCGGGAACCGCACCGTTCGCGCTCGTTAACGTCGCCGGTGAACGAAGGGGGAAGCGATGCGGGACCGGCTGAACAGGGCCCTGGAGCACGTCGAGGAGGACCCCGGCCGCCCGGTCGACGTAGCGGCGACAGCGCACACCGCGCTGACCTGCGAGCAGCACCTGCGCCGGATGTTCGCCGCGCTGGCGGGGATGCCGCTGTCGGAGTACGTGCGCCGACGCCGCCTCACCCTGGCCGGGGCCGAGGTCCTGGAGGGCCGCAGGACGCTGCTCGACACCGCCGTCGGCCACGGGCGCTCCCCGGCCGAGGAGTTCACAGTCCACCTGAAGCTCAAAAGGTAGCGGGACCTTCTACACCAGGAGGCAAGGGCGCCAACTCGAAGCACCGTTACGGAGAATATGACCGCCATGCCCACATACAGATCGGTGTCCGCGGGGTTGGGGGGAACTCGGCGACGAGCCGGGAGATGCCGCCACCAAGGCGAATATCCTCGCACTGATCAATTTATGCACAGCCCAGGAAAACGTTCGCCCCCTCCACACAGCCCTCCAGGAACTGGACGCCGATGAGTGCGCTTCAGTAGTGGAACCAGGCATCATGAAGGTTCTTCACCGCGAGCACTGCAAGTCTGTTACCTGTGGTTTAGAGCGAAGGTGACAATTGAAGAGCTGCAATGTATGATGACCCTAGAATAAACTCGGCACCCCCGTGAGGTGATAGCGTGAGCAATTTCGGCGGCAGAAGGTTGATCTACGGGTTTCTATTTGGCCTCTTAGCGGGTTTGGTTTTGCTGAACGTCGGGTTTGCCCTCGCCTGGATCTCAGTACACAGCGGCTACGGCGGGCATTATGACGTCGGCATTTTCAGACTATCCTACAGCCCCAACCTGGGCCACCCCGTCCATATAGTCATCAGAGAAGGAAGAGTCGGCTTTTTCCTTGCCGTGTGTGGGATTGTAGCTGCCGCAGTAAACGTTATCCGAGGGCGATAAGCAGGGGCGCGGAACAGAATCCCGCGCCCCTGTTTTCATGCTTTAAATCACAGGAATTTAGAGGTCATTCCAGGGAGTCCACCCGCCGTCGGTCCAGATGTAGGCGTCTTCCCAGATGGGACCGCTTCCACCACCGTAGTTGACCTCGGCCCAGGCATAGTCACTCATGACCACTTCACGTCCAGCAGCAGTGGCCTCGAGTGCCATCGCGTAGCTGTTTGCGATCTGCACGGTTTCGCTTCCATCGAAGATCAAACCATATGCGCCAGCATTAGGCTTGATATCGACGCGAAGGTTATCACACTGAAGCGTTGGGAACGTCAGCGAGGCCGGACCCACGGTGAGTTGGAGCTGGTTTCCCACGTTGCAGTCATTCGACGGAGTCTGTGGCGCGAATCCAGTCATCCTGCGCACGTCTTCGTCCGCATTCCCTTCCCAGGGCTGCGTCCGCAGTGAAAAGTCAACGATCCGAGGCTCTGGCACGACCTCCGGGAACCTCGGCTCAGCGGTCGTGAAATTCCCATACCGGTAGTAGGCCCAGTCACGCGCATCCGGGGTCTCGATTTCGAGGGCGCGGTATTTTTCGTAGCAACTCACGAGAACGTGGTTTTCACGCGTTCCGGGCTCCGTGGCATAGTCAGGAGTAAATTCGATGCGAACGCATGCATCGCCTTCCTCCGTCATTCCTTCGGTTTCCACGCCGAAATTACTACTGGTCGGCACGTCCGAGGAAGCTGCCTCTGCGGGGTCGATTTCGACTCCGACCCCGTAGGCGACCTGCTCATGGCCTTCAGAATATTGCGCTGTTGCTGTATCGAACCTCGTAGGCGTCAGGCCGTCGTCCCACACTGCCGTCCAGTTCAGGGACGTGTTCGTACAGCGCCGACCTCGACGCGCCGAGAGGGTTGGCGATCGAGAACACCGTGTCCTCTGGCTGTGCCAGCAACGCGTGGGTATGACGCCCCCCGTCGCTGGGGATCGACCCAGGCGTTTCCGGTCATCTGGGGGTGGTGTCGAGTCCTTCGCGGGTGCCCTCCGTGGTGAGACCGCGGATGGACTCGGCCGAGGCGGCGGAGACGTAGAAGGCCAGACGCCCCGTCTGGGTGTTGACGCCCAGCACCTCGTGCAGGGAACGGAAACCGATTCCGATTCGACTCAGGTCGCCGATCAGCGTGATGAGGTCTCAGGGATCGGGTCAGCCGGAGCAGGGTGGAACGACCAGTGTGTCATCGGAGCGCAGGTAGGCCGGGCACACCTTGAACCCGCGTTTGTCGGCGCTCATGACCTTGCCGGGGATGGCCTGCCTGCCCACCCCCGTTCGGCGGATCGGCCAAGGACGCCACAGTGCAAGCGAAGGTGGGTTCGCCTGTCGCGGGGCGCGGCCGACGTGCTGCCCGGGTGAGACAAAGCCGGAGTTCCAGCGGACGAAGCACCGGACAGAACAAGGAGGCGGATGGAGAGTCTCCTCGTTGAGACACCAGCGCATCTCGCCGGGTCGCGATGCCTCTTGAGGACAAGAGCGTTGGGAACCTACGGTTCGACAGGCCTTGGGTGCCTGATGTCCGTGCGCGGAACGGCTCCGCGCGCCCTCGGGGAGGGTGCGCGGGGCCGTTCCGAGACCTCAGCGGGCGGGGAGGATCCTGCCGGTCACCTCACCGAAGTGGACGACAGACCCATTCGGGCCCGGGGCGGTGGCGGTGATGGTCACCTCGTCGCCGTCCTCCAGGAAGGTGCGCTCGGTACCGTCCGGCAGGGTCAGCGGCTCCTTCCCGCTCCAGGTCAGCTCCAGCAGGCAGCCCCGCTGCCCGCGCTCGGGTCCGCTGACCGTGCCGGAGGCGTACACGTCCCCGGTGCGCAGGGACGCCCCGTTGACGGTCATGTGCGCGAGCTGCTGCGCCGCCGTCCAGTACATCTGCGAGAACGGCGGCGTGGAGACCAGGTGCCCGTTGAGCCGCACCTCCAGCCGCAGGTCCAGGCCACCGGGTCCACTCCCCTGGAGGTAGGGCAGCGGCTCGGGGTCCTGGGCGGGCTGCTCCACGCGCGCGGACTCCAGCGCGGCCAGCGGCACGATCCACGGCGAGACGGACGTGGCGAACGACTTGCCCAGGAACGGCCCCAGCGGAACGTACTCCCAGGCCTGGAGGTCGCGGGAGGACCAGTCGTTGAGCAGGAACACCCCGAAGACGTGGTCGGCGAAGTCGTCCACCGCCACGCGCTCGCCCATCTCGGTTCCGGTCCCGACGACGAAGCCCACCTCGGCCTCGATGTCCAGGCGCGTGGAGGGCCCGAAGACGGGCGCAGGCTCGTTCGGCGGCTTGCGCTGGCCGGTGGGGCGCACGATGTCGGTCCCCGAGACCACGATGGTGCCCGAACGCCCGTGGTAGCCGATGGGCAGGTGCTTCCAGTTGGGTGTGAGGGGCTCCTGGTCGGGCCGGAACATGCGGCCGACGTTGCTGGCGTGGTGCTCGGAGGCGTAGAAGTCCACGTAGTCGGCGACGGTGAAGGGCAGGCTCAGCATGCGCACCGAGGCCCGGTCCACCAGGTGCGGGCGCACGGCCTCGGCACGCGCGGGGTCGGTGAACCAGTCGGTGAGCGCGGCGCGCACCTGGTCCCACACCGGCCGTCCGGCGGCCAGCAGGGCGTCCAGGCTGGGTCGATCGACGGTGTCGGCGAAGGGCGCGTCCAGGGCGCGGGCCGCGGCCCCCAGGTCCAGGACGTGGTCACCGATGGCCACGCCCGTGCGGGGCGCGGGGTCGTCGGCGGTGCCGAACACGCCGTAGGGCAGGGTGGCCAGGCCGAACTGCGCGTCCGGGGCGAGGTCGAGCCAGCTGTCGGGCATGGCGTTCGCTTTCTTGGAGTGGACGGTTTCTCGAAGCGGGGGGCTCTTCACATGGACGGGTTCTCCGAGCGGCCGGGCCTCGGAGCGGGCGGGCTCCCGAAGCGGACGGGCCCTCGGGGCGGACCGGCCCCTGGAGCGAGCAGGCCCCTGGACCGGGCGGGTCAGCGTGCGCGGGAGGCGGGCAGCGCCCCGAGCACGACCAGGTCCTCCAGGGGTTCGGTGACGCTGCACGTCCCGAAGGAGCGGAACCGGCCGCGCACCTCCCGCGCCTCCTCGTCGGTGAGCTTGGCGGCCAGGGCCGCCAGGCGCGGGCCGTCGCGGTCGGCCAGCACGAGGGCGACCTCGCGTTCGGAGGCTCCGTCGAGCAGGGCGGCCGTGGCCAGCAGCACGTTGAGGAAGCCGTGCTGTTCGAAGCCCTCGGCGGTGGTGTGGCGGACGGCGTGGTGGAGTCCGGCCGTGCACTTGAAGGGCAGGTCCAGTTCCACGGCCGCGTGCAGGAACTCGGCCAGTTCCTCCTCGCTCGGATGGGCCTCGGCGGTGAGTCCCCCGGTGCGGAACTTGGCGCTGTGGCCGGTGCCCGTCAGGGACCGCAGTTCGGCGGGCACGTCCCCCTGGCGGGAGACCTCCACGAACCCCTCGGCCCCCTCGGGCAGGTGCTCGGTCAGCCGCGCGGCGACCTCGGCGGCCGTCCCGGGCGCGGCGGCGGCCTCCACCCCGGCCAGGCGCAGCGCCGGGTCGGCGGTCGCGGCCGCCACGGCGGGGCCGACGCCCTCGGCGCCGCCGGGGACGGTGACCACGACCGCGAGCGGGCCGTGGCCCGGCTCCTCACGCGCCAGGACGGCGCGCAGTTCGCCCACGCGGGCGTCGGAGACCAGGAACGGGCCGACGTACTCGGCGCGCGGCCCGGCCCGGTGGGCGCGGTGGGCGGGCAGCGCCCCGCCCATGGGGGCGTTGCCGGGCGGGAAGAGCGCGGCGTCGTCGAACAGGCCGCGGTACAGCTCGGCGCTCACCGGCGCTCCCTCCGTCCCCCGGCCCAGGTCCAGGCGTAGGTTCCGTCGTCGCTGGCCAGGCCGCCCTCTCCCAGGTCGAGCGGGCGGAAGGTGTCGACCATGACGGCGAGTTCGTCGAAGGCCTCGGCGCCGATGCTGCGCTCGTAGGCGCCGGGCTGGGGGCCGTGGGAGTGGCCGCCGGGGTGCAGGGAGATGGAGCCCTGGCCGATCCCCGAGCCCTTGCGGGCCTCGTAGTCGCCCCCGCAGTAGAACATGACCTCGTCGGAGTCGACGTTGGAGTGGTAGTAGGGCACCGGGATGGCGCCGGGGTGGTAGTCCACCTTGCGCGGCACGAAGTTGCAGATGACGAAGTTGTGGCCCTCGAACACCTGGTGCACGGGCGGCGGCTGGTGCACGCGGCCGGTGATGGGCTGGAAGTCGGCGACGTTGAAGACGTAGGGGTACAGGCACCCGTCCCAGCCCACGACGTCGAAGGGGTGGGTGGGGTAGGTGTAGCGGGTGCCGGAGATGCCCCCGGGGCCGTCGCCGCGGTGCTTGATGAGCACGTCGACGTTCTCGCCCTCGGCCAGCAGCGGCTCGGAGGGCCCGCGCAGGTCGCGTTCGCAGTAGGGGGCGTGCTCCAGGAACTGCCCGTAGCGGGACAGGTAGCGCTTGGGCGGGGCGATGTGGCTGTTGGCCTCCACCACGTAGGCGCGCAGGGGCTGGTCGCCGGTGGGCACCCAGCGGTGGGTGGTGGCGCGCGGCAGGACGACGTAGTCGCCCTGGCCGACCTCCAGCAGGCCGAAGACGGTCTCCACGCGGGCAGTGCCCGACTCCACGTACACGCACTCGTCGCCGATGCCGTTGCGGTACAGCTGCGAGGGCGCTCCGGCGACCACGTAGGAGATGCGCACGTCGTCGTTGCCCAGGACCAGGCGGCGCGACTCGACGACGTCGGCGGCCTTCCACTCCTGGTCGGAGAACAGCTCGTGCAGCTTGAGGTGGCGCGGCACCATCGGGGCGTTGCGTGTGCGGGACTGGTCGGGGACCTCCCACTCGGCGGCGTCGACGATGGCCGAGGGGATGGCGCGGTGGTAGAGCAGCGAGGAGTCGGCGGAGAAGCCCTCCTCCCCCATCAGCTCCTCGTAGTACAGCCCGCCCTCGGGGGTGCGGTGCTGGGTGTGGCGGGTGCGGGGCACCTCGCCGACCTGGCGGTAGTAGGCCATGGCGGTGTTGTCCCTTCCGTGTGGAGTGGGTCCGGGTCAGGCTGTCGGGGCGGGTTCGTCGCCGCGCGGGTCGGGGGCGGCGCCTCCGGGGCGGTCCGCGGCGGCGGGCCGGTCGGTCGCGGTGGCGGGCCGGTCGGTCGCGGTGGCCGCGATGGGCTCGCCGCTCGCGCCGCGCGGCGCGTTCGCGTCGGATCGCGCGTCCGCCCCGCTCGGCGCGTTCGTGTCGGACGCGCCGTCCGTCGGGGCGGGCACCGTCGGGACCGGGGCGAACCCCAGCGCGGTGCGCACGGCCGCGAGCACGGCCTCGGGGTCGGCGCCCGCGACGACGGCGGCGACGTGGGCGTCGGGGCGCACCAGCCACACCTGCCCCGGCTCGGGTACCAGCGCCCTGGTCAGCGCGCCGGTGGTGTCGATCCGGTCCAGGTACAGGGCGGTGACGGGCGCCGGGGTGGCCCCGCGCGCGGCGGCGCGCACGCCCTCCAGGAACGCGTCGGGGTCGGCGCCCTCGGGGGCGGCGCCCACCAGCAGGGTCAGGCCCTCGCGCAGCAGGGGGCGCAGGCGCGCGGGGGCGCCGTCGCCGGGCAGGTCCACGGGGGCGTCGGGCAGGACCACCCCGGGGCAGGGGGCGGGCGCCTGGCCGCGCGGGGGCCTGCCGCCGAAGGGCCGTTCGGGGCAGGGGGTGGTCAGGGACGAGTCGGTGTACCAGAAGGGTTCGGCCAGGCGACCGGAGTCGACCCGGGCGCGGGCCGCCTCCTCGGTGAGGGCCGCTTCGAGCACGGCCAGGCGGGTGCGGTGCTCCTCCTCGTCCTGGGGGACGAGGAAGCGCATGGTGGCGCTGGTGACGTCGGCGTTCTCCAGGGCGGCGGCGTGGCGCTCGGCGTGGTAGCTCTCCAGGAGTTCCTCGCCCGCCCATCCGGCCAGGACGTAGGCGAGCTTCCAGGCGGCGTTCTCGGCGTCCTGGACCCCGGAGTTGAGGCCGCGGGCGCCGAAGGGGGCGACCAGGTGGGCGTTGTCTCCGAGCAGCAGGACGCGGCCCGCGCGCATGCGTTCGGCCACGCGGGTGTGGAACCGGTAGACCGAGTGCCAGACGATCTCGTAGGGCCGCTCGCCGATGATCTGGCGGATGCGGGCCTCCAGTCGGCCGCTGGCCTCCTCGGCGTCGAGGTCGAAGTCGGAGGGCACCTGCCAGTCGATGCGGTACACCGAGTCGGGGCAGGGGTGGATGAGCACCTGGCGGCCGGGGTTCCACTCGGGGTCGAAGTAGAAGCGGCGTTCGCGCTCCCATCCGGCCAGGTCGGCGCGGATGTCGCAGATGAGGAAGCGGTCGTCGAAGGTGGTGCCGTCGAAGGACAGGCCCAGGGCCTCGCGGACCACCCCGCCGTGGGCGCCGAGGCAGGACAGGGCGTGGGAGCCGCGCAGGCGGACGGGGCCGCCCGGGGTGCGGCACTCGACGGTGACGCCGCGCTCGTCCTGGGAGAGGCCGGTGACCCGGTGGTTCCACAGGGTGCGCACCCCGGCGGCGGCCAGGCGCTCGTCGAGGACCTGTTCGGTGCGGGACTGGGAGATGTTGACGAACGGCGGCAGGGGCGAGGCGCCGGGGTCGGGGAGGCGGACGCTGAACAGCTCGCTGTCGCGGTAGAAGGTGCGGGCGGTGTCCCAGGTCAGCCCCTCCTCCGCGACCTGTCCGGCGCCCAGCCAGTCCCAGACGTCGAGCACGTCGCGCTGCTGGCAGATGGCCTTGGAGCCGACGGCGTCGCGTTCGGGCCGTGCGTCCATGAGCAGTACGGGGACGCCCCGCCGGGCCAGCAGCAGGGCCGCGGTCTGGCCGACCGGGCCCGCGCCGAGCACCAGGACGGGATCGGCGGCGGTGTCCGCGGGAGTGCGTGGAGCGGGGGGTCGCATCTGGTGGCTCCGTTCGACGTGGACGCCCCGTACGGGCGTGGAAGGGGTCGGGAATCGGTGGGCGGGGCGGCGGGTCAGCCCTGGAGCTGGTCCCAGACCTCGCGGTCGCGCTCGGCGGTCCAGATGACCGGGCGCTCGATGCCGGAGAACTCGTCCCACAGGCGGGAGACGTCGAAGGGCAGGCAGTGCTCGAAGATGGGCCAGTGGCCGTAGTCGCCGACGAGGGCGGCGTGGGTGGCCTCGAAGGCCTCCTTGAGGGTGCCGCCGCGTCCGTGGACGGCGCCGACCTCGCGGATCATGACGTCGAGGAACCCGCGGGTCTGCTCGATGGCGGCGTCGACCTCCTCGCGGCCGCGGCTGACCGCGCCGCGCCCGCCGACGAGCATCTCGGCCTCCAGGGCCTTGACGCCGTCCAGGGTGGCCCCGGCCCAGTCGTGGTGGAAGGCGTCGCCGGTGTAGAGGGCGGCCTGGGCCTCGACGAGGTCCCCGGCGAAGAGGATCCTCTGCTTGGGCAGCCAGGCGACGATGTCGCCCTCGGTGTGGCCGCGGCCGAAGTACTGGAGGACCAGCTCGCCCCGGTCGCCGCCCAGGTCGATGGTGGTGCGGTCGGCGAAGGTCTGGGTGGGCCAGGTCAGCCCGGGCACGGAGTCGGCGTCCTTGGCCAGGCGCGGCATGCGGGCGAACTCGCTGGCCCAGTCCTCCTTGCCGCGCTCGCGGATGAGTTCGTGGGTCTTCTCGTGGGTCAGGATGATCTCGGCGTCGAAGGCGCTGGCGCCCAGGACGCGGACCGCGTGGTAGTGCGAGAGCACCAGGTAGCGGATCGGCTTGTCGGTGTGCTCGCGCAGCTTGGCGAGCCACTCCCCCGCGGCGGCGGGCGTGGCCAGGGCCTCGAAGGCCACGAGGAAGTCCTCGCCCTCGATGGCGCCCACGTTCGGGTCGCCCTCGGCGGTGAGGGCGTAGACGCCGTCGGCCAGGACCTCCAGGGTCTGCTCCTTGGCCTCGGTGTCGGCGGATGAGGCGAACGGCTTGGCTGCCATGGTCGGGGCCCTTCACTCGCTCCGGACGGCTGCCGCCGCCCAATTGATCAAAGGTTTGATGATCCTGACCATAACGTGCTCCGCGCCACAGGACCAAGAGGCCCAGAGCCCGCTACTGAGTGATACAGATCACATGATACGACGGGGGCGGGTGTGTCCGCCGACCTCCCACCTGGCGGTTCGCGAGCGCGGCCCGGGCGGGGCGGACTCAGCTGCGCGGCGGCTCCGACCGGTGCCGACGCGTGCGCCGGGCCGCCCGCCGTGTGCCGGGAGCGGAGGCGGGCGCTCCCCGACCGGCACGGACGCGCGGGACCGGCCGCGACCGGTCCCGGCGGGAGATCAGGCACTAGGCTGACCGACGTGACCCACGACACCGCCCCCGAACTCACCTTCTGGTCCTTCGTGGACTACGCGGTGCGGAAGGCCGAGCAGGAACTGCCCTCCGTGAACGCCGACGCCATGCGGATGGTCCTGACCCTGAGCCGGGCGACGAGCATGGTCGTCTACGACTTGGAGTCGTCCGTGCACCGCCCGCGCGGGCTCACCTGGCCCGGGTTCCGGGTGATCTTCGCGCTGTGGCTGGCCGGGCCCATGGAGGCCAAGACCACCGCCGAGATCTCGGGGATGAGCCGGGCCGCGCTGTCCGCGCTGCTCAACACCCTCGAACGGGACGGGCTCATCGTGCGCGAGCGCGCAGCCCACGACCGGCGCGCCCTCCAGCTCAGCCTCACCGAGGCCGGGTACCGGGCGATCCTCGGCGGTTTCCGGGCGCACAACCGGCGCGAGAGCGCCTGGGCCGAGGCCCTGGAACCCGACGAACGCCAGGAACTCGTGCGCCTGCTCAACAAGCTCATGGCGGGCTCCACCGAGGCCGAGGCCAAGTTCCGCATCTGAGGGCGCCGGGGGCTGGAAGAGGGGCCGCACGGTCCGCCCCGACCGCTCCGGGCGCCGTCGGACACAGCAAGCGCCCCGTGCCCGTCGGCGCGGTCCCCCGCCGCCAAAGACAGTCCGTTCGCGGCCGGAATGGACCTTGAGCGGCCCCCGCCGCGCTGTGAGCATCGGGGGCATGGACGAAGCCGGACGGGCCCGCCTGCGGGCCGCGCAGCAGGAGTTCGCTGCCGAGAACACCTACCTCAACACCGCCACGCACGGCCTGACGCCCCGGCGGGCGCTGCGGGCCCTGGAGCAGCACAACCGCGACGTGGCCGCGGGCCGGTTCCAGCCGGGCGAGGCGGACGCGGGCATCGAGCGCGCCCGCTCCGCCTACGCGCGCCTGACCGGGGTGCCCGCCGCCCGCGTGGCCATCGGCAGCCACGCCTCCCAGTTCGTGGGCACGGTCGCCGCCGGCCTGGCCCCGGGCGCGCGGGTGCTGACGGCGGCCGACGAGTTCAGCTCGGTCGTCCACCCCTTCATGGCCAGGGCGGACGCGGGGGTCAGCGTGCGCGAGGTGCCCCTGGCCGACCTGGCGTCGCGGGTGGGCCCGGACACCGACCTGGTGGCCGTCTCGGCCGTGCAGTCCGCTGACGGCGCGATCGCCCCGGTGGAGGACCTGATCACGGCCTGCGCCGACCACGGGGCGCGGCTGCTGCTGGACACCACCCAGGCCGCCGGGTGGCTGCCGCTGCCCGTGGACCGGATCGACTACACGGTGTGCGCCGCGTACAAGTGGCTGCTGGGCCCGCGCGGTTCGGCCCTGCTCACCGGGACCGAGGAGGCGCTGGCCGAACTCTCCCCGCTGGCCGCGAACTGGTACGGGGCGCACGAGCCCTGGAAGTCGCTCTACGGCGGCCCGCTGCGGCTGGCCGAGGGAGCGCGGCGCCTGGACCTGGCGCCGGTGTGGGGGGCGTGGGTCGGGCTGGAGGAGACCCTGTCCCTGGTGGAGGAGGTGGGCGTGGAGGTCATCCGCGAGCACGATGCCGCCCTGGGCGACCGCTTCCGCGAGGCCATGGACATGGAGCCCGCCGGGTCGGCGATCGTGTCGGTCCCGGTGCCCGAGGGCGCGGTGGAGCGGGTGGCCGGGGCGGGGATCGTCACGGCGGCCCGCAACGGGCGGATGCGCGCGGCCTTCCACCTGTACAACGACGAGTCCGACGTGGACCGGCTGGTCAAGGCGCTGAAGGGCTGAGGGCACGGGACCGGCCCCGCCGGTGGGCGGGGCCGGACCGCTGAACCCCGGGGATCAGAAGATCAGACCGCAGAAGGGCGCGCGGGAGCGGCGCAGGGCCGCGTCCAGGCGCTCCACCGTTCCCGGGGTGTGCTCGGTGATCAGGCCGGCGCGCAGGTAGCCGTCCAGGGTGGTCTGGCCCAGGTGGGCGGCGCCCAGGTGCGACACGTCCAGGCTGACGTCGGGGGCCGCGTCCGTGGCCTCCACGCGGGCGCCTCCGGTGTCGGCCTTGACGTGCCAGCGTCCGGCGTTCCAGGGGGCGAACCGGTCGGCGACCTCAAGGACCGCCTCCACCGGCGCGGCGTAGGAACGTTCGGACAGGGCCCCGGACACGTCCACCAGCCGCACCCACAGGGAGGTGTAGAGCGTGGGCGCCGCCCGGCCGCTGTCCACGAGCAGGTGGCGCAGCGGGTCGTCCACGGCCAGGAAGTCGAAGGTGATCTCGGTGACCAGGTCGCGGTTGAACAGGTGGTCGTACAGGGCGGTCCAGGCGGCCGGGGTCGTGGCGGTGATCTCCTTGACGTACACCTCTCCGCGCGAGCCGTCGCGCTCCCACCTGTTGCGGGTGCGGTAGAGCGCGTAGCCCAGCGGCCCGTCGGGGCCGCTGACCACCGCGGCCCGCAGCGGGCCGCGGCCTTCGCGGAACTGGGCCTGGTCGCGCAGGACCCGGTCCCACCAGTGGGCGGCGCGCTGGAACTGGCCGACCTGCACGGCGGCGACCTCGCGGTGGACCCGTTCCAGGTCCGGGCGCACCTGCCCGGGGTCGGCCAGGCGGACCCGCAGAGCGGGGTCGCGGGGCGCGTCGGCGCGCAGGCGGGCGTGGGGCTGGCGGACGGCGGTCTCCATCTCGGTGACCGCCGGGCCGTAGCCGAACCGGCCGTAGATGGCGCCCTCGGAGGCCCACAGAGCGGCGTAGCGCTCCCCGCGCGCGTGGATGTCGGCGAGCTGGCGGCGCATGAGCGCGCTGAGCACGCCGCGGCGGCGGTACGTGGGCCACACGCCCACGCCGGTCACCCCGGCCACCGGGCGCGGGCCGCCGGGCAGGGCCATCTCGAAGGCGAAGTCGTTGACCGCGCCCACGATCTCGTCCCCGTCCACGGCGACCAGGACGCGGTCGTAGCCCTCGGCGTCCAGGAGGGGGCGCAGGAAGGGTTCGCGGTCCTCGGGCGGGTCCGAGGACAGCAGCGCCTCGCCGACGACGCGCATCACCTCGGAGTACTCGTCGCGGTCGGTTCCCCGTACGATCCATTCGGTCGGGGTGGCGTCCCCTCCGGCGTTCACCAGACCCTCCCGGAGGATGCCCCGGCGTTCACACCGGGGAGGAATCTGGAACATGGCTTACTCATAGAGTTACCTCCTGTAACCTTGCGTGCATGCGGACGGCGTACAAATGCCGGGCCTACCCGGACCCCGAACAAGCGGCCCAACTGGGCCGCACGTTCGGATGCGTGCGCCTGGTGTGGAACACAACCCTCGCCGACCGCCACACCGCCTACCACCAGCGCGGCGAGAAGACCTCCTACAAGGCCACCGACGCCGCGCTCACCGGGTGGAAGAAAACCCAGGAGTTGGGATTTTTGTCCGAGGTGTCCTCGGTCCCCCTGCAGCAGACGCTGCGCCACCAGCACACCGCGTTCGCGAACTTCTTCGCGGGTCGAGCCAAGTACCCCCGGTTCAAGTCCCGCGACTCCAAACAGTCGGCCCACTACACCCGGTCGGCGTTTCGGATGCGTGACGGGCACCTGACGCTGGCCAAGCAGACCGCACCCCTGCGCCTGGCGTGGTCGTTCGACGACGTCGACCTGTCCACGCTCAACCCCACGACGGTCATCGTCTCCCGTGAGGCGGACGGGCGCTGGTATGTGACTTTCGCCGTGGACATCGACGATCCCGCGCCCCCGCCTGAGGCCGCCTCCGAGGTCGGTGTCGACCTGGGGGTGAAGGACTTCGCCACCCTGTCCACGGGTGAGAAGATCGCCAACCCCCGCCACCTGGAACGCAAAGCCAAGAATCTGGCCCGGTACCAGCGGCGGATGGCCCGCAAGCAGCTCGGGTCGGCCAACCGGCGCAAGGCCAGGGCCAAGGTCGCTGCGGCGCACCGCAAGGTCCGCCACGCCCGCCAGGACTTCCTGCACAAGACCACCACGCGTTTGGTGCGCGAGCACGATGTGATCGCGATCGAGGACCTCAACGTGCGAGGGATGACTTCCTCCGCACGCGGTACCGTCCAGGTCCCGGGCAGGCGGGTACGGCAAAAGGCCGGGCTCAACCGGGCGGTGTTGGACGCTGGGCTGGGCGAGTTTCGCCGCCAGTTGGAGTACAAGGCCGCGCGTGCGGGACGCACCGTGGTCGTGGCGGACCGGTGGTTTCCCTCCTCCAAGACCTGTTCGGAGTGCGGGTACCTGCTGGCCACGCTTTCGTTGGGCACCCGGTTTTGGGCGTGTCCTGCCTGCCGCACCCGACATGATCGGGACGTCAACGCGGCCAAGAACACCCTTGCGGCTGGTCGAGTCGCAGCCCAAGACGCGGTCTTGGGTGATGCCTGCGGAGCTGATGTCAGACGGCAAGGGGCCTCCCTTCCGCGGTCGGCTACGAAGCAGGAAACCGGGCCTGCGAGGGTCGGGCCGTAAAGCCCATGCGCGCGTCAGCGCGTATCGGAATCCCCCTCCCCTCAGGAGGGGGAGGAAGTCAAGTGTGCGGTCCTCCACTCTTCGAACCGGGGATCGGCGTATCGCGGCGTAGGCGAGACGAGCCCGGGGGCCATTTCATGTTCAGGGCGATACTGGATATTCAGGGTGATACTTGCACGTTCCGGACACGGGGCCCAGGCGGCACGCCCCGGCCACGCGGGCGCGGGGCCCGGAGGGCCAGAGCCACAACGTACGGACTCCACCGGGAGGCGTGCCACCCCTTTTCGGCGCGGGGCGGGAGCGGTCACGTCCGGGCGGATGCCCGAAGCTCCGGTGTGCGTACTGGTGGCCGATCGCGGCCGGGGGCTACGGTGCTGGCATGATTTTGCGTTCCGCTCGTCCCGGGGACGGCCCGGGTGTCGCCGCCCTGATCGGTCGCGCCGCGCCGCACCTCGACAAGAAGGGCTACCCGTCCTCGCTACTGCCCGAGGACATGGTGGTGCTCGTCGCGGACGCGGACGGCGCGGTGGTGGGGTGGGTGGAGGGTGTGCTGGACGGCGTCTACGAGGGGCCGGGGAGCCCGGTCGCGCCGCCGCACGGGTACGTGCTGGCGGTGGTGGTGGACCCGGGGTGGAGACGGCGCGGGGTCGGCAGGGGCCTGCTGGAGGGGTTCGTGGACCGGGCCCGCGCGGCCGGGGTCGAGTGGGTGTTCCTGCTGCCCGAGGAGGGCGAGGGCGCCGAGGGCAGGGTGGAGTTCTTCCTCCGGTGCGGGTTCACCCCCGTGCACGATCCCGACAGGGAGTGGCCCGCCATGGGGCGGTGGACCCGCGACGACGGGTAGTCCGCAGCGGAGACGGCCGGAGCGCCGCCGGTGCCCGCCGGTCCCCTCACCGGCGGGCACCGGCGGGAGTCAGTCCCCCAGTTCGGCGCGCTGGCGCAGGCCGCCCTCCCGGTCGATCTCCAGGACGGTGTCGATCCCGATCCTGCGCAGGAACCCGTGGTCGTGGCTGACGACCAGGAGCGCGCCGCGGTAGGCGTCGAGGGCCTCGGCGAGCTGCTCGACGCTGGAGGTGTCGAGGTTGTTCGTCGGCTCGTCCAGGACGAGCAGCTGCGCGGGCGGCTCCGCCAGGAGCAGCGTGGCGAGGCAGACGCGGAACCGCTCGCCGCCGGAGAGCGTGGCGACGGGGCGGTCCACACCGTCCCCGCGCAGCAGCAGGCGGGCGAGCTGGTTGCGGACCTCGCCCGGCGGCGTGCCGGGGGCGACCGCCCGCACGTTCTCCAGCGCGCTCGCGGCGTCGTCCAGGCCGTCCAGGCGCTGGGGCAGGTACCCCACGCGGTCGGTGAGGAGCGTGCCGTGCGCGCGGCCCGGAACCGGATCGCCGCCGTGGATGAGCTGTTGGAGCAGGGTCGACTTCCCTGCGCCGTTGGGGCCGACCAGGGCGACGCGTTCGGGCCCCTGGACGACGACGGTGCGCCCCTCGGCATGGAACTCCGCCAGGCGGCGGCCGCGCGGCACGTCCGGATCGGGCAGCGTGAGGCGGATGTGCTCGTCCTCGCGTACGCGCGCGTCGGCGGCGTCGACCGCGGCCTGCGCGGCCTGGACCTTGTCGTCGAGGGTCGAGCGCATCGCCCCGGCCGAGGCCTGCGCCTTGCTGGCCCGGTTGCCCGCGAGGATCTTGGGGATGCCACCGTCCTTCTGCGTCTTCCTGGCCGTGCGCTCGCGGCGGGCGAGCTTGGTCTCGGCCTCCACGCGCTGGCGCTTCTCGACCTTGAGGGCCTGCTGCGCGGACCGGGCCGCCTGGACGGCGGCGGCCTGCTCCTGTTCGAGGTGCTCCTTCCAGGCGCTGTAGGGGCCGCCGAACACGTCGAGGCTCCCGGCGTGGAGTTCGGCGGTGCTGTCCATGTGTTCGAGCAGTTCGAGGTCGTGGCTGACGACGACGAGGGTGCCGGGCCAGGTGTCGACGAACGCGGCGAGCCTGGCCCGCGTGGGCCGGTCGAGGTTGTTGGTGGGCTCGTCGAGCAGGGTGATCGGGGTGCGCCTCAGGCGCATGCCGGTGACGGCGATGAGTACCGCCTCACCGCCGGAGACCTGCGCGACGCGGCGGTCGAGGTCGGCGGCGGTGAACCCGATCTCGTGCAGGGCCTCGTCGGCGCGCGCCTCGATGTCCCAGTCGTCGCCGACCGCGTCGAAGTGGCGTTCGTCGGCGTCGCCCGCCTCGATCGCGCGGAGCGCGGCGAGGGTGGCGTCGATGCCGAGCAGTTCGGCGACCGTCGCCTCCGTGCCCAGGGTCAGGGTCTGCGGGAGGTAGCCGACGTCGCCGACCGCGTCGACGCGTCCGGAGGTGGGGCGCAGGTGACCGGCGATCAGGCGCAGCAGGGTGGACTTGCCCGCGCCGTTGCGGCCGACGAGCCCGGTGCGCCCGGTCGTGAGGGTGCCGCTCACGTGGTCGATCGCGACCGTGCCGTCCGGCCAGGCGAAGGTGAGGTCGGTGAGTGTGACGGCGGACTTGGTGGACATGCGTGGAGCTCTCCTTGTCCCCGGCGGCGGGCGACTCCGTGGTCGGGCCTCGGGGCGGGGTCGATGGCGGGCGAACACGCGAACGCCGACGGGACGGTGCCGGGCGGGTGCGTGTTCGACCCGTGGCGGGCCGAGGAGGCGGGCGGATCGGCGTCGCCGTGCGCACGCGGACGAGACGGGAGTCGTCAACGCGTCGACGGCTCCTTGGCCGTCGCCGCGCGCACGCGGACGGGGTGCCGATCGTCTCCGCTCCCGAAGGCGGGGCGGACGTCACCACGCGCACGGGGGCGCGATGGGTGGTCGGCGTCACGAACGTGCCGGAAGGGACCAGATCAGGGAGCGGGTCAGCGACGCCGCGGGGCGTACGCGCAAGGACCGCCCCCGACGAGGTCGAGGTCGTTCACCGGGGCGCGGTACGCGCCCTCGCGGGTGAAGGCCACCGGCGGTTCGGCGGCTAGAGTCTGTCGACCTCGATGAGCTCCATGGCCGTCATGCTACCAGGGGGTCCCGGTGCTCCCGGGGGGCCTGGTGCCGCACTGGGGTCCCTGGGGGCACGGGGGTACCTGGTGCCCGCTGAAAGCCCCCGGGGGTGTCTGGTGCCACTGGGGGTCCCGGGGGGTATCCGCCGTATGGAGCCGACCGTTGCCCGCGCGATGGCGGACGTACGGGACCGCGTGCCCCGCGCACCGTGACCGGTACGCGGGGCCGGTACGCGGGGCCGGGTCCTCAGAAGTCGGTACCGCAGAAGGGCGCGCGCGGCGCGTACAGGGCGGTGTCCAGGCGGGCCGCCGCGCCGGGGACGTGCTCGGTGAGCAGACCCGCGTCCGCGAAGGCGCTCAGCGCGCGTCCGCCCAGGTAGGCCGCGCCCAGGTGGGAGGCGTCCAGGCCGAGGTCGGGGGCGGCGTCGGTCGGGCTCACGCGGGCGCCGCCGGTGTCCGCCTCCAGGCGCCAGCGCCCGGTGTTCCAGGGGGCGTACCGGTCGGCGACCTCCAGCACCGTGTCCACCGGGGCGGCGTAGGGGCGGTCGGACAGGGCGCCGGGCAGGTCCACCAGGCGCACCCACAGGGCGTCGAAGTCCCGCCGGACCAGGCGCCGGGGGTCGGCCAGCAGGACGGTGAGGGGGTCGTCCCCGGGCAGTTTCTCGAAGACCGCCTCGCTGGTCAGGTCGCGGTCCAGGAGGTGTTCGTAGAGGGCGACCCGGGCGGTGATGGAGACGGAGGCCAGCTCGCGCACCACCACCCGCGCCGAGGGAAGACCGTCCTCCCAGCGGTTGACGATGCGGTACAGCGCGTACCCGCGGGGCCCGTCGGGGCCGCGCACCAGGGCCGCGCGCAGCCGCCCGGAGCCGTCGGCCTCCTTGTCCTGGAGCATCAGGCTCCACCAGTGGGCGCTGCGGGCGAGCTGGCCCACGCGCTGGGGCAGCGCCTCGCGGTACACCCGCTCCAGTTCCTGGCGGACCTCGGCGGGTTCGGCCAGTTCGAGGGTGAGGGAGGGGTCGCGGGGCGCGTCGGGGCGCAGGCGGGCGTGGGCGCGCTGGAGGGTCGCGTTGGTCTCGCGGAAGGCCAGGCCGTAGCCGAAGCGGGCGTAGATTCCGCCCTCGGAGGCCCACAGCGCGGCGAGGTTCTCGTCCCGGTCCCGGACCTCGGCGAGCTGGCGGCGCATGAGCGCGCTGAGCACGCCGCGGCGGCGGTACGTGGGCCACACGCCCACGCCGCTCACGCCCGCGACGCGGCGGGGCCCGCCGGGCATGGTCATCTCGAAGCCGTGGGACAGGGCGGTGCCGACGACGCGGTCGCCGTCCACGGCGAGCAGGGTGCGGTCGTGCTCGGTGGTGGGGTGGTCGCGTTCGTTGTCCAGGATCTCCCGGGCGGGGAGGTTGAGGGCCTCGCAGAAGACCCTGACGGCCTCGGGGTGGTCCTTCTCCGTGCCCTCGCGCACGGTCCACGCGGGGGCGTCGTCGCGGCGGGAGGGGTCGTTCGGGTCGTGCTGTGGCGCGCCTGTCATGGCACCGACCCTCTCAGCCGCCACGGGGAACGCGCCAGTGGGTTTCCCGGCGCCGCGCACCTCCCGCGCGTGCCCGGCGCGGACGCCTGCTCCCCCGGGCCCGACCGCTGCGGCGGACCGCCTCCTCCGCGTCCGCGGCGCGGACCGGGCCGCCGGGACGAGTAACACGCGGTGCCACGGGGCACCTCTCCCCTGTGACGCGTACGATCTCCTCTTCTTCTTCCCGGGCCCGATCCGACCAGCCGGGCGACCGGCGCAGACTCGTCCTGGGGGTGGACGCCGGGGGCACCGCCACCCGGGCGCTGGTGGCCACCCTCTCCGGAGAGCGGCTGGGCGAGGCCCGGGCCGAAGGCGCCAACCCCAACTCCCACGGCGCGGACCGGGCCGCCGAGCGGCTGGCCGAGGCGGTGGCGGGAGCACTCGACGCGGCCGGGCCGCGGGCGCGCGGGGCCGTGGCCTTCGGCGTGGTCGGCCTGGCGGGGGTGTCCGCGCTGCGCGACGACGAGGTGCGCGCGTGCCTGGAGCGGGCCCTGGCCGGGGCGGGACTGGCGCCGGAGAACACGGCGTTCACCGGCGACGACGAGGTGGCCTTCGCCTCGGGCACCCCGGGGCCCGACGGCACGGTGCTGATCGCGGGGACCGGGGCGATCGCCACCCGGGTCGAGGAGCGCAGGCGGACCCGTTCGGCGGACGGCATGGGGTGGCTCATCGGCGACGAGGGATCGGGGTTCTGGATCGGGCACCAGGCGGCCCGGGAGACGGCGCGGCAGCTGTCCCGGGGTGGGGAGCTGAGTCCGCTGGCGCGCGCGGTGGCCAAGCAGGTCATCCCGGGCCAGCGCCCCTCGCGGGGGGAGGACCACCTGCCCGAGGAGCACGCCCGCAACTTCGCCAGGGTCCTGACCACGGCCGCCCCGGTCACGCTGGCCGCGCTGGCGCCCCTGGTCAGCGAGGCCCACGCGCAGGGCGATCCGGCGGCCGAGGTGATCGTGGAGGCCGCCGCGGGACACCTGGCGCACTCGGTGCACCAGGTGCGCTCGCCCGGGGAGAGGCTGCCGGTGGTGCTGGCGGGCGGGGTGCTCTCGCGGTCCGAGCCCGTGCGCTCGGCGCTCACCCGCAAGCTGGCGCTGTGCGCGTCGGGGGCTGAGGTCGCCACGGCCGGGTGCACGGCGGGCGCGGCGGCCTGGCTGGCGGCCCTGCGGGCGGGGGCGCCGGAGGACGACCGGCGGCTGCACGCGGCGTTCACCGTGGTCGGCCGCGCCCCCGGGAAGGACCGCCCCGACGCCGCCTGAGGGCGGTGGCCGGGCAGGGGCGTCCCGAGGCGGGCGCCCGTTCCTCCACGGGAGCGGGTCCGTTGACGGCCCCGGAGGCGGGTCCTGGCACCGGCCCCCTGGTGTGGCGCTTGGAAAGGAGCGAACCAGGCGCACCCCGGCGGAGGGGACGCACAAGCCGTCCCCACGGGCCACCGCGGAGGACTCCCGGAAGTCCGCTTCCGGCCCCGGTTCCGATGCCGCCGGGGCTCAGGTTTTGCCCTGGTGCGTCACTGTGCCTTACGGTAAGTCCTACTTAGGTTTACCTAACTCACCCCGGAAGAAAGAGGGCGCCGTGGCACAGCGGCAGGGACGGGCCAGGACCGTCCACACCGGAAGGGTCGAGGCGGTCGAGCAGATCACCCCGCACATGGTCAGGGTCGTCCTGGGCGGGGAGGGCCTGGACGCGTTCTCCACCGACGGGCACACCGACAGCTACGTCAAGCTGCTCTTCCCGCCGCCCGCGCCCGGCGACCCCGAGCCCTTCGACCTGGAGCGCGTGCGCGCCGAGCGCCCCCGCGAGGAGTGGCCGGTCACCCGCACCTACACCGTGCGCGACTGGGATGTCGAAGCCCGGCGGCTCACCCTCGACTTCGTCCACCACGGCGGCACCGGACTGGCCGGGGTGTGGGCGGCGGGCGCCAGGCCGGGCGACCGGCTGCGCCTGATGGGCCCCGGCGGCGCCTACTCCCCCGACCCCGGGGCCGACTGGCACCTGCTGGCCGGGGACGAGAGCGCCCTGCCCGCCATCGCCACCGCCGTGGAGGCGCTGGCCCCGGACGCCACCGCCCACGTGTTCGTCGAGGTCGGCGGCCCCGAGGACGAGCTGAAGCTGGAGGGCGGCCCGAACGTCCGCGTGCACTGGCTGCACCGGGGGGACGAGGCCGTGGGCTCGGTCCTGGTCCCCGCCGTGCGCGCCCTCGACTTCCCCGCGGGCCGTGTCCACGCGTTCGTGCACGGCGAGGCCGCCTTCGTCCGCGACCTGCGCCGCCTGCTGCGCGTCGAGCACGGCCTGCCCAAGGAGCAGCTGTCGGTGTCGGGCTACTGGCGCCTGGGCCGCGACGAGGACGGCTGGCAGTCGAGCAAGGCCGAGTGGAACCGCGGTGTGGAGGCCGAGGAGGAGGCCGCCCTGGCGGGGAGGGCCTGACCTTCTCCGCCGGACGCAGCGGTACCGCCGCCGTACGCGCCGGTACCGCTGGCGGGTGCGCCGCTACCGCCGTCTCAGATCTTCAGGTTCTCCAGGGCGATGAGGTAGGCCTCGTTGTACGTGGGGAACTGCGGGATCGAGTCCAGCAGCGCCGCGACCGGCAGGCCGGTGCGGATCGCCAGCGCCGCGGTGTGGATCCACTCCGAGGCCATCGGGGAGAACGCCCACGCGCCCACCAGCACCCCGCGGCGGCGGTCGGCGACCAGGCCCAGGGTGCCGCGCGGGTCGGTGTCGTAGGTCCAGGGCCGGGCCAGGGTCTGGGGCAGGTCGGCCTCGGCGGTGGCCGTGTCGATCCCCTGTTCCCGCGCCTGGGCCTCGGTGAGCCCCACCCCGGCGATCTCGGGGTAGGAGAAGATCACGCGCGGCACGCCGGTGTAGTCGGCGGCCCGGCCCTTGCCCAGGATGTTGTCGGCGACCACGCGCCCCTGGTACTTGGCCACGTGCGTGAACAGGGCCCGGCCGGTGGCGTCGCCGACCCCCCACAGCCCCGGCGCGGCTCGGCAGCGCTCGTCCACGCGCAGGCTGGCGCGGTCCAGCTCCACCCCGACCTCCTCCAGTCCCAGGCCGCCGCCGCGGGGGCGGCGGCCGGTGGCGAGCACGATCACGTCCGCCTCCACGTGCTCGCCGTTGTCCAGGGACGCGCGGACCCCGTCCCCGTCCCGGGCCACCGCGGAGACCTGGGTGTTCAGGTGCACGGTGACGCCGTCGCGGTCGAACTGGTCGCTGATCAGCTCGCACAGACGGGGTTCCTCGCGGTCCACCAGGCGCGGGCCGCGCTGGACCAGGGTGACCCGCGTGCCCATCCGGGCCAGGAACTGGCCCAGCTCCACCCCCACGGCGCTGCCGCCGACCACGACGGCCCGGCCGGGGACGTCGGTGAGGGTGGTGGCCTCCCGGTTGGTCCACACCACGGAGGGGTCCAGGTCGTCCAGCCCCTCGATCGGCGGGCGCACCGCCTCCGAACCGGTGGCCACGACGACGTGGTCGGCGGTGAGTTCGGTGTCGCCCACCGCCACCCGCCACGGGTCGCGGCCGGTGACGCGCCCCTCGCCGCGCAGCACCAGGGCTCCCTGGTCCCGGTACCCCTGGACCTGCGCGGAGTCGTCCAGGTGGCGGATCATCTGGTCCCGGTAGTCGCGCAGTTCGGGCCAGCGCAGGTCCGGGCGGGAGACACCGGCGGCGCCGTCGGCCTCCTGGCGCACCTCCGGCGGGCGCAGCAGCACCTTGGTGGGGATGCAGGCCCAGTAGCCGCACTCGCCGCCGATGAGTTCGCGCTCGACCACCGCCACGCGCTTGCCTGCGGCGAGCAGCCGACTCGCGACGGTCTCACCGCCCGGCCCCATTCCGATGACGATCGCGTCCATGTGTTGCATGTGTCCTCGTTCCGCCCGGGTCCCGGTCACCCCCGATGGTGTCGCCTGCCCGTGCCCCGGGGAAGTCCCGACACGCCGTCATCCTCCGGGTTCGCGCGGCCGGATCCGGGCCGGGAGGGACGGTGCCCCGGTCGCGGCCGCGCGCGCCGCAGTCCGGGCCGCCCGAGGCGGCGGAACGGCCCGGTGCGGCGCGTCACAGCACCCACGCGCGGCACATGCGTCCCGGACGTGGTGGAATGGCCGATCGGCATCCCTGCCGCCGCCCCGTCCGAAAGGAACCGCCGTCCCCGGCGCACGCGCATGTCCACGCAGACCCTGATCCTCGCCCTGGACCTCGTCGGCATCCTCGCCTTCGCCGTCGACGGGGCGCTGACCGGCATCCGCACCGCGCGCCTGGACATCGTCGGCGTCCTGGCCCTGGGCGTGGTGACCGCCCTGGGCGGCGGCGTCATCCGCGACCTGCTGCTCGGCGTGACCCCGGCGACCTTCCAGGACTGGCGCTACATCTGCACGGCGCTGCTCGGCGCGACCGCCGCGTTCTTCCTCAGCAGGCAGCTCACCCACCTGAACCGGCCCATCCTCGTCTTCGACGCGGCAGGGCTGAGCCTGTTCGCGGTGATCGGGGCGACCAAGGCCCTGGAGCTGGGTTTCGGGCCCCTCCAGGCCACCCTGCTCGGCGTCGTCACCGGGGTGGGCGGCGGCACCATCCGCGACGTCCTGCTGAACCGGGTGCCGACCGTGCTGAGCGCCAACTCCCGCCTGTACGCCGTCCCCGCCCTGCTGGGCGCGGGCCTGGTCGCCGTCGCGTACTGGGCGGGCCTGACCTGGGGCTGGATCGCCGTGGTGGGGGCGGTGCTGTGCTTCGCCGTGCGGCTGCTGGCACTGCTCTACCGCTGGAACGCGCCCAGCCCGCCGGGTTCCCCGCCGCTGTGAGACCCGCCGGAACCCCCGCCTCCCGTTCCCCCGCCCATGCCAGAGCCGCCGGAGCCCGTCCCGGCCGCGCCCCCGACGCCACGGGCCCCGCCCGCGTCCGGCCCGCCCGTCTCCCCTGCTCCGCCCAGCGCCCGGGAGGCGACGCCGCGCAGGAGTCCGACCATCGCCGGGACCGGCTCGGGCGGGCGGCGCCGGTGCACGGCGTAGATCTCGCGGGCCAGGCGGGTGCCGCGCAGCGGACGGCTGACCCAGCCGCCCCGGCGGTCCGAGCGCAGGATGCTCAACGGGACCAGTGCCACCCCCACCCCGGCCTCGACCAGGGCCAGGGCCACCTCGTAGTCGCGGGTCTCGTAGGCCACGGTCAGGCGCACCCCGGCGGCAGCGGCGGCGGTGTCCAGGCTGATCCGGTTGTAGATGCCCGGGGCCCCGCAGATCCACTCCTCACCCGCCAGGTCGGCCAGCGCCACGTCGCGGTCGGCCAGGGCGTGGCCCTCGGGCACGACCGCCAGCAGCGGGTCCACCAGGACGCGTTCGCGGTGCAGGCCCCCGGAGCGCGGCAGGGGCACGCCCGGGTAGCGGTGGGTCAGGAGCAGGTCCAGGTCACCGGAGGCGACCAGGCCGTACCCGCCGGGGGGCTCGATGTCGGACAGCGACAGCCTCACCTGGGGGTGCTGGCGCCCGAAGGCGGCCAGGGTGGCGGGCAGCAGGACCTTGCCCGCGCTGGCGAAGGCCCCCAGGGACAGGCGGTCGGGGGGCTCGCCCGCCACGGCGCGCACGGCGGCCTCGGCGTCGCGCAGCTCCCCCAGCACCCGTTCGCCGTGTTCGAGCAGGACCCGGCCCGCCTCGGTGAGGGTGGCCCCGGTGCGGCCGCGTTCGACCAGGGTGCAGCCGACCTCGCGCTCCAGTTTGGTGAGCTGCTGGGACAGGGCGGGCGGGGTGAAGGACAGGCGCTCGGCGGCCGCGGCGATCGAGCCCGCGTGCGCGATCTCCACGAGCACCCGCACCCGGTTGGCGTCCAGCACGGCGGCCCTCCTTCCACACAAAGCCAGGTACAAAGTTTCGCTTAACGATCTTTAGCAGACCCAACTTTAAGTTAATGGCCGGTAGGGGCACAGTGGGCTGTATGAGCACCACGACCGCGCACGCCGCGCCCACGGCCACCGACGTCCGTGCCGCCGCCGAACGCATCGCCCCCTATGCCCGCCGCACCCCGGTCATGCACGCCGAGGTGGACGGGCGTCCGCTGACGCTCAAGCTGGAGCACCTCCAGCGCACCGGAGCGTTCAAGCTGCGCGGCGCCCTCAACGCCCTGCTGGGCGGGGAGGCCACCGACCGGGTGATCACCGCCTCCGGCGGCAACCACGGCCTGGGGGTGGCCACCGCGGCCCGCCTGCTGGGCGTGCGCGCGACGGTCTACGTCCCCGAGTCGATCCCCGAGGCCAAGGCGGCGCCGCTGACCGCCACCGGCGCCGAGGTCGTCAGGGTGGGAGAGCACTACGCGGTGGCCGCCGAGGCGGCCCGCACCCGCGCCGAGGCCGAGGGCGTGCGCTACCTGCACGCCTTCGACGACGCCCTCGTCGTGGCCGGCCAGGGCACGATCGGGCTGGAGATCGCCGCCGACGCGCCCGAGTGCGACACCATCGTCGTCGCGGTGGGCGGCGGCGGGCTGGTGGCCGGGGTGCGCCTGGGCGCGGAGGGGCGCGAGGTCGTGGGCGCCGAACCCGAGGGCTGCGCGAGCATGCACGCCGCGATGGCCGCCGGGCACCCCGTGCAGACCCCCGTGGACTCGGTGGCCTCCTCCGCGCTGGGCGCGGCCACCCTGGGGCGGGTCCCCTTCGAGGTGCTGAGCGCCCACCCGGTGACCCGGGCCCTGGTGAGCGACGCCGAGATCCTGCGCGCCCAGGACCGGCTCTGGGAGGAGTTCCGCATCGCCACCGAACCGGCCGCGGCCGTGCCCTTCGCCGCCTGGCTGGCGGGGCGCGTCCCCGGCGAGCGGCCGTGCCTGGTGGTGTGCGGGGCCAACGCCGAGTGGCGCCGCGCCGACTGAACCCGCGGGAACCCGCACGTCACGGGCCTGTTCCGCCCGCCCTCCCGGCGTGGTGACCTGGAACACTCTCCTCGTGGCCGACCCGTTGTTACCCACGGGTCGGCCTTACATTGGACTCCGTCATCCGACCATTGGTGAGGGAGAACACGTGTTCTACGGTGCTTTGCGGCAGACGGTATCGGTACTCGCCCGTACCCTGTGCCGTCCGACCGTCGAGGGCCGTGAGAACGTCCCCGCCGACGGAGCGGTCCTGCTGGCCAGCAACCACCTGTCCTTCATCGACAGCGTGATCATCCCGCTGTCGGTCACCCAGCGCCGGGTGCGCTTCCTGGCCAAGTCCGACTACTTCGAGGGGACCGGCATCAAGGGGCGCGTGACCAAGACCGTGTTCTCCTCGCTGGGCGCCATGCCGGTGCAGCGCCGCGACGCGCGCGGGGCCATGCTGTCCCTGGAGATGATGCTGGAGCGCCTGAACGAGGGCGAGGCCTGCGTGATCTACCCCGAGGGCACCCGCTCCCGGGACGGGCGCCTGTACCGGGGCCGCACCGGCGTGGCCCTGCTGGCGATGGAGTCCAAGGCCCCGGTCGTGCCGGTGGCTGTGGCGGGCACCCAGGACGTGCAGCCGGTCGGCGCCTCCATGCCGCGCCCGCGCCCCTACAGCATCCGCTTCGGCGAACCGCTGGACTTCTCCACCGGCTACGACCACCTCGCCCCGGGCAAGGCGCGCCGGGAGATCACCGACCGGATCATGGACTCCATCCACGCGCTGTCGGGCCAGGAGCGGGCCGAGGGGTACAACTCCCTCGGCGCCGACGAGTGACCCGCGCGCGGACGCGCGGACGACGCCCGCGTCGCCTACGCTTGCGCGCATGCGCGTACTGATCGTGTCCGACACCCACATCCCGCGCCGCGCCCGCGACCTGCCCGACCAGGTGTGGCGCGAGGTCGACCGGGCCGACGCGGTGGTCCACGCCGGGGACTGGTGCGACCTGGCCAGCCTGGAACGCCTCGACGCGCGGGCCGAACTCCTGGTCGGCGTCCACGGCAACAACGACGGCGCCGACCTGCGCGAGCGGCTGCCCGAGGTCGCCCGCGCCACGCTCGGCGGGGTGCGCTTCGCGGTCGTGCACGAGACCGGCGACGCGCGCGGGCGCGAGAAGCGCTGCCAGGAGCGCTTCCCCGACTGCGACGTGCTGGTGTTCGGGCACTCCCACATCCCCTGGGACACCACGGCCCCCTCCGGTCCGCGCCTGCTCAACCCGGGTTCCCCCACCGACCGGCGCAGGCAGCCCCACCACACGTACATGACGCTGGTGGCCGAGGACGGACGCCTGGACGGGGTCCGGCTGCACCGGGTGGGCTGAAGGGGGAGGCCCGCGGCCCGCGCGGGGGGAGCGGATCCGCTGGGGGCACCGCGCCCCGCCTCGCGGGAGCCGCCCCCTCCAGACAGGGGTCCCGCCTCGGGGAAGACCCCGCTCAGAGCGGAGCCCGGAGCCCGCGCAGGGGGGCGCGGACGGAGTCAGAACGTGAGCACGCCGAGGATTCCCAGGTAGAGCACGATCAGCAGCACGCCCTCGAAGCCGATCCGGCCCCAGCCCTTCGTCTGGCGGATGATGAGCCCGGCGAGCAGGACCACGGTCATCAGCAGCGCGCCGACGCTGAGGAAGAGTTCGTCGGCGCTGGCGGCGTGGTACAGCGAACCCCCGCGGTAGAAGACGTCGCCCACGGCCACGTTGAGCGCGTCCAGGCTGTTGCCGCCGATGATGGCGGACACCGCCAGGGTCATCGCGCCCCGCCTGACCGCGGCGACCGCCGCGACCGTCTCGGGGATGGCGTTCACCGCGCCCATGGCCACCGCGCCGACCAGTCCCGCGCTGAGCCCGGTGGACTCCACGATCACGCCCGCCGCCTCGGCGAGCGCCCACCCGCCCACGGCCACCACGGCGCCCACCACGAGGAAGCGCACCCACAGCACGCCCGTGCCGGTGCCGTCCTCCTCGTCGGTGCCGTCATCGTCGGGGACGTCCACCACGGTCTCCCGGGTGCGCACGGCCTGCCACATGGGCTGCTCGTTCTCCTGCCTGATCAGCCAGAGCCCGCCCGCGTAGAAGGCGATCATCCCGACCGAGGCCGGGTGCACCCCCAGGAGCGTCACGTCCGGGCCCAGCGCGGTGAGCACGACCACGGACAGCAGGCCGATGAGCAGACAGCAGAAGAGCAGGTTCGCCGAGGAGGCGGCGGCGTGCTCCAGGTTGGCGCGCCGGTAGAAGAAGTCGGCCACCGCCAGCGCCAGCGTCTGCGCGGCGATGCCCCCGACCGCGTTGCTGTAGGCCAGTCCGGGCTGGTCCCCGACCGCGCTGACCGCGGTCATCACGATCCCCGACAGGGACGTGGCCAGTCCGAAGAAGACCGCGCCGAAGACCGCCTCTCCCCAGCCGGTGCGGTCGGCCAGGACGTCGCCGAGGGAGGTCATCCGAACACTGGCCACCACGGTCACCACGGCGACCAGGACGAAGACCGCGACGCTCCAACCCAACGGCCAGGGGGGAGATAACGCCTCCAGCATGCCCACCTCTTTCTTCTGCTGTGCTTTCCGGACCGGCATCTACCCCCTCCCTGTACGGCAAACCCGGGCGGGCGCGGGCGAGCCGCCGCCGGAAGGGGCGCCGGTCGGACGGCCGCGGACGGCCGCGGAGAGCAGGCGCGGATACACGGAAAGGCCAAATCCCCTCCAATCACCGTTACCGGCCGGAGGCCCCGGGTAGCCGGAGTCGGAAGCACGCAGTGCGACGGCCACATCCCCCAGTGACGAGGTGGACATGTTCCGGCACACCAAGCACCTTCAGTTCGAGGCCAAGCCCGAGGCCCCCGACGCGCTCTACGCGGCCAAGCTCCAGGAGCTCATCGGCGGCGCCTACGGCGAGATGACCGTCACCATGCAGTACCTGTTCCAGGGATGGAACTGCCGCGTCGAGGGCAAGTACAAGGACCTGATCATGGACGTGGCCACCGAGGAGATCGGCCACGTCGAGATGCTCGCCACGATGGTGGCGCGTCTGCTGGAGGGCGCCCCGGCCACCACCGTGGCCAAGGCCGTCAAGGACCCGGCCGTGGCCGCGGTCGTGGGCGGGATGAACCCGCAGCAGGCCATCGTCGCCGGTGGCGGCGCCGTACCGGCCGACTCCGGCGGCACCCCCTGGAACGGCAAGTACATCGTGGCCAGCGGCAACCTGCTGGCCGACTTCCGCGCCAACGCCGCGGCCGAGGCCCAGGGCAGGCTCCAGACCGCGCGCCTGTACAACATGACCGACGACCCCGGCGTCAAGGCCATGCTCCAGTTCAACCTGGCACGCGACACCGTCCACCAGAACATGTGGCTGGCCGCGATCGAGGAACTCCAGGAGGACGGCATGGAGGGCGAGATCGCGCCCAACGCGCTCTTCGACGAGGAGAACCAGGAGCACGCCAACACGATCTGGGGCCTGTCGGACGGCACGGCGGCCGCCAACGGCGGCTGGTCGCACCGGCCCGCGCCGGACGGCCGCCACGAGCTGCGCTACCTCGACCAGCCCCAGCCGCTCGGCGGCCCGGCCTCCGCGCCGCCCCCGGACCCCGCGCTGTACGGGACCGACGGCGGTCCCAGCGGCGAGGGCTCGGTCAAGGGCCCGTCCAAGGCCACCAAGGGCGAGGGCTTCGTGGACAAGCTCAAGGACACCCTCGAATAACCGGAACCGCCACGCCCGTCCCGCTCCACGCGGGGCGGGCGTAGGCTCTGCCACGACACGGGCGCGGTCGGCGCCCCTGCGGAGCGGGAGGCCCGGTGCGGGACGAGCCAGCGCGCGCGGACCGGCGGCGGCTGCCGCCCCTGGACCCGGATCCTCCGCCCCTGCCGGGGTCCGCGCCGCTGTACCAGGGCTGGTACGACGTCCTCTTCGCGCACTGGGCCGTCCCTCCCGAACGCGTGGCGCCGCTGCTGCCCGAGCGCATCCGGCCCGACGTCCTGGACGGGACCACCTACGTCGGGCTCGTGGCCTTCCGCGTGCCCTTCACCACGGCCGCCGGAATCCCCGTGGGCGGGTTCGGCGAGGTCAACGTGCGCCTGTACTCGGTGGACGGGTACGGCCGCCGGGGCGTGGTCTTCCTGTCCATGGACGCCAGCTCCGCGCACAACGTCCTGGCCGCCCGAGCCCTGGTGGGCGTGCCGTACATGTGGTCGGACGTGTCCCTGTACGCGGGCGGCGGCGTGCGCGCGGGCGCGGTGCGCCGCCGCCTCCCGCCCGGCGGGGCCCGGGGGCGGTGGCGGGCGACCGTGGGCGGGCCGGTGGAGCACGAGTCACCGCTGGAACGCTTCGTGACCGCCCGCTGGGGCCTGCACACCCGGCGCGCGGGGCGCACGTGGTGGATCCGGGTGGCCCACCCGCGCTGGCCGCTGTTCCACGCGCACGACTGGGCCTACGAGGGCGACCTGCTCCGGAGGGCGGGTGTGCGCGTGGACGACCCCGAACCGGTGTCGGTGCTGTGGTCGCCCGGTGTGGACACCGGCGTGCGCCCCTCGCCGCTGCCCGCTCCCCGGCCGGGGCCGCTCCTGCCGTAGCGTTCCGCGCCCGCCGTGTGGTCCGCTACCCGTCGCGCCCGCCCGCCGTGGGAGGACAGCGCGGACGGACCACCCCGGTGAGACGCGCCTCCCCCCTGGCGGCCCCGCCGGGGCGCGGCCGGTCGTGGTGCGCCCGCGCGGGCGCACCACGACCGGCCGTCACCGCAGGAGCTTGTCCGCCGTGACCGGCAGGTCCCGCACCCTGATTCCCGTGGCGTGGTGGACGGCGTTGGCCACCGCCGCGGCGGACCCGACGATGCCGATCTCGCCCGCGCCCCGGGACCCCATGGGGGTGGCGCGGGGGTCCTCCTCGTCCAGCCACTCCGCCCGCAGGTCGCCCACGTCGGCGTTGGTGGGGACGTGGTACTCGGCGAAGTCGCCGTTGGCGATGTGGCCGTACCGCGGGTCCCGGAAGCTCTCCTCGTGCAGCGCCATCGACAGGCCCATGACCATCCCGCCGAGGAACTGCGAGCGCGCCGTGCGCGGGTTGACCACCCGGCCGATGGAGAACAGGCCGTACATGCGCGGCACCCGGACCTCGCCCGTGTCCGCGTTCACCCGCGCCTCGGCGAAGTGCGCCCCGAAGGAGTAGACCGAGTAGGACTCGTCCACGGTGTCCTCCGCCCCGCTGGCGCTGGCCTCCGCGCCCGGGGCCGGGGAGTCCCCGTGCCGGTCGCGGAAGGCCCGGGCGGCGGCCACGACGGCCGTCCCCCAGGAGCTGGTCCCGCTGGAGCCGCCCGCGACCGACGCCGACGGGAAGGCGGTGTCGCCGATGCGCAGCCGGATGTCGGAGGCGGGCAGGCCCAGCGCGTCGGCGGCGATCTGGGTGAGCGCGGTCCAGGCCCCGGTGCCGATGTCCACCGCGCCGATGGACACCTCGTAACGGCCGTCCCGGCCGTAGCGGACGTGGGCCACCGAACCGGGGTTGAACAGGTGCGGGTAGCTCGCCGAGGCCACGCCGGTGCCCACCAGCCAGTCCCCCTCCCGGCGGACCCCGGGCCGGGGGTCGCGCCCGTGCCAGCCGAAGCGCTCGGCGCCCTCGCGCAGGCACCGCACCAGGCGCCGGTCCGACCACGGGGAACCGCTCTGGGGGTCGGTCTCGGGCTCGTTGCGCACGCGCAGCTCGATGGGGTCGACGCCGCAGGCCTGGGCGAGTTCGTCCATGGCGGCCTCGGCCGCGTACATCCCCGGCGCCTCGCCGGGGGCGCGCATCCAAAAGTTGACCGGCACGTCCAGGGGCGCGATCCGGTGGGTGGTGCGGCGGTGGGGCGCGGCGTACATCCACCGCGAGCACATCGCGCTGTTCTCGGTGAACTCCTTGATCCTGGCGGTCTGCTCCACGGAGTCGTGGACGACCGCGGACAGGCGCCCGTCGCGGTCGGCGCCCAGGCGCACCCGCTGGATGGTGGGCGTGCGGTAGCCCACCAGGCAGAACATCTGCTGGCGGGTCAGCGCGAACTTGACCGGCCGCCCGGGCAGGGCGCGGGCGGCCATCGCGGCCAGGACGTCGTGCGCGTGCGCCTCCCCCTTGGAGCCGAAGCCGCCGCCCACGTGGGGCGCGACCACCCGGACCCGTTCGGGGTCGAGCCCGAACACCCCGGCCACGGACGCGCGGACCACGTGCACGCCCTGGGTGGAGTCGTAGAGGGTGAGGTCGCCGGTGGCCTCCTCCCACAGGGCCGTGGTGGTGTGCGGCTCCATGGGGTTGTTGTGCTCGGTGGGCGTGCTGTAGGTCTGGTCGACCACGACCTCGGCGGCGGCCAGGGCCGCGTCGGGGTCGCCCTGTTCGGTGTCGGAGGCGGGGCCCTCGTCGTCCTCGCCCACGGGCCGGTAGAGGTCCCGGTGGTCGGCGGTGAGCACCACGTCGTGCGCGGAGCGCTCGTAGTCCACCTCCACGAGTCCGGCCGCCTGGCGGGCGGTCTCGGGGGTGTCGGCCACGACCGCGGCGACGAACTGGCCGTGGAAGGACACCTCGTGGGACTGGAGCACCGCGAACTCGCGGTCCTCGGTGTCGGCGAGGCGTTCGGCGTTGTCCGGGGTCAGGACGGCGCGCACCCCGGCCAGGGCCTCGGCGGCGGAGGCGTCGACCGCGGTGACGCGCCCGCGCGCGACGGTGGACAGCACCGGGTGCAGGTACAGGGGGTCGGTGAGCGGGTGCTCGTAGGCGTAGGGCGCCCGTCCGGTGACCTTGTCGGCGCCCTCCAGGCGGGTCAGCGGCTGGCCCATGGCCCGCGCGTCCAGCGTCCCGGTCATCGTGCCTCCTCGGCGGTCAGGCCGCGCAGGGTCGCGGCCAGGGTGTTGACGGCCATGGGGACCTTGAAGGCGTTGTCCGGACCGGTGGCGGCGTCGGCGAGTTCGGCCCGGGCGGCCTCGCGGAAGGCCTCCTCGGTGGCCGGTCCCCCGCGCAGCGCCTCCTCGGCGCGGCTGGCGCGCCAGGGCGCGTGCGCCAGGCCGCCGAAGGCCACGCGCACGTCCTCGACGGTGCCGTCCACCACGCGCAGCGCCGCGGCCACCGACACCAGGGCGAAGGCGTAGGAGGCGCGGTCGCGGACCTTGCGGTAGGCCGAGCGGGCGGCCAGGGGCAGGTGGGGCAGATCGACGGCGGTGATGAGGTCGCCGTGTTCCAGGACGGTGTCGCGTCGGGGTTGGTCCCCCGGGAGGCGGTGCAGGCCGGGCATGTCCACGGTGCGCTCCCCGGCGGGGCCCAGCACGTGGACCCGGGCGCCCAGGGCGGTCAGGGCGACCGCCATGTCGGAGGGGTGGGTGGCCACGCAGTGCTCGGAGGCGCCCAGGACGGCGTTGTAGCGGCCGTAGCCCTCGATCGCCGAGCAGCCCGTGCCGGGTTCGCGCTTGTTGCAGGGCATGGCGGTGTTCTGGAAGTACACGCACCGGGTGCGCTGGAGGAGGTTGCCGCCCGTGGTGGCGGCGTTGCGCAGCTGGCCGGAGGCGCCCGCCAGCAGGGCCTGGGAGAGCACGGGGTAGGCGCGGCGGACGCCGGGGTGGGCGGCCAGGTCGCTGTTGGGCACGGCGGCGCCCACGCGCAGGCCGCCGTCGGGCAGTTCCTCGATCCGGTGGCTGAGCAGGTCGCGCACGTCCACGAGGGAGGTGGGCTCGGCGATGCCGAGCTTCATGTGGTCGACCAGGTTGGTGCCCCCGCCGATGTAGGAGGCCCCGGGGTCGCCCGCGACCGCGGTGACGGCCTCGGCGGCCCCGGCGGGGCGGGTGTAGTGGAAGGGTTTCACCGTGCGGCCTCCCGGATCGCGGCGACGATGTTGACGTAGGCGCCGCAGCGGCACAGGTTGCCGCTCATGCGCTCGCGGATCTCGTCGTCGTCGAGGCTGACCGGCGCTTGGATGTCCTCGGTGACGTGGCTGGGCCAGTCGGCGTCGGCCTCCTCCAGCATGCCCACGGCCGAGCAGACCTGGCCGGGCGTGCAGTAGCCGCACTGGAAGCCGTCGTTCTCGACGAAGGCGCGGGCGACGGGGTGCAGCCGCCCCTCCCCGGCGAGTCCGGCGGCGGTGGTGACGCTGGCGCCGTCGTGCGCGACCGCGAAGGTCAGGCAGGACACGACGCGGCGGCCCTCCAGCAGGACCGTGCAGGCCCCGCACTGGCCGTGGTCGCAGCCCTTCTTGGGCGAGGTGACGCCCAGCCGGTCGCGCAGCGCGTCCAGCAGGGTGGTGCGTGTGTCGACGGTGAGTTCGCGTTTCTCCCCGTCGACGTGCAGTGTGATCGTGGCCTCCACCGGCAGTGCCCTTCCTCGTGTGTGGGTCGGTGTCCCGCGCGCCGCCGTCCACGCGGCCCGCCGGGCGCACCGCGCCAGGGACTCGTCACAGTCTGTGACAGTCGTGGGGCTCCCGGAAGCCGACACGGCGCGGGGGGCCGGGAAGCGGGCGTCCGGGGAGCCGCCACTCTGGCGCGTAACCCGCGGGGGAGGGGATAAACACCCGGCGCCCGCGCGTGCGGGGCGGGCGCCGGCACCGCCAACGTCCCGGCACCCGCGCGCGGGGCGGGACGGCCGTCCCTGACGGCGGTCAGGTCGCGCAGCAGGTGCGGGGTGTGTACGCGCGGAGCGGCCCCGACCGGGCTCGGAGCCCGTCCGGGGCCGCGCGGAGGGTCAGGGGGTCCTGCCGGTGCGGGCGATCAGGCGGTCCTGTGTGCTGGCGTCGGGTCCGACCTCGACGGGGGCGCCGAACATCGGCCCCGGGCCCAGGTCCTGGTCGCTGAGCCAGGCGTGGACCTCCTTGACCAGGTCGGGGTCGAGGCGGTCGTCGGTGCCCAGGGCGCGCGCCAGGTCCCAGGCGTGCACCGTCAGGTCGAAGGTCATCTGCCACAGGTAGAGCTCGGCGGGCGCGTCGCCGAAGGACAGGTGCACCGTGCCCTCCAGGGAGGACGGCGCCAGCCAGGCGGTGCGGGCCTCACGGGAGGCGACCTCCCAGGTGGTGATGGGCTCCTCGCCCAGGTTGTCGCCGTCGAGGCGGTCGCCGACCTCCTCGACCCGGGCTCCGCCCAGCAGGAGCGGCGCCCACAGCTGCTCGGTGGTCAGGTGGTTGACCAGGTCGTGCACGTCCCAGTCGGCGCACGGCGTGGGCAGCGCCCAGTCCGTCAGCTTGACCTCGCGGACCCGCCGGTCGAACTCCCCCATCGCGGTTCCGTGCAGTTCGGTCAGGTGTGCCATGAGTGTCCCCCGGGACGAAGTAGCGGTTGTGCGCCGGTCCCCTACCCGTGCCGCCAGGGGGTGAATCCGCCCGCGCGTGCGCCCGGGCGCGGCCCGGTCCGGCCCGGGCAGCCCGGACCGGCGCGCCGCCCGTGTGTCCGGGAGGGGTCCGGCCGCCGGGTGCGGCCGGACCCCGCGTCCGGACCCGGGTGACCGCCTAGCGCGGCTCGGACGCGATCTGGATCAGGTTGCCGCAGGTGTCGTCGAGGACGGCGGTGGTGACCGGGCCCATCTCCAGGGGTTCCTGGGTGAAGCGGACGCCGAGGCCGCGCAGGCGCTGGTACTCCGCGTGCACGTCGGCGACGGCGAACTGGGCGAGCGGGATGCCGTCCTTGACCAGGGCGTCGCGGTAGGCGCCGACCGCCGGGTGGCCGGCGGGCTCCAGGAGCAGTTCGGTGCCCTCGGGCTCGTCGGGCGAGACGACGGTCAGCCACCGGTCCTTCTCCCCCAGCGGGACGTCGTGCTTCTTCACGAAGCCGAGGACCTCGGTGTAGAAGCGCTCGGCCTCGGCCTGGTCGTTGACGAAGATGCTGGTCAGGTGGATCTTCACGGGTTGCTCTCCTCCGGTCCGGACGTGTCTGGCGCAAGCCATCGCTCGGCGATCCGCCGCAGCGGGGCCGTGTTGAGGTCGTGGAACTTGTAGCGGCCCTCGCGCCTGGTCTCGACGAGCCCGGCGGCCTCCAGCACGGCGAGGTGCTGGGAGACCGCCTGGCGCGAGATGCCGAGCTGGTGCTTCATGGCCAGCCGCGAGCAGATCTCGAACAGTGTCTGGCCGGACTTCTCCGTGAGCTCGTCCAGGATGGTGCGTCGGGTGGGGTCGGCCAGGGCTTTGAAGAGGTCGTCTGCCACGCCCACCATGATAGGCAAGTATTCACTTGCATGTCGAGTCGGGACACGCCGTGTCCCGGAGCGGCCCGCACGGCGGTGGCGTTCGCGGGACAGACGCCGGGACCTCCCTCACCTCATGGCCGGTCCGGTCCGCCTGGAGGAGACCGCGGACGTTCGCCGTGCGAACGCCCGGTCGGCGCGACCTCGGTCCCCCGTTCCCCGGACGCGGCGGGTCAGCCCTCCGCGCGTTCACGCAGGATGTCCACACCGTCGCCGGTGAGCTCGTCCAGGTGCGCGGAGCGGCCGGTCATCGCCATGATCAGGGCGAGCGTGCTCCCGCGGACGAGCGGCCCGGCGCCGCAGGCGAACGGGCCGTCGGTGGCCTGGAGGTTCAAGCCCTGGATCCGGCTCTTGGCGACGACGACCTGGTCCGAGCCCCGGTAGTAGTCCGCCACGAGGGTCAGCGCGGCGATCGGACGGGCGCTGACGATGCCCAGGGGCCGCCTGACGTCCTCGCCGTGCACGATCACCTCCCCCAGGAGGGCGGGCTTGGGCAGGGGCGGTGAGGTCGTGCTCTCCACGATCCCCCGGAAGCGCGCGAGGGTGTCGGCGCCGGAGGTCCCCAGCTGCTCCGCCAGGCGCATCGCGACCTGGGCGTCGAAGTCGAACCGGCAGCGGATGACCCCGGCCAGCCACCGCAGCCCATTGAGGCTCGCCGACGACGTCAGGTGCGCGAGCACCTCGCGCACGGTCAGACCCGCGCACAGCGACGGCGTCGCCCACTGCTCCTCGGTCAGCTCCGACAGGTCGTCGGCCAGCGCCGCCCGCTCCCGGTGGATCAGCGGCCACAGGTCCGCGCGGCCGCTCACCGGCGGGTTCCGTGGCGCGGGCGGGGTGTCGGTGACGTCATCGGGCTCTCCTCGGGGCGGGTTCTCGCCTCGCCCCCACGGTGGTGGGCGGACGCCGGGATTATGGCCCGAGCCTCCGACAGTTCGGCGCCCCGTCGCCCCCGGGCATCGTGGTGCTCGCACCGCTCCCATCTCCGGGTTCCGACGCTGACCCCGTGATGAGGGGACAGCCCGTCGCTCATGTGGAGACACAAGCTCTCTGTCACCGGCGACGACCGCGGATCACCACGGCGTCACTTCTCCCACACGGGTTCGGGCGGCAGACCGCGCTCCCTCCGCGCGCGGTCGGTCACTTCCTGGATGAACGCGGTCTTGGCTTCGGTGTAGTCGCCCGGGGCAGCGGTGGTGGCGGCGAGCCTTCGCTTCAGTTCCGCGTAGCGTGCTGCCTCCCGCGGGTGGGAGCGCAGGTAGTCGCGGAGAATCCTCTGATTGCGGGTCGACCAGCTTGCCCGGGTGACGACATGCAGGATGTGCGTGCGCACCCCGCCGGGTATGCGCACATAGAGCAGCCGGTCGTTCATCCCGTTCGCGTGCGGGGTGAAACCGAGACGGGCCAAGGCGGGCTCGTGGTCGCGGACCTCCCGCAGGGAATCGGTGGCCGCCATCAGGTCGATGACGGGTTTCGCGGCGAGCCCCGGGACGGACGTGGACCCGATGTGCTCGATCTGCGTGAACAGTCCGGGAATCGTGTCCCGGAGTTCCGTGATGGCGGTGGACGCCATGTCGGGCCAGCGCGGGTCGTAGTCGGCGATCGTTGTCACGGCGGGTTCCATGAAGGACAGGTTGTCAGTGGTGCCGTCTCCCGTGCGTGGCACCGACCTCTCAGGCCAGTACGCCTGGGGCGCGTATCGAAGGTGGGCCTTGACTCGCGACCGTTCTCGTCGCAGCTGTCAACGGGTGGATGCGACCAGCTGTCATGGGAAACGGGCCAGGTCAGCGCGTGAGCGTCAGGAATGCATGGCGGCCCGGTCGGCATCACTGCGCAGCACGCAGAATGCGTTGCCTTCGGGATCAGCGAGGATCACCCAGCCTGAGCCGTCGGGATTACGGTGGTCTGCGACGAAGGTGGCGCCCAGACCCAGCAGCCGGTCCACCTCCTGGTCGCGCGAGGTCTCAGGGCGCAGACACAGATGGACCCGGTTCTTGCTCATCTTGGTCTCGGGTACCTGGTTGAAGTGCAGCAGCGGGCCCTCCGCCAGCAGCACCTGGGTCTCCCGTTCACCCGGCCCGTCCTCCGGATGCAGCGGACGGCCGGTCACGCTGCTCCAGAACCGAGCCAGCTCGTAGGCATCCGCACAGTCAATCGCCACATTCTGCAACACCGAGACCATGCGCCCCAGTCTTCCTGATCTCCATGCCGAAGGCCACCGATTTTCGCTTCTCCTCCAGGAGGGGGAACACGTCGGTCCGGGTCCGGCGCATCCGGTCAGACGAAGTACCGGGCCTGGAGGCGGAACAGCTCGGCGTAGAGCCCGTCGGCCCGGCTCAGCGTGTCGTGGGTACCGGTCTCCACGACCCGGCCACCGTCCATCACCACGATGAGGTCAGCCGCCCGGGGCGCGGTGTGCCGCGGGACCCCGTCCTCGACCCGGCCGCGAGGTCCGGCCTCCTTCCCGACCACCCGGCAGTGCCGGAACCCGTGTTCGCGCTCGCGGCCGGGACGGCGGGGCCGGGGGTTGGTCAGCCCTCCGCGCCGGGGCCGGGCGTGTGGAGGGCGGCGATCTCGGCGAGCACCCGCTCCCGGGCCGCCCCGGCCGGGTGGACGTCCACGAGCACGTAGTAGGCCAGCCCTTCGGCCAGGGCGACGAGCGCGACCGCACGCTCCGCGGGGTCCAGTGCGCGGGGCACCGCTCCCCCGTCCTGACCGCGGCGCAGCAGGTCCGCGACCTGGCCGTGGAAGCGCGCGTACTCCTCGCGCATGCGCCGGGCGATGGCCTCGTCGGACAGGGCGAGCGCGGTGAAGGCCTGGCGGACGCGCATGTGGGCGCGTGTGGCGTCGTCGTAGGGGATCAGCTCGGTGAGCACGGTCGTCAAGAGACGGCGCGGGTCGTCGTCTGGGCCCGCCTTGGCGGCGATGCGCGCGGAGCTCAGGGCGTTGCCCCGGTCGAAGGCGGCCTCGATCATCTGGTGCTTGGCGGGGAAGTAGTGCTGGACGCGGCCGGGTGAGACCCCTGCGCGGGCCGCCACGCTGGTCTGGGACACGGCCGCCATGCCGTGTTCGGCCGCCACGGCGAGGACCGCTTCGGCGATCTGGCGGCGGCGCTGTTCGTGCTCGGCTCCCGGTCCTCGCGTCGGTGCGTTCATCCGACCCCCTTTTCGATGTACACACATTGATTTGTGACCCTGTCGGCACTACCGTTCAAACCAATGTAACCACATTGCTTTGCTGGAACGAGGTGGTCCCGTGCCCCGAACCCGGGCCGAGGAGACGACCGCACGCCTGCTGCTCGCCCTGGTGTGCGCCGCGCAGCTCATGGTGGTGCTCGACGTGTCGGTGGTCAACGTCGCCCTGCCCTCCATCCGCTCCTCCCTGGGGTTCTCCGCGGCGGGGCTGCCCTGGGTCGCCCACGCCTACACCCTGGCCTTCGGCGGCCTCCTGCTGCTGGGCGGGCGGCTGGCCGACCTGTACGGGCACCGGCGGGTGTTCGCCGCCGGGCTCGCGCTGTTCTGCGCGGCCAGCCTGCTGGGCGGGGCGGCCCCCTCCCCCGGCCTGCTGATCGCCGCCCGCGCGCTCCAGGGAGTGGGCGCGGCGGTACTGGCCCCCGCGACCCTGACCATCCTGACCGCCTCCTTCCCCGAGGGGCGGGCCCGCGTGCGGGCGCTGGCCGCCTGGACCGCGGTGAGCGTGGCGGGCGGAGCGGTCGGCAACCTCCTCGGCGGCGCGCTGACCGAGGCGCTGTCCTGGCGGGCGATCCTGCTGGTCAACGTGCCCGTCGGCATCGCGGCGCTGGTCATGGCCCCCTGCCTCCTGGGCCGGGAGCGCCGCGACCGCGACCCGCGCAGCACGGGGCCACCTGGCCGGAACCCGCGCGGCCGGAGCCCGGGAGAGGGCCGCGGCGGACGGATCGACCTGCCCGGGGCGGTGACCGCGACCGGCGGGACGGTCGCGCTCACCTACGGCCTCACCCGCACGGCCGAGCACGGCTGGGGGGACCCGGCCGCGGCGGCGGTGCTGGCCGCGGGCGTCCTCTCCCTGGCGCTGTTCGCCGCGGCGGAGTCCCGGGCGCCCGCTCCCCTGCTGCCGCCGGGGCTCCTTCGCCGCCGCGCCGTCTGGGCGGGCAACGCCATGGTCTTCCTGGCCGGAGCCTGCTTCCAGGTGCCCATGTGGTACTTCCTCACCTTCTACATGCAGGACGAACTGGGCTTCGGTCCGCTGCTGACCGGCCTGGGCTTCCTGCCGCACACCCTGGTCACCATGGCCGTGGGCTGGCTGGTCACCCCGTGGCTGATGGGGTTCGTGCGGGCGCGAACGCTGATCGGGGTCGGCTGCCTCACCGCCGCGGCGGGCTTCGCCTGGCAGGCGGCGGCGGTGACCGAGCAGACCTACGCCGCGGCGGTGCTGGGGCCCGCGGTCCTCATGTCCGTGGGCGGCGGCCTGTTCACCACTCCGCTGACCGCCGTCGTGACCTCGGGCGCCGCCCCCGGGGACGCGGGGGCCGTCTCGGGCCTGATGAACGCGGCCAAGCAGACGGGCGGCGCCCTGGGCCTGGCCTGGCTGACGACGACGGCCGCCTCGGGACACGCGCCCGAAGGGGAGGCGTACGGCCCGGTCTTCGGCCTGCTCGCGGCCGTGCAGCTCGTGGCGGCCGCCCTGACACCGGTGCTGCCGCGCGAAACGCGACGGGATCCGTCCGGGGGCGCGTGAGCCCTCCGAAGGTTCAAGAACCCCTTTGACCTGTACTGACCCTCCCGGGAGACACGCCGACGGGCTTCCCCGCCGGGGTCACTCCGCCAGCCCGATCGAGGAAAGACGCATCAATATCACACTCCGGGGTAGCGCAACAGACAGGAACGAGGAACGTGCTCCGTTCGTCATCATCCGCCCGACGGCGGGGTGGCCGACCGGGACACGGGACCGACAGACGAGGAGGAAACCGCCATGAGGAACCCCCTGAGGACGGCGAAGAACCAGCTGATGCGGCGCACCGGACTGGCCCGCCCGGCAGCGGGCAGGCGCCCGCGTGCGGGTGGGCGCACGGGTGGACGCGGCAGCGACCCCCTGGCGATGGCCCAGCGGTTCGCCCGCTCCGCGTCCCGGTCCCGGGGCGGCAGCCCCATGGGACGCGGCGGAAGTCCGCTGGGGCGCGGCGGCCCGGATCCGCTACGGGGTCCGGCGCGCCGGACGACCCCGGGCCGGCGGAGCCCCGGCGGGCAGGCCCTGCGCTGGATCAACTCCCTGACCCGGAGGCGCAGGCCCCGCATCTGACCCGGGCGCGGAGGACGACGGTTTCGGAGAACACAGCGTGACGCCACGGCATGACACCGCGGGGCGGGCCTCCAAGGGGCCCGCCCCGCGGTCGTGCGCGGCACACCCGCCCCGCCCCCGGGGATGGTCCGGGGCGGACCGGGGGACGCGCCCGGAAACCGGGAGCGGCCGCTCCGGGGCCTCCCCCTGGTGATGATGGTGGGTGACGCGGTGGTTACGAGACCAGTGGAGGTTGTCATGGAGCGGTCGGTCCTCGTCGGGGTGGATGGTTCCGAGGCGAGCATGCGGGCGGTGGAGTGGGCCGCGGCGGAGGCCGCCCGGCGGCACCGCCGCCTGCGGACGCTCACAGCCTTCCCCGCGCCGTCGCCGGACGCGGCCTTCGTCTGGCCCGAGGAGGAGATCCGCGCGGGCGCGCGCACCGTCCTGGATCTGGCCGAGGAACGCGCGTCGGCCGCGGCCCCCGGTGTGGCCGTGGACCGGGAGGTGGCGATGGACTCCCCCGGCCGGGCGCTTCTGGCGTGCGCGGGAGAGGCCGGAACAGCCATGGTGGTCGTCGGGCACAGGGGGCGCGGCGGGTTCTCGGGACTGGGGGTGGGGTCGGTGGCCTACCGCGTGGCCGCGCAGGCGTCGGTGCCCGTGGTCGTGGTGGGGCCGCACGCCGTGGCCGACGACAGCACCGAGGTGGTGGTGGGGAGCGACGGGTCGGCGGGCGCGGAGCGGGCCGTGGCGGAGGCGTTCGAGGCCGCCTCCGCCGGGGGCGGACCGCTGCGCGTCGTACGGGTCCGGGAGTCGCCGCCGCCGTTCCTTCCCCCCATGCTCACGTCCTCGCCCCGGACACGGAGGAGCGGTCCGGACGATGAGCTCGCACTGGAACGCGCGGTCGAGCCCCTGCGGGCCCGGCACCCGGGGGTGGAGGTGCGCACCGAGGTGGTGGAGGGCCGTCCCGTCACGGCGCTGACGGAAGCGGCGCGAGCGGCGCGGCTGCTCGTGGTCGGGGCGGGCGGCCAGCACGGACTGACCCGCCTGGCCCTCGGTTCGGCGGCCCACGGGGTACTGCACCGCTCCCCCTGCCCCGTCATGGTGGTCCACGCCGGTGGAACGCCGTGACGGCAGCGGGGCCGGGGCGAACCAGCGGTGGCGAGAGCCGGGGTGGGAGCGGGCACCGGACCGGACGGAGGTAGCCGGTGCCCGCCGTTCGGGGGCGGACCCGCCGGTCAGTCCCGGCCGGAGTCCGGGGAGAGCCGCGGGTCGTCGGCGGCGAGGTGGCGGGTCGCGGGTCCGTCGTAGCCCGCCAGCACCGCCCTGGGCAGGGGCCCCTTGATGCGCGACCCGCTCTGGTGCTCCTCCCAGGCGTGGGCGAGGATGCCCACGGAGCGGGAGAGGACGAACAGCCCCCGGGCCAGCTCCGAGGGGAAGCCCAGCGAGGCGTAGACGACCGCGGTGGCGGCGTCGATGTTCATCGGCACGGGGCGTCCGCGCCCCTTGGCCAGCGCCTCCTCCAGCGCCAGGGCGGCCTCCAGCGGACCGGCGGGAACGAGCCCCTCCTCGACCGCCTCGCGCACCAGGCCCAGGAGCGGGTCGCGGCGCGGGTCGCGCGGGTGGAAGCGGTGGCCGAAGCCGGGCACGTACGCGCCGCGCCCCCGGTACTCGGCGACCACCTCCTCGGCCACCCGCGCCACCGGGGTCCCGTCGGCGACGCGCCCGGCCATCTCCTCCAGCAGGGCGACGCACTGCTGTCCCGCGCCGCCGTGCACGTCCCCGAGCAGGTTGACGCCGGTGGCGACGGCGTTGTTCAGGCCCACCCCGCAGCTGGCCGCCATCCGGGCGGCGGCGATGGAGGGCGCCTGGGGGCCGTGGTCCACGGCGGCGACCAGGGCGGCCTCCAGCAGGCGGGAGCGGCGCGGGTCGGGCAGCTCGCCGCGCAGCATGAGCCAGACCGTGTCCACGAAGGAGACCCGCCCGATCAGCTCCTGCACCGGGTAGCCGCCCGGTTCGATCTCGCCGGGGGCTATGCGGATCAGCCCGGTCCGCCACCAGCGGCCGATCTCCTCGTGGGTCATGGACGGTGTGTCGGTCGTGCTCATCTGTTTGTCGGGCGTGGATACTCCGTCCTTCGGAGCGGGGAGGACACGCCCTCTCCTTCCTGTCGCTTCCTGTTGGATTCGCCTCACGCGATCGCAGAGCGGTCGCTACGCGGTGTGCCGTGACCGGCGAGAGCGTGAAGCGGGCGTTCCGGTACCGCTTCTCTCCGAACGACGCGCGGGCGGCCGAGCTGCCGCGCGCGTTCGGGTGCGTGCGCCTGGTCCGCAACCGCGCCCCGGCCGAACGCACCGCCGCCTGGCACCAGCGCCGGGAGCGGATGGGCTACTCCCGCGCCTCGGCCATGCTCACCGCCTGGAAGAGGACCCAGGAGCTGTCCTTCCTCACCGAGGTCTCCTGTGTCCCGCTCCAGCAGACACTGCGCCACCTGCACACCGCCTTTCGCAACTTCTTCGGCAAGCGTGCGCGGTACCCGCGGTTCACGTCCAAGAAGGCGTCCCGCGCCTCGGCGGAGTACACCCGGTCCGCCTCTGGCTACCGCGACGGCCGCCTGACCCCGGCCAAGATGACCGAACCGCTGGACGCGGCGCTCAATCCCCAAGCCGCCGGGCTGGCGGTGTTGGCCTGCGGAGCTGGTGTGAGACCTCAACGGGAGTCCTCCCGGACGGGGCGACCGGCGATGGAACAGGAAGGCCGCGGGGCGACCCGTGACGAGGCCCTGGCCTCGAACCACCGGTAGGCAGTTGCGGATCCTCCTGCCTTCAGGCAGGAGAGGAAGTCAAACGGCCCTCTCCTCACGCAGTGCGTCGATCTCCCGGTCGCTGAACCCCGCCTCGCGCAGCACCTGCTCGGTGTGCTCGCCCAGCAGGGGCGGCGCCGTGCGCGGGCCCAGGGGCGCGCCGTCCACGCGGACGCCGCTGCCGAGCACGCGCAGCTCGCGGTCCTCCCCGCCGGGGAAGGGCAGCGTGTGCACCAGTCCCCGGTGGGCCACCTGGTCCAGTTCCAGCGCCTGGGCCACGGTCAGCACGCGGGCGGCGGGGACCCCGACCCGGGCCAGCTCGCGCTCCCACTCCAGGGCGGACCGGGTGCCCAGGTGTTCCTCCAGGGCCTCGCGCAGGGCCTCGCGGTGGGTCTTGCGGTCCTCGCGCTGGGCGAAGCGGGGGTCGCGCGCCAGTTCGGGCGCGCCCACGACCGCGCACAGCGCCTCGAACTGCTCCTGCTTGTTGGCGGCGATGTTGAGCGCGCCGTCGGCGGTGGCGAAGGTGCCCGAGGGGGCCGCCGTGGCGTTCTCGTTGCCGATGGGGACCGGCTCCACACCCGCGGACAGGTAGTTGGACACCCCCCAGCCCATGGCGGTGATCGCGGTCTCCAGCATGGACACGTCCACGCTGCTCCCCCGGCCGGTGCGCTCCCTCCCGACCAGGGCGGTGCTGATCGCGAAGGCGGCGGCGAGGCCGCCCAGGACGTCGGCGATGGGGAAGCCCGCGCGCAGGGGGCCGGTGCCGGGCGTGCCGGTGGTGCTCATCATCCCCGACAGGCCCTGGATGATCTGGTCGTAGGCCGGGCGCCCGCTCAGGGGGCCGTCGGAGCCGAACCCGGACACCGCGCAGTAGACCAGGCGGGGGTTGATCGCGCTCAGGTCCTTCCAGCCGAAGCCCAGGCGCTCCAGCACGCCCGGCCGGAAGTTCTCCAGCAGCACGTCGGAGCGGCGCACCAGGCGGGTCATGGCCTCCCGGCCGCCGGGGGTCTTCAGGTCCAGGGTCAGGGAGCGCTTGCCCGCGTTCTGCGCCAGGAACGACGCGCCCAGTCCGCGTCCGTTCAGCTCCGCCGAGGCGCCGAGCTGGCGTGCCAGGTCCCCGGATCCGGGGACCTCGACCTTGACCACGTCGGCGCCCATGAGCGCCAGCTGGTATCCGGCGTAGGGTCCGGCCAGGACGTTGGTCATGTCCAGGACGCGCACCCCCGCGAGCGGCAGGGTCCCCTCCCCGGTCTCGGAGCCGGAGCCTGTGTCGGTGTCGGTGTCGGTCAACGTCTCTCCTGTGTTCCGGGTCCCACGGTCCCTCCCGAGGGGTCGAGCCCGATGTCGGTGATGCGGCGGGCGGCCTCGACCACCGCGGAGGTGAAGCCCTCCACGGCGGCGTCGGTGAAGCGGGCGGTGGGTCCGCCCACGGCCAGCGCGGCGACCGGCGCCCCGCCGGTGGGGCCGTAGACGGGCGCGGCCACGCCGGAGGCGCCCCGCTCGCGTTCGCCGTGGCTGACGGCGAACCCCCGGACGCGGGCCAGCTCCACCTCCTCGCGCAGGCGGCTGACGTGCCCGGGGCCGTGCGGGGAGGCGGCGGCCACGCGCAGCAGCAGGGACTCCCCCGCGCCGATGAGCAGCACCTTGCTGGCGCCCCCGCCCCACAGGACCATCTCGTCGCCGACGTTGACGACGTGGCGCAGCCGTTGGGGGCCCTCCTCCTTGGCCACGCACACGCGGGTGGCGTCGGCGCGGACGTAGAGGTTGACGGTCTCGGCGGTGTCGGCGACGAGTTCGCGCATGACGGACCGGACGGCCTCGGGCACCTGCCAGACGGCGTGGGCCAGGCGCGACCAGCGCAGGAGGCTGGGGCCGACACCGACCTTGCCGTCGGGCGCCGTCCACAGCAGTCCGCGCTGCTCCAGGGTCGCGACCAGCCGCAGGACCGTGGTCTTGGCCAGGCCGGTGCGCTCCACCAGTTCCCGTGTGGAGTAGCGCTGGTTCCTCTCGTCGAACAGGTCGAGCAGGTCCAGGGCGCGCGCGACGCTGCGCACGGTGCCGCCGGAGTCGCCGTCAGGCATCCCTCCCCCTTCCGTTTGGTCCACTAGGTGGTTCGTCAAGACCATCAAGTGGAATCGCGCCGTCAGCGTAGCGCACCCCTTCGACACGGGGCCAGCCCCTCCCCGAAGAACCCTCGTACCGCCGTTACGCGGTCTGGCCTGGGCGAAAGAGAAGCCCCACCGAGACTGTGCGTCGCAACACACTCGTTAACAAAAGGTTTCGGATCGGCATTGACAGTGGTCACAAGGGCTCGCATGATTTCCCAGACCACGAAACGGTCCCGCTGGACCACCTGATGGACCAGCGGGCCGAAAGGGAGTGAAGGATGAACAGACAGCGGATCCTCCGCGCGTCGGGGGCCGTGGCCACCGCGCTCCTGGTGGGCGCCGCCGCGACGAACGCCGCGCTGTCCGACACGAACGCGTCGGAGGCCCGCGCCAGGATCGACATCGTCGTCCCCGCCGATCCCGGCGGCGGCTGGGACCTGGTGGCGCGCGAGACGCAGCACTCCCTGCGCGTGAACGACATCGTCGACAACACCCAGGTCCTCAACCTCCCCGGCGCGGGAGGGACCATCGGCCTGGCACAGACGGTGCGCCGCGAGGGCAGCGCCACGACCCTGATGACCACGGGCACCGTCATGATCGGCGGCATCATCGTCAACGACTCGGCCCAGACCCTGGAGGACGTGGTGCCCATCGCCCGCGTCGCCGACGACTACGAGGTCTTCGTGGTCCCCGCCGACTCCCCGATGGAGGGCATGGGCGACCTCATCGAGGCCTGGCAGGAGGACCCGGGCGCGGTCGCGGTCGGCGGCGGCTCCCTGGGCGGCACCGACCACCTCCTGGCGGGGCTGGCCGCCCAGTCGCAGGGCGTCGAACCCCAGGCCGTCAACTACATCCCCTTCGCGGGCGGCGCGCAGGCGCTCACCTCGCTGCTCTCGGGCAGCCTCGACGTCGGCGTCTCGGGCTACAACGAGTTCAGCGACCAGGTGGAGGCGGGCAACATCCGCGTCCTGGGGGTCTCGGCCCACGAGCGCGTCGAGGGCATCGACGCCCCGACCCTGCCCGAGCAGGGCGTGGACGCGGTGCTGCCCAACTGGCGCGGGTTCATGGCCCCGCCCGGCATCACCGAGGCCGAGCGGGCGGAGCTCACCGCGATCGTGGAGGAGATGGTGCGCACCGACGAGTGGCGCGACACCCTCCAGCGCAACCGCTGGGACGACACCTTCCAGAGCGGCCCCGAGTTCGAGGAGTTCCTCGCGGCCGAGATCGAACGCATCACCGACGTCACCGAGGACCTGGGACTCTCTTGACTTCCTCTCCTGCCTGAAGGCAGGAGAATCCGGAACCACCTACCGGTGGTTCGAGGCCAACGCCTCGTCACGGGTCGCCCCGTGGCCTTCCTGCTTCACCGCCGGTCGCCCCGTCCGGGAGGACTCCCGTTGAGGTCTCACACCAGCTCCACAGGCAACGACCGCCAGCCCGGCGGCTTCGAGATTGAGCGCCGCGTTCACATCCCGATCATGAACCACCCCACAGCTGGGGCACGTCCACGTCCGTACACGCAGCGGCAACGACGCATTGAGGTACCCGCATCCGGGTGTCGAGCACGCCTTAGAGGAAGGAAAGAACCGGTCCACCACGACCAGATCGCGTCCGTACCAGGCGCACTTGTACTCCAGCATGGTGCGCAGCTCGCGCCAGGACGCGTCCGAGATCGCCCGGGACAGCCTCCTGTTCTTGACCAGGTTGCGCACCGTCACGTCCTCGATCACGACCACTTGGTTCTCGCGGACCAGTCGAGTGGAGAGCTTGTGCAGGAAATCCCGACGCCGGTCGGTGATGCGGGCGTGCACCCGCGCCACCTTGCGGCGGGCCCTGTCCCGGTTGGCCGAACCCGGTCGTTTGCGCGACAAGGCCCGCTGTGCCCGGGCCAACCTGGTCCGGTCGCGTTGCTCGTGGCGGGGGTTGGCCACCTTCTCCCCCGTCGACAACACCACCAACGACGTCAGGCCCATGTCCACGCCAACTGCGTCGTGACCAGCCGGACCCTGCTCGACGATGTCCTCGCACAGGAGCGAGACGAACCAGCGCCCGACCGCGTCACGCGAGACCGTGACCGTGGACGGCCGTGCCCCTTCGGGCAGGGGCCGCGACCACACGATGTTCAGGGATTCGGCCATCTTGGCCAGGGTCAGGTGGCCGTCGCGGTAGCGGAACGCGCTCGCGGTGTACTCCGCCGAGGCCCGGGACGTCTTCTTGGACTTGAACCGCGGGTACCGCGCACGCTTGTCGAAGAAGTTGCGAAAGGCGGTGTGCAGGTGGCGCAGCGTCTGCTGGAGCGGGACGCAGGAGACCTCGGTGAGGAAGGACAGCTCCTCGGTCCTCTTCCAGGCGGTCAGCGCAGCGGAGGAGTCGGTGTAGGAGAGCCGCCGCTGTTCGGTGTTCCAGGCGGCAGTGCGTTCGGCCAGGGCGCGGTTGTAGACCAGGCGCACGCACCCGAACGTGCGCGACAACTCGGCCGCCTGCACGTCGGTGGGATAGAAGCGGTACCGAAACGCCCGCTTCACGCTCTTGCTGGTCATGGCACACACCGTAACGACCGCCCTGCGATCGGGTGAGGGAAATCCAACAGAAAGTGACAGAAAGGAGAGGGCGTTTCCTCCCCGTCCTGAAGGACGAGGTGTCCACGTCCAACAAACAGATGAGCCAGCACAGCACAACACCCACCGCCCCGGGCGGGCCCGGCGCGCGGGAGGATCGGCCCACCTGGTGGAGGGGGCGCAGCGAGATCTTCGTCGGCCTGCTCACCATCGGCATCGGCGTGTTCGTGGGCGTGCAGACGCTCACCATGCACGTGCCCGACAACTCGGCCTCCCCCGGCCCCCAGCTCTTCCCCGCGATCGTCGCGGTGCTGATGCTCGTCCTGGGCGCGGCCCTGGTCGTCCAGGTGGCACTGCGCCCCGCGGCGCCCGAACCGGAGGGCACCGACCACGCCGGCGGCGACGCGGGCGTGGTCGGCGACCTGGTCGAGGGGCGCGGCCCGGCCGCGGGCGCCCCCGCCGCCCACAGCGACTGGCGCGCCGTGGGCACCGTGCTCGGCGCGGTGGTGCTCTTCGCCCTGCTGTTGCAGCCGGTGGGCTGGCTGCTGTCCGGCGCGCTGCTGTTCTTCGGCGTGACCTGGGCCTTCGGCGGCAGGCGCCCGCTGTTCGAGGCCGCCGTCGCGCTGGCCTACTCGTCCGTGGTCCAGCTCGCCTTCGTCGGCGGGCTCGGCCTCAACCTGCCCGCCGGAATCCTGGGAGGGGTGCTGTAAGTGGAGACACTCAGTCTGCTCGGCGGCGGGTTCGCCGCCGCGCTCTCCCCCGAGAACCTGCTGTGGGCGTTCGTGGGCGTCCTGCTGGGCACCGCCGTGGGCGTGCTGCCCGGCCTGGGCTCGGCCATGGCCGTGGCCCTGCTGCTGCCCGTCACGTTCAAGCTGGACCCCACCGGGGCCTTCATCATGTTCACCGCCGTGTACTACGGCGGCCTGTTCGGCGACTCGACCACGTCGATCCTGATGAACACGCCCGGCAACAGCTCCGCGATCGCCACCGCGATCGAGGGGCACAAGATGGCGCTCAAGGGCCGGGCCTCCCAGGCCCTGGCCACGTCGGCCATCGGCGCGTTCACCGGCGCGGTGGTGGCCACGACGGTGGTCGCCTTCTTCTCGAAGGTCATCATCGACGTGGCCCTGCGCTTCGGCCCGGCCGAGTACCTGGCGCTGGCGATCCTGGCCTTCGTCGCCACCTCGGCGGTGGTGGCCCAGTCCATGGTGCGCGGGCTCATCGCGCTCTCCATCGGCCTGGCCATCGCGATGGTGGGCATCGACGCCCAGAGCGGCGCGGCCCGCTTCACCCTGGGCGTCCCCTCGCTGTTCGAGGGGATCAGCGTGGTCACGGTGACCGTGGGCCTGCTCGCGCTGGGCGAGGTGCTGCACGTGGTCTCACGCGTGCACCGGGAGGGGGGCGCGGGCAACAAGCTCATCACCGGCACCGGCACCCCCTGGCTGAGCCGTCGTGACCTGCGCCGCGCCGTCCCGGCGTGGATCCGCGGGCTGGGTTTCGGCCTGCCCTTCGGCGCGATCCCGGCGGGCGGATCGGAGATCCCGACCTTCCTGGCCTACGGCACCGAGCGCAAGCTCTCCCAGCTCCGGGCACGCCGGGGCAAGCGGCCCGACGAGTTCGGCGACGGCGCCATCGAGGGCGTGGCCGCGCCCGAGTCGGCCGCCAGCGCCACCGCCGGAACCGCCATGGGCGCGCTGCTGGGCCTGGGCCTGCCGACCTCGGCCACGGCCGCGATCATGCTGGCCGCCTTCCAGCAGTACGGGATGCAGCCCGGTCCGCTGCTGTTCGAGCGCAACGCCGACCTGGTGTGGGCCCTGCTGGCCAGCCTGTTCGTCGGCAGCGTCATGCTGCTCATCCTCAACCTGCCCTTCGCGCCGCTGTGGGCCAAGCTGCTGCTGATCCCGAGGCGCTACCTGTACGCGGGCATCACCGGTTTCGCGGCGCTGGGCGTGTACGCCGCGTCCTACTCCATCACCGACCTGTGGCTGCTCATCGCCCTGGGGCTGCTCGGGTTCATGATGCGGCGGTACGAGATCCCGGTGGCGCCGGTGCTCATCGCGGTCATCCTCGGTCCGCTGGCCGAGACCGAGCTGCGCCGGGCCCTGGCCATCGGCCAGGGTGACGTGGGGGTGCTCTTCGCGGGGCCGATCACGATCGGGATCTACGCGGTCCTCGTGGCCGCCGTGGCCCTGGTCGCCTTCCTGCGGGTCCGCGCCCGCGCGCGTTCGCGCGGGGCGCGGCGCGAGGAGACCGTCGACGCCGGGTGAGCGTCGCGTGCGCGGGGGCCGGTCCGGGCATCGTCCCGGACCGGCCCCCTCCGTGTGCGCGGAGGCGGGCGCACCGACCGGCGGTGTGGTGGGACCTCGGCACGGGCCGGAGCCGGACCGCGGGTCAGGACCGCTCCCCCTCGTCCGCCGGGGAGGGCTCCCCTTCCGCGCGGGGAGTCCGGCCGGTCGCGGCGCCGGAGCCCTCGGGCGCCTCCTCGGGCCGCGGCGCCGCGTCGCGGTGGCGCAGCGACAGCAGGTAGCCCAGGCCCAGCACGATGGTCGTGCCGATCGCCGTGTACCAGGTGAAGCCGACCAGGTCGGGCTGGAAGAGGAACAGCCAGACCATGGTCGCCACCGCGACAGCGAAGGAGACGATCGCGTCGATCTGGCGGGCCCTGCGCACCCACAGTCCCAGGAAGAACGCCCCCAGCAGACCGCCGTAGGTCAGGCTGGCCACGGACAGGCCCAGTTCCACGACCGGGTTGTCGGTGCCGGTGAACATCGCCGCCGCCCCGATGAAGACCAGCCCCCAGCCGAGGGTGAACAGCCTGCCCAGCCGCAGGCCCTGGGCGTCGGTGAGCGTGCGCCTGCTGAACCGCTCGTACAGGTCGGCCATGGTCGAGGAGGACAGCGCCGACAGCGAGGACGACAGGGTGCTCATCGCCGCGGCCAGGATCCCCGCCAGCAGCAGGCCCGACAGGCCGGCCGGCAGCCCCTCCACGATGAACGTCGGGAAGAGCTCGTCGGAGTTGGCCAGGCCCATCTCCTCCACCGAGGCGCCCTCGAAGTGGGAGTACAGCGCCAGGCCCACGGTCAGGAACAGGGCGAACTGGAAGAAGACCACGACGGCGCTGCCGATCACGGCCTTCTGGGCGTCGCGCAGGCTGCGGCAGCCCAGCAGCCGCTGCACGATGATCTGGTCGGCGCCGTGGGAGGCGGTGGAGAGCAGGGCACCGCCCAGGACCGCGGTGACCGTCGCGTAGGGGGCCGAGACCGGGTTCGAGGTGAAGTCGAGGAACTGGGTCTTGCCCGCGTCGGCGGCCACCGCCAGGAAGTTCACGTCGAGGCTGCCCGCGATGACCGCCAGGGCGGCGACGCCGCCGACCGCGTACACCACCATCTGGAGGACGTCCACCCAGACCACGGCCCGGATGCCGCCGACGAAGGTGTACAGGACCGTGACCACGCCCAGCATCGCGATGATCGCGAAGTAGGACAGGTCCACCCCGTAGGAGTCCAGGATGATCTTGACGGGGATGGCCGCCGCGAACAGCCGCACCCCGTCCGCGAGCAGCCGCGTGAACAGGAACGCGACCGAGGCCGTGCCCTGCATGCCGCGGCCGAAACGGATGCCGAGGTAGGCGTAGGCCGTGGTCATCTCGCCCCGGTAGTAGCGGGGCAGCAGCACGAAGGCCACGACCACCCGCCCGATCAGGTAGCCGACCGCCACCTGGAGGAACGTGACGTTGCCCAGGTAGGCCACGCCGGGGATGCTGATCACGGTCAGGGCGCTGGTCTCGGTGGCCACCACCGACAGGCACACCGCCCACCAGGGCAGCCGCCGGTTGCCGATGAAGTAGTCCTTGACGTCGCGCTGTCGGCCGGAGAGCCTGAGGCCGAGCCAGGCCGATCCCAGCAGGTACACCGCGATGACCACGAGGTCGATTGTCTGCACTGCGCTACTCCGGGTGGTGGGGGGCGGGGGTTCGCCGGTCCCGTGCCTCCACGCGCAGGCGCGCGGGGACGGTGGCCGCGGGTTCGGGGAGCCGGAGCGGTGAGGCGCCCGGCGTGAGGCGTCCGGCCACCGGCGCGCGGCGGGCGCCGGTGCAGGAGGGCAGGGAACCGGGGAGCCCGTGCCAGGTGAGGAAGCCGATCAGCGCGAACAGGTAGGCCTCCTTGGCGTCGCTGTCCAGCCCCAGGGCGTCGAACGCGGCCAGCCGCGCCGGTCGGAGCCGGTCGGCGAGGCGTTCCATGAGGACCGGGTTGCGGGTGCCGCCGCCCGAGGCGAGCACCTCGACCACCCCGTGGGGGCGCAGCGCGTCGGCGACGGTGGCGGCGGTGAGTTCGACCAGGGTGGCCATCAGGTCCCCGTCGTCGGGCGTGCCGGTGGCGCGCAGCGCCGCGTCGAGGTAGCCGGGGCCGAACAGCTCCAGCCCGGTGGTCCTGGGCGGGGGTAGACGGTAGTAGGGCTCGGCGAGCAGGTGCTCGAGCAGGGCGGGGTCGGGACGGCCGGAGCGGGCGAGGGTCCCGTCGGCGTCGAAGTCGGCGCGGCCGCCGCTCACCCGGCGCGCGGCGGCGTCGAGCAGGGCGTTGCCGGGGCCGGTGTCGAAGGCCAGCGGCGCCTCCCCGCCCCGCAGGACGGTGGCGTTGGCGATGCCGCCGAGGTTGAGGGCGGCGGTGGGTTCGGGGCGCGCGCCGAGCAGGAGGGCGTCGAGCAGGCTGGCCAGCGGCGCGCCCTGCCCGCCCGCGGCCACGTCGGCCGTGCGCGGGTCCGAGACCACGGGCAGGCCGGTGGCCTCGGCGATCCAGGCGGGCTGGCCCAGTTGGAGGGTGCCGTGGACCGTGGCGCCGTCGGCCCAGTGGAACAGGGTCTGGCCGTGCGAGGCCACCAGGTCGGCCCGTCCCCCGGCGAGTTCGCCGACCGCGCGCAGCGCCGCGTCGGCGAACGCCCGGCCGATGCGGGTGTCGAGCCGGCAGACGGCCTCCATGGTCGTGTGGGCAGGGGGGAGCGCGGCGCGGATCGCCTCCCGCAGGTCGCCCGGGTAGGGCTCGGTGCGGTGCCCCAGCGGGGTCAGGAGGACGAGGTCCCCGTCCAGGGCGAAGCGGGCGGCGGCGACGTCGATGCCGTCGGCCGAGGTTCCCGAGGACAGGCCGACGACGATCACGCGGCGCCCGCCCGGGCCCAGGTGGGCGTGTCAGGTCGAGCCTCGGCTACGAGGGGTGCGGGCCCGGGAGGCGTGGACGCGGGCGGTCCGGTGACGGCCCCGGGCCCGGGGGGCATGGGCCCCGCCGCGGGTGCGGGCGGTCCGCAGACGGCAGACCCGGGACCGAACGCGGGCGGAGGCGCACCCCCCGGCCGGGTCGCGCGGACCCGACCTGCGGGAAACCCGTGGACACCACCCATGCGACCAACCCTCCCGGTCTCGAACGCCTACCAGCGGTATACCGCGCGTCGCGGTGCGTCAACCGTTCCCCGTGACCGGCACGGCGGTCACCGGTTGCGGACCCCGCCCGCGCCCCGGCCACGCGGCCGAACGGTGGGCGTCGGAGGTCGAACGCGGCGACCACACCCGGGACGAGACGGGGTCGAGGGCTTCCCGCCTCCGTGCTACCATCGTCGGCGCAGAGACAACCCGGTCGGCTGCGGGACCAGAAGTGGGAGGTGAGTTGATGTCTGCGGTGAAGGCCGCCGCCCTGCGCGGCGCCCGTCGGACCATCCTCACGTCCCGGGCCCCGGTCTGACCTGACGCTGATCCCCCTGTCGGAGCCCTGACGGCTCATAGGAGGCGGCACTCCGTGCTCATCGGGGCCCCTTTCCTAGGGTCTCTACGTTGTCTCAATCCTTCTCGCATCATGCTCAGCCGTACTCCCTGGCGGACTACGGCTGGGACCAGGCGCGCGAACGCGCCTTCGCCCCCCATCGCGCCGACGGACTGATCCCGGCCCGCGTCGTCCGGGCCGACCGCGGCTCGTGCGAGGCCGTCACCGGCACCGGAACCGTCCGCGCGGACATCCCCGGTGCCGCGGACCGGAGCGATCCGCTGACGGCACCGTGCACCGGCGACTGGGCGGCCCTGCGCCCCCTCACCGGCGCCGCACCGCTCCTGCACGAGGTCCTGGAGCGACGCACCACCCTGGTGCGCGCCTCGGCCTCACGGAACTCGCACGGCCAGCTCCTGGCCGCCAACGTCGACACCGTCGTGGTGACGGTCTCCCTGGCCGCACCGCTCAAGCACGGCCGCACCGAACGCATGCTCGCCCTGGCGTGGGAGAGCGGCGCCCAACCGGTCGTGGTCCTGACCAAGGCCGACGCGTGCGCGGACCTGCCCTCGGCGCGGGAACAGGTGTCACAGGCGGCCGCCGGTGTGGACGTGCTCGTCACCAGCGCCGAGACAGGACAGGGCCTGGACGTCCTGACCGCCGCCCTCAACGGCACCGTCGTGCTGCTCGGCCCCTCCGGGGCGGGCAAGTCCACCCTGGGCAACCGGCTGCTGGGCCAGGACCTGCTGGCCACCGGCGCCGTGCGCGAGGCGGACGGCAAGGGACGGCACACCACTTCCTGGCGGGAGCTGCTCCCGCTGCCCGGCGGGGGCGTGCTGCTGGACACTCCCGGCCTGCGGGCGATCGGCCTGCACGACGCCCGGGGCGGCCTGGAACAGACCTTCGCCGAGATCGAGCACCTCGCACAGGAGTGCCGGTTCACCGACTGCTCCCACACGGGCGAACCGGGCTGCGCGGTGCTGGCCGCCGTCGAGGCGGGAGAGATCCCCCACCGCAGGCTGGACAGCTACCACCAGCTGCTCCGGGAGAACGCCTACGCCGCCTCCCGCACCGACGCGAGGCTGCGCGCCGACCGCGAGGCCGCGAGGAAGGACATCACCCGGCACCTGCGCGCCACCTACCGGTTCCGGGGGCGCCAGCGGTGAGGGACACCGACAACACCCGCCAGAACGCCGACGACGACACCGAGAACGGAACCATGACCACCTGGACCACCCGCCCCGAGACCACCGACGACGTCCCCGCCATCCGCGACATCCTCCTGGCGGCCTTCCCCACCGGCGCCGAGGCCGACATCGTCGACGCCCTGCGCGCCGACCCCCGGGCGTGGATCGAGGGCCTGTCGATGGTCGCCACGACCTCCGAGGGCGCTCCGGTCGGCTACGCGCTGCTCAGCCGCTGCCACGTCGACGGCGAACCCGCCCTCGCCCTGGCCCCGTGCGCGGTGGCGCCCTCCGCCCAGCGCACCGGGGCCGGTTCGGCCGCGATCCGCGCGGCCCTGGGCGCCGCCCGGGCCATGGGGGAGAACCTCGTCCTCGTCCTGGGCCACGCCGACTACTACCCGCGGTTCGGCTTCACCCCGGCCTCCCGCTTCGGTATCCGGGCGCCCTTCGAGGTTCCCGACGAGGCCATGATGGCCATGGCCCTGGACGGTGACCGCCCCGTCCCGACCGGCACCATCGGCTACCCCGCCGCGTTCGGGGTCTGACCCCTCCCGCGCCCCCGGGGGACTACGCCCCGGGGGCGCGGCCGGACCGGCGGTCGCGACCAGACCGGTGGGAGAGCGGCACCGTCGGCGGACAGGCTGTGGACGGGCACCGACCGAAGAGGGGTGAACCGGCGGCAGGGGTAACACCGGCGGCGGACGGGTAGCGGACCGCACGACAGGCCTGACCGGCGAGAACGCCGCGGGCCGGACGGGGGGACGATGCAGACCTTCCTGCCCCACCCCGGGTTCGCCGAGTGCGCGCGGGCGCTGGACGACCGCAGGCTGGGCAAGCAGCGGGTGGAGACCATGCAGGTGCTGCGGGCCCTGGTGTGGCCCGAGTACGGGTGGAAGCGCCACCCCGCCGTGGCGATGTGGCGCGGTTTCGTGCCCGCGCTGGTGGGTTACGGGGTGGCGGTGTGCCGCGAGTGGCGCCGCCGAGGGTACGCCGACTCGGTGCTGCCCTCGCTGCTGGCCTTCACCGGGGGCCGCGTCCCCGAGGAGGAGGAGCTGTGGGAGCGCGACATGCTCCCGCCGTGGCTGGGGGACGGCGAGCTGCACCTGTCGCACCGCTCGGCACTGGTGTACAAGGACCCGGCGCACTACGCACCGCTGTTCCCCGGCACGCCCGGCGGCCTGCCCTACGTCTGGCCCCGGCCGGTCTTCCCCCGGTGGCCGCTGCGGCGCGGCACCTCGGCGGCGACGCCGGTGGAGGAGGCCGCGGAACTGCTGGAGGCGGTCGCGCTCTCGGACGGGCAGACCGCCGCCCTGGAACGGCTGGTCGGCGGCCACAGCGCGTCGCTGCGGCTCACCGGCACCGGCGACACCCTGCCCGGCCTACTCGCCGGGCTGTGCACGCCCGGCGAGACGCTGTGGCTGGTGCCCGGGACGCCGCTGCCCAGGCCGCAAGGGAGTGGCGCCGCCGCCCCGGGCTCCCCGGAAGCGGTGGGGCGGACCAGCCGGTCGACGGCGCGGCAGCCCGGCCCCGAGGACGAGGCGGCGATGCGCGAGGAGGTCGGCGAACCCGAGTTCAGGTTCCGCCGGGTTCCTCCCGGGGAGGGGGCGGAGGTTCCCGTGCCGCCTGGGGCCGGTCTGGTCGTCCTCGACGGCGCCGAACTGCCCGAACCGCGTTCGGCCCCGCTGGTGCTGCGCCTGCTGCCCGCGGTGGAGGCCTAGCACCGTTTCCGGGGAGCGCGTTCACCCCTTCCGGTGCTTGGGGCACAGTGGTCCCGGGAAGGTGACCGCGACAGCGGCGCGGTCGCCCGCGTCACCGACAGCGCACACGGAAGGGTGGCACATGGACTCCGGGAGTGGACGAGCCGAGGGCCCGTCGGACGAGGGCGGGGCGAAGGCCGGGGCCGCGCGTGCGCGCGCACGCTCCGCACCGCGCCGGCCCGGCCCGAGCAAGGCGGAACTGGAGGCGGCCCGGGACAGGCTGGTCCCGGACGTGATCGCCGAGGACCTGCGCGTGCTCTTCTGCGGGATCAACCCCGGTCTGACCTCGGGAGCGGTCGGGCACCACTTCGCCAAGCCGGGCACGCGCTTCTGGCCCTCCCTGCACGGGTCCGGCTTCACCCCGCGCCAGTTCAGGCCCGACGAGGAGGACGAACTCCTGTCCCTGGGCCTGGGCATCACCAACGTCGTCGAGCGGACCACGGCCCAGGCGGACGAGCTGAGCCGGGAGGAATACGTGGAGGGCGGGCGCAGACTGCGGGAGAAGGTCCTGCGGTGGCGGCCCCGGTGGCTGGCCGTCCTGGGCGTGACCGCCTACCGGGAGGCCTTCGCCGAACGCCGCGCGGCGGTGGGCCCCCAGGACGCGGAGATCGGCGGCGCCCGGGTGTGGGTGCTGCCCAACCCCAGCGGCCGCAACGCGCACTGGCAGCTGGGGCCGCTCATCGGGGAGTTCGCGCGCCTGCGGCGCGCCGCCGGGCTGCCGGACCGGTCCGGGGGAACGGCCTGACCCATGGCGTTCCGGTTCGCCGGAACACCACCCGTGTCGGGGGCTCGCGCCCTCCCGCCCGCGCCCGAGGGCGCGGGGCCGCTCAGCGCGGGGACGGCCCGCGTTCGGCCACGGCCTCGCGCAGGATCCGCACCGCCTTGGGCCCGACCCCGTGCAGCGCGCCCAGCTCGGCCTCGGTGAGCGCGGCGACCTGTTCCAGGGTGGTCAGTCCGGCCCCCGCGAGCGCCCGGGTCGCCGGTGCGCCGATGGCCCGGGGCAGGTCCCCCACCTGACCCGGGACCGCGGACGCGGCGGCCTCGGCCGACGCGGCCAACCGCCGGGGCGCGCGGGACAACCAGGCCCGCCGGACCAGGGCGTTGAGGTCCTGGCCGTTGACGTCGGCCAGGGGCACGCCGAAACCGACGGGCGTGCCCGCCCGCACCCACCGCTCCCCGGTCGGGTGCGCGGCCACCGCGGCCTCGGTCTCGGCGTCCGGGAGGCGCAGCAGCACCCGGCCGTCCCCGGTCACCGAGGCGAAGACCCTGCCGCGCACCGAGAACGCGACCATGCCGGAGCGGGTGCCCTCCTCGGCCTCCGGGAGGGCGAGCGCGGCCTTGCGCAGCTGGGACGGAGTGGTCATGGCGCCGATGCTAGACGCCCCCGCCGACATACGGCCGGTGCGCGCCCGCGCCGAACCCGCCGCGTCCGGGGCATGACAGATGTCATGCCCGGCCCGTGCGGAACGCAGAGGGAACTCGTGACCCGCGGCACCCTGCGGCGATCACACTCCGTACTAGCGTCGAACCATGCACAGCAACGACGGCCGCTCTCCCCGGTCTCCCCTCCCGCAGACGGAGGCCCTCTTCCCCGCACCCACGAATGAGGGCGGGGCGCAGGCGCCCGCTCGCACGCCCTCCGGCCCGGCCGCGCCGCACCCGCGCCGCCGCGGTCCGCGGCCCGCCCCGCCGGGCGTGGAGTACCACCGCGTACTCGCCGGGGACAGGCGCCGGATCGGCCGGGGCGTCCTCGCGATCGCGCTCCTGGTCGCCGGGCTGTTCGCCTCCAACATCGTTCTGGCCGTGGCCGCCGCCTTCGCCGACAGCCTGATGGGCAGGACCAACCCGACCTTCGGCGGCACCGACTACACGCCGCTCTTCCTCGCCGCGAACCTCGTGTCGATCGCCCTGCTCATCCCGTGGAGCATGATGCTCCAACGGTGGCTCTACGGGGTGCGCGGCCCTTCGCTGCACTCGGTGCTGTCGAGCTTCCGCTTCGACCTGCTGGGCCGGGCGCTCCTGTTCATCGGCCCCCTCTGGCTGTTCCTCTCCCTCATCGGCCCCGCCGTCATGCCCCTGCGCGAGGTCCACTGGTCCACCGCCACACTCCTCACGGTCTTCGCCGTCAACCTCCTGTTGACGCCCCTCCAGGCGGCGGGCGAGGAGTACGGTTTCCGCGGGCTCGTGTTCCGCGTCGCCGGGAGCTGGGGGCGCGGCCCGCGTACGGCGCTGTTCCTCGGCGTCCTCGTCTCCAGTCTGGCGTTCACCGCCGTCCACATCTCGACCGATCCGTGGTTCAACCTCTGGTGCCTCACGCTCTCCGTCAGCCTGGCCGTCGTCACCTGGCGCACCGGCGGCATCGAGATCGCGGTCGCGGTCCACGCCCTGCACAACACACTCGCCGCCCTGGTCCTCACGGTCCTGCACGCCGATCCGAACCCCGCGCTCGACCGTTCGGCGGGCACCGGGTCCGCCGCCGTGGCCGTGCTCTGCGTCGGCGTCGCGGCCGTCGCGGCGGTGGTGTGGTGGCGCACGCGCGGGACGGGACCGGCCCTGACCCCGTCCGGACAGCGACCGGCGCGGGTGTGACGGGAGAATCACGTCCATGAGCAATCCGCCGCTGGTCGGCGCGCGCAGGTTCGAGACCTACGTGCGCTGGTCCGTCTACCTGGCCGTCGCGACTCCGGTCGGAACCCTCCTCCGGAGCGCGGTGGAGGCCGACCGGCTCACCGGAGCGCCCCTGACCGCTCTGGTCGCGGCGGCCGTGCTGTGCCTGCTCCTGGTCGGCGGGAACGTCCTCGTCACCAAGTGGGGCATCGACACCGTCGTCGGGCACGCGCGGGGGTTCCCCGTCACCGCCGCCGTCGGGTGGGCGCTGGTCCTGGCGGCGTTCGTCGCCGTGTCCCTGATGCTTCCCCTTCCCGCGATGGACATGACGGTCGCGGCGGCGATCGCCTCGGCGGCCGCGAGCCTCGCACCGGCCCTCCGCGCCCGCCGGGCGCTGCTGCTCCACGCGGCGGCGCTGGTGCTGAACACCGCGCTCGTGGGGGTCGGGGACGTCGTGGTCCTGCTGGTCGGGGCGCTGATGATCAGCGCCGTCCTGTGGCTGTGCTGGTCCAGCGCGTGGATGCTGCGGGTGCTGCTCGAACTCCAGGCGGCCCACGAGGACCGCGCCGCGCTCGCCCTGGCCAACGAACGCCTGCGCATCTCCCGCGACCTGCACGACGTGTTCGGCCGCACGCTGGCCGCGATCGCGGTCAAGAGCTCACTGGCCTCCGAACTCGTCCGGCGCGGCCACGGCGAACGGGCCGCGGCGGAGATCTCCGCGATCCGCGGACTGGCCGAGGAGGCGGGCACCGAGGTCCGCCGCGTCGTGCGCGGCGAGCTGCGCACGACCTGGGAGGACGAGGTCTCGGGCGCCCGTTCGCTGCTCAGGTCCGCCGGTATCCGCTGCACGGTGACCGGGGATCCCGTCCCCGAGCGGTGCGCGGAGCCCCTGGCGTGGGTCGTGCGCGAGGGCGTCACCAACCTGCTGCGCCACGCCTCGGCCACCCAGGTCACCCTCGCGACCGCGAACGAGGACGGGGAGGTGCACCTGACCGTCGCCAACGACGGAGCCGGTCCCCCGCGGTCCGCGCGGGACGGCGAGGGCACCGGGCTGCGCGCGCTGTCCGAGCGCCTGCACGCGCTCGGCGGGCACGTCACGGCGCGCCGTGACGGAGACTGGTTCCTGCTCGACGCCGTGCTCCCGCTTCCGAAGGACGCCCCCAGATGACACGCATCCTCGTCGCCGACGACGAACACCTCATCCGCGACGCCATCGCCGGACTGCTCGGCCTGGAGGAGGACTTCGAGGTCGTCGCCCAGGCGGCCTCCGGCGACGAGGCGCTGGCCATGGCCCTCAAACTCCGCCCGGACGTGGCCCTGCTCGACCTGCAACTGCCCGGCCCCGACGGCATCGAGATCGCCCGCAGACTCGCCACCGAGCTGCCCGGATGCCGGTGCGTCATCGTCACCTCCCACGGCCGCCCCGGCTACCTGAAGTCGGCGCTCGCGGCGGGTGTGAGCGGCTTCCTGCCCAAGACCGTGTCCTCGCGCACCTTCGCCGAGGTCGTGCGCAAGGTCGCGGCCGGAGGCCGCTACGTCGATCCCGAACTCGCGGCCGAGGCGATCAGCGCGGGCGACTCCCCGCTCAGCCCGCGCGAGGCCGACGTGCTGGCCCTGGCCCGCGACGGCGCGCCCGTGGAGGAGATCGCCCGGCGCGTCTCGCTCTCGCGGGGGACGGTGCGCAACTACCTCGCGGCCGCCGTCGCCAAGCTCGACGCCGCCAACCGGCACGAGGCCGCGCACATCGCCGCCGAACACGGCTGGATCTGAACGGGGCCGGTGCCGTTCACCGCGGTCCTCCCAGGGCGCGGCGACGGTCCGGCGGCCGGGACCGGGACCGCCGCGAACCGTGTCCGGGCCCCGGCGGGAGCGGAGTCGGCGCCCGCCGTCCCGGCGGCGCCCGCTATCCCCGGGCCGCGGCCAGCAGGACGTCCACCAGCCGGTCGGCGGCGTCGGGACGCCCGTGCTCGCGGGCCCGCTCCGCGATCTGCGCGCGCCGCCGCGGGTCGGCCAGCAGCGGTTCCACCGCCGCCTGGAGCCCCTGGGCGTCGACCTGGTCCAGCAGGGCCACCGCCGCGCCCGACTCCTGGAGGTGGCGGGCGTTGTGGCGCTGCTCGTCGCCCGCCGACGAGGCCAGCGGAACGAACACGGCGGCCTTGCCCAGCGCGGTCAGCTCCGCGATCGTCCCCGCGCCGCTGCGGGAGACCACCACGTCGGCCAGCGCCAGCACGTCGGGGAGTTCGGGGCCGACGAAGTCCGTCAGGTGGTACCGCTCGGCGAGGCCGGGCGGGAGCTGGGCCGCGCTGCGGCGCGCCTCCTCCAGGTTCGCCGGTCCGCACTGGTGCACGACGTTGGCGCGCGCGAGCAGCCAGGGCAGGATGTCGCGGATCATGCCGTTGATCTGCACGGCGCCCTGCGCCCCGCCCGTGACGTAGACGGTGGGCAGCGAGGAGTCGTAGCCGGTGAACCCGAGCGCCTTGGGCGCCCGGTCGGCCTGCCCGGTCAGCACCTCGGGGCGCACCGGGTTGCCGGTGATGACCGCGCTGTCGCGCGCGGAGTCGGGGAGCAGCTCGGTCGTGGACGGTGAGGACACCGCCACACGGGCCGCGACGCGGGCGAGGACCTTGTTGGCCAGGCCCAGCCGGACCGTCTGCTCGTGCACCACGAGGGGGCGGCGGCACATCTTCGCGGCCAGGCCCACGGGCACGGCCACGTAGCCGCCGGTGGCCAGCACCACGTCCGGGGCGAAGTCCGAGACCAGCGCGCGGGCCTGCGCGACGCCCCGGGGGACGTTGCTCATGTCCTTGATGTTGGCCCGGGAGGCGAGTTTGAGGGGGTTCTTCGAGCGCCGGATCTTGCCGGTCGCGACCGACTCGAAGGGGATTCCGTTGGCGGCGGCGACCCGGGACTCCAGGCTGTCCGCCGTGCCCACCCACAGCACGCTCAGGGCGACCCCGGCCGCCGCCAGCCGGTCACGCAGCGCGCGGACGGCGGTGAGGGCCGGATAGGTGTGCCCGCCTGTTCCTCCTCCGGTCACGATCAGGCGCATGTCCCGTGCAGGGGGGTTGCCGCTGTTCACCAGTTCCTCCCGGAGGATGCCCCGGAGCGGGGCCGCAAGAAGCTACCGACAAAGAAAAGGGCCACACGGAGCGGCGCGGCGCTCGTCCTGTGCCCAACAGCACCGTAGCCGCCGCCGGACCCGTCCCGGTACGCCCCCCGCTCCAGCCGGGGTGGGGACGGCCACACCGGCACCCGCGCGGACGGGACGCGGCCGTGGTCCGCCCACCGCTCCGGCGTTCTGTCCGCCGCACGGAGAACGGCACCCGCGGGGAGGGGGAGTTCGGGGAGGGCACGGAGCGTGTCCGGCCGTGGAATCAGCGTTCCCGGAAACAGCGGTGCGGCACCGGAGCGCCGCACGGGAAGGGTGGGGCCGGGGAGCCCCGCGGGCGGGCGGTGGTTCAGCCAAGCGCGCACCGGAGGTACACGTCCGGTCATCCCCCGGTTCGCGGCGCCGCCACCCCTGCGGGCCCCCGAAAACGGGCTTCGCGAAGCAATTCCGCGACGCACGCCAGCCCCCTCACCAGCACGCTTACCCGAGAAGAAGACAGGGACACCCACCGCCATCCGGGCACACAGAAACCCCACAGGCCACCTCCGACAACATTCGATATTGCCGCGAAGAACTTTCACCAGAAAATGCACGTGCAGAATATCGAGCACCATTATAAAGGGACAGAAAGAAGTTTCAACAATCCCAGCGGGGCACACATATAGGCAAGAGCAATAAACGGGGGCACTTCCCAAGGATCCGCCGGTGAGACTCTGTGTTCTGGGCTCCATCCATCTGAGCAGCGACGGACGCCACGTCACCCCGACCACGGGCAAGGAGCGCGCGCTCCTCGCCGCCCTGGCACTGACGGGACCGGGGCGTCTGCCCCTTCGGGATCTGGCCGACCGGCTCTGGAACGGCTCTCCCCCGGAGGGCTACCGCAGCACACTGCACACCTACGTCACGCGCCTGCGGGGCAAGATCGAGGCGGCCGGGCTGGACCGCGGCATCCTGACCCACACCGCCGAGGGCTACCTGCTGCGCCTCCCCGCCCAGGCGCTGGACTGGGAGCGCTTCCGGAGCCTGCGCTCACGCGCCCGCGCCCTGCACCAGGCGGGCCGTTCCGCCGAGGCGCGCGCGGCCCTGGAGGAGGCGCTGGCGCTGTGGAAGGGGCCCGCGCTGCCCGGTGTGGGCGGCCGCTGGGTCGAACAGCTGCGCGTGTCCATGGAACGCTCCCACCAGGACGCACTGGCGGTGTGGGCCTCGCTGGCCATCGCCGAGGGCGACCACGCGGAGGCGGTGGAGGTCCTGGGCTCGGCTCTGGTCGCCTACCCCGTCAACGAGTCCCTGCACGGCCACCTCCTGCACGGGCTGCACGCCCTGGGACGGACGGCCGACGCCCTCGCGGCCTACCAGCGGTTGCGGGAGCGGCTGTCGGAGGAGCTGGGCGTGGACCCCTCCCCGGCGCTGCGGCGGCGGTTCGAACTGCTGCTGCGGGCCACCGCCGGTCCGGATGGGGACGGTGGGCCGCAGACCCCGCCACCCGCGACCGGGAAGCCCCGCACGGTCGTCGACAACCTGGCGCGCGAGCCCCGGCACTTCCGGGGGCGCACCGCGCAGACGCGCCTGCTCTGCTCACGGCTGCGGGAGACCGAGTCCGGTTTCGCGCACCTGTGGGTCGTCTGCGGGATGGCGGGGGTGGGCAAGAGCCAGCTGAGCCTGCACGTGGCCCACCGCGTCAAGGACCTCTACCCCGACGCCCGGCTGTCGGTGGACCTGCGCGGGCACGACGAGCGGGCCGCTCCGCTGAGCGCGGAGGAGGCCCTCACCGAACTCATGCGCCTGCTGCGCGTGCCGGTGCCGCCCACCGTGCTGAGCCTGGCCGAACGCGTCGCTCTGTGGCGCGAGCACACACGGTCGATGCGCCTGCTGCTGCGCCTCGAAGACGCCGCCAGCGCCGAACAGGTCCTCCCGCTGCTCCCCAGCGGGACCCGGTGCGCGGTCATGATCACCAGCCGCTTCCACCTGCCAGAGATCGACGGCGCCGACCACCTGCCGCTCGGGCTTCCCTCCGACGAGGAGTGCGCCGAGATGTTCACCGCCGCCCTCGACCGGCCATGGAACGGGGAGGAGGTCAAAACCATCACCGAGATCATCGACCGGTGCGGCAGGCTGCCGATGGCCGTCGGGCTGGTGGCGAACCTGGCCCAGCTCCATCCGTCCTGGTCACCACGCGACTTGCTGCACCGGCTGCCCTCACCTTCCTCCCCGGGACTGAGCGCCTTCCGGGTAGGGAGGCGAGACCCCTCGCGTATCTTCGACGTGTCCTTGCGCTCCGTAAATCCGAGGGCCAGGGAAGCTTTCCTCCTGCTCGGCCTGCATCCCACCCGCAGCATGGACGGGCGGGTGGCGGCGGCACTGGTCGGTCCCAACGAGCGCGCCTCGCGCCAAGCCCTCATGGATCTGGTGAGCGCCCACCTGCTGAACGAGCCGGAACCTGACCGCTTCGAAATGCACTCCCTGCTCCAGGTTCACGCCCGCCATTGCGGGCATGACGGCCTGTCCCCGGAGCAGGCCCACGCGGCGAAGCAGAGGATGTACGCGGTCTACCTGTCGCTGACCAGCCGAGCCGACCACGCCCTGCACCCGCACCGGCCCGGACGCGACGGCCACGAGCCGCCCCCAACCGGGGAACCGTGGCCGGAGGAGAGGGCCATGGCCTGGTTCCGGCGCGAACTGGCGACCGTGCTCACCATGCTGTCGGAGGCGGACCGGCACGGCGTGGGCCATACGGCTCTGCAACTGGCGCGAGTGGTGTGTGGCTACATGGACGTGTACGGCCCCTGGCACGAAGCTGTCACCCTGCACACCGCCATGGTGGAGTGGGCGCGCGATCACGGGGAGGACCGCGAACGGGCCAGGGCCCACTTCGACCTGGCACGCGTCCTTCTGCGTGTGGGAGAGGTGGACCAGGCCGCAGAGCACAACTGGATGGCCTATGAACGGTGGTCGGCTGCCGCAGACCCCGTGGGGCAGGCCTGGGCTGTGGCCCAACAGGGGCTGGTCACCTACGCGCGCAATGATTACCACGGAAGTGTGGCAGACCTCCAACACGCGCTGGAGGACTTCAAAGCGCTCCAACATCGCCCCGGCATCGTGTTCTGCCTTTCGATGCGAGGGCTGTTCCACTTGGCGGTGAGCGCTTCCCATGAGGCGATCGCCGACTTCAGCGACGCTTCCACCGTCCTGGAGCGTTCGACGGACCCGGGGTCGCTCATGAGCGTCCAACTCAATCTGGCGGGCGCCTTCGAGCAACTGGGATACCGGCACCAGGCCTGGGAGCTGTGCGAGGCTGTCCTCACCATGGCCCGCCAACGCGGTGACAGACGCAAAGCGGCCGTCGCCTTGGCGAACATGGGCGAACTTTCACTGTACCGCGGCCAACCGGAGCAGGCCGCGTCGTGTCTTCATGAGGCGTTGGGCATCCTGGAGTCTTTCGGAGACCCCTGGACCAAGAGCACGGTTCTGACGAACCTGGGCACGGCACACGCCGCAGCAGGCCATCCCTACCAGGCGTATCTTTGCTTTCGACGTAGCCTTGCGATGGACGGGTTCGTGACTCCTCAGGCGAGGACCGAGGCGCTGCTGGGGCTGGCTCGGATCGAAGAGGCTGCCGGGCGGCACACCGAGGTGGAAACCCGTCTGCGGAAGGCCTCATCAACGGCGCAACAGCACGGTCTGCGCAAGGAACACGCCACGGCCCTGCTCGCTCTGGGCCAGCATCTCAGCTCACGTGGCGATACACCCGAAGCTCGCACGTGCCTCCAGCAGGCTATGGCGATCTTCGATACGTTGCAGGCCTCCGAATCCCAGGTCTCCCGAACACTGCTCGAAAACCTGGGCAACGGGTAACAGAACGGTTTTCTCTGCGCGCGGGCCTGCCGTCATGAGTAGGATTTGACCCGCTTGGCGCCAGCTTGGTGCTGTTCACCATTCTGTGCGCTTGCAGCACGGCAAGCGGCGGGGCGTCCAGCTAGGACTGAAACGCCCCGCCTTTCACCGGACCCTCTACCAGCTCTCAGCAATTGCGACTGAAGCAATACAAGAGCAAGAAGGAAAACGCCCGATGATGTCTCCTACTGTACTCAAAGCTTCGATCTGGGCTGCGGCGACCTGGGTGGTGATTTGGAGCGCCCCCCTCATCTCTGCGGCGACGCCCACCTAACCTTCCAGCCACATCAGATATGAGGCCCGCCGCCCAAAGCGGCGGGCCTCTCATACTGCATCAAACCGTGTCCCGACTGGCCATGACCTCGCATTCTTGCATAAGCGAACGCATTAGCACGTGCATATGCAAGACACAAACCTCTCCTAGAGCCAACCCGAACGATCAGCAAGTTGCCCTTCGAAGAAAGAAATTCAACACTGGTTGGAGAGGACTGAAACCCGGCTCACCAGGAGCCCCTTACACACCATTTGTCACAGGTGTTTTAGGAGACCACGTGGACTCCCCCGGTCACACCTCCCCGACCACCGACCCAGGCACCCGGACCAACACCGTGCGCGGCGACATCAGCGGAACCGCCGTCCAGGTCGGCTCGCTCCACGGGGACGTGAACCTGCGCCTGGCCCCCGCGTCCGACCTCGTCCCCCGCCAACTCCCCGCCGCGCCCGCCGTCTTCGTGGAACGGCCCCACCCGATGCGGGCGATGGAGGCGGCCGTGTCGCGCGCCCACGCCCGCGGCCGCCACGCGCTGGTGGTGATCACGGGCTCGGCGGGGGTGGGCAAGTCCGCGCTGGCGACGGAGTTCCTGCGCGCGCACCCGGAACTGGGCGGCGGCGGGCAGCTGTTCGTGGACCTGCACGGCTTCTCCCCCGGCCCGCCCGCCGACCCCCACGACGTGCTGGACGTGCTGCTCCGAGCCGTGGGCGTGCAGATCGGGACGGCACCGGCGGACCTCGCCACACGCGCGGCCTGGTGGAGGTCGGCCACCGCGCACGCGCCCGTGTCGCTGCTGTTGGACGACGCCCTCTCCGCCGCCCAGGTCCGCGCCCTGCTGCCCGGGGGCGACCTCGGCACGGTGGTGGTCACCACGCGTCTGCGGCTGGCCGGACTGCGCCTGGACGGCGGGCAGTTCGTGGACCTGCCGCCGATGACGGGGGCCGAGGGGGTGGCCCTGCTCTCCGAACTCAGCGGCCGCTCCCCCGACGGGGAGGCCGACCGGAAGGCCATGCACGGCGTCGTCTCCCTGTGTTCGGCGCTGCCGGTGGCCGTGTGCACGGTCGCCGTCGACCACGGCACCCGCAGCCGGACCTGGCGGGACACCGAGCGGCGCCTGCGCTCCGCTCCCCGTCGGCTCGACCACCTGGACACCGCGAGCAGGGAAATGGGTATGGACGTGTCCGTGCGCAACGCCTTCGACCTGTCCTACGCCTCCCTGCCGGTCTTTCCCGCCCTGCTCTACCGGCGACTGGCCTGGCACCCGGGCCCCGACGTCACCGGTGAACTGGCCGCCCACCTCACCGGCCGCCCGGCGGCCGAGTGCGAGGCGGGGCTGGCCGCCCTCGCCCGCCACCACCTGCTGACCGAGCACAGCGCCGAGCGCTTCTCCTTCCACGACCTGCTGCGCCTGCACGCCGCGGAGAAGGCCGAGGCCGAGGAGGAGTCCGGCGCCCGCCACCGGTCGCTGACGCGTCTGGTGTCCGGGTTCGCCGACCTGGCGGTCTCGGCCGACGCCGTGCTGCGGCCCTACGCGGGCAACCGGGCGGTGGCGGGCTCACCCTTCACCGACGCCGCGCAGGCCACGGCCTGGCTCAACCGGGAGCGCGACAACCTCGCCGCCCTGGCCGAACTGGCGCCGCGGCTGGGAGCGCACGAGCACGTGCCGCGCCTGCTGGACGGCCTGTGGTCGCTGTTCCTGCACCACGGCCAGGCGCGGTTGTGGCTGCGTGCCGCCGCGCCCGTTCTCGGGGAGCCCTCGGCCGACCTGGAGGAGACGACGGTCGCGCGGCTGCTGAACAACCGCGCGCTGGTGCACAGTCACCTCGCCGGTGTCGACGAGGCGATGGCCGACCTGGACGCCGCCGAACGGGTCTGGCGGCGCCATCAGGACCTGGAACGCCTGGCCCAGACCCAGCAGCGCCGGGGCATCGTGGCCTTCCAGAACCACCTCCCCGGGCAGGCCGCCGACCACCTCGCCCTGGCGGTGGCGACGGACGAGCGGACCGGGGTCACCCACAACCTGGCCATCAGCCTGTTCATGCTCGGCCGGGCCCGCCACGCCCTCGGGGACCTCGGCCCGGCCCGCCTGGCCCTGGAGCGCGCCCTCCCCCTCCTGGACGGGGACGCCTACAACCAGGCCCGGACCAGGATCGTCCTGGGCACCGTCCTCGCCGCCATGGAGGAGTTCGCGTCCGCCTCCGGGGAACTGGAACGGGCGCTGGAGGTGATGCGCGAGCGCGGCTCGGCCTCCGGCCAGGGCAAGGCCCTGGAGGCGATCGGAGAACTCGCCGAACGCCGAGGGGAGCCCGGCCGGGCCCGCGAGGCCTACGAGGGGGCGGTGGAGCTGCTGCCGCCCGCGGACCCGGTCAGACTGCGTGTGGAGGGACGCCTGGAGGCGTTGGGATGACCCCCTCACCGGGGTTCGGCGCGCACGTACACCTCGTGGACGGGCGGCCCTCCCCGGAGGGGGGCGGGCTCCGGAGCGGGGCCGCCGCCCGCGCCGGTGTCGGGTGGTGAGGGGACGGACGGGTTCCGTGCGGACCTGAGCACGGTGTCGGGGAGCGCTGTCAGGTCGCGACCGCTGACCAGCCACGCGTACACGAGGGCCGCGGCCGCGACCGTCCCCCACCGGTCCGCGCCGCGCGCGGCGCCTCCGGCGGAGGTGACCGGTGTGACGAGGACGAGCCCCCACGGGGTGGCCAGGACTCCCCGTCCGTCGGGGCCGTGCACCGCTGCCACCAGGCAGCCCGGGTGGGCTCGCAGCAGTGCGAGCCCCGCCTCCCTCGGCGAGGGGGACGCGTGCCCGCAGCGGCACAGGAGGACGTCGGCGATGTCCGGTCGACCGAAAGGGCTGCACGGGTCGGCGACGCAAGGGGCGTCCGACCCGGCGGGGAGGTCCCCCCAGAGCGGGTCGGGGGCACCCGGCACCACAAGGACGTGCTCCCGGGACGGAGCGGAAGTCCTCGTGCGCACGGGAAGGCGCCCCCGGGACGGGTCGGCGGTGAACGCGTGCTCCCCGGGATCGGCGGCCGCTGTGTGCCGGGCCCGTACCGGGGAGGCCTCCGGGGTCACGCCGCCCACCCGCGCATGTCCCAGCCCAGCGGACGGAGCGGGCGCGCGGCGGGCAGGATGTCGGGTTCGTCCAACCCCAGGACCTCGTAGAGCACCGCGCGCGTGCGCTGGGCGAAGCGGCCGGGGTGGGAGGTGATCCGCGCGGCCACGGCGCGCAGCGCCTCCCGCTCGGCCGCCTCAACGGAGCGCGGGGCCCGGCCCGCGAGCGGGGCGTCCCCGCGCACGGCCGGAAGGGTGCGCAGGACCTGTCCCATGGGCGAGGCGGCGTCCACGTCCGCCCGCCCGTCGTCGGCCACCAGCACGGGCCGTCCGGTCAGGGTGGCGTAGACGGTGGTGGAGCCGTGGTCCCCCACCACCGCGTCGGCGGCGGCCAGGGCGCTGGCCCATTCGGCGTCCACCGGCACCACCTCCAGCCCCTGGGCGATGAGCGGGCCCAGCCACTGGTGCACCTGCCAGTCGCCGTGGGCGGCCCACACGTTCGGGTGCACGAGCAGACCGATCCGGCAGGACGCGGACACCGCGTCCACGACCAGGCGTCCGAGCAGGGTTCGCCGGGACCCCAGCAGCGACGAGGGCCCCCAGGTGGAGGCCGCCACCACCCACACGTCGTCGGGGCCCAGCCCGAGCTGGGACCGGCACCACGGGCGCCGCTCCAACGAGGCCAGGATCCGGTCCGCGGCGGCGTCCCCCACGACGCGGGCGCCGCCGACCGCCTCGGGGCACGCGGAGGCCAGGCGCAGGGCCTCGTCGTCGTGGGCGAGCGCGATCCGCTCCGCGACCAGGCGGCCGTCCCGGACCAGGCCCTCGCGTCCCAGGCCGTAGGTGGCGCGGGCGAGCGCGCCCTGTCCGCCCAGGTGGGCGGGGGTGAGCTTGTTGAAGCCGACGCCGTGCGCGAACAGCACCACGGGCGCGTGGATCCGGTCCAGGACACGGCTGGTGCTGGCCGCGAGGGCGAGGTCGAAGCGGGTGTTGACCGCCTGCTGCCAGGGCACCACCACGACCCCGGCCCGCGCCAGCCAGGCGGCGAGCCCGGCCCCGAACACCTGGTCGGGCGCGACCGTGAAGACCACCTGTACGCGCGGGTCGGAGGCCACGGTCGCCACCGGGTCCATCAAACGCTGCGCGTCGGCGACCGTGCACGCCACGGCCAGCACCCGGCGGCACCCGCCCCAGGTGGTCCACCGCCCCGCGTCCATCCCGATCGGCGCGCGGGCCCATTCCGAGTTCCCCATCCGAAGCTCCCTTCCAGCAGATTCCGCACGGATGCGGCCGTCACCGTGAGGATGGGAGGGCGGACTCGACGCGCCGCTGGACGTCCCGCTGGACGGCCGCGGACGCGGTACTGGACCCGTAGTCCGCGACCCGGGGCGAGGGACCGTGTGCGGCGGTGCCGCGATCTTTGCAACGTGGGAAAAACGGTTCCCCATGATGAGAGCACGGTCACACCGGCCCGCGCGGACCCGGAAACCCGCTCGGAAAAACCCTGACCAGGGCGGTTCCGGAGCACACGAACGGCGGACCTCCTGGACGGGAGCCTCGCACGGGCAGCCGCCGCGTGCTGTATAACGATAGAAAAATCGCCGGAGAACGCACGGGGCCACGTGTGGGCGGACGGTCGGCGGGTCGGGGACGGCGGCAGGCCGACGGGCCACGCGGGCCGCACGGCGCGGGAACGCCGCCGGGTCGGCGGGGACGCGCACGGTCGTGCACGTGTGCGCCGTGTGCGGAGGAGGCGCTGTGGCCATCAGCCTGAAGGACGTCGCGGAACATGCGGGCGTCTCGGTCAAGACGGTGTCCAACGTGGTCAACGGCTACCGCCACGTCACACCCGCCACCCGCCAGCGCGTGCAGCAGGTCATCGACGAACTCGGCTACCGGCCCAACCTGACCGCGCGCCACCTGCGCAAGGGCCGCACCGGCATCATCGCGCTGGCCCTGCCCGAGCTGGGCAACCCCTACTTCGCCGAACTCGCCGACGCCGTGATCAACTACGCCGCCGGGCTCGACCGCATCGTCCTGCTCGACCACACCTACGGCCGCAGGGACCAGGAGGTGCTGTTCGCGCAGGGCTTCCACGCCCGGCTGATCGACGGGCTGATCCTGAGCCCGATCGAGCTGGAGAACGAGGACCTGCTCGCGCGCGGGCACGACGCCCCCCTGGTGCTGTTGGGCGAGCGCGAGTACGAGGCGCCCTACGACCACATCGCCATCGACAACGTGGCCGCCGCCCGCACCGCCACCCAGCACCTGCTCGACCTGGGCCGCCGCCGCATCGCCTTCATCGGCGCCCGCCACGGCCGCTCGCGCCAGCCCGCCCACCTGCGCCTGCGCGGATGGCGCGAGACCGTCAGCGCGGCGGGGGCGGCGGCGGACGACGCCCTGGTGGCCAGCACCGACGGCTACACGCGCCGGGACGGCGCCCAGGCGATGGCCCGCCTCCTGGACTCGGGGACCGCGCCCGACGCCGTCTTCTGCTACAACGACCTCATCGCGATCGGCGCCATGCGCACGCTGACCGAACGCGGCCTGCGGGTGCCCGAGGACGTCGCGGTCGTGGGCTTCGACGACATAGAGGAGGGCCGCTACTGCACGGCGGCCCTCACCACCATCGCGCCGCACAAGCAGGCCATCGCGCGGGCCGCGGTGGACGCGCTGCTGGCCCGGCTGGAGGGCGGCGCGGAGGGCGCGGCCGAGTCGCGCCGCGTGCGCCCGGGGTTCGCTCTGGTGCCCAGGGAGAGTACGCTCGGGCGGCCGTGACGCCGCGACGAGGAGGCCCCGCCATGACCCACGAGCCCTGGACGGTCGACTTCTGGTTCGACCCGTCCTGCCCGCTGAGCTGGGTCACCGCGCGCTGGCTGCGCGGGGTCTCCCAGGAGCGCCCGGTCACGGTCCGGTGGCGGGTGATGAGCCTGTCGGTGCTCAACGAGGGCAGGGACGAGGACCCCGAGGGCGACACGGAGGGCTACCTGTGGATCCCCGCCCGCGTGTGCGCGGCGGTGCAGAGCGGCCACGGGCACGAGGCGCTCGGCCGGTTCCACGAGGCTTCGTGGACCGGGGAGGAGGCCGCGGAGGGCGAGTGGACCGGCGGCCTCGCCGACGCCCTGCGCCGGGCGGGGCTGCCCGAGGACCTGGCCGGGGCCGGTCTCTCCGAGGAGCACGACGCCTTCCTGCGCGCCTCCCACCACGACGCCGTGCGCCGTGTGCACGGTGAGGTCGGAACGCCCATCCTGGCCCTGGCCGGCGCCGACGGGGCGTCGCGGGCGGTCTTCGGCCCCGTCCTCGCCGAACCGCCGGGCCGGGAGGAGTCCCTGCGCCTGTGGGAGGCGGTCGTACTCCTCACGGGCGTCCCCCGGTTCCGCGAGATCAAGGCCTGAGCCGCGCGGCTGTCGGCGCCGTCGACTGAGTGCGTCACCCTCCCCCGCCGACCCGTGCCCTCCGGCGCCACAGCTCCAGATCGGCACCGATCTCCCGGGTCTTGGGGTGGTCGGGCCCCAGGATCCGCAGCTGGTCGGGCAGAAGGGCCTCCATCGCCTCGGCCGCCCGCAGGGGATCGCCCGACTCACCGCGGAAACGGGCCAGGATGTGGCGGGTGGTGAGGACGTGGGGGTGGTCGGCGCCCAGATACCGGACCTGGTCCGCCAGGAGTTCGCCGAGCCCGTCCAGCGCGCCCGCGTGGTCTCCCCTGGCGCCCCGCCAGGCGGAGATCTGGCCGCGGGTGCTGAGGGTGTCGGGGTGGCCGGGCCCCAGGATCCTCAGCTGGTCGGGCAGAAGGGCCTCGAAGTCCGCGATGGCGCCGTCGACGTCACCCGCCCGCCCCTTCGAGGAGGCCAGATGGCCGCGCGCGGCCAGCGCCTCGGGGTGGTCGGGGCCCAGGCGGCGCAGCAGGCCCGGCAGAAGGTCCTCCAGCGCCTCGCACGCGCCTCGGGAGTCACCCGCCCGTCCGCGCCACCGCGCCGCCTGGACCCGGGTGACCAGGGTCTGGGGGTGGTCGGCGCCCAGGACCCGCGTCATGTCCTCGACCAGGTCCCGGAAGGCCCGGGCGGCGTCGGTGGCCTCACCCGCCATGCCGCGCCACAGGACGAGTTCGTGGCGGGCCGCCAGCGAGTCCGGGTGCCCGGGGCCCAGCCGGAGGTCGGCGGCCTCCACCAGGGACTCGAACCGGGCCGCGGCCTGGGAGAGCGCGCCGGAGCGGCCGAAGCTGCGCCCGAGCGCGAACAGCACCCGGTGCGCGCCGTCCCCCCACAGCCACTCGCCGCCGTGCTCGTCCAGCGCGGCGGCGTTGGCGCGCAGCCGCTGCCCCAGGGAACTGGCGTGCACGCGCACGGGCCAGACCGACAGGAGCGCCTCGGCGGCCGTGTGCACGGTGTCGCGGTCGGCTCCGGTCGCGGGATGGTCCCGGGTGGCGCGCTGCACGAGGCGGTGCGCGCCCACCACGGCGTCGTGCCCGAACCCCGTGCGGGTGACCAGGTGCAGTCTGGCCAGCGCGGACAGGGCGTCGTCGGCGTCCTGGCCCGTGGGCCGCGGACCCTCGGGACGTGCGCGGTGGAGGTGGTCCAGAACGGGCTCCGAGGTCAGGACCGCGGCGGGGATGCCGGTGGGGTCCAGCACGCTGACCAGCCGCATCATCGGCCGCGCCAGCCCTTGGGGGGCCAGGGTGTCGGCGTGCTCGACGGAGACCGCCCAGGTGGTGGCCACCGTCCGGGATCCGTCGTCGGGCAGGCTCTCCCTCTCCGGGAACACCCTCGCCAGGGTGCGGCGCCGGTCCCGGAGCAGGACGCGGTAGGAGTCGCAGGTCATGCCGCTCCTGCGGTCGCGGACGTAGGCGGCTGCGTGGGACAGGGCGAGCGGCAGGTGGCCCAGTTCGTCGGCCAGGGCCCTCAGCTCCGCTTCGCCGGGGGTCCGGGGCAGGTCGCGGAGCGCGGTGGCCAGGTAGGCGAGGGACTCCGGCGGCGCGTAGGTGCCGACGCCGACGAACGTGCGGCCCCGACCGGCCAGTGCGGTGTCGGTGCGGCGGGTGGTGACCACGAGGCGGCCCTGCGGTCCCGGTCCGTCGGCGGCGGGAGTGGCGGGGGTGGCGCTGGGCGGCCACAGACCGCTCGCGTGCCGGGGGACGTCGAGGTTGTCCAGCACGACCAGCCAGCGCCGGTCGGTGGTCTGGAGCCAGGCGAGGAACTGGTGGGCCGCCCGTTCGGGGTCCTCGTCCACGTGGCCGGAGACGACCCGGCGGGCGGCGTCGGCGTAGGTCTGCGTGATGGCGGACCGTTCGGCCGCGGGAACCCACACCACCAGGTCGACCCGCCCCTTCGCCAGGAGGGCGCGGGCGTGGTGGGCGGCCAGCTGGGTCTTGCCCGCCCCGCCCATCCCCGTCAGGACCAGGCCCGGCACGGCCCCGGGGCGGCCCCGGGCCGCGTGGTCCATCCGACCGGTCAGGTCCCGCTCCTGGAAGTGGTCGGCCTCGTTGGGCAGGACCCCGACGACGACGGGCCAGTCGGGTTCGGCGGCCGGCGCGTGGACGATCTGCGTGTCGATGACCGTGTGGTGCCTCGGCTGGTGCACGGTGAGGGTGCGCCCCTGGATCACGGTGCCGCCGCTCACGCCCCCGGTGAGGGTGTTGGCCGCGCCGTCGCCGGTCGCCGGTGCCGTCGGGCGCGGCGCGGCCCGCCCCGTCCGGGCGAGCGCGGTCACGGCGAGTGCCAGCACGGCGCCGGCGCCGACACCGGCGGCGGCCCGCGCCCGGAGCGGGTCGGGGCCGTCGGCGAGCCACAGGAGGACGGCCGCCGCGCCCAGGAACAGGGTCGCCGCGACACCCGCCCGGACCCACCGCGTACGTGTCATGGCGCCGATTGTGGCGTGAAAACGCCCGCGCTGCCAGGCTTTCCGGTCTCCGCGCAGGTGGCGCCCGGGCCGCGGTGTGTCGGCTCGTCGGCCACCGGCACGAGGGGAGCAGGCGCCCGTCAGGGACGGGTTCGGTGCCCGTCCCCGGGTTTCGGCCACCGGGCGCCGACCGTCAACGCCACACGGGTCACACCGGTGTCCCCGCCCCGGTGGAGGGCCGGGGCGGGGCGGTGGGATGCTGGGGACGACCGGACCAGGGGGGCGGGATGGACGAGGACGAGTTCACACGGTTCTGGGCGCAGCGGCGGCTGTGCACGCTGGCCTCACCGCGCCCGGACGGGTCCATCCACCAGGTCCCGGTGGGGGCGACCTACGACGCCGAGGCGCGCCTGGTGCGGGTGATCTCCTCGGGCGGCAGCTACAAGGCGCGCAACCTCGCGGCCCATCCCGGCGCCCGGGTGTCGGTGTCGCAGGTGGAGGGGCGCTCCTGGTGCACGGTGGAGGGCCGCGCGACGGTCTCCGACGACCCCGAGCGGGTCGCGGAGGCGGTGCGCCGCTACGGCGAGCGCTACAAGACGCCGCGGGAGAACCCGGACCGGGTGGTCATCGAGATCACCGTCGAGCGGTTCCTGGGCAACGTGCGTCCGGGCTGAGGGGCCGTCCGGACGAGTACCCGGTTCGGGCCCCGGCGGTCCGGCGCTACCAGCGTCGGCGCACCGTGCCCTTGGGCCCGGCGACCAGGCTCGCGGCCGGAACGTCGTCGGCCACGACCGTCCCGGCGGCCACGACGGCGTCGCGGCCGATGCTGACGCCGGGCAGGATCGTCGCACCGGCGCCGATCCACACGTTCTCCGCCACGTCGATGGGCGCACCGCTGAGGAACCGGCGCCGCTCGCCGGGGTCCACCGGGTGGCCGACCGTGATGAACGTGGCCTTCGGGCCGACCATCACGCCCTCGCCCAACCGGATGCCCGCGTAGTCGAGGAACGTGCAGCCCTGGTTGACGAAGACGCGCTCGGCCAGGTCCAGGCGCAGGCCGTGGTCGGTGTAGAAGGGCGGATAGATCGTCACCCGTGCGGGGAGGGGACGGCCCAGGATCTGCTCGAACAGCGCCGCCTTCCCCTCCTCGTCGTCGAACGGGAGGACGTTGAGGCGGGAGGTCAGCTCCGTGGCGCGCAGCACCCTCTCGCTCATCGCCCGGAACTCCGCGCCCAGGACGCGTTCGCCCCTGGCCTGGAGTTCCGGGTCGTGGATCAGCATGAAGCGGTCGTCGGTCATCCGGAGATTGTGGCGCATCCTCCGTCGGGGTCGCGTCACCGCTGCTCCGCCGACGGGGCGGCGACGGCTGCGGGCGCCCCGCCGGGCGGGGCGCCCGCGGCGGCCCCCGCCTACCGGGCCGCGAGCGCGTCCGCGAGCTCCCCCAGCTTCAGGGCGTTGGCACCCTTGACGAGCACCACGTCCCCGGCCCGGAGGTCGTACCGCTCCAGCCATTCCCCGGCCGCGGCCCTGTCCGCGACCACCTGGCCGCCGGGCCCGTACTCGTCCGCGAGCGCGTGCGCCTCCGCCCGGCCCACCGCGACCAGCACGTCGACGCCCAGCGACGCGGCGAGCGCGCCGACCCTGCGGTGCTCCCGCTCCGAGCCGTCCCCGAGTTCGCGCATCTCCCCCAGCAGGGCGATCGTGCGTCCCCCGCTCCCCCGGCCCAGGTGCGCCAGCGCGCGCAGCGCCGCGCTCGTGGAGTCGGTGTTGGCGTTGTAGGCGTCGTTGACCACCGTCACCCCGTCGGGGCGTTCGGTGACGCGCATCCGCCCCTCCGACAACGACTCCGCCTCGGTGAGCGCCCTACCGATCTGGTCGACGTCCATGCCCGCCGCACCGGCGATGGCGGCGGCGGCGAGCGCGTTGGGCACCTGGTGCTCCCCCACCACCTGGAGGCGCACCGGGGCGGCCCCGGTCGGGGTGTGCAGGGTGAACGACGCCCTGCCCCGCCCGTCGAGGGTGACATCGGTGGCGTACACGTCAGCGCTGTGCTCCACGCCGAAGGTGACCACCTCGGCCTTGGTGCGCGCGGACATCGCGGCCACCCGCGGATCGTCGGCGTTGAGCACCGCCACCCCGCCCTCGGCCGCGGCGGGCAGCGCCTCGACCAGCTCGCCCTTGGCCTTCGCGGTCATGTCCGGGCCGCCGAACTCCCCGGCGTGCGCGGTGCCGACGTTGAGCACCGCCCCGATCCGTGGCGGGGTGATGCCGGTGAGGTAGGTGATGTGCCCCTGTCCGCGTGCGCCCATCTCCACCACGAGGTGGCGGGTGTCGGCGGTGGCCTCCAGGGCGGTGAGCGGGAGGCCGATCTCGTTGTTGAACGACCCCCGCGTGAAGACGGTGGCTCCGGCGCGCTGGAGCACTTGGGCGATGAGGTCCTTGGTGGAGGTCTTCCCCGAGGAGCCGGTCAGCGCGATCACGTCCAGATCCGCCAGCGCCTCGACATGGGCGCGGGCCCAGCTCCCCAAGGCGGTCAGCGGGTCGTCCACCACCACGGCGGGCAGGTCGAGCGGGCGGGCGGCGAGCACCGCGACCGCCCCGGCCCCGACGGCGGCCGGGGCGAAGTCGTGCCCGTCCCGGCCCTCCCCTGGCAGCGCGACGAACAGGTCCCCGGGGCGGACCCCGCGCGAGTCGAAGGCGACCCCGGTCGCCTGGGTCGCGGGATCGGCGTCGGTGACCCGTCCGCCGGTGGCGGCGGCGATCTGGGCGAGGGACAAGGGCTGCACGTGACCTCCGGATGCGCTCGGCGTGAGGGTTCGACCGTACCGAGGAAGGCCGGGGAAGACCGTGATTTCGGGGCGGGGCGCGGGCGCCGGTCCACCCGGACCCGGGGCTCGGCCCGCCTTGCCGGTCAGGCCCGTACGCGCCGGTCCGCCTGAGCGGGTACGGCGGGTGCGGGGCCCGCGTCCAGGACCGGCCCGCCGGTTCCCGTTCCCGGACCGGTGAGCCGGTGGCGGCGGCGTCGCGGCCCACGGCGCGGACCCCGGACGCGACCGCTCCCAGGCAGGCCAGGCGCACCGCGGCCGCCGCCGACAGCGACACCGTGTAGGGCGCGACGGGCAGCAGCACCGCCAGGAGGGTGGCGGCGGGAAACCGGTGCGGCGGCGGCGCTCACGTGTGTTCCGGTGTCCGCGCGGCGTCCGCGTCCGAGGAGGCGGAAGGGGAGACAGTGACCGGAGCGCGGCGCCCGGCGCGCACCCCGTTGGCGATGACCAGGACCTCGGCCAGCTCGTGGATGAGGATGACCGCCGCCAGACCCAGCACCCCGAACGCGGACAGCGGGATGAGGACCAGCAGGATCGCCCCCGACAGCAGCAGGCTCTGGAGCATGATCCGCCGGGCCCGGCGGGCGTGGGCCAGGGCCCGGGGCAGCGCCCGCAGGTCCTCGCCCATGAGGGCGATGTCGGCGGTCTCGATCGCCACGTCGGTGCCCATGGCTCCCATGGCCACCCCGGTGTCGGCGGTGGCCAGGGCGGGGGCGTCGTTGACGCCGTCGCCCACCATCGCCACCGGCCCGTGGCGGCGCAGAGCGCTGACCAGGGCCGACTTGTCCTCGGGGCGCAGGTCGGCGTGGACCTCGCCGACGCCGACCCGCGCCGCCAGGGCGCGGGCGGTGCGCTCGTTGTCGCCGGTGAGCATCACGGTGCGCACGCCCATGCGGTGCAGGGCGGCGACCGCCTCGGCGGCCTCGCCACGCAGCTCGTCGCGGATCGCGACGGCGCCGACCAGGCGGCCGTCGGCCTCGACCAGGACGGTGGTGGCGCCCTGCTCCTGGAGTCGGGCCACCTCCGGCGCCAGCGGCCCGGGGTCGATGTAGCCGGGGCGGCCGAGCCGCAGGGGCGTGCCGTCGGCCGAGGTGCCGGTCAGGCCGTTTCCGGCCACCGCCGCCACGTCCCGGGCGGGTGCGGGGTCGGGGTGGGCGGCCAGGATCGCGGCGGCCAGCGGGTGTTCGCTGCGCGCCTCCAGCGCGGCGGCCAGGGCCAGGACCTCCTCGCGGGTGCGCCCGTGCGCGGGCGCGACGGCCACCACGGCGGGCGCGTTGCGGGTGAGGGTTCCGGTCTTGTCCAGGGCGACCACCCGCACCGTTCCGAACGCCTCCAGGGCGGCCCCGCCCTTGACCAGCACGCCCGACCGGCTCGCGGCGCCGATGGCGGCGACCACGGTGACGGGCACGGAGATGGCGAAGGCGCACGGGGATGCGGCCACCAGCACCACCAGGGCGCGCTCGATCCACACTCCAGGATCGCCGAACAGGGAGCCGACCAGAGCGATCAGGGCCGCGGCGACGAGGATGCCGGGCACCAGGGGCCGGGCGATCCGGGCGGCCAGGCGCTGGGCGGCGCCCTTGCGAGCCTGCTCGCGTTCGACGACGTGCACGATCCGGGACAGGGAGTTGTCGGCCACCCGCGCGGTGGCCTCGACCTCCAGGGCTCCGCCCCCGTTGACGGTCCCGGCGAACACCTCGGTCCCCTCGACGGCCTCGACGGGGACGGATTCGCCGGTGACGGTGGAGGTGTCCACGGTGGAGCGGCCCGCGCGGACGACGCCGTCGGTGGCGACGCGCTCGCCGGGCCGGACCAGGAGCAGGTCCCCGACGTCGAGGTCGGCGGGGTCCACGGTGGTCTCGCGGCCCTCGCGCAGCACGGTGGCCCGGGGAGGGACCAGGTCGAGCAGGGCGCGCAGGCCGTGGCGGGTGCGGGCCACGGCGTGGTCCTCCAGGGCCTCGGCCAGGGAGAACAGGAAGGCGAGCATCGCGGCCTCGCCCACCTCGCCGAGCAGGACGGCTCCGGCCATGGCCACGGTCATCAGCGTGCCCACGCCCAGCCTGCCGCGGAGCAGGGCGCGCAGGCTGCCGGGGACGAAGGTCCGCCCGCCCGCCGCGATCGCTCCCGCGAACAGCACGGTGGCCAGGACCGGCACCGGCGCGAGCCACTCGCCGACCAGTCCGGACAGCCACAGGGCACCGGCCAGGCCCGCCCACCGGACGGTGGCCGAGTCCCACCACGCGCCCGGTGTCTCCTCCGGCTCCGGGGCGCCGGCGCCGCAGGTGGGGTCGCCGCAGCCGTCGGCGTCGGACGCCGCCCCGGCGCCGGCGTGACCGTCGTTGGGAACACCGTCGGCGGTGACCGGGCGGGGGCGCCCGCGGGCGTCGCCGCCCGAGCAGCAGGAGCAGGTGACCGAGTCGGGGGCCCGGGACGCGGGCGCGGCTGTCAGGTTCGGCGTCGGGCGGTCCCGGCGGGGCTCGGACGCCCCGTCGCCGCCGCAGCACAGGTCGGACACGGTTCAGCCCTCTCTCACGGCGGGTGCGGAGTCGGGCAGCAGCAGTGCCAGCAGGGCGTGTCCCGCGTCGGTGAGGCGGTACATGACGAGCTTGCCCTCGCGCCGGGAGGCGGCCAGCCCGGCGGTGCGCAGTTGGCGCACGTGGTGGGAGACGAGGTTCTGCGAGGCGGAGCAGACCCAGGCCAGATCGCACACGCACAGTTCGTCGCCGACCGCCAGCGCGCGGGCGACGCGCAGCCGGGTGGGGTCGGCCAGGGCCCGGGCCCGATCGGCGGCGAGCCGGACGTCATCGTCGGCGGGCACGCGGGCGCGGACCGCCTCGGCCTGGGGAAGGTCGAGGCAGAGGAGTTCACAGGAGTCGGAGGACATACCAACAAACTAACGCTCGTTGATATGTTGGGTCAATGGGAGACCCCGACCTCATCCGGAGCGCCCGCCCCACGACGGGGCTCCCCGCCCCGGGGCGGGCCCCCGCGCGGGGCGGGGCACGGCGCCCGGGACGGGGAGCGTGTCCCACCGGTGGACCTCCGCGGTGCTCCGCCGCCGTGCACCGGTGGGGAGCGCACGGGTCAGAGGGTGAGCAGCACCTTGGCCGCGCGGCGCTCGTCCATCGCCTTGCACCCCTCGGCCACCTCCCCGAGCGGAAGGGTCAGGTCGAAGACGGCCCCCGGGTGGATCCGGCAGGTCATGATGAGGTCCACCAGCTCGGGCAGGAAGCGGCGTCCACGGGCCGCCAGGGCTCCCGCCGCCCGCGCTCCGCCCGGTCCCCCGCGTCGGGCGGACGCGTCTACTCGACGGCCCGCGCCCCGGACCCGGTGACGGGGGCGAGCCAGAGGCCGGTGAGGGCGTCGGTCAGTCCGACGGCGGCCCGGTGCCAGGAGTCCCTGGGGGTGTCGGCCCCCTCGGCCAGGGCGCGCTCGCGCTCGGCGATCATGTACACCATGAGATGGCGCGCCATGTCCTGGCGTTCCCTGCGGACCTCGGCCGGCAGGTCGGGAAGGCACCTGCGCAGTTCCTCCCCCACCCGGACCAGGGAGGGGGAGTTGAGGGCTTCGGCGGCCACGGTCCCACGGTAGGCGGGGTCGCTGACGGCCTGGGCGCTGAACCTCCCGTACCAGCTGGGTGTGCCCAGGTCGGCGAGGTGCTGGGCCAGGGGTTCCACCATGCAGGCGATCCAGTCCCTCACCCGGTCGGACCCGTCGAACCTCAGCACCATGCGCAGGCGCAGCTTCTCGATCTGCTCGTTGTGCCTGCGCACGATCGCGCGCACCAGGCCGTCCCTGGAGCCGAAGTGGTAGCTGACCGCGGTGTTGTTCCCCTGCCCCGCCTCCTGGCTGATCTGCCGGTTGGAGACACCGGCCAGTCCGTGCTCGGCGAAGAGCCGCTCCGCCGCCGCCAGGATCGTCTCCCGCGTCGCGGCGACCCGGTCCGACCTCGTCACCCTGCCATTCACAGGGACCACCGTACCGATCCCGGGTTCCGGCCGCCCACCGGCTCCGGCCGCTCCGGGTTCCGGCACCGTGCGCGTCCGGCACGGGCGCTCCCGGCCGGAACGCGGACGCCGCCGCCGAACGATCCGCCCACTGTGGCCCTCCTCACCTCCGCGCCCGACAGCGGGGCGCTGTCGGGGTACGTACTGTTAGCGTAAGTCATGCGCCTGACTTAAAAGTGGGCGCTTTCGTACGTCCGGAAACGGGGAACCACTCCATGACCCATGCCCCTGGCGAAGCGGCAGCGCCCGCTGACGCCGCCCCTCCCCTACGGCCGAACGTGATCGTCGCCGTCCTGGCCTTCGGCGGGATCGTCGTCTCGCTCATGCAGACCCTGGTCATCCCGCTCGTGCCCCTCCTGCCCGACCTGCTGGGCGCCACCCCCGGGGACACCGCGTGGGCGATCACCGCCACGCTGCTCGCGGCCGCGGTCGCCACCCCGACGGTCGGCCGCCTGGGCGACATGTACGGCAAGCGCCGCATGCTGCTGTTCAGCCTCGCCGTCCTGGTGGCCGGATCGGTGCTGTGCGCCCTGGCCCACAGCCTGGTGCCGATGGTCGTCGGCCGCGCCCTCCAGGGCCTGGCGGCCGGGGTCATCCCCCTGGGCATCAGCATCATGCGCGACGTGCTGCCCCCCGAACGGCTCGGCGGGGCGACCGCGCTGATGAGCGCCTCGCTCGGAGTGGGCGGCGCGCTCGGGCTGCCCGCCGCCGCGCTCGTGGTGCAGGAGGCGGACTGGCACGTGCTGTTCTGGGTCGCCGCCGGGCTCGCGGCCGGGGCCGCTGTGCTGGTGCGCACCCTGGTCCCCGCGTCCGGGGTGCGCGCGGGCGGCAGGTTCGACCTGCCCGGGTCGGTGGGCCTGTCCGTGGCGCTGCTCCTGCTGCTGCTCGCGGTCTCCAAGGGCTCGGACTGGGGCTGGGGCAGCGGTGTGCCCGCCGCCATGATCGCCGTCGCGGTCGCGGTGCTCCTGGTGTGGGGCTGGTGGGAGCTGCGTACGCCGCACCCGCTGGTCGACCTGCGCGTCAGCGTGCGGCGCCAGGTGCTGCTGACCAACACCGCGTCCCTGGTGTTCGGCTTCTCCATGTTCGCCATGTCCCTGGTCGTCCCGCAGCTGCTCCAGATGCCCGAGGTCACCGGCTACGGCTTCGGACAGACGATCCTGGTCGCGGGTCTGGTGATGGCGCCCAACGGGCTGGTGATGATGGCGATGTCCCCGGTCTCGGCGCGTATCTCCCGGGCGAGGGGCCCCAAGACGACCCTGATGGTCGGCGCCCTGCTGGTCGCGCTCGGCTACGGCCTGAGCCTGGTGTTCATGTCCGCCGTCTGGCAGCTCGTGATCGCCTCCACCGTCATCGGCGCGGGCGTGGGCCTGGCCTACGGGGCCATGCCCGCCCTGGTCATGGCGGCCGTGCCCCGGACCGAGACCGCGGCGGCCAACAGCCTCAACACCCTGATGCGCTCCATCGGCACCTCGGTGGCCAGCGCCGTCGCGGGCGTGGTCATCGCCAACGTGACCATGACCGCGGGCGCGGAGGTCCTCCCCGCCCGGGAGGCCTTCACCCTGCTCCTGGGCCTGGGCGCCCTCGCCGCGCTCACCGCCTTCGCCGTCGCCGCCTTCCTGCCCGGGCGGGGCAGGCCAGCCGACCCGGACCGGCCCGAACCCCTGCCCACGGCCCCCGACCAGCGCGCGGACCCCTCGGAGGACGACGGGACCGGGCGCGACCAGGCGCGGGAGCACCCGAGCGGGCTCCGCTGAAGCCGGGCGCCATGCGCCTCCGGACTCCCCGGGCCCGTACCGTCCCCGCGCCGACGGGGCCGGTCCCGGTGTGGGGCGCGGCCCCGTGGGAACCCCCCGGCGGGGGCGGGCCCGGCCGCCGGTCAGCTGAAGAAACCGGCCACGCCCCTCCCCGCCGCGACGGCGGTCCGGCACCAGTCCACGCAGGACTCGGCGGCGCTCAGGACGGCGGGGTCGAGCGCGGCCCGGCCCTCGTCGGTGGTGGCCTCCCACTGTTCGAGGGCCTTCTGACACTCGGTGAGGCTCCACTCGCCGTAGCCCGGCAGGTCTTCGGGCGCCGGGATCGGCGAGGGGAAGCCGCCGAAGCTGAACTCCTCGACGCCGACCGCGGTCACGCCCAGTGCCTTCAGGCCCGCGTCGACCGTCTCCAGCCACCCGTACCTCATCGGGGAGAAGTCGTTGTTGAACAGGGCGCGGCCGTGGAACTCGCAGATCCACTTGTAGGCGTAGCCGTACATGGTGCCGTGCCGGTCGTCGAAGGGCCCTCCCTCGATGACCGCGCGGATCGCGTCGCGGATGGCGGGACCGCCCGCGTCGACGACGTGGTCGAACTGGGAGTCGAAGTGGGCCAGGTGCTGCCTGAACCGGCCGCCGATCATGCGGCGCAACTTGTCGTCCTTCGACCCGACGGAGCCGTGCAGGACGTCGAGGTCGACCACGTAGGTCGTCAGCGCGTAACTCATGGCGGGACCCTACCGGCCGCCGAGGACACCGGGAGGCGCACGGGATCCGCCCTGTCCGGGAGGAGGACCGCGGGGCGCGGCGGCGAGCCGACCCGGGGACCGGGGGCGGGCGGCGCCGCTCACCCGTCCGCGGCGGCGGTCCCGGCCCCGCTCCCGGGGACGGCGACGACCGGTTGCCGCAGGATGGTGCGCAGCTTGTCCGGCGCGGCCCTGCGGAAGTCGCTGAGGTAGACCTCGTGGTGCCTGCCGGCCAAGCGCAGCCCGTTGTCGGGGACGAACTCGTGGTGCATCCGCCGGAGCACGTCCGCCTCGTCGTCGAAGGAGCCGACGTGCAGCGTCTGCACGCAGAGGCCCTCGGACAGCGTCTCCAGGCGGACGTCGTCCAGGCGCGCGGGCCTCTTCCCGGCCGCGACACGCTCCACGGCGGCGGAGAACATGTCCTGGTCGGTCCAGTCCGGGACCATGATCATCATCGTCCAGGCCCATCGCGACTTGTCGCGCGCCGCCGTGAAGGCGTCCATGTCCTCGGCCCACCACAGGCCCTCCAGGGGCATGACCACGTAGTCGCGCCCGAGTTCGCGCTTACTGGCGAACTTGAGCTTGTAGGCCACCGGGTAGAGCGCCTCGACCGCCTCGGTGAAGGCCGGTGAGGTGTTGGGGTCACCGTGGCCGTCGATCATGAGGTAGCGCAGGTCCGGCACCCGGGTGATCCGGAACCGGTCCCGTCGCGCCCGGTAGGCGTCAAGGGTTCTCTTGAAGTCGGTCTTGTCCGTCATCGGGCACCTGGACTCGGCTGGCGAGCCACGACCTTTCCGCCTCCAGGAGGCTCAGTGAGTACGAGAACACCTCGCGCGCCGCGAGCGCGGAGGGCGCCTGCGCCCGCTCGGCCTCCCGGACCGCGGCGATGCGCTCGCGCACCCCGGCCAGCCGGTCGCGCAGCGCCTCGGCGTACTCGCGTTCGGAGAGCAGGGGCAGGTTGGCGACGCCCGCCAGCAGCGGGTGCGCCACCGGCCGCGGCTGTCGGATGAGGTCGAGCGCGCCGTCGCGCGCCGCCCGCCTTCCGGCGTCGGTGGCGTGGAACACCCGGCGCGACTTCGCGGCGGCGGGTGCCTGCGGGACACGGACCAGGCCCCGCTTCTCCAGTTTGGCGAGCAGGTAGTAGATCGAGGAGAAGCCGATGTCCGTCCACTGGCGGACGCCGCGCAGCTCGATGGCCTGTTCCAGGTCGTAGCCGTGCCGGGGGCGCTCGATGACCAGGCCCAGGACGGTGAGTTCGGCGGGTGTCAGCTCCACACTCCGCATTCTAGTACTAGGATAGGACGCCGGGGAAACCCCTCCCCCGGAGGGCCCGACCACTCTCCCGAGGGCCGCCCCCGGGACGCGCGGCCACGCCGCGCCCCTCCCCGCCACCGGCGCGCACGGAACGTAGCCTTGTGGTCACTTCGTCTACGGGAGGAACTCGTGCCCCAGCCGTCACAGCAGCAGACCCCGCCCGGCCGCACCGACGCCATGGACCCCAGGCCCGACCACGGCGAGGAGTCCTACCGGGGGTCGGGGCGGCTCGACGGGAAGGCGGCCGTCATCACCGGCGCCGACAGCGGCATCGGGCGGGCGGTGGCCATCGCCTTCGCCCGTGAGGGCGCCGACGTGCTCATCGGCTACCTGGACGAGCACGACGACGCGCGGGAGACCGAGCGCTGGGTGCGCGAGGCGGGCCGCAAAGCCGTCCTGGCCCCCGGGGACCTGGCGGACCCGGCCCAGTGCCGCGCCCTCGTCGCGAAGGCGGTGGAGGAGTTCGGCCGGGTGGACGTCCTGGTCAGCAACGCCGCCTTCCAGATGACCCACGAGACGCTGGAGGAGATCCCCGACGAGGAGTGGGACCACACCCTGGCCACCAACCTCAGCGCGTTCTTCCACCTCGCCAAGGCCGCCGTGCCGCACATGCGGCCCGGCTCCTCGATCATCGCGAGCACGTCGGTCAACTCCGACGCCCCGCCGCCCACCCTGCTGCCCTACAACGCCACCAAGGCGGGCATCGCCAACATGGCCGCCACGCTGGCCCAGATGCTGGCGCCCCGGGGCATCCGGGCCAACTCCGTGGCGCCGGGGCCGATCTGGACCCCGCTGATCCCCTCGACCATGCCGCCAGAGCAGGTCGAGGGCTTCGGCTCCCAGGTACCGATGGGCCGCGCCGGACAGCCGTCGGAGCTGGCTCCGGTGTACGTGATGCTGGCGTCGGACGAGTCCAGTTACGTCTCCGGCGCCCGCGTCGCGGTCACCGGCGGCAAGCCGGTCCTGTGACGGGGACGGCCGTGGACTGGTACCCGCTGAGGGTGAGCGCTCCGGCCCGGCATCTGGTGTTCGGCGGCCACGCCATCGCCCGCCGCCTGGGCCGGGAGGGGCTGCCCGACTGGGCGGTCGCGGAGACCTGGGAGGTCAGCGACGTCGACGGGAACGGCAGCACGGTACTCGACGGGCCCCTCGCGGGCCGGTCCCTGCGCGAGCTCGTCGCGCGGTGGCCGGAGGGGTTGATGGGCGAGGGCTGGTCCGGGGAGGTCTTCCCGGTGCTGACCAAGTTCATCGACGCCTCCGGGACGCTGCCGGTGCACCTGCACGCCGACGACGCCACCGCCCGGCGGCTGGAGGGGCAGCCCAACGGCAAGACCGAGGCCTGGCACATCCTCGACGCGCCTCCCGGCGCCACCGCGCTGTGCGGGGTCAGGAGCGGGGTGTCCGGGGAGCGGCTCCACCGGGCACTGCTCGACCAGGACTTCGACGCCGTGCTGCGCCGCCTGCCGGTGCGGCCCGGCGAGACGGTCTACGTCCCGGGCGGCACCGTGCACAGCTTCGGCCCCCGGACCCTGGTCTACGAGATCGAGCAGACCTCCGACGTCCAGCAGCACGCGATGCGCTGGGAGATGGAGGACGGCTCACCGGTCCCGGACGAGCGGTGGCGCGCGAACCTGGAGGCGCTGATGGCCCAGGTCCGGCCGGAGCACAGGCCCGACTTCCACCCGGGGCTGAGGATCGGGGTCGGCGACGGCGTGGAGCGGGTGTTCTGCTGCGCCGGACCGCACTTCGCGCTCGAACGCTGGCACGCGGGCACCGCCGAGCCCCTGCGCCACACGTTCGCCACCGCGCAGGTCCTCACCAACGTCGGGGCGCCCGTCCGGGTGCGTTCGGGCGGCTGGCGCGGTGAGCTGGGCCGGGCCCGGACGCTGCTGCTGCCCGCCGCGTTGGGCGGGGTGGAGATCGCGGGCCCGGCCGACGTGCTGTTCGGCTACCTGCCCGACCTGGACCGCGACGTGGTCGCCCCCCTGGCCGCAGCCGGTTACCCCCGCGAGGTCGTCGCCGCCCTCGGCGAGGGCCTGTGAGTCGACGGTCCCGGCCCCCGCCGTCGCGGTGGGGGCCGGGACCGCCCGGTCGGCCCACGGACCGCTCCCGCGGCACCGCCCGTCAGCCGCCGGTGCGGGGGACCGTCACCACCCACAGGAAGTCGACCGCGTCCGAGGCGGCCTCGAACGTGTGCCCGGAGCCGCCCGCGATCCGCGCCGACTCGGCCTCCCCCACACTCAGGTCGGCCGAACCCGACCGGACGCGGAGGCGGCCCCGCAGCACGTGCGCCATGGAGTCGGAGGCGTCCGCCGCCGGGGCCGCCCGGTAGCCGTCGTCCCCGGTGATGTGCCACTTCCACAGCTCGACCGACACCTGGGGCGTCTCGGTCGCCTTGAGAAGGTAGGCCCAGCTCCCGTTCGGGGTCGACCAGACCTCGACCCCGTCGGGCGAGGGGTCCGGGAGCAGTCCGACGAGTGCCGGGAACGTCGTCCCGAGCGCGGAGGCGATCCGGTCCACCGTCGCGAGGCTGGGGTTGGCCTGACCGAGTTCGATCTGGGTGAGCATGCGCCGGCTGACCCCGCTGAGCTCGGCGAGCCCCGCGACGCTCAGCCCCGCGTCCGTCCGCAGTGAGCGGATGCGCCTGCCCACGAGGACGACCACCTCCGGTCGTATCCGCTCGGCCACACGTCCTCGCTCAGCAGTTCCATCGACGGTCACATCGGTGAGCACTATAATGCCCATCGTCTGCGTTGTTCGGCCCCGGAGCCGACCCCCAGCGCGCTCGGGCGCGAGGATGCGAGGCCATGATGGCACGGACCCAGGCGAGGCCGCCCGGGCGGGACACCGGCGCGTCGCGCTCCCGGCTCGACGTCGTGCGCTGGCAGGTCGGGTACGGGATGTTCGGCGTACCCCAGGCCGCCGCCCCCATCGCCTTCGCCCTGGTGGCCCTCCCGATCACGGGCACGGCCGAGTCCGGCGCGGGGCTGGTCTTCGCCATGACGGCCGCGCAGGTGCTCGGCGCCGTCCCCGTGTCACGCCTGGGCCGCCGGTTCAACGGCGCCCGCTACCTGCGCGCGCTCATCGCCGTCCGGACGCTCGCGCTCGTCGCCGTCACCGTGCTGGCGGCGGTGCAGGCCCCCTTCGGGTTCCTGCTCGCCGCGGTCACCGCCGCGGGAGCCGTCAACGGCGCCGCGTACGGCTACCAGCGGCTCCTGCTCAACCACCTCGTTGAACCGTCCGGACTCCCCCGCGCCCTGGGCGTGGCCGCGACGCTGAACGAGGTCGGCTTCGCGCTGTCGCCCGTGCTCGCCTCGGTGCTCGGCGCCGTCTCGCCGGTCTGGGCCATGGCGGCGGTCACCGCGCTGGGCGTGGGCCCGCTGCTCCTGATGCCGCGTGTCCCCGGGGCCCGCGGGCCCCAGGTGGGCGGGGCGCCCCGCGTACGGACGCCGGTACCCCGCGCGGCGCTCCTCTGGCTGCTCTGCGCGACCGCGAGCTCGGGGGCGGTCGCGGCCGTCGAGGTCGGAGCGGTCTCCTTCGCGCTGGCCTTCGGACTCGAACCGGGTTGGGCCTTCCTGTTCGCCCTCGTGCTGTGCGCGGGCTCGGTCGCGGGCGGGGTCTGGGTCAGCGTGCGCAACCGCACGCCCGCCCCCTGGCAGGTCATCGCCTTCCTCGCGGCGACCACCGCTGGCTCGGGGCTGGTCCTGGTCGGCGGCCACCTCTCCCTGACGCTCACCGGCGCGGCCGTCATCGGCCTCTTCCTGCCGATGCTGGGCACGTTCTACTCGCTCGCCCTGGACGAACTCGCGCCGCCCGACCGCCGCGCGGAGATGTTCGCGCTCCTGCGCACGGCGAGCTCGCTCGGCGTCATCGCCGTGAGCGGCCTGCTCGCCCTCCTCGGCCTGCGGGCCGCCCTCGTCGGCAGCTTCGCGCTCCTGCTGGTCGCGGCCTGCCTCGCGGCGGCGTACCACGCCCGCTCCCGCGGCGGCGCGGCCCCGCGGGCCGCGCGCGACGGAGTGTGAGGCCACCGCCCCCGGGCTCGGGGCGCCCGGCTTCCCCGCTCTCCGCCGTGGTCACCGTGGCGGGGGCGCGGCGCGCAGCCCGGCGAGCAGGTCGGCGGCGCCGCGCACCGCGTCACCCGGCGCGGAGACCCCCTGCGCGGACATGCGGGAAACCCGGACGGAGCCCAGCCGAAAGCACACAGACAAACCCCTCGCCTCGCCTCCGCAAAAAGGAAGAGCGATCACCAAACCCGTCGTGGGAAAGGCGGGAAGACACCCCGGGGTTACGGCCCCGCGAACCCCGGGAATCCTCGATGTCGCGCATACGCACCGCATCGCGGGCGAGGGTCGGTCCTTCGAACGGGAACCGTTCCCGCTCGACCGCTTTCCACATCCGGCGGAAACGCGCCCGACGGTTGATCGCCGACCATCGCGCCGAAGCCGAGCAAGCCCGGCAGACGCGACAGAGGGGGAACATTGCCGCAGGACCAGATCCAGGACATCGACGAATTCGTCGAACTGATCGAGAATTGGTACAGGGAGGATTTCGAGGGCTTCGCCACCATGTACGACGCCGCGATCAGGCACGTGAGGCCGGTCCCCGAAGACGCGCCGGAGGAGGTCCGCCACGACTGGCGCGGGAGGACGGTCAACGACCTGTGCGACTTCTTCCGCGAGTGGGAGAGGTGGCGTCCGGGTGTCGCCAACGGGTTGGACTACATCGAGAAGTTCAGCTGGATCAGCTACGAGAACGACTACGGCATGGTCTTCGTCACCTCCGGCCCCGGGTGCCGGATGACCGCGCTCTTCACGGAGTTGCAGGGGCGCTACATGGACTCCGAGGCATCCCTCGGCCTGGTGGACGAGTGGATGAGGGAACTCGGGCCGAGGATGGACGACTACGTCGTCCCGGCCGGCGGCTACAGGAACTTCAACGAGTTCTTCGTCCGCGAGGTCAAACAGGGGAAACGGCCGGTCGACGCGCCCGGTGACGAGTCCGTGGTGGTCGCTCCGGCCGACTGCGTCATCAACATGATCGTCGACGAACTGACCGAGGAGACGCGGATCCCGGTCAAGACGGTCACCATGAACGTCAGGCAGCTGCTCGACGGGTCCGACTACGCCAGCAGGTTCGTCGGCGGCACGGCGGTGTCCTGCGTGCTGCTGCCCAAGTCGTACCACCGGTACCACTCCCCCGTCGCGGGGCGCGTGGTGGAATCGCGCGACGACGTCGGCGGCGTCTACTACGGAATGCGCAATTTCCCCGAGATGCTCAACAAGGGCAACATCGGATACGGGTACGACTACAGCATGTTCGAGCACTTCCGCCGGGGCTATCTCGTCATCGCCACGGGTGGGAACGGCGACGGTCTCGTCGGAATGGTCCCCGTCGGCCTCAACTCGATCGCCTCCGTCGAGTTCAGGCAGAAATTCGCCAAAGTGACTCGTGAGGACCCTGTCGACGTGGAAAAGGGGGAGGAGATCGGGTGGTTCAAGTACGGCGGTTCGCTGAACATCCTCCTGTTCGAGAAGGGTAGGTTCCCCGCGCTCCAGCTCCTCCAGGGGCAGCGCATCGGGAACTTCGAGGACCCGGAGACGTCGCCGGCGTTCTTCACCGGCTCCTGGCGCACGCCCTCCCGGCGCCTCGGGTTCTGACCGCGCCCACCGGCCCGGCCGTCCCGCGCCGACGGCAAGGGGCGGCCACCGCGGGTCCGGGACCGCTCCGCCGCGACGCATCGGGCCCGTCGCGCACCGCCTCGGGCGTGATCGCCGGGGACGGGCGGCCGTAGCGTTCGTTTTCCATCCATTGCAACACCTGGGGCGAGTTTCGTTGCGTTAGCTTCAGAACCATTGCAATAATTTCCCCGCATCTACCTGCGTATCCGTGGATTTCCCTCAAATTCTCCGTTGCCATAACCCTGAACGCAACGTAGCTTTTCCATTGTCAGAAACAGCGAGCCGCACCAGCGCCGCACCGGAGGGAAGAGCACCGAACCGCTTTCAGGGACGATGGCACCGCCGAACCCGGCATCCGCGCCGCCGCCTCCCACGGCGACCCCCTCCCCACCCCCACCGCGTCACCGCTTCGAAGGAGCACACCACCATGTCCCTCCCCTCCACCGAGCAGGACCGCCCGGAACTGCACAGGACCATGCGGGAGATCGTCGACTCCGGTTTCGTCGGGATGCAGCTGCGCGTGCACGACGAGCACGGCGAGTGGGTCGGCAGCGCCGGGGCGCGCAGGCTGGGCGAGCCGGAGCCGCCGCCGGTCGACGGGCACTTCCGGATCGGCAGCGCCACCAAGAACCTCGTCGCGACCACGGTGCTCATGCTGGTGGCCGAGGGCAGGGTCGGGCTGGAGGACCGGGTGGCCGACCACCTGTCCGGGTTCGGGCTGGACGGGCGGATCACGGTACGGATGCTGCTCCAGCACACCAGCGGGGTCTTCAACCACACCGGCGAGCTCTACGAGGACGGGACGTTCGAGCCGGGGGTCGCCTGGGCGGGCCGGGAGTGGGTGGAGGACCGGTTCCGGACCTACCCGCCGCAGGAGCTGGTGGGGCTGGCGCTGTCCAAGCCCTCCCGGTTCGAGCCGGGGACGGACTGGAGCTACGCCAACACCAACTACGTACTGGCCAGGCTGCTGATCGAACGGGTCACCGGCCGCTCGCTCGCCGAGGAGATGCACCGGCTGTTCCTGGGGCCGCTGGGAATGACCGGCACCGTGGTGCCGACCACCGAGACGGAGGTCCCCGAGCCGCACGCCCACGCCTACTACCGCTACGAGGAGGACGGCCGGGAGAGGACGGTGGACGTCACCCGCCAGAACCCCTCCTGGATCTCCAGCGGCGGTGACATGATCTCGACCACCCGGGACCTGCGGACGTACTTCTCCGCGCTGATGGGCGGCAGGCTCCTGCCGACCGGGCTGTTGGCCGAGATGCGCACCCCGGAGGCGAAGGTCGGCTACGGCCTGGGGGTGTTCGTCCAGGAGACGGACGGCGGCACCCTCTTCCACCACAACGGCGGCATCGCGGGCTCGGCGGCGCTGATGTACGCCACGGCCGACGGAGGCAGGACCCTGACCGCCTCGCTGACCTATGTGGACGACGCTGGGCTGTCCCTGGCGCAGACGTTCCAGGAGACGACGCGCAGGCTCGTCGAGGAGGTGTTCGGCGGCGGGCGGACCGGGGCGGAGGACGAGGCGGCCGAGCAGGACGCCGGGGCGGCGCGGCCGACGGGCTGAGCGCCTCGGGCCCGCGACCGCTGAGGGCGGCCCTCCACGGCGCCGCACCGGCCAGGAGGCGGATCGGGGTCGTTCCGCTGTCCGGAGGGCGGCCCCCGTGGCGCCCTCCGGACAGCGGGCGGGGTTCTTCAGCCCCGGGCGGGGCCGCGCTCGCCCACGTCCTCGCGCAGCTGCTCCAGGGTGTTCTTCAGCAGCCGGGAGACGTGCATCTGGGAGTAGCCCATGCGGTCGGCGATCTCGGTCTGGGTGTGGTCGCCGAAGAAGCGCAGCTTGAGGATCTCGCGCTCGCGCTCGGGCAGGCGGGCCAGGGCGGGCTTGAGCGACTCGCGCTGCACGACCCGCTCCAGGCCCTCGTCCTCACTGCCCAGGTGGTCCTCCAGGCGGGAGCCCTCCTGGCCGTCGGAGTCGGAGGAGTCGGGGGCGTCCAGCGAGAGGGAGCGGTAGGACTCCGAGGCCTGGACGAGCTCGACGACCTCCTCCTCGTCCAGCCCCATCTCCTTGGCGATCTCGGCGTTGGTGGGGACGCGCGCGTGGGTCTGCTGGAAGGTGTTGAGGACCTGGCGCAGCTTGATCCGGTTCTCCTGGTGGCGCCTGGGGACGCGGATGGCCCAGGTGTGGTCGCGGAAGTGCCGCTTGATCTCACCGGTGACCGTGGGCATCAGGTAGGAGATGAAGGGCTTGCCCCGGTCGGGCCGGTAGCCGCGGATGGCCTTGACCAGCCCGACCATGGCGGTCTGCTTGAGGTCCTCCAGCGGTTCGCCGCGGCCGTTGTAGCGGCGGGCGAGCTTGTTGACCAGCGGCTGGTAGCGGACCACGACCTCCTCGCGCAGCCTGACCGCGCGCGGGTCGTCGTCGTCCAGGCCGTGGAGTTCGGCGAGCAGTTCCTCGGCCGGGATCTCCTTACCCGGCGAGGACGTGCGCGTCCTGGGGACGAGGGTCGTGTGGTCGGTGTCGGCCTGCGACACGGTGTCCTTGTTCAGCGTGGTGGACAAGAGGAAACCCCCGGTGCTCTGGTCCTGTGTGCTCCTGTCTGTCTGCCGTGGCAGACACCGGTGCGCTGACCCGCTCGCGGCCGCGGTTCGGGTGCCGCGGCCCGGCGGGCGGCGCTGGTGCAACCACTAGCGTTCCCTCACGAACGACAACAAACTCCGCAGGGCAAATTTTTGTTGTCGCACGACAAATATCCATGTCGGAGCGCCCCACCGGACCCGACAGGGCGCGTGCGCGCGGGGCCGCCGCGTTCGCGGCCCGCCTCCCCCGCGCCCGCGAACCGGCGTCCGCCCCCTTCCTACCCGGCGGGCGGAGGACGTCACGTCCTCCGCCCGCCGCGCCCGGTGACGGCCGTCAGTCGAGGAGGGCCGTCGCCTCGACCTCGACGAGCACGTCGGGTTCGAAGAGGTAGTCCACGCCGATGAGCGACGAGGGCGGCAGCGGTGTCGGCAGACCGATCTCCTCGGCCACCTCGGCGACCCCCGCCATGAAGGCGTCGATCTTGCCGGGCTCCCACGCCGTGACGTAGAAGGTCAGCCGCAGGACGTCGTCGAACGTCGCCCCCGCCCCGGTCAGGCCCGCGGCGGTGTTGCGCAGCGCCTGGGCCACCTGCCCGGCGAGGTCGCCCGGGGCCACCGGGGTCGCGTCGGCGCGGCGGGCGACCTGTCCGCTGACGTGCACGTGGCGCGTACCGGTGCCGACCGCGACGTGGTGGTACGGGGTGGGCTGCATCATGCCCTCGGGGGTGAAACGCTGAACGGCCATTGCCTGTGTCCTCACGACTGGTACCAACTTGGCCTAATGTTGATACCTGGTATCAAAAGGAAACTTCAACGAAACCAGGTGTCATGACGGATACCGGGCAGGCAGCCCACGACGACATCGGCGTCACCGCGCCGCACCGCGAGCTCCTCAACCAGATCCTGGACAAGTGGTCGATGGAGGTGCTCAACGTGCTCTGCGAGCGCCCCTCGCGCTTCAACGAACTGCGCCGCGCGATCCCCTCGGTGACCCAGAAGTCGCTCACCGCGACCCTGCGCCGCCTCGAACGCAACGGCATCGTGCACCGCGCGGTGGTCGGCTCGCGGCCGGTCGCCGTCGAGTACCGGATCACCCCGCTGGGCAAGACGCTCCGGCACCCGGTGGACGTGCTGCTCGACTGGATCTCGGCGCACACGCCCGAGATCGAGCGGGCGCGCGAGCGCTTCGACCTCGAACAGGACGGCGACTGACGGCCGGGGCGGCCGGTGCCGGAAGGGCACGCCGCCGGGGCGGGCCGCGACCGGGACGGTACCGCCCGTGCCGCCGCGCCTCGACGGGCCGGGCCCGCGGCGGTGCCGGTACGGGACCCGGGGTCGCCTCAGTTCCCCCGCGCCAGGTGGTCGAGCCCGCACGCCGTCCCGCTCATCGCCTTGACCACGGCCATGGTCCGGTTGGTGCAGTCGAGCTTGGTCAGGACCTGCGCGACGTTGCGTTTGGCCCCGTGCAGGGAGATCCGCAGCTGGGCGGCGATCTCCTTGTTCTCCAGCCCGCGCGCCATGAGGGCCAGCGTCTGGCGTTCGCGTTCGGTCAGGCGGGTGGCCGGGCCCGGCACGCCGTGCAGGCGCCGCCCGTGGGCGGCGGCCCGGTCGACCAGACCGGGGGAAAGGTAGACGCGGCCCCGTTCGAGCTGCCAGAAGGCGAAGTGCAGGTCGGCCGGGGTCAGCTCGTCCACCGAGACCAGGGCGTCCGTGCCGGTCTCGTTGAGCGGGCACCCCGGCGAACGGTCGGACGCCGACAGCACGGACAGGTGTTTGCCCCGTGCCCCCCGGGCGGCCTCGCGCAGGGCCGCCGTGTCCTCGGCGCCGGACCGGCGGACGTGGAAGACGAAGTCCCATCCGCGCTGGCCCAGGTGCGCGATGGCCTCGGCGGGACAGTCGAAGTGGGCCAGGACGCCCGCGGTGCAGTCCATGGAGCGCAGCGCGCGCAGGGTGGCCTCGGTACCGGGTGAGTCGGGCCCGACCACCATGGTCTCGTGCTGGCGGTCGCACAGGGGGATCAGGGGCGGGCCGTTCTCCGGGGCGCAGGGAACGGGAAGCTGGTCGACGTGCTCATGGGTGGAGGTCATAACGGCTCCTCGTGCTTGGCCGGTCGGATGGGAGAGCGGGGGCGGGAACGCTGGCCGTCACCGCGCGGTGTCGCGGCTCGCGCGCGACGGCCGCGGGGAGGGCCCGGGGTCGGAGCCGGCCGGTCCGGTCTCGTCCGCCCGGGTTCCGCACAGTCCGGCCCGGGCCTTGAGGACCATCTCCTGGAACTCGGCTTCGGGATCGGAGTCCAGGACGATGGCGCCCCCCGCTCCCACCGTCATCCGGCCGTCGGCGACCACCGCCGTGCGGATGACGATGTTCAGGTCGGCCGCCCCGCTCAGGGCGAAGTACCCCAGCGAGCCCGAGTAAACTCCGCGGGCCCGTCCCTCCAGGCGTTCGATGATCTCCATCGTGCGGAGTTTGGGGGCGCCGGTCATCGATCCGCCGGGGAAGCAGGCGCGTGCCGCCCCGACGGCCCCCACCCCCGGCCTGAGCCTGCCCTCGACCGTGCTGACGAGCTGGTGCACGGAGGTGTAGGACTCGACCTGCATGTAGCGGGGGACGCTCACCCCGCCCACCTCGCACACGCGTCCCAGGTCGTTGCGGACCAGGTCCACGATCATGAGGTTCTCAGCGCGCGTCTTGGGGTCCCGCGCCAGGGACGCGCGCAGCCGGGCGTCGGCGGCCGGATCGGGGTGGCGCGGCGCGGTCCCCTTCATCGGCTTGGACTCGGCGGTGCCGTCCTCGCCCACCCGCAGGAAGCGCTCCGGTGACGAGCACAGCACGCTCGCGGGCCCCGCGCGGAGGAAGGCCCCGTAGGGGGCCGGATTGGCCCGGCGCATCCGCAGGTAGGTCTCCAGCGGGTCGCCCGAGCAGGGGAGGCTGACCTCGTTGGTCAGGCAGATCTCGTAGCTCTCCCCCGCCCTGAGCTCCTCCAGGCAGGAGTGCACGTCCGCCACGTACCCCGCGCGCCGACGCCTCAGGAACGGCGTCGGCTCCACCGGGTCCGGGGCCGCGGGGGCGGACCGGGAGCGCCGCACGCCTCCCCCCGCCAGCGCCTGGACGCTGTCCAGCCACTGGTCGGCCGCCTCCACCGAGGCGGGCAGGTCGCGGCAGGAGGCCAGCAGCCAGGTGGCGCCGTCCCGGTGGTCGACGGCCACGGTCCTGGTGGCCGACATCCACAGCGCGTCCGGGGTGCGCGCGGTGTGGCGGTTGGGGGACCCGCAGTCCGCCTTGGCCTCGTAGCCCATGTAGCCCACGTAACCGCCGTTGAAGTCGAAGGGCAGCTCGCGTGGGGAGGGGGCGCGCGCGGCGGACAGGCGCGCCTCCAGCAGGTCGAAGACCGACCCCTCCTCGGTGCGCCTCGGGGCGCCCTCCCCGTCGCCGACGCGCAGGCGGCCCGCACCGGCGTCGTAGGTCAGGACCTCCGCGTCCGGTCCCGACGGCGCCCCGAGGAAGGAGAAGCGGGAGAACCCCTCGACCGGGCGGCTGCTGTCGAGCCAGTAGGCGTACGGCAGGTCCGCGAACAGGAGGCGGAAGAGGTACTCGGCCTCCGGCGCTCGCTCCAGCCGCCGCCACCGCAGCAGCCAGGGCGTCCGGGGGCGGGGCGCCGGGGAGGGCGCGCGGCGCACCGCGGAGTCGGCGGTCCTCCCCTTCCCGAGCGCCGATCCGCCGCGCGCCGTGGGGCGGGCCAGCGAGAAGAAGTTCCCCAGCAGCCGGGCGCCGTGCTCGGTGGCGACCGACTCCGGGTGGAACTGCACCCCCCACCACGCGCGCCGGGGGTCGCTGACGCCCATGACGACGCCGTCCTCGGTCCGGGCGTCCACGTCGAGGTGCTCCTTCACCCCGTCCGGCAGGCACAGGGAGTGGTAGCGCACCGCCGGGAACCCCTGGGGGAGGCCGGTGAACAGGTTGCGGCCGTTGTGCAGGACGCGCTCGACCGCGCCGTGCCTGGGCCTGGGCGAGGGGACGACGGGGCTGCCCGCCAGCCAGCCGAGGGCCTGGTGGCCCAGGCACACGCCGAGCACGGGCGCGCGGGTGCGGGACAGGAACGCGGCGGCGTGCCCGAGGTCGGAGGGCCGGTCCGGGCGCCCCGGGCCGGGTGAGACCACCACGGCGTCGGTGTCGGGCCCCGGGCCCAGGAGCCGCGGGTCGTCGTTGCGGCACACCTCGGGTTCGACCCCGGTCGTGGCCGCTATCAGCTGGAAGAGGTTGTAGGTGTAGGAGTCGTAGTTGTCGATGAGCAACGTGTGCATGGCTCTCCGAGCCGTTCTCACTGCTTACGGGAGTGGGGCGGGGCCCGCCGGCGGCGAGCCGGGGGCGCTCCGCGCGGGGTCGTGCCGGGAGGCGGCCGCCAGGGAGGCCCGGAGCTGGAAGCGGCGGAGTTTGCCCGTGGGCGTCCTCGGCAGGTCGGGCACCAGGCGCACGCTCCGGGGCACCTTGTAGGGGGCGACCCGTCCGCGCAGACCGTCGATGAGTTCGCTCTCCAGCGTCTCGGCGGAGTCCGCTGAGGAGGCCGGGACCACGAAGGCGTGCAGGCGGGTGGCCCCCCGCTCGTCGGGCAGGCTGGTCACCGCCGCCTCCCGCACCCGGGGGTCGGACCGCAGCAGGTCCTCCACCTCCACGGGAGAGAAGGTGATGCCGCCGACCATCTCCAGGTCGTCGGTCCGGCCCCGGTGCACCAGGTCCCCGGACGGGAGCGCGGTCACCAGGTCGCCGGTGCGCAGCCAGCCGTCCTCGGGCAGGGTCCGCCGCGTGTCCTCGGGGAGGTTGAGGTAGCCCTTCATCAGGGTGGGCCCCGTGACGTGGAGTTCACCGGTGCCGCCCGGGGCCACGGGGGCGCCGTCGCGGTCCAGCACCCGGACGCGGAACCCGGGCAGGACGCGGCCCACGGTGCCGGGCACGTCGCGCGAGACGGTGTTGGAGCAGAAGCCGTGCCCGGCCTCGGTCGAGCCCAGCTGTTCCAGGAGGGGCACTCCGAGCAGGCCGCGCGCCCGCTCCCCCAGGTCGGGTGCCAGCCGCTCCCCCGCCGACACGGCCAGGCGCAGGCTGGCGAGGTCGGCGGGCGAGGCCTCGCGCACCAGGTTGGCGTAGAAGGAGGGCACCCCGTAGAGCAGGGTGACACCGTGCCGCGACACCAGGTCGGCGACCTCGGCGGCCCCGGGCCGCCCCGCGGTGTACACCGCGACCGAGCCCGACAGCAGCGGGAAGACGAAGGCGTTGCCGAAGCCGTAGGCGAAGAACATCTTCGACACCGACAGGGTCACGTCCGCCGGCCCCACGTCCGCCACGGGACGCCCCACCAGTTCCATGTACGAGGCGGGGTCGGCGCACCGGTGCACCACCCCCTTGGGCTGTCCGGTGGTCCCGGAGGTGTACTGCACGTACAGCGGGGCGTCCGGGCCCGTCGGCGCGGGCGGGGCGGGGGCTCGGGTCGCGCCCTCCGCCAGGAGGGCGGCGCCGGTGAGCGCGGGCACGTCCGGGAACCGCTCGTGCAGGTGTTCCTCGGCCAGGACGAGCACGGGCGCGCAGTCCGAGGCCATGTAGCGGTGTTCGCGCCCGGACAGGTCGGGGTTGACCGTGACCGCCACGGCCCCGATCCGCGCGCAGGCGAGGAAGGACACCACCCACGCCGCACCGTCCGGCAGGGCCAGCAGCACGTGGTCGCCCGGTCCGACCCCGCGCCCGGCCAGGACCGCGGCGCAGCGGGCGGCGGTCGCGTGCACCTGGCCGTGCGTCCAGACCGCGCCGTCCTCCAGGCAGGCGGGGCGGTCACGCCATCCGCGCTCCCCGCACAGGCGGGACAGGTCGTGGGCGAGGTTCAACACGTGCGCGCCCGGGTGTGCGCGGCCCCGGTCCCGGGCGCGGCGAACAGCGCACGCGTCCCGGGGCCGCGGTAGGCGGTGGCCACGAGCGCGCCGTCCACACGGCCCAGCGGCCACCAACCGCCCGCCAACAGGGACTCCAGGCCCTCCCTGTCGGGGTCGCCGCACAGGGCGGGCCCCACCAGTCGGCAGGCGAGCCAGAGCAGGGCTCCGGAGACGGCGTGGGCGTCCACGTCCTCGTCGTCCGCGGGGTCCAGGCAGGGCGTGCACAGGAGCATGGTCATGTGCAGGGCCAGTTCCAGGTCGGCGCCGCGTCCGGCGTCGAGCAGACGGTCCCGGGCGCGGTCGCTGCGTCCCTCCACACCGGCGACCCACGCGGGGTCGACCCGGTCCGCCAGGCTCAGCGCCTCCGCCAGGCCGACCGCCCGGGCCCTCCCGGCGACGGGGTCCGACCCGCCCCCGCACAGGCCGCGGAGCAGCGCACCGACCCGGGGGCCGCCCGCGCCCAGCAGGGCTTCGGTGTCCTCGGGGGGACGGTTCAGTTCATAGAGCCGTTCCATGTCTGCTTCACCTCGGGAAAGACCAGGTTCAGATCGTCCTCGACGATGGACCGGGCGCGCTCGGAGAAGATCCGCCGGCACTCGTCGTTGGTCAGCCGCTTGATCCCCCAGCGGCGGAACCGTGCGTTGTTGGGCGAGTCGCTGCGCCCGAAGAAGGTCATCGTGACCGGGACCATGCCGTCCACGACGCGCTGCATCTCCCCGCGTCGGGCGGGGTCACGGGCCAGCCTGCGCGAGCCGTCCCGCCCGAAGCGCACGTGGAACCGCTCCTCGGGCATCAGGGAGACGCACAGGTCGCGCAGCGGCCGGTAGGAGCAGGAGCACAGGTCCTCCATCAGGACGATCTCGGCGAGGTCGATCAGCGCCTTGGACAGGACGTACTCCGGCCAGCTGGACAGCTCCTCCTCGAACACCGTCAGAGGCGGACGCGTGTAGGGGTCCTCCAGGGAGAGCGCGGCGGCCAGCTTGTTGAACTGCAGGTGGTGGCCGTACTCCTCCATCGCCATCCGGCAGGCCAGCCACTTGTCCTTGGCGGTGGGCGCGTGCGCGATGGAGGGTTCGTCGAACGCGGCCGCTCCGGCCCTCTCGTTGCGCACGTGGCTGTTGATGATCTTTCCGAGGCACTCGACGTATTCGTCTCCGAGCGCGAATGCCTCCTCGGGCCCCCCGATCTCACCGGGCTCTGGGACCGGAGGTTTTTCTCTATATGAGGAAATGATCGCAGGCACCTCCCTGGCGCACTCTGGGTCGACCATAATTCAATATATGAAGACTCTGTTCAGGCGCAAGTGCCCATATGGCTACCAAGGTTTGCATAAATTAGGCATGCCTTCCCTTGGTTCTCGCCCGCCGTTTGTCCGGAACTATGGGATTGTCCCTTCCGTTTCACTTCTTTGGGCCGCTTTCCCTACTCTGAGTGACGAAAAGGAAAGCGGTTTCTCCCACCCCGTCGGAACGGCCCGGCCAATCGCGGCACCGCCGCCGGGCGCCCGCCCCCAGGGGCGCCGCGCAGGTCATCGCACCCGCGGACGCGCCCGCCGCGGCTCCGGCGGCTCAGCACGCGGACCCCGGCGCCGTCACCACGGTTCCCTGTTCCGCAAGGGATTCGGTCCGCAATGACGGACCGGCGCGAAGGGGCTGACCCGCTCACGGCCACCCCGGCCCGGGGTCGGCGGGGCCCACGCGGGGCGGACCGGCGCACGGAAACATCCGCGGCCGGTCCCGCGCCCGTGTGCGCCGCCCCGGCCAAGCACACGGAAAAGGGTTCTCCGTGTCGGCTGAAAGCCCCCTGAGCAGGGGCGCTCCTCCGCCGGTCGGCACAGGCCGGAGCCCGTCCGGCAGGAGGCACGGGCGGCCGGCGCGAGGCCCCTGAATGGTTAGGGCCAAGCACGGCGGTGTTTTCTCTCGGGGTCGCCGGGTAACCGGATTAGGGGGTTGAAGCCCCACTCCGCACTTGGCACGATTGGCGATGTGTTAAACAGCGAACGAGACGCGGACACGCTTTGTGTCCTCGTCCAGGGTAAACGGCACGGAATTGGAAGTATCGAGGCCGGGATCGGCAGAAGCATTTCCCTGTCGCCCTCTCGGGTCCGTGTCCTGCAGCCCTTCCACGGCGGCCCCGTGTACGTCCTCGTGGAGGACGACGGGCACGGCGGCGACCACCGGTCGGCCGCCCGCCGGGTGCGCGCGGCCACCGCCGACGCCCACGGGTTCGTCCCCGACGGTGTGGTCGTGCTGCCCCGCGGCGCGGTCGCGGACCGCGACGACGCGGAGGCGCCGGTGCCCGCGCGGATACTGCACTCCGCGCTGGACAGGGCCCTCCACGCGGACTTCCTGCCGGTCGCCGCGACCGGCGCGCCCGCCCCCGGGGCCCGCGCGCCGGCGCCGCCCGTTCCCTCCCGCGCGGTGGACGTCGAGGAGGTGCGCGAGACGGTGGCCGCGCTGCTGGGCCGCCCCCTCTCCGAGGTCGGGCCCGAGGACGACCTCATCGGTCTGGGCATCGACTCCCTGCGCACGATGCAGTTCGCCAACGACCAGAGGGCGAAGGGGTTCGGCGTACGGTTCCCCGACCTCTTCGCCCGTCCCACCGTGCGCGCGTGGGCCGAACTGCTCGCGCTCTCGCCCGGCACGGGCTCCCCGGACGGAGCCGGACCGGCCGCGGACGAGGGGGAACCCTTCCCCCTGACGCCCGTGCAGCACGCCTACTGGATCGGACGCCGCGACGACCAGGTCCTCGGCGGCGTCGCCTGCCACTTCTACGTCGAACTCGACGGCCGCGGGCTGCGCCCCCGGCGCCTGGAGAGGGCGTTGCGCGCGCTGATCCAGCGGCACCCCGCACTGCGCACGGCCTACACCGGCGACGGCCGGCAACGGGTCCTCCCCGAGCCCGGCGTGGAGCCGCTGGAGACCGACGACCTGCGCCACCTCGACCAGGCGGAGGCCGACCGGCGCTTGGAGGAGCGCAGGGAGCGCCTCTCCCACCGCCTCCTGGACATCGCCTCGGGGCAGGTGCTCGCCGCATGCCTCTCCCTGCTGCCGGACGGCGGGCACCGGCTGCACCTGAACTTCGAACTGCTGGCCACCGACGTCCAGAGCATCCGCATCGCCCTCGTCGAACTCGCCGAGCTCTACCGCAGCCCCCGGGACGAGCTGCCCCCGCTCGGCACGGACTTCGCGAGCTACCTCGCGGCGCGGGAGAGGCGCCGGGCCCCCTCCCGTGACGCGCACCGCGACTACTGGGCGTCGCGGGTCCCCGAACTGCCCGGTCCGCCGCAGCTGCCGCTGGCGGCCGATCCCGCCCGGGCGGGTGTTCCGCGTTTCGAGCGGCGCGAGCACTGGCTCGGCCCCGAGCGCCGGGAACGACTGGCCGGACTCGCCCGGGCGCACGGGGCCACGGTGCCGATGGTCCTGGCCGCCGCGTTCGCCGAGGTGGTCGGCGCGTGGAGCGCCGCACCCCGCTTCCTGCTCAACCTGCCCCTGTTCGACCGCGAGACCCTGGACGGGACGGGGGCCGGTGTCGAGGGGATCGTGGCCGACTTCACCAACCTCGTCCTGGTGGCGTTCGACCTCACCGGCACCGCCTCCTTCGCCGACCGGGTGGCCGACGCCCAGGCGTGTCTGCGCGAGCACGTCGCCCACTCCGACTACAGCGGTGTGGAGGTGCTGCGCGACCTGACCCGGCGGGGCGGGCCGCCCGCCCCCGCTCCCGTGGTGTTCACCAGCGCCGTCGGCATGGGCGAGCTGATCGAACCGCAGGTCCGCGAGGTTCTGGGCGAGACGGGGTGGATGATCTCCCAGACGCCGCAGGTGTGGCTGGACCACCAGGTGGTGGAGCGCGACGGCGGTCTGGCCCTGGTGTGGGACGCGGTGTCGGGCCTGTTCCCCGAGGGCGTGCTGGACGCGATGTTCGACGCCTACGGCCGCGTACTCGAACAGGTCCTGGCGGGCGACTGGTCGACACCGGTGGTCGCCGTACCGGCACGGGACCACCTGGCGGCGAGGAGACGGGTCAACGAGGCCGCCATGGCCGCCTCTCCGCTGACGGACGGTGTCGCCGCCGGTGCGGGCCTGTTGCACGGCGGTTTCTTCGCCTGGGCCGAACGCGAACCCGACCGCGTCGCCGTGGTCTGGGACGGGGGCCGGTGGACCTATGCCGAACTGGCCGAACGCGCCCTGCGCACCGCCGCCCACCTGAGCGAGCGGGGCGCCCGCCCCGGCGCCACCGTCGCGGTGAGCCTGCCCAAGGGCCCCGACCAGGTCGCGGCGGTCCTGGGCGTCCTCGCCGCAGGCTGCGCCTACGTACCCGTGGGAGTGGACCAGCCCGCCCTGCGCCGCGAACGCATGCTCCGCCGCGCCGACTGCGCACTGGTCCTGGACGACCTGGAACCGGTGTCGAAGACGCGGCCGTGGGACGGCCCGACCGAGGTCTCCCCGGAGGCGTCGGCGTACGTGATCTTCACTTCGGGGTCCACGGGTGAGCCCAAGGGTGTGGAGGTGGCCCACCGGGCGGCGGTGAACACCGTGGCCGACGTGTGCGCCCGCTTCGGCATCGGTCCCGACGACCGTGTCCTCGCGGTCTCCGCACTGGACTTCGACCTGTCGGTCTTCGACGTGTTCGGTCTGCTCGGCGTCGGCGGCGCGGTGGTCGTACCCGAAGAGGAACAGCGCCGGGACGCCGCCGCCTGGTGCGGGGCCGTCAGCCGACACGGCGTGACGGTGTGGAACACCGTCCCCGTGCTCGCCCAGATGCTGACGGAGGCGGCGACCGGTGTCCCGGAGTCCTTGTCGGGACTGCGCGTGGTCATGGTCTCCGGTGACTGGGTGCCCCTGGACCTGCCCCGGAGCGTCGAAGACCTGGCCCCCGGTTGCCGTTTCGTGGCGATGGGCGGGGCCACCGAGGCCGCCATCTGGTCCAACTACGAAGAGGTCACCGAACCCGACCCGGACTGGCCCTCGATCCCCTACGGCCGCCCCCTGTCCGGCCAGTGCTTCCGGGTCGTGGGGCCCGACGGCCGGGACCGCCCCGACTGGGTGCCCGGAGAGCTGTGGATCGGCGGCGCGGGCGTGGCCCTCGGCTACCGGGGCGACCCCGCGACGACGGCCGCCCGGTTCGTCACCGACGAGCGAGGAGTGCGCTGGTACCGCACCGGCGACCAGGGGCGGTACCGGCCCGACGGCCGCCTGGAGTTCCTGGGCCGCGACGACCACCAGATCAAGATCCGGGGCCACCGGCTGGAGTTGGGCGAGGTCGAAGCCGCCGCGCGCGCCCATCCCCACGTCACCTCGGCCGCGGTGGTGGTCTCCCCCGCGCCCTCACCCCGTCTGGTCGCGTTCGTGACGGTGGCCGCAGGAAGCACGGCACCGGAGGCTCTGCGGGACTTCCTCGCCGACCGGCTGCCCGAGCACGCCGTCCCCGCCCACGTGGTGACCGTGCCCCGGATCCCGCTCAACGCCAACGGCAAGGTCGACCGGGCCGCCCTGACGGCCCTGGCCGGAGAACAGGTCGGACGAACCGCCGCGGGCGCACCGCCCGAGGGCCCGACCGAACGGGCGGTGGCCGACATCTGGGCCGACCTGCTCGGCCTGGACACCGTCAACCGCGACGACAACTTCTTCACGCTCGGCGGGGACAGCCTCCTCGCCACCCGCATGATCGTCCGCCTCAACGACCGGGGACTGCGCGGAGCGGACCTGGGCCTGCTGTTCTCCGCCGGTTCGCTGCGGGAGTTCGCCCGGGGGCTGCGGGACGGGACCGGTGAAGCGGGCTTCAGCGCTCCGGTCGCACGCCCCGAGGAGCGCCACGAACCGTTCCCGTTGACCTCGGTGCAGCAGGCGTACCGGATCGGCCGCGGAGACGACTTCGCGCTCGGCGGGGTCGACTGCCACTTCTACACCGAGTACGACGGTGCCGACATCGACCTCGCACGGCTGGAGGAGGCCTGGAACCTGCTCGTCCTGCGTCACGACATGCTGCGGGCCGTGCTCACCCCGGACGGACGCCAACGCGTCCTCCCCGAGGTGCCCCGGTTCACCGTCCCGGTCACCGACGCCTCCGACGAGGACGCCGGTCAGGCCCTGGCGGACCTGCGCGCGGCCATGTCCCACCAGCTCATCGACCCGCTGACCTGGCCGCTGTTCGACCTGCGCGCGGTGCGCTACGGCGGTGGAAGGGTCCGGCTGGGCCTGAGCATCGACGCGCTCACCGTGGACGCGCTCAGCGCGATGATCCTCCTGGGCGAACTGGACCGCCTCTACGCCGACCCGAACGCCCGGCTGGCACCGCTCGGGCTCACCTTCCGCGACTACGTGCTGGGCGTGCACCCGTCCCCGGAGCGGCGGGAACGCGCCGAACGCCACTGGGCCGCCCGGGTCCGCGCCCTGCCCGGTCCGCCGGAGCTGCCGCTGGCGACCGACCCCTCGCTCGTGCGGGCCCCGCGCTTCGAGCGGCGCGAGCAGTGGCTGGACACCCGCGAACGGGAGGCCCTGCTCGCCGCGGCCCGGGCCCACGGGGTCACCGCCTCGGCCGTGCTGGCCACGGCGTTCTGCGAGACGCTCGGCGCCTGGAGCGCGAACCCGCACCTGACGATCAACCTCACCCTGTTCGACCGCCGCGACGCCCACCCCGACGTCGGGTCCCTGGTCGGCGACTTCACCTCCCTGCTCCTGGCGGGCTACCAGCCCGAACCGGGGGACAGCTGGGCCGAGCGCGTCACGCGCCTGCACCGCCGGATGGGCCAGGACCTGGACCACAGCGAGGTCACCGCCCGGTGGGTCCTCTCCGAGCTGGCCCGCCACCGGGGCTCCCTGGACGTGTCGATGCCCGTGGTCTTCACCAGCACGATAGGCGCGACCGGAACGGGCGACGCGGCCGTACGCCCCTCCTTCGCCGAACCGGTCTGGGGCGTGTCGCAGACGCCGCAGGTGTGGCTGGACCACCAGGTGGTGGAGCGCGACGGCGGTCTGGCCCTGGTGTGGGACGCGGTGTCGGGCCTGTTCCCCGAGGGCGTGCTGGACGCGATGTTCGACGCCTACGGCCGCGTGCTGCGCCAGCTGCTGGACGGCGACTGGACGCGGCGGCCGGTGCACACTCCCCCGCCGGAGCAGCTCCTCACGCGTGAGCGGGTGAACCGGATCGCGGCCGACACCCCGGTGCGTCCGGCTTCGGACCTGTTGCACGGCGGTTTCTTCGCCTGGGCCGAACGCGAACCCGACCGCGTCGCCGTGGTCTGGGACGGGGGCCGGTGGACCTACGCTGAGCTCGCCGAACGCGCCCTGCGCACCGCCGCCCACCTGAGCGAGCGGGGCGCCCGCCCCGGCGACACCGTCGCGGTGAGCCTGCCCAAGGGCCCCGACCAGGTCGCGGCGGTCCTGGGCGTCCTCGCCGCAGGCTGCGCCTACGTACCCGTGGGAGTGGACCAACCCGCCCTGCGCCGCGAACGCATGCTCCGCCGCGCCGACTGCACACTGGTCCTGGACGACCTGGAACCCGCCCTGGCGGCGGAACCCTGGAAACGACCGGCCCGGGTCGGGGCGGACACGTCCGCCTACGTGATCTTCACCTCCGGTTCGACGGGCGAACCGAAGGGGGTGGAGGTGGCCCACCGGGCGGCGGTGAACACCGTGGCCGACGTGTGCGCACGCTTCGATATCGGCCCCGAGGACCGTGTCCTCGCCGTGTCGGCACTGGACTTCGACCTGTCGGTCTTCGACGTGTTCGGCCTGCTCGGCGCCGGCGGCGCGATCGTCCTGCCCACCGAGGAACAGCGCCGGGACGCCGCCGCCTGGTGCGGGGCCGTCAGCCGACACGGCGTGACGGTGTGGAACACCGTCCCCGTGCTCGCCCAGATGCTCGTGGAAGCGGCCACCGGCGCACCGGAGTCCCTGTCGGGACTGCGCGTGGTCATGGTCTCCGGTGACTGGGTGCCCCTGGACCTGCCCGGACAGGTCACGCGGGCGGCCCCGGACTGTCGTTTCGTGGCGATGGGCGGGGCCACCGAGGCCGCCATCTGGTCCAACTACGAAGAGGTCACCGAACCCGACCCGGACTGGCCCTCGATCCCCTACGGCCGCCCCCTGTCCGGCCAGTGCTTCCGGGTCGTGGGGCCCGACGGCCGGGACCGCCCCGACTGGGTGCCCGGAGAGCTGTGGATCGGCGGCGCGGGCGTGGCCCTCGGCTACCGGGGCGACCCCGCGACGACGGCCGCCCGGTTCGTCACCGACGAACACGGCACACGCTGGTACCGCACCGGCGACCAGGGGCGGTACCGGCCCGACGGCCGCCTGGAGTTCCTGGGCCGCGACGACCACCAGATCAAGATCCGGGGCCACCGGCTCGAACTCGGAGAGGTCGAAGCCGCCGCGCGCGCCCACCCGGGAGTGGGCACGGCCGCGGTGGTGGTCTCCCCCGCGCCCTCACCCCGCCTGGTCGCGTTCGTGACCGCCGTGGAGGGCCAGGAGGCTCCGGACTCGCTGCGGGACTTCCTCGCCGACCGGCTGCCCGAGCACGCCGTCCCCGCCCACGTGGTGACGGTGCCCCGAATGCCGCTCAACGCCAACGGCAAGGTCGACCGGGCCGCCCTGACGGCCCTGGCCGGACAGCAGGCCGGGAACGACGCCGCCGCGGGCGCACCGCCCGAGGGCCCGACCGAACGGGCGGTGGCCGACATCTGGGCCGACCTGCTCGGCCTGGACACCGTCAACCGCGACGACGACTTCGTCGCGCTCGGCGGGGACAGCCTCCTCGCCACCCGCATGACCGAGGCCCTGCGCCGCCGCTTCGGCGCCGAACTGCCCCTGCGCCGCGTCTTCGAGGCGCCCACGGTCCGGGGGCTGGCCGCCCTGCTGGACCGCGGCCCGTCCGCCACCGACCACGAGTTCGAGGAAGGAACCCTATGACTTCCGACAACGGAGGCCACGCACAGCTCCTCGCCGAGCTCCACGACCTCGGGGTCCACCTGTGGGTGGAGGACGGACGGCTGCGCTTCCGCGCGCCCCGGGGGGTCCTGGACCCGGCTCTGCGCGAGCGCCTGAGCGCGCGGAGGGAAGGGCTGATCGCCCGTCTCCAGGAGGCCTCGGCCGCGGTCCGCCACGACGCGGAGGGCCGCCACGACCCCTTCCCGCTGACCGACGTCCAGTCCTCCTACCTCCTGGGCCGGGGAGGGGCGTTCGACTACGGCGGCTCCCCCTGCCAGGTCTACGCCGAGATGCCCGTGCGCGACCTTCGCCCCGACCGCCTCCAATGGGCGTGGAACGCGCTGGTGCGCCGCCACGACATGCTCAGGGCCGTCGTGGACCCCGAAGGCCACCAGCGGGTGCGGCCCGAGGTCCCCGAGTACACCGTGGCCGTGGAGGACCTGCGCGGGCAGCCTCCGCAGGAGGTGCGCGCGCGCCGCCTGCGCGTGCGGGAGCAGATGGACCACCGCGTCTACGAGCCGGGCACGTGGCCGATGTTCGACGTGCGCGTCACCCGGGCCGACGACGGCGACCTCCTGCACGTCTCCATCGACTTCCTCACCGCCGACTACGCCAGCGTGCGCGTCCTGGTGCGCGAACTCGACCTCCTGCACCGCGATCCGGAGGCCGAACTGCCGGAGCTCGGCATCACCTTCCGCGACCACCTGCTGGCCGAGCACCGCCTGCGCGAGGGGCCCGTGTACGAACGCGACCGCGCCTACTGGGCGCGGCGCGTGGAGAGCCTCCCCCCGGGGCCGGAGCTCCCCGTGCTGCCCGGGGCCGCCCGCAGCGCGCCGGGCCGGTTCGACCGGTGGGAGACCGGGCTGGACCCCGACGCCTGGCGGGGCCTCCAGGAACAGGCCCGGGCGCGCGGCATCACCCCGTCCACCGCCGTCCTCGCGGCGTTCTCCGAGGTCGTCGGGGCCTGGAGCGCCGCACCGGCCTTCTGCCTCAACCTCACCCTGCTCAACCGCAACGCCCACCACCCCGACGTGGACCGCCTGGTCGGCGACTTCACCTCCGTGAACCTGCTGGAGCTGCACACCGACTCCGCCGGTTCCTTCACCGGGCGCGCCCGCGCCGCGCAGGAGCAGCTCCTGACCGACCTCGAACACCGCTCCTTCAGCGGTGTCGAGGTCATCCGCGAGACGGCCCGCACGCGCGGGCCCGGCGCCTCCCTCATGCCGGTCGTCTTCACCAGCACCGTCGGGATGGAGGAGGCGGAGCAGCGGGAACCGGGCTCCCTCGGTGCCCCGGCCTACGGGCGCAGCCAGACCCCCCAGGTGTGGATCGACGCCCAGGCCGTCGCCGAGGAGGGCCGCCTGTCGGCGCGGTGGGACGTGCGCCGGGGAGTGCTGCGCGAAGGTGTCGTGGAGGCCATGTTCGCCGCCTTCGACGGTCTCCTGGGCCGTCTGGCCGAGGGAGCGGCCTGGGACGAGGCCGCGCCGGTGGCGCTGCCCGCGGACCAGGCCCGGACCAGGCGCGCCGCCAACGACACCGCCGCTCCCCTGCCCGAGGGGCTGCTGCACGAGGACGCCGTCGCCGCCGCCCGGACCCACCCCGAACGCCCGGCCCTGGTGTGCGGAACACGCGTCCTCACCCACGGCGAGGTCCTGTCCCGGGCCGTCCGCCTGGCCGACCGGCTGCGGCGGGAGGGGCTGCGCCGCGGGGACGTCGTCGCCGTGGTCATGGACAAGGGCTGGGAAGAGGTCGTGGCCGTCCTCGCCGTCCTCCTGGCCGGAGGCGCCTACCTTCCCGTGGACGCCCGGCAGCCCGCGGCCCGCCGCGGGCTCCTGCTGGGCGACGCCGGGGCGGGCCTCGTCCTGGCCCAGCCGTGGACGGCCGACGGAGCCGCGGCCGGTACCGGTGCCCGGGTCCTGACCGTGGACGAGGACGGTCCGGACGCCGCCCCGGAGCCGCCGGACGTGCCGGACCCGACCGGCGCGGGCCCGGACGACCTGGCCTACGTCATCTACACCTCGGGCTCCACCGGAAGGCCCAAGGGCGTGATGGTCTCGCACCGGGCCGCCCTCAACACGCTGCACGACGTGCGCGAGCGCTTCGGCGTCACGGCCGACGACCGCGGGATCGCCCTGGCCTCCCTCGGCTTCGACCTGTCGGTCTTCGACGTCTTCGGGCTCCTCGGTGCCGGGGCCTGCCTCGTCCTGCCCGACGCCGACCGGCGGGGGGACCCCTCCCACTGGGCCGAGCTGGTCGAGCGCCACGGTGTCACCGTCTGGAACTCCGTGCCCGCCCAGATGCAGATGCTGGAGGACCACCTCGCCTCCGGAGGCGGCCGGGACGTCGGCAGCCTGCGGCTGGCGATGCTCAGCGGGGACTGGATCCCCGTCGCCCTGCCCGACCGGATCCGCCGCCGGGCGCCCGGCCTGCGGGTGGTCTCCCTCGGCGGGGCCACCGAGGCGGCCGTGTGGTCCATCGCCTTCCCCGTCGACGAGGTCGACCCCGCCTGGGCCTCCATCCCCTACGGGACGCCGCTGGCCAATCAGACCTTCCACGTCCTCGACCACGCCCTGCGCGACCGCCCCGACCACGTGCCGGGCGAACTGTACATCGGCGGGGCGGGACTGGCGTCGGGCTACCTGGGCGACCCGGAACGGACCGCGGACAGGTTCGTGACCCGCCCCGGGAGCGGGGAGCGCCTCTACCGCACCGGCGACCTGGGCCGCTACCGCGGCGACGGCACGATCGAGTTCCTGGGCAGGAGCGACCGCCAGGTGAAGGTGCGCGGCCACCGCATCGAGCCCGGGGAGGTCGAGGCCGCCCTCACGGAGGCGCCGGAGGTCGGCGCGGCCGTCGTGCTCCCCGTCGGGGACAGCCCTCTGACCCGCAGGCTCGCCGCCTTCGTCCAGCCCGCCCCGCTGCCCGGCGCGGCCCGCCCCGACCTCGGCGCCGAACGCGCGCGGGCGCACGCCCGCGCCTCCGCGGCCGTCGGCGACGTCGACCCGGAGGAGACCGCCGCGTTCATGTCCCGGCTGGACGACGCCTGCCGCCAGGGCATGCTGCACGCCCTGGCGTCCCAGGGGGTCCTCGCCGACCCCGGGCGCGGGCACACGCTGGACGAGATCGCGGACGCCACCGCCGCCGCGCCCCGCCACCACCGGCTGCTGCGCCGCTGGCTGCTGGCGCTCGAACGGGACGGGCTGCTGCGCAGGGAGGGCGACCTGCTCAGCGCGAGCCTCCCGTTCGACCCCGGAGCGCGGGACCGCGCCTGGGCGCACGCGATGCGGCTCCAGCGCGAGGACGCCTACCCCCGGCTGCTCCTGGACTACTTCCGCCAGAGCCTGCTGCGGCTGCCCGAACTGCTGCGCGACGACACCGACCCGCTGCCCCTGCTGTTCCCCGAGGGACGCGTGGACGTCTCCCACGCCGCCTACCGCGACAACGTCATCAGCCGCTACGTCAACGCCGCCGCCGTGGAGAGCGTGGTCGGCGCGGCCTCGGCCTTCGGCCCCGACCGGCCCTGCCGGGTGCTGGAGGTCGGCGCGGGCGTGGGCGGCACCAGCAGCGAGCTGATCCCGCGCCTGGCCGACGCCCACGTCAGGTACACCTTCACCGACGTCTCCCAGTTCTTCCTCAACGAGGCCAGGGCCCGCCACGGCGACCTGCCGTGGGTGGACTACGGACTGTTCGACATCAACCGGGAGCCGCAGGAGCAGGGCCTGGCGCCCAACAGCCACGACGTCGTGGTCGCCGCCAACGTGCTGCACAACTCGCGCGACGCCGGACAGGTGCTGGAGCGCCTCGCGGGCCTGCTCGCTCCCGGGGGTCGGCTCGTGTTCATCGAGACCACGCGGGAGAACCTCCAGATCATGACCTCGATGGAGTTCATGATGCCCGAGGACGACCCTCGGGAGTGGGACTACCGGGACGAGCGCCGGGGCACCGACCAGACCTTCCTGTCCGTCGCGCAGTGGAGCGGGCTGCTCACGGAGTCGGGCGCGGACGCCACGGCGGTGCTGCCCGGTCCGGACGACCCCGCCGACTCCCTGGGCCAGCACGTCTTCACCGCCGTGTACAAGAGCGACCGGGCGCACCCGCGCCCCGCCGAACTGGGCGCGCGACTGGCCGCCGCGCTGCCCGCCCACATGGTGCCCGCGAGCGTGACCGTGCTGGACTCCCTGCCGCTGACCTCCAACGGCAAGGTCGACGCCGAACGCCTCGCGGGGGCTCTGCCCGGGGCCTCCGGCGGCGGCGGAGACGCCGCCGAGGAGCCCCGCGAAGGCCTGGAGGAGCGGATCGCGCGGGTCTGGCTCGACCTGCTGCCGGTCTCCCGTGTGGGCCGCAACGAGGACTTCTACCAGTTGGGCGGGGATTCCCTGCTCATCGCCCAGGTCGCCGGGCGGATGCGCGAGAGCGTCCCCGAGGTGGGGTCCCACTACTACGACACCGTCCTGCGGACCCTGCTCAACCACCCCACCGTCTCCGGGTTCGCCGCGGCCCTGGGGGAGGACGCCGGGACGGCCGCGCCCGCCGGGTCCGGCCGCCGCTCCCCCGGGTTCTCGCTGGTGGGCACGGGCGGATCCGACGCGGAGGCCACCCGCGTCCTGGTCCACGACGGCACGGGCACGCTCAACCCCTACCGGTCGCTGTCGCCCCTGCTGGCCGCGGACGGCCCGCTCCTGGGGATCGCGCTGGACGGCGGCCGGATCGGCGACGACCCGCCGGAGGGGCACATCGACCGGTTGGCCGCCGACTACGCCGAGTCCCTGCTCCGCGAGGGGGACCGCTTCCACGTGGTCGGCTACTGCATGGGCGGGCTGCTGGCGACCGAGGTCGCGCGCAACCTCACCGAGGCCGGGGCCGACGTGGCCAGCCTGAGCATCATCAGCAGCTACCGGCTGCCCCACGAGGTCCGCGACGAGCTCGTCCTGGAGTTCGTCTTCGCCCGCGTCCTGGGCGCCGACACCGCCAAGCTGGGCTACCCCGACGACGCGGTGCTCGCCCGGGCCTTCGACGCCGTCCTGGCGCGAACGCCGGGACGGGTGCCCGAGGGCGCGCTGGCCCGGCTCCCCGAGGAGGAGGGCCTGGCCGACGCGGCGCGGGCGTTCCGGGCCCTCGCGGACAAGGGGGCCGGGGCCCGTTTCCAGACGATGGCCGAAGCGGTGGGTCCGGGGCTCGCGGGCGAGGACGTCGCGGCGCTGTACCCCGTGTACCGCCACAGCATGGCCGCGGTGGCGGCGCACCGGCCCCAGCCCTACGCGGGCGACGCCGTGTTCCTGCGGGAGGCCTCCGACACCAGGTTCCTGCCCTGGTTGCGCCAGGATATGACGCGGTTCTGGCGGGACCTGTGCCTGGGCGAGCTGACGGTGCAGGACGTGCCCGGGGACCACTTCTCCTGTCTGCGCGAGCCGCACGTGGACACGACCGCGCGGCTCCTCCTCGCGGCGGGCCGACGCGCGCCGCACGGCACGGGACGGAAGGGGCCGCGATGACCCGCGTGGGCGTACTCGGCGGCGCGGGGGCGGTCGGTTCCGCGCTGCTGGCGCGGCTGGCCGGTACCGGGACGCGCCTGACGGCGGGCGTGCGCGACCCCGGCCGCCTGTCCGGCCCTCCCCCCGGGGCGGCCGTGCGCGTGGTCGACGCCGAGGACCCCGCGGGGCTGGCGGAGTTCTGCGCCTCCCACGACGTGGTGGTCAACTGCGCGGGCCCCTCCGCTCTCCTGGGGGACCGGGTCCTGCGGGCCGCGGCCGCGGCCGGCGCCCACTACGTGTCGGTGGGGGACGACGGACGCGACCACCTCTCCCCCGCGGGACCGGGGGCCCCCGCCCCGGCACCGGGCCGCTGCGCCCTGCTGGGGGCGGGCCTGCTGCCGGGGCTGAGCACGCTGCTGCCCCGCGTGCTGGCCGAAGGCTTCGACCGGGTGACGGACATGACGGTCCACTCCGGCGGTCTGGAGCGCTTCACCCCGGCGGCCGCGCGCGACTACGTCGCGGGGCTGGCCTCCGGCGCGGACCGCTCGCTGGCGGCCTGGCGCGGCGGCCGCCGTGTCGCGGGCGCCCTGCGGCCCGAGGCGGACGCGCGGCTGCCCTTCCTGCCCCGGCCCGTGTCCCTGCACCCCTTCCTGAGCCCCGAGGCCGAGCGCCTGGCACGCGCCCTGTCCCTGGAGCGCCTGGACTGGTGGCACGTCTTCGAGGGGACGCGCACCACCGACGCGCTCGCCGGGACGCGGGGCCGGGGCGTCACCGACCCCGACGCCCTGGCGGACCTGCTCGTGCGCGCCTCCGGCCTGGAGGTGTTCGGCCGCACCCAGTACCAGGCGCTGGTGCTGCGGGCCAGGGGCCGGACCGACGGCCGTGAGCGCACCCGGGTCCTCGCGCTCACCGGCGCGGGTCCGGCCCTGAGCGCCGAGGCCGCGGCCCTGGCGGTGCGGTTCGCGGCCGGGGGCGGGGCGGCGGGCGGAACGCACTGGGCGGGCGAGGCGCTGCCGACCGCCGGGGTCCTCGACGGCCTGCGGGACGCGCCCGGCGTCGCGTTCCTGCGCCTCGCCGACGACGATGACGCGCACTCTGGAGTCGAGGAGGGGGTCCTGTGACGGGCACCGAAGACGGGCGCGGCGAGACCGTCGTGTGCGGGACCGGCTTCGGCCGCGTCTACCTCGCCGCCCTGCGCGACCACCCCGACCTGCGCCCGGCCGGGGTCCTGGCCCGGGGGAGCCGGAGGTCGGCGGAGTGCGCCCGCGCGGCCGGGGTCCCCCTGTACACCTCCGTCGACGACCTGCCCGCGAGCGTGCGCTTCGCCTGTGTCGCCGTCTACGCCGGAGTCAACGGCGGACCCGGCAGCGAGCTGGCCCGCGCCCTGCTGCGCCGGGGGGTGCACGTGATCCAGGAGGGCCCGCTGCACCACGACGAACTCGCGGCCACCCTGGGCGCGGCCCGCGAGGGCGGGGCGGCCTACCGCGTCAGCACCCACTACGACCGGGTCGCCCCGGTGCGCCGCTTCCTGGACGGCGTGCGCGCGCTGCGTTCGCTCCAGCCGCTGCGCTACGTCGAGGTCGTCTGCGGCCTCCAGGTGCTCTACCACGCCCTGGACGTCGTCGGCGCGGCCGTGGGCCGGTGGCGGCCCTGGTCCTTCGCCGCCGCGACCGGCGCGGACGCCACCGGGGCGGGCGGGCCGTTCCGCACGGTCGAGGGCGCGGTCGGCGGGGTCCCGGTGACCCTGCGGGTGCAGAACCAGCTCAACCCCGCCGACCCCGACAACCACGCCCACGTCCTCCTGCGCGTGACCGCGGGGGCCGACGGCGGCCACCTGCTGCTCGCCAACGCCCACGGCCCGGTCCTGTGGAGCCCCCGGCCGCACTTCCCCCGCTCCGGCCGGGAGCTGGCCGACTACGGCGACGCCGAGGCCGCGCACCTGGACCTGCCCAGCGTCCAGCCGTGGGGACCCGCCTCGGCGCCCGGGTACCGGGAGATCCTCACCGGGCTCTGGCCGCGGGCCGCCGCGCTGGGGCTGGCGGAGCTGAGCCGGGCGGCCGACACCGCCGAGGACGCCCTGCGCCGCGGGCAGTACCACCTGACCCTGTCCCGGGTCTGGCAGGAGGCCTCCGCCCCCTTGGGCCGGCCGGAGCCGCTGCACGAACCCGAACCGGTGCCGCTCTCCCTGGAGGAGCTGCGCGCACGCGTGCCGTCCGAGGACGAGGAGGAGCACCGCCGTGTCCGTACCTGAGGCGACCGCGGCCGGTCTGCGCCGTCTGAGCGCTCCGGCCGCGCCCGGCGCCGTCTCGGTGGTGTGCTTCCCGCACGCCGGCGGGACCGCCGGCTTCTTCCGCCCCTGGGCCAGGCTGGTGCCGGACCGGGCCGTGCTGCACGCCGTGCAGTACCCCGGGCGCCAGGACCGCATCGCCCATCCCCCGGCCCGCGACATGGACGGGCTGGTAGGGCCGCTGGCCGAGGCGCTGGCCCCGGCCGCGGGTCCCGACCTGGTGCTCTTCGGGCACAGCATGGGGGCCGCCGTCGCCTACGAGGTCGCGCGTGCGCTGGAGGCGCGCACCGGTCGCGCGCTGGGGTCCCTGGTCGTGTCCGGCCGTCCCTCGCCCCGGACGCAGCGCGACACCGCCGTCTCCGCCGGAGGGGAGGCCGCCGTGCTGGAGGACGTGCGCAGGCTCGGCGGCACCGACCCGGCGCTGTTCGGCGACGAGCAGGTGCGCGACCTGGTCCTGCCCTCCATCCGGGCCGACTACGCGCTCATCGAGGGGTACGGCCCGCGCCCCGGGCCGCCGCTGGCCACGCCGGTCCTGGCCGTCCGGGGCACCGAGGACCCGGAGGTGACCGCGGAGGAGGCGCGGGACTGGGCCTCGGTCACCCACGGGGAGTTCCGCTCGGCGGAGTTCCCCGGCGGGCACTTCTACCTCATCGACCGGCCGGGGGACGTCGTCGGGGCGCTGCTCGCGCAGGTGGGCCTGGCCCCGGCCGACGACCCCTGGCCCTCCACGCCCTGAGGACCGCGACGAGAACGCCGAGAAAAGGAAAGAGAGAACGATGTCCGACAACACAGCCGACGCCCTGCTCAAGGAACTGTTCGACCTGGAGCACCGCGGATGGGAGGCGATCTCCAGCGCGAACGCGGACTTCTACCGAGAAATGGTCACCGACGACACCGTCGTCGTCGAACACGACGGCGTCGGAACCGGACAGGACCTCGTGGAGGAGATCGAGGCCAATGACAGCCCGTTCGTCGGATTCACCCTGGAAAATCCGAAATTGGTGCGCATCACCGACGACAGCGCGGTCCTGACCTACCGGGCCACCGCGGAGGTCACCGGCCGCGACATGGTCTACCGCCTGTACATGACCAGCGTCTACGCCCGCAGGGACGGGGCCTGGCGGCTGCTGTTCCACCAGCAGACGCCCGTCTCGTCCTGATCGGCGCCGTCCGCGGCGGGTCGCCGTCCCGGCGGCGATCCGCCTTTCCCGGTCCTTTCTTCGCGAGGCGTCGGCTGTGGCATCATGGCAGCCCCCGCCTCGGGGGAAAAGGGCGTGACGGGTTCACCAGAGAACGCAAGGAGGCGACCACCGCGTGGGTGTTCAGGGAATACGGGTCGAGGAACTCGGAAAGACGTTCGGAAAGGTGACCGCACTCGACGGGGTCACCTTCGACGTGCCCCCCGGAACGGTGACCGCGCTCCTCGGACCCAACGGCGCCGGAAAGACCACGCTCGTCCACTGCCTCTCCACGCTGCTCGTCCCGGACCGCGGGACGGCGGTCGTCGACGGACACGACGTGCGCACCGACCCCGCCGGGGTGCGCTCCTCCCTCGCCCTCACCGGCCAGTTCGCCGCGGTCGACGAGGTCCTGACCGGCCGGGCCAACCTGATGCTCTTCGCCCGGCTGCTGCGGCTGCCCCGGGCCAGGGCCAAGGCCAGGGTCGGGGAGCTGCTCGACCGGTTCGGCCTGTCCGACGCCGCGGACGCCTCCGTGGGCTCCTACTCGGGCGGGATGCGGCGGCGCCTGGACCTGGCCGCCAGCCTCATCGTGGAACGGCCGGTCCTGGTCCTGGACGAGCCCACCACCGGCCTCGACCCCCGCACGCGCGGCGACCTGTGGAACGTGGTGCGCGAGCGCCGCGACGCGGGCACCACCGTCCTGCTCACCACCCAGTACCTGGAGGAGGCGGACCGGCTCGCCGACCGCGTCGTGGTCGTGGACCGGGGAGAACTCGTCGCCGAGGGCTCCCCGGAGCAGCTCAAGGCGCGGGTCGGCGGATCGGTGTGCGAGGTGCGGGTCCCCCCGGAGGACCGCGGGCGCGCCCGGGAGCTGCTGCGCTCGGAGGCGGCCGGGGTCCAGGAGGCGGACGGCGCGCTGATCGTCCCGGCGCCGGACGCGGGCACGGTGGCCCGCCTGGCCCGCGCCCTGGACGGGGCGGGGATCGAACCCGAGGTGCTCAGCCTGCGCAGACCCACCCTGGACGAGGTCTTCCTCCACCTGACCGGGAACCCGCCCGAGGGAGCGGGGGCGTCCGCCGGCGGCTCGGCACGGGACGCGGAGGCGCCCGCCGGCGGAACCGGGGAGGGATCGCGGTGAGCGCTCCACCGACCTCGGCCGCGACGGAGCGGGGACTGGGCAACCTCCTGGCCCAGGGGGCGGCCACGGCCGGGCGCAACATCCGCGCCCGGGCCGACGCGGGCACCCTGGTGACCCTGGGGGTGTTCCCGGCCGTCTTCGTCTTCGGCTTCCTGCTGCTCTTCGGCAGGCTGCTCGGGCAGCAGGGCGTCGACTACGCCCAGTTCCTGCCGCCCGCGATCATCGTGCAGTGGATGTTCTCGGTGGCCAACAGCGCGGCGCCGATGCTCGCCGCCGACCGGCGCGACGGCCTCATCGCCCGCTACCGCTCCATGCCGGTCAACCGGGGCGCCCTGCTGGTCGGACGCTTCCTGGCGGACACCGTCTGGGCCCTGGTCTCCGTGGCGGTCATCCTGCTGTGCGGGTTCGTCGCCGGTTTCCGGTTCGGGGGCGGGGCGCCCGCCGCGCTCGGCTTCGTCGCGCTCGCGGTGCTGTTCGGGCTGGTGCTGACCGCGGGGACCAGCGCCGTCGGGCTGGCCTCACGCGACCCCGAGTCGGTGTCGGCCGTCCTCAACCTCGTCTACCTGCCCCTGCTGATGCTGTCCACGGCGTTCGTACCGGCCGAGGCCTTCCCCGGCTGGCTCGAACCGGTCATCGCCGCCTCGCCGGTCTCGGTGGTCATCGACGCGCTGCGCGCGCTCGCCACCGGCGAGGGCGTGGCCGGGGCCGTGGCGCCCGCCCTGGTGTGGACGGCCGTGCTGGGCGCCGTCTTCTCGTGGGCGGCCGTCCGCTCCTTCCGGAAGGCGGTGTGACCGTGCTCTACGACAGCGCCCTGCTCGCGGGCCGGGGACTGCGCAGGTTCCTGCGCAGCCCGCAACTGCTCGGGGACGCCTTCGGGTTCCCCCTCATCCTGCTCGTCACCCTCCTGGTGATCTTCGGCGAGGTCGTCTCGGGTGCCACGGGAGAGTCCTACGTCGCGCGGCTGGCTCCGGCCATCGTGCTGTTCGGCACGGCCTACGCCTGTGTCGGCACCGGGGTCGGGTACCACGCCGACGTGCGCACCGGGTTCCTCGACCGGCTGTACACCATGCCGGTGGCGCGTCCGGCGCTGCTGGTCGGGCGGCTTCTGGGCGACCTGGCACGGCTGCTGACCGTGGCGGTGGTGACGGTGGCCGCGGCGTACCTGTTCGGGTTCCGCCTCACCGCCGGGTTCTGGGCCGCGCTCGCCTTCTTCGGCGTGGTCATGGCCTTCGCCTGGATGTTCCTGTGGCTGGCGCTGGTGGTGGCGCTGCGCGCCCGGAGCGAGCAGGCGGTGTCGGGCGCGCTCACCTCGCCCATCACCCTGCTGCTCCTGCTGTCGTCGGGGCTGGTCCCGCTGGAGGCGTTCCCGCCGGCCGCCCAGCCGGTCATCCGGCTCAACCCGATGTCGAGCACCCACGAGGTCCTGATGGGGCTGTCGGCGGGCGGGCCGGTGGCCGCCCCCCTGTTGGTCAGCGCCCTGTGGTTCGCCGCGGCCACGGCCCTGCTGGTGCCCCTGGCCCTGAGGTCCCTGCGACACCGGGCCTGACCGGCCCGGGCCCACACGTGAGGAGGCGGATCAGAGCCGGACCAGTTCGCGCAGCTCGAAGAGGACCGAACCCTCGGGGTAACGGCCCAGGTGCCGCCGCAGCGGGACCGTGCGCCAGCCGCAGTCGGCGGCCACCGACTCCAGCAGGTCGGCGTCACCGAGGTCGGTGAACCCCAGCAGGAGGCGGCCCGAGGGGGCCAGCACCCTCTCCGCGTTCTGCATGAAAGCGCGGTGCGAGGCGTATTCGGGATCGAACAGGGAACGGTCGAAACCGTTTTTCACACCACCCTCCGGGGCGGCGCTGAGGAAATTGGAGTTCCAGAAGACGACGTCGTGGAGAACGCCTTCGGGAACGGATTCGAACATGTCGCCGCGGTAGACGTGCACCCTGTTTTCCACGCCGTGTTCGCGTGCGTTCATCCGGGTGTTCTCCGCGGCCTCCGGGCTGATGTCCGTGGCCGTGACGGTGGCGCACCCGCTGAGCGCGGCCAGCACCGAGAGGTAGCCCGTACCGCATCCGACCTCGCAGAACGCCCCGTTGACCGGGAAGGGGACCCAGGCGGAGTACAGCGCCGCGGAGGTGGTCAGGTGGGGCGCGTAGACCCCCGGGAGCGCGTGCCAGCGGCGCCCGAGCAGTTCGAATTCGACGGGTTCCTCAATGGCCGCGTGCCTCTCCCTGAGCAGGTCCACCGTTCTTCCGGGGCCGCGCATGGCGCTCCTCCTTTTCCGTCGAACACTTCCGGCGCACACCATAATATGCTTTACTGTGGAACAAGTCCATATATAAGCGACATGTAGGAACGGGCCGCCTCGAAAAACCCGTTCGGCGCCCCCGGAAAGGAAGCCATGACGGACACGGCCATCGCCCAGCGGCGCGCTGCTCTGCGGCGGACCGGTCTGGACGCCGACGCGCTGCCCGACTCGCCCCTGGACCTGTTCTCCGCCTGGCACGACGACTGGCGCGCCACGGACCCCCACGACCCGGCGGCGGCGGTCCTGGCCACCACCGACGACCGGCACCGGCCCTCCGCCCGCTGGATCGACCTCGCCCACGTGGACCACGGCTTCGTCCTCTTCACCTCCTACACCAGCCGCAAGAGCACGGACCTGGCCGTCCACCCCCGGGCGGAGCTGTGCTTCGGCTGGCTGGAGCTGGCCAGGCAGGTGCGCGTCGGCGGAGTGGTGGAGCGCCTGTCCCCCCTGGACTCCGACGACCGGTTCGCCTCCCTGCCCCGGCCGGTGCAGGTGCTCGCCTGGTCCACCGACCAGCGCAGCCCCCGGGCCGGACGCGGGTCCGTCCACGAGCGCCTGACCGAGGTGGCCGGGCGCTTCGAGGGCCAGGAGGTCCCGCGCCCCGAATTCTGGGGCGGACTGCGCCTGGTCCCTGACAGCGTCGAGTTCTGGCAGGGCCGCAGCGACGAGGTCCACGACCGCGTGCTCTACCGGCGCCCGGGGGCCGGGGCCCCCTGGACCACCGAGTGGATATCCCCCTGACGACCCGGCGGGGCCGGACGCACCGGCCCCGAGGAAGGAGACCGCCGTGCTCAAGGGATGCGTCCCCTGGCCGGAGGAGTTCGCCCGACGGTACCGGCGGGAGGGGTACTGGCTCGGCCGGTCCCTGGCCGAACTCTTCGACACCTGGTGCTCCGCGCACCCGGAGCGCACCGCGCTGGTCTGCGGCTCCCGGCGCTGGACCTACCGGGAGCTGCACGAGCGGGTCGCCCGCACGGCCGGGGGCCTGCGGGAGCGCGGACTGGGCGGCGGCGACCGGGTCCTGGTGCAGCTGCCCAACACCGCCGAGTTCGTGACCGCGCTGTGCGCGCTGCTGAGGATCGGCGCCATCCCCGTCCTGGCGCTCACCTCCCACCGCCGCGCCGAACTGCTGGAGCTGTGCCGGGTCTCGGAGGCGGTCGCCCACCTCGTCCCGGACCGGCACCGCGGCCACGACCACCGGGAGGAGGCCGCGCGGGTGCGGGCGGACTCCGGAGGCGGCCTGGACGTCGTCGTCGACGGGGGCCCGGGCCCCTTCACCCGCCTGGCCGACGTGACCGGCCCGCCGGCTCCGGCGGCCGCGACCGACCCGGGGGAGGTCGCCCTCTTCCTGCTCTCGGGCGGCACCACCGGCCGGTCCAAGCTCATCCCGCGGACCCACGACGACTACGCCTACAACGTCCGCATCACCTCCGACAACGCCGGGCTCACCCCCGACGACGTCTACCTGTGCGTCCTGCCCGCCTCGCACAACTACGCCCTCGGGTGTCCCGGGGTGCTCGGCGCCCTCTCCCGCGGCGCCACGGTCGTGCTCAGCGACAGCGCGGACGCCGAGGACGCCTTCGCCCTGGTCGAGGAGGAGGGCGTCACCGTCACCGCGCTGGTGCCCTCCCTGGCCGCGCTGTGGACGGAGGCCGCGGACCTCACCCACCGCGACCTCTCCACCCTGCGGCTGGTCCAGGTCGGCGGCAGCAGGGCCTCGGCCGACGACGTCGCCGAGACCGAACTCGCCCTGGGGTGCCGCGTCCAGCAGTCCTTCGGCATGGGCGAGGGCATCCTCAGCCAGTCCGGTCCCGACGACTCCTTCGGCATGCGCACCACCACGCAGGGCCGCCCCCTGTCACCGGCCGACGAGGTGCGCGTGGTGGACGAGGACGACCGCCCCCTGCCCGCGTGCACCACCGGACGCCTCCAGGTCCGCGGCCCCTACACGATCCGGGGCTACTACCGGGCGGAGGAGGCCAACGCCGCCGCCTTCACCCCGGACGGCTTCCTGCGCACCGGCGACCTGGCCCGCCTGACCAGCTACGGCCACCTGGTCGTGGAGGGCAGGACCAAGGACGTCATCAACCGGGCGGGCGACAAGATCGCCGCGGCCGAGGTCGAGGACGCCCTCACCGCCCTTCCGTCGGTCCGCTCCTGCGCGGTCGTGGCCGTGCCCGACCCCCTCCTGGGCGAGGCCTCCTGCGCCTTCCTCGTCTGCTCGGGGCCGCCGCCCTCCTCCGAGGAGGTCTCCCGGCACCTGCGCTCGCTGGGGCTGGCCGCCTTCAAGGTCCCCGACCGGATCGAGAACGTGACGGAGCTTCCGCTGACCAGGGTCGGCAAGGTGGACAAGGAATGGCTGCGCCGCGGCCTGGCGGACGCCGCGGACCGGGGGGCCCGGTGAGCGCCGGGGTGGCGGACCCGGCCTTCCCCGCCGGAACCGACCCCGGCCTCCTGGACCGTGTGCGCCGCTCCCTCGCGCTGGCTCCCGCCCTGGTCACCGAGGAGGAGGTCCGCGACCTCGGCGAACGCTACGCCCGCGCCGCACGCGGCGACGCGGTCGTCCTCCAGGCCGGGGAGTGCGCCGAGCGCTTCGCCGAGGCCACGCCGTCGCGCACGGCGGAGCGGTTGGCCCAGCTGCGCGACCTCACCGCTCTCCTGGGCCGACGCGGCGGCGCCGAGGTCGTCACCGTCGGACGCATCGCGGGCCAGTACGCCAAACCCCGCTCCTCCCCCTGGGAGGAGGCGGCGGACGGCACCGTGCTGCCCAGCTACCGGGGCGACGCCGTCAACGACGACGCCCCCGACCCGCGGGCCCGCGCCGCCGATCCGCTCCGGATGCTGCGCGCCCTCCACCACTCCCGGCAGGTGCTGGAGACGGTGCGCGCAGCCGGGGAGCCCCGGGTGTTCACCTCGCACGAGGCCCTGCTCCTGGACTACGAGGAGCCCCTGGTCCGCGGACGCCGCTCCTGCTCCGCGCACACCCTCTGGATCGGCGACCGCACCCGCGACCCGGACGGGCCGCACGTGGCCTTCGCCGCACGCCTGGCCAACCCCGTCGGGGTCAAGCTCGGCCCCGGTGCCACCCCCGAGGACGCGGTCCGGCTCAGCCGCGCGCTCAACCCCGAGGGCGCCCCCGGCCACCTGGCCTTCATCGTGCGCCTGGGCGCGTCGCGGGTGCGTCGGCACCTGCCGGACCTGGTGTCCGAGACGCTGCGGCGGGGCGCGCCCGCCCTGTGGCTGTGCGACCCGCTGCACGCCAACACCCAGCGCTGGGCGGACGGCCGCAAGCTGCGCCTGGTCGAGAACGTCCTGTCGGAGATCGAGGGCTTCGTCCGCGTGCTGCGCTCGCACCGGGTCCCCCCGGCGGGGTTGCACCTGGAGATCACCCCCGACGACGTGCTGGAGTGCGCGGAGCTGTCCGACCTGCGCGCGCGGGGGCCCCGGCGGTACCGCTCGGCATGCGACCCCCGGCTCAACCCCCGCCAGGCCCTGCGGGCGGTGGCCGGGTTCGGGGACCTGCTGCGGGGTCGGGTCGGCGGGTGTTCGTGACCAGGGGATCGACGAAGCCCGTGACCGGGATGTCACCCGGTCACGGGTTCGAGGTGGGACGTCAGACTGGTTCAGCCCCGCCGCCGCTCCCGACCGGCTCGGGTGGCCGAGCGTCATTCCACCGGATTCTCCGCCGCCACGGTGGCCCCGTCCGCCAAGCGCGCGCGGGCCCGGTGGTGCCGCTTCTCCACGGGCCGGATCCCGGTGGCCCCCGGCAGCCCCATGGGAGGGGTCCCGACGTACATGCTCTCGGCCCGCTCGACGACGAAGGTCTCGTGCCAGATCCCGATCGCGTCGGGGTTCCTCCTCACCATGGCGTTGAACTCCGTCCACGCCGGCCGGTGGCTCAACGACCGGTCGGAGGCGTAGTCGTAGAGCTTGTCGACCGAGGACCAGTACTGCACGATGTACGGCCCGCGGTGGTTGAACAGCATGTCGTAGCCGAGCATGCCGGAGTCCGGGTCCTCGGAGAGTTCGCGCAGCATCCGCCGCATGGCGGACTCGACGGAGAACCACAGGTCCGGCCGCCACCAGTGGTTGAACGTCGCGCCGATGTGGAACACCACCAGCTCCCCGGCGTACTGGTGCGTGACCCGTCCTGGGACAACCTTGGCCATTGCCGCTCCCCCTGCTAGATAGTGACACTATCGAATCATAGATAGCGGTACTCTCCAAAGCAAGGGGGTGCCACGATGCTCATGGCGGAACTGTCGGCGAAGTCCGGTGTGCCCGTGTCGACGATCAAGTACTACCTGCGAGAGGGCCTGCTACCGGAGGGGGTGCGAACGTCGGCGACCCGGGCCGCCTACGGGGGCGTCCACCTCCACCGCCTCAGGGTCGTTCGTGCGCTGATCGACGCCGGAGTGAGCGTGGCCGGAGCACGGAAGGTCATCGCCACCCTGGACGACCCGCCGGAGAACGTGTCCGATCTGATCGGTGCCGCACACGCCGCGGTCCTACCCCGGAGCGAGGGCGAGATCGACCTCGCCGACGCCGAGCGGCTGGCCGAACGGCTCGGATGGCAGCCGGGGATGTGCGAGCGCGAGTCCCTTGAGGACGTCGCGAGGTCCCTCGACACCCTGCGCCAGGCCGGGTTCGAGATCTCCCCGAACGTCATGACCGCGTACATCAGGGCCGTGGAGACCATCGCGGCGGCCGAGGTCTCCGACATTCCGGTCGACGACCCCGAAGAGGCGGTTCGGTACGTGGTGCTGGGCACGGCGCTGGCCGAACCCCTCCTGCTCGCCCTCCGCCGCATGGCCGAACAGATCACCGCGGTCCGGCGCTTCCCCCCGAAAGACCAGCACGGCAACGGCTGACGCGGACGGGAAACCGGACGGATCTGCGAGCGGCCGCTCCGCACACCGTTTTTTCACAACGGTGTGGAATTCCGCCGACCGACGGAATCCGCGGGCCGCCCGCGGGCCGCCGGGAACGGTTCCCGACGACCCGTGTTCAGGGTGCCGTCCGACGTCGGGGCACCGTTCAGAACTTCTTCCAGACCGTCACGTGCGCGTTGAAGTAGTCGTACTCCCGGGGGTTCTGGCGCAGCACGGCGGGCTCGTCCCCCTCGTGCACCAGGGAGAACCCGGCCTTCAGCCTCTCCTTGAGGTGGTCCTCGCTGGACATCGAGCCGTCGGGGGATCCGAACCACTTCTCCGGCTTGCTGAACTCCGGATACCAGGACCAGGGGCAGGCGACCACGAGCAGGCCGCCGCTGCTCAACGGGCCTCCCTCGGTGAGGAACTGGTCCAGGCAGCCGCCGGGGTCCGGCACCCGGTCCAGGACGTTGGACAGGACCACCACGTCGAAGGAGCCCAGGCCGTCCAGGTCGCAGGCGTCGCCGACCTGGAAACCCACCTCGCAGCGCTCCGATTCGTCCCGGACCCGGAAGGTGACCTCCTGGCTGAACGGGCCCTGTTGGATGACGCCGAAGGTCCCCCCGCCGTGCAGGGTCAACGAGGAGGCCACACCGATCGAGCGTGCGCTCACGTCGAGTCCGAGCACCTTTTCCTCGACCCAGCCGCTCAGCGCGTGGGAGACCCCTCCCACGCTGCATCCGACGTCCAGGGCTCGAAGGACCCTCGTCTCCGTCCGCGAGGCGGCGAGCTGGAGCACCCGTGACAGGCGCTGCGGGTACCCGTGCGCCATGGCCAGGGGATGGTCGCGCTCCCCGAAGACGTCCTCCAGGGATCCGTAGTGCATCAACAGGTACTTCGAGATGTCCCGAGAAGCCTCGTAGACATCTTCGAGTGAATCGTCGAGAAGTAGCTCGTCGCCCTTGACCAGGGTCGGCAGAGTTTTCAAATTCCACTCCCATTGTCCATGGAAAATACAGTGAAATGCACAGCCGTTCACACATGAGCAGGAGAGAAACGGCATTCCGAGAACGCTTCTCCCGGAGGAGGATCGCCCTTTCCCTATCGGCGCTTCTTCAGCAGGCTGGGCTGCTCGGGCCCGGATTCGTCCAGCAGGGGAAGCAACCCCGCCACCGTGGGAGCCTCGAAGAGTGCTCGTACTCCCGCGCGCACGCCCAGGACCGAGCGGACCCGGCCCATCAACCGGGTCGCCGACAACGAATGCCCACCCAAAGCGAAGAAATCGTCGTCGATCCCGACCCGCTCCACCCCGAGCACCTGGGCGAAGAGTCCGCACAGAACTTCCTCGCGCGGGTTGCGCGGAGTACGCCCCTGGCCTGCGGTGATGTGGGGTGCAGGCAGCGCGGAACGATCGACCTTGCCGTTGACGGTCAACGGCAGTGCGTCGAGTTCCACCACGGCCCAGGGCACCATGTACTCCGGCACCACCCGACCCAGATCACGGCGCACCCGCTCGGAATCGATCGTCCTGCCCGGTTCGGGGACCACATAGGCCACCAGGCGCTTGTCACCATCCGCGCTCTGATGCACCGACGCGACCGCGTCAAGCACCCCGTCCAGGGCCGTGGTGGCGGCTTCGATCTCACCGAGTTCGATGCGAAAGCCCCGTACCTTGACCTGGTCGTCGGAGCGGCCCACGAACACCAGCTCGCCCTGAGGGGTCCAGCGGACCAGGTCCCCGGTGCGATACATCCGCTCACCGGGTGCGAAAGGGCAGGCCACGAACCGCGAAGCGGTCACAGAAGGCTGGTTGACATACCCCCGAGCCAGACCCGCACCACAGATGTAGAGCTCACCCACCACCCCGGCCGGGACCAGGGACAACCCCTCGTCCACAACGAACACCGACGTGTTGTCCAGCCCCGCACCCAACGGGACCACCTCACCCGGGCGCACCCCGCCCCGCCAGGGCACCTGCGTGGCGCACAACGTCACCTCGGTCGGACCATAGGTCGTACGCACCACCATCTCCGGGAAAGTCTCGACCACCCGCCCCACACCAGACGCCGAGACCACATCACCCCCGGTGGTGACCTCCACCAACCCCGCCAAGGACTCCACCGACTCCTCAGCCACCACCCGGAACATGCCCGCGGTCAGACTCAGATGCGTCACCCCGTGCACGGGGACGATCCGGGAGAGCGCCTCGGCGTCCACCTCACCCGCGGGAGCCACCACCACACATCCACCCGACAACAACGCGGCCCAGATCTCGTAGGTGGACGCGTCAAAAGCATGCGGAGCATGGAACAACACCCTGCTGGAAGCGCCCACACCCCAACAGGTGTCCATGGCCAGATCCACCACACCCTGATGGGTGACCGCGATCCCCTTCGGAGCCCCCGTGGTCCCCGACGTGAACATCACATACGCCAACTGATCGGGGAAGGCACGGTCTCCGTCCCCGAGGCCAGAGTCCGCCTTCAACACCTCCGGAACAGGTGCGGTGTGGTCGCAGACCACCAGCTGGGGTCCCTCGCCCTCCCCCCAGGGCCAGGCCTCATCTCGAACGAACCCGGAATCGACCACCACCACCGGCGACCCCGACCCGCCCACCAACTCACGCACCCGGCCCACCGGCAACCCCGAGTGCAACGGCATATACGCACCACCCGCCTTGAGCACACCCAGGAAAGCCACCACCACATCCACCGACCGGCCCATCACCACCGGCACACACACCTCACGACCCACACCAGCCCCACGCAACACACCAGCGAAAACATCCGACCGCGCGTCCAACTCCGCATACGTCAACCGCTGCGTACCGGACTCGACCGCCACCGTCTGAGGGGATCGCGCCGCCTGGGAGTGGAAGGAGTCGATGATGGTGTCCGGTGTGTGCGCGGTGGTCGGGCCCGTGCCCCAGGTGCGTAGCTGGTCGTGTTCGTCTGCTCCCAGGATGTGCAGGTCGCGGACCGCCACCCCCGGATCCGCGCACACCTGCTCCACCACCCGCACCAGGCGCTCACCCAAAAGACGAGCGCTGGCCTGGTCGAACAGGTCACGGGCATAGACCACGCTCACCCGCAGCCCGCCCGCAGCATCCACCCCGAACCCGAAGAACAGATCGAACTTGGCCGCCACCTCCGCGACCTGCACCGACACACCCTCCACCCCGGGCAGCTCCACACCCGAGTACCCGCCGTCCTCCTCCCAGGCCACCGACACCTGGAACAGGGGATGGCGGGACAGCGACCGCGAGGGGCGCAGCGCTTCCACCACCCGCTCGAAGGGAACCTGGGCGTGATCGAAAGCCGCCAGATCCGCCTCCCGCACCCGCCCCACCAACTCCGTAAAAGACGGATCACCGCTCAGGTCGGTGCGCAGCGCCACCGTGTTGACGAAGAACCCGACCAGGTCCTCCAACGCCGGATCCTCACGCCCCTCCACCACCGTGCCCAACACCAGGTCGGTGCCCGCACCCAACCGGCTCAACACAGCGGCCACCGCCGCCTGGGCGACCATGAACACCGTCGCGCCACTGGCCCGGGCAAGGGCGCGCACCCGCCCCGCCGCCCCTTCGGGGGCGGCCACGCTGACCTGCCCTCCCTGGTAGGAGGAGACGGCCGGGCGGGGCCGGTCGGTGGGCAGCACCAGCTCTTCCGGGGCTCCGGCCAGGTGCTGGCGCCAGAACCCGACCTGTTCCCGGGCCAGGTCGGTGGGTTCATCGTCGCCGCCCCACAACTCGTGCTGCCACAGCGCGTAGTCCACGTACTGCACCGGCAGCTCCTCCCACCGGGGGACCTGACCGCTACACCGGGCCTGGTAGGCCTGTCCCAGATCCCGGGAGAACGGACCCATCGAGGCCCCGTCCCCCGCGATGTGATGCACCACCAACACCAACACCCACTCACCGACATCGGCCACACACTCGACCCCGGCACCCCTAGAGGACGCGGTGTCCTTAGAGGACGCGGCATCCACGAAGGCTCCGGCCGGGTCTGCCCCGTGGACGGCGTTCTCCTCCCCACACCCATCGGAGCCCGGAACCACATGCACCAGATGGGCGTGCACGGGAATGTCGTGTTCCAGGTCGAACAGGTGAGCCGCGTGATCGGCCACCACCGCAGCCACCCGGTCAGGGGCGCACTCACTCACCCCCAACCCCACCCGGGCCGAGCCCGGCTCCAACACCCGCTGCACCGGCTCGCCGTCCACCTCGGCGAACACCGTCCGCAACACCTCGTGCCGACCCACCACGTCATTGAGCGCCGCACCCAACGCACCCACATCCACCGGCCCCCGCACACGCGTCACCACCGGAATGTTGTACGTGGCCGAAGCGCCCTCCAACCGCGACAGGAACCACAACCGGCGCTGAGCAAACGACAACGGCACCACACCAGGCCGCCGCCCCACACGCGACAACCCCACCGCCCCACCTGAGCCCTCCGCCCCCTCCAACCGGGGCAGCAACCCCGCCACCGTGGGAGCCTCGAAGAGTGCTCGTACTCCCGCGCGCACGCCCAGGACCGAGCGGACCCGACCCATCAACCGGGTCGCCGACAACGAATGCCCACCCAAAGCGAAGAAGTCATCGTCGATCCCGACCCGCTCCACACCCAGCACCTGGGCGAAGAGTCCGCACAGGACCTCCTCGCGCGGGTTGCGCGGAGCGCGGCCCGTTCCCGAGACCACCTCCGGGGCGGGGAGCGCGGATCGGTCGACCTTGCCGTTGACCGTCAACGGCAGCGCGTCGAGTTCCACCACGGCCCAGGGCACCATGTACTCCGGCACCACCCGACCCAGATCACGACGCACCCGGTCGGAATCGATCGTCCTGCCCGGTTCGGGGACCACGTAGACCACCAAACGCTTGTCGCCGTCCGCGCTCTGGTGCACCGACGCCACAGCGTCAAGCACCCCGTCCAGGGCCGTGGTGGCGGCCTCGATCTCACCGAGTTCGATACGAAAGCCCCGTACCTTGACCTGGTCGTCGGAGCGGCCCACGAACACCAGCTCGCCCTGAGGGGTCCAGCGGACCAGGTCCCCGGTGCGATACATCCGCTCACCGGGTGCGAAAGGACAGGCCACGAACCGTGAAGCGGTCACAGAGGGCTGGTTGACATACCCCCGGGCCAGACCCGCACCACAGATGTAGAGCTCGCCCACCACCCCGGCCGGGACCAGGGACAACCCCTCGTCTAGAACGAACAGCCGAGTACCCGCAACCGGACCACCAATAGTCACCGGCTCACCCGGCCGCAGCTCCGTACCACTCGCACAAACCGTCGTTTCTGTCGGACCGTAGGAATTGATCAGCCTGTGGTCACGTGCCCACCGCTGGACGACATGCTCGGTGACCGCTTCGCTCGCGGTCACCACCACCGCGCCCGGAGGCAGACCGTCGTCGGGGAGCGCGGCGAGCATCGAGGGGGTCACCGTCAGGTGGGTGATCCGCCCGGCCTCGCCCGTCACTCCCTTGGCGTCCAGCAGGTCTTCCGGCCGACCGACCACCACACAGCCACCGGTGAGCAGCCCCATCGCGATCTCCCACACGGACCCGTCGAACCCGATCGACGCGGTCTGCATGATCCGGCTCCCCGGCCCTGCCGACAGATCGATCGAGTGGCGTTTGACCAGCCGGTCGATTCCGGTGTGGGTGACGGCCACCCCCTTGGGCACACCGGTCGATCCCGAGGTGTGGATGACATAGGCGGTGTTGGCCAACCTCAACGCAGACACACGATCGCGGTCGCTCAAAGGCCCGCACGCATACCCCTCCAGGTCCAACTCCTGGAGGAGGACGGACTCGATCCCCTCGGGCGGCACGGCGGCGGTCCCATCGACCAGCGCCAGACGGGCCCCGGTCCCAGACACGATGTGCCGCTGACGCGCGGGCGGATAGTCCGGATCCACGGGTACGTACACACCACCCGCCTTCATCACCGCGAGCAGGCCCACCACCAGCCCCACACCCCGGCCCATCGACACCACCACGGGCACTTCCGGACCCACCCCACGCGCCACCAACCACCGCGCCACACGATTGGACCGCGCGTCCAGTTCCGCATACGTCAACCGCTGGGACTCGCCTTCCAACGCGGGAGCGTGCGGAGTGCGGGCGACCCATTCCTCGAAGAGAGCGGGGAAGGTTCGCGGCTCGATACCCGGCGCGTTGTTGAACTCGGCGAGGATCTGGTGTCTCTCTTCAGCTCCCAGGATGTGCAGGTCGCGGACCGCTACCCCCGGATCCGCGCACACCTGCTCCACCACCCGCACCAGGCGCTCACCCAAAAGACGAGCGCTGGCCTGGTCGAACAGGTCACGGGCATAGACCACGCTCACCCGCAACCCGCCCGCAGCATCCACCCCGAACCCGAAGAACAGATCGAACTTGGCCGCCACCTCCGCGACCCGCACCGACACACCCTCCACCCCGGGCAGCTCCACACCCGAGTACCCCCCGTCCTCCTCCCAGGCCACCGACACCTGGAACAGGGGATGGCGGGACAGCGACCGCGAGGGGCGCAGGGCTTCCACCACCCGCTCGAAGGGAACCTGGGCGTGATCGAAAGCCGCCAGATCCGCCTCCCGCACCCGCCCCACCAACTCCGTAAAAGACGGGTCGCCGCTCAGATCGGTGCGCAGCGCCACCGTGTTGACGAAGAACCCCACCAGGTCCTCCAACGCCGGATCCTCACGCCCCTCCACCACCGTGCCCAACACCAGGTCGGTGCCCGCACCCAACCGGCTCAACACAGCGGCCACCGCCGCCTGGGCGACCATGAACACCGTCGCTCCGCTGGCCCGGGCAAGGGCGCGCACCCGCCCCGCCGCCCCTTCGGGGGCGGCCACGCTGACCTGCCCTCCCTGGTAGGAGGAGACCGCCGGGCGGGGCCGGTCGGTGGGCAGCACCAGCTCCTCCGGGGCCCCGGCCAGGTGCTGACGCCAGAACCCGACCTGTTCCCGGGCCAGGTCGGTGGGCTCATCGTCGCCGCCCCACAACTCGTGCTGCCACAACGCGTAGTCCACGTACTGCACCGGCAGCTCCTCCCACCGGGGGGTCTGCCCAGCGCACCGGGCCTGGTAGGCCTGTCCCAGATCCCGGGAGAGCGGACCCATCGAAGCCCCGTCTCCCGCGATGTGGTGCACCACCAACACCAACACCCACTCCTGAACAGCACCCGCCGCAGACCCCTGGTCAGAACCTGGACCGGCCTCCTGAACAGAACCTGGACCGGTCTCCTGGTCAGCATTCGTCTCAGGTAGCACCCGCACCAGATGGGCGTGCACGGGAATGTCGTGTTCCAGGTCGAACAGGTGAGCCGCGTGATCGGCAACCACCCCACCCACCCGATCAGGGGCGCACTCACTGACCCCCAACTCCACCTGCCCCCCGGTGTCGGCCTCCAGCACCCGCTGCACCGGCTCGCCCCCGACTTCGGCGAACACCGTCCGCAACACCTCGTGCCGACCCACCACGTCATTGAGCGCCGCACCCAACGCACCCACATCCACCGGCCCCCGCACACGCGTCACCACCGGAATGTTGTACGTCGCCGAAGCACCCTCCAACCGCGACAGGAACCACAACCGACGCTGAGCAAACGACAACGGCACCACACCAGGCCGCCGCCCCACACGCGACAACCCCACCAACCCACCTGAACCCCCCGACCCACCCGAACCTCCGGACTCCTCCAACCGGGGCAACAACCCCGCCACCGTAGGAGCCTCAAACAACACCCGCACCCCCGCGCGCACGCCCAGGACCGAGCGGACCCGACCCATCAACCGGGTCGCCGACAACGAATGCCCACCCAAAGCGAAGAAGTCATCGTCGATCCCGACCCGCTCCACCCCGAGCACCTGGGCGAAGAGCCCGCACAGGACCTCCTCGCGCGGGTTGCGCGGAGTACGCCCCTGGCCTGCGGTGATGTGGGGTGCGGGCAGCGCGGAACGATCGACCTTGCCGTTGACCGTCAACGGCAGTGCGTCGAGTGCCACCACGGCCCAGGGCACCATGTACTCCGGCACCACCCGACCCAGATCACGACGCACCCGCTCAGGGTCCACCTCACACCCGGGTTCGGGGACCACATAAGCCACCAGGCGCTTGTCACCATCCGCGCTCTGATGCACCGACGCCACAGCGTCAAGCACCCCGTCCAGGGCCGTGGTGGCGGCCTCGATCTCACCGAGTTCGATGCGAAAGCCCCGTACCTTGACCTGGTCGTCGGAGCGGCCCACGAACACCAGCTCCCCCTGAGGGGTCCAGCGGACCAGGTCCCCGGTGCGATACATCCGCTCACCGGGTGCGAAAGGACAGGCCACGAACCGTGAAGCGGTCACAGAGGGCTGGTTGACATACCCCCGGGCCAGACCCGCACCACAGATGTAGAGCTCGCCCACCACCCCGGCCGGGACCAGGGACAACCCCTCATCCAGAACGAACACCGACGTGTTGTCCAACCCCGCACCCAACGGGACCACCTCACCCGGACGCACCCCACCCCGCCAGGGCACCTGCGTGGCGCACAACGTCACCTCGGTCGGACCATAGGTCGTACGCACCACCATCTCCGGGAAGGCCTCGACCACCCGCCCCACACCGGACGCCGAGACCACATCACCCCCGGTGGTGACCTCCACCAACCCCGCCAAGGACTCCACCGACTCCTCAGCCACCACCCGGAACATGCCCGCGGTCAGACTCAGATGCGTCACCCCGTGCGCGGGGACGATCCGGGAGAGCGCTTCGGCGTCGACTTCACCCGCGGGAGCCACCACCACACGCCCACCCGACAACAACGCGGCCCAGATCTCGTAGGTGGACGCGTCAAAAGCATGCGGAGCATGGAACAACACCCTGCTGGAAGCGCCCACACCCCAACAGGTGTCCATGGCCAGATCCACCACACCCTGATGGGTGACCGCGATCCCCTTCGGAGCCCCCGTGGTCCCCGACGTGAACATCACATACGCCAACTGACCAGGCCGCACACCACCGACGTCCGTACCCGTCACCGCGGGAGCCGCCAACCCCGTGTGGTCGCAGACCACCAGCTGGGGTCCCTCGCCCTCCCCCCAGGGCCAGGCTTCATCTCGAACGAACCCGGAATCGACCACCACCACCGGCGACCCCGACCCGCCCACCAACTCACGCACCCGGCCCACCGGCAACCCCGAGTGCAACGGCATATACGCACCACCCGCCTTGAGCACACCCAGGAAAGCCACCACCACATCCACCGACCGGCCCATCACCACCGGCACACACACCTCACGACCCACACCAGCCCCACGCAACACACCAGCGAAAACATCCGACCGCGCGTCCAACTCCGCGTACGTCAACCGCTGCGCACCGGACTCGACCGCCACCGCCTGCGGGGAACGCTCCGCCTGGGAGCGGAAGGAGTCCACCACCGTGCCCTCGACGACCGGGGTCGCCGGGCCCGCCCCCCAGGTGCGCAACCGGGCCCCCTCCCCCGGGACCAGGACCTCAAGCGCGCCGACCGCCGATCCTGGATCGGCGCACACCTGCTCCACCACCCGCAGGAAACGCTCACCCACCAGCCGCACCGTGCCCTCGTCGAAGGAGTCGGTCCGGAAGTTCAGGTCGAACCCGAAGGCCGGTTCGGTCCGGTAGGCGAGGACCAGCGGGTAGTGGGAAGCGTTCGTCACCTCCGGCCGCGTGACGCTCAGCCCGTCGACCGCGTCGTCCCGGAACGCCCCCGCGTACTGCTCGGACGTCACCATCACGTTGAACAGCTCACCGGAGATCCCGGCCGCCTCCTGGGCGGCGAAGAGCCCGAGGTCCTCGTGGCCGAGCAGCCGCAGGTGCCTGCGGTGCAGGGCCCCGAGCAGCTCACCGAACGTGGTGGCGCCGGTGAGGTCCACCCGGACCGGCATCGTCGTCACGAACTGCCCCGCCATGCCCTCCACACCGTCGAAGCGGGGGTCGCGCCCATGGCTGGTGGCGCCGAAGACCACCTGCGACCTCCCCATGAGCCTGGCCAGCAGAACGGACAGCGCCGCGTGGACGAACGTACTGACCGTCACCCGGTGCTCCGCGCACAGGGACTCGACGGCGGCCGACACCTTCGCGTCGACCTCGAACCTCACCCGTCCGGAGTCGGAGGCCGCGGGCCCGCCCTCTCCCCCGGGAAGGTCCAGGTGCGTGGGCCCCTCGACCCCGCTGAGTTCCTCACGCCACAGCCGGGTGCTCTCCTCCCTCTCCTGCGTGGAGAACCACCGCGCGTAGTCGGAGAAGCGGGCCGCCGGTGACAGCGAGGGCGCGTCCGGGCCCTCCTGGTAGAGGGTGAACAGGTCGTTGAGGAGCACATCGGTGGACCACCCGTCGACGACGATGTGGTGCTGGTTCAGGACCAGGCGCCAGGCGTCTCCCCCCGAGGTGGAGAAGAGCAGGAAGCGGACCAGCGGTGCCTGCTCCAGGTCGAACGCGATGCGCCGGTCCTTCTCGACGGTCTCCCGGCACTCCTCGTCGAATTCCTCCCCCTCCACCACGTGTTCGGCCCATGCGACCGGGACGGTCTCCCTGACGGCCTGGACGGTCTCCCCGTCGCGCCTCTGGTGGAAGCTCGTGCGCAGGGCGGCGTGCCGGTCCACGAGCCGCTGGGCCGCGCGGCGCAGCCGCTCCGCGTCCAGGCGCCCGTCCATGTCTACGGCCACCTGCTGCGTGTACTGCGACCGGTCGGCCTCGTCGTAGAGGGAGTGGAAGAGGATCCCCTGCTGCGCCGGGAGGAGCGCGACGATGTCTTCGACGGCGGGCTTGGCCATGGGTACCAACCTCAGGGTGGGGGGTGGGGAGTGGGGGGTGGGTTTCTCACCGCGTCCGGGCGGCTGGGACGGACGGTCTCTTCGTCAGGGCCGCGGGTGCGGGTTCACAGGCCGAGTTCCTTCTGGAGTTCGCTGACCTCGCGGTCCGGGACACGCCTGGTCGGCCCGGCCCCGGCCCCGGCCTCGGCGTCCACGGTGGCCGCCCCGGCGATCGCCGTCGCGGACTGGTGCCTGAGGACGTCGGTCGTGGAGACCACGACTCCGGAGTCCCGGGCCCGGGTGACCACGCGGAACGCCCGGATGCTGTCGCCTCCGCGTTCGGTGAAGAGGTCCCCGGGCCCGAGCCCGGGTTCCTCCAGCACCTCGCGAAGGATGTGGAGGAGGACCTCCTCGACCGTGTCCGCCCGGTCCGGTGCGCGCTCCGCGCTCCTCGTCGGCTCCGGGAGCGCTCCCCTGTCGAGCTTGCCGTTGGCGTTGAGCGGCATCTCGTCCACCCTCAGCAGGGCGGAGGGCACCATGTAGTCCGGCAGTGTCCTGCCCAGGTGCCGGCGCAGTTCGGCCTCGTCCACGCCGCCGCCGTCCACGACGAAGTAGCCGACGAGACCGCGCGCCCCGTCCCGGTCCTCCCGCACCACGACCGCGGCCCGGGAGACGGCGGGGTGGGAGGCGAGCACCGCCTCGACCTCCCCCGGCTCGACACGGAAGCCGCGGATCTTCACCTGGTCGTCGACGCGCCCGAGGAACTCCAGATCGCCGTCGTCGTTCCGCCGGACGACGTCACCCGTCCGGTACATGCGCTCTCCCGGGGCGAACGGCGAGGCGACGAACCGCTCGGCGGTCAGCCCTGGCCGGTTGAGGTACCCGCGGGCGAGGCGGGCGCCGGTGATGTAGAGCTCGCCGGGAGACCCGGCCGGCGCGGGCGCGAGCGCGTCGTCCAGGACGTGGACGCCCGTGTCCGGGATCGGTGCGCCCAGCGTGGGGCGGGGGGTGGCGTCGGTGTCGGTGGCCACCGCCTCCACGGTGGCCTCGGTCGGCCCGTAGGTGTTCATCACGCGGGTTCCCTCGATCCCTCGGAGCCGCTGCCAGAGGGCGTTCGGGAACGCCTCCCCGCAGGAGAGCAGCACCCGGGGCGCGTGATCCCCCCTGCCCCACTCCGCGGACCGCACCAGCGCCCCCCAGTAGGACGCGGTGAACACGACGCAGTCGAGTCGGTGTCGGCTCATGATCCGCACGAAGCGGTCGACGTCCCGGTAGTCCTCCTCCGCGTAGAGGTGCATCTCGTGGCCCGCGGCCAGTCCGATGACGGAGTTCCAGCCGACGTCGAAGGTCAGCGCGGCGGTGTGGGCGATGCGCAGGCGCCGTCCGGCGCCCGCCTCGTCGAAGAACCGGCTGTAGTGGCGGCTGTACAGACCCAGGCTGGACTGGGAGATCTGCACGCCCTTGGGTCTGCCCGTGGAGCCGGAGGTGTACATGATGTACGCGAGGTTGTCGGGGCGCAGCGGCGACCGGCGCTCCTCGTCGCGGACGTCGTGGTCGGCGGGGTGTCCGCCGGTGTCGCCGTCCTCCCCCAGGCGCAGGAACGTCATCGGCGCACCGTGGCGGGCGAGGGCGTCGGCGCCCCGGTCATCGGTGACGGCGACCTTCGGGGCGCTGTCGGCCAGGACGTATCCGATGCGCTCGCGGGGGTGGGTGGCGTCGATCGGAAGGTAGACGCCGCCCGCCTTGAGCACGGCGAAGAGGGCGACGATCGCGCCCGGACAGCGCCGCATCGACACCGCCACGCGCGTCTCCGGTCCCACCCCGGCGTCGATGAGCGCACGCGCGAGCCGGTTGGCCCTGGCGTTGAGGTCGGCGTAGGTGTGGGCGCGGCCCGCATGCACGAGGCCGGTCGCGTCCGGCTGGTTCCTGGCCTGGCGTTCGAGAAGGCCCGCGAGGAAGGTCTCCGCCTCCGCGCCGCTCACCGCACTGTTGGTCGCCATCATGAGTCCCCGATCGTTTCTCCGCTGGTGTCCTGGTCAGTTGGGGTCGGCCTCGCTGGTGGACCTCTCCGGGGAACCGTCGCCGTCAGCGGACTCCACGGGCCACGCCATGGTCCGGAAGCCCCGGTGGGCGAAGGCGAGGAGCACGCACACGGCGAGTACGGCGGCCAGGGTGAGGACCGCGTGGCCGGGCCGCAGGAACTCCAGGAGCAGACCGGCCCCGGCCATGCCGACGGCGCCTCCCACCCCGTAGAGGGTCATCGCCGCCGCGATCACCCTTCCCCTGATCTCGTCGGACACCTGACGGAAGATCAGCAGGTCGACCAGGATCCGCATCGCCGGGACGCCGACGGTGAGCAGGAACAGGAGGGCGGCCAGCCACCAGGGGCCCCACGGGACGGCGAAGAGCGCGATGAGGAGGACGGTGCTGCCGCCCACCGCGAGCATGACCCCGCCGGGGGGCAGCAGCCGGTGCAGGGGCTTGACCAGGAAGGCGCCGACCAGGCCGCCCGCCGCCAGGCCCATCATGGCGAAACCGATCACCGTGGAGGACGCGCCCTGTTCCTCCAGGACCACCACCGAGATCAGGAGGAAGGGCGCGCTCACCGCGTTCATCAGGACGGTGAAGAGCAGGACCCGGCGCAGCTCGGTGGCGGCCGCCATCGTCCTGAGGCCCGACAGCATCCGGGTCCAGGCCGATCCGTCGGCGTCCTCCTCGGAGCCCCCGGGCCGGGGTGGGACCGGGCGGACGAACAGTACGCACACGACGGAGAGGGCGAAGGTGATCGTGGTGAACACGAAGGGCGTCGCCATGCTCACCGCGTACAGGAATCCGCCCAGCGGGGGGCCCGCCATGGCCGCGCCGTTGCTGCGCACCTCCTCCTGGGTGAGGGCCGAGGTGAGCTGTTCCCTAGGCACCACGGCGCGGACCAGGAGCATGCGCGCCGAGCCGCCCAGCGGTGTGACCAGGCCGAGGAGTGCCGCGACGACCAGCAGGTGGGGCAGGGTGAGCGTCGCGAACAGGAGCGCCGCCACCACGCTCAGCGTGGCGGCCGCCCGGGTGCCCTCCGCCAGGAGCAGGAGCGCGCGCCGGTCGTACCTGTCGCAGAGCTCCCCCGCGGGCAGGGCCGCGAGGAGCGTGGCGACCATCTGCACGCCGCCGAAGGCGCCCGCCCAGGCGGGGGAACCGGTCAGGGCCAGGACGACCAGCGGGTAGACGAGTTCGGAGACCTCCAGTCCGAAGAACGAGAACGCCGACCCCACCCACAGGAGCTGGAACCTGCGGTTCCGCCGTAGCGGAACGTCCACGGTCGGCGCCCCGGCTCCCTTTCGTCCTTCGTCTTCCACGCGGTTCCCCTGCTCCCGATCGCCTCCCGCCGGGGCACCCGCCATAGGAAAAACAGCTGGTCACCCGCTTGCCAGTCCGAAGCATATTCCACGAGTGCGCTTTTTCCCTGTCATCAACCGGACAACCCGGCGCTCTTTCCGAGCGCCCCTTCGTTTTCGCAGGTCAAACCTTGATCGAAGCCCGGAGGAAGCCGTGGCAGGTTCCTGACATGGAGTTTCCCGATACCCTCCTTGTCCTTCCGGAGAGGGTCTACCTACGCTTCCTTAGACACCGGCAAATCGTCACGAAGCCGTCAAAGCAAGGCTCGTTCACCATCCACCACACCCCGGAGAGCGCCATGGGCAACCCCTTTGACAACGAGGACCTCTCTTTCCTGGTTCTCGTCAACGAAGAAGGCCAGCATTCCCTCTGGCCCGCCTTCGCCGACGTCCCCGAAGGGTGGGAAGTCCGGGTCCCGAGCTCCCCGCGATCCGAATGCCTCTCCTACATCGAGGAGAACTGGACCGACATGCGTCCCAAAAGCCTGGTCGACGCCATGCTCTCGGACGAGAAGAACTGAGAAAACGGGTCCACGCAGCATCACCTGGAACAGGAAAAGACCGAACGGTGGGGATACGAAGTGGACCTGGCGCTCTCCGACATGCACGCATCACTTGACTCGCCGACCACGGAGTCGATGAATTTCCTGAACGAGATCGGGAACGTCTACCCCGACGCCATCTCGTTCGCCGCGGGGCAGCCGTTCGAGGGCTTCTTCGACCTCGACGCCGTCCACCACTACCTGGACGCGTTCCGCGTCCACCTCACCGAGGAGCGGGGGCAGAGCGAGGAGCAGGTCCGCCGCACGCTGCTCCAGTACGGCAGTGCCAGGGGGATCGTCAACGACCTCATCTGCCGCAACCTGGAGACGGACGAGGGCATGCGGGTGGACCCCCGTGCCGTCGTCGTCACCTCCGGCTGCCAGGAGGCCCTCTTCCTGGTGCTGCGCGCCCTGCGCGGGGACCCGTCGGACGTGGTGCTCGCGGTGCGGCCGAACTACTCGGGGCTCGACGCGGCGGCGCGCCTGGTGGAGATGGGGGTCCGCCCGGTCCGGGAACCGGCTTCGGGGATCGACGGTGAGAGCCTCACCGAAGCCGCGGAGGAGGCACGCCGGGAAGGGCTCAACCCCCGCGCCTGCTACGTGATCCCGGACTTCGCCAACCCCACCGGGCGCAGTCTGTCGGTGGCCGCCCGGCGGAGCCTGCTGGAGAGCGCCGAGGAACAGGGGATCCTCCTCATCGAGGACAACCCCTACGGCGTCTTCGGCCCCGAGGAGAGCGGCGCCCCCACCCTGAAGTCCCTGGACACGTCGCGGTCCGTGGTCTATCTCGGTTCCTTCGCCAAGTCCGGTATCCCGGGAGCGAGGGTCGGATACGTCGTCGCCGACCAGCGCGTGTCGGCACACGAATCATCGGACACCCTTTTCGCCGACCACCTGGCCAAGGCCAAGGGAATGCTCAACATCAACACCTCCCCGATCACTCAGGCGGTGATGGGGGGAAAGCTGATCATGAACGGATTCAGCCTCCGTTCGGCGAACAGCCGGGAGAGGAACGTCTACCAGGGCAACCTGTCCCGCCTCCTCCAGGAGATGTCCCGGAGGTTTCCCGAAGGGGAGGGCCACGGCGTCAGTTGGAACACCCCGTCGGGAGGGTTCTTCCTGACCCTGGAGGTCCCCTTTCCCGCGAGTGACGAGGCCCTCGGCGTCTGCGCGCGAAAACACGGTGTGCTGTGGACCCCCATGCACCACTTCCACGGCGACGGAATTCCACGGAACGAGATCAGGCTCTCCTTCAGCCATCTCACCCAGGACAGGATCGCGCTCGGTGTCGAACGTTTCGCCTCGTTCGTCACCGACCACGTCGGCGGCTGAATTCCCGCTGCCCGCACACGGCGGGGGAGATGACCCGCGGGCGTCCGTGACCCACTCCGCAGTTCTGACCTTTTCCGTGTCTCCCCACGCCCACACTCCTTTCAGAGAGGCCGATCCGTGTACCCGTTGTCGTTTGCCCAGCGTCGGTTGTGGTTCCTGTCGCGGTTGGAGGGCGCTTCGGCGACGTACAACATTCCGGTGGTGACGCGTGTGCGGGGGCCGGTGGATGTGGGTGCGTTGGGTGCGGCGCTCAATGACGTGGTGGGTCGGCACGAGGTGTTGCGGACGGTGTTCGCCGAGGTGGACGGCGAGCCGGTGCAGCGGGTGCTGGAGCCGGGCTCGGCCCGGGTGGGGTTGGGGGTGAGCGAGTGCGCCCCTGATCAGGTGGGTGGGGTGGTGGCCGACCACGCGGCTCACCTGTTCGACCTGGAACACGACATCCCCGTGCACGCCCACCTGGTGCGGGTGCTACCTGAGACGAATGCTGACCAGGAGGCCGGTCCAGGTTCTGACCAGGGGTCTGCGGCGGGTGCTGTTCAGGAGTGGGTGTTGGTGTTGGTGGTGCACCACATCGCGGGGGACGGGGCCTCGATGGGTCCGCTCTCCCGGGACCTGGGACAGGCCTACCAGGCCCGATGTGCTGGGCAGACCCCCCGGTGGGAGGAGCTGCCGGTGCAGTACGTGGACTACGCGTTGTGGCAGCACGAGTTGTGGGGCGGCGACGATGAACCCACCGACCTGACCCGGGAACAGGTCGAGTTCTGGCGCCAGCACCTGGCCGGAGCCCCGGAAGAGCTGGTGCTGCCCACCGACCGGCCCCGCCCGGCGGTGTCCTCCTACCAGGGAGGACAGGTCAGCGTGGCCGCCCCCGAAGGGGCGGCAGAGCGGGTGCGCGCCCTTGCCCGGGCCAGCGGCGCGACGGTGTTCATGGTCGCCCAAGCCACGGTGGCCGCTGTGTTGAGCCGGTTGGGTGCGGGCACCGACCTGGTGTTGGGCACGGTGGTGGAGGGGCGTGAGGATCCGGCGTTGGAGGACCTGGTCGGGTTCTTCGTCAACACCGTGGCGCTACGCACCGACCTGAGCGGCGACCCGTCTTTCACGGAGTTGCTGGGGCGGGTGCGGGAGGCGGATCTGGCGGCCTTCGATCACGCCCAGGTTCCCTTCGAGCGGGTGGTGGAAGCCCTGCGCCCCTCGCGGTCGCTGTCCCGCCATCCCCTGTTCCAGGCGTTCGTGTCGTACACCAGTGGCGGCGCGGACATGATGTCGCTGCCCGGCCTCGTGAGCACAGCTCACCGTGTACAGAGCGATGCCGTGCACTTCGACCTCGAATTCGGCTTCGAGGAGGCGGAGGCCCTCGACGGGAGCGGGCTCCAGCTCAGCGTGAACGTCGGCTACACGAAGGACCTCTTCGACCAGGAGACGGCCCGGCTGTTAGGTGAGCGCCTGGTGCGGATGCTGGAACAGGTGTGCGCGAATCCGGATACCGCGGTGAGCCGGTTCGATTCCCTGGCCCCGGGGGAGCGGAAGACCCTTCTCCAGGCCTGGGGGACGGCCGAGCCCGCCGCCGCGGCCCCCCTGGAGACGGTCCTCGACGTCTTCCGCACCCAGGTGGAGACGGCCCCCGACGAGATCGCCCTGGTCGCGCAGGACGGAGAACTCGACTTCAGGACGTTGAACACGCGCGCGAACCGACTCGCGGCCGTGCTCCGTCGGCGAGGCGTGGGGGCTGAGAGCCGGGTGGTTCTGGCGCTACCCCGCACCTGTGACCTGCTGGTCTCCATGCTGGCCGTGCTCAAGGCGGGCGGCGCCTTCGTTCCGGTCGAACCCGACTCCCCAGCGGACCGGACCGCCCTCATCCTCGCGAACAGCCGCCCCTCGCTGATCGTGACCACCGGTGCCTGGAACCAAGGACGGGAGCTCGGCGTACCCGGACTCGTCCTGGGCAGCCAGGAGGTCCGCGCGGAGATCGACCTCCAGTCCACCGACGACCCCGGGCCCGAGTACCGCCCCGCTCCAGAACATCCGGCCTACGTGATCCACACGTCCGGCTCGACCGGAGTTCCCAAGGGCGTGATCGTGGAGCACCGATCCCTCCGGGCCCACCTGGGATCGATCCGGGACGGGCTCCTCGCACCGGAGTGCCGGTCCGCGGGCAAGAGCCGGATGCGGCTGGCCCTCATCGCGCCCTTCTCCTTCGACGCCTGCTGGGACGAGATCGCGGGCATGCTCGCCGGTCACGAACTGCACCTGATCAGCGATGAGGTCCGGCATGACGCCGACCTGCTCAAGGACTACGTCGTCGAGCAGCGCATCGACTTCCTGAACACGACGCCGACGCTCGCCCAGTACCTGGTGAACGCGGGCCTGTTGGACGATCCCCGGCACTGCCCCGCCATCGTGTCGACCGGTGGCGAAGCGATAGGCGAATCGCTGTGGAACAGGCTGGCCCGGTCGGAGACGTCGGGCTACAACTACTACGGCCCGACGGAGACGACCGTCAACGCGACCAGCGCCCGGATCACCGAGCGGGACGTCCCGTCGATGGGTGGTCCGGTTGCGGGTACTCGGCTGTTCGTTCTGGATGAGGGGTTGTCCCTGGTCCCGGCTGGTGTGGTGGGTGAGCTCTACATCTGTGGTGCGGGTCTGGCCCGGGGGTACGTCAACCAGCCCTCTGTGACCGCTTCACGGTTCGTGGCCTGCCCTTTCGCACCCGGTGAGCGGATGTATCGCACCGGGGACCTGGTCCGCTGGACCCCTCAGGGCGAGCTGGTGTTCGTGGGCCGCTCCGACGACCAGGTCAAGGTACGGGGCTTTCGCATCGAACTCGGTGAGATCGAAGCCGCCACCACGGCCCTGGACGGGGTGCTTGACGCGGTCGCGTCGGTGCATCAGAGCGCGGATGGTGACAAGCGCCTGGTGGCCTATGTGGTCCCCGAACCGGGCAGGACGATCGATTCCGAGCGGGTGCGCCGTGATCTGGGTCGGGTGGTGCCGGAGTACATGGTGCCCTGGGCCGTGGTGGAACTCGACGCACTGCCGTTGACCGTCAACGGCAAGGTCGACCGAACCGCGCTGCCCGCACCCCACATCACCGCAGGCCAGGGGCGTACTCCGCGCAACCCGCGCGAAGAGGTCCTGTGCGGGCTCTTCGCCCAGGTGTTGGGGGTGGAGCGGGTCGGGATCGATGATGACTTCTTCGCTTTGGGTGGGCATTCGTTGTCGGCGACCCGGTTGATGGGTCGGGTCCGCTCGGTCCTGGGCGTGCGCGCGGGAGTACGAGCACTCTTCGAGGCTCCCACGGTGGCGGGGTTGTTGCCCCGCTTGGAGGGGGTGGAGGGCTCAGGCGGGGTGGTGGGGTTGTCGCGTGTGGGGCGGCGGCCTGGTGTGGTGCCGTTGTCGTTTGCTCAGCGCCGGTTGTGGTTCCTGTCGCGGTTGGAGGGTGCTTCGGCCACGTACAACATTCCGGTGGTGACGCGTGTGCGGGGGCCGGTGGATGTGGGTGCGTTGGGTGCGGCGCTCAATGACGTGGTGGGTCGGCACGAGGTGTTGCGGACGGTGTTCGCCGAAGTCGGGGGCGAGCCGGTGCAGCGGGTGCTGGAGGCCGACACCGGGGGGCAGGTGGAGTTGGGGGTCAGTGAGTGCGCCCCTGATCAGGTGGGTGGGGTGGTGGCCGATCACGCGGCTCACCTGTTCGACCTGGAACACGACATCCCCGTGCACGCCCACCTGGTGCGGGTGCTACCTGAGACGAATGCTGACCAGGAATGGGTGTTGGTGTTGGTGGTGCATCACATCGCGGGAGACGGCGCCTCGATGGGTCCGCTCTCCCGGGACCTGGGACAGGCCTACCAAGCCCGATGTGCTGGGCAGACCCCCCGGTGGGAGGAGCTGCCGGTGCAGTACGTGGACTACGCGCTGTGGCAGCACGAGTTGTGGGGCGGCGACGATGAACCCACCGACCTGACCCGGGAACAGGTCGAGTTCTGGCGCCAGCACCTGGCCGGAGCCCCGGAAGAGCTGGTGCTGCCCACCGACCGGCCCCGCCCGGCCGTCTCCTCCTACCAGGGAGGACAGGTCAGCGTGACCGCCCCCCAAGGGGCGGCGGGGCGGGTGCGCGCCCTCGCCCGGGCCAGCGGCGCCACGGTGTTCATGGTCGCCCAAGCGGCGGTGGCCGCTGTGTTGAGCCGGTTGGGTGCGGGCACCGACCTGGTGTTGGGCACGGTGGTGGAGGGGCGTGAGGATCCGGCGTTGGAGGACCTGGTCGGGTTCTTCGTCAACACCGTGGCGCTACGCACCGACCTGAGCGGCGACCCGTCTTTCACGGAGTTGCTGGGGCGGGTGCGGGAGGCGGATCTGGCGGCCTTCGATCACGCCCAGGTTCCCTTCGAGCGGGTGGTGGAAGCGCTGCGCCCCTCGCGGTCGCTGTCCCGCCATCCCCTGTTCCAGGTGTCGGTGGCCTGGGAGGAGGACGGCGGGTACTCGGGTGTGGAGCTGCCCGGGGTGGAGGGTGTGTCGGTGCAGGTCGCGGAGGTGGCGGCCAAGTTCGATCTGTTCTTCGGGTTCGGGGTGGACGCTGCGGGCGGGCTGCGGGTGAGCGTGGTCTATGCCCGTGACCTGTTCGACCAGGCCACCGCTCGTCTTCTTGCTGAGCGCCTGGTGCGGGTGGTGGAGCAGGTGTGCGCGGATCCAGGGGTAGCGGTCCGCGACCTGCACATCCTGGGAGCAGACGAACACGACCAGCTACGCACCTGGGGCACGGGCCCGACCACCGCGCACACACCGGACACCATCACGGACTCCTTCCGCTCCCAGGCGGCGCGCTCCCCCCAGGCGGTCGCGGTCGAGTCCGGTACGCAGCGGTTGACGTACGCGGAACTGGACGCGCGGTCCAATCGTGTGGCGCGGTGGTTGGTGGCGCGCGGGGTGGGTCCGGAAGTGCCCGTGGTGGTGTCGATGGGCCGGGGTGTGGGGCTGGTGGTGGGCCTGCTCGCGGTGATGAAGGCGGGTGGTGTGTACGTACCCGTGGATCCGGACTATCCGCCCGCGCGTCAGCGGCACATCGTGTCCGGGACCGGGGCCCGTCTGGCGCTGGTCGATGGGACCGCCGCCGTGCCGCCCGAGGGGATCGAGTCCGTCCTCCTCCAGGAGTTGGACCTGGGCGGGTATGCGTGCGGGCCTTTGAGCGACCGCGATCGTGTGTCTGCGTTGAGGTTGGCCAACACCGCCTATGTCATCCACACCTCGGGATCGACCGGTGTGCCCAAGGGGGTGGCCGTCACCCACACCGGAATCGACCGGCTCATCTCCTGCAACCCCCTGCGCGAGGGCGACCGGGTCGCCCTGTGCATCTCGCCCGCCTTCGACGTCTCCGTCCAGGAGATCTACGCGCCGCTCTGCCAGGGCGCCACTCTGGTCATCCCCGACGAGGGCCTGACCGGGTTCGAACTCTCGGAGTTCATCGCGGAGCAGCGTGTGACCTCCCTGACCGTGCCCGTCGCGGTGCTCGCGACGATGCCCGAGAACGGCCTTCCCTCACTGCGCCGACTGGTCGTCGGCGGGGAGGCGTGCCCTCAGCGCCTGGTCGATCTGTGGGCGCCGGGTCGCAGCATGCACAACGCCTACGGGCCGACGGAGAGCACCGTGTGTGCGACGGTGTCGGCCCCCCTGCGGCCGCTGGGGCAGGACGGTCCCGTGACCATCGGTGGACCGGTCGCCAGTACCGAGGTGTTCGTTCTGGATGAGGGGTTGTCCCTGGTCCCGGCCGGGGTGGTGGGCGAGCTCTACATCTGTGGTGCGGGTCTGGCCCGGGGGTACGTCAACCAGCCCTCTGTGACCGCTTCGCGGTTCGTGGCCTGCCCCTTCGCCCCTGGTGAGCGGATGTACCGCACCGGGGACCTGGTCCGCTGGACCCCTCAGGGCGAGCTGGTGTTCGTGGGCCGCTCCGACGACCAGGTCAAGGTACGGGGCTTTCGTATCGAACTCGGTGAGATCGAGGCCGCCACCACGGCCCTGAACGGGGTGGCGGACGCGGTCGCGTCGGTGCATCAGAGCGCGGACGGCGACAAACGTTTGGTGGCCTATGTGGTCCCCGAACCGGGCAGGACGATCGATTCCGACCGGGTGCGTCGTGATCTGGGTCGGGTGGTGCCGGAGTACATGGTGCCCTGGGCCGTGGTGGAACTCGACGCGCTGCCGTTGACCGTCAACGGCAAGGTCGACCGAACCGCGCTCCCCGCCCCGGAGGTGGTCTCGGGAACGGGCCGCACTCCGCGCAACCCGCGCGAGGAGGTTCTGTGCGGACTCTTCGCCCAGGTGCTCGGGGTGGAGCGGGTCGGGATCGACGACGATTTCTTCGCTCTGGGCGGGCATTCGTTGTCGGCGACCCGGTTGATGGGCCGGGTCCGCTCGGTCCTGGGCGTGCACGCGGGAGTACGAGCACTCTTCGAGGCCCCCACGGTGGCCGGCCTGGCCGAACGGCTGCTGCCGGACGGCCTCTTCCAGCGCGACGGCCGCCCCCACGGCATCGGTGGGGTGACGACCTACCACGGCGACGGCGGCCTGCCCCCGCTCTTCCTCTTCCCACCCGTCAACGGCCTGGGCTGGTGCTACTCCAGTCTGCTGGGGCACCTGCCTTCGGATCGCCCCGTCCACATCCTCCACGACCCGCGCCTGGAGACGGACGAGGCCCTTCCCCTCACGGTGGCGGAACTCGCCTCGCACCACGCGGAACGGATCCGCGAACTCTCCTCCTCCCGTCACCGCGTGCTGCTGGGCTGGTCCTTCGGCGGCACCGTGGCCCAGCAGGCGGCGCGCGAGCTGACCGAGGCCGGGGAGGCCCCCGACCAGCTGATCCTCCTGGACGCCCACGTCGGCGGCGCCGACCGGACCGACCCCGACCCCTCCCCCGAGGACGTGTGCTCGGCCGCGTTCGACGGCCTCGTGGTGCCGATCGGTCCCGCGGACGACCGGCCGCGGATCCCGGACGTACGCGCGGCCCTGGAAGCGAGGGGGAGCGCTCTCTCGATTCTGGACGACCCCGTCCTGGAGCGCCTCTTCCAGATCGCGCGCCACAACGTGGCGGCGATGGCCGCGCACCGTTCGGCGGGGACGGACGTGCCGACCGCCTTCGTGGAGGCGCGCCAGGAGGGGGACGAACCCCCCGCCGCGCACGGCTGGGCGGGCCTCCTCGGTGCGGACGTGCGTGTCCGTGCCACCTCGGTCGACCACTTCGCCCTGCTCTCGCCCCGGTCCGCCGGGGCGGTGGGCCCCCTCGTCTCCTCTCTCCTTCCCGAGGTGGACCGGCTGGACGGCACCCCGAACCGCTGACGACCACCCGCCCATCACGCCCAGGTCCGTATCCACAAGAAATGGATTCCCGTGTGAACGCACATCTCGCAACCGCTCCGGAGAGCCGGGCTCCCGCAGCCGCTGACCGCGGCGGAACCCCCGCGGCGATCGTCGGTGTCGGAACGGCGGTCCCGCCCACCTCCTACTCCCAGGACGAACTCCTGGAGATCTTCGACATCCGGGATCCGAGGATCCGCTCGGTCTTCCGCAACAGCGCCATCGACCGGCGCCACCTCACCCTCCCCCCGGAGGGGCCGGACGGCGGACGGGTCATGGAGGTCCAGGGAGAGCTGCTGGACAAGCACAGGCGGCAGGGTATCGACATGGGCGCCCGCGCCCTCCAGGAGTGCCTGAAGAGGGCGGGGGCCGACCTGTCCGACATCGGCTACCTGTGCTGTGTCACCACGACCGGCTTCCTCACCCCGGGGTTCAGCGCCCTGCTCATCCGTGAGCTGGGCATCCCCTCCAGCGCCAGCCGTCTGGACGTCGTCGGGATGGGCTGCAACGCGGGGCTGAACGCGCTCAACGCCGTCGCCGGGTGGGCGCGGGCCCACCCCGGGAAGCTCGCCGTCATGGTGTGCATCGAGGCCTGCTCCGCCGCCTACGTGTTCGACGGGACGATGCGCACGTCCGTGGTGAACAGCCTCTTCGGAGACGGTTCGGCCGCGATCGCCGTGGTCTCCGGCGACACCGTGGACCGTCCGGAGCCCACCGGTCCGCGACTGCTGAAGTTCTCCAGCCAGATCATCGTGGACGCCCTTCCCGCCATGCGCTACGACTGGGACTCCGAGCAGGGCCGGTTCAGTTTCTTCCTGGACCCCGAGGTGCCCTACGTCGTGGGGGCCCACGCCAACATCATCATCGACCGCCTGCTGGGCGGCACCGGGTTGCGCCGCAGCGACATCCGGCACTGGACGGTGCACTCCGGCGGCAAGAAGGTCATCGATTCGGTCATGGTCAACCTCGGCCTGACCAGGTACGACGTCCGGCACACGACGAGCGTGCTCCGCGACTACGGCAACCTGTCCAGCGGCTCCTTCCTGTTCTCGTACCAGCAGCTCCTGGAGGAGGGCGTCGCCTCCCCCGGCGACCACGGCGTCCTCATGACCATGGGTCCCGGATCGACGATCGAGGCAGCGCTGTGCCAGTGGTGACGACCCCTTCGAACAGAGGAGACACAGTGACCAGTACGTCCAACGACGGCAACGCGCCGAACCTGCGGATCGACGGCTCGCTTCCGTTGTCCGCCGCGCTCGTGGCCGAGGTGAACGCGTTCGCGGACGCGTGTGAGGACGCGGGCCCCGGGATCGTCGGAACGCTTCGCCTCCGGGGGGTCCCCGCGGGCCTTCCCGTGTCCGACGAGGTCACCGTGCACACGGTGAACAAGTGGGAGCGGGCACTGCGCCGTCTGGAGCGGGTGGGTATCGCCACCGTGGCGATCGTCGAGGCGGACTGCGGCGGGGTCGCGGCCGAACTCCTCCTCTCCAGCGACCTCAGGATCATGGCGCCCGGGTCGAGCCTGCGCTTCCCCCAAACGGAGGAGACCGCGTGGCCCGGCATGGTCCTGTACCGCCTGCGCCAGCAGGCCGGGCACGGAGCGGCCCGCCGTTGCGCGCTGTTGGGTCTTCCGTTCCCGGCGGAGGAGGCCCGTGGGCTGGGTTTGGTCGACGAGGTGCTCGACCCGGCGGACGCGGGGGTGGAGTCCCTGTTGGCGTCGGTCGCCACCCGGTCCGGGCCGGAGTTCGCGATCCGTCGCCGCCTGGCGATGGAGGCGTCCTCGACGGCCTACGAGGACGCCCTGGGCCGCCACCTGTCGGCCTGTGACCGCGAGCTGAGGCGTCTGCGGGACCGGACCCCGTCGGAGGAACCGGCACGCGTGTGACGCGCATCCGGCTGGGCGCCCCTCACGCGGGGGAAGGCGCCCGGCCGAATTCCGGAACGCGGTACCGAAACGTCCTGCATTGTTGAACGAAAATCCGCCCAAAACTCCATCCATTCGGCGCTGGCGGCTATTCGGATGGCGGCCGTCCAGTCATTTTCGGCGACCCGGGCGGCGGGGCCCGCGCTCCGCGCGGGCTGGCGAGCGCCTCGGCGGCGGGCCAGGGCGTCTCCTCCGGGCTGTTCGCCCGTTTTCCCGCCGCCGGCCGTGCGCGGTGAGCGGGGGCGGGATGGGCCCAGGGCCCGCCGGTCGGGAGCGGCGCGGCGGAGGAAGGGGAGGTCACGGGTGACCATGCCGCGCCGCTTCGGTCCCGGTCCCGCAGCGGCTTTGCGAAGACCGGCGCACGCGACCCGTGGTACCCGCCTCCCGGCGGCCGCCCGCAAAGCGGTCGGCGTTGTCACCATGTCCACAACTGGCCAAGACATTGATGGAAACAGGCCGCACTGTAACAATCAATATGTTCACTTCACTATATCGCGAACCCCCAGCGAGACATCTTTCAAAAATGAATGAACCGGCTATTCGGGAACCCTGCATCGACGTTTCTCTCGAGGAGGGCGCCGAATCCCCCAGTCCCCCGAACGACCCTCTCGAAAACCCTGGTGCCCACTGGAGGATGAACCTGGCTCCTGCCCTGGACGGCGGGGACGAGGACGTCGACGCCCGCGACCTCACGGCCCGCTTCTGGGAAGAGGTGGAACTGCTCGGGGACCCCCTCCCCGAGGTTCGGATGACGACCGTTTCGGCCTCGATCCTCGGTGCCTCCGCCGTCACCAGGATCACCGAATCCGCGGGCCCCTCCCGCAGGGTCGACCTCAAGATGACGGCCACCCACTCGGACCTCCTGGAAGGAGGGAACCGGCGGGCGATCGCGCTCCTCTCCGACCGGGGCGTGCGCGTCCGCGTGGCCCCCGACGGTTTCCCCACCATGCTGGTGATCGGCTCGCGTGTCGGCTTCGTCGAGTCCGACCGGGCCGACGACGCGACCAAACTGCGCGTCGTGCGCTCCCCGGGGATGATCGACTGGATGATCCGCTACCAGTGCGCCCTCTGGGACCGCGCGGTGGGCTTCTCCAGCCTGCGGGACGCCCTCGGCATCCTCGACAACGACAACCAGGCACGGGCGATGTACTACCTGTGCTCCGGGATGAAGGACGAGTCCGCGGCCCGCTGCATGGGCGTGTCCGTCCGTACCTACCGCCGCCACGTGGCGGGCGTCATGTCCGCGCTCGGGGCCTCGTCCCGCTTCAAGGCCGGCCTCAGGGCCCACCAGCTCGGCCTGTACCGCCTGTGCTCCGAGGCCGGAACCGGCCCGAAGGAGACGGCGTCCCCGCTTCCGGATGTTCCCGCCCAGATCAACTGGTGCCTCTGAGCACCGTCCGGTCCCCTCCCCCCACTTCGGAGCCCTCAACGATGAACGCCCTGCTCACGGCGGCGGACGCTCTGGCCAAGGTCGACGCCACAGCGCTCCCCCACGACCTGCCGACGGCGGCCGGCGTCCTCGGCGACGCCGCGCTGCGTCTGGACGAGGTGCTCGCCGCGGCCGCCGAACCCGCGCGGCGCACGCCCGAGGAGCACCAGGTCGTCTCCCGGGCCAAGGACACCCTCCGTGCCGTCCGCTCCCGGTTCCTCGGCGCGCACGTGGACAGCGTCTACCGGGACCTCACCGACGGCCTCCGGCGGCGCCCGCGCCTGCGCGAACTGGTCACGGACGCCGCGACCCGGTTCCCCGGCCTGGTCCCGACCCCCGATCAGATGGCCGCCGAGTCCGCCCGGCTCCAAGCCCGCAAGGAGGGCCTGGAGATCGACCAGGGGATCTTCTTCCGGGCCGTCCTGGGCTCCGAGGCGTCGGGGCGTCACCTCGTCGACTCGATGCTCCGCCCCACCGGCCGAGCGCGGGCCCTGTACCCCGAGTACCGCAGGACCGGCGTCGCGGACCTCGGCTCCGTCCGACTCGAAAGGATCGGCTCCGCCGCGCACGTGACCATGTGCGGCGCGGACCGGCTCAACGCCGAGGACAACGACCAGGTGGACTCCATGGAGACCGCGGTGGACCTGGTGCTGCTCGACCCCGACGTGGGAGTCGGCGTACTGCGGGGCGGCCCGATGGAGCACCCTCGCCACCGGGGCAGGCGCGTGTTCAGCGCGGGGATCAACCTCAAGGAACTGCACGCCGGACGGATCTCCCTCGTGGACTTCCTGCTCCGGCGGGAGCTCGGCTACATCAACAAGATCGTCCGGGGCCTGGCCGTCGAGGAACCGGACTCGTGGCGGGCTCCGACGGTCCACAAGCCGTGGGTGGCCGCGGTCGACGCCTTCGCCATCGGCGGCGGGGCCCAGCTGCTGCTGGTCTTCGACAGGGTGATCGCCGGTGAGGACGCCTACTTCAGCCTCCCGGCTGCGCAGGAGGGCATCGTTCCCGGTGTGGCCAACCTCCGGCTCGGACGCGTCGGCGGCACCCGGCTCTCCCGGGAGGTCATCCTCTGGGGCCGGCGGATCTGGGCCACCGAGCCGCAGGCGGCCGCGCTCTTCGACCACGTGGTCGACCCGGCCCTGCTGGACGCCGCCGTGGAGGAGGCGGCCGAACGCATGGACAGCCCGGCCGTCGTCACGAACAGGCGCATGCTCCAGCTGGCGGAGAACCCGTCGGAGCCCTTCCGCGCCTACATGTCCGAGTTCGCGCTCCAGCAGTCGCTGCGCCTGTACAGCGAGGACGTCATCACCAAGACCGGCCGCTTCACCACGGCGCGCGCCTGAGATAGGGCCGGAGGGCCCGCCGCGCCGGGTCGGACCGCCCGCCAGCCTACGGAGGAGCATGTCCGCGGAACAGGAGACCGCCCCGCCACGGGTCCGGTACGTGAAGGAGGACCGTGTCGCCCGCGTGACCATCGACCGCCCCCACGTCCTGAACGCCATGGACCTGCGGACCCACGAGGAACTCGCCGAGGTCTGGGACGACGTGGAGGCCGACGACGACGTCTGGGCGGTGGTCCTGACCGGGGCCGGCGACCGCGCGTTCTCCGTGGGCCAGGACCTGAGGGAACGGGCGGCGCTGGACTCCGGTGGCGCCGAGGGGACCACCTTCGGCAGCCGGGGGGCTCCGGGCTGGCCCCGGCTGACCGAACGCCACGCGTTCACCAAGCCCGTCATCGCCCGCGTGGACGGGTACGCCCTGGGGGGCGGGTTCGAGCTGGCCCTGGCGTGTGACGTCATCGTCGCCTCCGAGCGCTCGACGTTCGCCCTGCCGGAGGCACGGCTGGGCCTGGTCCCCGGGGCGGGCGGCGTCTTCCGGCTCACCAGGCAGATCCCCGCCCGGATCGCCATGGGCCACCTGCTGACGGGACGGCGGATGTCGGCGCGACGCGCGGCGGACCTGGGCCTGGTGAACGACGTCGTCCCGCACGAGGAGCTGGACGCGTGTGTCCGGGGCTGGGTGGACGACCTCCTGCGCAGCGCGCCCCTGTCGGTGCGGGCCATCAAGGAGGCCGTCGCCCGCTCGTCCCACCTGTCCGTGGAGCAGGCGTTCGGCAGCCGCTTCTTCTGGGAGGAGCGGCGCGCGCGCAGCGAGGACGCGCGGGAGGGGCCCCGGGCGTTCACCGAGAAACGCCCTCCCCGGTGGCGGGGCCGCTGAGGGGGCGCCGTCCGACCGCCCGGCGGGGCCGCGATCGGTACGCGCCCGCCCACCGCGCGAAAGCCCATCCGGTGGTGCGGGGAGAGGCCGGCGCGGTTCTCGGGGAAGACCGGGCCCTGCGGTGTCCGCAGTCCGGCGGCGCCGGCCGCGGAGGAGTTTCGGCGTGATCGCGTCCGCGGTCGTCGGATCACAGGAGCCACAGGGTGGCCGCGAGAGATCCGAGGAAGGCGGCTCCGGCCAGGACCTGCCTCGTCAGGTGGGCGTCGTACACCTGCGGGGCGGTGCGCGTCGAGAGCAGCAGGTATCCGTCGGAGGAGCTCGCGACGAGGGTCTCCTCGTTCCACTCGTACGCGGTCCCGTTGACCAGCAGACGGGTCCCCGGCGCGATGGCCCACTCCCGGTAGGAGCGGCCGGTGCTCGAATGCGCGTGCTCGGGTCGGAGTTCCCACCTCGTCTCCGCCCTGCCGAGAGCGCCCTCCGCCAAGGGGTCGACCACGAAGGAGTCATGGGTGAGGGGGACCTTGTCCGTGACGGCTCCGCGGGGGTGGCACCACGCGCTCCCCGTCCTGTCCTCGATCAGGAAGGGCGCCTCGCTCTGCTCCGCGTGGACCAGGCTCACGCGAAGGCGATCGTGGCGCGAGCCCTCGCCGGGGCGGTGGTCCCACACCTCGGTCCGGTACCACACGCACCTGGTCCCGGAGTAGGGGGCCACCAGTGGTCCCGAGGACCCCGGCACGGCGTTCCCGTCGACCAGGACCGGGGTGCCGGAGCTGGGCAGGTCCCGTAGCGGAGGCGTCCGGGAGCGGCGCATCCTCGTGGACCGTGCGCGCGTGCGCAGCACCCGGGCGAGCAGGAGGGCGCTGAGCACGGTGGCCAGCAGGGCCAGGAGCTGGAACGCGGTCCGCGCTCCACCGACGAACATGTCATCCATAGTCACCACCTCCTCGTGCCGGTGGCCGTGGTGACGGGCCACCGGCACGAAGCAGGGTCAGCCCTCCTCCGAACGGTCCGTGTCCGCGTCAGCGAGGGCGTCGTGCCGGGTGGCGGGGGAAAGGGGTGTTCCCGCCAGGTAGCCCGCCCGGGCCAGGGCGTTGCCGCCGACCGCCGCGGTGGCCAGCTGCACGAGCAGCGCCAGGCCGATCTTGAGCGCGTTCTCCACCGAGGGGAACCACAGCAGCAGACCGAGCAGGAGCAGGGCCGTCCCCAACCCGGCCGAGACCGACACCCCGTGCAGGCGGGCGTAGAAGTCGCGCAGGCGCACCAGGCCGAGGGCTCCCACGGCGAACACGGACGCGCCGGCGATCACGCAGGCCACGGCGAGCGTCTCGAACGGGGTCATCGTTTGCCTCCGGAGATCAGTCGGGCCAGGGACAGGGCGGAGAGGAACCCCACGAGGGCGCACACGAGCACGATGTCGACCACCAGGGCGGAGTCGACGCGAAGGCCGAGGACGACCACGAGGCCGACGAAGCCGAAGAGGACCACGTCGGCCCCGGCGGCCCTGTCCGCCCGGTCGGGGCCCGAGAGGATCCGGTACGCGGCCAGGACCATGGACGCGCCGAGCAGCAGCAGCGCGATGTCGACGGGGTTCATCGGGTCTCCTCCCCGCGGGGCGCGGCCTTCGTCCGTCCGGCGCGTGTCAGACCCAACAGGTAGTCCTCCATCTGGTGGATGTCGTCGAGGAAGGCCCGCTCGTCAGCGGTGTACATGCCGTGCACCCACAGGGCGGGCGGGTCGGTGCGGGTGGCCACGGTCACCGTTCCGGGGGTCAGGGAGACCATGTTGGCGACGGCCGTGATCTCCAGATCGGTACGACAGCGCAACGGGACCTCGATCAGGGCGGGCACGGACGCGCTGCCCGGGGTGAGGATGTCCCAGGCGACCCGGAGCGTGGAGGTCACCACCCGGGAGCCGTAGAAGAACGGGAACCACGCGATCCGCAGGGCCCTGAGCAGGAGAGGGGTCATCGGTTCGTCACCGCCTCGACGTAGGTGGAGGTGTCCAGCAGATGGGCCGCGGCCTGGGCGCTCAGGTCGAGCAGGACCTGGCCGCCCAGGCCGACGCACAGGGTGACGCCGGTCAACGCCACCGCGGGCAGCACCAGGCCCGCGCGGATCCTCGTGGCGGCCGGGGGCGCGGTGACCGTCCCGGCCCCCTCCGCCGACCGTCCGCCCCCGGGTTCGGGACCGGAGCCCGGGCCCGGGTCGGGGCCCCAGAACACCGAGCCCCAGATCTTGAGCATCGACATCAGGGTGATGAGGCTGACGGCGACGGCGACGGCGGCGACCACCCACTGGCCGTCGCCGAAGGCGGCGGCGACCAGGGTGAGCTTGGCGACGAACCCGGAGAAGGGCGGCAGTCCGGCCAGGGACAGGGCCGCGCCCAGGAAGGCCAGGGCCAGCAGCGGTTCCCGGCGGGCCATGCCTCCCAGCCGGTCGAGCCTGCCGGTGCCGTGGACGTGCTCGATCGCGCCGGTGGACAGGAACAGGGACGCCTTCACCACCATGTGGTGGATGAGGTAGAAGATGCCCGCCATCAGTCCCAGTTCGGTGAACAGGGCGACGCCGAGGAGGATGTAGCCGATCTGGCTGACCATGTGGAAGACCAGGATCGAGCGGGTGGTGCCCTCCCCCACCGCGCCCAGGACCCCGATCAGCATGGTCGCGCCGAACAGCACCAGGCCCACCCACAGCAGCGAGGACTCGCCGCCGAAGACCACCGCGTAGAGGCGGTAGATCGCGTAGATGGCGACCTTGGTGTGCAGGCCGGAGAACAGGGCGGTCACCGCCGGGGAGGGCGCGGTGTAGGTGCGCGCCAGCCAGCCGTGCACCGGCACGACGGCGGCCTTGACCGACATCGCCAGCAGCACCACGCCCATGGCGACCGCGACCGCGGGCGACTCCTGGGCGGCGCCCGCGAGCTCGCCGAGCTGCACGGTTCCGGCGGTGCCGTAGACCAGGGCGACACCGGCCAGGAACACGGTCGAGGTCAGCAGGTTGACCGCGACGTAGGTCCGTCCGCCCCGCAGACCGCGCAGGGTCCCGGCGATGGCCATCAGCCCGTAGGAGGGCAGCAGCATCACCTCGACGAACACGAAGAGGTTGAACAGGTCGCCCGTGAGCAGCGCCCCGTACACCCCGGCGGACAGCACCAGCACCAGGGACGGGAAGAAGCGCCGGTCGGCCTCGCCGGTGGCCACGGCGAAGGCCGAGCACACCAGCACCAGCAGGGCGGTGGTGGTGACCATCAGCGCGCTGAAGGTGTCGGCGACGAAGGGGATGGACACCCCGGCGGGCCACAGACCCACCTGGTGGGCGTGTACCTGTCCCTCCCGCGTGCACCAGAGCAGTACGGCGCCGGCGGCGAGCGCGAAGGCGCTGGTTCCCAGGAACAGGGCGCGGACCACCCCGCGTGCGAGGGGCAGGACCAGCAGCGCGGCGCCCAGGACGGGGACCGCGACCAGCACGGGCAGGAGAACGGGGATCATGAGGCGTCCTCGGTGTCGTCGCTCTCACCGGTCGCGGCGAGGGCGAGCATGTAGATGGTGATGGAGAAGGCGATGACGATCGCCGTGAGCACGAACGCCTGCGGCAGGGGGTCGGCCATGGCCGCGCCGGTGTCCCGTCCCAGCAGGGGTTCTCCTCGGCGGAAGGCGCCGCCCGCCGACATCAGCAGGAGGTTGACCCCGTGGCTGAGCAGGACGAAGCCCAGGACGACGCGGACCATGCCGCGTTGCAGGATCAGGTAGACGGCTCCGGCGGTCAGGACGCCGATCGTGATGGCCAGGGTCATCGGGTACCTCCGGTGGCCGGACCGTGCTGGACGGGCTCGTGTGTGCGGTGCTCGTCGGGCTCCGGGGGGCTCTCGCGCCCGCTCCGGGGCAGCCCCAGCTGGTTGAGCGCGGTCAGCAGCACGCCGACCACGGCCAGGTAGACGCCCACGTCGAAGACGAGCGCGCTGGTGAAGTGGTAGTGACCGCCCCAGGGCAGGGGGATGTCGGCGTGCAGGGGCCTCAGGAAGGACCCGTCGGCGTAGCCGAGCAGACCGGTGACCGCGGCGGTGAGGACGCCCGCGGCGATGAAGGCCGGATAGGCCAGGCGGATGCGGGCCGCCGAGGCGCTGGGCGCGGTCAGGTAGGCCAGGGCGAAGGCCGAACCGCCGACCAGTCCGGCGATGAAGCCCCCGCCCGGGGCGTTGTGGCCCCGCAGCAGGAGGTAGAGCGACCACAGCACCAGCAGCGGGATCAGCCAGCGCGCCACGGTGCGCATGATCACGGTGTTGTCGTCGGCGTCCCAGACCGGGTTGGTCCCGGACACGCGGGAGGAGGCCTCGCCGTTCGCGGTGAGACCGGACGAACTCAGGACGGCGATGATGATCAGACCGGCCACCCCCAGGACGGTGAGCTCGCCCAGTGTGTCCAGGGCCCGGTAGTCGACCAGGATCGTGTTGACCACGTTGGTGCCGCCGGTGTCCTCGCGCGCGTGGGAGAGCAGGTAGTCGCTGACCCCGGAGAGCTCCCTGCGGCCGGTGAGCAGGTAGGCGCCCAGTCCCGCCACGGTTCCCGCGGCCAGGGCGATCGCCGCGGTGAGGGCGGCGCGTGAGCGGCGGACCCGGTGGAACTCGCGGGGGAGCCGGCGCAGCACCAGTACCGCCACGACCACTGTCAGGGTCTCCACCAGCAACTGGGTCAGCGCCACGTCGACGGCGCCGAGGAAGACGAACCACAGCGCGGTGGCGAACCCGGCGACCCCGACCAGGGCCAGGGCGGCCATCCGCGAGCGGGTCACCACCGAGGTGAGCACCGCGACCGCCACCAACGCCACCAGGAGCCAGTCCAGCGCGCGTGAGGTGGGAGCGGGCGGCGGCCCGTAGTCCAGTCCGAGAGCGAAGACCACGGCGGCGAGCGCGATGAGCATGACGAACGGCACGGCCAGGTGACGGGTGGGCGCGTCGGTGCGGGTCAGGTCGCCCACGCGCGTTCCCAGGGCGATGACCGCCGCGTGCACGCGTTCGAAGACGCCTGTGCCCCGGACGGGGAGGAACCGGCGCCCGGCGAGTTTCTCCCCGGAGCCGGAGGCCCAGGTCAGGAGGGCGCCCAGGAGCAGGGCGGCGGCCGACATCCCCAGGGCGGGGTTGAGTCCGTGCCACAGCGCCAGGTGGGAGTCCGCGGGAGCCAGGGCCGCGTCCCCCGCGGCCCAGGAGACGGCCGGGTTCAGCGCCGTGGCTCCCAGCCCCAGGACCAGGCCCGCCGCCGCGGTGACCACGGGGGCGGCCAGGAGGAGCGCGCCCGCCTCCCGGGGCGGTTCCCGATCCGGATGGCGCCTGCCGCTCCCGCCGAAGGCCAGGTACACGAACCGGAAGGCGTAGGCGAAGGTCAACGACGCCGCGGCGACCGCGACGGCCCCGGCGACCGGACCGGCCCAGGCGGGCCCCGGTGTCTGGAGGAGCGCCTCGAAGAGGTTCTCCTTGCTGACGAACCCCAGGAGAGGGGGGACCCCGGCCATGGACAGGGCGGCGAGCGCGCTCACCGCAGCGGTGACGGGCATCGTCCGGCGCAGACCGCCGAGTTCGCGCAGGTCCCGGGTTCCCGTCTGGTGGTCGATCACGCCCACCGACATGAACAGCGCCGACTTGAACAGGGCGTGGGCCGCGGTGTGCACGACGGCGGCGACGAGCGCCTGCGGGGTCCCCACACCGATGACGGCGACGAGGAAGCCGAGTTGGCTGACCGTGGAGTAGGCGGTGAGTTCCTTCAGGTCGTGCCGTCGCAGGGCCATCACGGCACCGATCACGGCGGTGGTCAGACCGGCGACGACCAGGGTGGTGCCCCACAGCGGTGTGTCCGTGAAGGCCGGGGAGAAGCGCATCGCCAGGTAGACGCCGGCCTTGACCATCGCCGCCGCGTGCAGGTAGGCGCTCACCGGGGTGCTCGCGGCCATGGCGTCGGGCAGCCAGTAGTGGAAGGGGAACTGGGCCGACTTGGTGAACACCGCGATGACGACCAGCACCGCCACGGTGCTGGTGAAGGCGGTGTCCTGGGTCCAGGACGGGTCGCCCAGGATCGCGCTGAGGCGGGTGGTGCCGGTGCGCACCCACAGCAGCACCACCGCGGTCAGCAGTGCCAGGCCGCCCATGGCGGTGAGCAGGAACGTGCGCACGGCCGGTCGTGAGGCGCCCGGTCCGGACAGGCCGATCAGGTAGAAGGAGCAGATCGTGGTCAGCTCCCAGAAGACGAAGAGCAGGACCACGTCGTCGGCCAGGACCAGACCGGTCATGGACAGGGCGAAGGCGCTCATCAGGACGTAGAAGCCCGTCCTGCGCCCGGGCGGGAAGTAGCGGGTGGAGTAGGCCATGACCAGCGCGCCCACGCCGAGCACGAGTACGCAGAACAGCCAGGCCAGGCCGTCCATGCGCAGGTGCAGGCCCACGCCGAGGGCGGGCATCCAGGGCAGGGACGCCTCCAGGACCCGGTCGTGGTTCCACAGGGAGGGCCCCTGGGCCCCGACCCACAGGGCCGCCAGGGCCAGCACCAGGGCGATGGGCCACCCCGCGGCGCGTCCCAGTGGGCGTCCCATCAGCGGGACGAGCAGGGTGGTGACGGTGAGTACGGCAAGGAGGAGCAGCAGCACGCCGCTGTCCTTTCACGGTTGCGCGCCGGTCCCCGGGCATGCGGACACACGCCGGGAACGGCCGTGGCGCACCAGGGCGCGACACGGTCGGCGTTCAGCGAAAAAAGGTGGAAGAGGGCACGCGAAAGGTGCCTCACGCAGGACGGGACCCGGAACGGACCGCGGGCGCTGTCGTCGGATACCGGTGCCTTGGGCAGACCGGTACCCGAAGAGGACCGCGGGCGCTTGGTGTCAGAGACCGGTGCCTTGGGCAGGCCGGACTCCGACGGCGCGCGGACATGGGGCGGCCGTCATGCGGAAAAGAGGAAACGCCTCGACGGAGGCGGAGGAGTCAGCTGCGTCCGGGCGGGCAGGAGCTGAGTTCGCCGTGGGCGTTGGTACCCCACGCGGTGGAGTAGCCGTTGGTGCCCAGGGGGCGAGGGTTACGCACGGGCAGCTTGTGCCGTTCGGCGAAGCGCGAACGGCCGACGCGTGCGTAGACGTCCAGGGCGCGGAAGTGCGCGCCTTCCAGGAGGACGGGCGTGTGACGACGCGGCAGGGGCACCGTGGCCGATGTCCGGGACATCACGGCACCTCCCCTCACGTCTTGCTTGATCACAGCGGCTGCCACCGTACCAGCTGCTGCTTCACGCAGGCCAGACGGGGGCGCCGCGCACTGGATGTGAACAGGATCTCAGTATGCTCTGGTTTCGACCGACCGGCCCTCCGGGAGCCACGGGAGGGCGCGGGCGGGCCCCTGGCCGCGGGGAGGGGTGCGCGGGCCGGGGGCGCCCCGTGATCCGCCGGGCGCCGGGCCCTCCGCCTCACCCGCCGGGTCGTGCTCCGGCCACGCGGGAGTCGATCCAGGCGCACAGGTCCTCCAGGGCGGCCTCGGTCCGCTCCCGGTCACCGGTCATGAGGAAGTCGGTCTCCAGTCCGGCGAAGGCGGCGTTGAGCACGGTGGCGTGCACGAGGGCCGCCTTCGGCTCCAGGCCGCGCGCGGCCAGGCACGCCGCGACGAACTCCGCGCGCCTGCGGGCGAAACCCGGCACCGGGCGCGGGAGCCTGCCGCTGGCGGCCAGGCCCTCGATCTCGCGGATCAGGCGGGTCGTGGCCACCTCACCGGAGCCGAGGTTGCGCTCCCACGTGGAGCGGACGATGGCGCCGACCGGCACGGAGGGGTCCTCCCAGCCCGGGGTGGCGCGCAGGGCCTCGTGCTGCTGCTCGTCCAGCCGGTCCAGCACGGCGGCGACGAGCGCGTCCTTGTCCGCGAAGTGGTGGGTGAGCACACGGGTGCTCTGCCCGAGCCCCTCGGCCAGGGCACGCAGCGAGAAGTTGCCGATGCCCGTGCGGGAGAGCTGGCCGATCACCGCGTCGACGACGTCCCGGCGACGGCGCGGGTCCGCGATCCGTGGCATGGTGCCCCACCTCCGGAAGGCCACTGTGGCACACGGATAAGGGAAACACTTGTTACCGTTATCCCATGAGTGGTTTCCAACGGCCTCCCCTGTGGCTCCTCGCCCTGGCACTGGCCGCCTTCGCGGTCCAGACGGACGACTTCATCATCATCGGCGTGCTCCCGTCGATCGCCTCCGACGTGGACGTGTCGGAGGCCGCGGCCGGGCAGCTCGTCACCGTCTACTCCCTCGTCTACGCGCTCACCGCACCCCTGTGGGCGGTCGTGTTCGCCCGGCTCTCCCGCAGGCGGGCCCTGTTCTGGGCCCTGGCCGTGTTCACGGCCGCCAACGTCGCCGTCCCCCTCGTCGACGGCTACCTCCCGCTCGTGGCCCTGCGGGTCGTGGCGGCGCTGGCCGCTGCGGTGGTCCTGCCCGCCTCCCTGGCGATCGCGAGCACACAGGCCCCGCCCGAGCACAGGGGCCGCTACCTGGCCACCGTCATGACGGGCCTGACCGGCGCCGTCCTGATCGGCGTCCCCCTCGGGACGTGGATCGGCGCCCTGCTGGGCTGGCAGGCGACCTTCGTGTTCGGCGGGCTCCTGGGACTGGCCTCCCTCGCCCTCGCCGCCCGCGCCCTGCCCGCCGGTTCGGACGGTACCGACGAGGAACCCCGAGCCCTGGCGGACCTCGTCCGCCCGCTGGTCGACCGGACCGTGGCCGTCGTCCTGGCGATCACCGTCCTGACCGTGGCCGGAAACCTCGCCTTCCAGACCTACATCGCGGTCGTCCTCTCCGGACTCTCCGGCGTCACCCCCGCCCTGCTGGCGGTGCTGCTGGTGTGCTCCGGCGTCGGTGGCCTGCTCGGCACACAGGCGTCGGGCCGCCTGGTGGACCGCCTCGGGCCCTTCCGCGCCTTCCTGTGCGCCGTCGTGCTCTTCTGCCTGACGATGTCCGCCATGGCCCTGCTGTGGCTGGCGGCCCCGGTGCCCGTGTGGGCGGTGGTGCCCCTGCTCATGGTCTGGTCAGCCGCCGCGTGGGCGGTTCCACCGAGCCTGCAGACACTCATGCTCGACCGGGCGGGTACACGCGCCGCCTCACAGGCCATGGCGGTGCACAGCAGTTCGGTGTACGTCGGGGCGGCCCTGGGCGGAGTGCTCGGCGGCGCGGCGGTCGCCATGAGCCCCGGCCTGGTCCCGGCCACCGCCGCTGCGGCCGCCGGGTTCGGTCTCCTGCTCAGCGCGCTGATCCGCCGCGCCCCCGCCAGGGCCGACGCCTGACCCCCGGGAGAGCGCGGAGAGCCTCACCCCGCGGGACGGTACTCCAGCAGGTGCAGCCCCTCCTCCGGGGCCGGGACGGTCGTGGCCAGGCGCAGGGACGCCCGCCGCCCCCGCCCGCGAGTCGGGGAGAACGATCCTTCCTCCAAACGTGGTCTGCCTGGGTTCCACGAACGGTGGAAGCGTCACCGCCACGCACACTCCTCAGAGCGCGTCACCGCCGAACACGCCCTGGCCGAAGACAAACGCTGGAGGCGACCGGTGCGCCGGACCCGCCGACGCGAGGACCTCCCGGCCACCTGTCCGGGCGTCGCCGGGCCGGTTTCCGACCACACCGCCCCACGATGGCGCCTGGGTCCGTCCATGTCGCTTGGGCACCGCACGGACGGATGCCGGAGCGTCAATATCCGAGCCGGACGAAGCGCCTGCGCGGGGGGCGCAGCACCAGGAACACCCCCGCCATGAAGAGCACCGCGCTCAGTACCCACGCGCTGAAGTCCTCGGGTGCGGCCATCAGCCAGGGGCCCGGCCCGGTCGAGGAGTCCCACACCACGATGGTGCAGGTGAGCAGGCCCAGGGGAGCCAACGCGGCCAGATCCGGGCGCACCACCACGCGCACCACCAGGTAGGCGCCGAGCGCGGCGACCATCACCCGGGCGGAGCCGGCCGCGACCGGCACCCCCAGAGCGGCCGCGGCGCCCCCGGTCACCGTGCACGCGAGCGCCACCGATCCCACCAGCGCCGCGTCGCGCAGAGCGATCGAGCGCGCTGCCGTGCTCTCCAGCGCCGAACGGGAACGGTCGAGTCCGTAGACGAGCCCGACCAGTCCCATGGCGCAGATCAGGTAGGGGGCCGGAACGGGGGCACGGGGACCCACCAGGGTGGGGAAGGGCACGATCTGCTCCGCGGAGAGCAGGGCCGCGATCCAGGCCACCACGACCAGGGTCAAAGCGGCCGGAAGCCACCGGGCCCGGCACCACCAGATCACCGTTGTTCCTGCGGTGTGAAGCCGGTGGGATCGAGGGTGTCGGGATCGGCCGAACACGTCTCCAGGACCGGCCGGTTGGCCTTGTACCACTCTCCCTGCGCGGGCGCAGGCAGTTCCAGGAGCCGGTCCAGGTGGGCGGCGACCTCGGTGTTCAGCGAGGGGCGCAGTTCGCGGGCGTCGACGAGTCCACTGGTGACCAGCAGCCAGGCGTGGACGGTGTCCAAGGTCAGGTCGGGTGAACGTCTGGGTGGGCAGGACTCCGGCAGCGCGGAGGGCATGAGCGTGGTCACGAACGCCTGGGGGACGGTCTCCTGCGCGTCGGCGCGCGGCTCCAGAGGCAACCAGAGGGCATGCTCGGGGGGCCCGCGCCCGGCCGAGACGGTGTCGGGCAGGTCGAGTCCGGCCTCGGTGAAGGTCCGGTGCGTGTCCGCGATGACGGGCACGAGTTCGGCGCGGTCCTCTTCCAGCTCCGGCCACAGACACAGGGTGAGCCCGTCCACGGGTTCGTCATCGCAGGTGATGCCCTGGCGGGCGACCACGGGGAAGGCGTCCAGGGGGCGCACGGTCATGCTCGCCCCGGCCAGTGTGAGCGGCAGGACCAGTGCGGCGGCCACCAGGACTCTGCGCCGGTCGCGGGCCAGGGCCGCGACGGCTCCGACGGTGAACAGGCCGACCGCGGTGAGAGCGGCGGCCAGATGGGCGCGGGGGTCACTGACCTCCCAGACCGACGGAGCCCCCAGCACTCCGCCTGACAGGTAGCGCAGCCACAACGGGAAGGCCCAGTGGGCGGGGATGAGCAGGTACCAGAAGTAGGTGCTCGCCAGACACACCGCCAGGGAGAACCGGGGTGGGAGCACGAACCCGAGGAAGAGGCCCCAACCGAGGATGCCCAGCAGGGCGAGGAGGTTCACGGCGATGATGTGCCAGGAGGGGCCTCCTGGAGCTCCCACGGCCAGGGTGGCGAGCATCCCGTGGGAGAGCAGCGTGGCCGCGAGCCCGACGACCAGGGTGGGCACCAGGCTGGAGGCGATGACAGGGAGGGGACGTCGAGCGGCCACGGCGAGCACTCCGCCCGAACGCAGACGTGAGGCCTCCCAGGTGGCCGAGAGCGCGACGACGATGCCGACGTAGGCGACCGGCTCGGAAGCCTTGGCGGTGGCGGCCTCCCAGTAGCCACGGGTCGCGAAGGTCAGGCCGTCCTCGAGGTTGAGGACCCCGACCATCACCAGCAGCGGGAGGGCCAGCCAGGTCGCGGGGCTGGTGAGCCACAGCTTGCGCTTGCTCATCGCTGCTCCAGAACGGTGCTGTAGGCGGCTTCGGCTCGGCGCTCCGGATTGTCCTCCTGCGGTGCCAGGGCCAGGAAGTCGCTGGTGGGCCCGTGGTAACCGGTCCGGCCGTCGGCGAGAACGATCACCGACGCGAACAGGTCGGACAGATCCCCGGTCTGGTGGGTCGAGACCAGGACGGTCCCGCCGGTGTCCAGGTCGGCGAGGAGGCGGCGGAAGGCGTTGCGCTGGGCCGGGTCGAGTCCCGCGGTGGGCTCGTCCAAAAGCAGCACGCTCGGTCGGTGCACGATGCTCTGGGCCAGCCCCACCCGGCGCAGCTGTCCGCCGGAGAGCTTCCTGGCGGACCTGTCGGCGAGCTCGGTCATGTTCACCGCACGCAGGGCGCGCAGCGCCGATTCCCAGGCGTCGGCGCGGTTCTCACCCTTGGCCCAGGCGTGGTAGGCGACCTGTTCGCGTACGGTCAGTCCGGTCACCGTGAGGATGGTCTGCGGCATCCAGCCCACGGCACGGCGCAAGGGGGTGAGGTCGCGTCGACGGTCGGTGCGGTGGTCTCCGATGTGGATCCGCCCTCGGCGGGGGAGGGCGGCCGAGGCGAGCAGCGCCATGAGCGTGCTCTTGCCTGCCCCGTTCGGACCGAGCAGGACCGTGCGGCCTTCGGGGATGTCCAAGCTGAAGCGCTCGAATACGGGAGCACCGAACCACCCGTGGGCGTGGGTGACTTGGTCGACTCTGATCTTCACGTTATCGCGCCCCAAAAGGGTAGAGGATAATTCATTTTAATCGACCCGCTTCTTTGCCTCTGCGTCGCAAGATCGATAGAGCCTTCGCCTTCCTTCGGAACCCACCACGCACCTGCGTTTCACCGACTGGACCCGGGGCGGGTGTGGGCCAAGCTCCACCGGCTCATGTCGGATGAGTTCGGCGCTCGCGGCGAGCCGGGCTGGTCGCGGTGCGCGATCGACTCGGTGAACATGCGGGCCCTCAACGGGGGACCTGACGGGCCCCAATCCCGTCGATCGAGGCCAGAAAGGGTCGGAGACCCACCTGATCACCTGCCGGGCGGGTCTTCCCCTGCCCGTGGCGGTTTCGGGCGTCCACACCGACGACAGCCAGGCATTACGGCCCTGGGTGGCGGGAATCCCTCCGAGCCTCCCCCACCGCGGACCCCGCAGGCGCAAACCAGGCAAGCTGCAGGGCGGGCGAGAGCACCATCACTCACCCGCCATCACGCACCGACCCGCGGGATCCGGCTGAACGTCAAGAAATCGAACGGGCTTCGCTCCAAGCGCGGCCAAACTCCTCAGAATCGATCTCCTCGGCAGCGAGTTCTCCCCTGATGGAAATCTCTTCGACAGGGGGGAACGGTATTTCCGCAAGTCCGACGGCCGCGTTCTCAGAATCTTCATCCGCCCACTCGGCCCTCCCGTCTCGATAGACCTGAACCTTGCGGGTTTCGTATCCGTCCTCGTCAAGCTCGCTAAAATAGAGCACCGGCTCGCTGGAAGACTCATGGATCCATGCGACCTTGACGTATCTCATCGATTCCCTCCAGAACACAGTGCTCTTCCGACAGCGTCCAGCGTCCCACCGTTCGGGACCCCGTAAAGCCCCGGCCAGCCCTCCCTCTCCCCCGGCCCTCTGACATCGGCTTCGATACAGAAGGCGGGCTTTCGCTCCGCATCGTCCCTTGTTCCCCACCCTCGTTCGCCGTCACTTCCGAGCCCGGCACAACGTCGCGCGCCACACCCGCTCCAGGCGGCCTCGGAGACCGCCCCTGACAGGCCCTGCGGGCGGTGGCCGGGTTCGGGGAGGCGCCGCCGGGGTAGGACGGCGGGCGCGCGTCCGCCACAGCACGAGGAGAGGGATGGACTTCACCGGCTTCACCGAGGAGACCTTCGCGTTCTTCGACGGCCTGGCCCGGGACAACTCCAAGGACTACTTCCACGGCCACCACGAGGTGTACGTGCGCGCGGTGCGCGAGCCCGCGCGCGCCCTGGCCGAGGCGCTGGAGGAGGACTTCGGCCCGATCAAGGTGGGCCGCCCCAACCGCGACGTGCGCTTCTCCCACGACAAGAGCCCGTACAAGACCCACGTGGGCCTGGTCAGCCAGTCCCAGGGGCCGGTCGGCTACTACCTCCAGCTCGGCCTGGAGGGGCTCTCGGTGGGCGCGGGCTACCACGCGATGTCGGGCGCGCAGGTGGAGCGCTACCGCGACGGCGTCGACGACGAGCGCCAGGGCCCTCGGCTGGCGCGGATCGTCGACGAGCTGACGGCCCGGGGCTTCGACATCGTCGGCGACACCCTCAAGACCCACCCACGCGGGTACAGCGGCGACCACCCGCGCGTGCACCTGCTGCGCCACCGCTCACTGGGGGCCGAGCACAACGTGGAGCGGTCGGACGTGCCGCTGTCCGCGAAGCTCCTGGACACCGTGCGCGCCGACTGGCGGGCCACCGGCCCCCTCATGGACTGGCTCGACCGGCACGTCACCAGCTGAGCCCGCTGGGTACGGCCACCGCATGTGGTTCCTGGCGGTTCCCCACGAGGTGGGTCCGGGCGAGCAGCCCGACTTCGAACCGCGGGTCGCCGACAGCACCGACGGCCTCCGCTGGTCCGTGCCCCGCGCGGCGTCCGGATCCGCGTCGCACGCCGACACCACCCGCGAACGACGTGTGCCTGTCACGGTTTTCCCGTGAGGTTCTCACCGTCATCCCATGACACGGTGTCACTGGTGGACTCGTCGGAGTGACAGCAGGCTGGAGACGTGCCTCCGGTGACGGCGGTCACGGCCCTTCCGCGACGGACGGCGGAACGCCGTGCCCGCCGGAGCGCCGGTGAAATCGAGATCCAGGAGGATGGGGACATGGGACGAAGGCGGAGCGCGGGCCGAAGCCTGCCCCCGATGGTGGCGGTATGTCTGGCCGGTTCGCTGGCCGGTTCGCTGACCGGTTCGCTGGTCGCCCCGGTGTCGGCCGCGGCCGACGAACGGGGCGGGGCGCCGACGACGGCACTGGAGTGGGGCGCCTGCCCCGAGGACGTCCCGGCCGGGACGCACCCGCTGGAGTGCGCCACCGTGCCGGTGCCCGTGGACTACGACGACCCCGAGGGCGCCGAGATCGGGATCATGGTGTCGCGGCTGGCCAGCACGGACCCGGACCAGAGGCGCGGCGTGCTGCTGCTCAACCCCGGCGGCCCGGGCGGGTCCGGGCTGTCGATGCCCGCGGACCTGGCCTCCCTGGGCATGCCCGCCAGCGTCCTGAACAGCTACGACCTGATCGGCATGGACACCCGCGGGGTCGGGCACTCCTCGGCGGTGAGCTGCGGCTTCACCACCGACCAGGAGTACTTCGGCAACATCCCGCCCTACGCCGTGGACGAGGCGGCGGTCACCGAACAGGCCGCGGTCGCCGAGGGGGTCGCCGACCAGTGCGCCCGCAGCGACGAGAACGGGCTGATGCGCCACATCTCGACGGCGAACACGGCCCGCGACCTGGACCGGATCCGGGCGGCGCTCGGTGAGGAGGAGGCCAGCTTCTTCGGGCTGTCCTACGGGTCGGCGCTGGGCGCGGCCTACGCCTCGATGTTCCCCGAGAGCACAGACCGGATCGTGCTCGACAGCAACATCGGCGACACCTTCCTCGACTACGACGGCATGCGCAGGTTCGCCCTGGGCTTCGAGGAGACCTTCCCCGACTTCGCCGCGTGGGCGGCGGAGCGCGACGGCAGCTACGGCCTGGGCGGCTCTCCCGAACAGGTGCGGGAGACCTACTTCGAGACCGCCGAGCGGCTCGACGAGGAGGGCCCGGTGGCCGGTGTCAACGGCCACGTCTTCCGGCTGGCCGTCTTCGTGGGGCTGTACAACGAGCGCAGCTACGGGCGGACGGCGCAGCTGTGGCAGTCGGTGCGCCTCGCGGACGAGGAGGCGGTGCGGCGGCACATGGAGGAGAGCGGGCTCGGCGGCACGCCGGTCGGCGGCGCCGGGCCGGCGACGGGCGAGCTGTGGCCCTCCGACAACGCCTGGTCGGTGTTCCTCGCGACGACCTGCAACGACGTCGAGTGGCCCGAGGACCTGACCGCGTACCAGCAGGGCGTGGCCGAGGACCGGGAGGGGTACCCGATGTACGGCGCGGCCACCGCCAACGTCATGCCCTGCGCCTACTGGAACGACGCCCCGTCCGAGCCCGCCGTGGAGATCACCGGGGAGGGCCCGGCCAACGTCCTCGTCATGCAGAACCTGCGTGACCCGGCCACGCCGCACCTGGGCGGCGTGCTGCTGGACGAGAGGTTCGGTCAGCGCTCCCGCCTGGTGAGCGTCGACGGCAGCGGTCACGGCGCCTACGTCTACGGCGACAACCCCTGTGCCTGGGACGTGGCCACGAGCTACCTGGTCGACGGCGAGTTCCCGGAGCGGGACGTCTCCTGCGGGGCGTCCGGGGCCTCCGGGCTGGGGCTCGACGGCCAGACCCAGCGGTCGCGGACCCAGACCCTCGACCGGCTCCAGGACACCGCCTGAGCACACGGTCGGGGACGGTCGCCACTCCTGAGCGTCAGGGGCGGGACGGCACCGCCCGTCCCGCCCCTCGGCGTCCCCCACGTCCGGTCGCACCCGGCGCGCGCCCACCGCGCGCCGACCCACGGCCGGCCCCGCCCGCGGACTCCCCCGGCGCGCCACGGACGGATTCCTTCGCCGGTGCCCGCGAGGACGCCGGAGGCTTCGGGCACCGGCCCCGCGGAGCGCCCCGGTTCACCAACCGGTGAGCAGCAGGTGGTTGACCGCGAGCGCCGTGGCCGCCTGGGCGGCCAGCCAGGCCCGGTGGTGGCGGTCCGGCAGGAGGGCGGCGGCCGGGACGAGCCACAGCACGAACGGCAGCCAGATGCGTTCGGTCTCGCCCTTGCTCATCCCCGACAGGGTCGCGGCCACGACCGCGCCGAGGGCGGCGGCCACCAGCAGGGCCGTCGTGGCGTCCTCCCGGGACGGCGCCCGGCGCAGGCCGCGCACCGCCCCGGGCAGGCGCGCCAGGGCCCGGCGCAGGCCCGCCGCCGTCGCGAGCCCGGTCGTCAGGCACGCCACGGCCAGGTTCGCCCAGACCCAGTAGCCGTAGGGCCGCACCGACGCGAACCCCTGGTAGTAGCGCTCCACGAGCAGGTGGTAGCCCTCCCACCACCGGAAACCGGCCGCCGTGAAGGCCGCGGCGACGGCCAGGGCGCCCAGCAGCGCGTAGGGCAGGGGGCGCGCGGTCCGCGCGCACAGGAGCACCGCCACGGCCGGGATTCCGATGAGGACGAGCCCGTAGGACAGGTACACCGACCACCCCAGGAGCAGACCGGCCGCCAGCGCGGTGGCGCGCGGCGCACGCGCGTCGGGCGCCGCGGCCACGGCGAGCAGGGCCAGGCCCCACGCGGTGACCGCCGCGAAGTACCCGTCCGCCGACGTGCCCACCCACACCGCGGCGGGCAGCAGCACGAGGAACGGGGCCGCCCGGCGCGCCGCCGACTCCGCGCCGAGCGCGCGCATCGCGACCAGGACCGCGGCGGCGGCCGAGCCGCCGACCACGACGCACCACATCCCGGCCCACGCCCCGCCGCCCAGGCCGATCCGGTCCAGCGCGACGAAGGTCAGGACGGCGCCCGGGGGGTGTCCGGCCACGTGCGTGGGCCAGTTGTCGGGCTGCCCGATGAGGATGTGCCGGGTGAACGTGCTCAGCGCCGCGCCCACGTCCTGGAAGCGGTCCACCGAGGACAGGTACTCGTGGGGCGACAGCATGCGGCTGACGATCCCGCGCCGCCAGCCGTCGACCAGCGCGAGCGCGGTGGTCCAGAGCACGGACGAGGCCCAGACCGCCCACACCAGGGCGCGCCAGGGCAGGGCCCGCGCCGCCGCGGGACCGCAGGCCGCCACCACAACGGCCAGGGCCAGGGCGGGGACCGTACCGGGCCCCGTGTGCGGGAACCAGGACGCGTACAGCGGCGGCCAGTCCACGTGCAGGACGCCGTGGGCGCGCTCGATGCGGGTGCCGAGGACGGCGGCCGCCGTGAAGAGGAGCGCGGCCAGGGCCGCCGCGGACAGGTCGGCGCGCAGTCCCGTCCGGGAGGCGCCGACCGCGCCCCGGGCGTCGCACTGGTGGAGTCCGGGCCGCGTCACGCCGTCACCGCGGGGCGGGCGCGCCCCGGCGCCGGGTTGTCCCGCGGCGCGCGCAGCGCCGCGAACCGGCGCCCCCGCACCTGCCAGGCCTCCGACCACTCCCACCCGCTCTCCCGCGCGCACCACCGCAGGGCGCGGGGCCCGATCCGCGCCCACGGGAACGGGGAGCCCGGTTCACCCCGGCCGTCGGTGACCTGCACCGTCACGCACTCGTGGACCTCGTGGGCTGCCGTCTCGACGATGAGCAGGCCGCCGGGCAGCACGACCTCCCGCATGCGGGCGAGCAGGTCCCCGGGGGCTCCGCCGATACCGATGTTGCCGTCCACCAGCAGCGCGGTACGCCAGGCCCCCTCGCCGGGCAGGGGGTCGAACACCGAGGCGCACACCGCCCGGCCGCCCGCCTCGACCGCGCGCGACACGGCCACGGGGTTCATGTCCACGCCCAGCGCCCGGCGGCCCCGGGCGGCGAGCGCGACCACCATGCGCCCGGGGCCGCACCCGGCGTCCAGCGTGTCGCCCTCGCAGCGCTCCAGCACGCTCTCGTCCGCGGCGTCGGTCCCCCCGCACCAGCGTTCGACGTCCAGGCGCAGCATCCACCCGTCGGGCCGTCGCAGGAAGAGGGGACCGCGGCCGTCGGCGAGCGCCCGCGAGTAGGGGTCGCACAGCCACGGGGCCGGCCTCGTGTCGATCCCGGTCTCGGTCGCGCTCACCGCCGACACCCCGCTCTGGCGAGTTCGACCGCCCTGCCGAAGCGGCTGCCGGGGACGAGCGAGGCCACCAGCGCGGCGTCGCGGGGCGTGTCCACGTCCGTGAGCACGTCCAAGTCGCGCACGCGCAGCCCGGCCCCGACCAGTCGCGCTCGCTGGAACCGCCCGGTGTGCCGCGTGGACATCGGGACGCCGCGCAGCAGGCGGGGGTCGGGGTCGGCCAGGCCGAGCGCCCAGAAGCCCCCGTCCTCGCTCGGGCCGAACCACGCGTCGGCGCGCTCCCAGGCGTCCGGGGCCAGGGCGGGCCCCAGGAGTTCCCCGCTCACCTGGGGGGTGTCCATACCGATCAGCAGGGAGGGGCCCGAGCACCGGGCGAACGCGTGCGCGAGCCGTTCGTCGAGCCCGCCGCCCGACTGCGGGACCACCTCGAACCCCGGCGGGAGCCAGGGTCCGGGCCGCCCCGCCAGCACCAGGAGCCTTCTGCTGGCGGGGAGGGAGCGCACCGTGTGCAGGGTGTCGGCCAGGGCGGCCTCGGCGACCGCGGCGGCCTCCCTCGGCGAGTACTCGGGGGTCAGCCGTGTCTTGACCCGTCCGGGGACGGGTTCCTTGGCGATCACCATCAGGGTGGTCCCCCCTGAGGGGAGGTCGGGGTCACCGGCCCGGGTCATGGCCGCCCTCCCCTCGCGCGCACTCCCTCCGGGCCCGGCGGCTCGCGCAGCACCGCCGTCATGTCGCGCACGGCGGTCCACGTGCCGCGCCACGTCCCCGTCACCTTGGAGGCCCCCGACCTGGGCAGGTAGGGGACGTCCACCTCGTCGACCCGCCACCCGGCGTCGGCGGCGCGCACGACCGTCTCCAGCGGGTAGCCCGAGCGCCGGTCGGTCATCCCCAGTTTGAGCAGGTCCACCCTGCGGGCGGCGCGCATCGGACCGATGTCGCGCACCCGCACCCCGGTCCGCGAGCGCAGCATCCGCGCGACGACGGCGTTGCCGATCCTGGCGTGCGCCGGCCAGACCCCCCGGCGGACGGGGCGCCGCCTGCCCAGGACCAGGTCCGCCCCGCCGACCCGCACCCGTTCGACCATCTCCGGGAGCAGGGCGGGGTCCAGGGAGGCGTCGCAGTCGCAGAAGCAGACGAACTCGGCGGTCGCGGCGGACAGGCCCGCGTGGCACGCCGCGCCGAACCCCCTGCGCGGTTCGGAGACGACGAGGGCCCCCAGCTCCGCGGCGATGCCCGCCGAGCCGTCCGTGGACCCGTTGTCCACGACGATCGCCCGCCACCCCGGTGGGACGCGTTCGACGACCCAGGGCAGGGCGGACGCCTCGTCCAGACAGGGCAGCACCACGTCGACCGGTGGCGGCGGGTCGCCGCCCGCCGTGTCGGGCGGCGCCTGCGCCGGTTCGTCCTGGCCGTACTCGTGTGGTTCTGTACTCACTCTGGTTACGCTACGAAGTCAGGTGGACACAGGCCGGGAAAGGCGGTCGCGACACGCGGACGCCTCGGCCTCCGGCGCCGCCGAACCGGTCGAACCTCGCAGTTCGGCGCGGGCGAACTCGGCCATCCCCTCGGCGAAGCCGACCCTGGGCCGCCAGGACAGCTCCCGCCTCAGCCGGTCGGAGGAGGCGGTGATGTGCCGGACGTCGCCGAGCCGGTACTCGCCGGTGACCACGGGTTCGGGACCGCCGTGCGCGTCCGCCAGCGCCCGGGCCATCTCGCCGATGGTGTGCGGGGTCCCGCTGCCGGTGTTGAAGGCGGACAGCTCACCCGGGGCCCTGCCCGCGACGGCCTCCAGGGCCGCCACGTTGGCCCGCGCCACGTCGCCCACGTGCACGAAGTCGCGCCGCTGGCGGCCGTCCTCGAACACGCGGGGCGCCTCGCCCCGGGCCAGCGCCGAGCGGAAGAAGGAGGCCACGCCCGCGTACGGGGTGTCGCGCGGCATCCCCGGCCCGTACACGTTGTGGTAGCGCAGCGACACCGCGCGTCCGCCGACGGACCGGGCCCACGCCGCGCACAGGTGCTCCTGCGCCAGCTTCGTGGTGGCGTAGACGTTGCGCGGGTCGCTCGGCGCGTCCTCCCCCACCAGACCGGGCACGAGCGGGGCCGCGCACCGGGGGCACGGCGGATCGAACACCCCCGCCCGCAGGTCCGCCTCCGCCCTCGGGCCGGGACGGACGTCGCCGTGCTCGGGGCACGTGTAGCGCCCCTCCCCGTAGACGACCATCGAACCGGCCATGACGATGTCGCGGACGCCGGTCCCGGCCATGGCGGCCAGCAGGACCGCCGTGCCCAGGTCGTTGCAGCGGACGTAGTCGGGGGCGTCCAGGAAGTCCGCGGAGCCCAGCCCCACCATCGCCGCCTGGTGGCAGACCGCGTCCACGCCCCGCAGGGCGCGTTCGACGATCTCGCCGTCCCGGACGTCGCCCACGACGTCCACGGTTCTGTGCTCGGTGTCCCTCCCGGTGTGGGCCTGGGGCAGGTAGGCGTCGAGGGTGACCGCCTCGTGCCCGGCCAGGCGGAGTTCCTCCGCGACCCTCGATCCGATGAACCCGGCACCACCCGTGACCAGTACGCGCATGGACCCAACCTACGTTTCGCGCACGCTCCGTCACGGGTTGCGCCACGCGCGTCGGCGCCGATCCGCCGACGCGCGTGGCGGCCCGCAGGGGAGGACGGGTTCACAGCAGCGTGGACCAGTAGGTCCAGAACGCCTGGGCGACGGCGCCGACGACCGCCAGCGCCCACACGGTGAGCACGACGGTGTGGTTGCGGGCCAGCAGGTCCAGGGGTCCGGCTGCCCACGCCGGCGCGGGCAGGTGCGCGGAGCGCACGTTGTGCAGGGTGACGTACCAGAAGAGCGGGACCGTCACCGCCCACACGACCACGCAGTACGGGCACAGCGCGCCGATGCGGTACAGGCTCTGGAAGATCAGCCAGTGCACGAAGACGGCGCCGAACACCACGCCCGCCTGGAGCCCGAGCCAGAACCAGCGGTCCAGGCGCGCCCCGGCGGCCAGCGCCGCGCCGACGGTGGTGACCACGGCGAAGCAGACCACGCCGATGACCGGGTTGGGCACGCCGAGGACCTCGGCCTGCGGGGCGGCCATGACGGTGCCGCAGGAGAGCACCGGGTCGAGGCTGCACGCGGGCACGTGCCCGGGGTCGGCCAGCACCCGGATCTTCTCCACCAGCAGGGCCAGGGCCGCGAGCAGCCCGGCGCCGCCGCCCAGGGTGAGCAGCCAGGGCAGGGCCCGGCTGATGACGGGTGTGGCGGCCCCGGGCGGGGACGCCGCGGCGCGGCGGGGCGCGGTCGGGGCGCTCAACCCTCCAGCTCCCGGTCGATCATCGCCGAGAGCGTCTCGTAGCTGGGCATGCTCGGGGTGGGGCGGCCGTTGACGAAGATGGTCGGGGTGCCCCGCACGCCCAGGGCGACGCCGTCCCGGAAGTCGGACCGCACGCGCTCCAGCGTGGCGGGGTCCTCCACGGCCCGGACGAACTCCTCCGTGTCCAGGCCCAGGTCCTCGGCGAAGCCGACGAACACCTCGGCCTTGGTGTCCCGGGACTCGCCCCATTCGGCCTGGGTCTCGTACATCCGGACGTACATCTGTTCCAGCGCGCCCTGCTGGGCGGCGGCCTCCACGGCCGCGGCGGCGGGCTCGGCGTTGGTGTGCCCGGGCATGGGGAAGTAGCGGATGACCGTGTTGATCCGCCCGTCGTAGTCCTCGCGGATCCGTTCCATGACGGGGAACTGGGCGCGGCAGGCCTCGCACTCGAAGTCGAGGAACTCCACGACCGTCACCGGTGCCTCCTCCACCCGGTCGAGGTGGCGGCTGTCCTCGCGGACCAGGAGCCCGGCCGGTGCGGTGGGTGCGGCCTGCGGGTCGGCGGAGCCGTCCGGGGCCGCGGGGGCGGTGCCGCCCCGGTCGTCGAGGGCGATGAGGAGGCCCAGTCCGATGACGGCGACCATGATCAGGCCGAGGGTGATGCCGAGGTTCTTGCTCATGTGGGTGTCCTGGGGTGCGGGGCGCGGCGGAGCGCGCCCGGGGAGACGGTCATGGGGAGGGGCCGCGCGGGGCGCGGCTGGGGCCCCTCGCGCGGGGCGCGGGGAGGGGGCGGGTGACCGTGTCCTAGACCCGTTGGACGCAGAGCAGGGTCAGCAGCCCGTACCCGTGGGGTGCCAGGGGCGGGCGGCTGACGGGGCGCGGGGCCGGTCCCGGCCGCGGGGCCAGCAGAAGCGCGAGGACCAGGGCGACGCCGAGCGCGACGAGGAACAGGGGCGGCGCGGTGGGCAGTCCGTGTCCCTCGGTCACCTCGCACGCGTGCGCGGTCTGCGGGGCCGGGGCCGGGGCCGCGTCGGTGACCGCGGCGGCCTCCCGGGACCGCTCCGGACAGTCGGCCGTGGCAGCGGTGGACGCGGCGGCCGTGGCAGCGGGAACGGCCTGGGCGACCGGGCCCGTGCTGTGGCACAGCGCGCACATGAAGCACATGAGCACCAGCGCGACCAGCGGCACCGCGAGGGTGCGCTGTCGCCGCGTGGAGGTGTGCCGGTCCATGCCAGGAACTGTAGCGGTGGTGCCGCCGGGGCCTTCGGCGGCCACGGGATAGGGGGGACCGCCACGGGTCCTGACGGCGGGCCCCTGGCCCGGACGCGCCTCCTGCGAGCAGGACTCCGACAGGCGCGAACCGCTCGTCGGGCTTCCCCCGGGTCGGCGCGCGGACCTCGCGGCCGTCTCGGCCCCGCGGCGGCGCGGCCGCCCCGGGGCGGCCCACCGGGCCGGGCCCTGCCCTCCGGCCCCGCTCCGGGCGGGCGCGCGGCCCGTTCGCGCCGTGCGCGCCGTGCGGTGTCCGCTGACTGGCGCGGCGTCAGTCGTGGAAGGGTTCGCCCGTGACGACGTGGTCGGCGTGGTTGAGCGCCTCCAGCACCAGGCGGCGCAGATGGCCGTCGCGCAGCTGGTAGATGGCGTGCCGGGACTCCTTGCGGAATTCCACCAGACCGGCCAGGCGCAGTTTGGCCAGGTGCTGGGAGACCGCGGTGCGCGACGCTCCGCAGGCCTCGGTCAGCTGGCCCACGTCCGCCTCTCCCCCGGCCAGGGTCCACAGCAGGTGCAGTCGGGTGGGGTCGGCCAGCAGGGCGAACACGCTCGCGGCCACGGCGAGCCGCTCGGGTTCGGGCGGAGCCGGGTGCACGCGGCTGGGGACGGCCTGCTCGTCGCTGGTGCGCATGTGCGCAGTCTAGGGCCCGGAGGAGGGAGGACCCCGCGACATATGACATCATGTGCGTACTTGCGCACACATATGGTGCGCCTGGTCGTGTTCTCCCTTCTCCGGGTGGTGGTCGTGGTGTGGCGGGTGCTGACGGACTTCGCGTCCTACCGCAGGTTGTTCTACGCCCAGGTCGCGGCGCTGGCGGGCACCGGGCTGGCCACGGTCGCCCTGGCGCTGCTGGCCTACGAGCTGGCTCCGGGCCGGGCGGGGCAGGTGGTGGCCACCGCCCTGACCGTCAAGATGCTCGCCTACGTGGGCGCGGGGCCGTTGCTGACCGCGGCCCTGGCCCGGACCCCGCGCAAGGCGGTGCTGGTGGGCTCGGACGCGGTGCGCGCCCTGGCGGTGGCCTGTCTGCCGTTCGTGGACCAGGTCTGGCAGGTGTACGCGCTCATCGCCGTGCTCCAGTGCGCCTCGGCGACCTTCACCCCCACCTTCCAGGCGGTCATACCCGAACTGGTGGACGACCGCGGCTACACCTCGGCGCTGGCCCTGTCCCGGCTGGCCTACGACCTGGAGGCGCTGGCCTCGCCGCTGCTGGCCGCTCTCGTGCTGCTCGCGGTGCCCTTCGACGGCCTGTTCGCGCTGACCGCGCTCGGCTTCGCCGTCTCCGCCGCCCTGGTGGCCACCACCGCCCTGCCCGCCCCGACCCCCGGGTCGCGGAGTCCGCGCCGGGCCGCGGCGAGCTGGCGGGCCTTCGGCACCGACCGGCGCCTGCTGGCGCTGACGGCGTTGAACACGGCGGTGGCCGTGGTCACCGCCCTGGTCCTGGTCGACACCGTCGTCCTCGTCCGCTCCCACCTGGGCGGCGGCGACACCGCCGTGGCGCTGGTGCTGGCCTGCTTCGGCGGCGGTTCCATGGCGGTGGCGCTGGCGCTGGGGGCTCTGGTGGAGCGGTTCGGCACGCGCGCGCTCATGCTCACCGGTCCCGGCGTCCTCACGGCGGGAGCGGCGGCCCTGGCGCTGGGCTGGGCCCTGGCGCCGGGACCGCTGGTGCTCGGCGCGGGGTGGGCGGTGCTGGGCGCGGGGTGCGCGCTGGTGTCCGCGCCCACGGGGCGACTGCTGCGCGAGGCCGCTCCCGAGGGCGCGCTGGCGGGGGTATTCGCCGCCCAGTTCTCGCTCTCCCACGCCTGCTTCCTGCTCACCTACCCGCTGGCCGGGTGGGCCGGGGGCCTGGAACCGGTCCTGGTGCTGGGCGGCGCCGGGGTGCTCACGGGCGCGTGCGCCCTGGCGGCGGCGGGCCTGTGGCGCCCCGGCGCGGTCACCGCGGACCCCTCCCCCGCGGCCGGGGACCGCTGACGCCCCCGCCGCCCCGGCCCGCCCTTGAGGCGGCGGGAGGGGCGCGGGGGACGTCGCGGCGGCGTTCAGCGGCCGGTCCTGCCGTCCACCAGTTCACGGAGGATGTCCAGGTGCCCGGCGTGGCGGCCGGTCTCCTCGATCATGTGCACGAGCGCCCACCGCATCGACGGGGCGGATCCGTTCCGGCGCCCCGCGTGCGCGGGCCCGCCGAGGTCGTCGCAGTCGGCTATGGCACGGTCGGCGGCGGCCACGGCCGCGCGGTATCCCTCCAGAACGCCCGCCGTGGTCTCGCCGGTGTCGGCGTGGAACGTGGCCTGCCAGTCGCTGACCTCCTCGCCGAGGAAGAGGGCGCGCTCGACGTGGGCCAGGTGCTTGACCAGGCCGAGCAGGTTCGTGCCGGACGCGACGCCCGGAGTGCGCACGTGCTGCTCCGGCGCGCCGTCCAGCTTGGTGAGGACGCTCTCGCGCAGGTAGGCCAGGAACCCCGTGAGGACCTCCTTCTCCGCGGACCCCGTCCTGGGCGGGGGCTGGTCGCGTCGGCGCGAGGGTGTCTCGGCCGTCCTCGTGGAACCCTTCGGCGTCGCCCCCGTGCGGCGCCGGGCCACCACCACGTTGTCGCTCACCCGTGCGCTGCGGCCGTCGGGGCCGTGGGCCAGCCGCGAACGCCGCTCGCACACGAGGCCGGTCCAGTCCGCGCCCAGGTCCAGCGACCGCCACAGCTCCTCGGGGGCGGGGAAGTCGTCGCGCTGTTCCCAGGACCAGGGCGCACTGGACGCGTGGTCGATCACGACCAGCAGCCCGCCCCCGCCCACCGACCGCGAGACCCGGCGCAGCACGGCGTCACGGTCGATGTCCACCGGCGTGTGGAAGTAGTTCGCGTAGACCAGGTCCCACGGTCCGGCGTCGGGCACCGACAGCGCCAGGTCGTGGCGCCGCGTGGTGAGGCGGTCCTCCACCCCGGCCCGGCGGGCCCGCTCGGCCAGCACGGCCAGGGCGTGTTCCGCGACGTCGACGGCCGTGACGTCCCATCCCCGGCCCGCCAGCCACAGGGCGTCCCCGCCCCGGCCGCAGGCGAGTTCGAGGGCGCGGCGCGCGTCCGCCCCGCGCTCCGGTTCCGGCGGTGGCACCAGGGCCAGTTCCCCGGCGAGGCGGGCGAAGGCCGCGTTGGGGCCGGGCGGCGGCGTCGAGGGGTCCTCACCCCGGTAGTGGGGTTCCCAGAACTCCCGGCTGGGCGAGGTGTCCTTGTCTGTCTCCATGGACGCCAGTGTTCGCGCCGCCGGGGCCGCCGGGCCAGCTCTCGTGCAGAACTGCAAAAGCACGTGCGCGCGGCGCGCCCCCGGTGGTCCCGGTCCTCTCCCCCGGCGGCCGCGCCTCCGGCGTGCCGGTCGCGGAGCCGCCGCGAGCGGGTGCCCGGCCGCTCCGCGCGAGCGCCCCCTCAGGTCCCGTGCAGGTGGACGCGTTCGCCCTGGGTGCCGAAGATCGCGATGGTCTCCGCCGGTTCGTGCTCGGCGGGGTTGCCGATCCAGTGCGGGGTCCGGGTGTCGAACTCGGCCGCCTCCCCCGCGCCCAGCAGCAGGTCCTGCTCGGTGCCGAGGACCAGCCGGATGGTTCCCGAGAGCACGTAGAACCACTCGTGTCCTTCGTGTGTGCGCGGCTCGGGCGGCGGCAGCGTCCGCGCGGGCGGGTAGAGGACCTTGTACGCCTGGACCCCGCCCGCGCGCCGGGTGAGCGGGACGAACGTCAGGCCGAAGCGGCGTACCGGGTGCAGGTGCACCCGCGGATCGCCCACCCTGGGCGCGTCCACCAGTTCGTCGATGGGCACCCGGTACACGCGCGAGAGCGGGAGCAGCTGGCCCAGGGTCGGCTGCACCCGCCCGGTCTCCAGGCGCGACAGCGTGCTCGGGGTGACCCCGGTGCGCTCCGACAGCTCGGCGAGGGTCAGCCGCGCGCGGTTGCGCAGGCGCCGCAGCCGCGCGCCCACGGCGCGCAGCACCTCGGCGTCGCCCTCGTCGGCACGGTGGTTCCCGCTCTCATCCATATCCGCAAACTACCGCGCGGCGGCCCGCGCGCACCACGGCCGCTCCGGCTCCGCCCTTCCGTGCCCGGCCGGGCGGAGCCCCGCCTTCACGGGTCACCACCACCCGTGCATGCGGGCCCTCTCCTCCACGTCCATGTAGTCCTCGACGTCCTGGTTGGCGATGGCCAGGTTGACCAGCATGATCCCGGCCTTCTCGGGGACGAGCCGGAAGGTGCGCCCCACGTGCTCCTCCAGCGGGACGACCAGGAGCCGGTGCTCCGGATCGCTCATGGCGGCCCGGTCCGCCACCAGCAGGGCGTCCGCGACGCCCTCCTCGGAGTCCTCCGGATCGGCGCGTACCAGCGACATCAGCTGCTCGGGGGTGGCGCCCTCGAACACCGGGTCGTCCACGACCCCGACGTAGTCACCGAAGTCGTCGATCGGATTCCCGTAGCCCGGCCCCGGACGGTACACGGTGTCCAGGAGCGCGGTCCAGGCGGCCTCGTCGGTGAAGTCGGTGCGCACGAGCAGGCCGTCGTTGACGTGGGTGAGCGGGGGCAGGGGCCGGGCCGGGGGCTCGTAGCGGGGCGGGACGTCCAGGGCCTCCAGGTGGGCGCCCACGGGGTCGGGGAGACCGGCCTCCCAGTCCTCCACCGTCTCGTCCTCCTCGGTCTCCCACTCGGGTTCGGCCGGGGCCCACTCCTCGAAGTCGTCCAGGACCGTGTCCAGGTCCTGGCAGTGCATCACCAGGTAGGTCAGGGCCGCCTGGCGGGGCGTGATCCGGAACACCTCCCCGCCGGTGCCGCGGAACGCCAGCAGCGGGCGCGGACCGGCGTTGGCCGCGGTCCTGTCGTTGGCGAGCAGGACCACGTCCGGGACCCACGCCCCGTCCCGGTCCAGGGCCTCACCCACCTCCTCGGGGGTGGCGCCCCGCCAGGCGGGGTCGTCCACCACGACCAGGCGCCGGGGAACGGGGGCCTCCGACGCCGCGGGGACCTGCTGGCCGGGGGCGGGCGCCACCAGACCGGGCAGCTCGCCCATCCGGGAGAGCACGTCCTCCCAGGCCTCGTCGTCGTGGTCGGTGCGCAGGAGCAGCATCCCGGGCACGTGCGACGCGTCGTCGGCGGGCGGCAGGGGCAGGGCGGGACGGTCCATCAGGGGGTACCTCGCGGTGGTCGTGGCGTACGGATTCCTCCGTTTTATCGGAGGTCTGCGACAGAACGGCGCCCTCTCGCCCAGGGGCCCCGGACCGGTACGCGGTGCCTCAATTAGGCGCTCCGCACATCTTGTGGCGGCACACCGCTACACATAGCATCGACCCGACCCCACCGGGTCACCAAGCAACATCAGCACCCTCACCCCCGGGAGACCCCCATGCTGAGACGCGTCCTCTTGCCCGTCCTGATCGCCCTGAGCGCCCTCGCGCTGACACTGGTGGGCACCGCGCCGGCCACCGCCGCGCCCGCGGAGCAGAGCCAGCCGCTGCGCCAGACCGTCCTGTACTACGACGCCAGCCGGGCCGCGGAGTACACCTCCGCCGTCGCCTCGGCCGTGAACGTGTGGAACTCCAGCGTCAGCAACGTGCGCCTGGAACCGGCCTCGGCCGGACGGCGCGCCGAGATCCGGATCGTCGCCGACGACGGCTGGCCCCGCGCCCACCTGGGCCCGGTGCGCCCGGGCGGACAGGTCACCGTCTGGATGGGCCGCCAGGGCACCGCCCAGGGCTACGACGCGGTGCGCATCGCCGCGCACGAACTCGGCCACAGCCTGGGCCTGCCCGACGTCAAGCCCGGCCCGTGCTCGTCGCTGATGTCGGGCTCCACCGGCGGCGTGAACTGCACCAGCCGTTACCCCAACGCCTCCGAGCGCTCGCGGGTGGAGGCCAACTACGGCAGCGGCCTGAGCGGCCAGCGCGCCGCCGACGGACAGCTCCTGGTCGACCGCTTCTGAGCCGACCGCGCCCGCGCGGGCGCCCCGGCTCCGAACCCGACGGCCCCGGGCGCCGGTCCGCTCCGGCGGGCCGACGCCCGAGTCGTCGCACACCCCGTCGCGCCCGGACGGGACCGGCCCTCGCGGGCAGCGGGGCCCCGCCCGCCGGGGCCGCCGCCAACCGCGCGGCCGTCCGCCTCCGCACGGTGCCACCGCGCCTCCGGCGGAGGGCGGGGTCGCCCCGCGCGGCCGGAAAAGGGCCTCCTCCGGACCGAACCGGGCGTATCCGCCTCGGTCATCCCGCGCGCGGCCGGAGGAGGGGGACCAGAGGACAGCGGTCACCGACCAGGCGGCACACCAGGGCCAGGGCCGCCAGACCCGCCGCCACGGCGACCAGGACCGCGCCGAGGGGGTCGAAGAGCCCCTGGATCAGCACGAACACCCCCGTGAGCAGCACGAAGCCGCCGGACCCCTTGCGCAGGGCGGCTTCGGGCACGCGGGAGGTCAGGCGCACCCCGACGAGTGAACCGGCCACCGCGAGCGCGCTGACCGCGCCGAGCAGGGCCCAGTCCGGGCTCACGGCGGTCAGGTAACCGGTGAGTCCGGCGAAGGACTTCATGCCGATCACGAGCAGGGAGGTGCCCACGGCGGCCGGCATGGCCAGTCCGCCCAGCAGCACCAGGGCGGGCACGACGAGGAACCCTCCTCCGGCGCCGACCAGCCCGGTGACCGCGCCGATCACCACCCCGTCCAGGACGACGCGTCCCAGCGGCGGCGCCACGGCGGCCGGCCCCCGGCCGGGGGTCGCGCTCCCGCCCCGGAGCATGGCCAGGGCGGTCGCGACCATCATGAGGGCGAAGGCGGTCATCAACAGGGCGCCCGGGACGTGCGCCCCGACCACGCCGCCCACGAAGGCCCCCGCCATCCCGGCGGCTCCGAACACCAGCCCGGTACGCCAGCGCACGTTTCCCGCACGTGCGTGCGCGAGCGCGCCGACGAGCGAGGTGACGCCCACGACGAACAGGGACGCGGCGATGGCCTCCTTGGGGTCCATGCCCGCGACGTAGGTCAGCAGCGGCACCATCAGGATGGAACCGCCTCCGCCGAGCAGTCCGAGCGCGAGCCCCACCACCGCGGCGAGGCCCAGGGCGAGGACGATCTGAAACTCCATGTTGACTCCGCTTCCGTGGCTCGCCGCCGCGGGTGCGGGCGGCCGATGGCTCGGGGATGATGGGGCGGGGGCGGTCCGGACGACGCGGGGGCCGTCCGGACGGCGCGGGGGCGGCTCCCGCCCACGCGCGCTCCGCTGCGGGGGGCGGCGGGAGCGCGGCCCCGCCGTGTGCCTCAGTCGGCACCAGCGCGCACCGGCGCGTCCCGGTCCCGCTTCCAGTCCTCCCAGGCGCCGTAACCCCGATCGAGTTCGACGACGTCGTATCCCGCTCGGCGCAGAGCCGAGGCCGCCACGGAACTGCGGGCGCCCGACTGGCAGTAGCTCACGATGGTGCCGTCGGTCGGCAGCGCGTCGAGGTTCCACAGCACACGGCCCGCGCTGAGCTGCTGCGAACCGGGGATGTGCCCCTCGGCGTGCTCGCCCCTGGTGCGCACGTCCAGCAGGAGCGCGGCACCGGCCTGTTCGAGTTCCTCGGGGGTGACGCGCGGCGGCACGGTCCTCGGCAGGCCCTCTGTGCTGGTCGTGTAACCGGACACGCGGTCGATGCCGACCCGCAACAGGTGGTCGCGCACCCGGCGGGCGGTGTCCCCGTCCTCGGCGAGCAGCACCAGGGGGCGGGTTTCGGACTCGGGGTCGTGGGCCCAGGCCCCGAAGGTCGCGGCCTTGTCCGGGCCCGGGATGTTCAGCGCCCCCGCCACGGTGCCCCGGTGGACCTCGACGTGGGGCCGGGTGTCGACGAGGACGCTCCCGCCCTCGTGCAGGGACCTGCCGACCTCCTCGTCGGAGAGCGCGGGCGGCGGGGCGAGGCGGCCCAGGACCCGGGGCCCCTCCCTGTTCTGGCGCTTCATCCGCGCGAAGTAGGCGTGGGCGTCGGGCTGTCCGTCGAGCAGTTCCGCGACGAAGCCCTCCATGTCGTCGGCGCGCAGGTAGGGACCCCACCAGGCGTTGAGCCGCTCGTATCCGACCGTGGTGGCCGGAAGAGCGCCGAGGGCCTTGCCGCAGGCGCTGCCCGCCCCGTGTCCGGGAAGGACCTGGACGTGGTCCGGCAGGTTCAGGAACACCCGGCGCAGGCTCTCGAAGAGCTGGCGGGCGCCCTCGAACCGGGTGCCGCTCCCCCCGGCGGCCTCGTCGAGCAGGTCGGGACGGCCCAGGTCGCCGGCGAAGACGAAGTCACCCGAGAGCAGGTAGCCGGGGTCGCGGCTGAACGCCCCGTCCGTCACCAGGAAGGAGAGGTGCTCGGGCGTGTGCCCGGGGGTGTGGCTCGCGCGGACCGTGATGTTGCCGACGGTGATGGCGTCACCGTCGAGCAGCCGTTCGGCGTCGAACCCGTACTGCCAGTCCCGGCCGCCCTCGCCGGAGACGTACGCGGTGGCGCCGGTGGCCGCGGCGAGTTCGCGGGTGCCGGAGAGGTAGTCGGCGTGGATGTGGGTCTCGGTCACGGCGACGATGCGTATGCCGTGTGCGCGGGCCAGTCCGAGGTAGTCGTCGATGTCGCGGCGGGCGTCGACCACGACGGCCTCTCCGCTGGCCTGACAGCCGACGAAGTAGCCGGCCTGGGCGAGGTCGTCGTCGTAGAGGCGTTCCAGCAGCATGTTCTGCTCCTTGTCCGGTGGGTGCTGTGTGGTGTGTCAGCCCTGGTCAGATACTGGGGGGAGTATCCAGAGGGCAGAAGGCGGCCCTGTTCACGTGCGCTCATCGACCAGCGCCGATGCGGGCCAGGGAGTCCTCGATGTCGACCTCCTCGCTCGGCCGGTTGTAGGGAAGGCGGGACAGGGCCATGCCCATGGCGCAGGTGTCGGTGACGGCGGCGAAGACCAGCCCCGCACCGACGACACCGGCGACCGCCACCGCCGGGAACCACATCAGGGAGGCGAGCACCGAGCCCAGGACGATGCCGCCTGCCACCAGTCGGACCTGGCGTTCCAGCGCCCATCTCTCGCGGCCGCGCTCCAGGGGCGCCCCCTGCGCCTCCCAGGCGTTCATGCCGCCCTCCAGCACGACCGTGTCGCCCAGGCCCGCCCCCGCCAACGTGTTCCGGCACCGCCCGGCCCGCTTGCCGGAGCGGCAGACCAGGACGAGGCGGCCGCCCGCGCCGGCGACGATGCGCTCCAGGTGGGCGTCCACCTGCTCCAGCGGCAGGTTGACGGCCCCCGGGATGTGTGAGCCCTCGTATTCGGCGGGGGTGCGCACGTCGACGATCAGGGCGCGGGGGTCGGTTTCGAGCAGTACGCGCACGGCGCGCACGTCGATGCCGTGGTCACTCATGTGTTTCCTTCCTTCGGTGGTGTGGGAGTGGATCTGGATACACCCGGGGGTATCCAGTGGACGGACCGGGACTCCGGACGCGCGGGAACACGGACTACCCGATATCGCCCCCACATACTGGGGGGAGTATCCAGAAGTCATGGAGACGCTCCGGTCGAGGCCGGAGGGGGACTCCGCGCGAAAGGCGGCGCGCGAGCGCCCGACACCCGGTCGGCGCCCACGAACCCTCAGGCCAGGGCCAGGAACAGCTTCTCCAGCTCCTCCTCGGTGAGCTCGGGCTCCTCGCCCCGCTCGCGTGCGGTGTTGCAGTGCCGCATGCCGCTCGCGACGATCTTGAACCCCGCCCGGTCCAGGGCCCGGGAGACCGCGGCCAGCTGCTGGAGGACGGCGGCGCAGTCCTCCCCCGCCTCCATCATCGAGATGACACCGGAGAGCTGGCCCTGCGCGCGCTTGAGTCGCGTGATGGCGTCGCCCACCATTTCAGGCTTCATCTGGTCTCCTTCCGCCCGTGCCCCCACCATACCCCCGGGTGTATCCGCGCGGCCAGTCGCGTAGGTCACACCGGCACCAGGAGCCCGCGCACGAACCGGTGAACACCCACCACAGGATCCGCCCGTCCCGCCCTGTTCGGAGGTGCGCCCCGTTCCGGGACCTGATCAGCGAGTGGAGGACGGCAACGTGCGATGCGCCGGGAACCCCGCGACTTTCACAGAAGACTCTCATAACCGGTGACGAGTGCGGTCAGGGTGAACCTCATCCGGGCGTCGACACCGGGCAACCCTGCTTCGAGGGCCTTGTTCACCAAGGGCAGGTCGGCACTTCCGGGAACAGGGTCGCCGGAGTTCTCGTCCTGCTTGGTCAGGTGTTGTCCGAGCACGGACGAGGCCGTCACGTGCACGATGGTCAGGGCGGTCCCAGCGGAGAAACCCGCCGTGGTGAGGATACACAGGAGGCCTTCGAGTTCGCGAAGGTTCCGGCTGGTCAGGGCAGGGCGGGTGGCGAAGAGGGTGGCCACCCCCGGATGGGCGAGCAGGCCTCGGTGCAAATCGAGCGCATAACCGGTGATCGCCTCCTGCCACGAGTCTGAAGCCTCGGGTTCACGGATCGACTCGGCGAGGACGTGTTCGACGATGGCGTCTTCCAGCGCCTCCTTGTTGCGCACGTGGTGGTAGAGGGTCATCGCCTCCACGCCGAGCTCACGCGCCAGCCGCCGCATGGACAGCGCGGCGACTCCTTCGGCGTCGACCAGTCCCACGGCGGTTCGCAGTACCTGGCGCCGGCTCAGACCGGCGTGCTTGCCCTGGACGCGCGTTCGGCTCATGCCATCCCTCGATTGACCTCTCTTACGCCGTAAGAGTAGCATCAAACCGTCTCATACACCGTAAGAGAGGTGATGCGCCATGTCAGCCGAGAAGCAGGGCCCCCGCAACGGGGGCGGTGGGAACCTCACACAGGCGTTGCGGATCGGCGCCGGTTTGCAGGTGGTGTGCATCCTGCTGCCGGTCCTGGACCTGTGGCTCCTCGGGTCGGTGGAGCGACACGTACTGGCCGCCTACCCCCAGTGGGACGCCGCCGAGATAGCCGCCGAACGGACAGCGATCATCCTCTACCTGGTGATCGTCGGCGCGACAGGGCTCTTGGGATGGCTCTTCACCCTGGCGGCGGTTCGGCGTGGATGGTGGGAACGCGGAGTGGTCACGGCCCTGTTCACGGTCGGCATGGGAGTGCTCATCCTCAGCGCCGGGGCCGAAGGTGGAGCATACGACCGGATCGTTCCCCTGTGGTTGGGCCTGACCCTGCTCTGCCTCCTCGCCCTCCCGGGGGTCACTGCGCTGGTCGCCGTCTGGCACGGAACGGACCGATGATGCCGACAAGCGTCTCCGCGCGTTTTCTCCCCCTGGCGGTCGCCGCGCTGGCGGTCATCGGCTTCGTCTCGGTACTGGTCAGTTCGGTCACGTCGATGGCGCTCACCGCCCTGGCGGAGGCTCTCGGGACCTCCATGAGTTCGATCGTGTGGGTCACGACGGTCTTCTTGTTGACGGCAGGACTGGCGCTCCCCTTCGCCGGGTGGGCCGTGGACCGATTCGGCGGCCTCCCGGTACTGCTGGTGGGCCTCGCGGTTTTCGCGGCGGGTGCGCTGGGAAGCGGATCGGCGGTGACGTTCGAACAGCTCATCGCGGCACGCGCCGTGCAGGGGCTCGGCGGCGGAGTCCTGGAGCCCGCCTGCCTGGCCTTGATCTCGCAGATCACCGACCGCAGACGCATCGGCGCGGTCATGGGGCTGATGTCCATGGTGATCAACCTCGCCCCGGCGGTCGGACCCGTCATCGGCGCCGCCCTGTTGTCCGCCGCGGGTTGGCGCAGCGTCTTCCTCTTCGCCGTACCGCCCATACTCCTGGCTGGCGTACTCCTGGCTCTTTCCCTGGGTCAGCGGAGAACGTCCCCCGGCACCGACCCATCAGCCGCAGGGGCAGCTCAGGCCCACCGGTTCGACCTTGCCGGCCTGGCCCTGCTCGGTCTCGGCTTCACCGCAAGCCTGTTCGCCATCGGTCGGCTCTCCGCTGGAACGCCATGGTCAACGCTCACCGCGGGTGTGCTGGGCGCACTGCTGCTGACCGCCTACGTCCGGCGTTCTCTGCGCGTACCCGCGCCGATCATCGACCCGCGGCTCTTCACCGACCGTCGCTTCTCCGGAGCCGCCGCGATCATGGGTATGGGTGGCGTGCTGCTGTTCTCCATACTCACTCTCGTGCCCCTGCTGGCCGCACGGTCATGGAGTCTCAGCGGGCTCACCCAGGCGGTGCCGCTGGCGGCCTTCGGAACGGGGATGCTGGTGTCGATGAGCGTCGCCGGAGCGCTCTCGGACCGCGTCGGATCCCGAAGGATCGTCACCACCGCAGCGGCCTGTTCAGCGGGTTCCCTGGCTCTCCTGGCGGCCTGCGCGCAACTCCTGCCCTCCCCCGCGTTGGTGTGCACGCTCCTCCTGTGCCTTACCGGCCTGTCGTTCGGAGCGGTTTCCGCCCCGACTTTCGCCAGCGTTTACCGCGTACTCCCGGAAGCGACGGTCGGGAGCGGCACCACGGCCGTCCTGCTCGTCGTTCAGCTCGGCTCGGCACTCGGCGTCACCGGGATCGGATCCCTGGTCGGTGCTGTGGGCAGTCGTTCCCACACAACCGTGCTCGTGCTGCTCGCGGGGCTCATGCTCACAGCAGCCGGTGTCGCCGCGCTGGCCCTCTCCCGGGAGGCGAGTACGCGACACGCCGGTGATCGGACCACGCGGTAGAGAGGTCCAACCGCCGGGTCCCAACGCGTCCACGGCATCTTCGGCCCGGTTGACCGCCGACACCGAGATGAGGAAACGCCAGTTCAGATGGGTCGGAACCGTGGAGCTGTCCGGGGTCGGTGGCGGCAGGCCGCCCCCGCACCGCCCGCCGGCTCCGGACGCCCCACCGGGTCCTGACCCCCACACTGTGAGGAACCGTCTGTTCCCACCCGTGCTGGAAAGGCCTTCCACCCTTGCCGACCCTCTTCTCCAAGATCATCGCCGGTGACCTCCCCGGACACTTCGTGTGGAAGGACCCCGAGGTCGTGGCCTTCCTGTCCATCGCCCCGCTCCGGCCGGGCCACACCCTGGTCGTCCCCCGAACGGAGGTCGACCACTGGACCGATGCCGACCCCGCCCTTCTGACCAGGTGCATGGAAGTGGCCCAGGCCGTCGGCCAGGGCGTTCGCGCCGCCTGGAACGCGCCCCGCGCCGGGCTGCTCGTCGCGGGCTTCGAGGTGCCGCACATGCACGTCCACGTGGCCCCCGTCTGGGGCATGTCCGACTTCGACCTCAGCGGCGTCGAGACCGAGACGGACCACAGCGTCCTCGACCGCTCGGCCGAGCGGCTGCGTACCGCCCTCCGGGAACTGGGGTTCGACCACGCCGTCGCGCCCAGGGACTGACGCCCCTCACGGCGCGGAGGGCTACTCCTCGCCGTGAGGCGTGTAGAGCATGATCCAGTGGTCCCGCTCGGGGTCGTGGAGCACCTCGATCTCGAAGCGGGACCACCCCTGGGTCGGGTGGCGCATCTGTTTGACCGCGGACCTCGAAACGCCGACCTCCCCCTCCTCCCAGTGGTCGCGAAAGCTCTGGCTGGTCGCGGTGAGCTCGGCGAGCAGGGCGCGGAGGTAGGCGTCGCCGGGGTACCGGCTCAGCGCCGTCCGGAGTTCGGCGGCCGCCACCCGCAGGAACCGGTCCGCGCCCTCGCCCCCGAGCAGCTGCGCGAGCACGTCGGTCGTGAAGGCCTGGTAGGCGATGTTGCGCTCGAACGGACCGCCGCCGGTCAGGGACCCCAGCAGCTCCTGCGCGGCCTTGTTGCGGGCGAGGAGGTCGAGCCGCCCGTCGTGCACGGTGACCGGCATCGTCTCGTCCAGGCCGCGCAGCAGACGCAGCAGCCCGGGGCGGATGACCGAGGAGGGGGAGGCCGGTTCGGGCGGGGGCTCGCCCCCCAGCCGGAAGAGGTGGTCGCGTTCGGCGTCCGAGAGCCCGAACGCCCGGGCCAGCGAGGAGAGGATCTCACGTGAGGGGCGGGGCGCCCGGCCCTGTTCCAGGCGCGTGTAGTACTCCACCGAGATACCCGCGATGTCGGAGACCTCCTGGCGGCGAAGCCCCGGAACCCGCCGACGGGACACCCGCACACCGCCCCGGGGCTCCGGAGGGCTCATCGCGGCCCTGCGCCGCCGCAGGTACTCCCCGAACTCGGTCCGATCGCTGCTCGACATACCCCCCATTGTCCCCGCCCCGCGCCCCGTGCCGTCGGGCGAGCCTGGTCCTGCCGGTACCACCCTCGACGCGGTCTTCCTCCCCCGCCCGGCGCCCCGGATCATCGAGAGCACACCGCACCGGGCGGGCCGGGTCCGCCCGGAGCGCGCGGCGGAACACGACGATCGGAGACCCTCATGCACGACCAGAAGCTGACCCCCGCCGCCCACGCCACCCACGCCGGACTCGCCGTCGCCCGGGAGTTCATCCGCGCCGTCGAGGCCAAGGACATCGACGCCGTGGCCCGGACCCTGGCCGAGGACGCGCGGCAGCTGTTCATGCACGCCCGGGGCGCCACGACCCCCGAGGGCGTCACGGACATCATCGAGGGGCGCACACGGGGCCTGTGCGTCGCGGACGTCAAGGGCAGGAGCGAGGTCCTGGCCTACACGGGCGCGCTGTTCGACAAGTTCGCCCCGCTGCGGTGGCGCGACCAGGCGTGGCGCGTCTCGCCCGACGGCCGCCAGCTCTTCTTCCACGGCGTCGGCGACATGGTCGTCGCGCGCACGGGCCGGCCCTACCGCAACACCTACGTGACGCGGTTCGACGTCGAGGACGGCCGGATCGTCCTCATGGCCGAGTACGGGAACGCGCTCATGTACGCCGGTCTGGGCGTGCGCCCGAACGGGGCCGAGTTCCGGGCCCTGCTGCGCGCGGTCGGACGCATGGTCTCGCCACGGCTGTCCGCCCGGTCGGGCCGGTAACCCTCCCGCCCCGCCCCGAACGGGCGGGGCGCGCCCCTGTCCCCAGTCGCCCCGGACATGGGGCCGCCCGGTGACCGGCTCACCCGGCGGGCGGGGTCAGTCCGTTGCGCCCAGCCGGGAGATCTCCTTGCTCACCGCGCGAAACCCCTGTTCGAGGGCGCGCAGGTCCTCCATGGGCAGGCCCATGAGGATGTCGTCGCGAAAGGGCCGCGCCACCATCAGCCGCCGCACGACCGAGGCGCCCAGGGGTGTGGCGCGGAGGCGGCGGACGCGCTGGTCGTCGGGGTCGGCCGAGCGCTCGGCTACGCCGTGGGCCACGAGCCGGTCGAGCACGCCCGACATTGACGCCATGGAGACGCCGAACGACTCCGACAGCCCCCTGCCCGTCGCGCCCTCCTTGGTGGTGACCAGGACCATGAGCACCCTGAGCTGCTGGATGGTGAGGTCCATCGACAGCAGGTTCTGCAGGAGGGCGGCCATCACGGTCTCCTCCATCATCCCGTTCAGGGCCTGGATCTCGCGCACGATGCGTTCGCGTTCGTGTTCGCCCTGTTCGGTCGCCTGTTGCCGCATAGCCGCCATGATAGAGCGCCGCGACGGGCGCCCCCCGGCCCCAAATACTTAGCCTGATGCTAAGCTTTTGGCGCACGGTTCAACGACACCGCCGCCGCATCGGGATGGCAGCCGCCCGGATCCCGTTCCACGCTCCCGTGAGCACCACGGCCATCCCCCGCGCGAGCCCGGCGCCGCGTCCGCGTCGCGATGCGACGGCAACGAAGTGAGGACGGCACATGGGCACAGCCTCCGACACGACCGCCGACACCGACGACCGCACCGAGGAGATCGACCTCGACGCGCTGCGGGCCAGGTACGCCCGCGAGCGCGACCGCCGCGTCCGCCCCGACGGCACCGGCCAGTACCGCTCGGCCGCGGGCGAGTTCGGCTACTACGCCAAGGACCCCTACACCCCCTGGACCGAACGCGAACCGCTGACCGACACCGTGGAGGTGCTCGTGATCGGCGGCGGCTTCGGCGGTCTGACCACCGGCGCGAGGCTGCGCCAGGCGAGCGTGGAGTCGATCCGGATGATGGACGAGGCGGGCGACTTCGGCGGAACCTGGTACTGGAACCGCTACCCGGGCATCCACTGCGACATCGAGTCCTACTCCTACATGCCCCTGCTGGAGGAGGTCGGCTACGTTCCGAAGTGGCGCTACGCCCCCGGCGAGGAGATCCGCCGCCACGCCGTGGCCATCGCCGAGACCTTCGGGCTGTACCGCGACGCGCTGTTCCACACTCGCGCCACCGCGCTGACCTGGGACGAGGACGCTGACGAGTGGGTGGTGGAGACCGACCGCGGTGACCGGATGCGCGCGCGGTTCGTCATCACCTCCTCAGGCACGCTCACCCAGCCCAAGCTGCCGGGCATCCCGGGGATCGACACCTTCAGGGGCCACACCTTCCACACGAGTCGCTGGGACTACGGCTACACCGGCGGCGACCAGAACGGCGGCCTCACCGGCCTCGCCGACAAGAGGGTCGCGGTCGTGGGCACCGGCGCGACCGGCGTGCAGGTCATCCCGCACCTGGGCCGCGACGCGCGGCACCTGTACGTGTTCCAGCGCACCCCCTCCTCGGTGGACGTGCGCGACAACCGCCCCACCGACCCGGAGTGGGCGGCCTCCCTCAAGCCCGGCTGGCAGCGCGAGCGCATGGAGAACTTCCTGGCGATCGTCTCCGGCGAGCGGGTCGAGACCGACCTGACCCGCGACGGCTGGACCTCCACCGCCCGGCTCCAGCGCAAGATGATCTCCGGCGCACTGGACACCAGCGTCCCGGCCGAGGAGCGCGAGCGGATCGACGAACTCGTGGACGCCCGCAAGATGAACCAGATCCGGGCGCGCGTGGACGAGGTCGTGGACGACCCGGCCACGGCCGAGCTGCTCAAACCCTGGTACCGCTACATGTGCAAGCGGCCCTGCTTCAGCGACCACTACCTCCAGACCTTCAACCGGCCCGACGTCACCCTGGTGGACACCGCCGACCACGGCGGCGTCACCCGCATGACCGAGGACGCGATCGTGGTCGGGGACGCCGAGTACCCCGTGGACTGCGTCGTCTTCGCCACCGGGTTCGACGTGGGCGTGTCCGGGGTGATGTCGGGAACGCTGCCGGTGCGCGGGCGCGGCGGGCGCGATCTGCTGGGCTCCTGGAGCCGCGGGCCCAGCACGCTGCACGGCTTCTACAGCAACGGGTTCCCGAACCTGTTCCACCTGGGCGCGCTCCAGAACGCCAACTCGGTCAACTTCGCGCACATCCTGCTGGAGCAGGCCGAGCACATCGCCGCCGTCGTCGCCGAGGCCCGCAAGACCGGAGCCCCGGTGGTCGAGCCCTCCCAGGAGGCCGCCGACGCGTGGGGGCGGACCGTCCGGGAGAGCGCGCACGACAACTCGGCGTTCCAGGCCGAGTGCACGCCCGGCTACTACAACCGCGAGGGCGCGGGCGTGCACGGCGGGTTCTCCTACAGCCCCGGCCCCGTGGCCTTCCACCGGCTGCTGGCCGACTGGCGCGAGAGCCGCATGCACGAGGTCCTGGACGCGCGGTCCTAGCCGGCCCGGCCGCCCCGGCCGGGACGCCTCCGTGGGCGCCCCTTCCTGGGCGCCCACCCTCCGGGGCGTGTTCGGCGCATGTCCGCCTCGCCGCGCGGCGGGGCGGACGTGCGCCGAACACGCTCCCGGACCCCAGACACCTGATCCCAGACCCCGAGGGAACCGTATGGAACAGCACTGCCCCAGGCCGCGACGAACGGTGGCCGCCCGCGCACTCGCCGCACTGGCCCTGACCGGTGCGGCGGCCGGATGCGCCTCCCCCGCCGCCACCGGCGAGGACGGCCAGGACGGCGGAACCGAGCGCACCGCCGACCTCCTGGTCCAGGTGACCTCCGTCCACGAGGAGACGGGGATGACCCTGCTCGAAGGTCCGACCTTCGACGCCGACGGGCGCCTGCTCGTCGTGGACGTCACCGCCCCCGCCGGGGAGCCCAAGGTGCTCCGGGTGGACACCGGGACCCGGGAGGTGTCCCCGGTGTTCACCGACGAGACCGGCGCCTACACCTCGGCGCAGTTCAGTCCGCACGACGACCGGCTCTACCTGACCGACTTCGCCGGAGGCAGGATCGACAGCATCACCCCCGAGGGCGAGGACCACACCACGTTCTTCTCCGGGGAGGTCGACGGAGCGCCGATGAACCCGGACGACCTGGCCTTCGACGAGGCCGGGAACATGTACGTCAGCGACTCGGCCGGGTTCGACGGCCCGGCGTGGGAGGCCCGGGGCAGGGTCGTGCGCGTCGACCGCGACACCGCGGAGGCGACCGTCCTGGCCCAGGATCTGCCCGCGCCCAACGGCATCTCGTTCACCGCGGACTTCTCGGGGCTGTGGGTCGGCCAGTACGGCGCCAACCGCGTCGACCACTACGCGCTGAACGAGGACGGCACCGAGGTGGAGACCTCCCACGCCGCCCTGTACTTCGACGGCGGCACGAGCCGGATCGACTCCATCGCGGTGGACGCCGACGGCAACCTCTACCAGGCCGTCCACGGCCAGCCGCGCATCTTCGTGTACAGCCCGCTCGGTGAGCACCTGGCGACGGTCGGCGTCCCCGACGACGCCGCCGAGGGGCTGTACTCGGCCACCAACGTGGCCATCGCGCCGGGGACGACCGACGCCTACATGACCGTCAGCGGGGACGACGGCGGGTTCGTCTACTCCTTCGACGCGCTCGCCGAGGGGATCCGCCAGTCCAACGGCGGCTGACCGTCCGCCCCCGCGGGGGAGGGGTCGGAACCGGTCGCGCGGTCCGCCCGGAAGCACATCGTCCGGCTCCCGGGCGGGAGGGCCCGGGTCACGCGCGTCCAGGTGGCGGGGTGACGGGCCGTCCCGCCCCGGGGGTCACGTCGGCCAAACCCCGGAGCGGTAAGGGACCCGGGCCACGACCGCCCGGGTCACGGGGCGACGGGCCGTCCCATCCCAGGGGGCACGTCGGCCAAACCCCGAAACAGCGGGAGACCCGTGTCACAACCCACCGTGTCACAGGGCGACGGGCCATCTCGTCTCAGGGGGTGTAACCGACGACGAACGCGAAGGAGTACCCCATGGACGCAAGACTCGACTACTTCACCAGCCCGACCGCGGGCAAGGCCGTCAAGCCCTTCATGTCCGTGGGCAGGGCGCTCAGGAACTCGGCGCTGCCGGACGCGACGCGGGAACTGGTGGCGCTGCGCGTGAGCCAGATCAACGGCTGCGCCGCCTGCCTGGACATGCACACCAAGGACGCCGCCGCTGACGGTGAGACCGGCGTGCGGCTGAACCTGGTCGCGGCGTGGCGGGAGGCCACGGTCTTCACCGACGCCGAGCGCGCCGCGCTGGAGCTGGCGGAGGAGGGCACCCGGGTCGCGGACGCAGCGGGCGGGGTCAGCGACGAGGTGTGGGAGCGCGCCGCCGAGCACCACGACCAGGAGCAGCTCACCGCCCTGGTCATGCTGGTCGCGTTCATGAACGCCGTGAACCGGCTCAACGTCATCACCCGGCAGCCCGCCGGAAGCTACGAGCCCGGGCAGTTCCACTAGGTTCTGGCACGGGGCCCGGCGGCTGCGGACTTCGGGTTCCGGCCCCGGGCCCAGCGCCGACCGTACCGGGGAGTACGGCCGGGCGGAAGGGCTTGGGAGAGGGGCGGGTCGGCGTGGGCAAGGTGGAGGACTTCGAGGAGCTGCGGCCGCTGCTGTTCTCGATCTCCTACCGGATCCTGGGCAGCGTGAGCGAGGCCGAGGACGCGGTGCAGGAGACGTGGCTGCGCTTCGACCGCTCGACGACCCGCCCCGCGTCGACCAAGGCCTTCCTGTCGGCCGCGGTGACCCGGATCTCGATCGACGTGCTGCGTTCGGCGCGCGTGCGGCGGGAGGAGTACGTCGGCCCGTGGTTCCCCGAGCCGCTGCTGAGCGACCCCTACCAGGACCCGGCGCGGTCGGTGGAGCTGGCCGACTCGGTGTCGATGGCGGCGCTGCTGCTGTTGGAGCGGCTCAGCCCGCTGGAGCGGGCGGTGTTCCTGCTGCGGGAGGTGTTCGCCTTCGGGTTCGACGAGGTCGCCGCGGCGGTGGGGCGTTCGGAGGCGGCGTGCCGACAGCTGCTCGTGCGGGCGCGGCGGCACATGGCGACCGGGCGGCCTCGGTTCGCGGCGGACCGTCGCGAGCAGCGGGAGCTGGCGACGCGCTTCTTCGACGCGCTGGAGAACGGTGACGTGGACGGGCTGCGGGACCTGCTGGCCGCCGACGCGCAGTTGGTCGGGGACGGCGGCGGCCGGGCCCCGCAGCTGGCCAGGGCCGTCACGGGCGCGGCGAGGGTGGCCCGTCTGCTGGGCACGGTCTTCCCCGAGCTGCTGGGGATCGGCGTGTCGTTGGAGCCGCACGAGGTCAACGGCCAGCCCGGCGCGCTCCTGCGCGACCGGGACGGCCGGGTCCTCCAGGCGCTGGTCCTGGATGTGCTCGACGGGCGGGTCCAGAACGTGCGCGGGGTGATCAACCCCGACAAACTGGGCCACCTCGGCCCGGTCGCCGACGCCTGGGCCGTGGACCGCGAGGTGAGGCGGGCCCGGAAGCGGTCGCACTGACCTCCGGCCGGGGCCGCTCCGATTGGGACCGGTCCCGATCGGAGCGGCCTCGACCGGTGGGCGGGCCGAAGGTCGGGCCGCAGGGTCGTACGGAGGCCCGTCCAGACCCCCGTTCAGACGGTCTGGTTGACGCGCACGAGGTTGCCGGACGGGTCGCGGAAGGCGCAGTCGCGGACCCCGTAGTCCTGGTCGATGGGTTCCTGGACCACGTCCGCCCCGGCGGCCTCCAGGCGTTGGAAGAGGCCGTCGAGGTCGTCGGTGGCCAGGGTGATCGCGGTGTAGGTGCCCTTGGCCATCAGCTCCAGGACGGTGCGGCGCTCGTCCTCGGTGACGCCGGGGTCGACGGCGGGCGGGTGCAGCACGATGGAGGTCGCGGGCCGTCCGACCGGCCCGACGGTGATCCAGCGCATGTCCTCGTAGCCGACGTCGTTGCGGACCTCGAACCCGAGGAGGTCGCGGTAGAAGCCCAGGGCGGCCTCGGCGTCGGTGTGCGGCAGGAAGGCGTGGTGAATGGTGATGTCCATGCCCCCAACGCTAGGTCCGGCTACGGGGAGCGCGCTTCTTGATTCCTGACCGGTCTGGTCACCTGTTTGGCCAGGCAGGGCGGGATACCCGCCGCCGCACGCGAGTGGTCGCGGCGGTAGACGCTCGGCGGCACGCCGACCAGCTCGGTGAACCTCGTGCTGAACGTGCCCAGCGAGGACGAGCCCACCGCGAAGCAGACCTCGGTGACGCTGAGGTCCCCGCGCCGCAGCAGCGTCATCGCCCGCTCGATCCGCCGGGTCATCAGGTACGAGTACGGCGACTCACCGTAGACGCGGCGGAACTCCCTGCTCAGGTGTCCGGCCGACATGTGCGCCCCGCGGGCCAGTGCCTCGACGTTGAGGGGCTGGGCGTACTCGCGGTCGATCCTGTCGCGGACACGGCGGATGGCGGCGATGTCGCGCAACCGCTGTTCCTGTGCGTCCCTGTCGGCCATGGACGCCATCATCCCACGCCGCGCCCGAGGCGGACCGGTTGTGCACAGGGCGGGGGCGCCGCACCCGGACGCGGCCCTCAGCAACCCGCGTGCCGTCGGGAGCCGGACCGGCGGCAGTCGGGGTAGGGCACGAGACGGAGGGTCGTGGCTGCCGCCTCGGGGCTGGTGATGGCCCTGAGGCGGCTGGTGGCGTAGTGGCCGTACTTGGCGCGGTAGGCGGCGTCGATCCGGTCGTTGAGGCCGGGGTCGGCGTCGACGAAGACCACGTTCCTGGCGACCCGGCCGACCCGGACGCGGCCCTTGGGGCGCACCCGGGTGCTCCGGTACCAGTCGGAGACGCGTCCGCTCAGCGAGCGGACGTAGAGGTCGTCGCCGTCACGCACGACCCAGACGCGCCCGCGGCTGTCCGGCCGGCCGTCGACGCGCAGGGGCGCGAGCCGCAGCTCCTCCGCGTCCGTGATCCTGGCGAGCTCCTCGCTCGTCCACGTCGTCATCTGTTTGTTGGGCGTGGATACCCCGTCCTTCAGGGCGGGGAGGACGCGCCCTCTCCCTTCTCGTGACTTTCTGTCGGATTCGCCTCACGCGACCGCACAGCGGTCGCTACGGTGTGTGCCATGACCAACAAGAGCGTGAAGCGGGCGTTTCGGTACCGCTTCTACCCGAGTGATGCGCAGGCGGCTGAGCTGTCGCGCACGTTCGGGTGCGTGCGCCTGGTCTACAACCGCGCCCTGGCCGAACGCAGCACCGCCTGGCACCAGCGCCGGGAACGGGTGGGCTACTCCCACACCTCGGCCATGCTGACCGCTTGGAAGAAGACGGACGAGCTGTCCTTCCTCACCGAGGTCTCCTGCGTCCCCCTTCAGCAGACGCTGCGCCACCTGCACACCGCCTTTCGCAACTTCTTCGACCGGCGCGCGAAGTATCCGCGGTTCAAGTCCAAGAAGACGTCGCGTGCCTCGGCGGAGTACACCGCGAGCGCGTTCCGCTACCGTGACGGCCACCTGACCCTGGCCAAGATGGCCGAACCCCTGGCCATCGTGTGGTCGCGCCCCCTGCCTGAAGGAGCAAGGCCGTCCACGGTGACGGTGTCCCGGGATGCGGCCGGGCGCTGGTTCGTGTCCCTGCTGTGCGAGGACACCGTCGAGTCGGCTCCGGCCGCCAACGACGCGGTGGGTGTGGACATGGGTGTGACGTCGCTGGTGGTGTTGTCCACGGGGGAGAAGGTGGACAACCCCCGCCACGAACAACGCGATCGCGCCAAGCTGGCCAAGGCGCAGCGGGCGCTGGCCCGTAAGGCCAAGGGCAGCGCGAACCGGGAGCGGGCCCGCCGCAAGGTGGCGCGGGTGCACGCCCGCATCACCGACCGCAGGCGCGACTTCCTGCACCAGCTCTCCACTCGACTCGTCTGCGAGAACCAAGTGGTCGTGATCGAGGATTTGACGGTGCGCAACCTGGTCAGAAACCGCAGACTCGCCCGAGCGATTTCGGATGTGGCCTGGCGTGAGCTGCGCACGATGCTGGAGTACAAGTGCGCCTGGTACGGACGCGATCTGGTCGTGGTGGACCGGTTCTTTCCCTCCTCCAAGTTGTGTTCGACGCCCGGGTGCGGGTACCTCAATGTGTCGTTGCCGTTGCGTGTACGGGAGTGGACGTGCCCCGGCTGCGGGACCACCCATGATCGGGATGTGAACGCGGCGAACAATCTCGAAGCCGCCGGGCTGGCGGTGTTGGCCTGTGGAGCTGGTGTGAGACCTCAACGGGAGTCCTCCCGGACGGGGCGACCGGCAATGAAACAGGAAGGCCACGGGGCGACCCGTGACGAGGCGTTGGCCTCGAACCACCGGTAGGTGGTTCCGGATTCTCCTGCCTTCAGGCAGGAGAGGAAGTCAACGGGGTGCTTTCCTCTTCTCGGGTCGGGTGTCGTGAGCCCGCCGTGTCCCGCACGGCCGCGACCACGGCGGTCGGGTCCGGCCGCGACGGATCCGCACACGGACCCCTCGGGTGCGAAGGCGAACGGGCCCGCGCGGGGGTCGGGGTCGTCCGTCTGTTCTCCGGTCCGGGAGCGGGGGCCGCGGGCTCCCCCGGCGGCTCCGGGCGCGCTAGGTGTCCGAACGGGGGAAGGAGACGGCCGGGTCGCCGTCGGCCGCCGGGACCCCGTCCCGCTCGCGTTCGGAGGTGACGGCCCAGCTCGCCAGCAGGTCCAGGCCCTCCGCGGAGGACGAGCCCGGCTCGGCGCTGTAGGCGAAGAGCGACAGGCCGGGGTCCGCGGTCAGCTCCATGGCCTCGAAGCCCAGCTCCAGCCTGCCCACGACGGGGTGGTGCATGGTCTTGGTGCCCGTGCGGTGCTGGTGGACGTTGTGCGCCGCCCACCGGGTCCGGAAGTCCTCGCTGCGCGTGGACAGCTCTCCCACCAGGTTCGACAGGGCACGGTCGTAGGGGTCGCGTCCGACACCGGTGCGCAGGACGGCGACGGTGTCGTTGGCCGCCCGCTCCCAGTCGGGGTAGAAGTCCCGCGCGCGGGGGTCCAGGAAGGCGAACCGCGCGTAGTTGGCGGGCCGCCCGGACATGTCGAGGACCTGCGCGTACAGGGCGCGGCCGAGCCGGTTGGCGGCCAGGATGTCGAGCCGCCCGTTCTGCACCACCGCCGGTGCGCCGGTCATCGCGTCGAGGATCCGCTGCACGCCGGGCCGCACGCGCTGGCGCGCCGACCGGCGCCTGGGCCTGCCCGGCGCCTCCCCCGCCGTGCGCGCCAGGTCGAACAGGTGGGCGCGCTCGGCGTCGTCGAGCCGGAGCGCCTCGGCCAGGGCGTGCAGGACGCTCTCGGAGACGCCCTTGAGGTTGCCCCGCTCGATGCGGGTGTAGTAGTCCACGCTCACCCCGGCGAGCATGGCGAGTTCCTCGCGGCGCAGGCCCGGCACCCGCCGGTTGCCGCCGAAGGCGACGAGTCCCGCCTGCTCGGGGGTGATCCTCCCCCGTCTGGTGGAGAGGAAGTCCCGGATCTGGTTGCGGTGGTCCATGTCCTCCAGGCTAGGAAGCCGAACGGACTCGTGGGAGGTCCTGTCGTTACCCCGAACAGGAGGGACTCCCTCGGTCGCCGGGCGGGGATTCGCCGGTGGCGGTCCGACCGGAGACGGCGAAGCCCCGCAGGGGGGTCCTACCGTGACGGGCACTGACAGAACCTCCCAAACGGGGCGTCGGGGTGTTTGACTGCTGGAGGCGGCCGACGCGGCATGCGCGGCCGGCCGTCCCCGTCGACCCGTGCCCGAAGGGCTGACAACGCCCTCGCACGGGGTTCGACGCGCATCCGACACCCACTCTTCTGAGGAGATTCATGTCCCTCGTTCACGCCTACACGGCCTCGTCGGCGACCGCGCCCCTGGCGCCGGGCACGATCGAGCGCAGGGCGGTCGGCCCGAAGGACGTCCTGATCGACATCGCCTGGGCGGGGATCTGCCACTCCGACATCCACACCGTCCGCGGGGACTGGGGCGAGGTCCCCTATCCGTTGACGGTGGGGCACGAGATCGCCGGTGTGGTCGCCGAGGTCGGCTCCGAGGTCACCCGCCACAAGGTCGGCGACCGGGTGGGGGTGGGCTGCATGGTCGACTCCTGCCGGGAGTGCGCGAACTGCCTGGCCGGTGTGGAGCAGTACTGCCTGCGCGGGTTCACCGACACCTACAACGGCGCCGACCGGGACGGGACCGTGACCCAGGGCGGGTACTCCGAGCGCATCGTCGTGGACGAGCACTTCGTGCTGCGCGTCCCCGAGGCCATCCCCTTCGAGAAGGCCGCGCCCCTGCTGTGCGCGGGGATCACCACCTACTCGCCGCTGCGCAACTGGAACGCCGGGCCGGGCAAGAAGGTCGCCGTGGTGGGGCTGGGCGGCCTCGGGCACATGGCGGTCAAGATCGCCCACGCCATGGGGGCGGAGGTGACGGTGCTCTCGCAGAGCCTGAAGAAGCGCGAGGACGGGCTGCGGTTCGGCGCCGACCACTACCACGCCACCAGCGACCCGGACACCTTCGAGCGGTTGGCCAACACCTTCGACCTGATCGTCAACACGGTCAGCGCGCCCATCGACCTGGACGCCTACCTCGACCTGCTGGCGCTGGACGGCACGATCGTGAGCGTGGGCGCGCCGCCGGAGCCGGTGGCGGTGACGCTGTTCACGCTGTTCGAGAACCGCCGCTCGTTCGCCGGTTCCAAGATCGGCGGTATCGCCCAGACCCAGGAGATGCTGGACTTCTGCGCCGAGCACGGCATCGCCCCCGAGGTCGAGATCGTCCGCGCCGACCAGATCAACGAGGCCTGGGAGCGGGTGCTGGCCTCGGACGTGCGGTACCGGTTCGTCATCGACGCCTCGACCCTGGGCGGCGCCTGACCGCCCCGAGGGCCCGAGCACGGCGGGCCCCGCCGGGGGACGGGGAACGCCGTCCCGACCCGTGGCCCGGGCGGGACGGCGTTCCCCGAGACCTCCGGAGCCCAGCGCCTCAGGAGGAGGCGGGCTCGCCCGCGCCGCGCAGGTGCGACATGCTCCCGTACAGCTCCTGGAGCCGCCGCACCTCGTCGGCGTCGACGAAGCGGGCGATGCCGCGTCCGTAGTCCTTCGCGGTCTCGATGACGAACCGGACCGCGCTCTCCACGCTGCGCAGGTCCGTGGCGCCGGTGGCCGACCCGGCCACGGCCTCCTCGGTCACGATGGCCACGCCCACGACCGGGGCGCTGGTGGCCGTGGACGGCTGCAGGATCGAGTTGACGTGGTAGACGCCGTTGCCGTACGGGGTGATGTCCTGCATGGTCAGCGGCATGACGACCGGGGCGCGGCCGGTGGTGCGGGAGACGATGTCGAGCAGGCTCTCCGGGACCCGGACGATCCACCCGTCGACGACGGCCGGGGTGATGGCGATGCCGTGGTGGTTGCAGATCCGGTTGCCCTTGGTGGTGTCCACGGACAGGATCGCGTCCATGGCGGGCAGGACCTCGTGCCGGTTGCTGACGTCCTGGTCCACGACCGAGCCCATGAACGGAACGGGGTCGTGGGGCTGGGTCGGGGCGTCGGGGTCGATGTGGGTGGCCAGCACGACGTCGCCGGGCAGGGTGTCGCCCCGGCGGCGCATGTCCAGGAGCTTGGCCGCCGCGGAGACGGCGGTGAGGGCGCCGTCGCCGTCGCTGACGAAGCCGATCTGCTCCGGGCGCGCGCCCAGGCCGCCGAGGCGGCCGAGGATGCCCAGGGTGGGCGCGGAGCCGCCGGAGGCGGCGCCGTCGGTACCGGCGATCGTCACCCGGACGAAGTCGGTGGACCCGCCCTCGCCCGCGACGGTCTCCACGAGGACCTCGCCGTCGGCCGCGCCGTGGCGGCGCAGGTACTCGGCCACGGACGCCCCGTCCGCGGCCGGGGTGTCGAGCAGGTCGTGGGTCTCGATGACGTGGCTCCAGGACATGGGTTCCCTCTCTCAGGTGGTGGACCGCCCGGTCCGGCCGGGCGCCGCGGTCGGCGCCCGGCCGGGGCGGTCGTTCGTGTGGTCGCCGCGCGGCCTGTGCGCGCGGGCGACACGGCTTGCCGCGCTGTCGCGTCGCCGTTCGCCGTGTTGTGGCGGTTCCGGGCTCAGTCCCCGGCCGCACCCGCGGCCGGGCCTTCGGCCGCGCCCTCGGCCGCGCGCACGGCGGCGCGCGCCCCGGCGCGGACGGCGTCCACGACGGGGACGCCGACCCGGTCGGTGAGGCGGGCGGCCAGGCCGATGGTGGTCATGCCGGTGCAGGCGAACATCAGGGTGTCCGCGCCCATGGCGACCAGGCGTTCGGCGGCCCGGACCGAGGCGGCCAGGCCCGCGTCGGTGCGCAGGTCGTGGGTCCGGCGCACGCCCTCGGGCACGAGCGCGGCGACGAGGGCGGGCCCGAGCACGGAGGTGACCGAGTCCGGGGTGCGGGTGGTCAGGTCCAGGACGCCGACCTTCGAGCCCAGTTCCAGGGCCCGGCGGGCCGCGGCCTCCCCCGCGCCGACGACGGGAACGCCGACCGCGGCGCGGGCCCGGGCCAGACCCGGGTCGGCGGCGCAGCTGACGAGCAGCGCGTCCACGCCGTCCTCGCGTTCCATGCGCGCGGCCAGGTCGGCGACCTTGGCCGAGGCGAGCGCGAAGGTCGCGTCGTCGTGCACGCCGTCGGGCTGGTCGGGCAGGCACCGCGAGACGGTGTCCACGCCGAGCTCCCCGCGGATGACGCGGCCGTGCGCGTCGAGCTGCTCCTGGTCGTCGGTGGTGACCACCCGGATGACGCCGATCCTCATGCCGCCGCCTCCGTCCGCGCGCCGAGCGAGTCCAGGACCTCCGAGGCCAGGCGCACGCACACCGACCGGGCCAGGACCACCGGCAGGCCCGAGGCCGCGGCCGCGCGGGCGCGCATCCGCTCGGTGTAGCCGACGCAGTCCAGGGCCAGGAGGTCGGCTCCGGCGTCGGCCAGGCGCCGCGCGGCGGCGGCGAGGTCGTCGGGGGTTCCGGTGTAGGGGGAGCACACGTCGGTGAGCACCCGGGTCCCGGCGGGCAGGCGGCGGCCGAACTTGGCCTCGGTGTCGCGCCTCTGCTCGGGCAGGGGGCACACGACGCCCAGGCGCCCGGTGTCGCCGAGCAGGGCCGCGGCCCCGAAGGCGATCATCCGGTCGGGCACGAAGAGCGGCTTGGTGTGCTCCAGCTCCGGGAAGGCGCCGGTGCAGGCGAGCAGCACCGCGTCCACCTCGCGTTCCAGGTCGGCGAGCAGGCCCGGCAGGCGCTCCATGACCAGGGACTCGCCCAGGACGACGGAGGTGCCGTCGGCGAGGCGGGTGGTGAGGGCGTGGTCGTCGGGGGCCACCGGCCGCGCCTCGATCTGGGCGCGGGTGAGGCCGTCCAGGACGCCCCGCTCGACCACGGTGGCCTCGGGCACCAGGGCGGTGATCTCCGGGGTCAGGTCCGTGCGCGGCGCCTGGCCGATGGTGACGACTCCGAGTCGTGTCATGGTTCCTCCCGGGTTCAGCGGCTGAAGACGGTGCCGACGGAGTGGACGGAGTCCCCGGCGATGAGTCCGGCGCCGACCAGGGCGATCTCCTGCTCGCCCTTCTCGCCGCGGCGGCGCTCCCACACCAGGCGGATCGCCAGTCCGGCCAGGACGAGCCATCCGGCGTTGGGCGTGGCCACGAGCAGGCCGGTGGCGAGCAGGACGCCCATCTGGCGCCGGGGGCCGCCCAGGAGCTGCACGATCGCGCCGGGCACGGCCCACAGGGCGAGCTGGAGCAGGACGGAGGGGTCGCTCAGCCCGGCCTTGATGGTGTCGGCGTAGACGATCGAGGTGGGCGGCACGGCGCCGTCCTCGAACAGGCCCTGCCAGAGCAGCGCGACCATGCCGATGGCGACGGCGAACCCGATCATGGAGGAGATGAGCTGCTGGCGGCGTCCGTCGAGCTCGTAGGCGGTGTAGGGGCGGCGGTCGCGGCGCAGCACCCACCCGGCCTTGAAGTCGTAGCCCATGTCCGCGAAGGCGGGGCCGGTGGCCGCGCAGTAGCCCACGAGCAGGGCCAGCGGCACCCCGGGGATGCCCAGCGCCAGGCCGAGGATGAGGAAGATGAGGGTGACCGCGAAGGCGGGGAACCAGCCCGCGTGCATGGCGGCCAGGCCGACGATGAGTTCGTGGACCAGGGCGGCCACGGCGGCGAACAGCACGAACCCGAGGATGCCCAGCCAGCTCATGTCCGCCCAGATCCCGCCGGTGACCGCGAGCACGAGGGCGCCGAGGGCGAACAGCACGTAGCCCGAGCCCAGGGCCCGGCCCAGGGTGGCGCGGTCCACCGTGTAGGCCAGGGACGGGTCGTCCTGGGCGGCGCGGTCGCGGGCGGCCTCGCGCTCCCTCTCCCGGCGTCCCTGGCGGCCGGCGAGGATGACCACGATCTGCGCCAGCGCGACCACGCCCGCGCCGATCATGACGCCGTGCGGCACGTAGATCGAGTTGAGGTCGATCCCGATGACCGCCGGGGAGTACTGGGCCACGAGCAGGCCCACGGCGAACATGAGCAGGGCCCAGACGTTGCCGATCATGGCGATGCCCGCCGCCGACATCGGCATGCCCAGGAAGGACGCGCCGAGCCCGACCGCGCCGCCGCCCACCAGGATGGCCGCCTGGCGTCCGCCCCGGTCACCCGCCTTGATGGTCTCGGCGGCCGCCACCCCGGGCGGCCAGGCCGCGTCGGCGGGCAGGAACCGGGAGCCGAACGCCTTGTACAGCACGAACACGTCGATGAGCAGGCCCAGGGACGCGCCCAGCAGCATCGGCCACACCAGGTCGGGGCGGCCGAAGAGGAACGGGATGGCGATCGGAGTGAGCAGGGAGTTCGCCGAGGCGAAGGTCGCGCCGGAGATCGAGGACTGGATGAGGTTCTGCCGGTGGGTGTTACGCATCGAGCGCAGCCCCAGGAACCCGATCCGGCCGATGAGCATGGCCACGACCGCGCCGATGACGCTGGTGTTGGGCGAGACCCCGAGCGTCGTGATCATGTGGATCCCGATGACGGCCCCGAGGAGGCTCACCAGGACGGTGACGATGACGACGACGGGTTCGAACGCGCGCGGGTGGCGGGCGCTTCCCGGGGTCTGCGGTTCGGTGGACGAACCAGGTGCCGACGGTTCCATGTGTGTCCTTCGGGGATGACTCACGTCCGTCGAGGACGGAGTGTCGCTGGTCAAAGGCCTGCGGTGCGCGGCTGCCGCGTCCTGGCCCGTCACGCCCAGGCTGCCTTCCGTTCACCCGCCGGAGCAAAGGTTTCCCACTATGTGGGAGTTAAGATCACATTTCGATCCCCGGAGCAGGGGGTGCCGGTCCCTCCGCCAGACGTAGGGTGGGCTTCCATGTCCACCGGTTCCACGGCACGCACCGGCCCGCTCCAGACGGTCGACCGGGCGCTCGACGTCCTCCTCAGCTTCGACGAGTACCGCACGAGCTGGGGCGTCCTCGAACTCGCCGACGAGTTCGGCCTGTCGAAGTCGACCGCCCAGCGCCTCCTGGCCTCCCTGGCGGGCAAGGGGTTCCTGCGCGCCGACCCCGACACGCGCCGCTACAGCATGGGCCCCGCCATGTGGCGCATGGCCGGGCTGTGGGAGCGCTCGGGCGGCCTCTCCGCCCTGGCCGAGCCCCTGCTCGCCGATCTGGCCCGCTCCAGCGGCCGCACCTGCCTGTTCTGCGTCCCCGACGGCGCGCACGTGCGCTGCATCGCCGCGGTCGGCGGCTCGGAGGGCCCGCGCCGCTCCCACCCCTTCCTCGACGAGCTCTACCCCGCCCACGCCGGGGCCACCTCCCGGGCCTACTTCGCCTTCCTGGACCCGGCCGAGCGCAGGGCCCTGCTGGCGGGGCGCCCCTCCGCCCGCTTCTCCGACCTCACGCCCTTCGACGAGCAGCAGGTCGAGGAGCTCTTCGACGAGGCCGTCGAGCAGGGCTACGCGCTCTCCCAGGGCGAGTACGACGCCGCGTCCCGCGCGCTGGCCGTCCCCGTGTTCGGCGGCAAGCGCCCGGTCGGCTCCGTGACGCTGGTGGAGAACAAGCACTCCGACCACGACGACGACCTGCTCGACCACCTGGCGCCGCTGCGCGCCGCGGCCGACGGTCTCACCGGGCTGCTGTCCAACCGCCGCCCGGCACCGCCCACGCGCAACTGGAGGCGGGGGCACGGCTCCCGCCCCTCCCCGCGCCCGACCGCTCCCTGAAGGGGGACCATGCCCGAGCTGCTGCTCTTCTCCAACTCGACCAACCACGGCCGGGGCTACCTCGACCACGCGTGGGAGGAGGTGGAGGCCTTCCTCGACGGCCGCGACGCGGTCGCGTTCGTGCCGTTCGCGGGGGGCGACCACGGCGCCTACACCGCGCGGGTGGCCGAGGCCTTCGCGGCGCGCGGGGTCCGCGTGACGGGGGTCCCGGCGGACGCCGGGGCCGCGCGGGTCCTGGACGAGGCGCAGGCCGTCTTCGTGGGCGGGGGCAACACGTTCCGCCTCGTGGCCGCCCTCCAGCGCACCGGGCTCCTGGACGACCTGCGCGACCGCGTCCTGGCCGGGCTGCCCTACATGGGGGCGAGCGCGGGCACCAACATCACCGCTCCCACGCTGCGCACCACCAACGACATGCCCATCGTGGAGCCGCCGTCCTTCGCCGCGCTGGGGTTCGTCCCGTTCCAGATCAACCCGCACTACCTGGACGCCGACCCCCGGTCCACGCACCAGGGCGAGACCCGTGAGACCCGGCTGACGGAGTTCCTGGAGGCCAACGACGTGGACGTCCTCGGCCTGCGGGAGGGGACGCACCTGCGCGTGCGGGGCGCGGGGTCGGACGTGGTCCGCGCGACCGTGGGCGGTACCGCCGTGCAGCCGGGCGCGCCGGGCCCGGCGATCGTCTTCCGCCGCGGCACGGCCCCCTTCGAGGTGTCGGGCGAGGTGACCGACCTGTTCGCGCGCACGCCCCGCTTCGACCAGCCGGTCTAGGGTCCGCGGCGCGGGGCCCCGCGAAGGGGTGCGGGGCCCGCGCCGCGCCCGTCGGGCCGGGACGGGGAGACGGCGGTGCCGTCCCCCCTGTCCCGCACCCGGTCACCGCCGTCCCGCGTGCGGCCCTCACCGGTCCAGGCCCGGCCCCCGCCGACCCGCACCCGCTTCCCGCCGCCCCCTACGCGATCCCCCGTCCCGTGCACGCCCCTCGCTGTTCCGGGCCCGCCCCACACCGTCTCGTGCGCGGTCGTGCGGCCGGGTAGCCCCGCGGCCCGCGTCCGGTCCCGTCGCCCCGCGTGTGACCGGTCCGGCCAGGAGGCACCGCCGCCCCACGGGGCACGGGAACCACCCGCTTTCATGTCGACCGGTCGACCCTGGGCAAAAAGTGCTACACGAACGTGTAGTTCGCTACATGAACGTGTAGCCTGACGGTATGAGCTCCGTACCACCGCCGCCCAACGAGGACCTCACCGGACGGGCGCGCATCCGCGACGCCGCCCTGGCGGTCTTCGCCGACCGCGGGATCAAGGGCGCGACCGTCCAGGCCATCGCCGCCGAGGCGGGAGTGTCCACCGGCCTGATCCGCCACCACTTCGGCTCCAAGGAGGGCCTGCGCGCCGCCTGCGACGCGTACGCCATCGGCACCCTGCTCGAACAGGCCCGCGGCAGCCTGGGAGAGGAGGCGTCCGCCCCGGGGTTCGGGGCGGCGATGTACCAGGCCAGCCACACCAGCACCCGTTACCTCGCCCGTGCCCTGGTGGAGGGGTCCGCCTCGGCCTCGGAGTTCTTCGACACCGGTGCCGACTTCGCCGAGCGCTTCCTCAGCGAGCACTGGCCCGACCGCTATCCGCCGGGAGCGCGGGTCACACGGGACACCGCCGCGGTCATGGGTGCCATGCACCTGGGCACGCTGGTCCTGCACGCCCACCTGTCCCGCCGCATGGCGGCCGACTCGCTCGACCCCGCCCACGCTCCGCGCGTGGGCGCGGCCATGGCCGGGGTCTACACCGCGATGGCCGATTTCTTCGCCGGCGAGCAGGGGCGTCGGATCGCCGACGCCCTCCCCCACCCCGACTCCGACCCCCCGGGAGAAGAACCATGACGGACGCGATCCACGTCGCGGGCCTGACCAAGCGCTTCGGGTCCACCAGGGCCCTGGACGGGCTGGACCTGCGCGTACGAACCGGAGAGGTGCACGGTTTCCTCGGGCCCAACGGCGCGGGCAAGACCACGGCCATCCGCGTCCTGCTCGGCCTGGCCCGGGCCGACTCCGGTACCGCGCGCCTGCTCGGCGGCGACCCCTGGCGGGACGCCGCCGCCCTGCACCGCCGACTGGCCTACGTCCCGGGCGACGTCGCCCTGTGGCCGGGGCTCTCCGGCGGGGAGACCCTGGACCTGCTCGGCCGCGTGCGCGGCGGGACCGACCCGCGGCGCCGCGCCGCGCTCGTGGACCGCTTCGCGCTGGACCTGCGCACCCGGGGCCGCGCCTACTCCAAGGGCAACCGGCAGAAGGTGGCGCTGGTGGCCGCGCTGGCCGCCGAGACCGAACTCCTGGTCCTGGACGAGCCCACCTCGGGCCTGGACCCGCTCATGGAGGAGGTCTTCCGCCACGCCGTCGCCGAGGAGAGGGAGCGGGGACGCACCGTACTGCTCTCCAGCCATGTCCTGTCCGAGGTGGAGGCGCTCTGCGACCGGGTCAGCATCATCCGGGCCGGACGCACGGTGGAGAGCGGGACCCTGGCCGAGCTGCGCCACCTGTCCCGCCTGACCGTGACCGCCGAGCTCACCGGACCCCCCGACGGGCTCACCGCCCTGACCGGTGTGCACGACCTGGCGGTGGAGGGCCCGCGCGTACGCCTGCACGCCGAGCCGTCGGCCCTGGAACCGCTGTGCGCGCGCCTGGCCGAGCTGGGGGTGCGCGACCTGACCGTGCGACCGCCCACCCTGGAGGAGCTGTTCCTGCGCCACTACACCGCGGTCGGCCTCGGCGGCGAACACCCGGAGCGGGTCCGATGAGCGCGCCCTCCGCCGCACGGCCCGCCCGCGCGGCCTTCCGCCCGCTACCGGCCGGAACACGGCACCTGGCGCGGCTGGCCCTGCGCCGCGACCGGGTCCTGATCGCCGTGTGGCTGACCGTCACGGCCGGCATCGCCCTGGGCGGCGCGGCGGCGGCCGACGCCACCTACCCCACCCCCGAGTCCCGCCAGGAGCGGTGGGAGCAGCTCCAGGGCGTGCCCATGTTCGCCCTGTTCCAGAGCCGGGCCTTCGCCGCGAGCACCGAGGCCCTGGTCGCCCAGCAGGCGTTCGCCGCCGCCACCATGTGCGCCGCCCTGGGCGCGGTGCTGCTGGTGGTGCGCGGTACCCGTACCGAGGAGGCCTCGGGCCGGAGCGAACTGCTCGGGGGCGCACCGCTGGGCCGACACGCGGGCCTGGCGGCCGTGCTCACCGTGGTACTGGCCTCGGCGGCCCTGCTGGCGGCCGTCGTCGCGGCGGGCCTGCTCGCCCTGGGCCTGCCCGTGGCGGGTTCGGTGGCGCTGGCGCTGGTCACCGCCGCCGCGGCGGGGGTGGGCGCGGGCCTGGCCGCCGTGGCGGTGCAGTGCACCACCGGCCCGGGAACCGCGGCGGGACTGGCCCTGGGCGCGTTCTACGTCATGCACATGGTGCGCGGCACGGGCGCCGCGGCGGGCGGGGACGCCCTGTGGCTGACGTGGGCGGTGCCCAACGGGTGGCTGGAGAACGTGCGCCCCTTCGCCGACGAGCGGTGGTGGGCCCTGATCCCGGTCCTAGGCTGGATCGCGCTGACCCTCGCGGCCGCGTTCGCCCTGGCCGAACGGCGCGACCTGGGCTCCGCCCTGTTCTCCCGGCGGGGCGGCCCCGTGCGGGCGGCCGGGTGGCTGCGCTCGGTGCCCGCCCTGGTCTGGCGGCTGCACCGCGGCTCCGTGCTGGCGTGGGCGGCCGCCCTCGCGGTCATGGGGCTGGCGATGGGCCGCACCGGCGCGGAGGCGATGGCCGAGTACGCCGACATGCCGTGGGTGCGCGCGATGGCCGCCGAACTCGGTGTGGCGCCCGCCGACACCTTCTTCGTCTACGTCGTCTTCGCCTTCGTGTTCCCCGTGGCGGCCCACGCCGTGCTCACGGCCCTGCGCGTGCGCGCGGAGGAGCACTCGGGAAGGGGAGAGCTGCTGCTCGCGGGGCCGACCGGCCGGACGGCCTGGGCGCTGGCGCACGCCGCGGCGGCCTTCGCCGCCCCCGTGGTCCTGCTGGCCGCCCTGGGGATCGCGCTGGGCCTAGGCGCGGGTCCGGGCGGTGAGCGGGTGTGGGCCGACGTCGGGCGCTTCACCGCGCTGACGCTGTCCCTGGCCCCGGCCGTGTGGGTGGTCGTGGCCGTCACCCTCCTGGCCTACGGGGCGGTTCCGCGCGCGTGCGCGGCCGTGGGCTGGGGGTTCCTGTCCCTCGGGATCCTGACCGAGATCGCCGTCAAGGTGAACCTGGTGCCGGACGCGGTGTTCGTGCTGGTCTCGCCCTTCGCCCACGTCAACCCGTACTACCGGGAGACCTGGGCCTCCTACCCGCTGCTGGCGGCACTGGCCGCGGTGCTCACGGCCGTCGGGCTGTGGGCGCTGCGCCGCCGCGACCTGCCCGCCTGAACGTCACGGGTGGCCGCCCATCCGCCCCGGGGCCTCCACGGGGCCAGGGGGGTTCCGGTGTCCCCGGTCCGCGGCCTCACCGCGCGGCCGGGGACGCCTCCCCGGCCGCGCGTCGGCCTAGGCGCCCTCGATCCGCCGCACGGTGCGCCGCAGGAGGAACGCCAGGGCGGCGGCCGCGACCAGGACCCCGCCCGCCAGGCACGGCCACGGCCCCAGCGGTCCGGCGTCGTAGCCGGGCAGGGCCAGGACGGGCCAGGCGGGCGGAAGCGGCAGCAGCAGGAGGTTCCAGGGCGCGGGCAGGACCCAGGCCGCCACGGGCGTCAGGACCAGGAGCGCGCCGACGCCCTTGACCACCACCAGGGCCTCCACCTTGTTGGCCGACAGCGCGGTCATCGACGCCGTCAGCAGCGGTGCCTGTAGAGCAGCGAGCACGAGGGCGGCCACGACCGGCGCGGACCACCCGGAGGACATGAGCCCGCTCAGGGGCAGGGCCGCGGCGAGCCCGGCCAGGGACAGGACGGTGACCAGGGCCGTCCGGTAGCCGAGGTAGGCGGGTACGGACACCGGCGAGGCGCGCAGCACGAGCAGGACGTTCTCGTCGGAGTCCTCGACGGCGCGCAGGCCGCCGACCACCCCGAACATCATGGGCACGTGCAGCAGGACCAGCGCCGCCAGGACCACGGGGGTGTGCGGCGCGAGGTCGAACCCGTGGGAGCCGAGGACGAACTCCGAGGCCGCCGGGAAGACGAGGCGGATGACCAGCGCCAACAGCACCGGGGCGCCGAGCATGAGCAGCAGCAGGGGGTCGCGCCCCGTGCCGAAGAGGTCGACGCGGGCGAAGCGCACGATCGCCGGGAGGCCGCCGCGTCCGGTGACCGGCCGGGCGGACCCGGTGACCGGCAAGGCGGGCCCGGCCGCGCCCCTGTCGTTCGCACCCCGGCCGTCAGCGCCCCTGCCGCTGGCGTGCCGCCGGGGCGCGGGGGCCGCTCCGCGTCCGACCGCGCGGGAGGCGGCGGCCACCCCGGCCGCCGCCCACGCCAGCGCGTAGACCGTGCCCGCGGCCAGGGCCGTGGGGGACGCGTCGGGGGAGCCGGGTGCGGTCCCCAGACGGATGAGGTCGGCGCCCGCGGTGGTCGGGACCGCGTACAGGAGCGGGTGCTCCAGGATCCCGCCGACGTGCACGAGGGGGACCAGGATCAACGGCGCGACGGTGAGCGGGGCCGCCAGGAGGAAGCCCGACAGGTCACGGGAGCGGGCGCCCACCACCAGGCACACGGTGAGCAGGAGCAGGCAGGTGAGCGCCACCCCGGCCAGGACCGGCGGCAGGGCCCGCACGAGGTCGGCGGACCGGCCCCGCAGCGCCGCCGCGAGCATCGGCACGGCGATGAGCAGCGTCAGCGCGGTGAGCACCGCGAGCCGGGCCGCCACCCCCTCCCCCGCGCGCAGCGGGGTCACCGTCAGCGCCGAACGCGTTCCCTCGGTGCGTTCGAAGAGCAGCAGGGCCGCGGCGAAGAGCGCGCCGAAGCCCGCCGTGTCGAGGAAGAGCAGGTAGGACGCCACCGTCCCGGCCGCCTCGGCGGGGACCGCGAGCAGGACCACGGTCCACACGAGGCCGAGGGCGGCGGCCACGGGCACGACGCCGTAGCGCAGCCCGACCCGCGACTCCAGCGCGGTGGCCGCGAGCAGGCGGTTCACGGCCCCTCCCGGGTGGGCGCGGTTCACAGCCTCTCCCGGGTGACCGTCGCGAAGACCTCGTCCAGCGAGGCCTCGCGGGTGTGCAGCGTCTCCACCTCGCCCCGCCTCAGCAGCGCCAGGAGTTCGGCGTCCCCGGCCAGGGCCTCCATCGGCATCTCCCGGGGGGCCCGCCCCCGGACCCGGGCCACGAGTCCGGGGCGGCCGTAGCGGAGTTTGAAGCCGCGCGGGGTGTCCACGGCGGCGATCCGTCCCCCGGCCACGAAGGCGACCCGGTCGCACAGCAGGTCGGCGGTGGCCATGTCGTGCGTGGTGAGGAAGACCGTGCACCCCCGGTCGGCCGCCTCCCGGATGACCTCCCGCAGCAGGGCGGAGCGCACCGGGTCCTGGCCCGAGGTGGGCTCGTCCAGGAAGAGGAGTTCGGGTCTGTTGACCAGCGCGCGGGCCAGGTTGAGCCGCATGCGCATGCCCTTGGACAGGTCGTCCACCCTGCGGTCGGCCGCGTCGGCCAGGTCCACCCTGGCCAGGAGTTCGCCGGGGTCCTCGACGGGTCCGCGGTAGAGGGAGGCGAAGGCGGCGAGGTTCTCGCGGGCGGTGAGCCTGCCGAACCCGGCCGGAAGCTCGAAGCCCACGCCCACGCGTTCGAAGTAGTCCGCGCCCCGGTCGCGCAGGGGCCGCCCGAGGACGCGCACCTCGCCCTCGTAGCGGCGCAGCAGCCGGGTGAGCACCTTCTGGGTCGTGGACTTCCCGGCGCCGCTGGGGCCGAGGAATCCGAAGACCTCGCCGCGGGCCACGGAGAAGCTCATCCCCGCGACCGCGGGCCGGTCGGTGTTCGGGTAGCGGACCAGGAGGTCCTCGACGGTGATGACCTGGTCGGTCATGGGGGTCCTCAGGGTCGGTGGTGGTCGGGTGGGGAAGCGCGCAGGGCGAGGAAGACCCGGTCGACGAGCGCGGGCAGTTCGTCCTGCCCTCCCGAGTCGGCCCAGGCGATGACGGCCTCGGACAGCGCCGCCGAGCAGGCGGCCGCGACGGCCCTGGTCTCCAGGTCGGGGGGTTCGGTCCCGGGCGGAGGCAGGACGGGGGTTTCGCTTCCAGGAGGATCCGGAGCGGGGACCTCGCTTGCGGGCGAGTCCGGGCCGGAGGCTCCGCTGCCAGGCGGAGTCGGGCCGGATTCCCCGGCCCGGGCCGGGGCCAGACCGCGTTCGAAGGCGGTGCTCGCCGAGGCCAGGTTCTCGCCGATACGCGAGCGCAGGGCCGGGATGGACAGCAGGAGGCGGGCACGGGCCAGCAGCGCCTCCCGGTTGTCCTCGTAGACCCGGCCCAGTCCGACCAGGGTGGCCCGGTGGATCCGCTCGACGGCCGGGAGCGTGTCGGGCTGTTCGCGGACCAGCTCCTCCAGCATCGGGTCGTACTCGTCCCGCAGGACCACGTCCTCCTTGGAGGGGAAGCAGCGGAAGAACGTCATGTGCGAGACGCCCGCCTCGCGGGCGATCTGGGCGACCGTGGTCGCCTCGTAGCCCTGCCGCTCGAACAGGCGCAGGGCGGCCTCCTGGATGGCGGCCCTGTTGCGCTGTCTGCGGCGCGTGCGCTGGTCCATGTCCGCCACTCCCCCGACCGGTTCCGACGCAAGAATTGTTACTCGCTAACACAAGTTCGTCAACCCCTGCCGCGACGGCCCGGAGCCCGAGGAAGCGCCCGAGCGGCCCAGCGGGAAGAATGCGCGCATGGGCGCTTCCAGAACACTTGTGACATCCGACGACATGCACTCCCACCTCGTCGGCCAGTTGAACCTGGCCCTGCGGCGACCCGGGATGTACGGAGGCGAGACCACCCTGCGCATGCTGGTGGACCACCTGCTGTTCATGGAGCGTGAACCGCGGGCGGGGGCCGAGCACCAGCGGCTTCTGGAGGAGCGCGGGGCCTGGTCCCCCACCGGGGTCACCGGAGCCTTCCGGCGGCTTGTTCCGGGCGGCGACTACGAGCACGGCATGGCCTCCGTCCATGCCGAGCTCGCGCACCGGCGCGGCTGGCTGGAACCCGAACGCGTCCTGGACGCCCGGGCCTACGACGCGCTCACGGGCCGCGTCCGCCGCTGGGCGGAGACCGACCGCGTGTGGGCGGAGGTGGTCGCCGAGTTCGGTCCCCCGTCGGTGCTGTTCGGCGGAGGCAGCCCCTTCTCCGGCAAGACGCTGGGTTACCTGACCGAGGACCGGCTTCAGCCCGTGGTGTTCTTCCACCTCTGGAACGGCACCGAACCCGGAGCCGAGCCCTCCTGGCCTCCCGCGCGCCCCGAGCCGGTCCTGCTCGCCGTGCGCTTCGGCGGCGGCCCGTTCCGCGCGTCCTTCACCTTCACCCCCGAGGGGCGGCGGCTCCGCCCCGCGCCCGACGAACACGGCTGTTGACGGCGCCCGGGGGTTGAGGGAGGCCGCGGGATCCGGGACCGTTCCCGACGTCTTCGCCGCCAGCTCCGCGTCGATGGCCGTGGGTGCGCGGCGCCTACGAGCACGGCTGTCGCGCGGGGCGCGGCGGCACCGGCGTGCGGCTCATCCGGCGGACAGGCGCAGGTCCCCGGACCGGCTCTCGCACCGCACGGTTCCCGAGGCGAAGACGATCTCCAGCGAGCGCCGCCCGCCGTGCGGTTGACGCTCCTCCCCGACGGCGAGGACCGTCTCGCCCGTGTGCGTCGCGAACGCCGTTCCCGTGCAGCGCGCACCCGCCCACGCTCCCGGTCTCCATCCCCCGACCGCACCTCCCGGGTCGGAGGACGAACCCGCGCCGCCGGACCACCGCGGGCTGGGCGAGCAGCGGCTACCGCCCCGTGGGGGTGCCCGCCGCGCGACCGCTCAGGGCTCGACGGTGACGTGGACCCCGCCCGGCTGGAAGGCGACGTACCCGGCGATCTCCGCGACCGCCGGGTAGGGCTCCTCGTACGCCCACACCGCGTCGACCAGCTCCTCACCCTCCCCGACCGCGAGGGTGCGGTAGGTGGCGGTGCCCTTGTAGGGGCAGTGGGTGGTGGTCGCGCTCGGCCGCAGCACCGCGGGGTCCACGTCGGCGAGCGGAACGTACTGGACCGGCGGGTAGACGGACTCCCGCAGGGTCAGCGCGTCCTCGGTGTCGGCGACGACGCGGTCCCCGACCCGTGCGACGACGCGCGCACCGGTGGGCTCGACGGTGATGGGGTGGTCGGGTCCGGGGGTCATGCCCTGTCCTGTCATGGTGATCCTCCCTCTCCCCGCCGAGGCTACTCCGCCTCCGGCAGGCTCCCGGGGACCTTCGGCGCAAGGCACGCTCCCGCGCCCTTTCGGGCAGGAGGACTACCCGTCCGCGCAGTGGCTCCCAGAAATGAGCCCTTTCTAGGATCGTTCCGGACGAAATCGTCCGAAGCGACCCACGGAAAGGGTTCTGCGACCATGCCGGACATCGTCCTTCCCCAGGACTGGCCGGGGACGGGAACCCCCGTTCCCTCCCGACGCTCCTTCTGGCTGCGGGAGGCCCTCGCACGGGAGGGGGAGGACGGGCGGACCCCTCCCCTGGAGGGCTCCGCCTCCTGCGACGTGTGCGTGATCGGCGGCGGCTACACCGGGCTGTGGTCCGCCCTGGAGATCCTGGACCGCGCGCCCGGGACCGACGTCCTGCTGGTGGAGGCGGACGTGTGCGGGGGCGGGGCCAGCGGCGCCAACGCCGGTTTCCTGATGCCCCTGTGGGGGAGGTTCGAGTCCCTCCTGGCCCTCAGCCGGGACCGCGAGGAGGCCCGCCGCCTGGGTGAGGAGTCCGCCAGGGCGGTGGAGGAGATCCTCTCCTTCGTCGACCTGCACGGACTGGACGTGGAGTACCGCCGGGCCTCCTGGCTGTGGGCGGCGACCTCACCCGCGCAGCGGGACGCCTGGCTGGGCGTCCTGGACGCCCTGGAGAAGGCGGGGGTCGAACCCCTGCGCGAGGTGTCGGTGGCCGAGTCCCGCAGCTTGGCGGGGACCGACCGCCACTTCGGCGGGATCGTCGACCCCGGTTCGGCCACGCTCCAGCCCGCGCTCCTGGCCCGGGGCCTGCGCCGGGTCGCCCTGGAACGGGGGGTCCGCGTCCACGAGGGCACGCCCGTCGTCCGCCTGACCCCGGTCCGGGGCGGCACGCGGGTCACCACCCCGCGCGCCGCCGTCACCGCCGAACGGGTCGTGCTCGCCGTCAACGCCTGGGCCGGGCGGGTCGAGGGCCTGGGGCGCCGCATGGTCACGCTGGCCAGCGACACACTGGTCACCGAGCCCGCACCCCGCCTCCTGGCCGAGTCCGGCTGGGACGGCGCCACCGCCGTCACCGACGCCCGCCGCCGCCTGAACTACTACCGGACCACCCCGGACGGACGCCTGGTGTTCGGCAAGGGCGGAACCGGGGTCTCCCGCACCGGGGAGAGCACCCTGTGGGGGCCGCCCCGGCGCCCGGCCGAGGTCCGAAGGCAGCTCGAAATGGTCCTGCCACGGCTGGCCGGGCTGCCCGTGGAGGCGGCGTGGACCGCCCCGGTGGAGTACACGCCCACGGCGCTCCCCTTCGCCGGACGCCTGGACACGGCGCCCGGCGTGGTCTACGCGGCCGGGTACTCCGGCGACGGGCTCGCCGCCTCCCGCATGATGGCCAGGGTGGTCGCCTCCCTCGTGCTCGGCGTCCGCGACGAGTGGTCCACGTCGGCCCTCACCCGGCTCCCGGACCCGTCGTTCCCTCCCGAACCCCTGCGCGCGGTCGGCGCGGGCGCGGTCATGTCCGCGCTGCGGGCGGTGGAGGCCCGCCAGGACGCCGGGCGCCCGGTTCCGGCCCCGGTCCGCGCGATCGCCTCCTTGGAGGGCGTGGTGGGCGGGCACTGACCCCTCCCTCAGCACATGGCGGAGGCGAGGAAGCGCCCGGTGGCCTCGGCCCACTCCCGGGGGCGCTCACCGGCCAGGGCGTGCCCGCAGTCGATCGACACCAGGACGGAGTCGGCGATGCCCGCGGCCAGGCGCCGGTGGTCGGCCGGGGTCAGGAGCAGGTCATCGGCGGGTGAGACCACCAGCGTCGGGACGCGGACGCGGCCGAGTTCCCCCCGCACGTCGATTCCGCTCAGCAGCTCCAGCTGGGCCTCGGTGCCGGGCGGCGCGTCCCGCCCGAAGAGGAGGACCTGCTCGCGCACCTGCTCGGAGGTGCGCTGGCCCAGCCACGCGCGGCTGTTGACCAGCAGGGACAGGTAGGAGGCCAGGGTTTCGGCGTCCCCGGCGCGCACCAGGGCCCGCCAGGTGTCGGCGACCAGGCGAAGGCGGGGGTTGGCCGCGGCCAGACCCGCCGACAGGACCAGGGCCCTGACTCGGTCGGGGTGGCGGGTGGCCGCGCGCACGGCGACGGCGGACCCCATCGAGAACCCGGACACCGCGAAGGCGCCCAGGCCCGCCGCGTCGGCCGAGGCCACCAGACGGTCGGCGAGCAGGTCGAGGGTGAGGGGCCCCGCGGGGAGCGGGACACCGCCCGAGCCCGGGTAGTCGGCGCCGACCACGGTGTGGCGTCCGGCCAGGAGTTCGGGCAGAGGGCCGAAGCTGTCCCGGACGTCGCTGCCCGCGCCGTGGGCCAGGACCAGCCCGGGGCCCGTGCCCGTGATCAGGGGGTCGAGAGGAAGTGCCATACAAGGATTATCACGGAGGGCGACCACTCCGGGACACTGGGAAGCCGGGGCGGTCGCCCCGGATCAGGAGACCGTCTCGGCCAGCACGGCGGCGAAGGCCGTCAGCCGCGTCCCACGGGCCGCGGTCCGCCAGACCAGCCCCAGCTCCGACTCGGCCAGCCCGGTGACCGGCACGTAGGTCACGTCCGGCCGCCGGTTGTACTCGGCGGTGGCACCGCACACCAGCAGGGCGCCCCGGCCCGCCGCGACCAGCGACAACCCCTCCTGGAGCGTGACCGCCCCTCCCTCCTGGGGGATGCGCGCGCCGCCCGGGGTCACCCGGGGCGAGTTGACCTGCCTCCAGTACGCGGGCGCCCGTCCGGCCAGCGGGACCAGCCGCACACGGGCCAGCTCCTCCGCACCGATCTCGTTCCGCCCGGCGAAGGGGTGGGAGCTGGACAGGGCCAGGGTCTGCGGCTGCCGGGAGAAGGCCAGGCCCAGGGTCAGGTCGGGTTCCCGCACGGGGGTCAGGACCACGGCCGCGTCCACCCTGCCCTCCCGCACGGCTCCGAAGGGGTCGGCCAGCGGGATCTCCACCAGGTCGACCGCGACCCGGGGGTTGCGCCGCTCGAACACGGTGAGCGCCTGTGCCAGCGGCTCGTATACGGCCCCCTGGAACCCGATCCGCACCCGTTCGACCGTGGAGCGCGCCCGGGAGCGGGCGTCCTCGAACACGCTGACCAGCGCGCCGTAGGACGGGCGCAGGGACTCCAGGAAGTCGGCGCCGAACTCGCTCAGCCGGACGCGGCGGCTGGTGCGCTCCACCAGGCGTGCGCCGACCCGGCCCTCCAGCGAACGGATCAGCTGGCTGACCCGGCTCTGAGAGATGCGGAGGCGTTCGCCGGTACGGCCGAAGTGGAGCTCCTCGGCCAGCACCAGAAAGCACTCGATCTCGTGGAAGTCGATCTCACGCGCCACAGCCGTACCCTTCCGGCGTCGGTGCCCGGGCGGTCCGGTCCCGGGGGCCGGGATCGATGAGCCCGGCTGATCGAAGTATGAGGGATTCGCCGTTGTTCGACGACCGGAAGGGCACTTGACTCAGAGCATGTCCACGACCTCGTCGCCACAGGCTTCCCAGCCCGCGCTCTCCCCCGCCCGGGGATGGTCCGCCGTCGTCGCGGTGGCCCTCGGCACCTTCACCGTCGTCACCACCGAAATGCTGCCCGTCGGGCTGCTGACCCCCATGGGCGCCTCGCTGGAGGTCACGGAGGGCACCGCCGGTCTGACCCTGACCATCACCGGACTGGTGGCGGCGGCCACCGCGCCCTTCGTCCCGACCCTCGTCGGCCGCGCCGACCGCAAGGTCGTCCTCGTGGCGCTCATGCTCCTGCTCGCCGCCGCCAACCTGTTGTCGGCCTGGGCGCCGAACTTCACCGTCATGGTCACGGCCCGCGTGCTCGTCGGCCTGGGCATGGGCGGCGTCTGGGCCCTGGCGGCGGGGCTCGCGCCCCGGCTGGTGCCCGAGCGGTCCGTGGGGTCGGCGACCTCCACCATCTTCAGCGGGATCGCCATCGCCTCGGTGTTCGGCGTCCCGGTGGGCGCCTACATCGGGGCCCTGGCCGACTGGCGCGCCGCCTTCGTGTCGTTCGCGGTACTGGCCCTGCTCGTGGCGGCCGCCATGGTCGTACTGCTGCCGCGCCTGCCCTCCGAGCGGGTGGCCCGCCTGAGCGGTGTGACCGGCCTGCTGCGCAACCCCCAGGTGACCACCGGTCTGCTCCTGGCGGTGCTGCTGGTGACCGGCCACTTCGCCGCCTACACCTACGTCCGCCCCGTCCTGGAGACGACGGCGGGCGTCGGCGCGGGGCTCATCGGCACGATGCTGCTGGTCTACGGTCTGGCCGGTGTCGTCGGCAACTTCGCCTCGGGCCCGCGCGCCGTCCGGGCTCCGCGCGCCACCCTGCTGGTGCTCGGCGCGGCCCTGGGCGGATCGGTGTTCCTCCTGCCCTGGATCGGCGTCACGGTCCTGGGCGCCGGAGTGCTCATGGTCGTGTGGGGTCTGGCCTACGGCGGGGTGTCCGTCAGCGCCCAGACCTGGATGATGCGCGCCGCCCCCGAGGAGCGCGAGGCCGTCTCGTCGCTGTTCGTCGGCGTGTTCAACGGCAGCATCGCGCTCGGCGCGCTGGTGGGCGGTCTGGTCCTGGACGGCGCGGGGGGCACCGCGGTCCTGTGGCTGGCCGCCGCCCTGGCCCTGGGCGCGCTCGCCACGGCCCTCCTGGGCCGGGCGCCCGCCCGGACCTCCTGAACCGCCACCCCTCCCCCGGACGGGCACGCCCTGAGCCCGCGTCCCCGTCCGGGCCCCTCCCCGCCCATCCGGTGCACGGTCGCCGCGGCGGAGGGGGGTGGGGCCGCCCCGGCCGAGGAGCCATCGGGCCGGGGCGGCCCCCGTGACCTCACCCGACCAGGGAGAACCGCTACCAGTACGGGTAGTGGACCGCCCCCGCGCACGGCCCTAGCATCGGGTGCACCGGCCGCGCACACCCCCCTTCCTCCCCGCCCCGAAGTGAGAGCCCATGTCCGAGACCGCCACCGCAAGTACGTCGCACCACGGCCTTCGCGGGCTCCGCGACCGACACGACGGCCTCCTGCGCGCGGCGCTGTCCGCCGTCTCCACCCGGCTGTACTGGGCCGCCTACGGGGAGGACCGCGACTCCTACGGCCCCGGCGCGGCGGAGAGGGGCCGGACCGCCTTCCGCGAACTGCTCGGCGGACACTTCGAGCTGGGCCAGCCCGGCGAGGACGGCCGTGTCGGACCGGACCCGGGAGCCGGCGGCGAGACGTCCCCGTTCGGTTTCCCCCTGCGGATCTCCTACCCCCACGTCCGCCCCGACGTGCTCCTGCCCGCCATGACGGAGGCGGCGCGGCCCTGGGCCGCGCTGTCGCCGTGGTCGCGGGCGGCGGTGTGCGCGGAGATCCTGGCCCGGATCAACGCCCGGTCCCACGAGTTCGCGCTGGCCTCGGCGCACACCAGCGGGCAGGGGGAGCTCATGGCCTTCCACGCCGGGGCCGCCCACGCCCAGGACCGCGGCCTGGAGGCGGTGGCGCTGGTCCTGGCGGAGCAGACGCGGCTGCCGGAGCGGGTCGTGTGGCGCAAGCCGACCCCGACCGGGGAGGAGGTCCTGGTCAAGGAGTTCTCCGTGGTCCCCCGCGGGGTGGGGCTGGTGGTGGCCGGGCGGGTGGTGCCGACCTGGAGCGCCTACCCCGGCCTGTTCGCCTCCCTGGCCGCGGGCAGCGCCGTGCTCGTCAAGCCGCATCCGGAGGCGGTGCTTCCCCTGGCGCTGACCGTGCGCGTCGCACGCGAGGTCCTGGACGAGTACGGCCTGTGCCCCGACACCGTCTGCCTGGCACCGGAGCTGCCGGGCGAGGGCTTGGCCCGCGACCTGGCCCACGGGCCCGGGGTGGGCGTGGTCGACTACACGGGTTCCTCGTCCTTCGGGACCTGGTTGGAGGAGAACGCCGCTCCGGGCGCGACCGTCCTGGCCAACGGCGGCGCGGTCAACTCCGTCCTGGTCGACTCCACCGGGGACTACCGGGGCATGGTCGCCAACCTGGCCTTCACCCTGGCCCTGTACAGCGGGCGGCTGTGCACCGCGCCGCAGAACCTGTTCGTCCCCGAGCGGGGGGTGGACACCGACGAGGGGCACAAGAGCCTGTCCGACCTCGTCGCCGACCTGGGCGCGCGTGTCGACGCCCTGCTCAGCCGGGGGGAGGAGTCCGCCGAACTGCTGGGCGCCCTGCCCGACGCCGAGGCCGCGCGGGTGTGGGAGGAGGCTGCCTCCGGAAGGATGGGCGAGGTGCTGTTCACCGGCCCGGAGGTCGTCCACCCCGGCCACCGGGGGGCCGTGGTACGACCCCCCGTGGCCGTGCTCGCCGCACCGGGCTCACCCCGGCTGTACCGGGAGCACCCGGCGCCGGTCTCCTTCGTCGTCCCCGTCCCCTCGGCGCGGGCGGCCCTGGAGTCCGTCCAGGACATCGCGCTGACCAGCGGTTCCCTGGCTCTGGGCGTGCACACCACCCGCGAGGAGGTGCGACGGGGGGCCGAGGCCGCGGCCCGTGCGTGCGGGGTGGGGGTGTCGATCAATCTCACGGGCGGCTGGCTCATGACCCAGTCGTCGGTCTTCTCCGACCTGCACGGCAGCGGGCTCAACCCGGCGTGCAACTTCGGCGGTTCGCGGGGGGCGTTCGCCGCGGCCAGGTTCGCGGTGGTAGGGGTGCGGCGCTCCGCGGGATCAGCCGAAGCCGACCGGCTCGTGTCGGCGCAGGGTGTGCAGGAGTTCCATGCGTGAGCCCACGCCGTAGACCCGGAAGAGCTTCTTGAGGTGGTAGTTGACGGTGTTGGGTGAGATGGTCAGGCGGCGGGCGACCTGGCGGTTGGTCAACCCCTCGGCGACCAGTTCGACGATGGTGCGCTCCTGATCGGTGAGGGGTCGGGCCCGTCGCGGATCGCGCTCCGGTGCCCGGTCCGCGCGCGGGCCGGGCCGGAGCGCGGACACGCCCGAAGGCGGCGCCGCGGGTTCGGGGGTGTGGGAATCCCGACGCATGACCAGCCGGAAGTCCTCCGGGACCATGGAGGAGATCACCCGCCGCACCAGGGGGCTGGAGAAGCCGAGGTCGGGCCCGGGCCTGAGCAGGCCCACCCAGCGCGCCTCCTCGATGAGCGGCAGGAGTTCGGCCGGGCGCATCCCCAGGAACGCCAGGAACCGGTCCAGGGTCACCCCGTCGTCCAGCACGGCCCGGACCCTGAGGAACTGCCTGCACTCGGCGGAGCACTCGTCCAGCACGGCCTCGGCCCAGTGGTGGAGCCGCCGGGGCAGCTGGTCGGCGACCAGGCGCCCCCAGGGGCCGTCGACCAGTACCGAACGCTCCTCCAGCAGGCCGTGGAGGAGTTCGACCACCAGCTGGGGGTTGCCCTCGGCCTGTCTCACCAGGCGGACCAGCTCGGGGCAGGGGCTGGCGCCCAGGATGTCGCGGCACAGCCAGTGGACCTCGTCCGGCGCGAGCGCTCCCAGGGCGATGCGCACCGTCTCGCGGCTGGGCGTGGACAGGCGCGAGTGGAGGCGGCGCGTCCCGGCGCCGGGGCGGCGGGCCACCAGCCACACGCTCCCCCACCCGCTCTGCTCCCATAACAGCGCGAGGTTGCGCAGCTCCAGATCGCTCAGGCGGTCGGCGTCGTCGACCACGATCAGGTAGCGCTCCGCCGGGACGTCGGGACCGCGCCCGTGTACGAGTCCGCTCAGGGGGCCCGCGGGGTTGACGCGGTAGCCTCGCTCCCTGGCGAGGTCGATGCACTCCTGGAGGAACCGTGTGCGGCCCGAGCCGACGGCCCCCTCCACGTGGACGAGGGTGCCGCACCGTCCCGGTAGGTGTTCGAGGACGCCGGCGAACCCGGCCAGCTCCCGGTCACGGCCGCGCAGAGGGCGCCCGCTCCCGGTGGGCGCGACGGGCGGGCCGCTGACTGCGTTCATCACGACTGGTCTCCTGTCGACGTGTTCACACTGCCGTGGTGGGTTCGGTGACACGGACCGGGGCAGGGGCTCGTGTCGTCGTGGCGGAGCAGCCTCCCCCGAAGGAGGGGCCGAGGCGGATCATAAGACGGCCTCCCCCGAAGGGGAGGACCGAGGCGGGTCAATAGGTGCGGCCTCCCCCGAAGGGGAGGGCCGCGGCGGGTTGTCGGGGGCGGTACGCCTCAGGTCCGGGGCGCGTGCGGAAGGACGTCCTCCAGCAGGGCCGCGAATTCGTCGGCGTCGGGTTTGTGGTCGCTCAGCAGGGTGTGCAGGAGGATGCCGTCGATGACCGCCGCCACGTTGCGCACCCGCACGGGGTCGTCGGTGTAGCACCGCGCGAAGGCCGAGACCGCGGCCAGCCAGCGGTCCGTGGCCTCACGCAGGTGGGGCTGGCGGGCGGCCAGCAGGAACAGCTCGTACTCGGCCAGCAGGCGGCCCGGGTCGGAGACGACCTTGGACAGCAGCTCGGCCAGGTCGCGTCGGCGGTCGCCCCCCGAGGACATGCGGCGCATCCGCTCGGAGTCCTCGTCCATCACACTGGTCAGGGCCGCGGTCAGCAGGTCGCCCAGGCCGGTGAAGTAGTAGGTGGTGGCGGAGGTGGGCACCCCCGCCTCCTGGGAGACCGTGCGGTGGCTGACCCCGGCGACCCCGTCGCGTTCGATGACGCGCAGGGTGGCCTCGATCAGGGCTTGGCGGCGCTGCTCGCCCTTCAGGCGGCGTCCGTCCGACTGTTTCAACGCTTCTCCTCCGGTTCGGGTCGGGTGGTGCCGCGGGGCGGAGGTCGGCGCGGGCCCCCGGGGGCGTTCACCCGGCGGTGCCGGCCGCCTCCTCCGCGGCCTGTTCCTCCTGCGCCAGCTCGGCCCTCGCCTGGGCCCGGGCCAGGAGGGGGGCGAACACCAGGGTCAGGACCAGGGCGAGGGCGCCGGCCGCGACCGCGACGAGGAAGCCGCCCGTGGTGCCGCTCTCCTCCACCGCCAGACCCGAGGAGAAGGTGCCGATCGCGGTACCGATGGTCAGGCCGGTCAGGGCCCAGGTCATGCCCTCCGTCAGCTTGGACGGCGGGACGGTCCGCTCGATCAGCGTCATCACCAGGATCATCGTGGGAGCGAAGAAGATCCCCGCGAAGAACACGGCCACGGACAGGGTCCAGATGCTACCGACCACCAGGAAGGGGAGGGTGGTCACGAACGTGCCGGCCACGGCCACGATCAGCATCGTGTGGAGCCGCCAGGGCAGGTTGAGCACCCCGAAGGTCAGTCCGGAGATCGCCGACCCGAGCGCGTAGGCCGACAGCACGACGCCGGTGGCGCTGGTCACGCCGAGCGACTCGGCGAAGGCCACCGCGACCACGTCGACCGAGCCGACGATGACGCCCCCCGCGAGCAGGGTCAGCACCAGGACCAGGAGGGAGCCGCTGAGCGCGCCCGCGCCCTTGGTCCCGGGCGCCACGGGGGCCTGGAGCGGCGGCTCCGTACCGCGCTGGGCCACGAACAGGGTGACGCCCAGGGCCAGGAAGGCGGCCGCGGCCAGCGGACCGGCCTGGGCGAAGGCCATGGTGCTCAGCACCACCGACAGCGCCGGGCCGGTGATGAAGGTGAGTTCGTCGGCCACGGACTCGAAGGAGTAGGCGGTGTGCAGCCGGGGCGAGCCGCGCAGCAGCTCGGTCCAGCGCGCGCGGGACATCGCGGACATGTTCGGCATAGTCCCGGCGGGGACCGCGAACGCGAAGAGGGTCCAGTACGGCGCGTCGAACTGCACGCACAGCAGCATCAGGAGCAGGGAGGCGACGCTGACGGCGGCCGCGGGGGGCAGCACGCGGCGCTGGCCGTAGCGGTCGGCCAGACGCGAGACCTGCGGGGTGATCAGCGCCATGGACAGGGTGAAGGTGGCGGCCACCGCGCCCGCCAGGGCGTAGCTGCCGTGGGTGGTGGACAGCATCGTGATGATGCCGATGTTGGTCATGGCCACGGGCATGCGCCCGATGATTCCGGCGGCGGTGAAGCCCTTGGCTCCACGCACCGCGAAGATCTGCGCGTACGGATTGGGCATGGCGCAGGGGTCCTTCCGCGTGTAGGGGGTTCGTGACGGGAACGCCCCGCCAAAAAACTGGGACGCCCGTCCCAATTTCTACCCGACGCCACCCGCGCGCAAGCCAAAGTGACGAACGACACACAACCGCTCACCCCGCGTCCGCGGACGCCGGGAGCGCCCGACTACCCGTTCGGTCGAATTCCTACCTGATTTCGCAGTCGCCTCCCGAGTTTGCGAGAACTAGCCTGAAACTGGTTTAGCCGCGCCGCCCCCGGACCACCGGAAATGGCCACCCCCGAAGCAATGCCAAGGATCACGAAGCAAAATATTGGAAACGAGACGTGAACACGATGATGAATAACTCCGGGCACCCCCTGAACGAGTATCAGAGTGACATCTGGGCAGCTGAGTCACGGTTTCCGGAAAGCCCCCAGTTCAACGTCGTCATCCACGAACGGCTGGAGGGGCGCGTCGACCGCGCGCTGCTGGGCGACTGCGTGGCCCGCACCCTGGGGCGCCACGACGCCTTCCGGCTCCGCCTCCGCGAGGACGCCGACGCCACGCCTTGGGCCGAACTCGCCGAGGAGCACCTTTTCGCCTGGTCAGAGCTGATCGAGCAGGTGGACTTAACGGAGAGCGGCCAGGCCGGGCGGGCCTTTCGCGACTGGTTGCGCGACGCCCTGTACCGCCCCCTGGACCCGCGCGTGGGCCCGCTGGTCCGGGCGGCCCTGGTCGTGGAACGCGAGGACCTCGTCCACCTCGTCGTCAAGGCGCACCACATCATCACCGACGCCTGGTCCCTGAACTCCGTCACGCTGGAGATAGTGGAGGAGTACCGCTCCGCGCTGACCGGCGCCGCCCCTCCCGAACGAAAGGGCACATCTTTCTCCGGGACACTGGCCAATTCAGGAACCGGACATGCGCCCCCTGCCCAGGACAGCGACCGGGAGTTCTACAGGAATTACCTCGACGGCGTTTCCCCCGCGCTGTTCCCCCGTACGTCCGCCGGGCTCTCCCGCAGGGGCCGCCATTCGTTCACCATCGACGGAAAGACGGTCGGCCGCGTCCTGGAGGCCGGGGGTTCGCCCTTCGCCTACCTGGCCTCGGCGCTCTCGGTGGCCCTGGCCCGTGTGCACCGCTCCTCCGACGTGATCCTCGGCGTGCCCTTCCTGAACCGCCCCACCGAGGAGGAGCGGGAGATCGTCGGCCAGTTCGCCAACAACCTGCCCCTGCGCGTCCGCGTCGAGGAGGGCGAGTCCCTGTTCGACCTGTCCGCCAGGGTGCGCGACGACCTGCGTGAGCTGCGCGGCCACGAGCGGCTGCCCTTCGGCGACATCCTGCGCCAGGCCCCGGCCCGGGGCGGAGGCGCCCGGCGCCTGTTCGACGTCACCGTCTCCTACATGCGCTACCCGCGCCCCCCGGCCCTGCCCGCGGTGCGCCGCGACACCACGATCATGGCCCCGGTGCACGAGGAGAACGCGCTGTCGGTCATGGTCCACGCCTTCGAGGACGAGGACGACCTGAGGATCGACCTGGACTTCGCTCTGGACGTCTTCGACGGGGACCTCAGCGCGGAGGCGCTGGCCGGACACGTCCGCGAACTCGTCCGCAAGGGGCTGGACCTGCGTGAGCTTCCCCTCTCCGGCCTGTCCATGCTCACCCCGGCGGAGTACGAGGAGGTCGTGCGCCTGCGCCAGGGCGAGACCGCCCGCTACCCCAGCGAGAAGACCCTGCACGGGCTCTTCGCCGAGCAGGCCGAGCGCACGCCCGAACTCACCGCCGTGGTCGACGACGCCTCGGGCGCGGTGACGTCCTACGCCGAACTCGACCGGGCGGCCAACCAGGTGGCGCGCGCCCTGCGCGCCGAGGGCGTGGGGACCGACGACCGCGTCGCGGTGGTGGCCGAGCGCGGCCCCGAACTGATGCCCGCGCTCCTGGGCGTGCTCCGGGCGGGGGGCGCCTACGTGCCCGTGGACCCCGGGCACCCCGAGGCCCGCGTGCGCATGCTGCTCGACGAGAGCGGGGCCAAGGCCGTCCTGACCAGCGAGGGCGTGCAGGTATCAGCGCCCGGCGCCGCCCCGGTCCACCGGATCGGCGACCTGCTCAACGGCGCGGACGCCCCGCTCACCCCCGTGTCGGGCTCGGGGGACCTCGCCTACGTCATCTACACGTCCGGCTCCACCGGCCGTCCCAAGGGCGTCATGGTCGAGCACCACTCCGTGGTCAACCGCCTGACCTGGATGCAGCGCCGGTACCCGATCGGCCCGGGCGACACCCTCCTGCAGAAGACCCCGACCTCCTTCGACGTCTCGGTCTGGGAGCTGTTCTGGTGGGGCGCCCAGGGGGCGCGGGTGGCCATGCTGCCGCCCGGCGCGGAGAAGGACCCCCGCGAGATCGCGCGGGCCGTGCGCCGCCACCGGGTCACGGCGGTGCACTTCGTCCCCTCGATGCTCGGCCCGTTCCTGGACCTGCTGGAGGACGAGCCCGACCTGCGCGTCGGCCTGGACTCGCTGCGGTACGTCTTCTGCAGCGGGGAGGCCCTGCCCGCGGAGCGGGTCCGGCGCTTCCACCGGGTGTTCGGCCCGGCCGGGGGCGCGCACTCACCCCTGCTCGTCAACCTGTACGGCCCGACCGAGGCCGCCGTGGACGTCAGCTACCACGACCTGGCCGCCGAGGAGGGGCCCGTCACCCGGGTGCCGATCGGCCGCCCGGTGGAGAACACCACCCTCTACGTGCTGGGCGAGCACGGGGGCCCGCAGCCGGTCGGAGCGCCCGGAGAACTGCACATCGGCGGTGTCCAGGTGGCCCGCGGCTACCTGGGCCGACCCGAGCTGACCCGGGAGCGGTTCCTCAAGGACCCCTTCAACCCCGGCGGACGCCTGTACCGCACCGGTGACCTGGCGCGCCTGCTCGCCGACGGCACCATCGAGTACCTCGGCCGCATCGACGGACAGGTGAAGATCCGCGGCAACCGCGTGGAACTGGGCGAGGTGGAGAACGCCCTGGTCTGCGTGGAGGGCGTCCGCGAGGCCGCCGTCGTGGACCACCGCCCCGAGGGCAGGGACGCCCTGCTCGTGGCCTACTACGCGGGCCCGAGGGAGTTCGCCCCCGCCGAGCTGCGCGACCTCCTCTCCCGCTCCCTGCCCGACTACATGCTCCCCTCGCTGTTCGTGCGCCTGGAGCGGATCCCGCTCTCCCCCAACGGCAAGACCGACCGCCGGGCCCTGCCCCCGCCCGAGCTGCCCGGTGACCGCTCCGGGGGCGACGCCCCCGGAAGCGGCACCGAGAGGGTCCTGTCCCGCGTGTGGGCCGAGGCCCTGGGCGTGCGGCGGGTCGGCGTGCACGACGACTACTACGCCCTGGGCGGGGACTCGATCACCATGCTGCGGGTGCGCGCCCTGGCCGAGCGCGCCGGAGTCGGCTTCTCCCTGTCCGACCTCGTGGCCAACCCGACCGTGGCGGGCCTGGCGTCCGTCGCCACCCGGGTGGAGGCCGACGCCCGCGGCCGGGAAAGCGGCCTCGCCCCGTTCGCGCTCGTCTCGCGCATGGACCGGGCCCGGTTGGAGGGGAGGGAGGACGCCTACCCCCTGACCCGGCTTCAGCTCGGTCTGCTCTACCACTCCCGCGAGCACGAGGACAGCGCCGTCTACAAGGACGTGTTCCGCTACAGCCTCGCGCTCCCCTGGGACGAGTCGGCCATGCGGGCGGCCTTCGACCGCCTCCTGGCCCGCCACCCCGTGCTGCGGTCCTCTTTCGCCCTGGCCGGGTACTCCGAGCCCCTCCAGCTGGTGGAGCGCACCGTGGACGGCGCGCTCTCGGTCGCCGACCTGCGCGGAGAGCCCGCCGAGAGGGCCGAGGAGGCCGTCGTCGCCCACATGCGCGAGCGCAGGGTGCACCCCTACGCGTTCGAGCGCGCCCCGCTGCACCACTTCCGGTTCTTCGTGCTGCCCGACTCGGTGGAGCTGGTGCTGAGCTTCCACCACGCGATCCTGGACGGAGGCAGCGTGGCCAACCTGGTCAGCGAACTGCTCCAGGACCACCTGCACTCCCTGGGCCTGAACGTCGGGCCCGTGCCCGAGACCCCACTGCCCTCCCCCGCCCTGCACGTGGCCGACGAGCGCGCCGCCACGGAGTCGCAGGAGTCCCGGGCCTACTGGCGCCGCGCGCTGGAGGGCGCCGCCCCTCCCCTGTTGGAGGGCTTCGTCCCCCACGAGCGGCCCGTCCCGGACGCCGCACCGGTCGTCGCGCGCCGGGTGGCCCTGCCCGAGCCGCTGGTCTCGGGGGTCGGCGCGCTGGCGCGGGAGCGCGGGGTGCCCCTGAAGTCGGTGCTCTTCGCCGCCCACGTGACCGCCCTTCGCCTCCTCTCCGGCCAGAACGACCTGACCACCGGCCTGGTCACCCACGGCAGGCCCGAGGTCGAGGACGGTGACCGCGTCTGCGGCCTGTTCCTCAACACCGTGCCCGTGCGCGTGTCCGCCGAGCCCCGGACCTGGTTCGACACCGTGCGCGAGGTCGTGGAGCGCGAGCGCGAGGGCCACCCCCACCGCCGGGTGCCGCTGGCGACCATCCAGGAGGACCTGGGCGGCGGTTCCCTGGTGGACACCGCGTTCAACTTCATCCACTTCCGCCAGCTGGGGCCGGTGTTCGCACTGCCCGAGGTGGAGGACCGGGGTTTCGAGGCGTGGGAGGAGACCAACTTCGCGCTGCTGCTCAACGCCATGGTCGACCCCGTCGACGGCGGCATCACCCTGCGCCTGGACCTGTCCGGCCGCCGCTTCACGCCCGCCCAGGGCGACCTGTACGCCAACACCCTCGTGCGGGTGCTGGGGCTGCTGACCGAGCACCCGGACGGCCCGGTGGACCCGGCGCGGCTGGCCGGCCCCGCCTCCCCCGCGCCGACGGCCGCCGCCTCGCGGGACGTGGCGAGCGCCTTCGAGGAGCAGGCGCGGCGGAGCCCGGAGGACACGGCACTGGTGTTCGGCGACCGCTCCTGGACCTACGCCGAGCTGGAGGAGCGGTCGGCGCACGTGGCCCGCGCCCTGCTGGGGGTGGGCGTACGGCCTCGCGACCGGGTGGGCGTGGCCATGGACCGCTCCCCCGAGGCCGTCGCCGCGCTGGTGGGCATCGCCCGGGCCGGTGCGTCGGTGGTCCCCCTGGACACCTCCTATCCCGTGCGGCGGCTGCGGTCCATGGTGGACCTGGCCGAACCGGCCCGGATCATCGCCCACGAGCACCACGCGCACCTGGTGGAGGACGGCGAACGCCTGCTGACGGCCGAGTCCCTGTTCGACGGCACCCTTCCCGCCGGGGCCGCAAGGGCCGCGGAACTGCCCCGGATCTCCCCGGAGGACGAGGCGTACGTGCTCTTCACCTCCGGCTCCACCGGCCTGCCCAAGGGCGTGTCCATGCCCCACCGCTCCCTGGCCAACCTGGTCGCCTGGCAGAACTCACGGCCCAGCGGCGCCGTGGGCGGGCGCACCCTCCAGTACGCGCCGAGCAGCTTCGACGTGTCGTTCCAGGAGGTGTACTCCACGCTGTGCGGAGGCGGCGCCCTGGTGCTGGTCACCGAGGAGCTGCGCCGGGACATCCCCGAGCTGCTGCGCCTGATGGACCGTGAGGGCGTGGAACGGGTGTTCCTGCCCTACGTGGCGCTGCAACGCCTGGCCGAGGCCGCCGACGGCCTGGGGATCGTGCCCCGGCGCCTGCGGGTCCTGGCCTCCTCCGGCGAGCAGCTGCGCGTGACCGACGAGATCCGCCGCCTCTGCGCCGCGCTGGACGGCGTCCTGCTGGAGAACCAGTACGGTCCGACGGAGAGCCACGTGGTGACCGTCCACACCATGACGGGCGATCCGTCGGACTTCCCCTCCCTCCCGCCCATCGGCGGGGCGATCGACGGCGCCCGGGTGCTGGTCCTGGACGGGCGCGGTCGGCCGGTCCCCGTCGGTGGCAGGGGTGAGATCCACCTGGGCGGGGTGTGCCTGGCCGACGGCTACGTGGGCCGCCCCGACCTGACCGGGGAGCGTTTCACGACCGTGGACGGCCAGCGCCTCTACCGCACCGGCGACGTCGGCATGGTCCTGCCCGGAGGCGACGTGGTGTGCCTGGGCCGCTCGGACCGGCAGGTGAAGGTGCGCGGGTTCCGCGTCGAACCCGCCGAGGTCGAGCTGGCGATCGGCGAGGCGGCCGGGACGGGCCTGGCCGACCTGCGCGAGGTCGCCGTGGTCGCGCGCAGGCGCGAGGGGCAGGACACCTTCCTCGCCGCGTTCCTGGTCGGCGACCCCGGACGCTCGGACCTGGAGGCGCTGCGCCGCCGTCTTCGCTCGACCCTGCCGGAGTACATGGTGCCCTCCCACCTGGAGTGGGTGGAGGCCATGCCGCTGACCCCCAGCGGCAAGCGCGACGACGACGCGCTGCGCGGCGTCGCGCTGACCCGGGGCGGCACGGGCGCGAGGGTGGCCCCGCGCGACGCGCGCGAGAGCGCCCTGGCGGAGATGCTCACCGACCTGCTGGACGTGTCCGGCCTGGGCGTGCACGACGACGTGTTCGACCTGGGCGCCACCTCGATCACCGCGATGCGGCTCGTGGTGCTCATGGAGCAGAGGTTCGGGGTGAGCGTGCCGCTGTCGGAGTTCGTCTCGGCACCGACCGTGGCCGCCCTGGCGGAGCGGATCGGAGCGGAGCAGGACGGCGGGCCCGTCACCCGGGAGTTCGACCCCCTCGTGCCGATCCGGCCCGGGGGCGACCTGCCACCGCTGTTCTACGTCCATCCGATGGGCGGCAACGTGCTCTGCTACGTGCCGTTCGCGCGGCACCTGCCCGAGGGCAGGCCGTTCTACGCCCTCCAGGCCGCCGGGACCGACGCGGGCACGGAGCCCGTACGCGGGGTGGAGGAGATGGCCCGGGGGTACGTGGAGGCGATCCGTCGGGTACAGCCCGAGGGCCCCTACCACGTCGGAGGGTGGTCCTTCGGTGGGTTCGTCGCCTTCGAGATGGCCCGGCAGCTGCGCGCTGCGGGCCAGGAGGTCGCCTCCCTGGTCCTGCTCGACACCACCGCGCTCAACCCGGGGCGGCGTCCCTGGACCGACGACGAGGCCCTCATCGGCTGGTTCTTCTGGGAGTTGCTGTGGCTGGAGCGCGGCGGCGAGTCGCCTGAGGCGGTGATCCCCTCCGAGCTGACCACGCTGGACGAGAAGTTCGACTTCATCACCCGCCTGGCCGTGGACGAGGGGGTGCTGCCGCCCGGCAGCACCGACGCGATCGTCCGCCGCCTGTTCCGGCTGTACGAGGCGAACTGGCGGTCGGCCTTCGCCTACCGGCCCGAGGGGACCGACCTGGACGCGGTGCTGGTGCACGCACTGGAGCCGCTGCCCGACGTCCTGATGTCGATGCACTCGGCGATCGGGAGCATGCACGCCGACCCGGCCAACGGGTGGCGCTACCACACCTCCGGGCGTCTGACGGTCGTCGACGTGCCCGGTGACCACCTCACGATCATGGAGGAGCCCCACGTGGCCGAAGTCGTAAGAGCCGTCATGGACGCGGTGTCCCCCCGGCCGGACGGGGGGAACTGACATGGGAGCCAGAAGGACCGCGATCGTCGTCGGCGCCGGGATCGGCGGCCTGACCACCGCGATCGCCCTGCGCAGGGTCGGCGTGGACGTGCGCGTGTACGAGCGCGCGCCCGAGATCCGGGCGTCCGGGTCCGGACTGTCGGTGATGAGCAACGCCGTGGCCGCCCTGGACTTCCTGGGGATCGACCTCCAGCTGGACAAACGCGGCAGGACACTGGACAGCTACCACGTCCGCGACACCCGGGGACGGCTGATCCGGGAGTTCCCCTTCCCCGAGATCATCGCGCGGCTGGGCGTGCCCAGCGTGTGCATCAGCCGCGCCGACCTGCTGCGCGCCCTGACGGAGGAGGCGGCGGGCATCCCGATCGAGCTGGGCCGGGCCGCCGAACGGTTCGAGACCGAGGGCGAGCGGGTGCGCCTGCACCTGTCCGACGGGAGCGCGGACGAAGCCGACCTGCTGGTGGGCGCGGACGGGTTCCACTCGGTGGTCCGCGCGCAGATCGCCGGACCGGAGCCCGCCCACGACAGCGGCTACATCTGCTGGCTGGGGATCACCGACTACGAGCACCCCCGCTTCGCTCCGGGGTCGGTGGTGCACTACTGGGGCGACGGGCAGCGGTTCGGTCTGGTGGACATCGGCCACGGCCGCCTGTACTGGTGGGCGACCAAGAACATGCCGGCCGAGCGCTCCGCCAACTGGACGGGCGACAAGGCCGAGGTGATGCGCGCCCTGTCCGGCTGGCCGGACGAGGTGCGCGAGGCGGTACGGGTCACCCCGCCCGCGGACATCCTCGCCGTCCCCTCGCGGGACCGCACGTTCCTGGAGCGGTGGGGGCACGGTCCTGTGACCCTGCTCGGCGACGCCGCGCACCCGATGCTGACCAGCCTGGGGCAGGGCTCGGCGATGGCGATGGAGGACGCCGTGGTCCTGGCCCACTGCCTGCGCGGGACCGACCACGTCCCCACGGCGCTGCGCGCCTACGAGGACTCCCGCCGCGAGCGGACCCGGGGCATCGTGGAGGCGACCCGCGCCATCAGCGACTTCGAGCAGTCCGAGGGGCCGGTGCGGCGCAGGGTGCGCGACGCCTACTTCCGGTTCATGTCCCACCGGTCCCTGGTCGGCAAGCTCGAACCGGCGCTCACCTTCCCCTCCCCCGTCTCCTCCGTGAAAGGACCGGTCCAGTGACCTTCGATCCCTCCTCCCGGGCAGTGGTGGTGACGGGGGCCTCCTCCGGGCTGGGCCGGGAGGCCGCCCTGGAACTGGAGGACCGCGGCTTCCACGTGGTCGCCGGGGTGCGACGGGACGAGGACGGCGAGAAGCTCGTCGCCGAGTCCCTGCACGGCCGCCTCGTCCACCAGCGGGTGGACGTCACCGACGAGGAGTCCGTGGCCTCCTGCGCACGGTTCTGCGAACGCGAGTTCGGCGGCCTGTGGGGGCTGGTGAACAACGCCGGGATCTGCGTCTCGGCTCCCCTGGAGGCGGTCAGCTCCGAGCGGATGCGCGACCAGCTGGAGACCAACGTGGTGGGACAGCTGGCGATGATCAGGGCCCACCTGCCCCTGCTGCGCCGCCAGAGGGGGCGCGTCGTCAACGTCACCTCCGGCCTGGGCAGGGTCGCCGTGCCCTACATGGGCGCCTACTCCGCCGCGCAGTTCGCCAAGGAGGCGATGAGCGACGCGCTGCGGCGCGAGGTGGCCTCCAGCGGTGTGCGGGTGTCGGTCGTGCAGCCCGGGGCGATCCTGACCCCCATCTGGGGCAAGGTGTCGGACGTGGGCTCTCGTGCGCTGCGCGACGCTCCCCCGGAGGTGGCGGCGCTGTACAGGATCACGTTCGAGAGGTTCCTTGAGGCCAACGCCCGGCAGGCGGTGGACAGCGACACGACGCCGGAGGAGTTCGCCCGTGCCGTGGCGCGGGCCCTGACCGAGGCGAACCCGCGCACGCGCTACCGGGTGGGGGCCGACTCCCGGCTGGTGAACGCGATGTCCCGGGTCCTGCCCGACCGGATGCTGGACCGGTACTTCTCCGGGATCGTCACCCCCTGACGGACGCGGGGCCGCCGCGGCGCGGCGGCCCCGCGCGCTCCACCGGCCGCCGCCCGCGCCCGCGCCCGTACGAGGTGCGGGCGCGGGCGGCAGCTGGTCTGTCCGGGGCCCGGGGGGGCGGAGGAGCCGCAGGGGTCCGACCTGCTCCGGGAGCCGGCCGCCCGGAGGGCACCGACGAAAGTCGGTCGGCGCACCGACCAAAGCGACGCCGCTCCCGGAGGCGTGCCGCCTTAGGAGACGACACGGTGGGTTCTCCAGAGGGATGCCTCTCCCCGGGTCACGCACCTAGCGTGGTGTTCGTCCCCGCGGGGGCGCCCGGTCGGCCCGCACCGGCGGACCTCCGGGAGCCCGTCCGTCCGCGGATCCACCGCGGCCGGTCGGGGACACGACGCCCGACCCCGGACCTCGAAAGGGAACCACATGTCACTCCTGGCGCTGAACGACTCGGGCCTCCTCACCACCGTGTTCCCGATCCTGCTGCTGGTCGGGGTCGCGGTGGTGTCCCTGGTGGCGGTCGTGCTGATCATCGCGGCGGTGTTCAGCATCCTCACGTCGCGGGTGGACGGGGCGATGAAGGTCGTCTGGCTCATCTTCGTCTGTATCGCGCCCCTGATCGGGGCCATCCTGTGGTTCCTCGTCGGGCGCAACCGCGTTCCCTACTGATCAGGGTCCCCGGCGGGCGGGACGCGGAGGGCGCGACGCACACGCGTCCCCCGCCGACCGCGGGCCTTGCCCGGGGCGGGCCTCCACTCCCCCCGGTCCCCTGCCCTGGCACCGGGGGCGCGGCCTTACCCGGTCACGGGTTCACCGTCCGCCGAGGTGGCGGGCGAGGAAGCGGTCGATGGCGCCGAACATGGTGATCAGGTTCTCCGGGTTGACGATGGCGTGCCCCTCGTCGTCGAAGACCAGGTACTCCACGTCCACGCCGCGCCCGCGCAGCGCGGCGACGATGTTGTCGGACTCGGCCTTGACCACGCGGGCGTCGTTGGCCCCCTGGACGACCATCAGCGGCGCGGTGATCCGGTCCACCCTGGTGATCGGTGAGCGGGCCAGCATGTCGGCCTCCTGCTCGGGGACGGCCGGGTCGCCCACGTAGCGGTACCAGTTGTTGGCCAGCGCGGGCCGCACGAACGCCGGCTGGTTGCGCATGAAGTTGGCCAGGTCGGAGATGCCGACGACGTCGACGGCGGCGGCGAAGCGGTCGGGGGTGAAGGTGACCCCGACCAGGGCGGCGTAGCCGCCGTAGGAGCCGCCGAAGATCGCCACCCGTTCCGGGTCGGCGTAACCCCGCGCGACGGCCCAGTCCACGGCGTCGATGAGGTCGTCGTGCATCTTCCCGGCGAACTCGCCGATGGCGGCCTTCATGTGGGCCTTGCCGAACCCGACGGAGCCGCGGAAGTTGACCTGGAGCACCGCGTAGCCGCGGTTGGCCAACAGCTGCGCCGAACCGTTGAACCCCCAGTTGTCCCGGGCCCAGGGACCGCCGTGCACCATCAGCACCATCGGCAGGTTCTCGGGCTCCACGCCCACCGGCAGGGTCAGGTACGAGGGCAGTTCCAGCCCGTCGCGCGCGGTGACGGTGACCGGCCGCATGGGGGCCATCGCGTCGGGGTCCAGGTGCGGATGGGCGCGGAACAACAGCCGGGACTCCCCGGTGGAGTGGTCGTAGAACCAGGTCGCGCCCGGGTCCCGGTCGTGGGTGAAGCCCACGACCCACCGCTGTCCGCTGTCGTCGCAGGACACCGCTGCCAGGTCGCCCTCGGACAGCTTCTCCAGGTTGGCCAGCACCTCGGCGAAGTGCGGGCCCAGGGCGTGGACGACCTGGCGTTCACCCATGTAGCGCACCCCCAGCAGCTCACCCCTCCGGTCCCGGATCAGCGGCGGGGGAAAGGTGGGGAAGACCTGTGCGCGCGTGTCGATGTCGAAGTCCGGGTGGCTGTCCACCTCGATCTCCTCACCCGTGGACAGGTCCACGCGCACCAGGCGGGTGCGGTCGGTGCCCTTGGCGGAGCCGATCCACATGCCGGTCCCGTCCGGGGTGACCTGCGCGGGGAAGACGCCCAGCGGGTAGTCGGCGCCCTCGTGGACCAGGACCGGGCGCAGGGCGCCCGTTTCGGGGTCGCGGCGGGAGACCTCGAAGTCGCCGTCGGCGTTGAGGGAGCTGGTGAACAGCTCACCCTCGCGGCCCTGGAACCAGACCCCCGTGGCGCCGGGGCTCCGGGCGAGCATGGTGAGCTCGCCGGTGGCCACGTCCAACTCGTGCAGGTCGAACTCGGCGGCGTCGCGGGCGTTGAGCGACACGGTCATCCTCCCCGGCTGTCCCCGGGAGGGCTCGAAGCCCACCACCCGGGCGCCGGGGAAGGGGGTCAGGTCCACCGCCGCCGAACCCGGCGCGTCCAGATCGACCCGGAACAGGTGCCAGTTCTCGTCGCCTCCGCTGTCCTGGAGGTAGAGCAGCCAGCGGGGGTCGTCGGTCCACTGGTAGCTCTGCACGCTGCGGGCCTCGTCGGCGGTCACGCAGCGCGGCTCGCCGTCCAAGCCCCCGGACGGGTCCAGGTCCTGGACCCAGACGTTGAGCCGGTCCTTCCACGGCGCCAGGTAGGCGATCCGGGTGCCGTCCGGCGAGATCGTCGCACCGGCGCGCGCTGGCGAACCGAAGAAGTCCTCGACCGGGATCCTCGCGGGCAGTGCCATGTCATCCCTTTCGTTGGTGTTCGGTGACGGGGGCCGCGGACCGGGAGGGCCGTGCCCCCGTGTCCGTCCGCGGCTCCGCGGCGTCGGCTGGAATCCGTCTTTCGGTGTTCTCCCGGCTCCGGAGTGCCACCGGTGGCACCGCGTCAGGAGCCGGGAGGGGGCAGAAACGTCATGCCGGGGCGGTGGCGCCGCCCCGTCGCGGGAGCGCGCCACGGCCCCGCGTCACGGCTTGCGGTAGGTCAGCCTCCGCAGCAGGACCTCCGCCGGTCCGCGCCTGCCCGCGCGGTCGAGCCAGAACGCCGCCGCGACGGTCAGCAGCCAGGTGCCCACGGCCACCAGCGCCGCCGACCAGCTGGACAGGTACACGCCCAGGCCCAGGCCCCAGGCGGCCAGGAAGGGGGCGAAGGCCACCGACTGGGCCAGGTAGCCGCTCAGGGAGCGCCGCCCCAGGGACACCAGCGCCCGGACCGGTAGGGACCGCCGGGTCCCCCGGGCGGAGAGCCGGTGCGCCAGGAGCCCGAAGAGCGCGGCGTAGCCCACCCCGGTGAAGATCCCGGTGTAGAAGTGCACCGAGGCGACCGCCGAGATGTGGGCGGCGTCCAGGACGCCCACGTGCTGGAGGCCCAGCACCGCTCCGGCGGCCCACCCCACGGCGATGCCCAGGACCGCGACCCGGCGCAGCAGCCCCAGGTGTCGCGCCGGGTCCTCCAGGAACCGGTGCCGCGCCGCGAGCAGGCCGATCAGGAACACCGTCGGCAGGGCCAGGGTGAACAGGCCGGAGAAGAGCCCGAAGAACCAGGCCGGGAGGCGGAACACGGTGGAGAGCAGGTAGCTCGTCTCGGCGATGCTGGCCCTTTGCATGTCGGTCGCCGCGGCCGTGGACACCGCGTCCGGCGCCAGCAGGACCGAGGCCACCGAGACGGCGGTGACCAGGGCGCCCAGGGCCAGCAGGACGGACAACCAGATCTTGAGGGTGCGGTCGCTGCGGTTGAGGAACAGCGGCACCATGATGAGCCCGATCAGGCCGTAGGTCCCCAGGATGTCGCCCTGCCACAGCAGGGCGGCGTGCACCGCGCCGAAGGCGAGCATCCACAGGTGGCGCCTGCGCAGGAGTCCGCGCGCGTCCTTCTCGCTGGTGCCGCGCGACCTCTGTCTGCGGTACATCTGCCCGATGCCGTAGGCGAAGAGGAAGCCGAACATCGTGTGCGTCCGGGCGTCCACGACGACGATCGTCACGAACTGCGCGACCTTGTCCGCGAGGGTGCCGCCGACCGGGTGCAGCATGGCCAGGCCGGTGGGCGCCTGGTACAGGAACCACGGCACGTGGGCCAGCGCGATCAGCAGCAGCATCATGCCTCGGGCGAGGTCCGGGGCGAGGGCGCGTTCGGCGACCGGCGTCGAACGCGCCGGGGTCCGGATGTCGGCGGCGGGCGGGTCCTCGCCGCCGGGGACGGCGGATGGGCCTTCGGCACGGTCGGTCGTCATGGTGACGGGCTCCAGAGGTCTTCGCGGCGATCGGTCTGCGTTCGGGGGACTGGTGTCCATTGCAGCCGTCGTCGCGCTCCGGGGGCAGTGGGACCACGTCACCACCTGACCGTGACGTTTGTCGGGTCCAGGCCATGACGCGGTGTCACTGGTGCGTGCGGCGGAGCCGGAAGGATACTGGGGGCGCGCCCGGCGCCCGCTGGCGCGGACGCGACCCTCGCCCGCGTCCGGGGAGGGCGGCACACCCGCGCTCCGCCCGCGCTCCGCCCGGGCGCCGCCGCTCCGACGCCGGGAACGGGGCGAAGGACCGTGCGCCGGTGGACACGAACCTGGAAGGGACACGTTTGACTTCCGAGAAGACCGAGGAGACGCAGGGACGGCTGCGCAAGCTCCACGTGGACCTCATGTCCGGTGCGATCTCCGCCGTCGGGGCGCTGCTGGTGGCGGTGAACGCCAGCTCGTGGCGGGACGCGCTCCTGATGGGTGTGAGCCTGGCCGTGACCCTGCTGGTCGTCAGCCGGTGGCACGTGGGGCGCCTCTCCCGGGCCACGTTCACCGGTCTGGCCGTCACCGCGGCCCTGTGGCTGCTCGGCATGCTCCTGGTGGACGTCTCCATGCCCGCCTACGGGTTCGCCATCGTGTCCACCATCATCGTCCTCGACCTGCCGCGCCGTCAGCGGGCGGCGGTGGCGGGGATCGCCGTCTTCGCCGCCGCCGGGCTCACGGCGAAACTGGTGGTGTCGCGCGAGGGCGTGGTCGACTTCCTGCTCCAGTACGTGGTCGCCTCGGCGGGCGTCGCCCTGGGAGGGGTCGTCCTCACGATCCTCGTCCACGCGATGCACGGCCTCATCGCGGAGTTGGCGGCGGCGCGTGAGCGCGAGGCCGAACTGGCCGTGGCCCAGGAGCGCATGCGCTTCGCCAGCGACCTGCACGACATCCAGGGCCACACCCTGCACGTGGTCAAACTCAAGACCGCGCTGGCCCGCAAACTGGTGCGCGCCGACCCCGACCGCGCCGAGGAGGAACTCGGCGAGATCCAGGCACTGGTGGGTGACACCATCACCCAGACCCGGGAGCTGGCCCACGCCCAGCGGCGCCTGAACCTGTCGGCGGAGCTGGAGAACGCCAAGAACCTCTTCGAGGCCGCCGACATCGACGTGCGCGTGGACCGCCGCGCCGAGGTGGCCCCGGGCGCGGGCGAGCTGCTGGGCCAGGTGCTGCGCGAGACCACCACCAACATCCTGCGCCACGCCCAGGCCAGCCGGGTGCGCATCACCCTGACCGAGACCGGCATCACCATCGTCAACGACGGCGCCGCCGAGGAACCGCCCACCCGGCTGCGCGGCCTGGCCACCCTGCGCGAACGCGTGGCCGACAGCGGCGGCGAACTCACCGTCCACCACGACCAGGACCGGTTCACCACCGCCGCGGAGTTCCCGCACCTGGCCACCGCACAGCTCTCGGCGGCGCGCGAGGACCGCCCCTGAGGAGCGCACCGCGCGGGGGTGAGCGCTTCGCCCCGGGCCGACCCGGCCCCGGACGCCCGGGTCCGGGGTCGGGGCGCCTCCGTCCGCCGCCGAGGCCTCCCGCCCCGTTCCGCTCCGGTCCACGCGGGCGGCGGGTCAGACCACGACCTCCCTGCACACGTCGACGAAGGCCTCCATCCGCCGCACCGGCTTGCGCCCGGCGAGCCGCATGACCTCGATCCCGAGCCCCTCGGACCGGATGTCGAGTTCCCTGGTCGCGTAGGGCAGGTCCTCGTAGCTGCGCTCCAGCACGGTGCGCTGGGTGAGCAGGGCGTTGCCCAGGCCGCGGGCCACCAGGGCGCGCACCATCTCGAAGCTCGTGGTGCGAAAGCGCACGTTGGGCGTCAGCCCCGCCCTGTCGAACAGGCCGAGGAAGTAGTCGCCGCCGGGCGGCAGGTCGAAGAGGATCAGCGGCTCGTCCGCCAGGTCCGCCAGGGTCAGCTCCCCCTTCGCGCTCAGGGGCCCGTCCACCGGGGTGAGCGCGTAGGGGGGATCGGACCGCAGCCACGTCGAGGCCACGCCGACCGCCGGGCGCACGCCCGCCAGCTCGTAGTGGTAGGTGATCGCCAGGTCGATGCGGGAGTTGAGCAGGTCGTCCAGGAGGGTCCCGTGGGAGGCCTCCACGAACGAGAGCCGCACCTGCGGATACCGGCGCGAGAACTCCGCGATGACCCTCGGCAGCAGGATCGGCGCGATGGTCGCGTAGCAGCCGATGGTGAGGTCCCCCTCGACCTCCTCCCTCTCCCGGCTGGCGGTCTCCCGGAGCTGTTCGAGGCTGGCCCGCACGTCGTCGGCCACGGCCAGGGCGCGCTGCCCCGACGCGGTGGGGCGCATCCCCTTCGGGGAGCGGACGAAGAGGGTGACCCCCAGCGCGGCCTCCAGGTCGGACAGCGCCGTCGAGACCGTCGACTGCGAGACGAACAGCTCCCGCGCCGCCGCCGTCACCGATCCGAGCCTGGCTATGGCCCTCAGGTACTCCAGCTGCCGCAGGCTCACGTCGCCCATCGGTGGGGACCTCCCCTATCGCTTTTTCCGAAGGAGATCTTCGGAACTATGTGTTTTACAGATCCTAGGCCCCGCCTGGATAGTGGTGACCCCTGACACAGGCAGGTCGGATACCGACGGCGCCGGGGCCCCGCCCCTTCCCCGCCGGGCGTTCGGGACCCCACTCCCGCGAACGAGCGACCGCCTGACCATGCGCAGGGACGCCCCGAACGGGGAGGCCGCCGCGGCCTCACCGACCCCGGTGCGCGCCAGGACGAGACCCCCAGGAGAAGAGATGACGAGCGAGGTCGCGGAGCAGGTCGACGAGAAGGACCTGCGGCGGGGTGTGTTCGCCGGGGCGGTGGGCGTCTTCGTCCACTGGTTCGACTGGGCCGTCTACGCCTACCTGGCCACCACCATGGCGCAGGTGTTCTTCCCCGAACAGGACGGCACCACCGCCCTGCTGTCGGTCTTCGCGGTCTTCGCCGTGGCGTTCTTCGTGCGCCCGCTGGGCTCGGTGCTCTTCGGCCACCTCGGTGACCGCTTCGGGCGCAAGACCACGCTGTCGATCGTCATCATCTCGATGGCGGCGGGCACGCTCATGCTCGGGCTGCTGCCCAGCTACGAGTCCGTCGGCATCCTCGCGCCGATCCTGCTGGTGGTCGCCCGCATCATCCAGGGGCTCGCCGCGGGCGGGGAGTTCGGCTCGGCCGCGGCCTTCCTCGCGGAGTTCTCGCCGCCCAAGCGCCGCGGGTTCGGGTGCTCCTGGATCGAGTTCGGCTCGGTCGCCGGGTTCCTGTGCGCGTCGTTCGCCGTGTGGGCCCTGCACGCGTCCTTCCCGGCCGAGGTCGTCCTGGACTGGGCGTGGCGGATCCCCTTCCTGCTGACAGTGCCCATGGCCGCGGTGGGCCTCTACATCCGCCTGCGCATCGAGGACACGCCCGAGTACCGCGCGCTGGAGGACATGAACAACGTCCCGAGCCAGCCGGTCGTCGAGGTGTTCCGCTCCAACGGCAGGCAGTTCCTCCAGACGGTCGGCATCGAGACCTTCATGAACTCCACCTTCTACATCGTCCTGGTGTACCTGATCACCTACCAGGAGGAGATCGTGGGCGTGCCCGCCGACCGGGCGGCCCTGCTCTCCGCGGTGGCCTCGGTCGTCGCCATGGGGATCATCCCGCTCTCGGGCAGGGTGTCGGACCGCGTGGGCCGCAAGCCGGTGCTCTACACCGCCGCCGCGCTGCTGATCGTGGCCGCCGTGCCGCTGTTCTGGCTGATGCAGGTGCAGACCTCCTGGGCGGCGTTCGCCGCGACCTTCGGCCTGGCCGCGATCCTGGCGGTCATCCTGGGCACCCACGCGTCGGCGGTGGCGGAGCTCTTCCCGACCCGGACCCGGCAGAGCGGGCTGTCGATGGCCTACAGCGTCGCCGGGGCGTTCTTCGCCGGAACCCTGCCGTACCTGATGACCTGGCTGATCTCCCTCACCGGCAGCAGCATGGTCCCCGCCTTCACCATGATCGTGATCGGCGTCATCGGCGCGGTCACACTGCGCACCATGCCCGAGACCAGCGGCTCCGACCTGCTGCACGAGAGCGACCGGGCCCCGCGCTGAGCCCTCCCCCACCTGTCCGGGTCCGGCCGCGGCCGGACCCGGGGGGCGGTGCCCGCGCGGCCGGGGGAGGCACGCGGGACGCACCCGCCCCGAACACACGCGTTGACCAGAGCCTGGAGGCTGTGCATGTCACTGGAAGAGATCGAGGTCGTCGTCGTCGGAGGGGGGCAGGCCGGAATCGCGATGAGCGAGCACCTCAGCGACCGCAGGGTGCCCCACGTCGTCCTGGAGAGGAACCGTGTGGCCGAGCGCTGGCGCTCGGAGCGGTGGGACTCGCTGGTCACGAACGGGCCCGTCTGGCACGACCGGTTCCCCGGACTGGAGTTCACCGGTCTGGACCCCGAGGACTTCGCCTCCAAGGACGGCGTCGCGGACTACCTGGCGACCTACGCCGAGAAGATCGGCGCGCCGATCCGGTGCGGGGTCGAGGTGACCTCGGTGCAGCGCAACACCGGACGCCGGGGGTTCCGGGTCCGGACCTCGGACGGTGACATCGACGCCCGCTACGTCGTGGCCGCCACCGGCCCGTTCCAGCGGCCGGTCGTCCCCCCGCTCGTCCCCGAGGACTCGGGTCTGGTCCAGCTCCACTCCAGCGCCTACCGCAACCCCGGGCAGCTGCCCGAGGGCGGCGTGCTCGTGGTCGGGTCGGGCTCCTCGGGGGTCCAGATCGCCGACGAACTCCGTGCCAGCGGCCGACGGGTGTACCTCTCCGTCGGTCCGCACGACCGCCCGCCGCGCAGATACCGGGGGCACGACTTCGTCTGGTGGCTGGGCGTCCTCGGCAAGTGGGAGGCCTCGGCCCCCGCGCAGGGCGCCGAGCACGTCACGATCGCGGTCAGCGGCGCGCACGGCGGCCACACCGTGGACTTCCGGGCCCTGGCCGGGCGCGGCGTCACGCTGGTCGGCCGGACGGAGTCCTTCGACGCCGGAACCGTCCGCTTCGCGCCCGACCTGCGGGACAACATCGCCCGCGGCGACGCCAACTACCTGTCGCTGCTGGACGAGGCCGACGCCTACGTCGAACGCAACGGACTCGACCTGCCCGAGGAGCCCGAGGCCCGCGTCCTGGGCGCGTACCCGGAGTCGGTGACCGACCCCCTCACCGAACTCGACCTCGCCGCCGCCGGGATCGGGACCGTCCTGTGGGCGACCGGCTTCACCGCCGACTACGGCTGGCTGCGGGTGGACGCGTTCGACGAGAACGGCAGGCCCCGGCACCAGCGCGGGGTCTCCTCCGAGCCCGGCGTCTACTTCATGGGGCTGCCGTGGCAGTCCCGCCGCGGTTCGAGCTTCATCTGGGGGGCCTGGCACGACGCCAAGTACGTGGCCGACCAGATCTGCATCCAGCGCGGCTACATGGAACACCACGACGCGCACCCGCACCCGTCCCACACCCAGGGGTGATCACACCTTGACCACGCACACGCGCATCCGCAAGTTCAACACCAGGGACACCTACCCCGAGCAGAACCTCGACAACGACCTGTGCCAGGCGGTGGTGGCCGGAGGGGTCGTGTACCTGCGCGGCCAGATCGGCCAGGACCTGGACACCCGGGAGTCCGTGGGCGTCGGCGACGTCCGCGCGCAGACCGAGAAGGCCATGGCCAACATCGACCTCCTGCTCAGGGAGGCGGGCAGCGGTCTGGAGGACATCGTGAAGGTGACCGTCTACCTCACCGACCCGCGCTACCGCGAGGAGGTCTACCGCGAGATGGGGCGCTGGTTGAAGGGGGTCCACCCGGTCTCCACGGGCATCGTCGTCCAGGCCCTGGCCCGGCCCGAATGGCTCGTGGAGATCGACGCGACCGCCGTGATCTCGGGAGGCGGGAAGTGACCTTCTCCATCGCGGCCCACCAGGACGGCAGGTTCGGCATCGCCGCGTCCTCGTCCTCCCCCGCCGTCGCCGCGCGGGTCGTCCACCTGCGCGACTCCGTCGGAGCGGTCGCCTCACAGAACATCACCGACCCCCGGCTGGGAACGGCGCTGCTGGACCGGCTCGCGGCGGGCGCGAGCCCCCGGGCCGCGCTCGACGCCGTGACCGGCACCGCACCGGACATCGCCTACCGGCAGCTCACGGTGGTGGACGCCTCCGGCGCCGCGGCCACGTTCAGCGGCGGCCTCACCCTCGGCGTCCACGGCGAGGCCACCGGCCCCCACTGCGCCGCCGCCGGGAACATGCTCTCGGACCCGGGCGTCCCCGCGGCCATGTGCGAGGCCTTCGCCTCGGCCCGGGGGGAGCTGGAGGAACGCCTGCTCACCGCCCTGGCCGCGGGCCTGGCCGCCGGAGGCGAGGCCGGACCGGTCTACTCCGCGGGCCTGTCCACCGTGTCCGCGCACGGCTGGCGCGACACGGACCTGCGCGTGGACTGGCGGGAGGACCCGATCGGGGAGTTGGCGGAACTGCTCGGGGTCTGGCTCCCCCAGCGCGACGACTACGTCCGGCGCGGCCTGGAACCGGCCGCCTCACCGGGATACGGGGTGCCGGGCGATGACCGCTGAACCCGGCGCGCTGCCGAGCGCCGCGGAGCACCTGCCGCACCTGGTCTCCTACTCCGAGACGCTGCACGCCCACCCCGAGACCGCCTGGGAGGAGCACCGCGCGGCGCGGTGGACGGCGGAGCTGCTGGAGCGGTTCGGTTTCGCCGTGGACGCCGCCTACCTCGGCTTTCCCACCGCGCTGCACGCCTCCTACGGGTCCGGTCGGCGCCGGGTCGGCTTCGTCGTGGAGTACGACGCGCTGCCCGGCCTGGGCCACGCCTGCGGGCACAACCTGATCGCCGCGATGTCGGCGGGCGCGGCGATCGCGCTGCGCCCCTGGGCGGATCCGCTCGACCTGCGCATCGACGTGATCGCCTCTCCGGCCGAGGAGGGCGGCGGCGGCAAGATCGAACTGCTGGACGCCGGAGCCTTCCGGGACCTGGACCTGGCGCTGATGGCCCACCCCGGGCCGGTGGACGCGCCGCGGGCCGAGCCCTACGCCGTCGCCCACGACCACGTCCGCTTCACCGGCCGGTCGGCCCACGCCGCCGCCTACCCGCACGAGGGCCGCAACGCCAACGACGCCTTCGTGGTCGCCCAGGTGGCCCTCGGCCTGCTGCGCCAGCAGCTCCCGCCGGGCACCCGCGTCCACGGGATCCAGACGGTGGGCGGGCAGGCGCCCAACGCCATCCCCGCCGTGACCGAGGGCCGCTGGTACACCCGGGCCGAGAGCCTGGAGCAGCTGGAGCCGCTGCGCCGCCGGGTGGAACAGTGCTTCCGGGCCGGAGCGCTGGCGACCGACACCGCCCTGGAGTTCACCCCGGAGTCGCAGCCCTACTCGGAGTTCCGCACCGACGAGCGCGCCCTGGAGATCTACACGCGTCACGCCCTCGCGCTCGGGCGGCGGTTCGACGCGCCCCCCGAACACCAGACGATGAACCGGGCCTCGACCGACATGGGCAACGTCTCCCAGCACGTTCCGGCCATCCACCCCTACATCGGCCTGGGCTGCTTTCCGGTCAGCAACCACCAGCCCGAGTTCGCCGCCGTCTGCGTGGGGGAGGCCGCCAACGGGGTCATCGCCGACGGCGCCACGCTGCTCGCCCGCACGGCGCACGAGTACTTCGCCGCCCCGGCGTCGGAGTCCGGCCCCCTGCGGGCCGGGTGACCCGGGGCGGGCTCAGTCGATCGCCCCGATCACGCGGGCGGGGACTCCCCCGACCAGGGTGCGGGCGGGGACGTCGCGGGTGACCACCGCGCCCGCGGCGACCACGGAACCGGCGCCGATGGTCACCCCCTGCGTGATCACGGCGGCCGCTCCGATCCAGACGTCGTCCCCGATGGTGATCGGGGCGAAGGAGAGGTACTCGCGGCGCTCGGCGAGGGGCAGGGGGTGCCCGCCGGTGATGAGGCTGACCCTCGGCGCGATCATGACACGGTCGCCGACGCGGATGCCGCCCCTGTCCATGAACGTGCATCCCTGGTTGACGAAGACGTCCTCCCCGAACGCCGTGTCGAGCCCGTACTCGGTGAAGAACGGCGGGTAGATCGTCACCGACTCCGGCAGCGGGCCGCCGAACACAACGGAGAGTAGTTCGGCGCGGCCCTCGCTGTCGCTGAACGGCAGCACGTTCAGCCGGGACGTCGCGTCGGTCACCTCCGCGATGCGCTCCGCGTGACGTGCGAACTCGGGTGTCTGGACGTACATGACCTGCTCTGTGCGTGTGGACATGCGCTGATCCCACCACCCCGCGCGACGCCCGGTCAAACAACCGCACGGCCCACCGGATACAACCACCAGTTGTAACAGTAGGCTGGGGTCGTGGATGTCGAAGCGCTGCGCACGTTCGTGGCCGTCGCCGGGACCGGCCAGTTCCAGGCAGCGGCGGAGGAGCTCGGGATCAGCCAGCAGGCGGTCTCCAAGCGGATCGCCGCCCTGGAGCGACACCTCGGGGTCACGCTCCTGGTGCGGACCTCCCGGGGCTCCAGGCCGAGCCTGGACGGGCGGGTCCTGCTGCCGCACGCCCGGAGGGTCCTCGCGGCCCTGGAGCAGGCCGAGCGGGCCGTGCGCCCCGGCAGCCGCCCCCTGCGCGTGGACGTGCTCAACCGGCGCATCGCCCCGGCCCAGGCCGTCTACCGGTTCTACCGCTCCCACCCGGGGGCGGACCTGGACGCGGTCACGCTGAGCGGGGAGAACGCCGTCCAGGCCGCCCGGGCGGTGCTCGAAGGAACCGTCGACGCGTCCTTCCGCGCCCTGGCGGCGGAGCGGGTCCCGGCCGGGGTCAGCGGCGAACGGCTCCTGGACGTACCCCTGGAGCTGCTGGTCGGGCCCGCCCACCCGTTGGCGGGGGCACGCGAGGTCAGGCCCGCGGACCTGGCCGGCCACCGGATCTGGATCCCCGGGATCAGGCCGGACACGGAGTGGGCGGAGTTCTACCGCGCGCTGTCGGAGGCCTTCGGCCTGAGCATCGACGCGCTGGGCCCCAACTTCGGTGACGAGGCCCTGATGGACGCGCTGGCCGACTCCGCCTCCCTGGCCACCCTCGTCGGCAGCGGGGACCGGTACCTGTGGCCGCAGAGCCACGACCTGCGGCGCGTCCCCCTGCGCGACCCGACCCCGGTCTACCCGCACGTGCTGCTGTCCCGCAGCGGGGAGCGGCACCCCGTGCTGAGCGCGCTGCGCGAGTACCTGCGCGCCTCGGGCCCGCGAACCCCGGGTGAGGTGTGGGCCCCGGACTGGGTGGTCCGCCGCGCGGACGACTGATCCGGCGAACCCGCTCCAGACCGTCCGCGACGGACGGTCGGCGGGATCGCCGCCCCGACCCGTACCCGGCGGACGGTGCTCCGCGGCGGCTCGGGACCGGGCTGGAGCGCGACCGCTCGTGGGCCGCGCCCGACAGCGCCCGCACGACCTGTCGTTTGGCGTGGCGCGGGCACGGATGGCAACTTGGCCCCATGAGCACGATCGACGACACCATCGCCCTGGCCGCCGCCCACGGCCTGCACCTGTCCGCGGAGGACGCCACGGTGAACGAGGCGGGCCTGGACTACCGCGTCGTCATGGCCCGCGACGCGACCGGCCGGAGGTGGGTGCTGCGCGTACCGCGCTGCGCCGACGTCTCCGGGGGCATGGCCGCCGAGACGCGCATCCTCGACCTGGTCGCCCCGGTCCTGGCCGGGGACGGCGTCGCGGTCCCCGACTGGCGGGTCCGCTCCCCCGAGCTGATCGCCTACCCGGCCCTGCCCGGCGACCCGGGCCTGACCCTGACCGACGCCGGGGAGCCCGTCTGGCACATGGACCCCGCCAGCCCCGACTACGCCGAGCGCCTGGGGCGTCTGCTGGCCCGCCTGCACTCGATCACGCCGGAGCGGGCCGAGGCGGCGGGCGTCGAGGTCCGTACCCCGGCCCGGGTACGTCAGGCGTGGCGGGACGACATCGCCCGCGTGAGCGAGGCCTTCACCGTCTCCCCCGCCCTGACCGAGGCCTGGAGGGCGTGGCTCGATGACGACACCTGCTGGCCCGAGCGGACCGTGATGACCCACGGCGAGATCTACCCCGCGCACGTGCTGCTCGACGGGCAGGGTGCGATCACCGGGGTCCTGGACTGGACGACCGCCCGCGTGGACGACCCCGCGCGCGACCTGTCCGCCCAGTACGGCGCCGCGGGCGAAGAGATGCTGCGGGCCACCCTCACCGCCTACGAGCGGGCGGGTGGGCACGTCCACCCCGGCCTGGCGGCGCAGGCCAGGTGCCTGTGGGACGCCTCCCCGATCGGGTACGCCCTGTACGCGCTGACCACCGGCGCTGACGCCGACATGGCCGCCGCGGCGGCGGTGCTGGACCCTGAAGGCTGACGCGCCGCCCGGTCCGGGAGGGCGGGCCCTCGCCGTTCCCGGACAACCGTGGGGGTGCGTCGAGGTGGATCGAGCCCCACCGCGTTCGACGGTAACCGTCACCGGGACCCGAAGAGGAAACCGATCAGGCGTGCCGAGCAGCGGAGCGTCTCCCGGGCTTCCCCCGCCTCGGAGGGAAGCCCGGCCCGGTCCGGCTCGGCGTCCGCGCAGGGCGCCCTCTGGCACGGCACGGCTCCGCGTTTCGGCGGACTCACCCCGGCCGACGGCACCAAGGGTTCTCCGCTATACAGGAAAACCGAGCTTTCGGTACTCCACCGCCTGCAGAACTCCTATGAATTCGCAATCACCGGTATCCCGATCCACCCTGATGGGAGCGTTCCCAATGAAGCGCTCCTCCCATTTTCCCTCCTCCAGGAAGCCGATCGAATCCCAGGGAAGGACAACGTACTTTTCATGACAGAAAATATCCTGCTCCGATATCATCCCTCCCTGGAGAATTAATTCACCAACCGCGTCATCAAAGAATTTTCTGCCGACTTCAATTGCCTCTTCTTTTGTCATCATGGAGCACATGTCCTCATCAGGAGACGGCAGCGTTAGCACGCTTCGTGGTTTGCGAACCCCATCTGCATGCTACGACCAGGGGCGATCTGGTATCCCGGAAATCTGCCACCACCGGATCCGATCGCCGAGCCCTCACGCCGAACCCATCCCGAGACAATCAGCTTCACGGAGTTGGAGGCGGCCCGTACGGTCGTTCGACCCGAATTACCAAACGGACCGCACGGGCAACTTCCGCACTCCACCCGCGCAGGGCGATTAGTTACGAATGTCGGACGAGGTTCGCGCGCAGCACCTCTTCGAGGTTCAGCTCCACCTCGCGCGTGTGAACCCCGGCCGCGAGCGCTGCCCGGGCAAGCTCTCCAGACGCGGGAGTGAACGTTTCGCCGAGCAGGCGGTTTTCCGCGCGCAGTGCGCCCTCAAGCGTGCCGTCGGCCGCGTCGATCGCTTCGGTAGCCGCGGCGCGGACACCGTCGGGCAGAGAGGCGATGGCCAGTGCGACCCACTCAACATATTCATCCAGTTCCGCGGCGGGCAGAGCTCGGTTCACCCAACCCCACCGCTCGGCAGTCGCCGCGTCGACGAGCCCGCCTGTCAGCACGATCTCGAGAGCGCGAGCGCGACCCACGAGGCGGGGCAGGTGGGCAGTTGCACCGGCTCCGGGGACGATGCCGATCAGCGCCTCGAACTGGCCGAACGCCGCAGTCTCAAGGGCCGCGAATCGCAGATCCAGGCTGGAGACCAGCTCGGCTCCACCGCCACGGGCGAGTCCCGCTACCTTGGCGATGGTGGTCTGGGGCAGACGCCGCCAGCGTTCATGAAGCCGCATCATCGGGCCCGTCCCGACAAGGGTCTCCTCCGCGACCGGGAGGGCGGCGTAGGTCGCGGGGTCCTCCACGAATGACAGGTCGCCGTGCGCCAGGAAGAACTCCGGATTAGCGCTCTGGACCACGATGACGTGCAGATCGGGATCATTCTCGGCCGATGCGGCGACGGCGTCCAGGTCGAGCATGAGCTGCGCCGTCATCAGGTTGACGGGCGGAACATCAATCGAGACCCATAGCACTCCGTCCTGGCGCTTGAGATTGAGGCTGGGCAGGGACTGTTCGGTCATGAGATTCCTCTGGATTGCCGGTATCTCTGGTATACCTGGTACATGACAGGTACTTCAAAGAAACCTGGTATCCGCGAAGATCGGGCCGATCACGAGACCATCGTCGGCCCGCAGCGCGAACTCCTGGATCAGCTGCTGGACAAGTGGGGTCATCTGCTGCTGGCCGCGTTGTGCCGGCAGCCGCGACGCTTCAACGAGCTCAAGAGGGAGCTCGACGGGGTCACTCAGAAATCGCTGACGCAGGCACTGCGACGGTTGGAGCGCAACGGCCTCGTCCAGCGCCGGGTACTGATGCAACGCCCCGTTGCTGTGGAGTACCGGATCACACCGCTGGGCCGCACGCTCGAGGAGCCCTTCTCGATCCTGCGCTCCTGGACCGCCGACCACCTCCCCGAAGTCGAACGGCACAGGGAGGCGTTTGACAAAGGCGCGGACACCCTTCACTGATTTTTTCGGGATGGGTTCGGTGTGAGGGCTTGGCGGTCGGATCCGGTGAAGGCTGACGCGCCGCCCGGTCCGGCGATGGCATGCCCGCCCGGGGCGGAAAAGCGCGCCGTTCCCTCTCACGACCGGTCCGACCCGTCGCGGCCCGGAACAGGGGCACAACGGCGTTGTCCCACAGGTCGGAGACGGCGCGGACGGTCTCGCGGTCGAAGGTGCGCGCGTCGCGTGCGGCCTCGGCGATCTGGATGACGGAGCGGTCCACCAGGGCGCCCAGCGCCGCGAGGGCCGGTTCGTCGGACCGAGGGGGTTCGGGAGGTCGGGGGTCCATGACCGAACCCTGGCACAGGGCCTCGACGCGGGCGCCACCGGCTACCGGACGGTGAGCTTGCGCTCCCGGGGGTCGAAGGCCACCGTCCTGGCGTCGGAGCGCAGGGCCCGCACGATCGCGTCCACCACCTCGTCCACGGGGTGGGGCTCGGGCAGGTTCGCGGGCGCGGTCCCGGCCAGGGGGCGGTCGGCGAGGCCGGTGTCCATGTGCGGCGCGCGCACGTCCAGGGCCGCGACGTGCCTGGTCCGGTAGTCCGCGCGGGCGGCGGTCAGCCAGGCCGACAGGGCGGCCTTGCTGGCCGAGTAGGCCGCCATGCCGTGGGTCGGGTACTCGGCGGTCACGGCGGTGACCGCCGCCACCGCCCCGCCGGGCTTGACCGCGCCGACCGCCGCGCGCAGCATCGCCATCGGCGCGAGGGTGTTGACCTGGAACATCTTCTCGACCGCGGCGTCCTCGATGCCGGACCCGGAGTCGGAGCCGGTGTCGAAGGCCACGACGCCGAAGGCGATGACCAGCCCGTCCAGTCCGCCCTGCTCCTCGGCGGTGCGGCGCACGAGGGCGGCGCAGCCCTCGGTGTCGGCCGCCTCGAACACGGCCGTGGAGGACCCGTCGAGTTCCCGCGCGAGCGCGTCGAGCGCCTCCTCGTCGCGTCCGGCGAGGACGACCCGCGCGCCCTCCCGGTTCAGTGCCCTGCTGATGTGCTTGCCGAGTACGCCCGTGGCCCCGGCCACCAGGACGCGGGCTCCCTCTAGATCCATACGACCAGTATTTCCGCAGGTGGCGGGGGGACTGGGCACCGACACGCGTCCCGGCGGAGCCTCCGGCGACCAGCGGTACTCGGCGGGAGGGGCGGCGGAGGGAAGGTCAGCGGTGGGACGGTTCCGCTGAGAGCCGGTCAGCGGTAGGAGGCCCCCGGCCGGACGTTCACACGAGCACGAAGGCCGCCAGGACCACCGCCAGCAGCACCACGTAGGAGACCGCGTGCACCCGGTCGGGCACCCGGCCCACCAGGCGGCGGGTGACGGCGATGGCGGGCAGCGACCCGGCGAGCAGGAGGGCTCCGGCCACGAGGTCCACCGAACCCAGGTGGCCGGGCCCGGTGCCTCCCCCGTCGCCGAACAGCGCGTACACCGCCGTGCCCGCCACCGCGACGGGGAGGCTGAGCGGGTTGGCCATCGCGGTCGCCTCCCCCATCGGCAGGCCCCGGCGGCGCAGCAGGGGGACGGTCATGACGCTGCCGCCCACACCGAGGAAGCTGGTCACCGCGCCGATCGCGACCCCGCCCGCCGTGGTGGTGCGCCGCCCCAGCAGTCGGGGCCCGGCGTCGGGGTCGCGGGTCAGGAAGCCCTTGCGCAGGAGGGTGTCGAGCAGGGTGACGGCGATGTAGGCGATGAACAGCACGCGCTGGGCCCCTCCCCCGACGACCGTGGCGACCAGGGAGCCCAGCACCGCGCCGACGCCGATGTAGGCGGCCAGCGGCCACACGTAGTCGCGGCGCAGCCGCCCGGCCCGGTGCTGGGAGAGGGTGGCGGTGAGCGCGTTGACGACCATCACGGCGGTGGAGGTGGCCACGGCCACGGCCATCGGGTCCACGCCGGGGTCGGCCTGGGCGCGGGTGACGTAGTAGACGACGGGGACGACCACGAAGCCGCCGCCGAAGCCGAACAGGACGGTGGTGACGCCGGTCAGCAGGCCCAGGGCGAGCAGGGGAAGGACGAAGGTGAGCACCCGGACCACGTTAGGCAGACGGTGGTTGGCGCGCTTTCGAAGGAACGCCACTGTCCTTCGCGCAGCGGACAACACCCGATAGCTTCGGTCCCGTGCGCAACATCCCCGTCGCCGAGGTGGACTCCATCGACCGGCCCGTGCTGGCGATCGGCACCGACTACCCGCCCGAGCACGTGCTGCCCGCCCACCAGCACCGGCGGGCGCAGTTCCTCTACGGGGCGACGGGGGTGATGCGGGTCCAGACCGCGGACGGGGAGTGGACCGTGCCGCCGCACCGGGCCGTGCTGATCCCGGCCGGGACCGATCACCGGGTGGTCATGACGGGGGTGAGCACGCGCAGCCTGTACCTGGAGCCGAGCGCGGTCGCGTGGTTCCCGGGGCGCTGCCAGGTGGTGGAGGTGTCGCCGCTGCTCCGGGAACTGCTGTTGACGGCGGTGGACCTGGAGCCGCGCTACTCCCCGCACGGCCGGGACGCGGCGGTGTTCGCGCTGGTGCTGCACGAACTGCGTCGGCTCGTGCCGCTGCCGCTGGACCTGCCGATGCCGGGGCACGAGGGGTTGCGGGAGATGTGCGAGGAGTTCCTGGGAGCGCCGGACGTGCACGATCCGCCCGCGCGGTGGGCGGGGCGGTTGCACGTCAGCGAGCGGACGGTGCACCGGCTCTTCCGGGCGGAGACGGGGATGAGCTTCGCGCAGTGGCGGCAGCGGGCCTGCGTGCTGCACGCGCTGCCGCTGTTGGCCAGAGGTGAGCCGGTGACCAGGGTGGCGACGGGGTTGGGGTACGAGAGCCCGTCGGCGTTCTCCACGATGTTCCTGCGCGTGCTGGGGTCATCGCCCCGGGACTACGCGGCGGGACAGTGAGCGGCCCCGCCCGGTGCGTCTGGGCGGGGCCGGTCGTGTCTGTGGACTACTGGGCGCGAACGGCGCTGACCAGGGCGGTCCACTCGACGGTGGGGGTCGCGAGGTGCCCCAGATCACGGTTCTGGGTGTCACGGAACAGGACGGCGGCCTGATCGCGACGGGCCTCCACGCAATTGCCACCGGTGCCGTTGCTGTAGCTGGACTTGCTCCAAGCCTCAGTCATCATGCGATCATGCCTCGAATCTCTTCCATGAGAAATCCGTTCACGTGCTGACGCTACCGACCGCGTACCGCACCCAACAGGGCCGTCCACTCGGCAGCCGGAGCGGCCAGGTGGCCGAGCGGCCGGTTCTGGGTGTCGCGGACCAGGACGGCCGCCTGGTCACGACGGGCTTCCACGCAGTTGCCGCCCTCGGCGTTGCTGTAGCTGGACTTGTTCCAGTCCTCGGTCATCATGTGATGCTGCCTCGAATCTCTTCCATGCGGGACCGTGACGAGGGCACCGGCAGGGCGGCGCTCCTGAGCTCCGCGAATGTCCGGTCGTAGCTTGCCACAACGTCCGGCTGCTTCAGTGACACCCCTGTCCTCTGGCTTTCGACATAGGCGAATGTGCCCGCGTCGGGCACGTCTATCAGCGTAAAGGACCCGCCCAGACCCGGATGTCCCTCGGTCGCGATCGGCACGATCTGAAGCTTCATGCGCGGGCGATAGGACAGGTCAATGAGGTGATCGATCTGTTCCTTCATCACCTCCGGCTTCCGGAACCGTCGCAGCAGCACCACCTCGTCCAGGAGCACCGTGATCGTCGGCGGGTGGGGCCGGTCCAGGATCTGTTGTCGGTACTTCCTGGTCTTCACGATCTGGTCGATGGTCTCCGTGGTGGCTTCGGGGTTGGCGATTTCGTTGATGGCCCGCACGTACCCCTCGACCTGGAACAGCCCAGGAACCAGGCCGTGGGAGTATTCGCGGATCTTGGGAGCCATCTGCTCCGCCTCGGCCACCTCTCGGAAGTACGCGGTCACCCCGGCTCCGGAGAACACCGCGTCCCACGCGTCCACGAGCATGCCCCGGGCGGTAAGGGCTTTGTCGAGACGTACTACTGGATCTCTCCGTGTCCCCTTTTTCCCGCGTTCCAAATCGCTGACGGTGCTCTGTGACACCACAGCCAGGGAAGCGAGTTCCTGCTGAGTAAGACCCGCCTGACCTCGGAGTTTGCGGAGCAACTTGCCGAAACGAAGCTGTGCAGCCTTGTCGGCATCTTCTTCTTGCACCATCACACCACCAGGCCAACCAAAAATATCGCTGGCCATAGAAGTTTTACCGTCTTAGGTAATAAGCATAGCGCCAAAGACAGACCAGTTGGCAAGGTTCGTGACGAAGCAAATACAGAAAGCTTCGCAGCCCATATCGGGCCAAATATCTACAAGGGCATGAAAAAGCCCCGGAGACCGAAGGTGAGAGCGATCTCCGAGGCAAGGTGCCCCACCCCGAAACCCCCGAGGTGAGACATGAACAAGCCTATCGTCCAGGTCCCGACGCTTCCACGCCGACTGTGTGGAACCAGCACCAAATCAGGCATTCTGCTCGGCCCCGAACTCGGCCACGTCAAGATCGCCCGCCGCTGGGCCGCCCAGGCCACCCGCTCCCGGCCGAGCCTGGCCGAACCCGTCAGCATCGCCGTATCGGAAATGGTCACGAACGCGCTGCGTCACTCGGCGTCCGGACTCCCCGGAGGCAGCATCCGCGTCGAGATCGAGCGCACCTCACGCCACCTCGAACTCCGGGTCACCGACAACGGCCCCCGCCCCGGAGACGAACCCAGCTTCCCGGCCGTGCCCGACCCCGAACCCCTGCGCCCCAGCGGCAACGGGCTACGCCTGGTCGAGGCCCTGTGCTCCTACTGGGACTGGAAACAGCACTCCTGCGGCGCGATCACGGTCCGCGCCGTCTTCCCCTGGTAACCCGCTCCCCCGGCGGACCAGCCCTTCCAGGCTCCGCACCACCCGACCTGTCCCCCGGGCCGGTGCGGACGGGCCGGTGCCCTGCGCACCAGCCCGAAGCCCCGCCTCCTCCTTCCCCGGGGAGGCGGGGCCACCCGATCGACCACTCACACAACACCGGACACGGAAAGCCCCTCATGCCCGACTACAGCTACCTCCTCGACGGCCGCCCCGACGTCCTCACACCCAGCGAAGTCGCCGCCCTGTTCAACATCCGCCCCCGCAGCCTCCACCGAGGCGAATGGGACAACGTCCTCAAACCCTTCCGCACCCCCGGCGGAGCACGCCGCTACCCCAAAGAACACATCGCGGCACTCCTCAACCAGCCGGACGATCCCGCTCCCTCCCTGTAGGGCCGCCGCGCCCCGGACCCGCGCATCCGGTCCTGAAGGCGGACCGACCGTGGTCCAGAAGTAGGGCCTGGGCTGACAGGAGTTTCACCACGAGGCCCTGCCGGACTCCGTCACAGCCCGCGGAGACGGCGCCGCCCTGTTCGTTCCGGCTGACGCGGTCGGCGACGCACGGACGGGCGTCACCCACTCCATGTCGCGCTCACCGGCGTCATCGGTGACGCCATGCGCGCCGTGCAGGGGTTCCGTGTCCGCATCGCAGTGCGGATGACCCGCATGGCCAGGGGTCTGGTGATGTGGCTGGGAAGGTCAGAGCGGGGCCAAGGCGCCGGCATCGCCGCGCACGCTCTCGTAGGCGGAGCCGACGCGCACGAGGGTCGCCTCCCCGAGCGGTCGTCCGATGAGCTGGAGGCCGAACGGCAACCCCCCGGAATCGGGGCTGGTCGGTACCGTCAGGGCGGGCAGGCCGGTGAGGTTGGCCGGTGCGCACAGCCTGACATGGGCGTCGGAGACCGTTTCGACACTCGTGTCCGGCCAGTACAGGTGTTCCTGGCCGACCGGTACCGCAGCGACCGGAACGGTGGGCGCGGCTACCACGTCCACCTTCTCCAGCAGCTGTGCCCAGGCAGACCTCATCAGGGTGCGCACCCGCTGCGCTCGCAGGTACTCGGTGGCGGGGACGAGTTCCCCCGCTTCCAGCAGGACGCGCACGTCGAGCCCATAGGACTCCGGGGACCTCCACAGGGTGTCCTGGTGGTAGGCGGCAGCCTCGGGAACCATGATCCCCCACTGGGCCGCGTGCACGGATTCGGCCAGCGGGACCTCGACGCCGACGAGTTCGGCGCCCAGCCCGGCCAGTGCCTCGACGGCCGAGCGCACCGCCTTCTCCACTCCGGGTTCGACCCTGTCGAAGAAGTAGTTCCCGGGCACCCCTATTCGCAGTCCGGTCAGGTCGGTGCCGATGTCCCGGGTACGGTCCTCGACCGGCACCCGCAGCGTCGCCGGGTCCCTGGGGTCGTGTCCGGCGACGGCGTCGAGGACGAGCGCCGCGTCCTCGACCGTGCGGGTGATCGGCCCGACGTGGTCCAGGGTCCACGACAGCGGTATCGCGCCGTGCCGGGACACCAGACCGTGGGTGGGCTTGAGCCCGACCACACCGCACAGAGCGGCTGGGATGCGGATGGAGCCGCCGGTGTCGCTGCCGATAGCGGCGATGGCACCGCCGGAGGCCACCGCCGCCGCCGACCCGCCGCTGGAGCCGCCCGCGACGCGATCGGTGGCCCAGGGGTTGCGCGTGGCGGGGGTGATGGTGCCGTAGGCGAACTCGTGGGTGTGCGTCTTGCCCACCAGTACGGCACCCGCCTTCTTGAGCGCGGCCACCACCGCGCTGTCGGCGTCGGGGACCCGGTTGGCGTGGACACGTGATCCGGCGGCGGTGCGGGTCCCGGCGGTGTCGAAGATGTCCTTGACCGCGACGGGAACGCCGTGGAGCGGGCCGCGGCGCGCGCCCGCGGCGATCTCGGCCCGGGCGCGCTCCGCGGCGCGCATGGCGGCCTCGGGCGTGGGAGTGACGAACGCCGAGACCTCCTCGTCCACGTGCGCGGCACGGGCGAGGACGGACTCGGTGAGTTCGACCGGTGAGAGTTCCTTCGCCGCGATCGCGCGGGAGGCGTCGGCGAGTGTGAGTTCGTAGGGGTGCATGCCGTCCTACTCCTTGTCGTGGACGAAGGCGGGGGGAGTCTCTCCGAGATCGACGTGGCGCAGTGCGGAGGTCACGGAGAGTACGCCGTTGAGCGCCGCGGCGATCGGTGCCGCGCGGTCGGGCGTCAGGGGCGGGCGGGTCCTGCTGGCGAGCAGGACTACGTCGTCGGGTGTGTAGGGCTCGGGCACGTGTGGTCAACTCCTCGGCGTGGCACGGTGGACGATGAACGTGCCGACGGCCGCCAGGGCCGCGAGCGCGATCAGCGCCGCCCCGTAGTAGCCGGTCACGGTGATCAGGGAAAGGGCGTCGACGGCGATGCCCGCGGTGATGGCGGGCAGGCACATCGCCAGGTAGCTCAAGAGGTAGAAGGACGACATGAGTCCCGCCCGCTCGTGAGGGGCGGCCAGCGGGACCACGGTGCGCACCGCGCCCTGGAACCCCGCTCCGAAACCGATTCCGGCCACCGCCGTCCCGGCGAAGAAGGCGGCGCTCAGGCCCAGGTGTGCACCTGCCAGAGTGATGGCGGTCCCCGCCGCCAGGGCCGTCGCGCCGATGAGCATGACTCTGGTGGCCGGAGCGGAACGCAGGACCAGGACCGCGGCGGCCCCGCTGACGGTGAGCGTGAAGACGGCGGCCCCCGCGGTCAGGGGCGCGGTCGATCCGGTCACGGCACGGGTGAGTGAGGGCCCCAGGGAGAGGTAGAAACCGCCCAGGGCCCAGACCGCGATGTCGATGGGAGCGGCCACGAGCATGGCGCTCCGGGCCTGTTCGGGGACGCCGATCGCCGGACGCAGCGAGGCCAGGGCCCCGGGCCTGCGGGGGGCCGTTTCGGCCAGGGCCCGGATCCCGACCGCTTGCGACAGCAGGAGCACGATGAGCACGACGTAGACCAGGCGCATCGGTTCGGGGGCGTACTGCACCAGGGCTCCCGAGCCCAGGGCTCCCGCAGCCATGCCCGCGATCGGGGCGACGCTGTTGACCAGGGGCCCGCGCGCAGGAGAGGTGTCGAGCAGGCCCGCGCCGAGCGCGCCCGTGGCGATCCCGGTCGCCAGGCCCTGGACGACGCGTGCGGCGATCAGTGCACCGGGACCGTCCGCGACGAGGAACACGGCCATGGAGGCCGTTTCGAGGGCGATGGCTCCCAGGACGACCGGGCGTCGGCCCACATGGTCGGAGAGGCGGCCGACCAGAAGCAGTGCCGCGAGCAGCGCCAGGGCGTAGACCCCGAAGACGAAGGTCAGCGTGCTGGAGGGCAGTCCCCAGGTGTCCTGGTAGAGGGCGTACAGCGGAGTGGGCGCGCTGGAAGCGGCCAGGAAGGTGATCAGAACTGCTGCTTGCAGGACCATCGAGCGGCGGGAACGCCGCACGGCGCGGGAGGTCGGCGGTGGACGCATGGTGGTGACTGGCATGACTCTCCTGGAGGACTAACGCAAAGAGTTTGCTTTAACGACGGTAGCCACACGTCACCGCTAAAGCAAATATTGTGCGTTAAGATGGAGGCATGAGTCCGAGCCAGGGGATCCGCACCGGCGGTCGCAGCGCACGCGTCCAGCAGTCGGTACACACAGCCGTCCGAGAGCTGCTCGCCGAGCACGGACGTGCCGAGCTGAGCGTGCCCCTTGTCGCCCAGCGCGCCGGAGTGACCCCTTCGACCGTCTACCGACGGTGGGGAGACCTCCAGGCCCTGCTCTCCGATGTCGCGGTCGAACGCCTGCGCCCCGAGGCCCCGCCCGAGGACACCGGCGCCCTGGAGTCCGACCTCAGGGCATGGGCGCTCCAGTTCCTGGAGGAGATGTCCTCCTCTCCCGGCCGCGGATACGTCCGCGACGTCCTCTCCGGCGGCGACGACTCGACGCACGCGGGCCAGTGCGCCGAGTACACCCGCGAACGGATCGGCGTCATCCTGGAACGCGCGACCGAGCGCGGCGAGCCGGTCCCCGACGCCGAAGCGGTGGTCGACCACGTGGTCGCGCCCATGATGTACCGGATTCTGTTCTCCGCATCGCCCCCCACTCCGGAGTGGGTCGAGGGCCTGCTCCGTGAACTCCTGGCAGACGGCCCGTGAGAGGCTGATGGGTGTCACCGGTGCGGGTGTCGCTGCCCCGGGTGTGGCCTTCGAGTCGCTGACGCCCCGTCGTCACCGTCAGGCCGTCGCGGCACGCACGAGGGTGTCGTAGGTGTCGGTGGTGCGCTCCAGGGCCGCGTCGAGCCCTCGCGCCCACGCGTCGAGTTCGGCCTGGGCGTCCAGGCCGTCGCGGTCGTCATCGACCACCAGTTCCAGCTCGGCGAAGGCGCCCAGGCCCTCGACCAGGTCCACGCACACCCCGATGGGTCCCGCGGTGCCGGTGCGGCGGTGCTTGACGATGCGCGCCGTGGGTTCGTAGCCCAGCGCCAGCAGGGCGCCGTGCATCTGCTCGCGGTCGGCGACGATGGTCTCGTACTCGACGCACTCCATGGCGTTGGTCAGCGGGGTCTTGGTGGTGAGCACGTGCACGCTGCCCTGGGTGCGCAGACGGGCGAAGGTGTGGCCGACCTTGCCCAGCTCCGGACGCCAGCCAGCGGGGGCGTAGGCCTGGTCGTCCTGGTAGACGGGGTCGCTCATGCGCACCCCGGCCTGTTCGAGCGCGGCCAGCAGCGCTTCGAGATCGGCCACCCGGTACTTCGTCTCGATCTCCCGCACCCCAGGCCCCTCGCGTCTCGGCACCACCGTCCCGGCGAGCGTACCGAGACCGCGCCCCACCAGGCGGGAGTTTCGCAAGACGGGCCCATCCCCGCCTGCGCGGGGCTCACGAGTACAACGCCGACCCCACCGTCGACCGCCTCGGTCCATCCCCGCGTGCGCGGGGCTCAGGCATCGACCTTGCGTTTGGACTCGCGGCCGTCCGGTCCATCCCCGCGTGCGCGGGGCTCACCCATAGCACGTGGCGTGACCACGGCAAATGACCGGTCCATCCCCGCGTGCGCAGGGCTCAGCACGTCTGACGAGGAGGCCCCGTTTTGAGCGGCGGTCCATCCCCGCGTGCGCGGGGCTCAGCCCGCGACCACGCTGGTCGTGCTGGTCGTGGCCGGTCCATCCCCGCGTGCGCGGGGCTCAGGGAGGCGCAGCGGGGGCGGATCAGGCGAAGTGCTGGTCCATCCCCGCGTGCGCGGGGCTCAGGCTTAACGACCTGCGACAACGCGGGCCGTTATCTCGCCGCAACCTCGACCCGGGACATGCTGAGCGTTCTTAGCCTCGACGTACATCCTCACACAGCGCACGGCTGCGCTCATCCCCACGGCCGCGAGGGCGATGCCGGTCCACTGGCGGGGGGTAAGTGAACGCATAGCCGCCACGTTAGACCGCCTGCCCTCGGTGCGGGCGGGGGTTGCCGCATCCGGCTAGCGGCCGCACGGCGGATGAGCAGCCTCCTGCGCGCCGGGCTGGATCACACCTTGGCCGCGAGCTGAGCTGTTCTCCTCCTCCCCCACTCGTCTCGCTGGTAGCGTCCGTGCTCTCGCACCCCGAGAAGGGATCTCGCTATGGAGCCGCTGCCCGACCGGCCGCTCACCCTGGCCCAGATCCAGGGCTACGTGGCGAAAATGGAGGTGGAGCGCGGATTCTCCGATAGCACCCTGGTCGAGCAGACCCTGAAGCTGGCGGAGGAAACCGGGGAGGTGTGCAAGGCCGTACGCAAGCGTGCCTCGCTCAGCGTGGACCCCACCAGCACGGTGGGCGGCCTCGGCGAGGAACTCGCCGACGTGCTGATCTACCTCGCAGCCATCGCCAACCGCGAAGGCATCGATCTGAGCCAGGCGCTGCGGGAGAAGGAAGCACTGAACGAGACCCGCACCTGGTCGTGAACTTCAGAGGCTGCCCGCGACGGGCAGTCCCTCTTCTATTCACGGGCTCACCGCCACATCGTCACCACCAGCGTCGCCCGTAGCGGTCCATCCCCGCGTGCGCAGGGGTCTAGAGGGTCTGCCGATGGGTGGACCACACCGCGTGCTGGGGCCCGTGCAGCCAGACCGTCTGGCGTCCGGTGTCACGGTCCACGGTCAGCCCGAAGGACGACACGGGCGGTCGCCCCTGTGCCTCCCACCACTGCCACGCCATCCGCGCCTCATCCACCAGGCGCCGCCCCCCACCCTGCTCGACGCGTCCGTCCGCGTGCACCCGCGCCCACGACTCGCACCGAGTGGACGCCAGCCAGACATAGGGTTCGTCAGCACCGTCCTCCATCCCCATGCCGTGGGACCACTCCGGCTGGAGCAGGGCCAGGAGTAGCGCCTGCTCTCCGTCCATCCACGGCTCACGCGGATCTCCGTTGACCCGGTCGTTGTGCTCGGCGCGCGCGGCCGAGGGCGGTGCGGGCTGACCGGGCCACCGCTGCCCTCGCGCCCACATGAAGCTGAGAGACCCCTCGAAGCGGCCTTCCGCGACCCCGCCCCCCTTCATGTCCAGAACGGCGAGCACCCCGCCCGGCGCACCAGGGGTTGGCGACCACGGGGTGACGATGCGGCCCCGGCCACGCACCTGTTCCAACCACCGCCACGGCACGGCGGACACCGTGCACGTGGCGATGATCCGGTGATAAGCCGGGTATCGGGTCTGCACCCGCTCACCATCACCGGTGACGACGTCCGGGGAGTACCCGGCGGCGTACAGGGCACGGCGCGCGGCGTCGGCCAGGCGCTCGTCGATCTCGACCGAGGCGACGTTGCGCGACCCCAGCAGCTCGGACAGCAGGGCCGCGTTCCACCCCGTGCCGGTGCCCACCTCCAGTGCCCGCTGACCCGGCTCGATGCTCGCCGCGGTGAGCATGCGCGCCATGACGGACGGCGCGGAGGATGAGGAGGAGGGGATGCCCATGCCGCCTTCGGCACCGTCGTCGCGTTGGGTCGTGAGCGGCTGGTCGGTGTAGGCGGTACGCAACCAGGTGCCGGGATCTTCGGTGCGGTCGACGCGGGTGCGGTCGGTGGTCCAGTAGACGTCGGGCAGGAACCGGTGGCGCGGTACCCGGACGAACAGGCGGGCGATGTGCTCGGGGATGCCGCGGTCACGCAGCCGACCGGCGAGCGACGCGGCGAGGGGAGCGTAGTCCATGCCTGTGGTGTGCCCCATCAGACGGTGCCTCGCCCGTTGCATCCGGCGCAGGGGACCCACCGGCGGATCGCCTTGCCCGGCGAGGCCCCGTCGGCCGTCTCCCAGTGGCCCTTCTGCCCGTTGCACATGCCGCATGTGTCAGCGGTGGGCGAGCTGGGCGACGGCGTGGCCGGGTGGGGCGCTGGAACGGTCGGGCGCGGGGCGCGGGTGAGGGGCGCGGTCATGTGTCTACTCCGTTTCGAGGGGTTCGAGGGGACGGAACCGGGTTGTGGCGCCGGAGGCTCTCCTCCAGCTGCTCGGGGGTGCGCTCGGTCTTACGTTCGGCCACCCGGGGCCGGTTCCGGCCTTGTTGTCGTGACGTCCGCCCCACGGTGACTCCCCTCCGTCTATCGTGGACACGACGCTACGGACCACGTCACCAGCACAGAACTGACCGTCGGTACGAGTCACCCCCGGAGAACTCCCTATGGCACGGCGGCGCCGACCCTCAACCTTGACCGCCGGTCAGGGTTCGGCCCCGCAGGCCCATACCGACCGTGAAGGACGCGTCTCCGGGTACGTCCTCAAGACGATCCGGCAGGCGGTCGGCCTCACCCAGGAACAGCTCGCCGAGCAGGCCCGGGTGGACGTGTCCACGCTCCAGGGGTGGGAGTCCGGGCGGCGCCCGCTCATGGCGGTCCCCGCCGGTTCGTACCTGCGGCTACGCCACCTGCTGTATCGGCTCGGCGCCACCTCCCGGCTGCTGACGCAACTGGACACCAGCCTGGAAGCGGACCGGTTCATCGGGTACGTGCTCAGCAGCGACGGACCCATCGACCTGGACAACCACCCGCTGGCAACCTGGGTGATCACGAGACCGTTCACGGAGCTGGTGGCGTGGCCGTTCACCGGAACGACCCCGAACGAGCTGCGCGAGGCGGCACCCCTGCGCCGCCGGGGACCATCAGGCACGGGCCCTGGTCTGGCCGCGGACGAGCGCCGCCACATGGTGGACCACCTCCAGGCCGCTGCGGAGCAGGCCGCGCACGAATCCGTCGAGGGCGCCCTGCTACGCCGCCAGGCGCACTACGTAGCGGGGTTCGATGACTCCTCGGAGACGGTGGAGTGGCTCGCGGTCATGCAGCGCGCCGAACAACGGCGTCTCGGCAACCGGGTGGGGTGGACGCCGTCGTGGGTGGTCGTGCGCTCAGGCGCGCACTCGCTCGCGCGCACCGGGGACACCGACGCCCTGCCGGAGTTCATCGACGTGCACATCAGCACGGACGCCTGCGAGATCGCGAACCTGAACTACTGGGCGTACTGGCTCGGCGAAATCAGCGACCCGCAGCTCGCGGACACGTTCATGGTCGAACTCGACCTGGATGCTTGGCACGGCGACCGACTGCTCAAGCACCTCACCAGGCGCCTCACCCCGATCAACCCCTATGTCGACGTCGTGTGCCACACCCTGTGGGCGCTCATCATCCGCAAGCCCTCCTTGTTGGACACCCGGGCTGCCGGAGAACTGTTCGGGGCCGTGTCGCAGATCCTCGACTCGACCGCGCTCTCTCCGCGGTCACGGCGAGAGTTGGAGGAGGTCCTCTACGCTCTACGGATGATCCACCGACGCTAGAGAGGGCCCCGATGGGTGACGAGCAGGACGTGCGGGCACTGGACTACCTGTACGAGGTGGGGCTGCTGAAGCGCTACAAGCGCACCGGGTGGGTGGTCGCAGGGGTGCCCGCGCCGGAGTCGATCGCGGACCACTCGCACCGGACCGCCGTCGTGGCCGCGGTCATCGCGGAACTGGAAGGCGCGGATGCGCAGCGGGCGGCGTTCCTGGCGCTGTTCCACGACACGCAGGAGACCCGGCTGACCGACATCCCCTACATCGGGAAGCGCTACCTCAAGGCCGCGTCCAACGCCGAGGTGACCGCCGACCAGACGACGGGTATGCCGGAAGGGCTGGCGCGGCTGATCGGCGGCGCGGAGGCCGAGTACGAGGCCCGCGAGACGGCCGAGGCGGTGTGCGCCAAGGACGCTGACAAGCTGGAGTGCCTCCTCCAGGCCGTGGAGTACCGGGAACAGGGCACGGACACCCAGGCGTGGATCGACACGTCCCTGGCAGCACTGCGAACGGCGTCGGCGCAGCGGCTCGGCAAGCTCGCGCTGGAGCGGGCTTCGCTGGCGTGGATGCATGAGGCTCGGGATTCCAAGCCCGCGAGGTAACGCGGAAGGCCCCGCCCGCATGCGGGGGCAGCGCGTTCAGCCGCGCTGTTCCTCGCCGATCACCTTGAGCTGACGGCGAACCCGGGACGCGGAGAGCCTCACCGCCTCGCCGATGTCCTCGGCGGACGCTCCCGGGTGCGCGTCCAGGTGCGTGAGAATGCGCGCGCGGGGCTCACAACCCCGGCCGATGTGCTGGTACGGTCCATCCCCGCGTGCGCGGGGCTCACGCTTAACGACCTGCGACAACGCGGGCCGTTATCTCGCCGCAACCTTCACTCGGGACATGCCGAGCACTCTCAGCCTCGGCGTACATCCTCACACAGCGCACGGCTGCGCTCATCCCCACCACCTCCCATCGACACCCGCTACCGCGATTTCGTCATCACTGCCGAACTCGCCCGCGTTCTAGGTCGGGAGGTGGGAGTGCGAACGATGAGCAGTGTCATCGCCGTACTTGAAACGGTCCTACGAGGTCGCCGACCTGACCAGGCAACCCCGGCCGAGCACCCAGGCAGGGCGATCCGACAACCGCGACACCTGGGACAACGAGAACGGGGAAGGTTGCATGGAGACAGCCCGGATCCGGAGCGCGAACGTGCTCCTGCCCAGCGATGACGAAGCGCCGATGGCCTCCTGGCCGCATCCGAACCCTCTGGAGGAGGAGAGGGTCGCCAACACCGACTTCCGGTCCGTGGACCTGTCCTCGCACCGCCTGGTGGACGTCACCTTCGACCGGTGCCGGTTCCGCGCATCGAGGCTGATGGGTGTATCGCTGGTGCGGGTGTCCCTACGGGACGTGGTCTTCGAGGGCTGCCAGTTCGACTACGTCACTTGGGCCCAGGTCAGGGCTGTGAGTGACGTGGCGTTCGTGGGCTGCTCGTTCAAGGAGGCCGCCTTCGAGGGATGCGACCTGCGGAAGGCGGTCTTCGACGACTGCGCCTTCGGTGTGGACCTGCGGGACACCTCATTGGCCGGTGCGGACCTGAGAGGTAGCGACCTGTCAGGACTGTCGGGACTGGCGTCGTTGCGCGGGGCCAAAGTGACCGAGATGCAGCTGCGCCAGCTCAGCGAGGTCATGGTCCGCGACCTGGACCTGACCGTGGCCGAGGTGCCGTTGTAACCGGCCCGGAGAAACAGCCCTGGAGTCCGGACTGGCTTGACGCGCCAACGGGCTACCCTCCAACACCATCTCCTATACCGCCACGGGCATTCATGCCCGGGGATCGTGGGCCGGTTGGGCAGGGCCGGTCCATCCCCGCGTGCGGGGCTCACGGCGTGGTCGCTTCGGTCGGGCTTCCGGCCAGGGGGCGGACATGTCTCTCCTTGATGGCGGGGAGTACTCCAGCGGGCGGGTCGGTGGGTCGGAGCGCGGGAACGTGCTGCTGCGCCGTCAAGCCGCACGGGCCACGACTTCCACGGTTCAGCGACTCCGTTCCTGACCAGCGAAGACGCCGCCATCAGGCATGGAAGGGCAACAGCTGCCGGGGCACCTCAGAAGAGGCCACCGCTCGCGTGGATGGTCTGTCCGTTGATCCATGCGCCTTCGTCCGAGGCCAGGAACGCGACCACCGACGCGATGTCGGCCGGCGCGCCCAGGCGACCGAGGGGCGTCTGGCTGCGGATGGACGCGGCCACGTCAGCCGGCATCTGAGCTTGCAGGGCATCGGTGCGGGTAGCGCCGGGCAGCACGCTGTTCACCGTGATTCCGCGCGGTCCGAGTTCGTGTGCCGCCGTCCGGGCCAGTTGCTCAGCCGCCGCTTTACTCGCGGCGTAGAGGCCCGCGCCGGGATGAGCCACGACGGTCGCACCGCTGGAGATCACGACGACCCGCCCGCCGTCGCGCATGTGGAGTGCGGCCTCCTTCAGGGCTCTGAAGACGGGCCAGGTGTTGATGGCCAAGTGCAGCTCCAAGTCCTCGTCCGTGGCATCCGCCAGGGACGAGGGACGCGCCATCCCCGTATTGCTGACGAGGACATCCAGCCCGCCGTACTCCGTGACGGCCGCCTCGAACAGAGAGCTCAGTTGCGTCGCGTCGCGCACATCGGCCCGCACTGCGGCGGCCCGTCCGCCCGCACGCTCGACGGCGGCCACGGCGTCTTTCGCCGCGACCGCGTCCGAGTGGTAGTTGATGATCACCCGCGCTCCATCCGCCCCCAACCGTTCGGCGACAGCGCGCCCGATCCCCCGGGACGCTCCCGTCACGACTGCGACCTTGTTGTTCATGCGTATGCCTGAGTCCTTCGAAAGGTGATGATGTCGATAGATGAGATGCTCTCCTAAATTGTCGATGAAGTCAATCATCTAGACTGTCTCCCATGACCTCGCATGCCCTCGCTGCCGCCGTAACTACGCTGCACCGCGAGGCCGCCGCCCTCTACGCGCTCATCGGGCGCGAGTTCGGCCTGACCACTCAGCAGGCCCAGCTGCTGTGCGTCCTGACTTCTGATCGGCCGTCCTTCAGTGAACTGGCCACCACTCTCGGCTGCGACAGGACCAATGTCACCGGCATGATCGACCGGCTGGAGAGGCGGGGGCTGCTGGCGAGGGAGCGCGACAGCGAGGACCGCAGGGTGAGTCGCGTAACGGCCACCCAGGAGGGCGAACAGCTGATTGCGCGCCTACGGGAGCGCTTCGCCGAATCGGTCGCCGACCGGTTCAGCCGTCTCACACCCGAGGAACGTGACCGCCTCGCCGCCCTGGCAACCGCGCTCACCCCCGAAACAGCACCGAGCCCGAAACACTGATGGCCCTGGTCGGCGAACCGGCCGCGCCAGCACCGGACCGTGTGCAGATGCAGGCCGGTCACCCGGGCGATGCGCGCGTTGGAGCGTCCGCGTGCGGCCTGCGGGACGATCGGCGCGCGCGTCCGCAGCCGGTACCCCGTCTTGCGGCCGTAGGCCGTCAGTTTCGGCCGCTCGCGCTCGGCGGCACGCAGGGTGATCGGACGGGCAGCGGCAACAGGCAAGGCAGACAGGCCGATCGAGGGAAGCGGATCAAGGACAGGCCGTAGCCTGCCGCGTCCCCGGGCCCGGCTCGCCGGGCAGGGCGGGCGCCATGCCCACGCCCTCGGAACACACCCGCCTGTCCGTGGAGGCGCGCCTCGGCGAGCGCGCCCGCACCACCTGGCCGCAGACCGACCAGCTGCACGTCCGCCACCGCGGAGCCTTCGCCTGCGTCGAGGCGGAACTGGCCCACGGCACCGCCTCCGCGGCCAACCCCCCGAAGGACTTACGGAGCCGACCGCCCAGCTCCGACGCACGTCCTCACACAGCGCACGGCGGCGCTCACTCCCTCCGCCTCCCCTGGCTCTTCCGGTGTCCTCGAACTGCTGCGCCGGGCACATCGGTAGGCGCGGCCCAACTCATCACCCAGGACACGACCGCCGCCGCTGCTACCGTCGCCGTCAGACCCGATGTCCCGCTACGTTCACCCCTCACTGGAAACGTCTGGTCATAGCGAGGCGCAGGTAGTCGATGGTGCTGTTGGGACTCCGGTTCACCTCCGCGTGCGCGGGGCTCGGGCGGGGGAGGGGGTTGTGGCCGACCGGCCTTCCCCGGCTGTCCCGTCACGGCTACGGTGAGCATCCATGGAGACCTCCACAGACCGCACCCGTATCCAACCGTCCGGGATCTGCCGCCGGGGCCACCACCGGTGGCGGCACGACCCGCCGGGCGGGAAGCGGTTGCTGTGCACGCGGTGCAAGTCGATGTCGATGACGAACTACGGCGCGTGCCGGGAGGACTGCGTGGACTGCCACCCCCCGGCCTGCGAGGTCGAGGGTCGGTAGTTCTTCGAGCCGACCGCTCCGTGCTTGCCGCACCCGGCCGTGCCGTTGGGGCCGGATCGCCGGTCACACCAGTTCGCCCGAGCGAACGGCCCGGGCGGGGGAACCACGCGGAAATGCGGACGTTTTTCGCGCCACACCGCCGCCGCGACGGGTGCGGACCCCCGCCGTAGGGCACGCTCTGCGATGGGGGGAATCCACCTCCCGCAGAACACGTCCCGCGACGAGAAGGCAGGAAACCATGGCCGATGACCCGATCCCCTCCCCCAAGGTCGCGGTGGGCGTCGACGGATCGGCGTCGGCGCGCGGAGCCCTGGAGTGGGCCGCGGCGGAGGCCGAACTCAGGCAGCTACCCCTGTACATCGTGCACGCCCTGTCCATGCCGCTGGTGATGTCGGTCTACGCCGGTCCCACCCGCTTCCCTCCCACCGAGGAGATGACCGCCCAGGGCCGCCGCATCCTGGAGGAGGCCGCCGAGCACGTGCGCTCACTGCGGCCGGGGCTGCGCGTGGAGACCGCGCTGGGACTGGAGGAACCGCCGCTGGCGCTGCTGCACCGCACCGGCCGCGGGGACCTGGTGGTCGTGGGCTCGCGCGGCATGGGTCCGGTGCGCTCGGTGCTGGCGGGGGCGGCCGGAATGCGGCTGGCCGCCAAGGCGCGCTGCCCGGTGGTCGTCGTCCCCGGCACCGAGGGCCGCACGCCGCGACCCTCGGGACCGCTGCGGATCGCGGTGGGCGTGGACGGCTCGGTGGACTCCCGGCGCGCGCTGGACTTCGCCCTGCACCGGGCCGCGCTCCAGGAGGGCTCCTCGGTCGTGGTGGTGCACAGCTGGGAGGTTCCGCTGCCCTTCGCCACCGCCTCCCTCACCGAGTCGGGGTGGACCCCGCCGGACGACCTGCTGGAACGCCAGTCCGAGGAACTCGTCTCAGGCGTGCTGGCCGAGGTGATGGACGACGCCACCGCCGACGTGGATATCTCCGCCGTGCGCACCCAGCGCAATCCGGTGGACGCGCTGGTGGAGGCCGCCGCCGAGGCCGACCTGGTGGTCGTGGGCTCGCGCGGCCGGGGCGGTGTGCGCGGCGCGCTGCTGGGGTCGGTCAGCCAGGGCGTGATGCACAGTTCGCCGGTGCCCGTGGTCGTGGTGCCCCGGCACGCGGAGGAGGACTGAGCCCGCGATCAGCCCCAGCCGGTGCCGGGCATGCCGGACATACCGGCCATGCTGGGCATGCTGGGCAGCAGGCCGCCCGGACCGACGCTCTGGAGCTCCTGCTCGACCGTGCTCACCACCGAGCAGCTGCTGCCCTCGACCTGCGCGCCGGGCGAGAGCAGCACCAGGGGGCTGCCGCAGGAGGGCTCCGTGGTGGGCTCGGCGTTGGCCTCGTCGGCCAGGGCGGGGGCGCTGGCCAGCCCGGCCAGGGCCAGGGCGGCGGCCGCGGCGAGGGCGGCACGCGTCAGTGTCATGGGCATGGGGAGGGATCTTCCTTCTCGGACGGAGGCCCGCGGACGGGCCGCGGCGGCGGAACGCATCCAGTGTTTACCAAGAGTAGTTATATTGCAACTCTTGGTGACTACACGTAGCTGTCAGCCGAGCCGGAAAGGGAAAAGCCCCCGCGCGACCTGGTCGCGCGGGGGCTCCCGCGTCTCGCCGGACCCTCTCGAATCCCCCGATAGCGGAGGTCCGGCGCGGGCCGGTCGCGCTCACCCCCGTGGGCGCCCGACCCCGCACCCGCGCCGCTCCCCCCGGACCTCGTGGCCTTGACGGCCGCCCCCGTGGTCCGCGGGGTGCGCAGGTGCACACCCTCCTGTCTACCCGTCCTGCTTCGGGTAAACATGGATCCGCCCGGCCACCCGCCGTGGCGAGCGGGCGCCACGAGCCCCGACACCGCCCCACCAGGGACAACGCCTCCCAGCCGATCGCGCGCATGCCGCGCACGTCCCGCGGCGCGCCCCGGCCGCGCGCCGGTACGCGTCACCGCCTCCGGGACGGCACACCCCGCACCCCGGGCCAGCGGGGCCCGTGCGCTTCGTCACGCTCTCGTCACCCCTACCAAACTTTGTCCTACACTGAGCCCCGTGTCCGATAAAGCCCGCTTCCTGCGCATGGTGCTCATCTCCATGTCGCTGACGAGCACCGACGACGGACTCTGTCGCCGCCGGTGCCGCGACGGCGTGCGCTGACCGGGCCCCGTCCCCCTTCCCCCGCGCGCGGTCTCCCCCGCGCCCGGCGTCCCCGCGGTACCGGTGTCCCGTCACCGTTCGGCCACGGCCGACACCCGCTCCGTCACCGTTTGGACAGCTGCCCCGTGACCACTCACCCCTCCGCGCCTCCCGGCGCCACCGAACCCGCCCCCGCGGACACCGCACCGGACGCCGCCGCCGCGCCCGTCTCGCCCGCCCTGTCCCTGAGCTGGCGGCCGGCCCTGTCCGTGCCGCAGCCCCGCGCGGCCGAGGCCGAACCGGTCCGCTGGTGGCCGCTCGGCATCGCCCTGGCCGTGTCCGTGGGCCTGGCCGCCCACGTGTGGAACACCCACGGCGCGCTGCCCGCCGTCCTGCTGCTCCTGGGCACGGGCCTGGGCTTCACCCTGTTCCACTCCCGGTTCGGCTTCACCTCCGCCTGGCGGCAGTTCCTCGCCGTGGGCAACGGCACCGGCCTGCGCGCGCACGCCGTGCTGCTGGGCACCACCGCGACCCTGTTCGCGCTGGTCATCGGCACCGGAACCGGACTGTTCGGCAACGACCCGCAGGCCTCGGCCGGGCCCATCGGCATCGCCCTGTTCCTGGGCGCGTTCCTGTTCGGCATCGGCATGCAGCTGGGCGGCGCCTGCGCCTCGGGCACGCTCTTCGCGGTCGGCTCCGGCCAGTCGGCCATCGTCATCACCCTCGTCGGCTTCATCGCGGGATCGGTCATCTACAGCGCCGCGTGGCCGCTGGTCAACGACCTGCCCGCGCTGCCGCCGTTCCTGCTCTCCGACCACGTGGGATGGGGCGGCTCCTGGGCGATCACCATCGCCGTGCTCGTGGCCGTGGTCGTGGGCACCCGCGCGGTGCAGAACCGCCGCGTACCGCCGCCCGTGGGCACGCCGCCCTCGGCGCGGGGCCTGCTGCGCGTGGTCCGGGGCAGCTGGCCCATGATCGCCGGGGCCCTGGTGCTGTCGGTGCTCGGCGCGGCGGTGCTGCTGGTCTCCGGCGGCGCCTGGGGCGTCACCTCCGCCTTCAACCTGTGGGGCGCCAAGGCGCTCCAGCTGCTGGGCGCGCACCCCGAGACCTGGGCGTTCTGGAACCAGCCCCAGCAGGCCGCGCAGCTCGCCGGTCCGGTGCTCCAGGACAAGACCAGCCTGACCAACATCGGCATCATCCTCGGCGCCGCCGTGGCCGCGGCCGCCGCCGGGGCGTGGAAGCTGCACACCGGCCTGAGCTGGAAGCTCGTCGCCGCCGGGCTCCTGGGCGGCGTCCTCATGGGCATCGGCGCCCGTCTGGCGGGCGGCTGCAACATCGGCGCCTACCTGGCCGGGATCGGTTCGGGCAGCCTGCACGGGTGGCTGTGGGCGGTCTTCGCCCTGGCCGGGACCTGGACGGGGCTGCGGGCCCGTAGCCTGTTCGGCTTGGGCGTGCCCAAGCCGGGCGACAGCGTCTGCTGAACCCGGGTGCCGCGGCCGCCGCGGCACCGCTGACGGAGGGACGGGGAATGGACGGCGCGGAGCACGTGCACGACGTGGTGGTGGTCGGCGGCGGTCAGGCCGGGCTCGCCGCGGGGTACTTCCTGCGGCGGGCCGGGCTCGACTTCGCCGTCCTGGACGCGGGTGAGGGGCCGGGCGGCTCCTGGACCGAGTACTGGAACTCGCTGCGCCTGTTCTCCCCAGCCGAGCACAGCATGCTGCCGGGCTGGTGGATGCCCGCCGAGGAGGGGCGGGAGTACCCCAGCGCGCGGCACGTGGCCCGGTACCTGGCCGAGTACGAGCGCCGCTACGAGCTGCCCGTGCACCGCCCTGTCCGCGTGGAGGCGGTCGAACGGGAGGGCGGGGCCCTGCGCGTGCTCGCCCGGGAGGAGCGCGGTCGCCCGTCCAGGACGCCCCGCTCCGTAGCGGAGCGGCCCGTGGACGGCGGCGGGCGGCGGGAAGGGGAACCGGGCGGCGGGCGGCCACCGGCCACCCCGCACTCCCCCGCCCGGCGACCTCCGCTGGTGAGCTGGCGCGCCCGCCGCGTCATCAGCGCCACCGGCACCTGGCGGGCGCCCCACGTCCCCGACGTCGCGGGCCGGGAGCTGTTCGCGGGCAGGCAGCTGCACACGGTCGACTACCGGGGCCCGGAAAAGTTCGCCGGACAGCGGGTCGTCGTCGTGGGCGGCGGCAACTCCGCCGCCCAGATCCTCGCCGAACTGTCCGGGGCGGCCGAGACCACCTGGGCCACCACGCGCCCGCCCCGGTTCCTGCCCGACGACCTGGACGGGCGCGCCCTGTTCGGCGTCGCCACCCGCGCGCAGCGGGCGGCGCAGCGGGGCGAGGAGGCCCCCGAGGGCGTCGGCGACCTCGGGGACATCGTGGTGGTGCCGACGGTCCGCGAGGCGCGCGAGCGCGGCGCGCTCGAGGCCGAGCCGATGTTCGACCGCCTCACCCGCACCGGCGTGGCCTGGAACGACGGCACCTCCCTGGACTGCGACGCCGTCCTGTGGTGCACGGGGTTCCGGCCGGTGCTGGACCACCTGGCCCCGTTGGGACTGGCGGACGGCCGGGGCCGGATCGCGCTGGAGGGGACCCGTTCCGTGGCCGAACCCCGGCTGTTCCTGCTGGGATACGGGGACTGGACCGGTGCCGCGTCGGCCACCCTCATCGGCGCCGGGCGCACTGCCAAGGGCACCGTCGCCGAGATCACCGCCGCCCTCGCCCGGCAGGGGTGAGGGGCGCGGAGTCCGCCGGCCCCGAACCGCTCAACCGACGATCGGCCGCTCCTCGGGCAGCTCGTACAGGCGGGGGCGGCGCCGCAGCGCCAGGGCCGAGGCCAGCGTGATCGGCCCGATCCGGCCCACGAACATCAAGAACATCAGCACCGCCTGCCCCAGCAGCGGCAGGTCGGCCGTGATGCCGGTGGACAGCCCGACCGTGGCGAAGGCCGACGTCGTCTCGAACAGGATCTGGTCCAGGGTGAACGGGGTGATCGTCATCAGCGTCAGCGTCCCCGCCAGCACCAGGCCCAGCGCCAGCAGCACCACCGTGGTCGCCTGCGAGGTGGTGCCCTCGGCCAGACGGCGGCCCGACACGTGGACCGTGGGCTCACCCCGCACGTTGGCGTAGATCACGAAGGCCAGCACGGCGAAGGTCGTCACCTTGATGCCCCCGGCCGTGCCCGCGCTGCCTCCCCCGACGAACATCAGGATGTCGGTGACCAGCAGCGTCTGGGTGTTCATCTGTCCGAAGTCGAGGCTGTTGAAGCCCGCCGTGCGCGGCATCACCGACTGGAAGAACGCGGTGAGCAGCTTCCCGCGCAGGTCGAGCCCGCCCATGGTCGCCGGGTTGGACCACTCCAGGGCCAGGAAGGCCACGAACCCCACCACGAGCAGCAGCCCCGTCATCACCAGGGTGACCTTGACGTGCAGCGTCCAGTGGCGGTGCTCGGCGCGGTGCCGCGTGAAGCGCCACAGCTCCACCCACACCGGGAACCCGAGCCCTCCGGCCAGGACCCCCAGGGCCACCGGGACCGTGATCCACGGGTCCTCGGCGAACCCCGTGAGGCTGTCGGCGTAGAGCGCGAACCCGGCGTTGTTGAAGGCCGAGACGGCGTGGAAGACGCCCGTGTAGACGGCCTCGGGCAGGGACAGCCCGTGCCCCAGCCACCAGCGCAGCGACAGCACCGCCGCCAGGGCCGTCTCGAACACCACCGTCACCACCAGGACCCCGGTGACCAGCTGGCGCACCTCGCCCAGGGTGACCACCTTGGCCTCCGAGCCGGTGCGCACCGCCATCCGCAGCCCGAGCTGCCGCCCGACCACCAGGGTCAGGACGGTGGCCAGCGCCATGATGCCGAACCCGCCGACCTGGATCAGGGCCAGGATCACCGCCTCGCCCAGCCCCGACCAGTAGGAGGCGGTGTCCACCACCGCCAGGCCGGTCACGCTGGCCGCCGAGGTGGCGGTGAACAGGGCCGTGGCGAAGGGCGCCCGCTCCCCGGCCCCGGTGGCGGCGGGCAGGGACAGCAGGCCCGCGCCGACCAGGATCAGGGCGGCGAAGGCCGCGGCGGTGAGCTGCGGCGGTTTGAACCACCCGGACAGGTCGCGCAGCCTCCGGTCGACGCGGGCACCGGCGCGGACCGGGATCCTAGGGACCCGTGGTACCCGTGGGCCCGCTGGGTTCTGCCCGGTTCCCGTTCTCACCGGCCGCTCCCCCGACCCTCCGGACCGCTCTCCGGGCCCTCCGACGCGGACGCGCACCCGGCGGCTCCACCGTCCGGCCGGAACCGGTAGCCCAGCCCGGGTTCGGTCAGGAAGTAGCGCGGCCGGGGCGGGTCCGGCTCCAGGCGCTGGCGGATCTTGGTCATGAACACCCGCAGGTAGTTGGTCTCGCGCCCGTACGAAGGCCCCCACACCTCGTTGAGCAGGTGCTTGTGGGTGACCAGGCGGTCGGGGTTGCGCGCCAGGACCTCCACGATGTGCCACTGGCGCGGGGTCAGCCGCACCGGTTCCCCGCCGCGCAGGACCTGCTTGGCGGCCAGGTCCACCGTGAAGTCGGCGGTGTCCACCGCCGCCTCGTACTCGGGCACCGCGGAGCGGCGCATGGCCGCGCGCACCCGGGCGAACAGCTCGTCCATCCCGAAGGGCTTGATGACGTAGTCGTCGGCGCCCAGGTCCAGCGCCTGGACCTTCATGGGCTCGGTGTCGCGCCCCGAGAGCACGACCACCGGCACGTCCGTCCACCCGCGCAGCCCCCGCAGGACCTCCAGGCCGTCCATACCGGACAGGCCCAGATCGAGCAGGAGCAGGTCGGGGCGGTGGCGGGCCACCAGCCGCAGCGCGTGCTCACCGGTGTCGGCGAGGTAGGCGGTGTAGCCGCGGGCCCGCAGGTTCACCTCCAGCGTCCTGCGGATGAGGGGGTCGTCGTCGACGACGAGGACCGAGGGCGCTCTGTCCGCGCCGGTGCCGGTGTCCTTGTCCATACTGGTCCGTATCTCCCCCGTTCGGACGCCCCGGACGGGGCTCCGCACTCACGATGCTCCGCGCTCACGATGCTAGGCGCGCCGCGTCCGCGGGCCGCCGCGGCACGGGCGCCGTGTCCGCAGGTCGCGACGGCACCGGCGCCGCGGCGGCTCCGCGCGGTGGCGGCTCCGCGCGGTGGCGGCCGGTACGAGGAGCACGCTAACGCTCCCCGGGCAGCCCGGGGGCCGGATTTAGCGCCCTGTTAGCAGTGAAATGTCCGAAAGCACCTCCGTGACCAGTCAGGATGGGGAGGCCGGAAGGGGGCACACGATGACACGCGGCCACTTGCGCGTCTACCTGGGCGCGGCGCCCGGTGTCGGCAAGACCTACCGGATGCTGGACGAGGCGCACCGGCGCCGCGACCGCGGCGCCGACGTGGTCATCGGGTTCGTGGAGAGCCACGGCCGGGCGATGACGGAGGCGATGGTGGACGACCTGGAGACGGTCCCGCGCGCCGTCCTGACCCACCGGGGGACCCGCCTGGAGGAGATGGACCTGGACGCCGTGCTGGCCCGCCGCCCGCAGGTCGTCCTCGTGGACGACCTCGCGCACGCCAACGCCCCCGGCGCGCGCAACGCCCGCCGCTGGCAGGACATCGAGGCCCTGCTGGAGGCGGGGATCACGGTGCTGTCCACACTCGACGTCCAGCACCTGGAATCGCTCAACGACGTCGTGGAGCGCGTCACCGGCACCCGCCAGGGCGAGACCGTGCCCGACGCGTGGGTGCGCGGGGCCGACCAGATCGAACTGGTGGACATGACGCCCGAGGCCCTGCGGCGGCGGCTCGCGCACGGCAACGTCTACGGCCCCGACCGGATCGACGCCGCGCTGTGCCACCGGTTCCGGGCCGACACCCTGACCGCCCTGCGCGAGCTGGCGCTGCTGTGGCTGGCCGGGCGCGTGGACGACGAGCTCAGACGCCACCGCGGCGAGCACCGCGCGGCCTCGGCGTGGCAGACCCGCGAGCGCGTGGTCGTGGGCCTGAGCGGGGGCCCCGGCGGGGAGGCGCTCATCCGCCGGGCCGCCCGGATCGCGGGGCGCGGCAGGGGGGTCGAGCTGCTGGCCGTGCACGTGGCGCTCGGCGACGGCCCGGTGGGCGCCGACCCCGCCATGCTCGCCCGGCAGCGGGTGCTGGTGGAGGACCTGGGCGGCACCTACCACCAGGTCGTGGGCGAGGACGTGCCCGCCGCGCTGACCGCGTTCGCCCAGGGGGTGGACGCCACCCAGCTGGTCCTGGGCGCGAGCGGTCGGGGCAGGCTCGCCCGCCTGCTGAGGCCGGGGGTGGGCGCGGCCACCACGGCGCTGTCGGAGTCCATCGACGTCCACCTGGTCACCCTGGAGGAGGCCGAGCGCGGCTCCGGACGGGCGCGCTCGGGAGCGGTCTCGCGCCGCCGCAGGCTGGCGGGGTACGCGCTGGCGCTCACCGCGCTGGCGCTGCTGGTGTTCGGCACCGGCGTCCCCCACAGCGAGGAGTACCTCAGCGGCGGAATCCTGCTGGTGTTCGCCACCGTGACGGCGACGGCGCTGGTCGGCGGGCTGTGGCCCGCGCTGGCGGCGGCGTTCAGCGGGTTCGTGGTGCTCAACCTCTTCTTCACCGAGCCCTACGAGACGCTGGTGGTCAACCGGCCGGGCAACCTGCTCACCCTCGTGGTGTTCGTGTTCGTGGCCGTGGCGGTGAGCGTGGTCGTGGACCAGGCCGCGCGGCGTACCCGCGAGGCGGCGCGGGCCAGCGCCGAGGCCCAGACCCTGGCCACGGTGGCCGGAAGCGTGCTGCGGGGCTCGCGTCCCCTGGAGGCGCTGCTGGAGAGGCTGCGCGAGACCTTCTCCCTGGAGTCGGTCGCGCTGCTGGAGCGCAGGCCGCAGGCCTCCTCCCGGCCCGACCACCGCAACGACCCCGGGGCGTGGGAGGCGGTCGCCTCCGTCGGGGAGCTCCCCGGCTCGGCCCCGGGCGGGGCCGACGTGGACGTCCCGGTGGACGAGGGGCTGACCCTGGTGCTGCACGGGCACCGGCCGCGCGCGGGCGAGCGGCGCATCATCGAGGCCTTCGCCGCGCAGGCCGCCGTCGCGCTGCGCCAGGAGCGGCTGGCCCAGGAGGCGGCCTCGGCCGGAACGCTGGCGGAGGCCGACCGGATGCGCACCGCGCTGCTGGCCGCGGTCAGCCACGACCTCCGGGCCCCCCTGGCCTCGGCCAAGGCGTCGGTGACCAGTCTGCGCAGCCGGGAGGTGCGCTTCAGCGAGGAGGTCCAGGCCGAACTGCTGGCCACCGCGGACGAGTCCCTGGACCGCCTGACCCGGCTGGTGACCGACCTGCTGGACATGAGCCGCCTCCAAGCGGGTGTGCTGGGCGTGACGGTCACGGGTCTGTCGCTGCGCGAGTCGGTGTTCGCGGTCCTGGACGACCTGGGCGAACAGGGGCGCGACGTGCGGGTGCGGGTGCCCGGGGAGCTGCCGGAGGTCGCGGCCGACCCCGGCCTGTTGGAGCGGGTGCTGGCCAACGTGGTGGGCAACGCGCTGCGCTTCAGCCCGCACGACCGGCCGCCCTCGGTCACCGCCTCCTGGACGGGCGACCAGGTGGAACTGCTGGTGGCCGACCACGGCCCCGGGGTGCCCGAGCACGAGCGCGAGCGCATGTTCGTGCCCTTCCAGCGGCTCGGGGACACCGACGCGGCGACGGGGCTCGGGCTGGGCCTGGCGCTCTCGCGCGGGCTCATGGAGGCCATGGGGGGCTCGCTGCTGCCCGAGACCACCCCGGGCGGCGGGCTGACGCTGCGCCTGGTCCTGCCCGTCGCGGGAGCCGCCGGTTAGCGGCACCGCCCCCGCCGACACCCCGCCCTCAGGGCGGGCTGCGGGAACCGTCGGCCCGGGGCCCCGGGCCGACGGCTGGACGCCCCCTGGTCCCCTGACCCGCTGGCACGGGAGTCGCGCCCGCCGCGAGGACGGGCGGCCGGACTCCGGTGAGGCGCGCGCCCGGTGTCGGGGCAGCGGGTCGGCGCGGGTTCCGACCGCTCCCCGGTCAGCCCCGCCGGGCCGCGGCCAGGGCGTCGTGCACCTCGTCGCCGATGACCTGGTGCACGGTCATCCCGGGCAGGTGCGGGTACGCCGCCCAGTGCGTGACCTGCTCCTCGGTGTCGCCGCCGTAGGGCTTGCGCACCACCCAGTCCGGGTCGACGAAGACGTCCCGGATCTCCTCGCCCGTGGTCTCGTCGAAGTCGGTGCGACGAAAGTGCATCGGCAGGACCAGCCAGAACTCCTCCCCGTCCGGGTAGCGGCCGGTCACGGCCCCCACCACGGCGGCGCCGTCGTGCGGAAGGCCCTCCTCGACGCTGACCCAGTCCACCCCGGCCCTCTTCGTCATGCGCTGCCTCTCCTCCTCGGTGTGCGGAAGACGACGAACGCCCCCACGCTACTCACGGGCGGCAGGGCACGCGATACCGGGACAGCGGCGACCGGCGACCGGTCAGGCCGGGTCCTCCCGCGCCCCCTCCGCCTTGGGGCGGGTCTCGATCTCGCGCAGGGTGACCTGGAGGTGCTCCTCCATCGCCGCCACCGCGCGGGCGGGGTCGCCGCTCAGCACCGCCTCCAGCACCTCCTCGTGCTCGGTCGCGGACACCGCCGGGTCCTCGGCCGTGGCCAGGAACCGGCGGTGGCTCTGCTCGCGGCTGTCGGCCAGGGACCGTTCCAGCGCGTCCAGGATCTGGGTGAGGCTCCGGTTGCCCGAGGCCGAGATCAGGGCCTGGTGGAAGGCGAAGTCGGTGCGCACGCGGTTGGGCACGTCCAGGGGCGCGGCGCGCATGTCGGCGATGGCCTGGCGGGCCCGGGCGATGTCCTCGCGGGTCTGCTCCTCCTCCGGCCCGGCGACGCGCTGCGCGGCCAGCCGGGCGCCGTGCACCTCCAGCGCCTTGCGGATCTCGGTGAACTCCATCAGCGCCCGGCGGTCGCGCAGCACCGACAGGGCCACGAAGTTCTCCACCGGCAGGGCGTTGGGCGAGGCGATGACCGCGGGCTTGCCCTGGCGGCGGTGGATCAGGCCCTTGGCCTCCAGGGTCCTCAGGGCCTCGCGCAGCACGACCCGGCTCACACCGAAGCGTTCGGCCAGTTCCTTCTCCGAGGGCAGCTGGCTGCCCGGCCGCGCGTCGGGGCCCACGCACAGCTCCTCCACGAAGGCGACGACCTGCGAGGTCAGCGAGTTCGGCCGGGCGTGCCGCGGCTGGGACCGGCCCGCGAGCCCTTCGCCCTGGGTTCCCGGCGACGCTGATCCCATCGTGTACGCCTCGTCCTTCACTGGAGGGATGTGCCGACTCCCCAGCGTACAGAGGCCCGAACCGGCGGACGGACCAGCACCGTCCCCCCATTGACTACTTAGCAGCTTGTACTACAAGATGACCGCACCGGCACGGGCCCCGCGTCGTCTCGACCGCGAGAGCCCTGCCGTGAGCACGCGTGCGAGCGGTGTCGCCTACCACGGGCGACCGCCGGCCGCACCGACACGAGCGCGGGCACCGCCCGCGCACGGGCGGCGACGGCGGGCGCGGCGGCGGGTCGGAAACCACCCCCCACCGCACCCGCGCGAGCGCGCCCACGAGCCGACCGGAGGGCAACGGTGGACAGGTCCGACAGGGAAATCTGCATGAGCGCGTGGGAGGGGGCGGAGAACGTCCACGGCGCGGTCGCCCCTCCGGTGTTCCAGACCAGCATCTTCACCAAACCCTCGTTCGAGGCGTTCATCCAGGAGCAGGAACAGGAACACGAGAGGTACGTCTACAGCCGCGGCGCCAATCCCACGGTGGCCTTCCTGGAGGAGAGGCTGGCCCTTCTGGAGCGCGGCGAGGCCTGCAAGTGCTTCGGTTCCGGGATGGGCGCCATCAGCGCCGTCCTGATGAGCCTGCTGCGCGGCGGAGACCACATCCTCTTCGTCAACAGCACCTACGGCCCGGCCCTGGAGATGGCCGAGCACCTGCGCGGTTTCGGCATCGACCACACCGTGCTCCCCGACGGCACGTCCGACATCGAGCCCCACCTGCGCAAGAACACGGCGCTGGTCTACGTCGAGAGCCCCGGGACCATGCGGATGAAGGTCCTGGACCTGGCCGCGATCACCCGGACCGCACGGGCCAGGGGCGTCTGGACCGTGATGGACAACACCTGGTCCACACCGCTCTTCCAGAAGCCGATCCTGGCCGGGGTGGACATCGTCATCCACTCGTGCACCAAGTACATCGGCGGTCACAGCGACGTCCTGGGCGGGGCGGTGATCGGCCCGGCCTCCTTCGTGCGCGACCTCTTCTACACGGGGTTCCAGCTCCTGGGCTCGGTCATGTCGGCCGTCGAGGCGTCGATGGTGCTGCGCGGGCTGCGGACGCTGCCGATCAGGATGGCCGAGCACGAGCGCAGCGCCGTGCGGGTCATCGACTACCTGGCGACCCGGCCCGAGGTGGCGGCGATCCACCACCCCCACCACGACCACCGGCCCGACGACCCCCTGGTCAAGAACCAGTTCAGCGGTTTCTCCGGGCTGCTCAGTTTCGACCTGAAGGACGGTTCCTTCGCAAAGGTCGCGGCCTTCGTCAACCGTCTTTCGCTGTTCCGGATCGGCGCGAGCTGGGGCGGCTACGAAAGCCTGGTCACCGCTCCCGTCCGGCCCGGAAACGAGGAGGCGATGCGGGAGAGGGGATTCTCCCCCGGAATGATCCGCCTCTCCGTGGGACTGGAGGGGGCCGACAGCCAGATCGAGGATCTCGAAAGGGCCTTCACCGCACTGTAGAAGACCGGAAAGCGGTCATCACCGAGAGGAAAGTAGATGGCTAACCCCCCGGACGAACACGTCCGCCGACCCGGCGTGGCGGCGGCGTGCGTCCCCGTGGTCATCACCGTCGCCGTTCTGGTCGGCGGCATCGGCGTCCTGAAGTACCCCGCCGAGCTCATGCTCATCTTCGCGGGGGTGGTGTTCGCCCTCTTCGCGCTCTGGCACGGCGTGCGCTGGGACGACGTGCTGACGAACATGGGCGACAAGCTCAGGAGCGCCCTGCCCGCGGTCCTGATCCTGCTCAGCATCGGCATGCTCATCGGCTCGTGGATGATCGCCGGGACGATCCCCCTCATGGTCTACTACGGCCTGGAGCTCATCAACCCCTCCTACCTGTACGTGCTGGCCTTCCTGTCCACCGCTCTGGTCGCCACCTTCACCGGCACGTCGTGGGGCGCCGGGGGAACGATCGGCGTCGCCCTGATCGGGGTGGCCCAGACGATGGACGTGTCGCTGGCGATCACGGCGGGCGCCGTCGTGTCCGGCGCCTACTTCGGGGACAAGCTCTCGCCGCTGTCGGACACCACCAACATGAGCTCGCTCGCGGCGGGCGCCAACCTCTACGAGCACATCCGGCACATGCTCTACACGGCCGTGCCCTCGTCGGTACTGGCCGTCGTCGTCTTCCTGCTCGCGGGCACCACCATCACCACCTCGTCCGCCAACCTGGGCGGCATCGACGAGGTCGCCACCGAGCTGAACGGGCTGTTCACCCTCAACCCGCTGCTGCTGATCCCGGCGGTGGTCGTGCTCGCCGGGTCGGTCATGCGCAAGCCTCCGCTGGTCGTGCTGTTCGCGTCGTCCATGACGGCCCTGCTGATCGCGCTGCTGGTCCAGGGGGCGAGCGTGGGCGACCTGTTCGCCGCGGTCGTCTCCGGCTTCACCACCGACATGCTGCCGCAGGGGGACGGGGTCTCCGACGTCCTGGCCGAGCTGGTGAACCGGGGCGGGCTGTACTCGATGTACAACTCGGCGTTCTTCGTCTTCTGCGCCTTCTTCTTCGCCTCGGCGCTGGAGAAGTCGGGCGTGCTGCGGGTCCTGCTGGAGGGGCTCATCGCCCGGCTGCGGTCCACGGGCAGCCTCATCCTCACCACCCTGCTCTCCGGCTTCACCATCATCAACGGCACCTCCAACGCCCTGGTGACCTTCTTCCTGGTCAAGGACGTCTACGGCGACGCCTACCGGGCCAGGAACCTGCACCCGGTCAACTTGTCGCGCAGCATGGAGGACTCGGTCACGATCACCGAGGTGCTGATGCCCTGGACGGTGTCGGGCGTCTTCTTCGCCACGACCCTGGGCGTGGCCAACTTCGAGTTCCTGCCGTGGGCGGTGTTCAACTGGAGCGGTTTCCTGTTCTCCGCCCTGATCGCCTTCCTCGCGCCGCTGACCCGGGGCTTCGGCGTCCGCCGCCTCGAACCGGAGCAAGAGCGCTCCACGACCTGAGCCCCGCCCGGGGCGGCCACGCGAAAAGGGGAGCGGAGCACGTGCGGGGCACGTGCTCCGCTCCCCTCGGACGCGAAGGCGATCAGGTCGGCGGCCACGGCGGGGCGGGGGCTCGCGGCCCTCCCCGTCCGGCCGGTCGGTCGGTCGGAAGGCTCCCGCTGGCGGGGGCCGTCCACGACCGTCCGCGAAGGCGGCACCTACCGGCCCTTCTTCATGTCCTCCTTGCCCTGGCGCAGGCGCCCCTTGGCCATCTCGGCGCGACCCTCGTTCTTCATGCGGTCGTTGCCGGTGGCCTTGCCGGTGGTCTCCTTGGCCTTGCCCTTGACCATCTCGGCCTGGCTGCGGCCCTTCTCACTGGCGCTCATGCTCTTCCTCCTTCGGTGGTTCCCGCGAGGAGCGGCGTACTGCTCTGCGAACCGCCCCTCTCCCCGTCCCCTGCCCGAAACAAGAAACCCTAAAATCCCCGCAAAACCCTCGAAACGCTCCACGCCCGCCGCCACCACCGCTGTTCCGCCCGAACACGGGCCGGGATCGGGCCCGCGAACCCGCGTCGCCGCCCCACCTCCGCGCCCGGACACCGAACCCCGCCCCTTCTCCGGGCCGCCCCGGGCGCGGGCAGCCGCACGGGGCGCCGGTCGGCCCCGCGGGCTCCGGGCCGACGCGGAGCCGGGTACCGCCTTCACCCCAGCGCGAACCGCCGCGTCCGGGAGCGGGCCGCGCCTCCCGGGCTCCGGGTCCCACCACGGCGCCCCGGCGCGGTACCGGTCCGCGCCCCTTCGGGGGAAGGCCCCCGGACCTGGCCCGGGAGGGGAACGGTACCCTCGTCGAGCCAGTCGAACTCCACCTCGTGGGGCAGGGAACCCGGTGCGAATCCGGGGCTGACGCGCAGCGGTGAGGGTGACGGGCGGGCACGCCCCGGGGACGCGGTTCCCCGGGACAGCCACTGGAGCGCACGCTCCGGGAAGGCGCTCCGCACCGGTCGATCCCGAGTCCGAAGACCTGCTGGCGCTGGCGGTGACGGGCCGCCAGGTCAACCGAGGACCCCGCGAACGGGTCCCTGACCAGAAGGACGCGCATGTCCCCGATGGGCTCCCCATCCCCCACCGTCCGCGCCCGGCGCGACCGCTGCCCGGGCGCCCTGCGGCCCTGGCCCGCCGACGACGGGCTGCTGGTCCGGCTCCGGCTCGTCGGCGGCAGGCTCCCCGCCCGTTCGCTGCGCGCCCTGGCCGCCGTGGCCCAGGAGTACGGCGACGGCCGGATCCACGTCACCGGGCGGGCCAACGTGCAGCTGCGCGCCCTGCCCGGAAGCGGGGGGCGGCTCTCCCCCGAAGTGCTCCGGGCCCTGGAGGGAACCGGACTGCTGCCCTCGCCCTCCCACGAACTGGTCCGCAACATCATGGTCTCCCCCCGCACGGGGCTCGGGGGCGGAAGGGCGGACCTGCGGCCCGTGGCCGCCGGGCTGGACGGGCTGCTGTGCGCCGAACCGCGCCGCGCCGCCCTTCCCGGCCGCTTCCTCTTCGTCCTGGACGACGGAAGCGGCGACCTGCTGGAGCGCTCCTGCGACCTGGGGCTCGTCGCCCTCGACGCGCACACCGCCCAGCTCAGGGCCGGGGAGCACTGGGGTCCGCTGACCCCGCTGGAGGAGGCCGCGGCCGCGCTCGTGCGCCTCGCCGACCGGTTCCTGGATCTGCGCGGGGACGGCCCCGGCGCCCCCTGGCACGTGGCCGAGCTCCCCTCGCCCCTGACCGACCCGGTACCGCCCGACCCGGGGCTGCCCGAACCCGCGCCGCCGCTGCCCTACGGCCCGCTGCCCGGGATCGGACGGCACGTCCCCGTGCCCGAGGACGGCCTGGACCGGGCCGCCGCCGACGCGCTCGCCGCCGAAGCCGTCGAGGCCGGGTCCGGCGAACTCGTCGTGACGCCGTGGCGCGCCGTCCTCGTTCCCGGGGAGGCGCGGTGACCTCCCCGAGAAGACCGAACCGGCACTACGAGTACGCCGACGACGGGCCCGCCATCTACGCCGACTCCTTCGCCACCATCCGGCGCGAGGCCCGCCTCGACCACCTGCCCGCCAACGCCGAACGGCTCGCCGTGCGGATGATCCACGGCACCGGCCAGGTCGACCTCGCCGACGACCTCGTCGTCCACCCCGATCTGGTGCCCGCGGCGCGCGCCGCCCTCCGGGCCGGTGCGCCGATCCTGTGCGACGCGCGCATGGTGGCCTCCGGTGTGACCGCGAGCCGCCTGCCCAGCGACAACGAGGTGCTCTGCCTCTTGGGCGACGAACGGGTGCCCGGCCTGGCCAGAGAGTGGGGCACCACCCGCACGGCCGCCGCGGTGTCGCTGTGGGAGCCGCTGCTCGACGGCGCCGTGGTCGCCGTCGGCAACGCGCCCACCGCCCTGTTCCACCTTCTGGAGATGCTGATCGACGGCGCACCGCGGCCCGCCGCGATCGTCGGCTGCCCGGTCGGCTTCGTCGGCGCCGCCGAGTCCAAGCAGGCGCTGACCGAACTGCGCGACCGGCACGGCCTCGACGTGCCCTACGTGACCGCGCGCGGCCGCCGCGGGGGTTCGGCGATGACCTCCTCGGCCCTCAACGCACTCGCCAAGGAGGAAGAGTGACCGGCCGTTTCCACGGCGTCGGCGTCGGCCCGGGCGACCCCGAGCTGATCACCCTCAAGGCGGCCAGGCTCATCGCCGCGGCCGACGTCGTCGCCTACCACGCGGGTGCGGGCAAGGAGTCCAACGCCCGCCGCATCGCCGGCGCGCTGATCCCGGACGGGGTGGTCGAGGAGCGGTTGACCTATCCGGTGACCACCGGGGCGACCGACCACCCGGGCGGCTACGCGGGGGCGCTGGCCGACTTCTACGAGGAGTCCGCCGCCCGGCTGGCCGCCCACCTGGACGCCGGGCGCGACGTCGTCCTGCTCTCGGAGGGCGACCCGCTGTTCTACGGGTCGTACATGTACATGCACGACCGGCTGTCGGAGCGCTACCCCACCGAGATCGTGCCGGGCGTCCCGGCGTTCGCCGCCGCCACGGCCGCCGCTGCCGCCCCGCTGGCCCGGCAGACCGACGTGCTCACCGTGCTGCCCGGCACCCTGCCCGAACCGGAACTGGCCCGCCGCCTGGCCGACACCGACGCGGCCGTGGTCATGAAGCTGGGCCGGACCTTCCCGGCCGTGCGCCGCGCCCTGGCCGCGGCCGGGCGGCTGGAGCACGCGGTGTACGTGGAGCGGGCCTCGATGGGCGGGGAGCGGCGGCTGCCGGTGGCCGAGGTGGACCCGGCGACGGTGCCCTACTTCTCCCTGGTGCTGGTGACCGGGGACAGCCGCAACGGGCCGCGCTCCCGGCGGGTCGGCGAGGCCGCGCGGACGCAGGCGACACAGACGGCGCAGACGACCCAAGCGGGGCCCGGTTCCGCCGGACCGGCGGCGGGCACGGCGTCCGCGACCACCGGAGCGGCGGCCGAACTGCTGGTCGTGGGTCTGGGTCCCGGTCCCGGGGACTGGCTCACCCCCGAGGCGAGCGCGGCGCTGGCCGAGGTGGACCACGTGGTGGGCTACGGCCCCTACGTCAACCGGGTACCGCAGCGCCCCGGGCTCACCCGGCACGCCTCCGGCAACACCGTCGAACTCCAGCGCGCCCGGTTCGCCCTCGACCTGGCCGGGCGCGGCGAACGCGTGGCCGTGGTCTCCGGCGGGGACGCCGGGGTCTTCGGCATGGCCACCGCCGTGTTCGAGGCGGCCGAGGACCCCGCCTACCGGGACGTGCCCGTCCGGGTGCTGCCGGGGGTCAGCGCAGTCCAGGCGGTCGCGGCCCGCGCGGGCGCACCCGTGGGCGGCGACTTCGCGGTGATGAGCCTGTCGGACCGCCTCAAACCGTGGGAGGTGGTCGAGCGGCGGCTGCGCGCCGTCTCCGAGGCCGACCTGGCGCTGGCCGTCTACAACCCCGCCTCCCGGTCCCGGACCGAGCAGATCGCCACCGCCCGCCGGATCCTGCTGGAGCACCGCAAACCCGACACCGTGGTCGTCGTCGGCCGCGACGTGGGCCGCGAGGGCGAGTCCCTGACGGTGACCACCCTGGGCGAACTCGACCCCGCCGCCGTGGACATGCGCTGTTTGCTCATCGTCGGCGCCTCGGGAACCCGGGTCACCGGGGCGGGCCGCGTGTGGACCCCCAGGTGGGTGAAGCCGTGACCGTGCACTTCGTGGGCGCGGGGCCCGGCGCCGCCGACCTGCTGACCGTGCGCGCCACGCGCATGCTCGCCGGGGCCGACGTAGTGCTCTACCCAGGCACCTACCTGGACCCGCAGGTCCTGACGCACTGCGCGCCCGGCGCGGAGCTGGTGGACACCCAGGGCCTGGACCTGGACCGCATCACCGACCACCTGGTCCGCGCGCACGCGGCGGGGCGCGACGTCGTGCGGCTCACCTCCGGCGACCCGTCGCTGTACTCGGCGCTGGCCGAGCAGACCCGCAGGCTCGACGCGCACGGCGTTCCGTGGGACGTCACGCCCGGGGTGCCCGCCTACGCGGCCGCCTCGGCGCTGGCGGGACGGGAGCTGACCGTGCCGCTGGTGGCCCAGTCGGTGGTGCTGACCCGGACGCGGGCCCGCTCGACCGCCATGCCCGACACCGAGTCGCTGGCCGCGTTCGCCGCGACCCGGGCCACGCTGGTGCTGCACCTGGCGATCCGGCGGGTGCGCGAGCTGATGGCCGAGATCGAACCCGAGTACGGCGGCGACTGCCCGGTGGTCGTGGTGTACCGGGCCAGCCAGCCGGGCGAGGCGGTGCTGCGCGGCACGGTCTCCACCGTGGCCGACGCGGTGGAGGAGGCCGGGTTCCGTCAGGCGGCGGTGATCCTGGTGGGGCGGGCGCTCGATCCGGAGACGGGCGGTGAGTCCTACCTCTACGACCCGGCCCGGCCCCGGGTCAGCGGATAGGGAGGGCCCCGAAGGGGTTCCGGAGGTCCCGCGGGCGGGTTCGCGTGGAGGGAGGGGCGTGCCCGCGGGGGTCGGAGGCTCCCGTGCTCCCGACCCCTGGGCGCGAAGCGGCGCGGCGGAGGGTCAGGGCAGCACCGCCAGGAACCACTGGGTGACCGTGCGGGCGGGCGTCCAGCCGGTGAACCCGCCGATGGGCGCGGTGGTCTCGACGGCGATCCGGGTCAGCTCGCCCCCGTGGCGCCGGTGGGCATCGGCGAGCAGCTGCTCGGTCTCCAGCGTCACCCCGTGCACCACGATCCGCCCTCCCGGCCGCAGCGCCCCCAGGCAGGCGTCGAGCACGCCCGGCCGGGTCGCGCCGCCGCCGACGAACACCGCGTCGGGCGCGGGCAGCCCGGCCAGCGCGTCCGGCGCGCGGCCAGTGACCACCTCCAGGCCGGGAACACCGAGGCGGCCCGCGTTGCGGCCGATCCGCGCGGCCCGTTCGGGGTGGGCCTCCACCGCCGTGGCGGTGCAGGAGGGGTGGGCGCGCATCCACTCGATGCCGACCGACCCCGCGCCAGCGCCCACGTCCCACAGGTGCTGGCCCGGCGAGGGAGCCAGGCGGGCCAGCGCCGAGGCGCGCAGGTCGCGCTTGGTGAGCTGCCCGTCGTGTTCGAAGGCGTCGTCGGGCAGCCCCGCGACCAGGCCGTGGCCGGGCGGGCCGAGGAGTTCCAGGGCCAGCACGTGCAGCGGGGGCACCGTGCCGGGAGGTGAGGCGAGCCAGTGGTCGGCGGTGGTCTCCAGGCGCGACTCGGAGTCCGCGCCCAGGTCGCCCAGCACGGTCATCCGGCTGGCGCCGTAGCCCGCGCCGACCAGCAGGGCGGCGACCGCGGCGGGGGTGGCACCGTCGGAGGAGAGCACCAGGACGCGGTGGCCGGGGGCGAGCTGGCGCAGCAGCAGGCGGGGGTCGCGGCCGACCAGGCCCACCACCGCGCAGCGTTCGGCGGGCCAGCCCATGCGGGCGCGGGCCAGGGCGACCGAGGAGACCGCGGGTTCCACCCGCACGGCGTCCGCGCCCAGCAGGTCGATCAGGGTGGTGGCGATACCGGACACCAGGGGGTCGCCGGAGGCCAGCGCCACGGTGGAGGGGCCGACGGGGGAGGCGCTGTCGCTGGCGGCGCCGTCAGCGGAAGCGTCGTCGAGGGAGGCCAGCAGTGGCGGCAGCCCCTCGCGCAGGGGTGAGGGCCAGGCCTGGCGGCGCTGCCGGGGCCGGTCGGGGAGCATCGCCAGGTGCCTGCGCCCGCCCAGGACCGTGTCGGCGGCCAGGACGAGCGCGCGCAGCCGCTCGGGCAGGCCGGACCAGCCCTCCGCGCCGATGCCGACGACGGTGATCCGGTGCCCGGTGGGCGGGGAGGTCCCGTCCTCCCGCGCAGCGGCATCCGGGCGGTGGCGGGTGACGGGAGGAGGCTCCGCGCCGCAGGCGTCCGTTGAGGGTGCACCACTCCCCCGCGCAGCGGCATCCGGGCGGTGGTGGGTGACGGGAGGGGGCTCCGCGCCGCAGGCGTCCGTTGAGGGTGCACCACTCCCCCGCGCAGCGGCATCCGGGCGGTGGTGGGTGACGGGAGGGCGGCTGTCGTCCTTCATTCCCCGGACGCTATCGTGGCGGCAGGCATGAGGTGCCCCAACGGCCCAGCCATCGGAAACGGTGGGGACGGCCGACGGGGAGAATCTGGGAAGCCCGGTGAGACTCCGGCACAGGCCCGCTGCGGTGAACCGAGCCTTCCGTCCAGGAAGGACCCGGCAAGTCCGAAGACCGGCCTCGCGCCCGTCCCTTACCGATGGCGACATGAGCGGGAGCCTCTACATGCCATTGCGGTCACCGCACTACCCCTTTTCCGCGATCGTCGGCTGCGACGCCGAGGAACTCGACGACCTGGGCCTGTCCCTCGTCCTCACCAGCGTCTCCCCGGAGATCGGCGGCGTCCTGGTACGCGGCGAGAAGGGCACCGCCAAGTCCACCGCGGTCCGGGCCCTGGCCTCCCTCCTGCCGCCCGTCGACGTCTACCAGGGCGACCGGTTCTCCGTGGACCCCGCCGACCCGGCGCAGCACTCCCCCGACGGGCCCTTCGGGTCCGGCACCACCGTGGAGAGCCGCCCGGTGCGCCTGGTCGAACTGCCCGTCGGCGCCACCGAGGACCGCGTCCTGGGCTCCCTGCACCTGGAACAGGCCCTCACCCACGGCAGGGTCGCCTACGAACCCGGCCTGCTGGCCCGGGCCCACCGCGGCATCCTCTACGTCGACGAGGTCAACCTCCTGCACGACCACCTGGTCGACCTGCTCCTGGACGCCGCCGCGACCGGCCGGGTCACCGTGGAGCGCGACGGGTTCTCCGTGGAGCACGCGGCCCGGTTCCTGCTCATCGGCACCATGAACCCCGAGGAGGGCGAGCTGCGCCCGCAGCTCTTGGACCGGTTCGGACTCACCGTCGAGGTCGCCGCGCCGTCCGAGCCCGCGGTCCGCGCCGAGGTGGTGCGCAGGCGCATGTCCCACGACGCCGACCCCGCCGCCTTCGCCGGGCGCTACCACGAGGCCGAGAAGGCCCTGGCCGAACGCATCGCGGCGGCCCGGGAGGCGCTGGGCCGGGTGCACCTGTCCGAGGCGGCTCTGCTGAAGATCGCCGAGGTGTGCGCGGCCTACGACGTGGACGGCCTGCGCGCCGACATCGTGACCGCGCGCACGGCGATGGCGCACGCGGCCTGGTCGGGCCGGACCTCGGTCACCCGGGCCGACATCCGCCGCGCCGCCACGCTCGCCCTGCCGCACCGACGACGGCGCAACCCCTTCGACGCGCCGGGACTCGACGAGGAACTCCTGGACCGGATCCTGGGCGACGAGGAACCGCCGCCCGACCCCCCGGAGCCGCCGGGCCCGCGGGGGACCGACGACGACGGTTCCGAAACCCCGTCGGACGCACAGGACCCACAGGACCCCTCCGACAACGCCAGTCCCCCGGACAACGTCGGGGACACCGGGGAAGCCGAGACCTCCGGCGGCGAACAGCCCGACCCGGAGCACTCCCCCGCCTCCGCCGAGCACGCGCCCGAGGACGCCGAGGGCGACTCCCCCGAACCCCGCCCCTCCGGCGCCTCCCCGGCCACCGCCAGGGCCGCCGCCCCCTACCGGACCCGGCTGCTCACCGTGCGGGGCTCCGGAGAGGGCGCCGACGGCAGGCGCAGCCGGGCCGTCGGCACGCGGGGCCGCCGGATCGGCGCCGCCGAGCCCGGCCGGGGCGCGGGCAGCGCGGTCCACCTGGTGGAGACCGTGCGGGCCGCCGCTCTGCGGCCCCAGAACGGCGGCCGACTGCGGCTGCACCCCCGCGACCTGCGCGTCGCGGTCCGCGAGGGCCAGGAGACCAACCTGGTGCTGTTCTGCGTGGACGCCTCCGGCTCCATGGCGGCGCGCAGGCGCATGACCGAGGTCAAGACCGCGATCCTGTCCCTGCTCCTGGACGCCTACCGGCGCCGCGACAAGGTCGGCCTGGTCACCTTCCGGGGACGCGAGGCCGAACTCACGCTGCCGCCGACCCGTTCGGTGGACGTGGCCGCGGCCCGCCTCGACGACCTGCCCGCCGGGGGGCGCACCCCGCTGGCCGAGGGACTGGAGGAGGCGGCCCGCGTCCTGCGCCGCGAGCGGCTGCGGGACCCGAGGCTGCGCCCGCTCCTGGTCGTGGTCACCGACGGACGGGCCACCGGCGGCAAGGGTGCGGTGGGCCGCGCCATGACCGCCGCCGACCACGTCGCCGGGCTGGGCGTGACCACCGTCGTGGTGGACGGGGAGTCCGGGCCGCTGCGCCTGGGCCTGGCCGCCTCCCTGGCCGCCCGCCTGGGCGCCGACCACATGCCCGTCAGCGAGGTCAGCGCCCACGCGCTGGGCACCGCCGTACGAGAGAGGGCCGCCTGATGCCCAAGGGACAGCCGCTCGTCGTCCCCGACGACGGGCTCACCACGCGCCAGCGCCGCAACCAGCCCGTGTTCGCCGTGCACACCGGTGACGGCAAGGGCAAGTCGACCGCCGCGTTCGGCCTCGCGCTGCGCGGCTGGAACCAGGGCTGGCGGATCGGGGTGTTCCAGTTCGTCAAGTCCGCGAAGTGGCGCATCGGCGAGCAGACCGTGCTGGAACGCCTGGGCGAGCTGCACGAGCAGACCGGCGAGGGCGGTCCGGTCGAGTGGCACAAGATGGGTTCGGGCTGGTCGTGGAGCCGCCGCAAGGGCGACGCCGAGGACCACGCGGCGGACGCCGCCGAGGGCTGGGCGGAGATCAGACGAAGGCTCGCCGACCAGACGCACGACCTGCTCATCCTGGACGAGTTCACCTACCCGCTCAACTGGGGCTGGGTCGACGTCGAGGACGTCCTGGCCGCCCTGCGGGACCGCCCCGGCCGCCAGCACGTGGTGATCACCGGCCGCCGCGCCGACCCGCGGCTGCTGGAGGCCGCCGACCTGGTCACCGAGATGACGAAGGTCAAGCACCCCATGGACGCCGGGCGCAAGGGGCAGCGGGGCATCGAGTGGTGACCTCCCGGGGCGCCTCGGAAGGTTCGCGAAGCCGGACGGCAGGGCCCGCGGGGGCCGCCGAGGGGTACGCGGGAGCCGGAGAAGCGGGGGCCCCGGCACCCGCCGGGAAGCGCGGAGGCCGGACGACGGGGTCCCCGGAGCCCGCCGGACCGGCGCCGTCAGCCCGGCCGACGGGACTGCTCCGGCCGACGCCGCGTGCACGGCCGACGGCGCTGCCCCGGCTGATGATCGCCGCGCCCATGACCGGGCAGGGCAAGACCACGGTCGCGACCGGGCTGATGGCGGCGCTGCGCGACGCCGGGTACGCGGTGAGCGGTCACAAGGTGGGGCCGGACTACATCGACCCCGGCTACCACGCCCTGGCCACCGGGCGTCCGGGCCGCAACCTCGACCCGCACCTGGTCGGCGAGGAGCGGGTGGCGCCGCTGCTGCTGCACGGGGCGCGCGGCGCGGACGTCGCCGTCATCGAGGGTGTGATGGGCTTGCACGACGGGCGGCTGGGCACCGACGGGTTCGCCTCGTCCGCGCACGTCGCGGCCCTGACCCGGACACCGGTGGTGCTGGTGGTGGACGTGTCGCGGATGTCGCGTTCGGTGGGCGCACTGGTGGCGGGGATGGCCGCCTACGACCCGGCGGTCGAGGTGGTCGGGGTGATCCTCAACCAGGCGGGTTCGGCGCGCAACGTCGCCGAGATCACCCGGGCCACGCACCTGCCGGTCCTCGGCGTGGTCCACCGCGACGAGCGGCTCGCCAGCCCGTCCCGGCACCTGGGGCTGGTCCCGGCGTCGGAGCGGGCGGAGTCGGCGCGCGTGGTCGAACGGCTCGGGGAGCACGTCGCGCGCCAGGTGGACCTGGACGCGCTGCTCGCGGTGGCCCGCTCCGCGCCCGCGCTGGACGCCCGCCCCTGGGATCCGGCACGGGCACTGGGAACACCCGTTCCGGGGTCCCCGCCCGAGGGCCCGGCACGGGAGGTGTCAGCCCCCGCCACCCCGCTCGGGGTCCGGGTGCGGGCGCGGGAGGCGTCCCGCACTCCCCACGCAGCCCACACAGCCCATGAGCCCCACACGGTTCGTGCCCCTGGCGATCCCGGTGGGCAACACACAGCCCACACCGGCCTCGGACCCCACGAACCCCCTCCGCCCCAGCAAGCGGTGGTCGCAGCCCACACGGACCATGGGCCCCGCACAGCTCGTGTCCCCGGTGATCCTTGCGAGCGCCACACAGCCCAGACCGACCACGGTCCCCATGAGCCCCCAGCGTCGCGGCGGCCGGTGGTCGCGGTGGCGGGCGGCCGGGCCTTCACCTTCCGCTACGCCGAGACCGAGGAACTGCTCACCGCCGCCGGGTGCGAGGTCGTCGCGTTCGATCCGCTGGGCGACACCGCGCTGCCCCCGGGCACCCGGGGCGTCTACCTCGGCGGCGGCTTCCCCGAGGTCTACGCCGGTGAGCTCGCCGCCAACCGCGGCCTGCTGACCCAGCTGCGCGAGGCGGTGCGGGACGGGGTGCCGACCGTCGCCGAGTGCGCGGGTCTGCTCTACCTGGCCGAGTCGCTGGACGGCGAACCCATGGCCGGGGCCGTCCCCGCGCGCGCCCGGATGACGGGGCGGCTCACCCTGCGCTACCCCGAGGCGGTCTCACCGGGGGACACCCTGCTGACCCGGGCCGGGGAACGGGTCACCGGACACGAGTTCCACCGCACCGCCCTGACCCCCGGCGCCCGCGGCGACCTCCCGGCGTGGGAGATCGAGGGAGCGCCGGAGGGCTTCGCCTCACCGACGCTGCACGCCTCCTACCTGCACGTCCACTGGGCCGGGCACCCCCGGCTCGCCGCCCGCTTCGCGGACGCCGTACGCGCCTAGCACCCGTTGCGGCTCCCCCGACGCGTCGCCCCTCCGACGGCCTGCGCCGGACCGGCCACGACCGCCCCCTCGGGGCCACGCCGTGGGCGACCGCGCATCGACGACCCGCCGCCGCCCGGTTCCGGCGTGCGCGGTCGGTGACCGGCGCTGGGCGGGCGCGACGACCGCTCCCCCGGCGGTCGGGAGGTCCAGCCCGCCGCCGGTGCGCCGGGCCGCCCTCACTCCCACGCGGCCCGGGCGGCCCTCATCGCGGGCGACACGTAGCCGGTACCGATGCGGACGCCGTCGAGCCACTCGGTCAGGCGCGCCGCCTCCTCCCCCAGGGCCCGCCGCGTCGCCGTCGACACCGGTTCGAGCAGGTGCACCCGGACCGCGCCGGAGCCGTCCTGCACCCACGTCCCGACCACGCGGCCGTCCGCCCAGGCGGTCGTGCCCGCGTTGCCGCGGTTGTCGAAGAGCTGCTGGCGGTGGGGGCCCAGGTAGAAGTCCCGGCCGCGCCAGCCCATGACGGTCGGGTCCAGCACCGGCAGCAGGGCGACCCACGGGCCCGGGTCGGCCGCCTGGCCGAGGTCGTCGGGCAGGAGCCAACCGGTGGAACCGCCGTCGAGGGAGACCATGACGGCGCCGAGTTCGGCCAGCGCCGTGCGCACCGCCGTCTTGGTGGACCCCAGCCACCAGACGATGTCCTCCTCGGTCCCCGGTCCGAAACTGTGCAGCCAGAGGCGGACGAGCTCCCGGTAGCCCTCGGCGGCGCTCCACCGGGCGGGAACTCCGTCGAGCCAGTGCCCGGTCAGGGTCCAGCGCGGCTGCGAGACCGCGAAGCGGCCGGTGTTGGCACCGCGCACGATGTCGGCGGAGGCGCCGAGGAGGGTGAGCACCCGCGGCGCCGACCACACCTCGCCCGCCGACCCCGCCACCCTCACGTCGATCCTGGGCACCGCCCGGCGCACGTCGGCGGCCACCAGGCCCCCGGGTTCGTCGGCGAGCAGCGCCAGGACCTCGGCCCCGGCCCGGTCGAGCCAGGCGTCGCCGTCGTCGGTGATCCCCTCCCTGACCAGGTCCTTGCGCATGCGGGCGCGCTCCGCGGCGGCGACGCGCGCGGAGGCGCTCGGCCACACGGCGGGCAGCAGTTCGCGCGGGAACACGAAGAGCGTGCGCCGCATCGCCAGCTGCTTCACCAGCCGCCGGTCCTCGTAGAGCGCCCTGTCGAGGTCGGCCACGGTCAGCGAGGGCACGCGCGCCCGGCACGACAGGTAGACGGTGGCCGGTTCGGTGGCGTGCAGCGCGGCCACCGCCCGCGTGGCCGCCTCCGGGGAGTCCGCGTGGAAACCCGCCGCCAGGGCGTGCCGAACGCCGATGCGGGCGCGCCGTTCATCGTCACTCACGTGGTGCATCGGCTCATCGTGCCACACCGTCCGGACATTTCGATACGCGCCAGTTCCGGAACTCACCTGTTCCGGAACCGGTGTGTATCGTTCTGACCAGCGGTGAGACGAGGAGGAGGCCGCCATGACCCGAGACAGCGACACCCGTGCCCCCGCCGCGCCCGGCGGCGGTCCCGTGCGCCCCGGCCGCAGGCGGGACAGCTCCCGGGACGGCGCCATCCTCGACGCGGCGCTGGAGGTCCTGGCCGAAGCCGGGTTCGCCCGGCTGACGATGGACGCCGTCGCGGCCCGGGCCGGAGCCGGGAAGGCCACGCTCTACCGCCGCTGGCCCTCCAAGACGGAACTGGTGGTCGACGCGGTGGCGCGCATGAAGCGCGAGCAGGTCGACACCGGGAGCCTGCCCGACACCGGTGACCTCCGGGAGGACCTGCTCGGCCTGTTCCGGCCCCAGTCGGCGCGGGAGGGCGAGCGCAGGCTCCGGATCATGGCGGGGCTGGCCTCGATGCTCGTCCAGGACGAGGCGTCCGCCGACGCCGTCAGCGCCGCGATCGTCCAGCCCTGGGCCGAGGCCCACCGCTTCCTCATGCGGCGCGCCGTCGAGCGCGGGGAGGCCTCGGCCGCGGCCGACGTCGACACCCTCTCGCAGGTGGTCGCGTCGATGGCCGCCTACCGCGCGCTCGTCCAGCGCAGGCCCTTCGACCGGGACTTCCTCGTGTCGCTGGTGGACGGCGTCCTGATGCCCGCGCTGCGCGTCCCCGGGGCCCAGCCCTCCTCGACGGAACCGGAACGCGCGCCCTGACCAGCCGGGACGACCGTCCCCGAACCGGTGGGAGGGCCCGGGGCCGGGGTCCGCGCGGGCCCCGGCCCGGGGCCGCCGGACGGTCACCTCCGCCAGGCCCCCGCCGCCGCGGCCCGGACCACGTAGTCCTCGAAGGTACGGGGAGCGCGCCCCAGCACGGTGGCCACCCCGTCCGTCGTCTCGGCGAGGCCCCCGCGCTCCATCAGCACGAACATCTCGGCGACGTGGCGGGCGTCACCCTCGCCCCAGCCCTCCTCGACCAGCGACGCGACGTACTCGTCGGGGGAGACCTGCTTGTAGGCGATGGGCAGTCCGGACGCCCGGGAGATCAGTTCGGTGGCCTCACCGAAGGTGAGCGCACGCGGTCCGGTCAGTTCGTAGATCCGGCCGGCGTGCCGACCGGTTTCGGTCAGCACCGCGGCCGCGACGTCGGCGACGTCCTCCAGGTCGATGAACGGCTCGGGCACCGCACCGGCCGGGAGCGCCAGCTCCCCGGCGACCAGCGGGGCGTGGAAGAGGTCCTCGTCGAAGTTCTGGTCGAAGTTCGACGGCCGCAGAACGGTCCACTCCAGGGCCGAGCCGCGCACGGCCTCCTCGGCCGACCGCATGTCCAGGCCGAACGCGGAGTCGCCCCAGGTGTCGGAGCCGTGCCCGGAGAGCAGGACCAGCCGCCGCACGCCGGCCTCCTCGGCCCTGGCCACGAACTCGTGTACGGGCCCGGGCACGGCCGGGGGCACGACGTAGACGGCGGTGGCGCCGCGCAGGGCCGCGTCCCAGCCGTCGGGGTCGGACCAGTCGAAGCGGGTCCGGCTGGATCGGGAGGCGGTGCGCACCCGCGTGCCGCGCAGCCGCAGTCGGGCGGCGACCCGTCGGCCGGTCTTGCCGGTGGCGCCGAGGACGAGAGTGGTGTCGTTGCTCATGGAAGCGATTCAACGGCACCCGCTCGGACGAATCCATGGGCGAGAAGCTGCGATACCTTCGTCATCGTCCAGCCCCGGTGGAGCGAACACGCCCGGTGGTTGACGGACGGGCGCCCCTCGCCGCCCGTACCGCCCGTCGGCTCCCACGCCCGAACCGCGGGGAAGCGCCCCGGAGCCGGACGGGCGCCCCCTCTTCCGGAAGGGCCCGCGCGCACCGGCGGTGTCGGCCCCGGCCGCGGCGGGAGGCGTCCCCTCTCACCCCAGGGCGGTCACCCAGGCGAACGCGGCGGCCACGTCGTGGACGGTGGGCACGCCGACCGGGCCCGGCGGGCGCCGCACCACCACGACCGGAACGCCCAGCAGCCCGGCCGCCTCCATCTTGGGCCAGGTGTAGGCGCCGCCGGAGTCCTTGGTGACCAGCACGTCCGCGCGGTGCCCGCCCATCAGGTCCAGTTCGCCGTCGAGGGTGTACGGCCCCCGGCTGGTCAGCAGGGACCACGTGCCGGGCAGCGCGAGTCCGGGGACGTCCACCACCCGGGCCAGGACCGCCCGACGCTCCAGCCTCGGCACGAAGCGGGCGAGTTCCTGGCGGCCCACCGTGAGGAAGGGCCGCTCCCCGAGCTCCGCGGCCCGCTCCGCCGCCTCCTCGTGGGTGGCGGCGTACCGCCAGGCCGGATCGGGGTCCCAGCCCGGCCGCTCCAGCCGCAGCAGGGGCAGGTCCGTGCAGGCGGCCGCCGCGTTGGCGGTCATGCCCAGGGCGAAGGGGTGGGTGGCGTCCACGACCGCGTCGTAGGAGGCCAGCGCCGCGCGCAGGCCCGGCACTCCCCCGAAGCCGCCGATCCGGACCCCGCCCACCGGAAGGCGGGGCCGGGCCACCCGCCCGGCCAGCGACGTGGTCACGTCCACGCCCGCGTCGACCAGGAGGGCGGCCAGCTCACGGGCCTCGGACGTTCCCCCCAAAAGCAGCAGCCTCACCGGGACACCTCCACCCCGGGCCCGCGCCGGGAACGTGCGGCGGGCGGGGCCCCCGGGGCCAGCGCGGGCAGACCCGCCGGGGCGCCCTCGCGGGCCAGGGCGAGCAGGGCGTCCACGTCCAGGTGCTCCTCCGCCAGGTCGGCGAGCAGGTCCAGGCGCCGCTCCCGGGAGGCGGCGAAGCGCACCCCCGAGGGCGCGCAGCCCAGCGCCTCGGCCAGGAAGGCCGCGCGGAAGGCGTCCCCCTCCAGGCTGCCGTGCCACATGGTGCCGAAGACGTTGCCCGCGCGGGCGCCGCCCAGGAACCCCTCCGCCCCGCCGCCGACCGTGACCCGGCCGTGGTGGATCTCGTAGCCGTGCGCGGGCGCCCCGAGCGCCTCCCCCGAGGGCAGGCGCAGGGTCTTGTCCGCGGTGAAGTCGGTCCGGGCGTCGAGCAGCCCGAGGCCGTCCGCGCGCGCTCCGGGTTCGGCCTCGACCCCGTCGGCGTCGGTGACGGTGCGGCCGAGCATCTGGAACCCGCCGCAGATCCCCAGCAGCGGCCGACCGCGCCGGGCGTGCTCGACGATCGCCCGGTCGAGCCCGCGCGAGCGCAGCCAGGCCAGGTCGGCCAGGGTGGAGCGGGTGCCGGGCAGGACGACCAGGTCGGCGTCGGCCACATCGCGCGGGCCGGAGGCGAAGACGACGTCCAGGCCCGGTTCCAGCCCGAGGGCGTCCACGTCCGTGAAGTTGCTGATCCGGGGCAGGCGCACCACGGCCACCCTCAGCCCCGCTCCCCCGCGCGTCCGGCGGCCCTCCAGGTCCAGGGCGTCCTCGGAGTCCAGCCACAGCCCCGGGTCCCACGGCAGGGTGCCGTAGACCCGGCGGCCGGTGAGCCGCTGGAGGTCCTCCAGGCCGGGCCGCAGCAGTTCGGGGTCCCCCCGGAACTTGTTGACCACGAAGCCCGCGACCAGTTCCTGGTCGGCGGGCTCCAGCAGGCCCACCGTGCCGTACATCGCGGCGAAGACGCCGCCCCGGTCGATGTCGCCGACCACCACCACGGGCAGGCCCGCGTGCCGGGCCAGGCCCATGTTGACGTAGTCGCCCGCCCGCAGGTTGATCTCGGCGGGGCTGCCCGCGCCCTCGGCGACGACGACGTCGTGGCGGGAGGCGAGGTCGTCGTAGGCGGCGTGCGCGGCCTCGGCCAGGTGGCGGCGGCCCGCCTCCCAGTCGGCCGAGGAGACGTCCCCGGCGGGGTGGCCGAGCAGGACGGCGTGGCTGCGCCGGTCGGTGCCCGGTTTGAGGAGCACGGGGTTCATGGCGGGCTCGGGCACGGCGCGGGCCGCCAGGGCCTGCACCCACTGGGCGCGGCCGATCTCCGCCGGGCGGCCGTCGGGGCCGTGGCAGACCATGGAGTTGTTGGACATGTTCTGCGCCTTGTAGGGGGCGACCCGCGCGCCGCGGCGCGCGAAGGCCCGGCACAGGGCGGTGGTGACCACGCTCTTGCCCGCGTCGGAGGTGGTCCCGGCGACCAGGAGCCCTCCTCCGCCGAGGCCGCGGTCCTCGCCGCGCACCAGGGCCTTGGGCCCGCCGCCCTCAACGGACGCGCTCCGCGCGCGGTCCTCCCCCCTTCGTCGCCCGCCCTCGTCCGACGGGGCCGCTCCGCGCGGGGACGGTCCGCCGCCCTCCTCCGGAGCCCCCGGCCCGGTTCCGTTCACCTCGGCCTCCTCAGCAGCGCGACGTCCATCACCCAGCCCGCCCGCGCCCTGGCCCGCCTGCGGCGCGCGGCGATGTCGAGCTGCGCCGCGCCGACCCGTCCGGCGACCAGTTCCTCGGTGTCGGTGCCCAGGTTGGCGCCCCACCAGACCGTCCAGTCCCTCAGCTCCCCGAACGCCAGCTCGCCCCCGAGCACGGCCTCGCCCCCGAGCATGACGACGATGTTGTCCTGCCCCGCCGCCACCGCCTCGCCCAGGCGGCGCGCGGGGGTCACGTGCACCGGACGGCCCACCTCGTGCAGCACGATCCGGTGCCGCGCGGCCAGGAGCTGGGGAGCGCTGACGCCGGGGAGCACGTCGTACTCCACCGCGACGGCCCCCCGCTCGGCGATCCGTTCCACGATCCGCAGCGTGGAGTCGTACAGCCCCGGGTCGCCCCAGACCAGGAACGCCGCGGTGCCGCCGCGTTCGCCCAGCACCCGCTCGTAGGCGGCCACCCGCGCCTCGTGCCAGGCGGCCACCGCGGCCGCGTAGTCCGCCGGGTCGTCGCGGTCGCGTTCGGGGTCGGGCACCGCGACCAGCGGCACGCCGTGCGCCTCGCACACGGCCCGGCGCAGGGCCAGCAGCCCGTCGTCCCCGCGCTTGCGGGCGGCCACCGCGTAGTCGCAGCCGCGCAGCGCGTCGGCGACCTCCGGGGTGACGTGCCGCGGCCCCATGCCGATGCCCAGGATGCGCACCCTCACTCGGACCGGTCCTCCAGGTCTCCCTCGACCTCCAGGTAGACCTCCTGGAGGGCCTCCAGCGTCGCCGGGTCCGGCTCGGCCCACAGACCGCGCCGGGCGGCCTCGTGCAGCCGCTCGACGATACCGTGCAGCGCCCACGGGTTGGAGCGGCGCAGGAACTCCTGGGTGTCGGCGTCGAGCACGTACTCGGCGGCGAGCTTGTCGTACATCCAGTCGTGGACCACACCGGCCGTGGCGTCGAAGCCGAAGAGGTAGTCGACCGTGGCGGCCAGCTCGAAGGCGCCCTTGTAGCCGTGGCGGCGCATGGCCGAGATCCAGCGCGGGTTGACCACCCGGGCCCGGAACACGCGGGCGGTCTCCTCGGCCAGGGTGCGGGTGCGCACCGCGTCGGGCGAGGTGGAGTCGCCGACGTAGGCCTTGGGGTCGGCGCCGGTGAGGGCGCGGACGGTGGCGATCATGCCGCCGTGGTACTGGAAGTAGTCGTCGGAGTCGGCGATGTCGTGCTCGGCGCTGTCCACGTTCTTGGCCGCGACCCTGATCCGGCGGTAGTTGGCGCGCATGTCGTCGGCCGCCGCCACGCCGTCCAGGCCCCGCCCGTAGGCGAAGCCGCCCCAGGCCGTGTAGACCTCCGCCAGGTCGCGGTCGTCGCGCCAGGTGCCCGACTCCACCACCTGGAGGATGCCCGCGCCGTAGGAGCCCGGCGCGGAGCCGAAGATCCGGGTGGTGGCGCGGCGCCGGTCGCCGTGCTCGGCCAGGTCGGCGCGGGTGTGGGCGCGCACGAAGTTGCTCTCCTCGGGCTCGTCCAGGTCGGCCACCAGGTTCACGGCGTCGTCCAGCATGGCGACCACGTGCGGGAAGGCGTCGCGGAAGAAGCCGGAGATGCGCACCGTGACGTCCACGCGCGGGCGGCCCAGCTCCTCCAGCGGCACCACGTCCAGCCGCGAGACCCGGCGCGAGGCCTCGTCCCACTCCGGGCGCACGCCCAGCAGCGCCAGTACCTCGGCCACGTCGTCGCCGGAGGTGCGCATCGCCGACGTGCCCCACACCGACAGGCCCACCGACTCGGGGTAGGTCCCGGTGTCCTCCAGGTGGCGGCGCAGCAGGGACTCGGCCATCGCCTGCCCGGTCTGCCAGGCCAGCCGGGAGGGGACGGCGCGGGGGTCGACGGTGTAGAAGTTGCGGCCGGTCGGCAGCACGTTGACCAGGCCGCGCAGCGGGGAGCCGGAGGGGCCCGCCGGGACGAAGCCGCCCGCCAGGGCGTGGACGACGTGGTCGAGTTCGTCGGTGGTGCGGGCCAGGCGGGGCGCCACCTGCGCGGCGGCGAACTCCAGGACGGCGCGCACCCCGGGGTCGTCGTGCAGGCCGGACGCGGCGGCCGGGTCCCAGCCCGCGGCCTCCATCCGCTCGACGAGGCCGCGGGCCAGGGCCTCCACCCGGTCGACCTCGACGGCGGGCGCGTCCTCCTTCAGGCCCAGCGCCGAACGCAGACCGGGCACGGCGGCCCCCACGCCTCCCCACACCTGCGCGGCGCGCAGGACGGCCAGGACCAGGTTCACCCTGGCCTCGTCCTCGGGCGCCTCGCCGAGCACGTGCAGGCCGTCGCGGATCTGCGCGTCCTTGATCTCGCACAGCCAGCCGTCCACGTGGAGCAGGAAGTCGTCGAACTCCTCGTCGTCGGGCCGCTCCTCCAGACCGAGGTCGCGGTGCATCTCGGCCGCGCGCATCAGGGACCAGATCTCGCCGCGGACGGCGGGCAGCTTGGCCGGGTCCATGGCCGCGATGTTGGCGTGCTCGTCGAGCAGCTGCTCCAGGCGGGCGATGTCCCCGTAGGACTCGGCGCGGGCCATCGGCGGGATGAGGTGGTCCACGACCGTGGCGTGGGCGCGGCGCTTGGCCTGGGCGCCCTCGCCCGGGTCGTTGACCAGGAACGGGTAGACGAGCGGCAGGTCGCCGAGCACCGCGTCGGTGGCGCAGGCGGCCGAGAGCGCGGCGTTCTTGCCGGGCAGCCACTCCAGCGAGCCGTGCTTGCCCAGGTGGACGACGGCGTGGGCGCCGAAGCCGTGCTCCAGCCACCGGTAGGCGGCCAGGTAGTGGTGGCTGGGGGGCAGGTCGGGGTCGTGGTAGATGGCGATCGGGTTCTCGCCGAAGCCGCGCGGGGGCTGGACCAGGACGACGACGTTGCCCGCGCGCATCGCGGCCAGGACCAGCTCGCCCGCGTCGTTGACGTAGAGGTTGCCGGGCGCGGCGCCCCAGGCCTCGGTCATCGCCTCCCGCAGCGGGGCGGGCAGGCCCTCGGTCCAGGCGGCGTACTCCTCGGGGGTGATGCGCACCTGGGCGTCGGTCAGCTGCACGGAGGTCAGCCAGTCCTCGTCCTGGCCGCCCGCCGCGATCAGCGCGTGGATCAGCGCGTCCCCGGCCTCGGTCTCGTCGGGCAGGTCCAGGCCGGGCAGGGCGCCGGGCTCTCCCAGGTCGTAGCCCTCAGCGCGCATCCGGCGCAGCAGGCGCACCAGCGAGCGGGGCGTGTCCAGCCCGACGGCGTTGCCGATGCGGGAGTGCTTGGTGGGGTAGGCGGACAGGACCACCGCCACGCGCTTGTCGGCGGTGGGCACGTGCCGCAGCCGGGCGTGGGCGACCGCGATCCCGGCCAGGCGGGCGCAGCGCTCGGGGTCGGCGACGTAGCGGGGCAGGCCGTCGCGGTCGATCTCCTTGAAGGAGAAGGGGACGGTGATGATGCGGCCGTCGAACTCGGGGATGGCGATCTGGCTCGCCGAGTCCAGCGGGGTGACGCCGTCGTCGGAGGCCTCCCAGTCGGCGCGCGGACTCGTCAGGCACAGCCCCTGGAGGACGGGAACGTCCAGGGCCGCCATCCGCTCCACGTCCCACGCCTCGTCGTCCCCGCCCGCGCTCGCGGACGCGGGCACGCTGCCGCCCGCCGCCAGGACGGTGACCACCAGGGCGTCGAAGCCGCCGAGCGCCCCGTACAGCTCGTCGGGCGCCGAGCGCAGCGACCCGGCGAACACGGGCACGCCCACGGCCTGCCCGGTGGCGTCCACGGCGTCGGCCAGGGCGTGCGCGAAGGCGGTGTTGCCGCCCGCCTCGTGCGCCCGGTAGTAGAGGATGCCCACCTTCGGAAGGCCGGGCTCCTGCGGCCGGTCGCGCTCGGCGTAGCCCCACAGCGGGACGGGCGCGGGCGCCTCGAACCCCTCGCCGGTCAGCAGCACGGTGTCGGACAGGAAGGCGTGCAGGCGCGCGAGGTTGGCCGGGCCGCCCTCGGCCAGGTAGCGGTGGGCGTCGGCCGCCAGGCCGATCGGGACGGTGGAGTGCTCCATCAGTTCGGCGCTGGGCTGCTGCTCACCGCCCAGGACGACCAGCGGCGTCCCCCGTTCCCGGACGGCGGCCAGGCCCGGCCACAGGTCGTGCGGGGAGCCGAGCAGCCGCACCACCACCAGGTCGGCGCCCTCGACGACGCCGGTGAGTTCGGTGTCGGAGGCGCGGGAGGGGTTGGCCCACGCGTACGCGCGGCCGCTGGCCCGCGCGGAGAGCAGATCGGTGTCGGAGGTGGACAGCAGTGCGATCCGTACCGTCATGGCCGGATTCCTCCTTCGGGGTTGGCTCCCCATCGTCGGTCGGACCGCTCGGGTCCGGGGGTCGTCCGCGCCTTGGCGGCGGGGGCGTCACTGTGGCGCGGCGGCTCGGAGCCGCGGCGCAGGAAGCGGATCACCGGGTGTCCGGGTCCGGGTGTGACCTCGGCCCGGACCCCGTAGACCTCCTCGATGAGGGCGGGGGTCAGGACCTGCGAGGGCGTGCCCTCGGCGACGACGCGCCCGCCGCGCAGCACCAGCAGCCGGTCGCAGTACATCGCGGCCAGGTTGAGGTCGTGCAGGGCGATGACGGTGGTGACCGGCAGGCCCGCGACCAGTTCCATGAGGTCGAGCTGGTACTGGATGTCGAGGTGGTTGGTCGGCTCGTCCAGCAGCAGCTCGCTCGGCTCCTGGGCCAGGGCGCGGGCGATCTGGGCGCGCTGGCGCTCACCGCCGGAGAGCGTGTGCCAGGACCGGTCGGCGGTACCGGTCAGGCCGGTGCGCTCCAGGGCCGCCGCGACGGCGTCCGCGTCGGCCGCGGACATGGGCGTCCAGGCGCGGCGGTGGGGGACGCGCCCCAGGGCCACCACGTCGCGGACGGTCAGCTCGGTCTGGGTGTGCGCGTTCTGTTCGACGGCGGCCACGCGCCGCGCCACCGCCCGGCGCGCGGTCCGGTCGAGCGGCGTCCCGTCGAGGGCGACCACGCCCGCGGAGGGCGCCAGGACACCGGAGAGCAGCCGCAGCAGCGTGGACTTGCCCGAACCGTTGGGGCCGAGCAGGCCGACGGTCTCGCCGGGGCGCGGAGCCAGGGTGACGCCGTCCAGGACGAGCCCTCCGCCGATCAGGCGGCTCACCCGTTCGGCGCGCAGACCGGTCCCGGCGGGCGCGCCGCGCCGCGTCCGGTCCCCTCCCGCGGGCCGCCGGTCGTCGGTCGGGGGCGCCTGGCGCACGGACGGGCCGCTCCCGCCGAGCGCCTGCGGCACGGCGCCTCTCCCGGGCACCGCCGCGGAGGACGCGCCGTCGCGGCCGCGCGCCACCGCCTGGTCGGATCGGGTCACGTGTGCCTCCTGGAGCGGTAGAGCACGGCGACGAAGGCGGGCACCCCGATGAGGGAGGTCACCACCCCCACCGGGATCTCCTGCGGGTCCAGCGCGGTGCGGGCGACCGTGTCCACCCACACCAGGAAGACGGCGCCCGCCAGCGCGGTGACCGGCAGGAGCCTGGCGTGGGCCGCGCCGGTCAGCGCGCGGGCCGCGTGCGGCAGGACCAGCCCCACGAAGCCGATCGCCCCGGCCGAACTGACCAGGGCGGCGGTGAGCAGCGCGGTGGCGCACAGCAGCACCATGCGGGCGCGGGCCACCCGCACGCCCAGGTTCGCCGCGGCCTCCTCACCGAAGGCGAACGCGTCCAGGGTGGTGGTGTGCGCCAGGCACACGGCGAGCACACCGGCCAGCACCGCCGCGCACAGCACCACGTCGTCCCACCCGGCGCCGCTGAGGGAGCCCAGCAGCCAGAACAGCACCCCGCGCGTGGTCTCGGCGTCGGCCGAGGTCAGCACGATGAACGAGGTCAGCGCCGAGAACAGCTGCATGGCCGCCACCCCGGACAGCACCACGCGGTCCATGCTCGCGCCCAGGGTGTGCGCGAGCAGCACCACCAGCCCGAAGGAGAGCAGCGCGCCGACGAAGGCGCCCGCCGACAGCGACACCACCGCGCCGCCCCAGCCCAGCACCAGCACGGCGACCGCCCCGGTGGAGGCCCCCGAGGACACCCCGAGCACGAAGGGGTCCGCCAGGGGGTTGCGCAGCAGGGACTGCATGACCGCCCCGCACAGCGCCAGCCCCGCCCCGCACACCGCGGCGAGCAGGGTGCGGGGCATGCGCAGGTCCCACACGATGCCCTCGCGCAGCGGTGACAGGCGGCTCTCGCCCCACCCCAGCCGCGCGGCGACCGACCTCCAGACCTCGGCCGTGGTGATGTCGGCGGGGCCGATGGTCACCGCGACCGAGACCGACACCGCCAGGAGCACCAGTCCACCGCAGGAGAGCAGCGCCAGACGCGCACCGCTCACCGGACGAGCCCGAGGCCGCGCAGACCCTCGGCGACCCGCTCGATCCCCTCGACCGTGCGGATCGAGGGGTTCATGGCCTGGCCGCTGAGCAGGACGTAGCGCTCCTCGCGCACGGCGGTGAGGTTGCCCGTGGCGGGGTGGGACTCCAGGAACGCGATCTTGGCGTCGGCGGACTCCGCGGTCTGGGAGTCGCGGGTCAGGTCGCCGAGGACGATGACGTCGGGGTCGCGGTCGGCGACGGTCTCCCAGTTGATCTGGGGCCACTCGTCGTGGGTGTCGTCGAAGGCGTTGTCCGCGCCGACCGCGCGGGTGATGGCGCCGGGGGCGCCGCAGCAGCCCGCGAGGTAGGGCGACTGGGAGTTGGCGAACCAGTACATGAGGGAGACGCCGGAGGCGTCCAGGTCCTCAGTGGCCGCCGCCACCCGCCCCTCCAGCTCCGCGATCAGCTCCTCCCCGCGCTCCTGGACCCCGAACAGCAGGGCCAGGTCGCGGATCTCGCCGTACACGGCGTCGAGGGTGAGGGGTTCGCTGCGCGAGCCGTCCCCCCCGCTGTCGTTGTCCTTGCCGGCGGCGCAGTCGGTCGGGGAGACGTAGGTGGGCACGCCCAGTTCCTCGAACTGCTCGCGGGTGGCGACACCGCCCGTGCCGAGCGTGGAGACGAAGGAGGCGGTCACGAAGTCCGGTTCGGCGTCCAGGACCACCTCGAAGGAGGGGGCGTTGTCGGCCAGGCGGGGGATGTCCCCGTTGGCCTCCTCCAACCCCTCCATGATCGGATCGGTCCAGGTGGCGGTGCCGACGATGCGGTCCGCCAGCCCCAGGGAGAGCAGGATCTCGGTGCTGCCCTGGTTGAGGGAGACGACGCGCTCGGGCGGGGCGTCGACGCTCACCCGGTGTCCGCAGTTGTCGACCGTGCGGGCGCCGCCGGCGTCGGCGGCCTCCGTGCCGCCGCTCCCCCCTTCCGGAGAGGGGGCGCAGGCGGTGAGCAGCAGGGCGCAGGCGAGCAGGAGGGGAAGGGGGCGCGGGGCGCGACGCAGCATGGGCATGCCTTGGATGTCGGGGCTCGAACGCGGAGCCTGGCACGGGACGCCTCCGCGCACTCGACGCGGAGGGGCCAGCAGGTCTTCGGACTCGGGTTCGCCCGGACGGGGTGCCTTCCCAGGTCGGTGCCGCCTCGACTCCGTGGTCGCCGCGGCCTCCGCCCCAGTGGCGTGAGTACCCCGCCCGTCCCCCTCACCGCTGCGCGTCAGTTCCGGATTCGCACCGGATTCCCTGACCACGTACGTGGTACGACTGGCCCCGGCAGACTATCAAGGCCCCCTCGGCCCCTCGCGGCCGGAAGGCGCACAGGGGCCGCGCCCGCGCCACCGCTGCGGCGTCCACCCCGTTCAGCGCGGCTCCGGGGGAGCCGGTGGAGCGGCCGGTCCGGCTGGAGGCCCGGACCGGCGGACACGGCGGCGCGGACCACGCGGCGGAGCCGGGACCGACGCGCGCACCGGGAGTACGATCGTGACCGGCCGCACACGGCCCCGCACCACCGCGCACCGCCGACACCCGGCAGAGAGGGGTCCCGGAACATGACCGCGACGACGTTCGACCCGCGCGCACTGCTCGCCCAGAGCAAGCTCGGCGTCCTGGCCACCATCAAGAGCGACGGCCGCCCCCAGCTCTCCCCCGTCCAGCCCTTCTACGACGCCAAGACCGACCTGCTGCACGTCTCCATGACCGAGGGCCGGGCCAAGACGGCGAACCTGCGCCGCGACCCGCGCGCCACACTCCAGGTCACCAGCGCCGACGGCTGGGCGTGGGCCACCGCCGAGGGCGTGGCCACCCTGACCGGGCCGGGCACCGACCCCCACGGCCCCGAGGTCGAGTCGCTGGTGGACTACTACCGCCTCGCCGCCGGGGAGCACCCCGACTGGGAGGAGTACCGGTCGGTCATGGTCTCCGACCGCAGGGTGCTCATGACCATGCCCGTGGACCACGTGTACGGCGAGAGGATCCGCTGACCGCACCGCCGGGGCGGTCCGGCCGACCGGCGCTTGCGCCCGTCGGCCCGGTCCGCCCCCACACCGGAGGCGGACCCGCCGCCCACCCCCTCGGCGCACACGAACGGGGCGGGACCGCGGCCTCCCGCCGCGCCCCCGCCCCGCCCATCAGCCGACTGTCACCAACGTGACGGACAAGCAGACCTAGCGCTTCATGCCGTGCTCGATCGCCTCGATGATGCGCGGCCGCATCTCGGCCGCGCTGATGATCGCGTCCACCGAGCCCACCTCGACCGCGCGCTGGATGCTGTGCACCCGGTCGAACTCCGCGGCGACCTCGCCGAGCTTCTCCGCCCGCACCGAGGCCTGCGTCTCGGCCAGCCGCGCGTTGAGCGCGGCCCGCTCGGCGCCGCTGGCCGCCGACACCTGCTCCTGGAGCCCGGTCACCCGCGGGTCGCTCGCGGTACGCGTGTTGACCTCACCGGCGAACACCACGGCCGCCGCCGGGGCCCCGCCCAGCACCGAGGCGAACGAGCCCTCCAGCGCGAGCACCGTCATGTTCGGGTTGAGCGCCTTGGAGAACACCACGAACGCGCCGCCGTGGTAGCGCGAGATCACGCAGAACACGATCGGGCCGTCGAAGTTGACGATCGCCCGGCCGATCTCGGCCCCGTACTCCAGCTGGAGCTTGCGCAGCGACTCCGGCGAGCCGTCGAACCCCGACAGGTTGGCCAGCACCACCAGCGGCCGGTTGCCCGACGCCGCGTTGATCGCCCGCGCCACCTTCTTGGACGAACGCGGGAACAGCGTGCCCGCCGTGTAGGTGTCGGGGCCGTCGGTGGGCGGGAAGCCGTGCCGCGGCACCGACCGCGACTCGATCCCCACCAGGCACACCGGCCAACCGCCGATGTGCACGTCCTGCACCGCCGCCGTGTCGGCGTCGGCCATGCCCGCCCAGCGCTCCAGCACCGCGTGGTCCTGGTCCGAGAGCGCCCGCATCACCGTGCGGATGTCGAAGGGCTTCTTGCGGTCCGGGTTGTGCTCGGCGGAGAAGATCTCGCCGACGGTGGCGAAGTCGCTGCCCGCCACCGCGTGCGGGAACGCCGAGACGTCGCGGTCGACCGGGTCCAGGGTCCTGGCCCGGCGCGGCGCCTCCTCCCCCGGCACGACGTAGGTGTGGTCGTAGTGCGCCATGAGGATCTCACGGGCCGAGGCCAGGTTCGGCGCCCAGTACTGCGCCTGCCCGTTGGGGCCCATCACCCGGTCGTAGCCGCCGATACCGAAGTTGTCCTCGGCCGACACACCGCCGGAGAAGTCCAGCGACTGCTTGCCGGTGAGCACCATCGCCGAGTCCGGAGTCATCACCAGGATGCCCTTGGTGTGCATGAGCATCGTCGCCTCGGCGTTCCAGTACGGCTGGGCGCCGACGTTGATGCCCGCGACCACGATGTTGATCTCGCCGCCGTCCTGGGTGAACTCCACGATCCGCTTGAGCGCGGCCGCGACCCAGTCCATGTTCTCGGTGCCCGAGGACATCGAGATCCGCGCGCCCGCCGACAGCGCGAACCACTCCAGCGGCACCCGCATCGACTCGGCCAGGTCCAGCGCGGCGATCACCCGCGAGCACTCGGGCTCCGAGAGCGCGCCCAGCGCCTTGGTCGGGTCGCCCAGCAGCACCACGCGCGTGACCCCCTCGGGGTGGCGCACGGTCGGCGTGGTGACCACACCGGCCACGATCGCCGCGGAGTTGTGCCCGCGCGGCCGGTCCACCGGGACCAGCACACCGTTGCCGTCCAGGTCGTACTCGGTGAAACCGCCGCCCGGACCCGACAGCAGGCCGGTCAGCTCGTAGGGGTAGACGGTCCCGCGACGGGCCGCGCGCAGCACCTTCTGGCGGTAGTCGTCCAGCGGCAGCACCGGCTCGGTCGAGGGCTCCTCGACGTGGACCCGCGCGTCCTGGCCCTGGTCCAGGCTGATGCGCACCGCGACCTCGGTCAGCTCACCGGAGGAGGTGCGCTGGCGGGCCAGGAACTGGACCTCCTCCAGCCCCGCCCCGGCCGTGGTCGGCAGCAGCCGCTGGACCAGCGTGTCCAGCTCCTCGGGGGTCAGCTCGGTCGCCGGCCACACGTACATCATGATGCGGTTGGTGTCGAAGCGCCGGTTCTGCGGGCGCTGCGCCTGGATGTTGCGGATCGCGTCCAGGCACCCGGTGACCGTGTCCTCCAGCGCGGGCAGCGCGATCAGGCGCCCGTCCGCCTCGCGCAGCGGCGTCAGGTCGCGGACCTGGCCCATCGCGAAGAGGCGCTCGTCGGCCGGGTTGCTCTTGGCCACCGCCCGGAACAGGTAGATCTCCTCGTCGGCCGAGGGCAGCCGGGTGAGGTCGAACTCGCGCAGGCGCTGGAGCTGCAGGCGCCGGGCGATCTGCGGGTGCAGGCCGCGGATCAGCCGGTCCTCGGCGAAGCCGTCCCCCTCGGGCCGGAAGGTGAAGTGGTGGTGCATCACCGCGCCGCTGGTACCGGCGACGGTGGCGGTGACCCGGCGCACGCCCGCGGGCAGCGGGTGCTCGGCCAGGAGCCCCCCGAGCCGCACCGCCATCGCGTCGGCGTCGGGCTGGCCCTCCCAGGTGAGGTAGAGGTCGGCCACCAGGCCGCGCTCGGCCACGTCGGCGGCCAGCTCACCGACCGCGCCGAGGGCGTCGGGCAGGGCGGCGATGTCGACGGCGGTCGTGACCACGCGCGTCAGACCGCCCGCGCCGTTGTGCTCGGCGGTGACGAACCGGCACCCCCCGACCTCGCGCGCGGCGACCCGGGACAGCCCGCGGTTGCCGTAGTAGCGGCGGGTCAGCACCTCCAGCAGCGGGGCGTGGTCACGCCCGGCGCGCCCCATGCGCTGGCCGACCAGCCGCACCAGCGGCTCGGCGCTGGCCACCATGGCCTGGATCCGCTCCGCCCGGTCCGGCGCGTCCGGGTTGTGGTCCAGGTGGCGCAGGTCGTCGCGCACCGCGGCGTAGACCCGTGCCCGGTTGCGGCGCAGCAGCGGCTGGGCGAACCAGCGGAAGACCACGCCGCGGGCCAGGTCCGACACCGCGGGGAAGCGCACCTGCGTGGCCTCCACCAGGTGCTCCAGGGCCAGCCCGGCGCGCTCGCTGAGCGCCTCCGCGGGCGGCCCGCCCGCCAGCCAGCGGCGCAGCAGCTCCGACACGATCTCCAGCGCGGCGCCCGTGTTCTGCTGGGCCAGGAAGATCCGGAAGACCGCTGCCTCCAGCTCCGGAGTGCGGTCCAGATCGGAGACCCCGTAGTGGGCCAGGACCCGGGTGAGCTTGGCCTGGAACCCCTCGCTCACCCCGGCGCGCTCCACGTCCAGGCTCTGCAGGTAGCTGTGGAAGAACTCGCGCGGGCTGTGCACCGAGCTGTGCGGCTCGGTGTCGGGCTCCCCGCCCGGCTTGTTGCGGCTCAGCTCGCACAGGTCGGCGAACACGGTGAACAGGTCCAGCTCGCCCTCGACCGGACGACCGCCCAGCTCGGCACGCGCGGCCAGGTAGTCGGCCAGCACCCGTCCTCGGTCGTGCGGGTCGGCGTCGAAGCCCAGCAGCAGACCGCGCAGGTCCTGCAGGCCGCGCTCCACGCGCTCGGCCGCGGACACCTCCCCGGCCTCCTCGGGCAGCTCGATCGCCACGGCCTCCGAGCCCGACTCCGCCTCCTCGGCCTCCCCGTCGGACAGCGGCTCCAACCGCATCAGCGGCGCACCGGTCTCGACCTGGCTGCCCACCGACACCGGGCACTCGCGCACCCGGGCACGGAACGGCGCACGCAGCACCGTCTCCATCTTCATGCTCTCCAGCACCAGGACGGGCGCGCCGGACTCGACCTCGTCGCCCACCGCCAACGGCGTCGCCACCACCAGGGCGGGCGCCGGGGAGCGGAGCACACCGCCCTCGTCGCGGCTGATCCGGTGCGTGACGCCGTCCACCTCGACCAGGTGCACCGGCCCGTGCGTGGCCGACACCAGCCGGAAGCGGTGGCCGTTGACCACGATCTGGCCGCTGTGCGCGTCGAAGCGCTCGACCTCCACGTCCGCCGGGTACGTGTCGCCGCCGCCGGAGACGCCGACGCGGAACCGCCGGTGCCCGACCCGGGCCACGCTCACCCGGTAGCCCACGCCGCGCAGCTTCAGGTCCAGCGGACGGCCGCTCTCGTGCTGCACCTGCGGGCGGCCGCCGTGAGCGGTGGACAGCAGCCGCTGGCGGCTGACCTCCTCCTCGTCCTGGTAGGCCTCGATCGCGGCCGCGGCCAGGGCCACCGCGGAGTGGCGGTGGCTGACCAGGCGCCCCTGGGCGCGCACGCGGTCGATCCAGCCCGTGTCGGCGCTGGCGTCGATCACCTCGGGCTGGTCCAGCAGGTCGAGCACGAAGCTCTTGTTGGTCGCGCCGCCCTCGATGATCACCGTGGTCTCGGCCATCGCGCGGCGCAGCCTGGCCAGCGCCTGCTCGCGGTCGCGGCCGTAGGCGATGACCTTGGCGATCATCGAGTCGAAGTCGGCCGGGATGGTGTTGCCCTCGCGCACACCGGTGTCCACGCGCACGCCCGGACCGGCGGGCAGGACCAGGCGCGCGATGCGGCCCGGGGCGGGGGCGAAGTCGCGGTCGGGGTCCTCGGCGTTGAGCCGGGCCTCGACGGCGTGGCCGGACTCGACCGGCTGGGGGCCCTCCAGCCTGCCGCCGCTGGCCACGTGCAGCTGGAGCCGGACCAGGTCGGTGCCGGTGGTGATCTCGGTGATCGGGTGCTCGACCTGGAGGCGGGTGTTGACCTCCAGGAACGCGAACAGCTTCTCACCCGGGTGGTACAGGAACTCGACGGTGCCCGCGCCGCGGTAGTCCACGGCCAGCGCCAGCCGCTCGGCCGACGCCTTCAGGTGCGCGGTCTGCTCCGCGTCCAGGACCGGGGAGGCCGACTCCTCGATGATCTTCTGGTTGCGCCGCTGCACCGAGCAGTCGCGCACGCCCAGCGCCCACGCCGTGCCCTGCCCGTCGGCGATGACCTGGACCTCGACGTGGCGGGCGCCGGTGACCAGGCGCTCCAGGAAGACCACGCCGGAGCCGAAGGCGCGCAGCGCCTCCTGGCTGGTGCGCTCGTAGGCCTCGGCCAGGTCCTCGCCCGAGGCGACCATGCGGATACCGCGACCGCCGCCGCCCGCGGTCGCCTTGAGCATCAGCGGATAGCCGATCTCCTCACCGGCGCGCAGCGCCTCCTCCAGGGTGGCGACCTCGCCGCGGCTCCACGGCGCGACCGGGACGCCGACCTCCTCCGCGATCAGCTTGGCGCCGATCTTGTCGCCGAGCTTGCGCATGGCCTCGGCGCTGGGCCCGACGAAGGTGACGCCGATCCTCTCGCACAGCTCGGCGAAGGCCGGGTCCTCGGCGACGAAGCCCCAGCCCACCCACGCCGCGTCGGCGCCGGTCCGGACCAGCGCGCGCTCCAGGACGGCGTGGTCGAGGTAGGGACGGGCCGAGGCGGGGCCCAGCGAGTAGGCGACGTCGGCCTCGCGGACGAAGGTGGCGTCGCGGTCGGCGTCGGTGTGGAGGGCCACCGTCTCGATCCGCGTGCCGGTTTCCGCTGAGAGGTCCCGGACAGCGTGGATGAGCCGCATCGCGGCCTCTCCACGGTTGACGATGGCGACACGACTGAACACCGGTTGAGCCTCCCAAGTACCACGCGCAGAAGGCGACGTCCGGGTCTCGGAGCGTCGCCTGCACCTACCCTTTCTACCCTGGTCGATTACCGCCGGGTACACCAATGGGCCGAACCACGCATAGCGAAGCCGATGCGTTGTGGGAACCCCACAAAAAACACCCGGACACACCGCGCGGCCCCCGTTTCACGCGAGGTTCGCCACACCGGAGGGCCGCTTCCCGCGGCGGCGGTGACCAGGACGGCGTCCGGTCGGCGAACGCACCGCAATAAAGGACCATTGGCCTATCCAATAGACCAAAGAATGTCCGACGAGACGAGCGCCACGGTTTTCCCGCGTACCGTTTCCCCGACTCGACCGACACCGCGGGCGGCGGACAGGCCCCGGACGGCGGGCGGGACCCCGGGCAGTAGACGGTACCCGGCCCCCGGACGGCGGACAGCCCCCGGGCAGCGGGCAGAAGCCGCACGGTGGACGGGACCGCGACGGCCCCGCCCGCCGCACGAGCGGTCGTCCCCGGGACCGCCGACCTCAGGACAGCGACGACGGGACCAGCGACCGCCCCGCCGCAGAGGCCGGAACCTCCAGCCCCGGCGCCAGCCCCGGATCCGGCTCCGGCGCCCCGAACACCCGCCGCACCGGCAGCACCCCCGCCCACACCGGCAGGGCCAGGTCCTCCTCGTCATCCGTCGGCGGACCCGTGCGCACCTTCACCGACGCCTCCTCCAGCGACAGCGCCAGCACGCGCGTGGCCGCCAGCTCCTTCGCGGTCGGCTGGCGGGCCTCCTCCCACCGCCCCGGCGCCAGCTGCTCGACCAGCGCGCGCAGCCCCTCCAGCCGCTCCCGCTCGTCCTCGACCACCCGGGGCACGCCGTAGACCATCGCGGAGCGGTGGTTGACCGAGTGGTTGAACAGCGACCTGGCCAGCACCAGGCCGTCCAGCAGGGTCACGGTCACGCACACCTCACCGCCCGCGCGCAGCGACCGCGCCCCGGTCGAACCGTGCAGGTACAGGGTGTCGCCGACCCGCCCGTAGGCGGTGGGCACCACCATGGGCGCGCCGTCGACCACCACCCCCAGGTGGCACACCACCCCCTCGTCCAGGAGGTCGTACAGGTCGGCCCGGTCGGTGCGGGCCTTGTCCTTGCCGCGGCGCAGCCGGGTGCGTTCTGTCGTGGAGAGCATGGTCGTAGCCTAGAAAGCAAGTGGACCTTACGACCATGGCCACTTCTGCCCGAAAACGAAGGACCACTGTGCCCCGCCGCCTGGCCGAACCGGCCTTCCACCTCGACCGTTCCGCCGCCCGGCCCCTCACGGTGCAGCTGTCCGACGCACTGCGCGGGGCCATGTCCGGCGGGACCCTCGCCCCCGGGGAACGCCTGCCCTCCAGCCGCGCCCTGGCCGTGCAGCTGGGCGTGAGCAGGACCGTGGTCACCGAGGCCTACCAGCAGCTCTACGCCGAGGGCTGGCTGGAGGGACGCCACGGCTCGGGCACGTTCGTCGCCCAGGACAGCTCACCGCCCTCCCCCGCCCGTCACCCCGCCGCCTCCGCCGACGGACGCGGCGCCCGTGAGCACACCACCAGCGGCAACGACGACGGCGGCGGACACGGCGCCCCGTCCGCCGCCGCGAGCCCCGCCGCGCGCACGACCGCCCCGCGCACCTCCCGGGAACAGGCCCGCCGCCGGGGCATGATCGACCTGCGCCCCGGCGCCCCCTGGGTCCGCGACCACGACCGCGCCGCCTGGCGCAGGGCCTGGCGGCACGCGGCCGAACAACCCCTGGACGAGGACCCCGACCCCCGCGGCCTGCCCCGGCTGCGCGCACTCCTGGCCGACCACCTGCGCCGCACCCGCGGAGTACGCATCGGCCCCGAGAACGTCATGGTCACCCGAGGCACCGGCAACGGCCTGGACCTGGTCGGGGCCGCCCTGCTCGGCGCGGGCACCCGCGCGGGCGTGGAGGAGCCCGGCTACCAGAAGGCCCGCACCATCCTGGCCTCCCGCGGAGCCCGCGTGCTCCCCTGCCCGGTCGACCACGACGGCATCCTCACCGAGCACCTGCCCGGCGGCCTGTCCCTGGTCTACACCACACCCGCCCACCAGTACCCGCTCGGCGGACGGCTGCCCGTCCCGCGCCGCGAACGCCTCCTGGCCTGGGCCCGCCGGAACGCGGCGATGATCGTGGAGGACGACTACGACGCCGAGTTCCGCTACGACGTGGCGCCCCTGCCCGCCCTCTACGGCCTGGACCCCGACCGCGTCATCCTGCTCGGCACCCTGTCCAAGACCCTCTCCCCCGACCTGGGCATCGGCTGGATCGTCGCCGAACCCCCGCTGCTGGAACGCCTGGCCGCCGTCCGCCACGACCTGTCGGACCGCACCAGCGTTCCGGTCCAGGCCGCCACCGCCCTGCTGCTCGAACGCGGCGACCTCGACCGGCACCTGCGCCGCATGCGCCTGGAGTACGCCCGCCGCCGCGGGCTGCTGATCGACCTCCTCACCACGCGCCCCGTCGGGGACACCGCGGGCCTGCACGTCCTGCTCCCGCTGCCCGCCGACGCCGTCGCCCCCGTGGTGGCCGAGGCCGCCGAACGGGGCGTGCTGGTGGACGACACCTCGCGGGCCAGCCACGGCGCCCCGACCGTGCACGGACTGGTCCTGGGCTACGGGTCTGCGCACCCCGCCGACCTGCGCCGCGCCTGCGCGGTCCTCAACGAGGCCGTCGCCCGCCACACCGCCTGAGCCGGGCGGCGGGGAGCACGCGGGGACGGAGCCGGGCACGGGCGGCGGAGGGGCACGCCGCCGCCCCGCGTGCCGACGGGCCCCGAGCCGCGGCCGGTCACACCTCCAGCTCGGTCTGCCCGGGCACCTGCCGCTGCCGCTCCTGACCGCTCTGGGACAGACACCTGCGGCAGGTCACCGGCCCTGCGGAGGCGCGCAGCCGCAGCGGGTCGACGGAGGCGTGGCAGGCCACGGCCGGGACCGGCACCCCCGCCCACATGTGCGTGGCGAGCGCGTGCACGACCAGGGCGTCGCCGATCCGCACCCCGGCGGCTCCCGCCAGCTCCTCCCGGCGGCGGCGCAGGGTCGCGGTCAGGTGCTCCACGGCGGGGTCGCCCCCCTCGTGCCCCTGCCCGCCCGTCATGCCTCGGCCCAGACGCCCAGTTCGTTGCCACTGGGGTCGGTGAAGTGGAAGCGGCGCCCGCCGGGGAAGGCGTAGGGGCCCCGCACCACACGGCCGCCCGCGCCCCGCACGGCCTCGACGGAACGGTCCAGGTCGGCCGAGTACAGCAGGACGAAGGGGCCGCCCGCGCGCGTCTCCTCGCCCAGCGCGAGGCCGCCCACCTCGGGGGCGTCCGGGCCCTCGGGGTTCTGGATGCCCGCGTAGCCGGGGCCGTAGTCGTTGAAGCGCCACCCGAACGCCTCGGTGTAGAAGCGCCGCGCCCGGTCCAGGTCGGTGACCGTGAGCTCCAGGTAGTCGATGGCGTGGTGTCGGTGTGCTGGCTGTGTCATACGCCGATTCTCCGGCACGGCGCCGACAGTCGTGCCCCGTTCGGGTGTCCGGCTTCGTGAGGGGACTCCCCTGCTCCATGGAAAAACGGACAAGTCGCATCTTTACCACGTAGATTCACATCCAGGGCAAGAGGCGCGAAAGGCGCGCCGCCTGGCCCCGTGGCCACCGGGCGGGCGGCCCGTGGCGGTGGGCGCGAGCCGGGTCCCGGGGCCGACCGGCCGGATGTCCGGGCTCCGCGCGGGGCTCCGCCGCTGGAGAGGGGCCGGGGTTCGGAACCGGAACAAGGCGGGCGAAGCAAGGTTCGGCTAACCTCACCTGGAGACGGTCCGCCCCCGTGCCCCCGAACCAGGAAGAAGAGGTCCCGTGCGCGTCGAACAACCCGGCCACCGCGCCATGATCCGCACCCGCGTGGTGCGGACCGAGCGCCTGAGCAAGCACTTCGTCACGGTGACCCTGGGCGGCGCCGAGCTGGCCGACTTCGCCTTCCTCGGCCAGGACCAGTTCGTGCGCCTGTTCCTTCCCCGCGCGGGCCAGGACCGGCTGCACATGCCCGCCGACGCCGGCAAGCGGTGGTTCGAGCAGCTCCGCGCCATGCCGCCGAGCCGCCAGCCGCACGTGCGCAGCTACTCGGTGCGCCGCTTCGACCCCGAGGCGCTGGAGATGGACATCGAGTTCGTGGACCACGGCGACGCCGGTCCCGCCTCCGCCTGGGCCCGCGCCGCCGCTCCCGGCGACGAGGCGGGCATGCTCGCGGACGGCGTGTACTACGTTCCCTCGCAGGAGGCCGACTGGCACCTGCTGGTCGGCGACGAGAGCGCCGTACCCGCCCTGCTCTCCATCCTCGAACAGGCCCCCGCCCACCTCCGCGGACAGGCCTACCTCGAAGTCCCCAGCACAGACGACATCCGACCCGTCACCGCACCACCCGGAGTAGAGGTGCACTGGCTCGCCCGCACCGACCCCCACGCCGTCCCCGGACAACTCGCCCTGGAGACCGTACGCACCGCCGACCTGCCCCAGGGCCGCCCCTACTGCTTCGTCGCGGGAGAGAACGCCCTGCCCACCGAACTACGCCGCACCCTCGTCCGCCACCACGGCGTCCCCAAGGACGACATCGCCTTCATCGGCTACTGGCGCCACGGCCGCGCCGCCATGGACTAGGCGCTCCGGGTCGTCCGGTCAGGAATCGAGAAGCACCGCCCCCGCTCCCCCGTCTAGCGTTGACACCAGGGACCCCACCAGTCACACGGACCGGCACGCGACGGCCGTCGCCCGGCACCGGTGGGCCCGACCCAGACGACGCCGACGCAGAGGCCTCGCCCGACCGAGGGAGATCACGATGAGCACGGCCACCAGGGCGGACGCGGGGACGCCCGAGCCGCACGCCGCCGACAGCCACGACCTGATCCGCGTGTACGGCGCGCGCGAGAACAACCTCCGGGACGTCAGCGTCGAGATACCCAAACGCCGCCTGACCGTGTTCACCGGCGTCTCCGGCTCGGGCAAGAGCTCCCTGGTGTTCAACACGATCGCCGCGGAGTCGCAGCGGATGATCAACGAGACCTACAGCGCCTTCGTGCAGGGCCTCATGCCGACGATGGCCCGGCCCGACGTCGACGTCCTCGACGGCCTGACCACCGCGATCATCATCGACCAGGAGCGGATGGGCGCCAACGTCCGCTCCACGGTGGGCACCGCCACCGACGCCAACTCGCTGCTGCGCATCCTCTTCAGCCGCCTCGGGGAACCGCGCATCGGCTCGCCCAACGCGTTCGCGTTCAACGTCGCCTCGGTCCAGGCCAGCGGCGCCATCAGGGTGGGCACCGGCAAGGCCGTGAAGCAGACCTTCAGCCGCACCGGCGGCATGTGCACGCACTGCGAGGGCCGGGGCACGGTCTCCGACATCGACCTCACCCAGCTCTACGACGACTCCAAGTCGATCGCCGAGGGCGCGTTCACCATCCCCGGCTGGAAGTCGGACAACTTCTGGACGGTGCGGGTCTACGCCGAGTCGGGCTTCGTGGACCCCCGCAAACCGATCCGCGACTACACCGAGGCGGAACTCGCCGACTTCCTCCACAAGGAACCGGTCAAGGTGAAGATCGAGGGCGTCAACCTCACCTACGAGGGGCTGATCCCCAAGATCAAGAAGTCGTTCCTGGCCAAGGACCGCGAGGCGATGCAGCCGCACATCCGGGAGTTCGTGGACCGGGCGGTCACCTTCACCGCCTGCCCCGAGTGCGACGGCACCCGCCTGAGCGAGGAGGCCCGGTCCTCCAGGATCCGCGGGATCAGCATCGCCGACGCGTGCGCGATGCAGATCAGCGACCTGGCCGCGTGGGTCCGCGGGCTCGAGGAACCCTCCGTGGGGCCGCTGCTGGAGAAACTGGGGCACACGCTCGACTCGTTCGTGGAGATCGGGCTGGGCTACCTCTCGCTCGACCGCTCCTCGGGCACGCTCTCGGGCGGCGAGGCGCAGCGCACCAAGATGATCCGCCACCTGGGCTCCTCGCTCACCGACGTCACCTACGTCTTCGACGAGCCCACCGTGGGACTGCACCCGCACGACATCGAGCGGATGAACCGCCTGCTGCTGCGGCTGCGCGACAAGGGCAACACGGTGCTCGTCGTGGAGCACAAGCCGGAGACCATCGCGATCGCCGACCACGTGGTCGACCTCGGCCCCGGCGCCGGCGACGACGGCGGGCGGATCGTCTTCGAGGGCGGCGTCGAGGGGCTGCGCGCCAGCGGCACCCTCACCGGCCGCCACCTCGACGACCGGGCCCGGCTCAAGCCGGGGGTGCGCACGCCCAGGGGCGCCCTGGAGATCCGCGGCGCCGACGCCAACAACCTGCGCGGCGTGGACGTGGACGTGCCGCTGGGCGTGCTGTGCGTGGTGACCGGCGTGGCGGGCAGCGGCAAGAGTTCGCTGGTCCACGGGTCGATGCCCGCGGGCGCGGGCGTGGTGTCGGTGGACCAGGGCGCGATCCGCGGCTCGCGGCGCAGCAACCCGGCCACCTACACCGGGCTGCTCGACCCGGTCCGCAAGGCCTTCGCCAAGGCCAACGGCGTCAAACCGGCGCTGTTCAGCCCCAACTCCGAGGGCGCCTGCCCGGCCTGCAACGGAGCCGGGGTGCTCTACACCGACCTGGCCATGATGGACACGGTGGCCTCGCCGTGCGAGGAGTGCGAGGGCAGGAGGTTCCAGCCGCAGGTGCTGGAGTACCGGCTGGGCGGCCCGGACGGCGGCCGCGACATCAGCGAGGTGCTCGCGATGTCGGTGGCCGAGGCGTACGCGTTCTTCGACGGCGAGGGGGCGAAGGTGCCCGCGGCCGCGCGGATCCTGCGGCGGTTGGAGGACGTCGGCCTGGGGTACCTCAGGGTCGGCCAGCCGCTGACCACCCTGTCCGGCGGCGAGCGGCAGCGGCTCAAGCTGGCCGTCCACATGGCCGGGGAGGGCGGCGTCTACGTCCTGGACGAGCCGACCAGCGGCCTGCACCTGGCCGACGTCGAGCAGCTGCTCGGCCTGCTCGACCGGCTCGTCGACTCGGGGAAGTCGGTCGTGGTCGTCGAGCACCACCAGGCGGTCATGGCGCACGCCGACTGGATCATCGACCTCGGCCCCGGGGCGGGCCACGAGGGCGGCCGGGTCGTGTTCGAGGGCACGCCCGCCGACCTCGTCGCCGCCCGCTCCACCCTCACCGGCGAGCACCTCGCGGCCTACGTCGGCGCCTGACCGGCCGCGCCCGGCAGCGGCCCCGGCCGGTCCCGCGCCCGTCCAGTACCGGGACGGGGAGATGACCGGCCGGGACGGCTACCCCCCGCTTCCCGAGGCGAGCTGGCAGCTGGGCGCCTCCGGCACCTCGTCGCACGAGACGAAGGCGCGCTCCTCGGTGTCGGAGACCGTGAAGCCCGCCACCCAGTACTGCTCGGGCCGCCGGGGCAGGGCCTCGGCGAAGAAGGGGCGGTCGCCGTCGCGGAGGACGACCTCGTCCTCGTTCTCGCGGGCGTCGACGTAGCGCGCGTTCAGCTCCCACTCGCACGAGCGGTCGTGCACCACCGCCTCCACCCGCAGCCCGCCCGGGTCGAGTCCGCCGCCGAGGTCGATCCGCCTGCGGCTGAAGTACGGCTGTTCGCGGTCGGGGCCCTCGTCGGCGATGTACAGCTGCGGATCGTCGTGGTGGAGGTCGACGGTCACGCCCGGATAGGACGCCTCGCCCGAGGGCGGGGAGTCCACGACGGTGACGGCCGTGGGTTCGGCGCAGGAGATGTTGACGGGGGTCATGTCCACGATGCTCAGCTGGGAGCTGCGCGCGGACAGCAGGTTCATGGTGAACACGGTGGCGGCGGGCGATCCGCCCTCCCCCCGCCAGGACCATCCCCCCGCGGGCTCGGCGCTCATGCGGTCGAGGTTGCGGACCAGCCGCCCGCCCAGGGGTCTCAGGAACTCCCAGACCTCGGCGGACTCGGTGCTCTGGAGCTGCTCCCCTTCCTCCTCCGTCAGGGGCCGGTCGAGGACGATCTTGTAACCCTCGGGGAGTGCGGTGTCGTAGGTGACGGAGCTGGTGAACGGCGCCCTCTCCTGGTCCGCCTCGGCCTCGGCCGCCCGCTGCTCGCGGAGCAGCGACTCGGTGGACCACAGGTCGTAGGCGTAGCCCGCGGCGTACCCGCCCAGGGAGACCAGGAGGAGGAGCGCGAGGCATACCGCCCACGCTCCCAGGCGCGTCCGCCGCCGCGCGCCGCGCCCCTCGGGAAAGTACCGCTGTTCCAGGATGCCGAGCACGGACGGCTCCTCCGGGCGCGGCCGGGACCGTCCGCGGGCGCGGGTCCAGCGCGGGGCCGGGGCCCGGGGCCGTCGTCTGGGCCGCCGCGAGGGCGGGGGCGCGGGTCGTCGCCCCTGCGGGCGCGGGGGCTGCTCAGGGGTCCCGGGATCCGAGCCCCGGGAGCCCTCCTGGTCGTTCTCGCCCATGTCGAACGCCGGACCTCCTCTGCTCGGGGGACACACCCGGCGAGAGTAGCCCAGGGATCACTGTCGGTCGCCGGGTTTGACCGTAAACGGCCACCCGGCACGGTCCTGTCGGATCCTCACCGGTTGCGGGCGGCCCCGGGCACGTGCCGGAACGGTGGCCGGTCCGCTGTCCGTCGGGCGGCGGCCCCGGGCCCGGGAAGGGCCCCGCCGCCGGGGCCTCAGCCCGCGGCGGTGACCTCCAGCAGCGAGCCCACGCGCTCCACCGTCAGCCGGGACTCGCGGCGCAGGGCGGCGGTGTCCATGCCCTCGTCGCCCAGCACGACGAGCAGGGCCTCCATCCCGACCGCGTAAACGACCGCGTAGCCGCCCTGGCAGCGGGTGACGACCTCGCGCAGCGGCCCCAGCCCCGTCTCGTCGCCGGTGCGCTTGCCCAGTCCCAGGGAGGCGGCGGCGAGCGCGGCCAGCGCGTGGGGACGTCCGCCCTGGATGTCGGAGGCCACCAGCATGCCGTCGGAGGCGGCCACGGCGCTGTCGGTCACGCCGACGACGTGCTCGCGCAGCCGCGCCAGCTCCTCGGCGATCTGACCCTGAACCATTTACTCGCTCCCGTGCTCGTCGGTCGGCCGCGGCGCGCGGCCGGTGTGGGCGTCCAGGTCCTCCAGCGCGCGGCGCACCCTCTCCAGGGGCACCGCGGCGCGCTGCGCGCGGCGCAGGGCGGCGATGGGCCCCGGTTCGGGCTCCTTGGGGCCGAACAGGCCCGGCCGGGGGCGCGGTCCCCGGGGTACCGGGGAGGGGGTGCGCTTGGGCAGGGCGGTCAGGCCGCCCGCCTCGTGTCCCCCGGCGGGCGGTTCGCCGCCGCGGGCCGGACTGGGGCGTCCGGTCGTGCTCATCGGGCCGCCTCTTCATCGGCCGCCTCGGCCGTCCCGTGGTCAGCGCCCAGCGAGCGCAGGCGTTCGCGCACGCTCCCGGGGACCGGGACCGGGGATGAGGCGGGCGCGGGGCGCACGGTGTTGGCCCCCGGACGCCGCTTGGCCAGCGCGGACGGGCCCTCGTCCGGGGCGGCGGCCTCGGGCGTGCGGCGGGTGAGGCCGTCCGCCCCGCCGGGGGCGGCGGCCTCCAGCAGCCCGCGTTCGGTGAGGCGCGCGACGTCGGCCATGACCCCGGTCAGCCCCCGCCCCAGGACGAAGGCCAGGTCCCGGGGGGTGCGGCGGCCGTCGGCCTGGGTGAGCAGGAGCCGGTAGGCGGAGGGGAGGGAGTCGTGCACCGGCCCGGCGGGCACGGGGCGGCGGCGGGCCAGGTCCGCGGGCGCGCCCCACCGGTCGGCGAGGAAGGCCAGGCGGCGCCCGGCCTCGGCCAGCACCTCCTCGGGGTCCAGGCCGTGCTCCAGGCCCAGCAGCGGCGGCGCGGCGCCGGAGAGCACGGCCTCCACCCGGGGTTCGGGGGACAGGCACAGCGCCAGGACGCCGTCCGCCAGCGCCGTGGCGCACGCCAGTTCCAGTACCGCGGCCGAGACCGCGCCGCGGTCCAGCAGCTCCCGGGCCAGGCTGTCGGTGTGGGCGGCCGCCTCGTAGGCGGCGGCCCAGGTCCCGGCGGGGACCGCGCCGGACCTGACCAGGAGGGTCTCGGGTGTGGGCGCGGCCGGGGTGGTGACGGCGGTGACGCGTCCAGCGGTCAGGTGGACCAGGGCCTCGGGCGGGCCGGTCAGGCGCAGGGCTCCGGTGAACTCCTCCTCGCGGGCGCGGAGCAGGGGCTCGGCCAGGGCCCGCGGGGGCGCGGCGGCGCTCATGACAGCAGCGCCGCGGTGTGCTCGTCGGCCCGGAGGCGGGCCAGCGCGAGGTTGGTCCGCGCGCGGTCGAAGACCAGGACGAGCAGGGCCTCGTCCGCGCCCGGGGAGGGCACGGCGCGGGTCAGCACGTGGTGCCCGTCGGTGGTGACCACGCTCTCCTGGACCGCCGGTTCGCGGGAGGCCATGGCCAGGTCGAGGGTCAGGTGGTGGGAGTCCGCGACGTGCTCGGGGTCGGGCAGCGCCGACACCGCACCCGACCGCGCGTGCGCCTGACCCGTCGCGCGGTCCACGAGCATCGCGGCCACGACCCCGTCACAGCTCAGGTAACGCTCCGTGGATACAGCTGTGCTCGACACGTGCCCCCCGGTGTCTGGTTGCCTCCAAAAGACATTTAACAGTCAAAGAGGAGCAAAGAGAACACACTGTGGTAACGATGGACTCCCGCCACAAACTGTCCACTTACGCACCCTCCGGGCGTTTCGCTAATTTTCGTCATGTATCGCCGCTCCTGCGGTGGACACCGAGCGTGAGGAGACGCCATGAACGCCGACGCGGCGATGAAGGAAGCCATGGGGATCGAGGGCGCCATCGGCGTCGCGGTCGTCGACTACGAGAGCGGCATGTCCCTGGGCACCATGGGCGGCGGCCACTTCGACCTGGAGATGGCCGCGGCGGCCAACACCGAGGTCGTGCGCGCCAAGACGCGCGCCCTGGGCGCGATCGGCCTCGACGACCGCATCGAGGACATCCTCATCACGCTGAGCAGCCAGTACCACCTCATCCGCCTGCTGGAGAAGTCGCACGGCAGCGTCTTCCTCTACCTGGCGCTGGACCGCCAGCGCGCCAACCTGGCCATGGCCCGCCACACCCTCCGGCGCGTGGAGAGCGAACTCCAGCTCTGACCCGGCCCGTCCCGCGACCGGGACGGCGCGGGTACGGACGGCGCCCCTTCGCGGACTCCCCGCCCCGGCACCCGCGCTCCGAACGGCGCTGACCCGGCCGCGTGCGGCGCTGACCGCGCCCGGCCGGGCGCGCTGGCGCGCCGGCCCGAGGCGCGGTCAGCGGGAGAGCGGCTCCCCGTCCTCCGGCACGCCCCGCCAGCTGCGCCACAGGTCGGCGTAGCGCCCCCCGGCGGCGACCAGCTCGGCGTGCGTCCCCTGCTCGACGACGCGGCCCCGGTCCATGACCACCACGCGGTCGGCGGTCTGCGCCTGGGTCAGCCGGTGCGCCACCACCAGCGTGGTGCGCCCGGCGGTGGCCGCGGCGGCGGCGCGCTCCAGCCGCCGGGCGCCGGAACTGCCCGCCTCGGCGGTGGCCTCGTCCAGGACGGCCACGTCCGGGTCGGCCAGCACCAGCCGGGCCAGCGCCAGGTGCTGGGCCTGCTCGGCGGTCAGGGCGTGCCCGCCCTCGCCGACCACCGTGTCCAGTCCCTCGGGCAGGGCGCGCACCCACTCCAGGGCGCCGACGGCCTCCAGGGCGGCCTCCGCCTCGGCCGCGTCGGCCCCGGCGCGGGCCAGGCGCAGGTCCTCCAGCAGGGTTCCGGCGAACACGTGGGTCTCCTGGCTGACGAGGAAGACGTGCTCGCGCACCCGCCGCTCCCCCAGCTCCTCCAGGGGGATCCCGCCCAGGTACACGGTTCCGGCCGTGGGCGTGCGCAGACCGCTGACCAGGGCGGCCAGCGTGGTCTTGCCCGCGCCGCTGGCCCCGACCAGGGCCACGCGCTCACCCGGGGCGACCTCCAGCGACACCTCCTCCAGCGCGGCCGGGCCGCCGGTGCCGTAGGAGTGGGTGACCCCCGCGACGCGGACCGAGGAACCGGCCGGGCCCTCCTCCGCGCCCGGGTCGGCCTCCACCGGGAGGTCGACCACACCGGCCAGGCGGGCCAGGCTCGCCCCGGCCGACTGCACCTCGTTGAAGTTCATGACCAGGAAGATCAGCGGGCCGAACAGGCGGTGGAAGTACAGGGCGGCGGCGGTGACCATGCCGACGCTGGCCAGGTCGGCGCGCACCAGCCAGAACCCGGCCACCAGCACCGAGGTGAGTCCGACGCACTCGGCGGCGTTGAGCCGCGACCCGAAGCGGGTGAACAGCCGGAACACCGACACCGTGATGTCCATGGCGGCGGCCGAGCGGTCGCGCACCCGGGACTCGTGCTCGTCCTCCAGGCGGTAGGCGCGCACGGCGGAGCGTCCGCGCAGGGCGCCCATCATCGCGTGCGAGCGCTCGCCCATGGCCACGCGCTCGCGGGCGTAGTAGGGGCCCGAGCGGGGCAGGTACCAGCGCACGGCCGTCACGTAGACCGGCACGCAGAGCATCGCGGCCAGGCCCAGGCGCCAGTCCAGGGCGGTGATGCCCACCGCGGTCAGCAGGACGGTGGCCAGGGCCACGACCGCGTCGGGGCCGCTGCGGGCGATGCTGGCGGTGACCACGGCGACGTCGTCTCCGACCCGGGAGAGCAGGTCCCCGATGCGCACCCGCTCCAGGCGGGCGGCGGGCATGCGCAGCACGCGGTCCATGACGCTTTCGCGCAGGCGGGCCAGGACGGTCTCGCCGACCCGGCTGACCAGCCAGCTGCCCACGCCCGTGAGCAGGCCGCCGAGCAGCCCCGCCCCGGCGATGAGCAGGACCGAGGACAGGACGGTGTCCAGCCCCCGCTGCGCGGAGATGTCGTCGACCATCCGGCCCAGCACCCAGGGGGCGACCAGTCCGGCGGCGCTGCCCGCGAGCACGGTGGCCAGGGCCAGCGGGGCGCCCCAGCCGGTGCCGCGCACCCCCTCGCCCAGCACGGCCCACGTGCGGCGGGCCGAGGCGGTGGGGAGCAGTTCCCCGTGTTCGCTCGCGGAGTCCTCCACCGGCGTGCTCATCGGTCGTCCTCGGGGTCGTGGGGGCGGGGCAGGGGGGCGCGGCGCCCGGGGTCGGCGGTCAGCGGCGGGGCGCTCCGGTGTGCGGCGAACGGCCGTGCGGCGTGCCGCGCCGGCGCCGCGCCCGGCGGGGCGGTCACCGCAGCACCGCCTCGCGGTAGTCCGCGTCCTCCTCGACCAGCCGCGCGTGCGTGCCCGTGCACCGCACCCGCCCCTCGGCCAGGACCACGACGCGGTCGGCACGGGCCAGCAGCGCCGGGCTGTTCGCCACGACCAGGGTGGACCTGGCCGCACCCGCGCGGGCGGCGGCCGTGCCCCGGGCGATGGCCTCCTCGGTGACCGCGTCCACGGCGGTGGTGGGGTCGTGCAGCACCAGGACGGGCGGGTCGGCGACCAGGGCGCGGGCCAGGGCCACGCGCTGGCGCTGGCCGCCGGAGAGGTTGGCCGCGCGGTCGGCGACCGGCCGGTCCAGGCCCTCGGGGTGGCCCTCGACCAGGTCCGCGGCCGAGGCGGCGCGCAGGGCGTCCAGCAACCGCTCCTCGTCGCCGTCCGCGCCGGTGTCCAGGTTGGAGCGCAGGGTGCCCTCGAACAGGGTGGCCCCGTGCTCCTCCACCAGGACCGCCTCGCGCAGGGCGTCCAGGGCGAGTTCGGGGACGGGGACGCCGCCCACGGTGAGCGTGCCGTCCAGGGCCGCGGGTTCGGCCCGGCCCGAGAGCAGTTCCAGCAGCGCCTCGGCGTCGCGGGGGTCGGTGGTGAGCACGCCGACGAGTTCGCCGGGGGCGAGTTCGAGGTCCACCCCGCGCAGCGTGCGGTAGCTGACCCCGGACAGCGCGACCACGGGCTCCTCCGCGCAGGCGCGCTCGCCCGGGGTGACCGCGTCGGGGGCGTTGAGCAGGCGCACCAGCCGCCGGGCGGAGGCGCGGGCGGTGGCGAACAGCTGGCCGACCATGCCCAGGCTCTGCACGGGTTCGGCCAGGAACTGGGCGAGGCCGATGACGGTGACGAGTTCGCCGACGCTGAGGCGCCCCTGGAGGGCCATCCACCCGGCCACGCCCGCCACGCAGGCCAGGAAGACGGCGCTGGCGGCGGTGACCAGGCCGCGGTAGACGCCGTTGCTGGCGGCGGCGCCGACCGAGGCGTCCAGGGCCAGGGTGCTGGCCCGGCGGTAGCGGGCGGCCGCGTTGTGCCGCGCCCCGATGCCCATGAGCACGCGCAGGCCGCTGACCAGGTCGGTGGCCAGGGCGGTGGCCCCGGCGGCGGTGGCCTGCTTGGCCTCGCTGCGCCGGGTGATGCGGGCGGCGGGCAGGCGCAGGAGCAGCATGAGCAGGGGGACGCCGACCAGGACGCCGATCCCGAGGGGGACGTCCACGGCCAGGAGCGCGACGGTGGTGACGACGATGGCGACCGCCACGGCGATCGACGCCGACCAGGCCCGCACGTACAGGGCGGCCTGCTCGGCGTCGGAGGTGGCCACCGACAGGACCTCGCCCGCGCGCAGGCCGCTGCGCTCGCCGCGCGGGTCCAGGGCGCGGCGGGCGGCCTCCACCCGCAGCAGGTGCGCCTCGTTCTCGACGGCGCGCAGGGTGAAGCGGGCGCCGTTGCGGTAGGCCTGGGCCAGGACGGTGAAGAGCACGACCATGCCCGCGACGCAGACCGCGAGGGCGCCGACGTCGCCGGAGAAGACGGCCCAGTCGATGGTCAGGCCGATGGCCACCGGAACGAGGGCCTCGGCGACCTGGTGCAGGGAGAGCAGGACCACGCCGACGAGGACGCGGCCGCGGTTGCGGCGCAGGGTGCGGCGGCGCAGGGCGCGCACGCTGTCGGGGACCTCGCTCCCGGGGACGCTGGGGGAGCGCCGTTCGCGCTCGGCGGCGGGGGCGGTCGCGGGGGCGGCGCTCATACGGCGCGTCCGCTCGGCGCGGGGCGCGCGGCCCCGTACAGACGTCTACTCATCCGATGTCCTGTTCCCCCCGCTGTGTCGTGCCCTGGGCAAGGCTAGTGGGCTGGCGGAGCGCTCACGGAACCGGGAAGGAGCGCCCCCGGACCACCGTGCCACACCAACCTTGGTTAGGCTAACCTTTCCCGAGTCGGTATACGGTCACAGCACCCCGAGACCGGACGAACCCGACACCCACCGCTCTCCGACCCGAACGAAGGGGCCGCGCCTTGCGCATCAGGTATCCGAGCCACCGCACCATGATCCGCACCCGGGTGGCGCGCACCGAGCGGACCAGCGAGCACTTCCTCACCGTGACGCTCACCGGCGAGGAGCTGACCGGGTTCGAGTTCCTGGGCCTGGACCAGTGCACGCGGATCCTCTTCGCCCGGCCGGGCCAGGAGAGGCTGCACCTGCCCGTCGCCGACAGCGGCGACGACGGCAACGGCTGGGTGGCCGCGTTCCGCGCCATGCCCGACGACGTGCGCCCGCACGTGCGCAACTACACCGTCCGCCGCTTCGACGCCGAGGCGCTGGAGCTGGACATCGAGTTCGTCGCGCACGGGGACGAGGGCCCGGCGTCGGCGTGGGCGCTGGCCGCGCGGCCCGGCGACGAACTGGGCCTGTACGCCGAGGGGATCTACTACCTGCCGCCGGAGGGGGCCGACTGGCACCTGCTGGTCGGCGACGAGAGCGCCGTACCCGCCCTGCTCTCCATCCTCGAACAGGCCCCCGCCCACCTCCGCGGACAGGCCTACCTCGAAGTCCCCAGCACAGACGACATCCGACCCGTCACCGCACCACCCGGAGTGGACGTGCACTGGCTCGCCCGCACCGACCCCCACGCCGTCCCCGGACAACTCGCCCTGGAGACCGTACGCACCGCCGACCTGCCCCAGGGCCGCCCCTACTGCTTCGTCGCGGGAGAGAACGCCCTGCCCACCGAACTACGCCGCACCCTCGTCCGCCACCACGGCGTCCCCAAGGACGACATCGCCTTCATCGGCTACTGGCGCCACGGCGTGGCGGCCTACTCGTGACGGTGTGACCCTCGACACGGCTCCGGCCCGCGAGGAGCGCCGCGCGACCCCGCCGACGACCGCGCACAACGGGCTTCACCGGCATACGGCGCTTTCCGCGCCCTCCGCCACGGGCTTGCGCAAAACGGCCGACTCCAGCACCATAACCCTTGCTTAGGCAAGGCTAAGCTCATCCACTCGACCGAATGAGGCCCCATGAACCCCGGTCCGCTGACCCGCGGCGGCGCGATCGCCGCCGGCGCGCTGTCCCTCCTGCTGCTCGCCGCCTGCGGCGGCCAGACCTCCGGCTCCGCGGAGGGCGGCTCGGACGGCGAGGTCGCCGAGGGGTACCCGGTCACCGTCGAGACCGTCTTCGGCGACGTGGAGATCGCGGACAAGCCGACCAACGTCGTCGCCATGGGCTGGTCCGACGCCGAGACCGCGCTGGCGCTGGGCGTACAGCCGGTCGGCGTGGCCGACTGGCAGGCCTACGGAGGCACGGGCGTGGGCCCGTGGGCGGCCGACATGTTCGACGAGGAGCCGGTCCAGCTCGGCACCATGGAGCCGAACCTGGAGGCGATCGCCTCCCTGGAGCCCGACGTCATCCTCGACACCCGCTCCGACAACAGCCAGGAGCGCTACGACACGCTCTCCCCGGTGGCCCCCGTGGTCGGCCCGCCGCCCGGCGTGGAGGTCACCTACGGCACCACCTGGCAGCAGCAGACCCGACAGGTCGCCCAGGTGGTCGGCGAGCAGGAGCGCGCCGAGGAGCTCATCGAGGAGCTGGAGGGCCGCTTCGCTCGGATCCGCGAGGAGAACCCCGAGTTCGCCGACATGACCCTGACCGTGGGGGCCTACTTCGACGGCCAGTACGGCGCCTACGTGCCCGGCGACTCCCGGGTGGACCTGCTCCAGGAGCTGGGCTTCCAGTACGAGCCCGAGGTCGAGGAGATGGCCGACGGCGCCTTCTACGTGGACCTGAGCCCGGAGCGGCTGGAGGTCCTGGACGCCGATCTGACGGTCATGTTCCCCATCGGCGACACGGCGGACCACCTGCGCGAGGACCCGGTGCTCCAGGGCATCCCGTCCGCCGAGGACGGCCGACTGGTCATCCTGGACGATCCGGAGCTGGCCAACGCCTTCTCCAGCGGTTCGCACCCGGGCATCTCCCACGCGCTGGACGAGCTGGTCCCGCTGCTCCAGGAGACCCTGAACGGCTGACGCCCCGCCTGCCGGGCCCCGTGGAGCGTGCGCTCCCCGGGGCCCGTCGTCGTCGCGGCCCGCCCCGGGCCCCGTGATGCCGACAACACCCCAAAAGCACACAGATCACATGTTTCACCCCAACCTCATGGGAGCGATCCCAACTTTTTCGCGCGACCCCCTTGTCCGCGAGCGGTCGCGTACGTACAGTCACTTAACGCCTGTTCAGTGGGCGACCGCCCACGCGGGCGCGCCCCTCGCGGCACGTGCGGGACCCGCTATTTCGCACGCGCCGCGGTGCCGGGCCCGCCCGTCCCCCCGCTCACCGGAGTACGCCATGACCAAGAGCGCCCGCCGCAGTACCCGCCGCACCGCCACCGTCGCCACGGCGGTGACCGCCTCCGCCGCGCTGGCCGCGGCGGTCCTCACCGCACCGCAGTGGACGGGAGGCACCGTGGACGAGGCCAACGCCGAACTCAGCGCCGCGCCCGGGGACGTCGTCTGGTCCGACGAGTTCGACGGCGCCGCAGGAAGCGCCCCCGACCCCGCCAACTGGAACCACGAGACCGGCGACCACGGCTGGGGCAACAACGAACTCCAGAACTACACCAACAGCCGCGCCAACTCCGCCCTCGACGGCAACGGCAACCTCGTCATCACCGCACGCCAGGAGTCGGACGGTTCCTACACCTCCGCCCGCATGACCACCCAGAACAAGGTCGAACACGCCTACGGCCGCATCGAGGCCCGCATCAAGATCCCCCGCGGACAAGGCATCTGGCCCGCCTTCTGGATGCTCGGCGCCGGCTTCCCCGACACCCCCTGGCCCGACTCCGGCGAGATCGACATCATGGAGAACGTCGGGTACGAGCCCCACATGGTGCACGGCACCGTGCACGGGCCCGGCTACTCGGGCGCGAACGGTATCGGCTCCTCCTACACGCACCCGCAGGGCTGGTCCTTCGCCGACGACTTCCACACCTTCGCCGTCGACTGGAGCCCCGGCTCCATCACCTGGTCCGTGGACGGCAACGCGTACCACACCCTCACCAGCGCCGACGTGGGCGGCAACCCGTGGGTCTACGACCAGCCCTTCTTCATGATCCTCAACATCGCCGTGGGCGGTGACTGGCCCGGCTACCCCGACGGCACCACCCAGTTCCCCCAGCAGATGGTCGTGGACTACGTCCGGATCTACGAGAACTAGTCCGGACGAACAGAACGGCGCCCCGGGCCGGATCCCCCCGGCCCGGGGCGCCCGCCTCCGGCGGATCAGGGCCGGAAGACGACCTTGAACACGCCGTCCTGCTTCTTCTGGAACTTCTCGTAGGCCAGCGGGGCCGCGTCCAGGCCCACGTGGTGGGTGGCGAAGTCGTCCACCCCCAGCGGGTCGGCCCCCTCCAGCAGCGGCAGGATCTCCGGTACCCACCGGCGCACGTTGGCCTGCCCCATCCGCAGCTGGATCTGCTTGTCGAAGAGCGTGAGCATCGGCATCGGGTCGGCCATGCCGCCGTACACGCCGATCAGGGAGACGGTCCCGCCGCGCCGCACCAGGTCGATGGCGGTGTGCAGGGCGGTCAGCCGGTCCACCCCGGCCGTCTCCATCATCTTGGCCGCCACGCCCCGGGGCATGAGGTTGGCCACGCGCTGGGCGAACCTGGCCGAGCCGTGCCCGGCCGCCTCCATGCCGACCGCGTCGATGACCGCGTCCGGGCCACGCCCGTCCGTGCGGTCGCGGATCTCCTGTACCACGTCGTCGGTGCCCTTGGAGGAGTCGAACACCTCCACGCCCCGGGCGGCGGCGCGGGCGCGCCGCTCCGGCACCGGGTCCACGCCGAACACCCGGCCCGCGCCCAGGTGGCGGGCGACCCGGCAGCACATGTCGCCGATCGGCCCCAGCCCCAGGACGGCCACCGATCCGCCCTCGGGGACGTCGGCGTAGCGGACGGCCTGCCAGGCGGTCGGCAGCACGTCGGACAGGAACAGGTAGCGGTCGTCGGGGCCCTGGTCGGGCACCGGGACCGCGGTGGTCTCGGCGCGCGGAACCCGCAGGTACTCGGCCTGCGCGCCGGGCACCGCGCCGTAGAGCTTGCTGTAGCCGAAGAGCGCGGCGCCCATGCCCTGCTCCTCGACCTGGGTGTTCTCGCACTGGCTCTGGAGGCCGGTGTCGCACATGAGGCAGTGCCCGCAGGAGATCTGGAAGGGGATGACGACCCGCTGGCCCGGGGTGAGGGAGGTGACGCCCGAACCGACCTCCTCGACCACGCCCATGGGTTCGTGTCCGAGGATGTCCCCCGGGGTCATGAACGGCCCGAGCACCTCGTACAGGTGCAGGTCGGATCCGCACAGGCCCGAACTGGTGATCCGGACGAGGGCGTCACCGGGCTCCTCGATCCGCGGATCGGGAACGGTCACGGTGTCGACGTTCCTGGTCCCGTTCCACACCACTGCCTTCATTGGTTCCCCCTGGTCTCACGACGGTGGCGGTCGTCGCCTGGGGAGCGCGCGGCCCCCTGGGCTGCCCTCGGCCACTACCCGGCCCGTGTCGGCGGAAACGGGCGTCGCGGGCGCCCCGGGCGCACACCCCGCCCGGGTCCGCTCCCGCTCACTCCCGCTCGGAGGTGTCCCTGACCGGGCCGTCCTCGACGGCCGCGCCGGGCGCCCCGCGGTCGGGCGCGGCGGGGCTGTGCGCGTGCTGGGGCGGCGCGGTGTCCTCGCCCGCGCCCTCGCCCGCCGCCGGGATGCGCAGTGCGAGCATGGCGACGTCGTCACCTCGGGGAGCGATGCGGGCGAGGAGTTCGTCGCAGAAGTCCTCGACGTCGCGGCGGGCCAGGGCCGCGGCGTGGCGGCGCAGGTTGGCCAGGCCCACGTCGATGGGGTGGTCGCGGCTCTCGACGAGGCCGTCGGTGTACAGCAGCAGGGTGGACTCCGCGGGGATCTCCTCGCGGGCGTCGGGCCAGTCCAGTCCCAGGTGCAAGGCGGCGCTCATGCCCAGCAGGGGTCCGTGGCCGTCCTCCAGGTAGCGGGTGTGGCCGTCGGCGGTGACGAGCAGCGGCGGGGGGTGTCCGGCGTTGACCCAGTGCAGACACCAGGGCCCGCCCTCGGGGCCCTCGATACGGGCGAAGACGGCGGTGGCCATGGGGGCGTCGCTGGTGTTGGTCATGGCCTCGTCCAGCCGCCGCATGATCAGGCTGGGCGGTTCCTGGCGGTCCCAGGCCAGGGCGCGCAGCATGTTGCGGACCTCGGCCATGTGGGCGGCGGCCTGGAGGTCGTGGCCGACCACGTCGCCGATGACCATGGTCATGACGCCGTCGGCGAGCAGGAAGGCGTCGTACCAGTCCCCGCCGATCTCGGCGGCCTGCTGCGCGGGCTGGTAGCGGGCGGCGAACCGCAGGTGGTCGACCTGCGGCAGGGGGGTCAGGAGCTGGCGCTGCATGGTCTCGGCGACGTGGCGCTGCTGCGCGAAGAGCTGGGCGCTCTCCATCACCAGACCGGCGCGCCGGGCGACGTCCCCCAGCACGAGGATCTCGGCGTCGGTGTGGGCGGGCCGCTCCCCGGTGCGGGCCACGGTCAGCGCCCCGAAGACCTGCCTGTGGGTGTGCAGCGGCACCACCACCGCGGAGTGCCCGCCCAGGCGGTCGAACAGCCGCCGGTGCGCCCGGGCGAGCGGTTCGTCCGGTTCACGGGCGAGGTCGCCGGCGTCGAACAGGACGGGCTGGGTGCTGTGCAGGGCGCGCATCAGCGCCGCGTGGGAGTCGGAGGACAGCGGCGGCAGCGGGCCCTTGAGCGCCTCGGCCGTGTCCTGGTCGCCGAGGGCGTGCACGGCGACGCGCTCCACCTCCTTGGCGCGCCCGTCGGTGACCATGTCGACCACCGCCCAGTCCCCCAGTTCCGGCACCAGCAGCCGGACCAGCCTGTCCAGCATCTCGGGCACGTCCAGGGTGGAGACCAGGACCACGGAGATCTCCGCGACCAGGCTCAACCGGCCGGTGAGCTCCTCCAGGGCCGCCAGGTGCGCCGCGGTCTGCTCGGCGGCGTCGCGGTGCGCCCGGAAGTCGTGGAAGACGATGACCGCGCCCTCCGGGCGTCCCTCGTGCTGGAGCGGGGTGGTCGCCCAGATGATGGGCACGAGCGTGCCGTCCCCGCGCAGGAAGGACTCGCTGCTTCCCTCGGCCGGGTGGCCGCTGTCGAGCACGGCCAGGACGCGGCAGTCCTCCCTGGAGGTCCTCTCCCCTTCCGCGTCGCGGTGCAGCAGCTCATGCAGGTCCAGGCCCAGCATCCGCTCCCTGGGCCGGTCGAGGATGCGCTGCGCGTAGGGGTTGGCGGCGGTGATGCGGCCGGTGGTGTCGATGACGAACATCCCCGCGCCCACGCTGTCGAACACCGAGCGCAGCAGGCCGGTCTCCAGCGGCCAGCCGTCGTCGCTCATCGCGCCGCCCTCCGGTCGCCGTGCCGCGGCGCGGGCGTTCGGACCGGTCGTGCCGGGACCGTCCGAAGGTCGGTTTCGAAGACACTCATGTGGTGTGGGTACCCACATTCGTCCTGGTGACCAGCGTGTCCGGGCCGTCCGGGGTTCGCGCGGCACGGTCGTGGACGCGCCCGCACGCAGCCAAGGGGGAGGTTCGAGGAGGAGAGGGAGGGGAACGGCCCGGCGCTCCCCCGCCGAGGGGCCCGGCGGTCCGGTGCGCGACCTTCCGCGCGGGAGGGCCTCCGTGCGCTCCGCGCCCCGCCCGGGCCGGTGACGCTCACCCGGACGTCCCACCATCGGATGGTCAGTGCCAGAATGCGCAGTGTGAGACACCAGCACTCGGACAACGCAGACCCCGCCCAGGACTCCCCGCGGATCAGCCCGCCCAAGAGCAGCGCGGCCGGACTCCCCGCCGTGCTCAACAGCCTCCGGCACCTCAACGAGCACACCGGTGTGCGGCGCGGACTGCCCGCCATGCTCGCGATCAACCAGAAGCGCGGCTTCGACTGCCCCGGCTGCGCCTGGCCCGAGGGGGGCAAGAGGCACCGGGCCGAGTTCTGCGAGAACGGAGCCAAGGCCGTCGCGGAGGAGGCCACGGCCACGGCTCTGACCGGTGAGTTCTTCGCCGAACACCCGGTCTCGGAGCTGGCCGGGCGGTCCGGGTACTGGCTGGGCCAGCAGGGCCGCCTCTCCGAGCCGCTGTACCTGGCCGAGGGCGCCACCAACTACGAGCCGGTCAGCTGGGAGCGCGCGCTGGACCTGGTCGCCGAGGACCTGCGGGCGCTGGACTCCCCGGACCAGGCAGTGTTCTACACCTCCGGGCGCACCAGCAACGAGGCGGCGTTCTGCTACCAGCTGTTCGCCCGCGCGCTCGGGACGAACAACATGCCCGACTGCTCCAACATGTGCCACGAGTCGTCCGGTTCGGCCCTGACCGAGACCCTGGGCGTGGGCAAGGGCAGCGTGTCCCTGGAGGACCTGCGCGAGGCCGACCTCATCATCGTGGCGGGGCAGAACCCCGGCACCAACCACCCCCGCATGCTCACCGCCCTGGAGCGGGCCAAGAAGTCCGGGACGCGGATCGTCACCGTCAACCCGCTGCCCGAGGCGGGGATGCGCGAGTTCCGCAACCCCCAGCGCGCGGGCGGCCTGCTGGGGCGCGGCACCGAGCTGACCGACCTGTTCGCGCAGGTGCGGCTGGGCGGCGACCTCGCCCTGTTCTCCGCCCTCAACCGCCTGCTGCTGGAGGCCGACGAGCGCGGTGAGCCGGTCCTGGACCGGGAGTTCGTCTCCTCCCACACCCACGGGTTCGAGCAGTTCGCCAAGGCGCTGCTGGCCGAGCCGGACGAGGAGTTCTGGGCGCGCACCGAGCGCGACACCGGCCTGGAACGGGAGCTGATCGAGCGGATCTTCGCGATGGTCACCTCCTCCGAGCGGATCGTGGTGTGCTGGGCGATGGGGCTGACCCAGCACCGGCACTCGGTGCCCACCATCCGCGAGGTGGTCAACTTCCTGCTGCTGCGCGGCAACGTGGGCCGCCCGGGCGCGGGCGTGTGCCCGGTGCGCGGCCACTCCAACGTGCAGGGCGACCGCACGATGGGGATCTTCGAGCGCCCGGCCGAGGAGTTCCTGGACGCCCTGCGCGCCGAGTTCGGCTTCGAGCCGCCGCGTGAGCACGGGTACGACACCGTCAACGCCATCCGCGCCATGGCGCGCGGTGAGGTGCGGGTGTTCTTCGCGATGGGCGGCAACTTCGTCGCGGCCACCCCGGACACGCTGGTGACCGAGGACGCCATGCGCCGGGTGGGGCTGACGGTGCACGTGTCCACCAAGCTGAACCGCTCGCACGTGGTGACGGGGACGCGGGCGCTGATCCTGCCCGCCCTGGGGCGCACCGATCGCGACCTGCGCGACGGCGAGCCGCGGTGGGTGACGGTGGAGGACTCCATGGGCAAGGTGCACGCCTCCCACGGCGTGCTGGACCCGCTGTCGCCGGGCATGCGCTCGGAGGTGGACATCGTCTGCGACCTGGCCGAACGGGTGCTCGGCGACTTCCCGGTGGCGTGGTCGGAGCTGACCGACTACGACCGGGTGCGCGAGCACGTGGCCGCGGTGGTGCCGGGGTTCGAGGACTTCAACGCCCGCGCGCGCAGGCCCGGCGGGTTCACCCTGCCGCACGCCCCGCGCGACGACCGGCGCTTCCCCACCGCGACCGGGCTGGCCAACTTCACGGTGAACGGCACGTACGCGCCGGAGGTGCCCGAGGGGCGGCTGCTGTTGCAGACGCTGCGCTCGCACGACCAGTACAACACCACGGTCTACGGCCTCGACGACCGGTACCGGGGCATCAAGGACGGCCGCCGGGTCGTGCTGGTCAACCCCGAGGACGCGCGGGAGCTGGGGTTGGCCGACGGCGCCTACACCGACCTCGTGAGCGAGTGGCACGACGGCAGGGAGCGGCGCGCGGCGCACTTCCGGGTGGTGCACTACCCGACCGCGCGAGGGTGCGCGGCCTCCTACTTCCCGGAGACGAACGTGCTGGTGCCGCTGGACTCCACGGCCGAGGTGAGCAACACGCCGACGTCGAAGTCGGTGGTGGTGCGCTTCGAGCCCGACTCCGGGGCCGTATGACCCCGTGACCGGAACGGTGTCCCGGCCCGCTCCTTCCCCGGGCCCCACGCGTCACACCGGCAACCCCTCTGGTCAGCCTGCCGGGGCCCGGCGGGGCCCGGCGGGTCGTCCGCGGTTCCGGAGCGCGCTCCCCGGGGCCCGGCGGGCCGTCAGCCCTTGCGGGCGACGCCGCAGTACTGGTCGACCGCGACGATCCCGCCCGCCTCCGCGGCGTCGGGCCGCCAGAAGGGCGCCGAGACCACGCCGGGCTCCAGCAGGTCGAGCCCGTCGAAGAAGCCCGCGATCTCCTCGGGGCTGCGCAGGTGGTAGGGCAGGGGCGCGGTCTCGTTCCAGCGCCGGGACGCCTCGATCATCGGTTCGCTGGTGTCGGTCCCGTCGCACAGGGCCAGGAAGCTGCCCGGGGGCAGCGCGTCCACGTAGGCGCGCACGGTGGCGTAGGCCCGGGCGTTGTCGGGGGTGTGCCCCATGGTGCCCAGGACGGTGAGCGCGACGGGCCGGCCGAAGTCCAGGTGGGCGGCGGCCGCCGTGAGGACCCGCTCGGGCTCGTGCAGGTTGGCGTCGACGTAGTGGACCTTCCCCACCCCCTCTCCGACCAGCAGCGCGCGGGCGTGCGTGAGCACCAGCGGGTCGTTGTCCACGTAGACCACGCGGGCGTCGGGGGCGGCGGCCCGGGCGACCTCGTGGGTGTTGTTGTGCGTGGGCAGCCCGGTGCCCACGTCCAGGAACTGGCGGACGCCCTCCTCTCGGGCCAGGTGGGTGACCGCGCGGATGAGGAACTCCCGGTCGGCGCGGGCCGCGGTGACCATCTCCGGGTAGGCCTGGAGCACGTAGTCGCCGACCTCGCGGTCGGCCGGGTAGTTGTCCTCGCCTCCCAGCCAGTAGTTCCACACCCGGGCGGAGTGCGCCACGGTGGTGTCGATGGGGGGTGTGTCCGTCATGGTGCGCCCTCTCACGGGAAACGTGGTCAGCGCCCGCATTGTCCTGCTCGCAAAAAGCGCGACGCAAGCGAAAACGCCGTGTGCGCGGGCGTTCGCGCACGGCGGGCGCCCGGGCCCTGCCCCCGACCCCGTCAGCGCCTTCACCCGTCCCTCCGATCACGTCCCCCGGCGTGGGAGCCTCCACGGGGCCGCTCGTACCCTGGTGCGATGCCAGCGATCTATCTGATCCGCCACGGGAAGGCCTCCCCCGAGGCGGAGGACTACGACGAGTTGAGCCCGACCGGCTACGAGCAGGCGCGCCTGCTGGGCGCCGAGCTCCGGCGGCGCGGCCCCCGGGTCGGCCGCGTGGTGACCGGCGCGCTGCGCCGCCAGCGCCAGACGGCGGCCGCGGCCCTGGCCGAGGCGGGCCTGGACCTGGAGCCGGTCGGCGACGAACGGTGGAACGAGTACGACCACCTCGGCCTGCTGGGCGCCCACCCGGGCGCGACCGGCTCGCTCCAGGAACGGCTCGACGCCTCCCTGACCTCGTGGATCGAGGCCGGAGGCAGCGGTCCGGGCACCTGGGAGGGCTTCCGGAGCGGGGTCCGGCAGGCACTGGACGACCTGGTCGCCGGACTGGGCAGGGGGGAGACCGCGCTGGTCTTCACCTCCGCCGGGGTGATCGCGACGGTGTGCTCGACCCTGCTGGGCACGGCGCCCGCCGGGTTCCTGGCCCTGAACCGCGTGGTGGTCAACGGTTCGGTGAGCAAGCTGCTGCACGGCCGGGGCGGCACCCGGCTGCTGTCCTTCAACGACCACGCCCACCTGGAGCAGGGCGGTCCCGCGCTGATGACCTACCGCTGAACGCACGTGCCGACCGACGCGCGCCCGGTACAAACCGACCGGTTGGTACTGCCCCCAGCGGGACCGGTACGACCGCGTGCGGCCCCCCCCCGGGGGGGTCTCGGCCCCGACCGGCCTCGATCCGCGCCCTCGCGGGTCGGGGCCGGGACCGCGCACAGCCCCGCGGACCCCTGGACCGATCGGCCCGCGGAGGCCGCCCCCGAGGGCCCGGACATGGTGCGACCGCTCGGCTCACCCCGCCTGGGCGCCGTCCGCCTCCCGGCGCTCGGCGTCACGCCGCAGCACCGCGCGCAGGGCCAGTTCGTAGCCGAAGACCCCGCACCCGGCGACGTAGCCCGCGGCCACCGGCGCGGTCACCGAGGTGTGCCGGAACTCCTCGCGCGCGTAGATGTTGGAGATGTGCACCTCCACCACGGGCGCCTCGACCGCGTCGATCGCGTCGCGCAGCGCGATGCCGTAGTGCGCGTAGGCGCCGGGGTTGAGCACCACCCCGGCCCAGTCGCGCGCGGCGTGGATCCGGTCCACCATCACGCCCTCGCTGTTGCTCTGCGCGCACACCACCCGCACGCCCAGCTCCTCGCCGAGGGAGACCACCCGCCGTTCGACCTCCGCCAGGGTGGTGGTGCCGTACTGCCCGGGGTCACGGGTGCCCAGCAGGTTGAGGTTGGGGCCGTTGAGCAGCAGGACGGTGCGGGAGGGGTCGGACACAGCGGACATGCGGGTCAGCGCTCCTTCTCGGGTCGGTGGCAGCAAGCTTAGGGCCCGGGCGGCGCCGTGGCCCCGGTCACCCCGGAGTCCCGCGGACGGGGTAGCATACCGACCAGTCGGTCCACGATCCCGAGGAGGCGACCCGTGGCGTCCACCCTGCTGTCCACGCGCGACCTGCACTTCCTGCTCTACGAGTGGCTCGACACCGAGGCGCTCACCAGACGCCCCCACTACGCCGACCACTCGCGCGAGACCCTCGACGCCGCGCTGGAGCTGGCCGAACGCGTGGCCACCGACCACTTCGCGCCGCACAACAAGACGGGCGACGCCAACGAGCCCCGCTTCGACGGCGAGCGCGTCCACGTCATCCCCGAGGTGGGCAGGGCCCTGGAGGTCTACGCAGCGACCGGTCTGAGCGCCGCCGGGATGCCCGCCTCCGTGGGCGGCGCCCAGATCCCGCACGTGGTCTCCAGCGCGTGCGGCGCCTACTTCCAGGCCGCCAACCTGGGCACCTCGGCCTATCCCTTCCTCACCTCGGGCAACGCGCGCCTGCTCCTGGCGCACGGCAGCCCCGAGCAGGTCGACACCTGGGTGCGCCCCATGGTGGAGGGGCGCTTCACCGGGACCATGTGCCTGTCCGAGCCGCAGGCGGGCAGCTCGCTGGCCGACATCACCACCCGCGCCGAGGAGGACGGGGAGGGCGGCTACCGGCTGTTCGGCAACAAGATGTGGATCTCGGCGGGCGACCACGAGCTGACCGAGAACATCGTGCACCTGGTGCTGGCCAAGATCCCCGGCGGCCCGCCCGGGGTCCGGGGCATCTCCCTGTTCGTCGTGCCCAAGTACCTGCTGGAGGCCGACGGGTCGGTCGGCGAGCGCAACGACGTCGTGCCCGCCGGGCTCAACCACAAGATGGGCTACCGGGGCACTGTCAACGCGCTGCTCAACTTCGGCGAGGGCCGCCACACCCCCGGCGGGCGGCCGGGCGCGGTGGGCTACCTGGTCGGCGAGCCCCACCAGGGGCTGAAGTACATGTTCCACATGATGAACGGGGCCCGGATCGGGGTGGGCGCGGGCGCCGCCGCCGTCGGCTACACCGGCTACCTCAAGTCGCTGGCCTACGCCCGCGAGCGCCTCCAGGGCCGCCCGCTGGGCGACAAGGACCCCGGGCGGCCGCAGGTCCCCATCGTCGAGCACACCGACGTGCGCCGGATGCTGCTCGCCCAGAAGAGCTACGTCGAGGGCGCGCTCGCCCTGGTGCTGTACTGCGCCCGGCTGGTGGACGAGACCGCCAGCGCCGGGGACGACGAGGCGCGCGAGCGGGCCCACCTGCTGCTGGACGTGCTCACGCCGATCGCCAAGAGCTGGCCCTCCCAGTGGTGCGTGGAGGCCAACAGCCTGGCCATCCAGGTGCACGGCGGGTACGGGTACACGCGCGAGTACGACGTGGAGCAGCACTACCGGGACAACCGGCTCAACCCGATCCACGAGGGGACCCACGGCGTCCAGGCCCTGGACCTGCTGGGCCGCAAGGCCGTGCTCGACGGCGGCTCCCGGCTGTCGCTGCTGGTGGAGACCGCGCGCGCCACGGCGGACCGGGCCCGGGAGCTGGGCGGGCGCGAGGCCGAGTACGCGCGGCTGCTGTCGGAGGCCCTGGACCGGACCGCGCGGACGGCCGCCGCGGCCTGGGCCGAGGGCGATCCGGCGGTGGCGCTGGCCAACGCCACCCCCTACCTGGAGGCGGTGGGGCACGTGGTGGTCGCCTGGATGTGGCTGGAGCAGCTGGTGGCCGCGCACGGGCGCGAGGGCGGCTTCTACGAGGGCAAGCGCGCGGCGGCGGCGTACTTCTTCCGGCACGAGCTGCCGCGCACCGGACCGCAGTTCGACCTGGTGGCCTCCCGCGACCGCACGGTACTGGACGTCTCGCCCGACGTCCTCTGAGGGGCGGCGGAGGGAGGCCGGGGCGCGTGTGCCCCGGCCTCCCGGTTCCCGCCCCGCCCGGGGAGCGGCGGCGCCGCTCGCGCCCCCACGTCCCGCGCGGGAAAACCGCTTCGGCGCGGGCCCCGCGCTCATCCCCCGGCCGGGCGGAGGCGTTCGGTCTCGGGTACGTCCAGGACGAAGACGCGACCCAGGTCGGCCTCCTCATAGCCGTGGTCGATGTTGGCCACCCGCATGCGCTCGGGGCTGATCTCCACGATCCGCACCCTGATCGGCTCCTCGCGCCCGGGGAGGCTGAGCAGCCAGGGATCGGCCAGGTAGGACAGCCCCCGGGCGTCCAGGGCGGCGCGGGCGGAGTCCTCGTCGCCGGGGCCGTCGAGCGGACGGCCGAAGGGGGTGACCGGACGGTAGCGCCCCTCCCCCACGGGTTCGAGGTAGCCGAGCACCTCACCGTCCTCGTCGCGGTGGTGGGCTGGCCAGTCCTCGGGGATCACGCGTCCTCCTTCCGGTCGAGCCGCTGGCGTGCGTAGAACGCCATGGCCTCGTGCTGGTAGTCGGCCAGCCCCGGGGCGCAGCGCTCGTAGACCTCGCGCCAGGGTCCCTCCTCGGCGTAGCCGCGACCCAGGTTCTCGAACGCGCCCGCGTCGGGCGTCCACGCCCACATCCGGCTCACCGCCAGATAGTGGACGTGCACCTCGGCCTGGACCGCCGGGTCGTCGGGCGGGATGCCCGCGACCAGGTGGGCGGCCATGCGCCGCAGCTGGTCCGCGGCCTCGTCGCGGTACCGCTCCCGGTCGTCCTCGGTCATTCCCTCCGCGGTCCGCCGCGCCCGCTCCCACGTGTGCGGCCACTCGACGCGGGCGCGCTCGCTGTAGACGGACGCGTCGAATCCGGCGAACAGGTCCTCGGGATGGTGCACGGCCTTCATGGCGTCTGCCTCCTCCAGTGCGTCGACGGTGCGGCGCACGGTGGCGACGAGGGTGTCGACGCGGTCCCGCTCGGCCAGCAGGGCGCGCAGGTGGTCGCGCAGCGCCCCGGCCCGGCCTCCGCGCTCGTCCAGCACACGGGCGATGTCAGACAGCCCCATGCCCAGCTCGCGCATCACCAGGATGTGCTGGAGGCGCAGCAGTTGGCCGTGCCCATAGTGGCGGATCCCGCCGGGGCCGATCCGCTCGGGTTCCAACAGGCCGATCCGGTGGTAGTGCCGCAGGGCGCGGGAGGTGACGCCGCTCATACGGCACACCTCGCCCATCGACCAGGACATCGCGGTCTCTCCCTCGTCGGGCCGGTCCCTCCGGCCCGGGGAACGACGTTAGGCGTTGACGCTACGTCAACCGCAACGCGTTCTCACCCGGGTTCTCCCGCGCCCGTGTGGATGCGGGCGCGGGAGAACCCGGCCGCGGGGGCCAGCGGGCCGTGGGGTCCAGCCCTCGCGTCCCCGCGCGGGAAAACCGCTTCGGCGCGGGCGGGTCCCTGTGCCAGGCTGGTCCCATGTCCGACCCTCGTCGCGCACTGCTGCGCTGGCAGTTCGACTTCACCTGGTCCCTGTTCGAGTACCACCTGGAGCGCCTGGAGCCCGGCGACCTGCTCTGGGAGCCCGGCCCCCTGTGCTGGACGGTGCGCCGGGACGGCGAGGGCCGCTGGGTGCCCGACTGGGCGGACACCGAACCCGACCCCGTGCCCGTCCCCACCGCGGCCTGGGTCACCTGGCACATCGGCTGGTGGTGGTCCACTGCCCTGGACCACCTGCGGGGACGCGTTCCGCGCGAGCGCGAGGAGGTCCGCTGGCCGGGCCCGGAGGAGGCGGCCGACTGGCTGCGCGCACTGCGGACGCAGTGGCTGGAGGTGCTGGAGGGGCTCACCGGACCGGACCTGGACGCCCCCGCCGCGTTCCCCTGGCCGCCGGACTCGGGGCTGGCGGTCGAGCACACGGCCGCCTGGGTCAACGGCGAGCTGATGAAGAACGTGGCCGAACTCGGGCAGCTGCGGCTGCTGCGGGTCGCGTCGGCGTCCGGGGCCTGACACCCGCCGAGGACGGGTGGGCGGGACTCCCCGTCGCGGCGGGCCGCAAACGTGTCCGGTGTGAGGTGTGGGGTTTCCTCGCCGGTGATCCCGCTCCCGGCGGCAGCGCGGGCCGTCGAGGGCGCCACGGGGAGCGGGATCGTCTCCGGCGGGCGCGCCCCGGAGGACCCCGCCGGTCACGGCGCTAACGGCGGACCGGACCGCTGGCCAGCGCGACCAGGGCGCCGAGCACCGACAGGGCCGCCAGCAGCAGGAACACCGCCGGGTAGCCGCCCAGGGGCCCGGCCAGCAGCGCGCACGCTCCCGGAGCCAGGGCCATCGTGAGCATGAGCGGGGTGTGCATGATGCCGTTGAGCGTGGTGTAGTGCTCCTCCCCCCAGCGGTCCGCCACGGCCGTGGCCTGGAGCAGGGTGAGCACGCCCCGCGCGGCGCCCACCAGCGCCGCCGCGGTCATGACCAGCCACAGCGGCCCGCTGACCAGGGCGATCAGGCCGGTAGCCCCAGCGCAGGCCAGGAGCACCGCGGCGATCCGCTGCACCGCCCCGCTGCACCGCGCCAACGGTGCGTAGACGAGGCGGCCCAGCACCTGGCCCACGCCCACGGCGCTGAGCGTCCAGGCGGCCTCGGCGGTACCGAACCCGCGCCCCTCCATGAGCGGGACGATGCCGATCACGACCGCGTACACGGTGAGGGTGCCCAGGGCGAGCGCCGTGGTCAGCGCCCAGAACGCGCCGCTGCGGACCACCCCGCGCACCGCCCGGCGGTCCCCGGCCCGGTCGGCGGTACCGCCGGGAGTCCAGGGCGGGGTCAGGGCCAGGGCGTGCAGCGGCAGCACCACCAGGGCCAGGACCAGGGCGAGGACGAGGTAGGCGCCGCGCCAGCCGACCTGCGCCTCCAGGGCGGCGGTCAACGGGGCGAAGACGGTGCTGGCCAGCCCGCCGACCAGGGTGAGCGCGGTGAGCGCCCGGACCCTGCCCGGCCCGTACCAGCGGGTCAGGGCGGCGAAGGCGGGCGGGTAGGAGAGCCCGGCCACGGCGACTCCGGCCGCGTGCCAGGCCGCGCCGAAGAACCACAGGTTCGGGGCCAGCGCCAGCCCGGCGACGGCGACCGCGCCGAGCAGGGCCGCCGCGGTCATCACGGGGCGGGGGCCGCGCACGCGCAGCCAGCGGGCCACCAGGGGTCCGCCCAGTCCGGCCACGACCTGGGACCCGGAGAACAGGGCGATGACCGCGGACAGGGACCAGCCGGTGTCCTCGGCGATGGCGGGCGCCAGCACGGGGAAGGCGTAGAACAGCACTCCCTGGCTGGCGGTGACGGTGACGCACAGGGCGGCCAACGCCCTGCGCGCGTCCGTGCCGGAGGGGGCCCGGCCCGACGCGCGGAGGGGTCGGTGGGTCATGCGCGCCGCCCGCGCGGTGTCGGCCGGGTGTTCGGGGGAAGCGGGGGAACGGGGACAGGGTTCCGTTGCGCTTGCACGGGGGGACTCCTCGCCCTGGGAGGGGCAGACCCAGGGATCGAACGGACAGGTGACGCGTTCGTGTACATACCCGCGCCACTACACTGAGTATTCACCGAATGGCCATCTGTCGCTTACCTGGAATTCCAGCTTTTGTCCCCCGGAACAGGGATCAGCTCCCCACCACGCACGGAGAGGACGGCGCCGCCCTCGGAAGGGCCGCGCACCCGGGATCGCGGGCGGGTACTCACCCGGAACCCGGAGCCGTCCCGGGCGTCCCGGGGCGGCTCCGTGCCAGGGACCCGGACAGCCCACCTCCCGGGCGGCCCACGCCACGGACGACTCACGTCCCGAGCGGCTCACGGCCGTGACAGCCCGGGCGACCCGCGTTCCGATCGGCCCACGTCCCGGGCGACCCGCGCCCCGGACGCCTCAGCCCACGTAGCGCCGCGCCCGGGACTCCCTGCGGGGCGCCTCCAGGGTGCGCAGCCCGCGCTCCACCCCCGGCGGGACCGGCGCGCGCTCCCTCAGCACCCAGGGCAGCCCCCCGAGCGCCTCCGCGACGGCCATCGCGCTCGACAGGTCGCGCGGCACCGACCGCAGCACCGACCACGTGTGCCGCCACGCCCCGTCCACCGGGCGCCGCAGCCACGCGGTCCACAGGGTGTTGCGGATGCCCAGGCGCCGCCGCCGGGTGGGGTCGCGCACCGGAGAGGCGGCGTGGTGGGCGACCGTGTCCTCGTCCCAGCACATCCACCACCCGGCGGCGGCCAGATCGAGCGCCAGCAGCTCCTCCTCCCCGCCCATCCACAGGCGCCGGGAGAAGCCCCCCGTCTGCCAGAAGGCGCGGACCCGGAACACGGTGACCCCGGCGAGCACCCCGAGCAGGGCGGGGCCGGGCAGCCAGTCCGGCCCGGGCACCGGCGAGTGGCGCAGCTCCGGGGTGAGGGGGTCCTCGCCGCCCCCGGGCTCCACGATCAGCCGCGCCGTCACCGAACCCAGCCCGGGGTGGGCGTCCAACAGGTCGGCGGCCCGCTCCAGGGAGCCCGGCTCCCACCAGGTGTCGTCGTCGCAGAAGGCGACGTAGGGCGTGTCCAGGGCCTCCACCCCGACGTTGCGGCCCACTGAGCCCAGGTTGGCCCCCGCCCGGACGAGCCGCACCCACGGGTGGCGTTCGGCGACAGCCGCGGCCGTGCCATCGCACGAGGCGTTGTCCACGACGACGGTCGGCGGCGGCCCCGGCAGGTCCGCCAGCCGGTCCAGGGTGCGCAGCAGTTCCTCCCGGCGGTCGCGGGTGATGACCACGACGCCCACGCGCGCGCTCCGGTTCATGCCTCCTCCAGCAGGGCCAGGTCCCGTTCCACGTGCGCGGGCACCGGGCGGCGCCGGGCCAGCACGGCGGGCAGGACCCGCAGCGCCCCGGTCAGGGCGCCGCGCGAGACGGGGTCGCGCAGCGAGCGCCCGGCCAGCCGGACCGTGCGCGCCAGGGCCAGGCCGGGGCGGCGGCGCAGCCAGACCGTCAGCAGGGCGTTGCGCTCCTCCAGCGTGCGCCGCCACAGGCCGGGCGGGCGCGCCGGGGACGGGTGGTGGTGCACGCGCACGTGCTCCAGGTGGCACAGCTCCCAGCCCGAGGCCGCCAGGTCCTGGGCCAGGAGGGCCTCCTCCCCGGCGAAGAACAGCAGGTGGCTGAAGCCGCCCGCCTCCGTGAAGGCCGCGCGCCGCACCACGGCGGCGCAGGCCAGGAAGCCGAGGATCCGCGGGCCGGGCAGGCCGTCGCCGTCCGGGAGCGGACTGCGGGCCAGCGCCCCGTTGAGCGGGTCGGGCCGCCCCTCCTCGCCGACGAACACCGACGCGGCAACCAGCCCCAGGCGCGGGTGGGCGTCCAGGGCGTCGGCCGCCGCCTCCAGCGCCCCCGGCGCCCACCAGGAGTCGTCGTCGCAGAAGGCGACGTAGGGCGTCCGGGCGCGCGCCACCCCGGTGTTGCGGGCCACGCAGCCGGTGTTGCGGTCCTGGCGCACGAGTTCGACGTCGGGGAACCCCTCGCGCACGGCCTCGGCGGTGCCGTCGGTGGAGGCGTTGTCCACGACCACCACGGGCGGGCGGGGCTCCAGCAGTTCCAGGTGCCCCAGTGTGCGCAGCAGCTCCTCGCGCCGGTCGCGGGTGGCCACCACCACGGTGACCCGTGAGCGCTCCGGATTCCCCACGCTGGCCCTCTCTCCCCTCTCGTGCCCCGGCCCGCGCCTTCGCCGCGGTCCCGTACTCATGGCGGGGTCCGGCGCTCCGGACCCGCCACGAGTACGAGGTCACCGCGGACCGGGACCTCTGGCGTCACACCGGCACCGTTTCCGGTCCGGCCCTCAGTTGGCGGGCGCGGTCCCCTCGGGCAGGTCCTCGTAGCGGTCGCGCTGGTCCACGAAGTAGGCGACGGTGCGGCGCAGCCCCTCGTCCAGGCGGACGCGCGGCCTCCAGCCCAGCGCCTCCTCGGCCAGGCGGATGTCGGGGCGCCGGAAGTGCGGGTCGTCCTCGGGGCGTTCGACGAAGGTGATCTCCGACCGGGTCCCGGTCACGCCGAGGACGACGCGGGCCAGGTTCAGCACGGACAGCTCCTCGTCGCTGCCGATGTTGACCGGCCCCGTCGTCCCGCTGTCGGCCAGGGCGATCAGGCCCCGCACGGTGTCGTCCACGTAGCACAGCGACCGCGTCTGGTGGCCGTCGCCCGCCACCGTCAGCGGCCTGCCCTCCAGCGCCTGGTTGACGAAGGTGGGCACCATGCGGCCGTCGTCGGCGCGCATGCGCGGCCCGTAGCAGTTGAAGATGCGGGCGATGCCCACGTCGGCCCCGCGGGCGCGGTGGTGGGCCATGGTCAGCGACTCGGCGTAGCGCTTGGCCTCGTCGTAGACGCTGCGCGGGCCGACCGGGTTGACGTTGCCCCAGTAGGTCTCGCGCTGCGGGTACTCCAGCGGGTCGCCGTACACCTCGCTGGTGGAGGCCAGGACCAGGCGGGCGCCGTGGCGCTCGGCGCACTCCAGCGCGTTGCGGGTGCCCAGGCTGCCCACCTCCAGCGTCTCCACCGGCAGGCGCAGGTAGTCCGGCGGCGACGCGGCCGAGGCCAGGTGGAACACCGTGTCCACGGGTTCCTCCAGCGTGAACGGTTCGGTGAGGTCGGCCTCCACCAGCTCGAACCAGGGGTGCCCGGCCAGGTGCGCCACGTTCTGCGCCCGGCCGGTGGCGAAGTTGTCCAGGCACACCACGCGTGTGCCCCTCTCCAGCAGCCGTTCGCACAGATGGGAGCCGAGAAACCCGGCGCCACCGGTGACCAGGGCCCTACCTCTCGACGCGTGCTCGCGCATCGTCGCCCACCTCCTCGGATGGTCTCACCGCTTACCTGGGTGCTGTTTCCCGGCCCGTCAGGGCCAGGACGTCTCCTGCGAGGGGCAGATCACCATCTCGCGCACCTCGCAGCCGGGCGGCTGGCTCAGCGCGAACACCACCGCGCGGGCCACGTCCTCGGGCGCGTTGAGCTTGGCGTCGGGGCCCGGCTTGTACTGGTCGGGGCGGTCGTCGAAGAAGGAGGTGCTCATGCCCCCGGGGACCAGGAGCGTCACCCCGACCTGTCCGGCGAGTTCGGCGGTCAGCGCCCGGGTGAAGCCCACGACCCCGAACTTGGAGGCGCAGTAGGCCGTGGCGTCGCTGAGCGCGCGCAGGCCGAGCGTGGAGGCGCAGTTGACCACCGTGCCCCGGGAGGCGCGCAGGTGCGGCAGGGCGGCGCGGGTCACGGCGGCGGTGCCGACGAGGTTGACCTGGATGACCCGTTCCCAGTCCTCGGCGGACACGTCGGTGAGCGTGCCGCAGGCGTCGGTCCCGCCCGCGTTGACCAGGGCGTCGATGCGGCCGTGCTGGACGCTGACCTGCTGTACGGCTCGCTCGACCGCCTCGCGGTCGGCCAGGTCCACCTGGTGGAAGGACAGGTCGTTGCCGGGGTGCTGCCGGTCCAGGATGATCGGGCGGCCGCCCCCGTCGGCCACGGCCCGCGCGGTGGCCGCCCCCAGGCCCGAGGAGCCTCCGGTGATCAGCGTGTTTCCGAGTGGACGCATCTGTCTCCCCCGTTCTCCGTCGTCGTTCGTCGCTGTTCGTGGTTCGTCTCCGGCTCCCGGGCGCCGGGTCGGGGGCGTCCGGTCCAGGGGTCCTCAGCGGGCGGGCACCCCGTCGCGGCCCCGGCCGCGGATGCGGGTGATCAGCCCGGTCGTGGAGTGGCCGGGCACGAGGGGCACGGTGACCACCTCTCCCCCGCCCCGCCGCACGACGGGCGTCTCGGGCAGGTCCTCCACCTCGTAGTCGCCGCCCTTGACCCACACGTCGGGCCGCAGCTCCTCCAGGGCTCGCACAGGCGTGTCCTCGCCGAAGACGACCACCTCGTCCACGCAGTCGAGCGCGCCCAGCACGCGGGCGCGGTCCTGTTCGGCGACCACCGGACGGCCCCCGCCCTTGAGCGCGCGCACGGAGGCGTCGCTGTTGAGCAGGACCACGAGGCGGTCGCCCAGGGCGCGGGCGCGGCGCAGCAGGTCGACGTGGCCCGCGTGCAGGACGTCGAAGCAGCCGCCGGTCGCCACGACCCGCTCCGCCCGGCCGCCCTCCCCCGCGCGGGGGCCGGGCACCGCGGCGGCGCGCGCCCGCCCGGCGGCGGGGCGCGGGGCGGCGTAGGCCGAGGCCCCGCCCCCGGCGACGAAGGCCGAGGCGGAGGCGACCCCGCGTCGGACGGCGTCGCGCACGTCGTCGCCGTCGGCGAGCGCCGTGGCGCACGCGGCGGCGAAGGCGTCCCCGGCGCCGCAGGTGTCGGTCGGGGCGTCTACGGGTGTGCCCGGCAGGAGGGCGCACCCGTCCCCGGCGTCCGACCAGGCGGCGCCGCGCGCGCCGAGGGTGACGGCCACCGAGTGCACGCCCCACGCCCCGGCCAGCTCACCGGCCCGGCGCAGGGCCCGCTCGTCGGCGCCCCCGGCGACCCCGGCCTCGGCGGCGTTGGGCGTGGCCAGGCGGGTTCCGGGCACGGGGTCGGCGCCGCGCGGGTGCGGGTCCCACACGAGCGGGACGCCGCGCCGCGCGCAGGCCGCCAGGGCCCGGCGTACGGCGCGCTGACGGGTGAGCCCGTGCCCGTAGTCGGCCACGAGCACGGCCGCCGCCCCGGCCAGGGCCTCGGCGACGTCCTCGGCGCGGGCGTCGAGTTCCACGCCCCCGCACCCCCGGTCCAGACGGGCCACGGTGCGGCCGTTGGCCTGGACCCGGGTCTTGGTGGGCGTGTGCTCCATCAGGGGCAGCCCCACCAGCCGCACGCCCTCCCCCACGAGCGCGGCCAGGTCGGCGGCGGCCGCGTCGCGGCCCACGGCGGTCACCAGGACCACGTCGTGGCCGTCCTGCCGGGCGCGGCGGGCGGCCAGGGCCGCGCCTCCGGGCCGGTACCAGGACTCGGGCTCCTCCACCACGGGCGCTGGCGCGTCGGGGCAGTCCCGCCGGGACGCGCCGCGCAGGTCCACGTCGAGCAGGGCGTCGCCGACCACCACCACGGTTCCCCCACTCATGTGGCCGCCCTCCCCTCGGGGACGAAGACCCCGTGCGCGCGGGCGGCGACCTCGGCGTCCACCGCGGCGCAGAACACGTGGACCAGCGCCAGGTGGACCTCCTGCACGGTGGAGGTGCTGGGCGCGGGGACGGAGACCGTCTCCTCGCTGAGCGACTCCAGGGCGCTGGGTCCGGGGCCGGTCAGGGACCAGCAGGTGACGCCGAGTTCCCGCGCGGCCTTGGCCGCGGCGACGACGTTCTCGCTGTTGCCGCTGGTGGACATGCACACCAGCAGGTCGCCCGGGCGGGCGTGGGCGCGCAGCTGGCGCGCGTAGACCTGGTGGTAGCCGTAGTCGTTGGCGATGGCGGTGACGCTGGAGGTCTCCGCGTGCAGCGCGATGGCCGACAGGGGCTCGCGCTCGTCCTCGAAGCGTCCGGTCAGTTCGGCCGTCAGGTGCTGGGCCTCGGCCGCGCTGCCGCCGTTGCCGCAGGCGAACAGGCGCTGCCCCCCGCTCAGGGCGCGCGCGGCGCGGCGTCCCCACTCCTCGACCAGGGCCGCGTCCGTGCCGTCCAGCGCGGAGCTGAGCTGTCTCAGGTGGGTGTGCATCACTCCTCGCCTCCCCCGGTGGTGGTGGCGACCGGCGTGCTGAGCCCCGCGCGGGGCGCGGGGACGGCCGCGCCGGTCGCGGTCGTGGTCACGTGCAGGTAGCACTCCTCGGTGCGCCGGGCCACCTCCGCCCACGAGTAGTGGTCGCGCGCCCGCTCGGCCGCGGCGTCGGCGAAGGAGATCCTGGTCGCCTCGTCCGAGAGCAGCCAGCGCACGGCGCGGCCCAGCCGCTCGGGCGACCTGGCCGGGACGAGGAGCCCGGTCTCCCCGTGCACGACGGTGTCGACGTGGCCGCCCACGCGGGAGGCGACCACGGGGACACCGCAGGCCATCGCCTCGACGGTGGAGATCCCGAACGGCTCGTACCAGGGCACGTTGACGGCCACGTCGGCCGACCTGAGCAGGGCGGGGACCTCGGCGCGGTCCACGCAGCCCAGGAAGCGGACCCGGTCGTCCACGCCCGCGCGCTCGGCGGCCATGCGCAGCCGCACCGCCTCGGGCTGGGTCCACAGGCGTTCGCGGTCGGTTCCCCCGGCGATGACCAGTTCGGCCTCGGGCACCTCGGCCAGCGCGCGGATCACCGTGTCCACGCCCTTGCGCCTGACCAGGCGGCCCAGGCTGAGCAGGCGCGGGCGGTCGCCGCGCTCGGCGGCGGGGCCCTCGGCGGTGAAGCGCGAGGTGTCCACGCCGCAGGGCACCACGGCCACGCGCGCGGGCGGGATCCCCCACTCGGCGAGTTCGCGCCGCTCCTCGGTGGAGGTGGCCACGACCATGGCGCACTGACCGGCCACGGCGCGTTCGGTCGGGACGCGCTCGGCGGGGCTGGTGTCGTCCGTGCCCTGGTGGCGGCGCTTGACGGTGCCCAGGGCGTGGAAGGTCTGCAGCACGGGCAGGCCCAGGGCGCCGGCCGCCCGCAGGGAGGCGAAACCGCTCATCCAGAAGTGGGCGTGGACGACCTCGGGCCGTTGGACGCGCCAGGCGGCCCGCAGCCGCTGCGCGAACTCGGGCATGTACTGGGGCAGCTCGTCCTTGCTGATCGGGGCCGCCGGTCCGGCGCGCACGTGCTCCACGCGCACGCCCGGGCCCAGGGAGACGCTGTCGGGCCGCTCGGCGTCGGTGCGGCGCGTGTGGACCACGACCTCGTGTCCGCGCGCGGCGAGCGCCGCGGCCAGCTCGGCCACGTGGACGTTCTGGCCGCCCGCGTCCTCTCCGGTGATCGCCGCCAGCGGGCTGGCGTGTTCGGAGACCATGGCGATCCTCATGACGTCACCTCCTGTAGCACCCGGTCCCAGTCGTCGAGGAACCTGGTGAGCCCGTAGCGGCGCAGTGCCGCCGCACGGGCGGCCTTGCCGGTGCGGAGGGCGAGGTCGCGATCCTCATGGAACGCGCGCAGCGCCTCCGCGAGTACTCGGGGGTCGGTCGAGACGGTGCCCGCCTCGGGCGGTACGGCCTCGTAGGCCTCGGTCGTGCCCAGGGCGGCCACGGGCAGGCCCAGCATCATCGCCTCGATGAGGGACAGGCCGAGCGAGGTCCACCGCAGCGGGTGGGCGTAGGCGCGGCGGCGGGCCAGTTCGTCGTGCATGGCGCCCTGGGGCAGGTCCTCGTGGGCGCGCAGCCGCGAGGACGCCAGCCCGAGGTGGTCGGGTACCCCGGCCACGCCCATGCCGAACAGGTCCAGGGGCACGCGTTCGGCGAGCGCGGGCAGCAGGTCGGTGCCGGTGAAGCGCCAGCGGCGCAGGGGCTCGTTGAGCACCACGCCCGTGCGGGGGACCTCGCCGGTGTAGCGGTACCCGGGGTCGGGCACGCCGTGTTCGACCACGCGGGTGGGCGCGCGCCCGCAGTCCCAGAACAGGTCGTTGAAGTGGGTGACGTGGACGACGGGGATGTCGTCGCGGTCGGCGACGGGGTGCCGGGTGACCGGCACGTCCTGGCGCGGGGTGTTGTGCTCGACGTAGACGGCGGGTACGTCCCGGCCCGGTACGCGGCCCAGGAGCTCCTCGGCCAGGGCGATCTCGTGCGGTCGCTGGAGGACCACCAGGTCGGGTTCGCTGTCGCGCACCGCCTCGGGGGGCAGCTCCTCGGCGTTGGCGGGCCAGTCCCAGGTGCGGGCGCGGCCCCGCCCGTCGGGCCCCCGGTCCGGGGTCACCGGCAGCAGGCAGGTGTGCCCGCCGTGGACGAACGCGGTCGTCCACGAGCCGTGCACGTGCCAGAGCAGGATCCGCAGCACGCGCGCGGGCGTCCGGGCCCGGCCCTGCGCCATGCCCCGGGGCGCGTGCGCCGGGATCGTGGGCGTCGGGTGGTGGACGGTCATCGTGCCCCCAGGAGTTCGTCGACGGCGGTCAGGACGTCGTCGGAGGAGACGGAGTTCAGACAGGGATGGCCGGGTACGGGGCAGACCCGGGCCCGGGTGTCGGCGCAGGGCGCGAGCTGGTCGCCCAGGACGCGGACCGCGGTGCCGTGGGGCGCCCACGCGGAGGCGGGCACGACCGGGGAGAAGAGCGAGACCACGGGCGTGCCGACGGCGGCGGCCAGGTGGGCGGGGCCGGTGTTGCCCGAGACGAGGACGGCGGCGCGGTCGAGCACGTCGGCCAGTTCGGTGACGGTGGTGCGCCCTGCAAGGTCCGCCGCGCCGTGCGCGGCGACCTCGCGGGCCGCCTCGGCCTCCCCGGCGGTGCCGGTGACCAGGACCCGGTGGCCGCGTTCGGCCAGCGCGGCGACGGTCTTGGCGGCCAGGGCGGGCGGCAGCTCCCGGGAGGGGGCGTCCGCGCCGACGTGGACCACCGCGTACCCGTCGGGACCGGTCAGCTCCCGGGTGTCGGGCAGCGGGCGGCGCACGGCCAGGCGTCCGTCGTCGCCGGGGGGCGGCGGGTACCCGGCCGCGCGGGCCAGGGACAGCATGCGCTCGGCCTCGGGGATCGCGTGGGCCACGTGGTGGCGCACGTCGAGCAGGCTGCCCGGGTAGTCCTCGCTGACGGCCGAGACGCGGGGCACCCCGGCCATGCGCAGGAGCAGGGCCAGCGGCAGCGGCGACTGGTGGAAGGAGGTCAGGATCACGGCGGCGTCCGCGCCGAGGCCGGTCAGGCGTTCCACGAGGCCGGTGACGTCGGCGGCGTCCACCGGCGGCGGGTCGGCGGCGATCCAGGGCGCGCACCAGGTCAGGACGCGGTCCACGCCCGGCAGCGTCGCGGCGGTCTCGGCGCCCCGGGGTCCGGCGAGGTAGACGACCCGGTCGGCTCCGTGGGCGACGGCGCGCACGGCCGGTCCGGACAGCAGGACGTCCCCCATGCTGTCCAGGCGCGCCACGATCACGGTTCCCCCGCTCACGAAGCGCCCCTTCCGAGCAGGCGCAGGACGGCGGCCTCCAGGTCGGGCGCGGTCTCGGGCGCGGAACGGCACTCGGCGTCCAGGGTGGCGGCGGTGGGCACGAGCACCCCGCGCGCGCCCGCGGCCCGCGCGGCGTCCACGTCGGCGCCGATGTCGCCGACCAGCGCGCAGCGGGAGGGCGGCAGGCCCAGTTCGGCCGCGGCGGAGCGGACCATGCCGGGCGCGGGCTTGCGGCATCCGCAGCCGTCCTCCTCACCGTGCGGGCACACGCGCCACACGTCGAAGGGGCCCAGCAGTTCCTCCACGCGCCGGTTGACCGCGTCCACCTGGTCGCGGGTGATCAGTCCGCGGGCGATGCCCGACTGGTTGCTGACCACCCCGACGGCGAGTCCGGCGCCGCGGGCCAGGGCGAGCGCCCGTTCGGCCGAGGGCGTGGGGCGCACCTTGTCGGGGTCACCGTTGTAGGGGACGTCCTCGACCAGGGTGCCGTCCCTGTCGAACAGCACGGCCGCCACTGCCGGGGCGGGCCGCGCCCCGGCGTGGCGGATCTCGCCGCGCAGCCGCTGCCAGCAGGCCAGGGGCGGGATGAGCGCGCTGGTCACCAGCATGTCGGTGACCTCGTCGCGGGTGGCGGGTCCGCCGCGGATCCGGCGCCGGGCGAACGCGGCGGTGCGCGCGGTCCACAGCGCGGCGCACGCGGCGGCCTCGGCGCGGTGCCCGGTCAGGGCCGCCCCTGCGGCGCCCAGCAGGGCGGCCGTGGTGAGGACGTGCCCGCGCAGCCCGCCGGGGCCCTCCCCGACCCGGTTGCGCCAACCGCGCCCGTGTAGGCGGTCCATCAGGGCGTTGTCGGCGTTGCCGCGCTGGGCGGCCAGGCTCGCCCAGCGCCCGCCGCCGCGCAGCGGGTGCACGCACTCGCGTTCGCCGGGCACGAGGACGAACCCGGCGTCCACGACCCGCAGGGCCAGGTCGGTGTCCTCGCGGTAGGCGCGCGGGAAGCGGGCGTCGAAGCCGCCGACCGCCTCCAGGGCGCTCCTGCGGTAGGCCATGTCGGCGGTGATCCAGCGGGCGCCCTCCAGGGCCAGGGTGGCCCGTTCGGCGTCCGCGGGCCGGTGCCCGGGCGGGCGGGGCACGGTGATGCGGCCCTGGCTGGCGCCCACCTCGGCGGGCAGGTCGGCCAGGTCGGCGCGAAGGCGCCGCGGCCAGTCCGCGGGCGGGGCCACGTCGTCGTCCAGGAAGGCGATCCACTCGGCGGCGCAGGCGTGCCACCCGGCCTGGCGGGCGGCGGCGGGACCGCCTCCGCCGGTGCGCAGGACGCGGACCCGGGCGTGGTCGGTCCCGGGCAGCGGCGCGGTGTCGTCGGGCGGCCGGTCGTCCACGACGACGACCTCCTCGGGAGCCTCCCCGGACGGCGCGTCCAGAAGCGGTCCCAGCACACGGGGCAGGGTGTCGCGCCCCACGGTGGGCACGACCACGGAGTAGCGGGGAGCGCTCACCGGTGCGCCCCCTCGCCCGCGCGGCGGCGCACGACGAACGGGCCGATGGCCAGCAGGTCCACGGGCGCGGACCCGAAGCACTCCAGGGCGTCGCGCGGGGAGTCGACCATGGGCCGCCCGGCCGTGTTGAGGCTGGTGTTGACCAGGACCGGCAGGCCGCTGCGCCGTTCGAAGCGGTCCAGCAGGCGCGCGGTGAGCGGGTCGTCCCGCTCGGCCACGGTCTGGACGCGGGCGGTGCCGTCCACGTGCACCACGGCGGGCAGGCGGTCGCGCCAGTCGGGGTGCACCTCGTGGACGAAGAGCATGTAGGGGCTGGGCAGGGGCCCGCCCGAGAAGATCTCCGACGCCCTGTGCTCGGCCACCATCGGCGCGACGGGGCGGAACTGCTCGCGCCCCTTGACCCGGTTGAGCCGTTCGAGGTTGTCGGGGTTGGACGGGTTGGCGAGCAGGGACCGGTGCCCCAGCGCGCGGGGCCCGTACTCCGCGGCGCCCTGGAACCAGGCCACCAGCGCGTCCCGCTCCAGGGCCTCGGCCACGGTGTCGGCCAGGTCGTCGGGGCGCTCGAAGGCGACGTCGGCCTCGCGCAGGACCGCGCGCAGCTCGTCCTCGTCCCAGGAGCGGCCCAGGGCGGCCCCGGGCATGGGCGCCACGTCCTCCACGAGCGAGGCCGCGTGCAGGGCGCCGCCCAGCGCGGTGCCCGCGTCGCCGGAGGCGGGCTGCACCCAGACGCTCTCGAAGGGCCCCTCGCGGACGATGCGGCTGTTGGCGACGCAGTTGAGCGCGACCCCGCCCGCCATCGTCAGGTGCGGGCGGCCGGTCCGCTCGTACAGCCAGCCGACGACGGCCAGGAGGGTCTCCTCCATGGCGGCCTGCACGCTGGCGGCCAGGTTCGCGTGCTCCTTGGAGGGCTCCCGTCCCGGCTCGCACGGGTCGGTGAGGGAGTTCCAGTCCAGGCCCGAGGCGCGGACCAGGCCGTCGCCCTCGTAGCGCACGCGCTTGCGCACCTCGTCGAGCATGGTGGGCTCGCCGTAGGAGGCCAGGGCCATCACCTTGTACTCGTCGCTGGAGCGGTGGAAGCCCACGTGCTCGGTGAGCTCCTCGTAGACCAGCCCCAGGGACTCGGGCAGCGGCTGGCGGACCAGCACGTCCAGCTTCCCGCCGGTGTAGACGCCCGCCATGTGCGAGGCGCTCTCGCCGCGGCCGTCGGCCACGAACACCGCGCACTCGCCGCCTCCGGCCTCGGGCGGGGCGGCGAGTCCGGCGGAGGCCGCGTGCGCGACGTGGTGGGGGACGTAGGTGACCTTGGCCGGGTCCAGGCCCGGCAGCGCGGTGGCCAGGAAGTGCGGCGCGCGCTCGACGTAGAACAGGCGCAGGCGTTCCCAGCCGCGGTCCTGTCCGGGTCCGTCGGGGTCGGCCAGCGCGGGGTCGTAGGAGTAGGTGACCGCGTCCAGGTCGGCGGGGCGCAGCCCCGCGCGCTCCAGGCACCAGCGCATCGCCTGCTCCGGCAGCTCCCACGTGGAGAAGGGGACCGCGGCCTTGCCGTGCTTGCGCCGCGAGAACCGTTCCTCCTCCGCCGCCGCGACCGTGCGGCCGTCGACGACGATCGCCGCCGCCGGGTCGTGGAAGACGGCGTTGACACCGAGGACACGCATGTAACCGCTCCCTCCTCAGGCCCGGTCTGCGACTCAGACGCCGAGCGCACCCACTCGACTACCAGCAGCAGCGACGCCTAAACATCGGCCGAGGGCGGACCGGAACCCGCTCACCAGCACGGACGCGTGTGTGGAAACCGCTCCGGGCCCGCCGCCCGCGCACCCGCGGTCCGCCCCGCGGCGGCGGGGGAGCCGTCATGTTTGCCCCCACGGCTGCGGGCTATGGGACCGGTGAGAACGGAAGAGGCACGACCGGCACGAAAGGAGCAGGACCATGGTGGTGCGCACCATCGACCAGGTGATGAGCAGCCCGGTCCGCACGGTCTCGCCGGACACGTCCCTGCGTGAGGCCGCGGAGATCATGCGCGACGCCGACGTGGGCGACGTCGTCGTGACCCGGGACAAGCAGATCATGGGCATCCTGACCGACCGCGACATCGTGGTGCGCTGCGTGGCCGAGGGCGGTGACCCCGGCCAGCGCAGCGTCGGCGACGTGTGCAGCTCGGAGGTGGCCACCGTGCCGCCGCAGAGCGGGATCGCCGACGCGGTGCACGTCATGCGCACCAGCGCGGTGCGCCGCCTTCCCGTCGTGGACGGCGACCGCGTCGTGGGCGTGGTGTCCATGGGCGACCTGGCGCGGGCCGTGGACGAGGACTCGGCGCTGGCCGACGTCAGCGCCGCCGACCCCAACCGCTGAGGTATCCGGTGGAACCGGCGGGAGAGAACCCGGGCCCCGGCCACGGCGGCTCGGACGGGGGCCGGGTCCCCCGCACGGGCGGGCGGCCGTCCCTGCTGGCGCTGCGGGCGCTGGGGTTGGGCGACTTCGCCACGGCCGTTCCCGCGCTGCGCGCGCTGGAGCGGGCGCTGCCGTCCTGGCGCCGCACCCTGGCGGGCCCCTCCTGGTACCGGCGCCTGGTCGCGCTGGCCGGGCTGGACTGGGAGGTCCTGCCGACCGAGCCGCTGCGCGCGCCCGACACGCGCCCTCCGGACCTGGCGGTCAACCTGCACGGCCGGGGACCGCGGAGCACCGCGGCCCTGGCGGCGCTGACGCCGGGGCGGCTGTGGACGCACGGCCACCCGTCCGTTCCGCGGTGGCCGGGCCCGGAGTGGCCCGAGGGGGTCCACGACGCCGAGATCTGGTGCCGCCTGCTGCTCTGGCACGGTGTCGCGGCCGACCCGGACGACCTGCGGTGGCCGGACCCGTCGCGGGGGCGGGGCGCGGTGGTCGAGGGGGACACCGCGATCGTCCACCCGGGGGCCGCCTCCGGGTCGCGGCGCTGGCCCCCGGAGCGTTTCGCGCGGGTGGCGGGGGACCTGGCGGCCTCGGGGCTGCGGGTGCTGGTGACCGGCTCGCCGAACGAGACCGCGCTGGCCGAGCGGGTGGCCGAGGCCGCCGGGCTCGGCGGTCGGGCGGTGCTGGCCGGGCGCACCTCCCTGGACCTGCTGGCGCGGCTGGTCGGCGAGGCGCGGCTGGTGGTGTGCGGGGACACCGGGATCGGCCACCTGGCCACGGCCTACGGCACGCCGTCGGTGCGCCTGTTCGGGCCGGTCTCCCCGCGGCTGTGGGGCCCGCGGGTGGACCGGGACGTCCACGTGTGCCTGTGGGCGGGCCGCCTGGGGGATCCGCACGCCGCCGAACTGGACCCGGGGCTGGACGCGATCGGCGTCGAGGAGGTCCTCGCCGCGTGCCGGAGCGTGTGCGCCTCCGGCCGCCCCGCCGCTGAGGAAGCGGTCCCCGGCTCCTGAGTTCCCGCTTTCTGGGGCCGGATTCCGCCCGGGCACGGGCGCGGACTCCTCGGCGGCTCCCGCTCACCGGTCCCTGACCGCAAGCGTGGACGGTGTGACGCACGGGAACTCCGCGGCGGTGGCCCTGTCCCCGAGGGCTCTGTCAGCGGTCCACCGTGCCTGGGGGAGCAGGACCGCCCCTGGCGGGCGCGGGCCGGCGCGCCCTTCCGGTCACGCGTCGGCGTCGCCGGACGCGCCCTCCGTCTTGGGGCGGGCGCGCAGGTGCGCGCGCTCGCCCTGTCTGCCGAACAGGCTGAGGAACTCGACCGCCTCGGTGTCGGCGGAGCCGAACCAGTGCGGCACGCGGGTGTCGAACTCGGCCGCCTCCCCCGGAGCGAGTACCAGGTCGTGCTCCCCCAGCACGACCCGCAGCCGACCGTTGAGGACGTAGAGCCACTCGTAGCCCTCGTGGGTCTGCGGGTCGGGCTGACTCGGCCGGTCGCGGCCCGGGATCACCAGCTTGTACGCCTGGATGCCGCCGGGGCGGCGGGTCAGGGGCAGCATGGTCATGCCGTGGCGGTTGACCGGACGCAGGTGGATGCGCGGGTCGCCGGTGGGCGGCGCGTCCACGAGTTCGTCGAGGGTGACCCCGTACGCCCTGGCCAGCGGAAACAGCAGTTCGAGGGTGGGGCGGCGAGAACCCGACTCCAGCCGGGACAGCGTGCTCACCGAGATGCCGGTCGCCGCCGACAGGTCGGTCAGCGTGGTCTCCTTCTGCTTGCGCAGCGCGCGCAGCCGGGGTCCGACCGCGTCGAGCGCCTGGTCGAGGTCGTGTTCCATGCCGCCATTTTGCCATAACGGCAACGAAGATTGCGTGAACCGGCGAGGGGGTCGCATGGTGGGGGCATGGAGGTGATCGCGGTGAACGATCAGTTGGAGAACGGCTACGACGCGGTGGTGGTCGGCGGTGGCGCCGCCGGACTGAACGGCGCCCTCATGCTGGCCCGGGCGCGGCGCTCGGTGGTGGTGCTCGACTCGGGCGCCCCGCGCAACGCGCCCGCGTCGGGAGTGCACGGGCTGCTGGCCAGGGAGGGCATGTCCCCGGCCGAACTGCTGGAGCGGGGCCGGGCGGAGGTGCGCGGTTACGGCGGCCACGTGGTGACCGGGGAGGTCGCGGCTGTGACCCGCGGCGGCGACGGGTTCCGGGTGGAGCTGGCCGACGGCCGCGGCGTACGCGCGCGCCGGGTCCTGGTGACCACCGGCCTGGTGGACGAACTGCCGGACGTGGCGGGCGTGCGGGAGCAGTGGGGCGCGGGCGTGGTGCACTGCCCGTACTGCCACGGCTGGGAGGTGCGCGACCGGGCCATCGGCGTGCTTGCCAGCGGGCCGATGGCGGTGCACCAGGCGCTGCTGTTCCGCCAGTGGAGCGAGGACGTCACGCTCTTCACCCACACCACGCCCCCACCGGGCGAGGAGGACGCCGAGAAGCTGGCCGCCCGCGGCGTCCGCGTGGTGGAGGGTCCGGTGGCCTCGCTGGAGACCGCCGACGGCCGGATCACGGGGCTGCGGCTGGCGGACGGCGCGGTGGTCGACCGGGAGGTGGTGGCCGTCGGAACGCGGATGGTGGCGCGCGCCTCCTTCCTGGAGGCCCTCGGCCTGCGGGCGCGGGAGCACCCGATGGGGGTCGGCGAGTACGTCCCCACCGACGAGAGCGGCCGCACCGACGTGCCCGGCGTGTGGGCCGCGGGCAACGTCACCGACCTGACCGCCCAGGTCGGCGCGTCGGCGGCCTCGGGCGCCGCTGCCGGGGCCCAGATCAACGCCGACCTGGTCGACGAGGACACCCGCCGGGCGGTCGCCGCCCGCCGTGACGCCTTCTCGGCCGAGTCTGAGGCGCGTGTGAGCGAGCTGGTGGCGGGCGAGGGCCGCCACGGCCTGTGACCCCGAGGAGGGGGGACGGCGCGTCCGGGCGTGTGGACGGGGCCTGGCCGCCTCCGGCCCCGGGACCGGGACGGTCGACCACGGCGGCCCCGAGGCCGCCCCTGCACGACTTCGCGGTGCGGGCACGCGGGCGCCCGTGACCGGTGTTCCCCCGCGGCGCGGTACGCCGCGGGGGAACGGCGCCCGTCCCACGGCGGAGCACGCCGGCCGAAGATGCCCTAGCCTTGCGGCGTGCACCACGACGACGAGCACGCCGAAAACGCGGACGCCGGGGACGGCCGGGGCCCCGAGGTCGCCCCCCTCCTGGTCCGCCTCCTCAACATCAGCCAGCGGATCGGGCGCTACGCCGCGCATGAGACCGGCGAGCGCACGTCCCCGGCGACGTGGCGCGCGCTGAGCGTGCTCCAGGAGAAGGGGCCGCTGCGGCTGGGCGTCCTGGCCGAGCACTGCCGGGTCAGGCAGCCGACCATGACGGTGATCGTGGAGTCGCTGCTCTCCTCCGGGTACGTGGCGCGCAGTCCCGACCCCGACGACCGGCGGGCCCAGCTGCACGAGCTGACCCTGGCGGGCGCGGCGGCGCTGGAGGACTGGCGGCACCGGATCGGCGACGCGCTGGAACCGCTGTTCTCCGACCTGTCCGCGCGTGAGCGGGAGCTGCTGTCGGAGTCGGTGCGGCTGCTGGACGAGCGGCTGCGCCGCGGCGGGGCCTGAGCGAGCGGTTCCGTTCCCGGAGCCCGGTCACACCCTCGGTGCGCACCGCCCTCACACCCGCCACCCGCGTGCCCTCCGGCGGTTCCGGTGACCGACGCCTCTCCTCCCCCGCGCCCGTCGCGTGCCGGTCGGGAATGCGCGGGGTTTAACATAGGTTACCTATGTGAATGAGGGCCCCGACCGGACCGGCCGCCGTCCTCCCCACCATCAGCGACGACAGGGAGCAGCGAGAACATGGTGGCGAAGACCGACACCCCGCGTACAGCACCGCCCGGAGGCGCGGACCAGGGACACGCGCCGGAGGGTTCCATCCTCCGGCAGCCGCGGGCCGTGTGGGCCGTGGCGTTCGCCTGCGTGATCGCCTTCATGGGCATCGGCCTGGTGGACCCGATCCTGCCCGCGATCTCCCGCAGTCTGGAGGCCACGCAGACCCAGACCTCGCTGCTGTTCACCAGCTACCTGCTGGTCACCGGCCTGGCCATGCTCGTCACCAGCTGGGTGTCCAGCCGCCTGGGTGCCAAGCGCACCCTTCTGGTCGGCCTGGCGCTGATCGTGGTCTTCGCCGCCGCGGCCGGGGCCAGCGGCAGCGTCGAGTCCGTCATCGGCTTCCGGGCCGGGTGGGGACTGGGCAACGCGTTCTTCATCTCCACCGCCCTGGCCACCATCGTCGGCGCCGCCAGCGGTGGGGCCTCCTCCGCGATCGTGCTCTACGAGGCGGCGCTGGGCCTGGGCATCGCCACGGGCCCGCTCCTGGGCGGACTGCTCGGCAGCGTCAGCTGGCGCGGCCCCTTCTTCGGTACCGCCGCGCTGATGGCGGTCGGGTTCATCGCGATCGCCGTCCTGCTCAGGAGCGACGCCACGGAGCGGACCGCGCCGGTGCCGCTGTCGGCCCCGTTCGCGGCGCTGCGCGTCCCGGGCATCCTGGTGCTGGCCCTGGCCGCGCTGTTCTACAACGTCGGGTTCTTCGCCCTGCTGGCCTACACGCCCTTCCCGCTGGGGCTGGACGAGATGGGCCTGGGGTTCACCTTCTTCGGCTGGGGCCTGGCGGTCGCCGTGACCTCGGTCTTCGTGGCCCCGGTGCTCACCCGCCGGTGGCCGCGCACGCGGGTGCTGTGGGCGACCCTGCTCCTGCTGGCCGCGGACCTGGTCGCCGCGGGCGCGCTCATCTCCTCCACGGCGGGGCTGATCACCGCCATCGTGCTGGGCGGCCTGCTGCTGGGCGTGCTCAACACGGTGCTGACCGAGTGCGTGATGGAGGCCAGCGACCTGCCGCGTTCGGTGGCGTCCTCGTCCTACTCGGCGGTGCGCTTCCTCGGCGGCGCCGCCGCTCCCCCGGCCGCCTCCGCGCTCGCCGCGGCCCTGTCCCCCGGCGCGCCGATGTACGCGGCGGCGGTGTCGGTGGCACTGGCCGCGGGGATCGTGCTCCTGGGCCGCAGGACGCTGCGCAGGGTGGACAACGGCCCCGAGTCCGCCCGGGCCGAGGCCGAGGCGATCACGCTGGGCGAGTGACGCCGGTCCGCAGCGCGGGCTCAACCGGATAACGACGGGGCGCGGCCCCGGGTCCGACCACGGGCGTACACGGTCGATACCGAACGCGGATGTGGCGGCGCGACGGCCTCCCTAGGGTCGTGGCCATGACCGCACAGAAACGCTCCGCCCTCGGCCTGTCCTGGACCGTCATCGCCCTGCTGGCCCTGCTCGCGGCGCCCCGCGTGATCCTGCACGACCTCGGCCTCATCCAGGAGGGAACGCTCGCCAACGCCCTCTTCGTGTTCGTCCCCCCGCTCGTGTGGGTGGCTGTGGCCGTCCTGGCCCGGGCCCCGAACCCGTTCCTGACGCTGTTGGCGGTCGGGCTGCTCTACGGCGTCCTCCTCGCCCTGGGGCACCAGCTGCTGTGGGACACCGCCTGGGAGGGCGATCCCCCCAGGCTCGGCGGTAACCTCGGCGACCTGCCGCCCCTCGCGCACACGGTCGTCATCCGCGGCTTCGCGGTGGTGAGCAGCCTCCTCACCGGGGCGGCCGTCGGCGCCGTCACCGGTCTGGTCGCCTGGGGGGTCGGCAGGCTCGTGCCCGCCCGCTCCGGCGTCTCCTGACGCGCGGGCCCCGCTCAGATGGCCTCCCGGCGCTGGAGGTAGGAGAAGGCCCCCCAGCCCGGCAGGACCGGCAGCCAGAAGGTCAGCAGCCGGAACAGCAGCACCGCGGGCAGCGCGACGGCGGCGGGGACGCCCGCCACGGTGGTCAGGCCGCCGATCAGGGCGGCCTCGACCGCGCCCAGGCCGCCGGGCGTGGGCGCGGCCGAGCCGACCGCGTTGCCCGCCAGGAACACCACCGCGACCGCCACCAGGCTCACCTGGGCGCCCGGGTCGGCGAAGGCCAGGACCGAGAACTGCAGGCACAGCACGAACGCCGCGGTGATCAGCAGCGTTCCGCCGAAGCCCAGCAGCAGGCTGGACGGGCTCTGGAGCATGTCCAGCAGCCGCGGCAGCACCCCGCGCAGGTAGGGCCGGATCCGGGCGCCGAGGGCCTGCCGCAGCCGGGGCAGCAGCAGGACCACCCCCACCACGGCCGTTCCGGCGACGCTGATCACGACGACGGTCGGGGAGGGCGTGAACCCGGTCCAGTACGAGGTGCCGGTGAGGTAGGCGCACACCAGCAGCAGCGGCACGTGCACCAGGAACCCGACCAGCTGGGTGAGACCCACCGCGGACAGGGCCAGGGAGGTCGAGACCCCCTCCCTGGTGACGAACCGGGTGTTGATCGCGAGCGACCCCAGCCCGGCGGGGGCGGCGATGCGCACGAACGACCCCGCGTACTGGACCATGACGGTGCGCCACCACGGCAACGGCACGGGCACGAAGCCGATGAGGATCATCGCGGCGGAGAGCGTGCACACCACCGACGCGGCGAGCGCGGCCAGCGTCCACACCGGGTCGGCCCGGCCGATGGCGGTGAAGTCCACGCCGGTGAGCTGGTACAGCAGCACCAGGCCGACGACGGTGGCGACGATGACGCTGACCACGGTGCGCGGACGCATGCGCTCCAGGCGGGCGGGCTCGGAGGGCGCCTCCGGTGCGATGCGCACCACGCGCTCGCGCAGCCTGGCCAGGAGTCCGCGGTCCCCGCGCAGCCCCCTGCGCAGCGCGTAGGGCAGTCCCGCGGGTTGCAGGAAGGGCAGGACCGCGGCCGTGGCGGTCACGCCGAGCGCGCGCACCGCCGAGTCCACGGCGCGTCCGGACCCCACCCGCATGGCCAGCAGGGTGAGCATGGCGGCCTGGTCCAGGGAGACCTGGAGTTGGGGGGCGGCCACGCCGCCGCGGTCCAGGCCGGTGAGCAGGACCGCCGCTTCACGAGAGGCCGCCGGGACCGGCGGGAGCGCGGTTTCGGAGGTGCCTGCCAAGGTCGCGGCGTCCGCCGGTTCTGATGCGCCCTCGGGGACGGAGGCGCTGGCGGGGTCGCAGGGCTGGTCCAGGACACCGACGGTGGCGCCGTTGACGTTGCCGTGGACGAGCCGGTGGCGGTGCAGCAGCCCGAGTTCGCGCCAGCACAGGTCGACCAGCTCGTCGGTGAGCTCCTCGTCGTCGAGCGCGTCCAGCGCGCGGAAGGCGGGCAGCTCGCGGACCAGCAGGACGGTGCCGGGCCCGAGTTCGCCGACGGCCAGGACGCGGGGGACGGCGGCCCCCGCCTGCCGGGCGGAGAAGCTCATCAGCGCGGCGTGCTCGGCGCGGCGGCGGACGCCGTAGAGCATCCGGGGGGCCACGGGACCGCGCAGGAACAGCAGGTCGCGCAGGCGCCGCCAGAACCCGGCGGTGTTCTCGGAGCTGAGCACGACCAGCTCCACCCTGCGGCCGTCGTCGAGTCCGGCCAGGTGGCGGGGGTTGCCCTCCTCGTCGTCGTCCGCGCGGGAGACGCCGGTGGCGGCCAGCCCGAACCGGCGCAGCTCGGCGTCCAGGCCGTCGTCGGTCTGCGGCGGCGGCCTCTCCCCCAGCGCGTACCGGACCAGGGCGGCGCAGGTGAGGCCGACCAGGACGGTCAGGACGAGGGCGAGGAGGCTGGTGACCCCGGCCAGCAGGGCGCAGACCGCGACGGTGGTGTTGCCCGCCCACAGGATCGAGCGGACCCGCGGCAGTCCGGTGGGCATGGTGCGGATGAAGGCCAGGACGGCGGCCACGTAGCCGAGGGTGGCGCTGGTGAACACGTCGTCGGGGGCGAGCGCGTCGGGGAACCGCTCCGGGCCGATCAGCGCGAAGAGGGTGGCGTTGATCAGCGAGGCGAGCGTGTAGGCGGCGATTCCGGCGGCGACCGGCCGGACCAGGGAGCGCCGCCGCCCGGTGAACAGCGTGCGCAGGACGACGTAGCTGACCAGGACGATCAGCAGGAGGTTGGCGCCCGCGGCGACGAGCAGGAGCAGGCCGGAGGGCAGCAGCGCGCGGAGCCGGTCGGGGTCGGTCCCCTCCACGCCGTCGGTGACCACGCGGACGGCGATCATGATCGCCGCCACCACGATCAGGCCGACCGCTCCCGTGAGGAGGTCGACGGGCCTGCGCGGGGCTCTCGGTGTCCGTGGGTCCGGCGGGGGGATCTCGTCGGTTCGCGTCGTCACACCCTTAAGACTGCCCGACTCCGAGGGGGCCAAGGGCCAGGGTCGGTGCGTTTCGCGGGACCGCCCGCGCTCAGCCCGTGGAGAGGTCGGGGATCTGGCCCAGCCCGATCTCGGGGGCGGCGGGCAGGGGGCGGCGCCGTTCCGTGTTCTCGAAGGACTGGAGGAGGTAGGCCACCAGGCGGCGCGAGGAGGCGGCTGCCTCCTCGGGCGGGCCGGAGGCGGCCCCGCAGTTGGCCAGGAACAGCAGCGTGAGGTCCGCGACCGCGAAGTCGGGGCGCAGCCGCCCGGCCGCCTTGGCCCGGCTGACGAGTTCGGTGAGGCCGCGTTCGGCGCGCTCGCGCCTCTCCTCGAAGGGGACCGCGCCGGGGAAGGTCGTGAGGAACGCGCCGGTGAAGCCCCGGTCGGCGACCTGCATCGCGCACACCCGCTCGACCACCGAGCAGAAGCCCCGCCAGGGGTCCGGGTCGGCGAGGCCGTCGTCCACCAGGGAGGCGCAGGCCGTCAGCTGGTCGGCGAACACCTCGGTGACCAGGGACTCGCGGGTGGGGAAGCGGCGGTAGAGGGTGGCGACCCCCACTCCGGCGCGGCGGGCGATGGCCGACATCGGCACGTCGATCCCGCGTTCGGCGAAGGCCGCGCGAGCCGCCTCGACGATGCGGTGGCGGTTGTGCAGCGCGTCGGCGCGCAGCCCCGGGGCGTCGCCGCCGGGCGCGGCAGGGGGCGTTCGGGCTGGCATGCCCACCACCCTACGGCGCTCGGCCGCCCCGCTGCTCGCCCGCGGTGCTCACACCGCCGCGCGCCGGGCGGGAGGGGTCCCGGCGCGCGGCGGTGCGGGCGGACGCGCGGCGGCGTCCGCGGTGCCCGGGTCCGGTGTCGCGGCCGGACCGGGGGGCCGGCGGGCCGTGCCGGGCCCGGCTACTCGGGCGGCGCGAGCAGTCCCCGCTCGTAGGCGCGGACGAGGTTGCGCGGCACGAGGTACTCGCGACCGCGGATGTGGACGCGCACCAGGTCGGGGGTGGCGGCCTTCCACTGGGAACGGCGCGTGCGGGTGTTGGACCGCGACATCCTGCGCTTGGGTACGGCCATGGGACCTCTGCCTTCTTCTCGGATGGTCGGGGGCGGGGCGGCGAGCCCCGCCTCGCGTTCGTGTCGGTCAGCCCTTGCGCTGGTAGCGGCGCTGGAAGCGCTCCACGCGGCCCGCCGTGTCCACCACGCGGGCGTTGCCCGTGTAGAAGGGGTGGCTGGCGCTGGAGATCTCGACGTCGATCAGCGGGTAGGTGCGGCCGTCGCTCCACTCGATGGTCTTGTCGCTGGTGGCGGTGGACCTGGTGAGGAAGGAGAAGTCGGCCGCGCGGTCGCGGAAGACGACCGGGTGGTAGTCGGGGTGGATTCCCTGCTTCATGTGTGCCCCCTTGGGGTGGTCGTTGGGCGCGGCGGTCCGCCTGCCCTGCGGCGTGCGACGGGGCGGCGCCCGTCAGGGTCGGCGGCACCGCCGCCGGTCGGGGCGGCGGCCAGCCGGGACCCGGCCTTTCCGGGAACGGGCGGCCGGGGCGCGGCCCGGCTCAGCGCTCCTCGCGGAACTCGACGTGGCGGCGCACGCGCGGGTCGTACTTCTTCAGGGTGAGCCGGTCGGGCGTGTTGCGCCGGTTCTTGCGGGTGACGTAGGTGAAGCCCGTACCCGCGGTGGACTTGAGCTTGATGATCGGCCGGATCTCGTTGCGTGCCATGGATGCCTCCTCAGGGTTCCCACGCGTTACAAGTCAATGATAACCGTTTTCATTCCCGATTCGGCCGGGTCATCTCTCCCCTGCGGACGACCCCCGCCCGCCCGGCGGGGACGGGGCCCAGCCGCCGGTGCCGCCGCGGACCGGACTCCCGTACCGGCGGTCCTCCTCGCCGGGCACGGCCGTGCCCGGCGCAGCGGGTCCAGCGAGTCCAGCGCCCTGCTCGGCGCGCGGTTCGACGGGTCCAGCACCCGGCCCGGCGCTGTCATCGGCGCCCTCGTCCCGGACACGCGAAACGCCGGTGCCGCCGCGGGGTTCCGCGGCGGCACCGGCGCTGGGTCGGTCTGCCGGTCGGCTACCGGTCCGTCAGGACCGTCAGGACCGTCGAGCCCGTGGGGACCGTCAGGCGACGGCCTTGCCCTCGGCGCGCTTCTCCACGCGCCCGGCGCGCAGACGGCGTGCCTCGTCGGGGTCCAGGACCGGAGCGGCCGTCAGCAGCTGGCGGGTGTAGTCGCTGGCGGGGTTCTCGTACACCGCGTCGCTGTTACCCATCTCCACCACCTCACCCGCACGCATCACCGCGACCCGGTCACTCACCTGACGCACCACCGCCAGATCATGGGCCACGAAGATGTAGGTCAACCCGAAGTCGTCCTGCAACTCCGACAACAACCGCAGCACCTGGTCCTGCGTGGACACGTCCAACGCCGACACCGGCTCGTCACAGATGATCAGCTTCGGCTTGAGGATCAGCGCCCGCGCGATCGCGATCCGCTGACGCTGACCACCCGAGAACGCGTGCGGGAACCGGTTGTAGTGCCCCGGCTCCAACCCCACCCGCTCCAACAGCTCCTGCACCTGGGCGCGGATCTTCTTGCCGTCCCTCTCCCCCTGCACCCGCAGAGCGGTCCCGATCGCGTCGCCCACCGTCACCCGCGGGTTCAGCGAGGAGTAGGGGTTCTGGAACACCATCTGCACGTCCCGGCGCAACGGACGCAGCGCCCGCTCGGGCATGTGGGTGATGTCGCGGCCCTCGAACTCCACCCGCCCCCGCGTGGGCTCCAGCAGACGCATCACCATCCGCGACAGCGTGGACTTGCCCGACCCCGACTCCCCCACGATCCCCAGCGTCTCACCGCGGTGCAGGTCGAAGGAGACCCCCTTGACCGCCCAGAAATCCGTGGCCTTGCCCCAGGTTCCGCCGCGCACCTTGAACCGCTGCGCCACGTCCTCCACCCGCAGGAGCGGGGTCTCCTCGGAGGATCCCGCGCCGCCGGCGGAGGGGGTGAAGGCCGCGAACTGGCCCGGCTCGGTGACCCTGCCCTCGCGCTTGTCGCGCTCGATCCGGTCGGCCCGGTCCTGGGCCCGCCGCTGGGCGCGGGAGACCTCCACGCGCGGCACGGCGGCCAGGAGCCCCTGGGTGTAGGGGTGCTCGGGCTCGGAGAGGACCTTGCGCACGTCGCCGCGCTCGACCGCGACGCCGTGGCGCATGACCACGACCTCGTCCACCGAACCCGCCACCACCGCCAGGTCGTGCGAGACCAGGATCAGGCCCATGCCCAGGTCGCGGCGCAGCTCGTCCAGCAGGTCCAGGACCTGGGCCTGCACCGTCACGTCCAGCGCCGTCGTCGGCTCGTCGGCGAGCAGCACCTTCGGCTCGCACATCAGCCCCATGGCGATGACCACGCGCTGGCGCATACCGCCGGAGAACTCGTGCGGGTAGGAGTTGATCCGCTTGCCGGGCTCGGGGATGCCCACCCGCTCCAGCGACTCCACCGCGCGGGCGCGCGCCTCGGCCTTGGTGGCCTTGGGCCGGTGGATGCGGTAGGCCTCGATCAGCTGGTTGCCGATCGTGTACTGCGGGTGCAGCGACTGCATGGGGTCCTGGAAGACCATGGCGATGTCGTTGCCGCGCATCCGCCGCAGCTTCTTGTCCGAGGCGCTGACCACGTCCTGGCCCGCGACCTCGATGGAGCCGGTGATCTTCGCCTTGCTGCCCCGGTGCAGGCCCATGAGGGCCAGCGAGGTCACGCTCTTGCCCGAGCCCGACTCGCCCACGATGCCCAGGGCACCGCCCGCGGGTACCTCGAAGGACAGCCCTTTCACCGCGTGGACGTCACCGTCCATGGTCGGGAACGTCACCCGCAGGTCGTCCACGCGGACGACGGGGTCGGTCGAGGCCATGTCACTTTCCTTCGTTAGAGCTGGTCTGTTCAACGCTGCCGCGCGCTACTTCGCGATCCGCACCCGGGGGTCGACGATCGGGTAGAGCAGGTCGACGACGAGGTTGCAGACAACGATGAAGACAGCGCCCATCAGGGTCACACCGAGAATGACGGGCAGGTCCCTGGACACGATGGAGTCGATCGCGTAGGCGCCCACACCATTGAGGGAGAACACCTTCTCGGTGAGGATGGCTCCGCCGAGGACCATGCCGACGTCCAGACCGAGGATGGTGACGATCGGGGTCAGCGTGGGGCGCAGCGCGTGCTTGAGGATCACGCGGCGCTCGCTCAGCCCCTTGGCGCGGGCGGTGCGGATGTAGTCCTCACCCAGGACCTCCAGCATGCCCGCACGTGTCTGGCGCGCGTACTGCGCCGCGTGCAGGAACGCCAGGGTGACCCAGGGCAGGAACATCACCTGGAACCAGGCGACCGGGTCCTCGGTGAGGGGGACGTAGCGCGAGACCGGGAACAGCTTCCACTCGTGCACGAGGAAGGCCAGGGCGAGCAGACCGGTGAAGTAGATGGGCAGGGAGACGCCGACGAGGGCGGCCCCCATGGCCAGGCGGTCGAAGATGCTGCCCTTCTTGACCGCGGAGAGGACACCGACGGCCACACCGCCGATGACCCAGATGACCGCCGCACCCAGCCCCAGGGACAGGGTGACCGGCAGCCGGTCCAGCAGCTGGGGCAGCACGGGGCTGTTGGTGGTGAAGGAGTAGCCCAGGCAGGGAGCCGCGCACTCCACCGTCTCCCGGCCGAAGGTGAACTCCTGACCGAGCAGCAGGCTGCGCACGAACTCGAGGAACTGCACCGCCACGGGCTGGTCCAGGCCCAGGCGCTCCACCGTGGCGTCGAGCGCCTCGGGGGTGGGGGCCTTGCCCACATACAGCGCGGCCATACCGCGCGGGGTCACGCCCGCCCAACGGGGCAGGACGTAGAAGATCCAGAAGGTCACCGCCGTGACGACGGCGAGCAGCAGTAGTCCCGCTCCCAGGCGGCGGAGAATGTAGTTCAGCATCGCGGTCAGCGGCGGGGGCTCCACGGAGCGCCGTGGGCCCCCGCCGCTTTCACCTGCCTTCTCGTGCTAGTTCAGGCCGGTAGGTACGGGGCTATCCGCGGTCCACGCCGAGCGCCATGAAGTCGTGCATCATGTACGCGGGGTGGTAGTAGACGTTGGTGAGTTCGTCGGAGCGGTAGACCAGCGTCTTGTCGAAGACGACCGGCAGGATGACTGCCTGCTCCATGACCAGGGTGTCGATCTGGGTGTAGATGGCAGCGCGCTCCTCGGGGTCCTCGGTGGCCAGCGCCTCGTCCCACAGGGCGTTGATCTCCGGGTCGTCGAGCTCGGCGGTGTTGAAGTTGCCCGTCTCCATGATCGCGTCGCCGTGGGTGATCTTGGAGGCGAAGCCGTAGCCCGTCGGCCAGTCCGGGCCCCAGCCGGAGACACTCAGGCCGATGTTGTTCTCACGGACGTAGTCCTGCGAACCGGCGTACTGACCGAAGAAGTCCGCGGACGGGAAGCTCTTGATCTCGGCCTCGATGCCGACCCGGGCCAGCGACTGCTGCAGGGCCTCGGCGGTCTGGACGTCCTTCTCGCGCTCGACGCGAACGGCGATGTTGGTGCTGAAGCCGTCCTCCTCGCCGCACTCCTCCAGCTTGGCCTGCGCGGCCTCCAGGTCGCCCTTGTCGTCCTCGGACGGGTACAGGTCGGACTCGGGGTCCGAGCCGGGGATCGCCGGCGGAAGCAGGTTGGTGGCCAGGTCGCCGCCGGTGGCCCCGCCCCAGGCGCGCCACATGCTGTCACGGTCGGCCGCGTACATGATCGCCTGGCGGCAGGCCACGTCCTCGATGATCGGGGTGTGGATGTTCACGTAGCGCAGGGCGCCCGAGTACGGGTTGTCGAGGTTGCCCTGCACGGACTCATCGTCGATAAGGCGGGCGTGCATCGCCGGAGCGACACCGGTTCCCGCGAGGTCGACGTCGATCTCGCCGTTGACCAGGCGCTCGTCGATCTCGTCCTGGTTGACGCCGATCTCGACCTCGATGCGGTCCGGAAGCGCCTCGCGGACCGGGTCGGTCTCGGGGTCCCAGTGCTCGTTGCGCTCCAGGTGGAGCTTGACACCCGGCTCGTAGTTGCCGTCGAACTTGTACGGACCCGAGGAGAGGACGTGCTCCTGGTAGAGCTCGCCGCGGTCGGCCTCGACGGGCACCGGGGCGGTCTGGGGCTGGGTGAGCACGTTCGGGAACTCGGAGAAGGAGTCCTTGAGGTGGAAGACCAGGGTGTAGTCGTCCGGGGTCTCGATGGAGTCGAAGCCCGCGAGCGGGTCGGAGCCCTCGTAGACGTTGTGGTCGCCCTGGTCGAGGTGCGCCTTGAAGTACTGCGGGCCCTCGGTGAACACGCCGCCGTTGAAGTTGGAGCGCGCGATGCCGTACTTGATGTCCTGGGCCGTGATCTCAGTGCCGTCCTCGTACTTGAGGCCCTCCTGGATCTTGACGGTCCACTCGGTGAAGTCCTCGTTGGGCTCCGGCATACCGGCGGCCATGTCGGGGATCAGGTCGGTGGCGTTCTCTCCCGGCTCCGGGTTGAAGGCCAGCAGCGTACGGGCGTAGTACCGGGAGAAGTTCCAGTTGAACGCGTAGTAGGTGTTGGCCGGGTCGGTGGAGTCGAAGTCGCCGGCGATGGCGTACTTCAGGGTGCCACCGGTCGCGTCGGAGGCGTTGACGACCTCGGTCGACCCCTGGTCGAACTCGGCACCGGACGCGGAGCCTCCGCCAGCGGAGTCGCCTCCGCCGCACGCCGAAAGAAAGATGGACGCCGCCGCGCCCAGCGCGACGAAGCCGAGTGTGCGTTTCCTCAAGGAACTGCCTCTCATGCGAACCTGATGGTGGTGGGATCAACCTGTCGTCGGACGCCTTGCCGTGGAAGCCGGGCGGGGCGGCTTCCGGCGGCGAGGGTCAGTCGGAGGTCTTGGGGTCGAAGGCGTCGCGCAGCCCGTCGCCGAAGAGGTTGAAGGCGAGGACGGTGACGAAGATGGCCAGGCCCGGGAAGATGATGAAGTAGGGGGCCGTCTGGTAGAAGGGCACCGCTTCGTCGAGCATCTTGCCCCAACTGGGGGTGGGCGGGTTGATACCGACGCCCAGGAAGCTCAGGGCCGCCTCGAACAGGATGTTCGTGGGGATGAGCAGGGTCGAGTAGACGATGATCGGCGTGATCAGGTTCGGCAGGATCTCCTTGAAGAGGATGTGCCGGTTGCTGGCGCCCAGGCTCCTGGCGGCCTCCACGAACTCGCGCTCACGAAGGGAGAGCGTCTGTCCACGGACGATGCGGGCGATGTAGGGCCAGTTGAAGAAGCCGATGATGAAGACGATGACGCCGATGCGCAACCCGTTGCCGGTGAGGCCGAGGACGCCCTCAGGGATGACGCCCACGAGCGCGATGGCGAACAGCACCAGCGGGAAGGCCAGGAAGATGTCCATGGCCCGGCTGATGACGGTGTCCACCCAGCCTCCGAGGTAGCCCGCGAGAATACCCATGACGGTGCCGATGGCCACGCACACGAGGGTGGCCAGAAAGGCGACCAGCAGGGAGATCTGCGCACCGTAGAGGATGCGGCTGAACAGGTCGCGCCCGGTGGTGGGCTCCAGGCCCAGCAGGTGCTCGGAGCTGATGCCGCCCCAGGGATCGGTGCCCAGTTCCGGCTGCTCCGGGTCCAGGTAGGGCACACGGCGGACCGGGTCGATCAGGTCCTGGTGGAACTGGGTGGGCGGGTGCCCGAACCACTTGGCCAGGAGGGGCGCGAAAATCGCGGCGAGGATGAGCAGGACCACGACCACGCCGGAGATCATCGCGACCTTGTCCTTGCGCAGCCGCTGCCAGGCGATCTGGCGCAGGGACCGGTTGTCGGAGTCTCCGCGGACCCCGTGGGCCTGCGCAGCGACGTTCACGGCGTCGTTCTGCTCCGCCTGCTCCGCCGAATCGGGGGCATGCGAGGGCGCGCTCATCAGGCCACCACTCTCCACTCATACGCTTCTGGCCGAGGGGAACGGGCAGAACCCACGCGTACGGCCGCATGGAGGGGTGACCTGCGGTTCGCGCGCGGTGGGGCCGGCCGGTTCTCGACGCTGGCTGGCGTGGGCTTGCGTGTCGGCGGGGAGGGCGGATGACCTCTCCTCCGCAGACTCGGTCCGCGGCAGTGCGCCACATCACCAGAGGAGTTGGACACACCGGGACCGCTGCGCCCGGGCTGTTACACAGCGACTAACCTACTCGCGATCTGAACGCATAGCGTCCAATATCCGATCATGTATCTAAATCGTGACAAACAACGTTAAAAAGCCTATATAACAACAAAAGGCTACAGAGTTCGCATTCATCCGATGACCGGCCGCGAGCTGCGGCGACGCCCTCAACCGTCGCGCCCACGATACGTCCGAATATGTACCGGTTCGACCCCCCGAGAGGGACGCTATGGCAAGTGCTATACGTCTCAGCGTGTCCACGCGGGTGCGTAGGGCGACGTTCACGGGCGCGCCAGGACACCGCCAAGGACACGTACGGTGACGGCCGCGGCGCACGAGAGGACGACGGCCCCGCGGGTGCGGAACCGTCGTCGTAGGGGTGTGCGGGCCGGGCCCGCGATGTTCACTCGATGCCGCGCTTGCGCAGCAGCTCCTCGATGTCGCCCAGGTCGGAGAGGTCGTCGGCGGCCCCGGCCTTGGGAGCCGGACCCACCTTCCCCTTGGCGCCCGGGGCCGCGGGGGCCGCACCGGGCTCGGCGGCGCCGGGCCCGGCCGCGCCGCCCGCCCCGCCGGTGGCCTTGGGCTCCTTGGCCCTGCCGGGGCGGGTGCCCACGTCACGGGCGCGCATGACGCCCGAGACGACGTAGAGCACCACCGCCAGGCCCGCCAGGGCCACACCGGCCCACACCGCCGGGTTGAACAGCAGGCCGACCAGGATGCCGAAGATGCTCATGGCGAACTGCCAGACGGCGTTCATCAGCCCGATCAGACCGGCGGCCAGCGGCAGCAGCGACCACGCCACGCCGCGCAGACCCGAGGCGGCGCCCTTGGCGCGCCACACGAAGAAGGAGATCACCAGTCCCGCGAGGGTGAGTCCGCCTCCCAGGACCAGACCGGTCATCCACGTCAAGTTCTCAGGCATGGGCCCAGTCTCCCATCCGGCGCCGGAGCGCACATCCGGTCGATCCCCTAGGGCGTGTTCGGTCGATGCCGTCCGTCGCGCAGCAGGGTACGTGTCCGCCGGACACGCCCTGGGTCAGGCCCCGCAGCCGGGGCCCGTACGCCCACGCTACTCCCGTGCCCCGGACGGGCGGCCGGGGCACGGAAGGGGGCGTCGGAGCTGGTGGGGGCGGGGAGAGCGGCGGGGCGGGGGGCCGGGCGGTCCCGTCTCAGCGGTCGGCGACCAGGGACTCCAGCCAGTCCAGGTCCACGCCCACCAGGCTGTCGCGGAACACCACGCCCTCGCGCGGCGGGATGTGCACGTGGTTGGGCACCGCGACCGTGACGCACCCGGCGTCGGCCGCCGAGGTCACGCCGACCACCGAGTCCTCGAAGGCCACGCAGCGCGCGGGGTCCACGCCGAGCCGCCGGGCGGCCCTCAGGTACGGGTCGGGGTGGGGCTTGTTCGCCTCGACCTCGTCCCCGGCCACGGAGTCGTCGAAGTTGTCCAGGCCGATCCCGCCGATCGCCGCCTGCACCAGCGTCCTCTCGGTGGAGGTCACCAGGGCCACGGGGACCCCGGACTCCGACAGCAGGGTGACCAGCTCCTTGGCCCCCGGGCGCAGGTCGGCGCCCTCGGCGAGCCTGGCGCGGAACCTCGTGTACAGGCGGTCGGCGACCTCACGCGGGGTGAGGTGGTGGGCGCCGGTCAGGTCGATGATGTAGCGGCCCACGGGCTCGGCGGCGTTGCCGACGTTGCGCTGGTGGTCCTCCTCGGTCCACACACCGCCCAGTTCGGCGACCAGGTCGGCTTCGGCCTCACCCCACAGGTGCTCGCTCTCGATGAGGGTGCCGTCCATGTCCAGGAGTACGGCCTGGAGGCGTCTGGCCTGGGGCGTCCCGGTACCGGAGGCTTCGGGACTCAGCGTGCTCTGTTCGCTCATAGGTTCGGTGGCGCCTTCCGGACCGGGCGGCGCCACGCTCTCCCCTCGTGTGTCATGGGTTGCCCGCTGGCCCACGGGACACCCGGGCTGTGCGTCATCATCGTGCGGGACGCGGGGCGCCCGCGCCGTGAAGAGGACCTGTCGGCGTCCTTTCCACACTACGAACACTCGGACGCCGGCGGGTGGAGAGCTGCCCCACACTTCCGCCCGCGCGGCCCCGGGGGCGGCGCGGCGGACCGCGCCCGCACACGCGCGCGGCCCCGCCCCCTCGGTCGGGGGGCGGGGCCGCGCCGGGCGGTCCGCCTCGGACGAGCCGGTCAGACGTTGAAGTAGGTCGCCTCCGGGTGGTGGACCACGATCGCGTCGGTCGCCTGCTCGGGCACCAGCTGGAACTCCTCCGACAGGGTCACGCCCACCCGCTCCGGCTCCAGCAGGCGCATGATCTTGGCGCGGTCCTCCAGGTCGGGGCAGGCCCCGTAGCCCAGGGAGAAGCGGGCCCCCCGGTAGCCGAGCTTGAAGAACGCGTCCAGCTCGGCCGGGTCCTCGCCCGCGAAGCCCAGCTCCGCGCGCACCCGGGTGTGCCAGTACTCGGCCAGGGCCTCGGTCAGCTGCACCGACAGCCCGTGCAGTTCCAGGTAGTCGCGGTAGGCGTTCTTGGCGAACAGCTCGGCGGTGGCGCGGCTGATCGCCGGGCCCACGGTCACCACCTGGAAGGACACCACGTCCAGCTCCCCCGACTCCTTGGGCCGGAAGAAGTCGGACAGGCACAGGTGGCGGTCCCGGCGCTGGCGCGGGAAGGTGAAGCGGGTGCGCTCGGCGCCCTCCTCGTCCAGCACCACCAGGTCGTCGCCCTCGCTGTAGCAGGGGAAGTGGCCGTGCACCACGGCCGCCTCCAGCAGGCCGTCGGTCTGGATGCGGTCCAGCCACATCCGCATCCGGGGGCGGCCCTCGGTCTCCACCAGCTCCTCGTAGCTGGGGCCCTCGCCGCCCCGGGCGGCCTTGAGCCCCCACTGGCCCATGAAGGTGGCGCGCTCGTCGAGGAAGGCGGCGTAGTCGGCCAGCGGGATGCCCTTGCTGATCCGGTCGCCCAGGAAGGGCGGCTTGGGCACCGGATTGGTGGTCGACACGTCGCTGCGGGCGGGCACCTCCTCGGGCTCGGTCACCTTGAGCTTGGCACCCGTCTTGACCCGGCGCTGGCGCAGGGCGGGCAGCTCGGCGCCCTCGTCACCGCGCTTGACCGCCATGAACGCGTCCATCAGGCGCAGGCCCTCGAAGGCGTCCTTGGCGTAGCGCACGTGGCCGTCGAAGACCTCGGCCAGGTCCTGCTCCACGTAGGAGCGGGTGAGCGCGGCGCCGCCCAGCAGGACCGGGAAGCGCTCGGACAGGCCCCTGGAGTTCATCTCCTCCAGGTTCTCCTTCATGATCACCGTGGACTTGACCAGCAGGCCGGACATGCCGATCACGTCGGCGCGCTGCTCCTCGGCGGCCTCCAGGATCGCCGACACCGGCTGCTTGATGCCGATGTTGACCACGTCGTAGCCGTTGTTGGACAGGATGATGTCCACGAGGTTCTTGCCGATGTCGTGGACGTCGCCCTTGACGGTGGCCAGGACGATGCGGCCCTTGCCGTCGTCGTCGCTCTTCTCCATGTGGGGTTCGAGGTAGGCGACGGCGCCCTTCATGACCTCGGCGGACTTGAGGACGAAGGGCAGCTGCATCTGGCCGGAGCCGAACAGCTCGCCGACGGTCTTCATGCCCGAGAGCAGGGTGTCGTTGACGATGGCCAGGGCGGGCTTGGACTCCAGCGCCTCGTCGAGGTCGGCCTCGATCCCGGCCATCTCGCCGTCGATGATGCGCCGCTCCAGGCGCTCCCACAGCGGCAGGGCGGCCAGCTCCTCGGCGCGGGAGGCCTTCATGGACTTGGCGTCCACGCCCTCGAACATCTCCATGAACCGCGAGAGGGGGTCGTAGTCGCCCTCGCGCCGGTCGTAGACCATGTCGAGGGCGACCTCGCGCTGCTCCTCGGGGATCTGGTTGATCGGCACGATCTTGGAGGCGTGCACGATCGCCGAGTCCAGCCCCGCCTGGACCGCCTCGTGCAGGAACACCGAGTTCAGCACGATGCGGGCGGCCGGGTTGAGGCCGAAGGACAGGTTGGACAGGCCCAGGGTGGTCTGCACGTCCGGGTAGAGCCGCTTGAGCTCGCGGATGGCGTTGATCGTCTCCAGGCCGTCCCGGCGGGTCTCCTCCTGCCCGGTGGTGATGGGGAAGGTGAGGCAGTCGATCATGATGTCGCCGGTGTTGAGCCCCCACTCACCGGTGATCTGCTCGATGAGGCGGGTGGCGACGCGTACCTTCCACTCGGCGGTGCGGGCCTGTCCCTCCTCGTCGATGCACAGGCCCACGACGGCGGCGCCGTGCTCCTTGACCAGCCCCATGATGCGGGTGAAGCGGGAGTCGGGGCCGTCGCCGTCCTCGTAGTTGACGGAGTTGACCACGCTCCTGCCGCCGAGGGCCTCCAGGCCCGCCTCCAGGACGGGCGGCTCGGTGGAGTCGAGCATGATCGGCAGGGTGGAGGAGGTGGCCAGGCGCGAGGCCAGCTCGCGCATGTCGCTGACCCCGTCGCGGCCCACGTAGTCGATGTTGAGGTCGAGCAGGTGGGCGCCGTCGCGGATCTGGTCCCGCGCGATCTCCACGCAGTCGTCCCAGCGGCCCTCCAGCATGGCCTCGCGGAACTTCTTGGAGCCGTTGGCGTTGGTGCGCTCGCCCACGGCCAGGTAGCTGGCGTCCTGGCGGAAGGGCACGCTCTGGTACAGGGAGGAGGAAGCGGCCTCCACCAGGGGCTTGCGGTTCTTGATGCCGCGCCCCTGGACGCGCTCCACCACGTGGCGCAGGTGCTCGGGGGTGGTGCCGCAGCAGCCGCCGGCCAGGCTCAGGCCGAACTCGGAGGTGAAGGAGTCGTGGGCGTCGGCCAGCTCCGCGGGCGAGAGGTCGTAGAAGGCGCCGTCGGGGCCGAGCTGGGGCAGGCCCGCGTTGGGCATGCAGGAGACGGGGATGGGCGAGTGGTGCGACAGGTAGCGCAGGTGCTCGCTCATCTCGGCGGGGCCGGTGGAGCAGTTGAGGCCGATGACGTCGACGCCCAGCGGCTCCAGGGAGGTCAGCGCGGCGCCGATCTCGGAGCCCAGCAGCATGGTGCCGTTGGTCTCGATGCTGACCTGGGCGATGATCGGCACGTCCCTGCCCGCGGCGCGGCGGGCGCGCTGGGCGGCCACCACGGCGGCCTTGACCTGGAGCAGGTCCTGGCAGGTCTCGATGAGGATGGCGTCGGATCCGCCGTCGATCAGGCCGCGCGCGCACTGCTCGTAGTAGTCGCGCAGCTGGGCGTAGGGCGCGTGGCCCAGGGTGGGCAGCCGGTTTCCCGGGCCCACGGACCCGAGGACGTAGCGGGGCTGGTCGGGGGTGGAGTAGGCGTCGGCGGCCTCGCGGGCCACCTGCGCTCCGGCGTGGGCGATCTCGTAGGTGCGGTCCTCGATGCCGTACTCGGCGAGCCCGCCGAGGTTGGCCGAGAAGGTGTTCGTCTCGATGGCGTCCGAACCCACGGCAAGAAAGGCGGCATGGGTGTCGCGGACGATGTCGGGACGGGTGAGGTTGAGGATGTCGTTGCATCCCTCGTGCCCCTCGAACTGGTCGAGGTCGAGATCGTGCGCCTGGAGCATGGTGCCCATCGCTCCGTCCGCCACGACCACACGGCGGGACAGCGTTTCGCGGAAGGTGGGGCTGGCTCTCATATCTGGCAACTCTACGTCGGAGCACCGCGGCGGCCCAGTTGGTGTCCCCGTGACGCGTGGCACTGGGCGGACCCGCGGTGCGGGGCGGGTCGGTCGTCCGGGGACGGCGGTGTCCTTGTCAGTCGCTGTCTGTGAGGTTATCCCATCGGCTGTTCCACTAGATGAGACGGGAGTCCCGCGGTGTGGCGGCCGGAGCCCCTCGGTCGAGCGCCCCGAACGGTTCCCCGGGCGGGTCGGCACCACGTAGGGTGGACTCCGTTCGCGTGCAGGGAGGAGCCACATGACCAAGCTCGTCCGGGAGCTTGTCGATCCCGTGATGGTGGCGGCGTTCGAGGGATGGAACGACGCTGGTGAGGCGGCCAGCCTGGCCGTGGAGCACCTGTCGAGGGAGTGGGACGCCTACGAGCTGTGCGCGCTGGCACCGGACGACTACTACGACTTCCAGGTGACCCGGCCGCGCATGTCGATCGTGGACGGCGTGGTGGGTGAGGTCGAGTGGCCCACGACCCGGGTCCGCGTGGCGACGCCGCCGGGGTCGGAGCGCGACGTGGTGCTGGTGACGGGCCCCGAGCCGAACATGCGGTGGCGCTCCTACGCCGCCGACCTGCTGGCCGTGGCGCGGGAGCTGGGCGTCACGCGGATGGTGATGCTGGGTTCGCTGCTGGCGGACGCCCCGCACACGCGGCCGATCCCGGTGACCGGGATGGCCTCGCCCGTGGAGCTGGGCTCGGCGCTGGGGCTGGAGGCGACCACCTACTCGGGCCCGACCGGGATCGTGGGCGTGGTGCACGAGGCGTTCAGCGCGGTGGGGATCGAGACCGCGTCGCTGTGGGCGGCCATCCCCCACTACGTCGCCCAGCCGCCGTGCCCGAAGGCCTCCCTGGCGCTGCTGGCGTGGGTGGAGGACTTCCTGGGCGCGCGGGTGCCGCTGGGCGACCTGCCCGAGGACGCGGTGGCGTGGGAGTCCAACGTCAACGAGCTCACCGCCGAGGACGAGGACATCGCGGCGTACGTGCGCGGCCTGGAGGAGGCCAAGGACACCGCCGACCTGCCGGAGGCCTCCGGTGACGCGATCGCCCGGGACTTCGAGCGCTACCTGCGCCGCCACGACGAGGGCTGAGGCCCCGGCGGCGGCCCCGCCGGGGCCGCCGCGGCCGGTGGAAAACGGTGCGGAACGGGGTCTCCCGCGCCGCGGCTCAGCCCGCACGGACCCCTGCGGCCCGGGACCGGGTCCCCGCGTGCGACGCGGTCCCCTCAGAGCCGCATGTGGCGCCACTCCCCCGTGGACAGCACCACGGCCCAGGCCCCGGCGATGCGGGCCAGCCCGCGGCGGACCTCGTCCACGACCGCCGGGGTCAGCGGCACGGGGGCCTCGCGTGAGGCCTGGAGGCGCACGGTGACGCGGAGGCCGTCCAGGACCTTCTGGCCCCGGGCGATGGCCTCGTGGTCGGGTTCGGCCCGCCGCTCCAGGACCGCCCGGATGCCGTCGCGCAGGGCGATGGCCTCGTCGAGGTCGGCGAGGGTGATGGGGATGGCTCCCTCGGTGGCCAGGCGGTGCTCGCGCAGGAACCGCGCGAGGTCGGCCCGGTCGGCGAGCCCGGCACCGGTGGAGACGAAGTCCGCGATGAGTTCGGCGGCCGCGCTGTGCCGCGTGGGGGTCGTCATGGGGGCTATCCCACCACGGCCGGGCCCCGGATACCGGCGTTTTCGCGAGCCCGTGGCCACAGGTGGTCACCGTGCGCGTGTCCAACGAGACGTGTGGGGACGAAACGGTCGCGGCGCCTCCCGGTCCGCTCGCCGTGGGGCTCCGCGCCCGCCCGGCTCAGGCCGCGAGCAGCGCGCGGAGTCCGCGGCGCTCGCGGGGCAGCCCCAGCCGGGCGAGCACGACCAGGAAGTTGGCGAACCGGCCGTCCCAGAAGCCGTCGTGGTCGGCCAGGACCCGGAGGTAGTCGCGCTGGACGGCGGTCAGCTCCGCGGGGTCGCGCGGCGCGGCGGGCCCCGTGGCGAACGGGGCCGCCGACCCGTCGGAACCCGTTGCGGTGCCCGCGCCAGCGGTCGTGCCGTCGTGCGCGCCGGTGCCCGCGCCGCGGCCCGTGTCGGCGGCCCGGAAGGCCAGGTCCAGCAGCGGACCGGCGTCGGCCGCCGCGGTGAGGGGTGAGGTCAGCGGGGCCAGCGCGCGCAGCACCGGGAGCAGGCGCGCGGCGTCCTCGGCGGTGGAGCGCTCGGCGAGTTCCCGGACCAGGGCGAAACGCACGTGGCCGGTGAAGTGGGCGGGACGCCTGGTGAACCAGGCGTCGGCCGCCTCCGGGTCCGCGAGCGCGGCGGCCAGCTCCGCGGTGGCCGCGGGGTTGGCGCGCTGGCCGGGCGCCAGCGCGGCGCAGGCGCGGATGGCGGGGTCGGCGTGCGCGAGGAACTCGGTGGTGTCGGCGCCGCAGGCGCCCAGGGCCAGGACGATCACCGCGCCCTCGTCGCGGGTCTCGGCCATGTCGGCGGCGCCGGACAGGTCCGGCTCCAGCCCGCCGAGCCTGGCCAGGGCCGCGGCGGCCTCCACCGCGCACATGCGCGTGTGCGCGTCGGAGGCGGTCAGGTGGGGTTCGACCGCCGCGTACAGCACGGGCGCGGCGGCGCGCGTGTCCGGGCCCGCCCTCCGCATGAGCGCGTCCACGGCGGGGGACTCCCACACCCCGACCGCCTCGTCCTCGTCGTCGGAGGCCAGTGCGGCGTACACCCGGTCCAGCTCGGCCCCGGCGGGGGGTTCGGGCACGGGGTCGGAGGGCGTCTGGTGCAGCGCGCCCTCGGCCGCGGCGGCCAGGAAGTCCAGCAGGACGCGGCGCGGGGAACCCGGGGCCGCGTCCGACGCCTCGGGGAGCGGGCCCCGGGCCGGGTCGTCGAGTTCGGGGCGGTCGAGGATCCCGGCGACGAACAGGGCGGCGGGGACGGTGGCCGGGTAGACCGTGCCCTGGTGCAGGAGCGCGCCGTGGAGGTGGTCCAGCGCGCGCCCGCGCTCACCCGCGTCGCCGGTGAGCAGGCTGGCGAGGTGCCCGGGGGTGTCGGCGCCGGAGCCGTAGGCGTGGAAGGTGCGGGTCCAGTCGGTGGTGTGGAGTACGTCCGTTCCTGTCTGCATGTCCCGGATTGTGGCAGCGCCCACCGACGGTCCGCGGGTGTGCCGCCGGGGAGCGCTGGGGAGGGTCTGGCTATACTCGGGCCCCCGACTCCGGGGCCGCCCCCCAAGGAAGGCCACACCATGTCGTTCGCCCAGCCGCCCACCACACCCCTGCGCCGGGCCCTGTTCCGCGCCCCCATCTGGATCTACCGGGCCGGGTTGGGCGGGCTGATGGGCCGCCGGTTCGTACTGCTCACCCACAGGGGGCGGGCCACGGGAGAGGCCCGCCAGGCGGTGCTGGAGGTCATCGGCGGCGACGACGCCGCGGGGACCGTGCTGGTGGCCTCCGGGTACGGAAGGCGGTCGCAGTGGTTCCGCAACGTCGAGCACGAGCCGCGGGTGCTGTTCCAGCTGGGCAACCGGCGCCACCGGGGCACCGCCACCGTCCTGTCGCCCCGGGAGTCCGGTGAGGCGCTGGTGAGCTACGCCGAGCGGCACCCCGCCGCCGCCGTGGCGCTGCTGCGCGCGCTGGGCTACGAGGTGGACGACAGCGAGGAGTGGTTCGAGCGCAGGGGCGCGGACCTCGGGAACGACATCCCGGTCGTCCGGTTGTCCCCCGCAGGGGCCGCCGATGAGCGCCGCTCCGAACTCTCCGCTCCCTAGGGCGGCGGACCGGCGGCACCGAAGGCCTTCGGTGCCGCCGGTCGCATCCGGCGGCGCCGGGCGGCCCGTGGTTACAGGCGCACGCCCAGCAGGGTGTCCACGGTCGCGCGCACCAGGGCGGGCGCGCCGGTGTCGGCGCCGCCCTCGGTGAGGGCGGTGTCGGCCCAGGCGTCCACCGCGGCCAGGGCCGCCGGGGAGTCCAGGTCCTCGGTCAGGGCCGCGCGCACGGCGGCGAGCACCGGGGCGGCGTCGGGCGCCGCGCCCAGGGCCAGGGCGGAGCGCCAGCGCTCGGCGCGGGCGGTGGCGGCGGGGAGTTCGGCGTCGGTCCACTCCCACGGGGCGCGGTAGTGGTGGGCGAGCATGGCCAGGCGGATGACGGCCGGGTCCACGCCCTGCTGGCGCAGCTTGGAGACGAAGACCAGGTTGCCCAGGGACTTGGACATCTTCTCGCCGTCGAGGCCGACCATGCCCACGTGCAGGTGGTTGTGGGCGTTGGGACCGCCCGTGGCACATCGGGTCTCGGCCGCGCCCATCTCGTGGTGGGGGAAGATCAGGTCGCTGCCGCCGCCGTTGAGGTCGAAGGCCGGGCCGAGCCGGTCCAGGGCGATGGCGCTGCACTCGATGTGCCAGCCGGGGCGCCCGCGGCCCAGGGGGCTGTCCCAGGCGGGCTCGCCGGGGCGCTCGGCGCGCCAGAGCAGCCAGTCGAGCGGGTCCTTCTTGCCGGTGCGCTGGGGGTCGCCGCCCCGTTCGCCGAACAGCTCCAGCATCTGTCCGCGGTCGAGGTTGCTGATCTCGCCGAACTCGGGCGCCTCGGCGACGGAGAAGTACAGGTCCCCGTCCAGCTCGTAGGCGGCGCCGGTGTCGCGGATGCGGGCGGCGAGGTCGCTGATGAGGTCCACGGACTCCACCACGCCGACGTAGGAGGTCGGGGGGATGATCCGCAGGGCGGCCATGTCCTCGCGGAAGACGTCGATCTCGCGGTGGGCGAGGTCGCGCCAGTCGACGCCGGTGGCCTCCGCGCGCTCCAGCAGCGGGTCGTCGATGTCGGTGGTGTTCTGCACGTAGTTGACGTCGTGGCCCGCGTCGCGCCAGACCCGGTTGACCAGGTCGAAGGTGAGGTAGGTGAAGGCGTGGCCCAGGTGGGCGGCGTCGTAGGGGGTGATGCCGCAGGCGTACATCCCGGCCCGGGGGCCCGGCGTCGTCGTCCTTATCCGGCCGGTGGCGGTGTCGTGGACACGAAGGGGACCGCCGGTACCCGGCAGGGGGACGATGTCAGGCGCAGACCATGAACGCATACCGCGCAGCCTATCCGGACGGGTGGGCGGGAGGCGTGCGCGGGAGGGTGGGCACCGCGCGTGATGATCGCCCCAGAAGAGGTGGGAATAAGCCGGGACGGGGACGGAACCCCCGCCCGTCGTCGGGTTGGGGGTTCCGCGCTGGTCCCGGGCCAGGTCAGAGCCTTCGCCCGGTGCGGGTTCTAGCGCGTCTCGGCGCGCAGCAGGGCGGCCCACTCCGACGCGGGGAACGCCAGGTGCCCGGCTGCACGGTTGACGGTGTCGCGAACGTCCACGCCCTGGGGGGTCTCCCGAACCTCGACACACTGACCACCCGTGTTGCTGTAGCTGGACTTGCGCCAGTCACTCAAAGTAGTTCCTCCAGTACCTTTCGCGACTGCTGGGCGGGGAGCGCCAACGCGAACGCGCGTTTGACCAGTTCCGACAGCCGCTCGAAGTCGTCAGTTTCGCCGTAGACGACATTACCGGTCAGATGGTCCGCGCTCGCGGCCTTTCCACCCCCTCCGAGGCGCACCATGAGCATGGGGGAGGTGATCCCGATCAACGCCGAACCCTCGGGCACCAAGTGGACGGACACCCGGCCCCCGTCGCTCAGGGACAGCAGGTGTTGTGCCTGTTCGGTACGGACCGCGTCCGTAACGCATTCCAGCGCGGACACAGGAAACACAGCCGCCACTTCAGGATCGTTGCGCACTCGAAGCAGTTCGTGACGAGAACACCGCAACGCGACCAACCGTCGGATATCCGTCGCGGACGACAACGGTTGGCCCTCGCGGAAGACGATCTCCGCGTATCCGGGTGATTGCAGCAACCCGGGAACCAGCACGGGAGAGACGTACTCGATCAAGGAGGCGGCTTCTTCGAGCATGCCCGCGTCCTGCATCCACGGGAGCAACGCGGACGGAGCGGTGAAACCCTCCCACTTGCGGAGCAGCGCGCCGCGCATCTCCAGCGCCTTGTCGAGCTTCGCAACGTCATCACGTGCTGGGACATAATGGTCATTTTCCCAGCGAGAAAGGGTTGACGAAGAAACCCTCGCGTGAGTCGCGAGCTTGCGCAGCGTATAACCTGCGCGTTTGCGTTCGCCCGAGAGGTATGACCCGAAACTGTGATCCACCATGTCCCATAAGCTATGCAAGTTGTCCCACTCACAACCAGCCCCGAGGAGGATACAAAGCACTTTCTGTGGAACACGGGGTTTCGGTCGGACGCTGGAGGCATGAACGGTGTCGAGCAGCGTCGAACGGACGCGAACACACGGCGGGCCCCCTTCACCGAGGCCCGCGACGCCTTCCTCTCCCGGCGGGGACTCGCCTTCACCCTGGAATGGAGGCGCTTCCCCTGGACGCGGGGCGCGGACGTCGACCGCGCCCTCATCGGCCCCGCCTACCTGGGCAACGTCTCCATCGGGCTCAAGGACGGCTGGACCTGGGGATGGCAGGGTCAGCACGGGGCCTGGAAGTACGTCCAGCGGGACAGGCTCGACCTCCTGGTGGCCCAGGTGATCGAGACCCGCGCGGGATACGTCCCACCCCTGCCGCGCAGGCGGGGGCGAGACAGCTGACCGGCGACGGGACACGGGGGGTCACCGAACCGGCGGGCGTGGTCCCTCGTGCCGTGTGGGCGGTGGTCCCCCGTACTACGACCGGACGCGCGGGAGGGTGGAGGCGGTGTCGAAGCCGATGGCCGCGAGCCGCACTACGGCCGGACGCGCGCGGGAGGGCGGGAACCGCGCGCGATGACCGCGCCGCAAGGGGCGGGAACGAGCCGGGCGCCACCCGGGCGGCGGAGGGTGCGCACGGCCTGGGTCCGGGGCTCACGCGGCGAGGTTGTGGTGCCTCCTGCTGATGAGCAGGGCGCCGAACACCGCCACGGCGGCGCACAGAGCGGCCATCCCCTCGTTGCCCAGACGCCAGTGCAGCAGAGCGCCGCTGACCGAGACGACGTAGAGGAGCCAGTACGCTCCGCTCTCCACCAGGTTGCCGTTACGGCCCTCCATCGTGCCCCCTGCCGTGAACGCGTGCCCTCACGCGAGCCTGACGGCACACGCCGTCTCTCTCTGAGACGCCGTGGTCACTCTCGGGGTTGACACGCCGTCGCGACCCGGAGGTGTGACGGTGGTTATGCGCACCGGTGACGCACGCCCGCCCTGGTCAGGGCCGAGGCGGGCCGGACCGGAGCAGGTGGGGCCGGAGCGGACGGGGCCGGTCCCGGCCGACCGCGCGGGGTTAGGGCCGGGCCGCGTCCGCGAGTTCGAGCAGGTCCAGCTCCTCGGCCGCGCGCGCCAGCTCGGGGTCCCCGGCGGGGCCGAACTCGACTATGTCGGCGTGGGCCGCCCGGAGCCGCCACCGGGCGCGGGACACGTCGCGGCGCCCCCCGCGCGGGCTCAGGGCGTGGCGGGAGGGGGCGGCCTGGTCACGGACGGGCATAGCGCTCATGGATGGTCCTTCGGGGGTGGGTCGGCGGTCATGGAGTAGCCCGGGTCACGGTGTGACGCTGCCTCCGCGCCCCGGGTTCACCGTGAACACGGTCCCGTAGTCCGCCTCCAGCGCGGTTTCGGAATCCTTTCGCTCCACCCCAGGTCAACGGGGAGTCGGGGAGGGAGCGCCCACGGTGTTCCTGTCCCCTACCCCTTGTTCCGTCCGGAATGCACAGAGTTGGCACATCAAAGCCACCCATGTCCGTCTTCGAAACCAGGGGCCGACCACGTCCGACCACGTCCGACCGCGCCTGTCCGGCCACCCCCGCCGACCGGCCTCCCCCAGCCGCCGCCCGCCCGAGCGCGGGCGGCTCCACGCCCGACCGAGCGGTTCGCGCCACGCATGTCCGTGGTCCCGACGCTCCTGCCCCGGGCACACCCCTTGTGCCGAAGGAAAACTAAACGTACAGTAACTTACCGATTAGATTCGTTGCGTAACACGGCGACTGCGAGTAGTCGCCCACCTGGTCCCGCGCACGCCCGCCGTACGCCGGACCGACTCCGCCCGTCACCGCCCCGCCGCGGCGGGGCTTCCCCCCGGAGTAGCCCATGCGCATCGCGCACCGGCCCCGCAGGTCCCTCGCCTCCGCGGCCCTGTCCTTCCTCACCGCAGCCGCGCTCGTGATCCCGGTCGGGGCCGCCTCGGCCGCCCCCGTCCCCGAGGACACGGCGGCCCCGGCGTCCGCCGAAGCCGCCCAGGCGGCGGCCCTGGTGTGGTCCGACGAGTTCAACGGCGCCGCAGGAAGCGCCCCCAACCCCGCCAACTGGAACCACGAGACCGGCGCCCACGGCTGGGGCAACAACGAACTCCAGAACTACACCGACAGCCGCGCCAACTCCGCCCTCGACGGCAACGGCAACCTCGTCATCACCGCACGCAGGGAGGCCAACGGCGGCTACACCTCCGCCCGCATGACCACCCAGAACAAGGTCGAACACGCTTACGGCCGCATCGAGGCCCGCATCAAGATCCCCCGCGGACAAGGCATCTGGCCCGCCTTCTGGATGCTCGGCGCCGACTTCCCCGACACCCCCTGGCCCGACTCCGGCGAGATCGACATCATGGAGAACATCGGCCGCGAACCCCACCTGGTCCACGGCACCCTCCACGGGCCCGGCTACTCCGGGGGCAACCCCCTGACCGGCTCCTACATGCACCCGCAGGGCTGGTCCTTCGCCGACGACTTCCACACCTTCGCCGTCGACTGGAGCCCCGGCTCCATCACCTGGTCCGTGGACGGCAACGCCTACCAGACCTACACCCCGGCCGACACGCGCGGAAACCCCTGGGTCTACGACCAGCCCTTCTTCATGATCCTCAACATCGCCGTGGGCGGTAACTGGCCCGGCTACCCCGACGGCACCACCCAGTTCCCCCAGCAGATGCTCGTGGACTACGTCCGGATCTACTCCGACGGCGGCGGCCCCGGCGGCGGCACCGGGACGATCACCGCCTCCAACGGCATCTGCCTCGACGTGGCCGGGGCCCAGACGGGCGACGGCACCCCGATCCAGCTGGCGCACTGCAACGGCAACCAGGCCCAGCAGTGGACCGAGGGCTCCGACGGCACGTTCCGGGCGTTCAACAAGTGCCTGGACGTGGCGGGCGGCGCCACCGCCGCGGGCACCCCCGTACAGCTGTGGACCTGCAACGGGACCGGCGCGCAGCGGTGGACTCACGACAGCGGGACGCAGGCCCTGCGCAACCCGCAGTCGGGCCGCTGCCTGCAACCCCAGGGCCGGACGCAGAGCGACGGCACCCGGATGGTGATCGCCGACTGCGACGGCAGTGCCGTCCAGCGCTGGAGCCTGAACGGCTGATCCCTCCCCCGTGCCGCCCGCCGACCCCCTCCGGCGGGCGGCGCCCCGCCGCCCGCCACTCCTCGGGCGGTCGGCGGCGCCTTCGGTCCCCCGTGTCTCAGAACCGGGGGGCCGAGGTGTCGACCATCCGCCACGCCCCGGGATCGGCCGGGGCGTCGGTGAAGGCGTAGCGCACGGTCTCGCGGTCCATGGCCAGCAGGGTCACCGACCCGGTCTCCCACGTCCTGCCCCCGCCGAGGTCGGCGCGGGCGACCAGGCCCGTCGGGTCTCCGGCCTCGTCGGGGCCCGCCGAGCGGGGCGCGGAGTTGGCGGCCTCGTTGACCAGGCGCGGCCACTCCCCCCAGATCTCCTCCACCCCCTTCGCGCGGGACAGGTCGGCCGGGTCGGGCCGGGTGCGCGCGAACTCGGGCGTGTGGCGGGCGGCGCGCGGATCGTCCGGGTTCAGTCCGGTGTTGACCACCATGCTCACGCCGACCGGCAGCGGACGGGTGTCCAGGCACCGGCCGTCCCAGCTGTGCAGCCCGGCCCGGCGGGCGTCGGCGTCCAGCAGGTGGAAGGGCGCGTAGAGGGTGGGGTCGTCGCCGTGCAGCGGGTCGCGGCCCGGGTTCCTGCCCGCCTGCGCGAGGGCGCGCAGCGGCAGTTCGCCCCGGCTGGCCGGGTAGGTGCCCTCCCAGGGCATGCGCCCGTCCCAGGGCCAGCCGTTGAGCAGGGCCGCCGTGCGCGGGCCCGTGGGGTCCACGGCCAGCCAGGTGCCGCCCGCGAGGCGGTCCCGGCCGCCGACGAGGTCGGGCCGGTCGGGCCAGTGCCGGGCGGGCCCGTCCCAGGGCCGGGAGGACATCTCGTCCCTGAGCGCGGCGATGACCAGCGGCGTGTCCGCGCCGGGGTCGAAGCCGACGATGACAGTGCACATGACGACCTTGTGACCTTTGCTGTGGGTCCCCGGTGTGGTGCGGGCGGAACGGGGATGTGGACAGGAGGTAGACGCAACCGTACCCGGAGGGTGCCCCCGGCAGTACTCCGCGCGGGCCCGGGGTGGTGCGGACACCACCCCGGGCCCGGGGGACGGTGTGCCTGCTTCCCGGTCCGGGAGTCTTCTAGTCTGTAGTCTCCCTCCCCCTTCGCGTGTGCGGGGCGGATGCCGCGTCCAAGGCGCCTCCCGCCCGTCTCGTCTCCCGGACCACACAGGAGTAGTGCGTGCCCGAGCAATCCGACCGGACCGACGGCGGTGCGGACAGCACCGCGGACAGGCCGCGGGACGCGGCTTCCGCCGTCCCCGGACCACAGGCGGGCGGCGGCGCCCCCGAGACGGCCGGAGCCCCCGCCGGGGCCTCCGCCGAGCCCGTCCCCGCGGGCCCCAGGGGCCCGGCGGGCCCTCCGCCCGAGACGGGGCTGAGCAGCCAGCAGGTCGCAGAGCGGGTCTCGGCGGGGCGGACCAACGACGTGCCGGTGCGCGCGAGCCGCACGGTCGGCCAGATCATCCGCGGCAACGTGTTCACCCGGATCAACGCCATGGTCGCGGTGCTGTTCTCGATCATCGCCGTGATCGGCCCGGTGCAGGACGGGCTGTTCGCGATGGTCATCCTCTTCAACACGCTGATCGGCATCGTCCAGGAGCTGCGGGCCAAGCGCACCCTGGACAAGCTCGCCATCGTCAACGCCGCCCGGCCCCGGGTGGTGCGCGACGGCGCCACCGTGCACGTGGCCACGCAGGAGATCGTCCTGGACGAGGTCCTGGAAGTGGGCGTGGGCGACCAGATCGTGGTCGACGGCACCGTCACCTGGGCCGGGGGGCTGGAGGTCGACGAGTCGCTGCTGACCGGCGAGGCCGACCCGGTGGTCAAGCGGCCCGGGGACACGGTGATGTCGGGCAGCTTCGTGGTGGCGGGCACCGGTCGGTTCCGGGCCACCAAGGTGGGACGGCACGCCTACGCGGCGCGGCTGGCCGAGGAGGCGAGCCGCTTCTCGCTGGTGCACTCGGAGCTGCGGTCGGGCATCAACCGCATCCTGACCTGGATCACCTACGCGCTGTTCCCGATCGGCGCCCTGCTGATCTACAGCCAGCTGGTCCTGGGCGGGCACGTGGGCCTGGAGGAGTCGACGTCGGGCGGCCAGATCTCCGGCCCGCTGGCGGACGCCCTGCGCAGCATGGTCGCGGCCCTGGTGTCGATGATCCCCGAGGGCCTGGTCCTGCTCACCAGCATCGCGTTCGCGGTCGGGGTGATCCGGCTGGGGAGGCACAAGTGCCTGGTGCAGGAGCTGCCCGCGATCGAGGGCCTGGCCCGCGTGGACGTGGTGTGCACCGACAAGACGGGCACGCTGACCGAGGCGGGCATGAAGTTGGCCGGGATCCGCGACCTGGGCGGGCACGGCGGGGAGGACTCCCCCTCGCTCGTGCTGGCGGCGCTGGCGGCCAGCGACCCCGACCACAACGCGAGCATGGCGGCGATCGCGCGCGGGTGCGAGGCCGCGGGCCAGACGGCTCCCGACTGGACGGTCACGGCGCTGGCGCCGTTCTCGTCCGCCCGCAAGTGGAGCGGGGCCAGCTTCCTGACCTCCGGCGGCGAGGAGCACTGGGTGCTGGGCGCGGCCGACGTGCTGGCCTCCCCGCAGGACCCGGCGGCGGCCGAGGCGGCCCGGCTGGGCGCGCAGGGCCACCGGGTGCTGCTGCTGGCCCGCGCGTCGGCGCGGGTGGACTCCGACGAGGCCCCCGGGACCGTGCTGCCGGTGGCCCTGGTGGTGCTGGACCAGAGGCTGCGCGAGGACGCCGGCCCGACCCTGGACTACTTCGAGGACCAGGGCGTGGACGTCAAGATCGTCTCGGGCGACCACGCGGCGTCGGTGGGCGCGGTGGGCCGTGAGCTGGGGCTGCCGGGCGCGGACCAGCCGGTGGACGCGCGGGCGCTGTCGGAGGACGGCGACGAGCTGGCCCGCGAGGTGGAGCGGCGCTCGGCCTTCGGCCGGGTGACGCCCGAGCGCAAGCGCGACATGGTCAGGGGCCTGCGCGACCGCGGGCACACGGTGGCGATGACCGGTGACGGCGTCAACGACGTGCTGGCGCTGAAGGAGGCCGACATCGGCGTGGCGATGGGCTCGGGGAGCCCGGCGTCGCGGTCGGTGGCCCAGCTGGTGCTGCTGGACAACCGGTTCGCGGTGCTGCCGCGCGTGGTGGCCGAGGGCCGCCGGGTCATCGGCAACATCGAGCGGGTGGCCAACCTGTTCCTGACCAAGACCGTGTACACGATGACGCTGGCGATCATCGTGGGCCTGCTGGCGGTGGCCTACCCCTTCTTCCCGCGCCACGCGACGCTCATCAACGCGGTGACGTTCGGTATCCCGTCGTTCTTCCTGGCGCTGGCGCCCAACACCGACATCGCCCGCCCGGGGTTCGTGATGCGGACGCTGCGGCTGGCGATCCCCTCGGGCATGGTGGCGGGCTTCGCCGCGGTGACGACCTACCTGCTGGTGCTGGGCGGCCGGACGGTGCCCGACCCGGCCGACCGGACGGCGGTGGTCATCACGCTGTGCGCGACGACGCTGTGGGTGCTGCTGCTGGTGGCCAAGCCGTACGTGTGGTGGAAGGTGCTGATGGTGGGCTCCATGGTGGGCCTGTTGACGCTGGCGATGGTGACACCGCTGGGGCAGTGGTTCTTCGACCTGGACGTGAGCGACCCGACCAAGGTGCTGACCGGTCTGGCCGTGGCGGGTGTGGCGATCGTGGTGATCACGGTGATCCGGGTGGTGGACGACCGGATGACGGCCCGCTCCGAAGCGCGTGCGGCGGAGGGGGAGGACGAGCGCGAGGCCGAGGAGCGCACCCCGGAGCCGGTGTGACAGCGGTTCACCGGGAGGCGGAGGGCCGGGGCGGGCACCCGGCCCCCGCCCCGGTGAGAGCGCGTGCGCAGGGCCGGGCGGCACCGGCCTTCGCTCCGGGACCCGGTCGCGGGGCGCGGCCGGGGCAGGCCCCATCCTGGGAAGCACGGTCCCGGCAGGCCCGGTCCCGGAAGCACAACCCCGCGAGGCCCGTTGGTCTCGGCTGGCGCGGTCGCACGGCGTCCGGCCGCGCGGGGACCACGGCGGGACCTGGTGAGGGTGAGAGGGAGAGAGGCAGGACATGCTGAGCGAAACCGACATGCGCCACCTGCGGCGCGCGGTCGATCTGGCCGAGGAGTCCCTGGAGGCGGGTGACGAGCCCTTCGGCTCGGTGCTGGCCTCCCCGGACGGGACGGTGCTCTTCGAGGACCGCAACCGCGTCGCCGGCGGCGATCCGACCCAGCATCCGGAGTTCGCCATCGCCCGGTGGTCGACCACCCGCATGAGCCCCGGCGAACGGGCGGCGGCGACCGTCTACACCTCCGGGGAGCACTGCCCCATGTGCTCGGCCGCCCACGGCTGGGCGGGGCTGGGCCGGATCGTGTACGTGACCTCCACGGCGCAGCTCGTCTCGTGGCTGGAGGAGTGGGGTGTGCCCCCGGCGCCGGTGCGGGCGCTGCCCATCGGCGAGATCGTGCCCGCGATCGCGGTGGAGGGGCCGGTGGACTCCCTGGTCACGCGGGTGCGGTCGCTCCAGGCTCGCTTCCACGGGCGCGGCTGACGCCAGACCCGGGCCCGCCGCCGGTGTCGCCCCGCAGCCGGTGTGAGCGGTGCGGTCGACGCCGTCGGCGTGGTGAGGACGTCAGCGCGGTGCGCGCGGTGGGCGCCGGAAGCGCCGTCAGCGCGCTCGGCGTGGTGAGCGCGGTCAACGCCGTGAGGACGTCAGCGCGGTGAGCGCCGTCAGTCCCTGTCGTCGTCGCTGGGCTCGAACCGCCCCTGGATGACCCGGCCGCGGTTCTGCGGGGCGGCGTCCCCGTCGGTGCGGGGGCCGAACGGGTTCTGGCCGGGACCGAACGGCCCCGCGGCCGGACCCGCCCCCGGGCCGGGGGCGGTGGACCCGCGGACGACGAACTCCTCGTTCATCCGCTCCTGCATCCCGCGCACGCGGCGCCGCGCCCACGAGGCGAAGGCCCAGCGCAGGACGGGCCGGGTGAAGGGCAGGACCATCAGCAGGCCGAGCACGGCGGTGATGAACCCGGGGATCACGAGCAGGATGCCGCCCGCCATGAGCATGAGCGGGTCGAGCAGGCCCCCGCGCGGCTGCTCGCCCGAGCGCATGGCCTGGTCCGCGTCCCGGAAGGCCCTGGTCCCGGCCCGGCGCAGCACGGCCACGCCCAGGACCATCAGCGAGACCAGCGCGGCCAGCGTCCACGGGACGCCGATCCAGCCGCCGACGGCGATCATCAGCCACACTTCCAGGAAGGGCAGCGCCATCAGCGCCAGCACTGTCAGCAGCGGCATGCGTAACCATCCTCCGGGTCGTCGGCGGGAGCTCCCCTACAGGAGAGAACGCACGCGCGGGCGCCAGGGTTCCCCCGGACACGTGCTTCCCGGCCGGGCGTCCGCGCGCACACCCCCGGGCGCGCCGCCTCGGCGCGCGCACGCGCCCGCGCAGGGCCCTTCCGTCGCCCCCTGCCGCCGGGCGCGGCGCGGGCGTGTCCCCCTCAGGCGCGGCGACGGCGGCCCAGGACCACCGCCACGACCACCGCTCCCAGCCCCAGGGCGCTCAGGAGCGCCTCAGGCACCGCGCCGAGGCGGGTGGCGATAGTGGTGCCCTCCATCGCCTCCAGCTCCGCCACGTGGATGTCGGGCACCGCCTCGGGCGAGCTGTAGGCCAGGCTCCCGTCGGGGTTGACTACGGCGCTGACGCCGCTGGTGGAGACGACCACCGCCGGGCGGCCGTGCTCGACGGCGCGCAGCTGGGTGATGGCCAGCTGCTGGTTGGTCTGGCCGGTGAAGTTGTAGTTGGCGTTGTTGGTGGGGATCACGATGACCTGCCCGCCCGCGGCGACGGACTCGCGCACCGGCAGGTCGAAGGCCACGTCGAAGCAGATGCCCACGGCCAGGGTGGTGCCGCCCACGTCCAGGGCGCCGGGCTCGCTGCCGGGGACGGCGTCGGAGCTGACCTGCTGGAGGCGGGCCACGAACCGCGTGAAGAAGTCGCGGAAGGGGACGTACTCGCCGAACGGGACGAGGTAGCGCTTGTCGTAGATCTCGCCCGGCCCGCTCCAGGGGTCCCAGACCACGCTGCTGACGTAGCGGGTGCCGTCGTCGTTGAAGCGGCTCATGCCCCACAGCAGGGGGACGCCCGCGTCGGCCGCGGCGGCGTCGATGGTCTCGCGCGCCCGGGGGTCGCGGAAGGGGTCGATGTCGCTGGCGTTCTCCGGCAGCAGCACCATGTCCGGCTGGGGGTGCTCCCCCGCGCGGACGGCGTCGGCGAGTTCGTGGACCCCGTCGGCGTGGTTGTTGAGGACCTGCATGCGCTCGCCCGCGACGGACATCTGTCCGACGTTGGGGACGTTGCCCTGGACCATGCCGACGGTGACGGTGTGCGAGACGTCGGGGCGGCCGATCGCGGGGGCCAGGGCGCCGCCGGCGACGACGGCCGCTCCGGCGGCCAGTCCGAGGACGGCCGGGACCCAGCCGGTCCGCAGCGGGCCGCCCGTGCGGACGGGGCGGCCTCCCCGGCCCGTGCCCGCCTCGTGCGCGGCGTTGCGATCGTTTCGGTCGTCCTGATCACCGTGTCCGGTCCGGCGGGCGCCCGCCAGGCGCAGCGCGCTCCACAGCAGCAGGCCGCCGGTGAGGGCGACCGCGAAGGTCACCAGGGCGGAGGAGCCGAGGGCGGCGTAGCCGACGAAGGGCGTGTCGGGCTGGGCGAAGGCGAGCTTGCCCCAGGGGAAGCCGCCCAGCGGCCAGCGGGCGCGCACGGCCTCCTGGGCCACCCACAGGGCCGCGGTCCACAGCGGCCAGCCGGGCAGGCGCATGGCCAACGCCAGGCCCATCGCCATGGGGAGGAAGTAGACGGTCTCGGCTCCGGCGATGAGCAGCCACACGTCGACGCCGAAGATGTCCTGCCAGTGCACCAGCGGCACCATGAGCGTGGCCCCGGACAGGGCGCCGAGCCAGGCCGCGCGGCGCGTACGGGCCCCCGCGACGGCGAGGGCGAGCAGCGCGGCGCTGAGCGGGCCCAGCCACCACAGGCCGTAGGGCGGCAGCGCGAGGAGCTGGGCCAGACCGGACCCGACGGCGGCGAGCACCCGCCACAGCAGGTCGTGGCGTCCCCAGCGGTGCCCCGGCGCGAAGGCGGAGGCGAAGGAGCGTGCCGGGTTCGCCGTCCGCTCCCGCCCCACCGGTTCCGGCGAGGGTCTGTCGGAGCCGTGGGCGCTGCCCTGCTCGGTGTGCTCGGCAACCACGTGGGGTGCTCGCTTTCCGCTTGCTGGTGAGAGGTGCTCGCGGTCAGCATATGGGGGGACGCGGAAAAGGCCCGAGCCACCCTTCGGACCGGCTCCGTCCCGTCGGCGGCGAGCTCGGAAGACCGTTGTCTACTGGATGTTCGGGCCTTTTCCGGGTCCAACCCCCCGCCCGGTCGCGGTACTCCACCCCTCACCCGATCCCAGCTGCACCTGGCGCGTGATGCAGCGTCCGATCGGACGAGTGGGGGCCGCACAACCGGTCCGTCCAGTGCTGGACTGGTCGTTAGGTTACCCAGACTCCCCGACCCGATGCCTCAACCCGGCTGCCGTGTCGTGGCCGCCGCCCCGAGGGCGTGGAGGGGAGAAAGGAAGGAACCGTCGGACAGGCTAACGCACCTGGGGCCGCCACGCCAGCTGGGCGGACGGGGTTTGTGTCTGACCGCAATCGGATCGACATCGACTCAAGTATGGACTTTTCGATCAGAATCATGTCTGATGTGATCAACACAACGGCCTGGTTCGATCAATTGCGAAAGTTCCAGGTCAGCGGCGCGGACACCCCGATGATCCGCGTCACCCCACATCTCGACCCCGGCCCGGGAGCTGACAACCATGGCGGAGATCGTCCTCGATGGCGTTGACAAGATCTACGGCGGCGACGTCAAGGCCGTCGACAACCTGAACCTGAAGATCGAGGACGGCGAGTTCATGGTGCTCGTCGGCCCCTCCGGCTGCGGCAAGTCCACCGCGCTGCGCATGATCGCGGGCCTGGAGGAGATCACGGGCGGCACGCTGGTCATCGGCGACGAGATCGTCAACGACCGCCCGCCCAAGGACCGCGACATCGCGATGGTCTTCCAGAACTACGCGCTCTACCCCCACATGACCGTCGAGCAGAACCTGGCCTTCGGCCTCAAGCTGCGCAAGGTGGCCAAGCCCGAGATCGCGCGCCGCGTCAAGGAGGCGGCCGAGATGCTGGGCCTGGAGACCTACCTCAAGCGCAAGCCGGGCGCCCTCTCCGGCGGTCAGCGCCAGCGTGTGGCCATGGGCCGCGCGATCGTGCGCGAGCCCCGCGCGTTCCTCATGGACGAGCCGCTGTCCAACCTGGACGCCAAGCTGCGCGTGCAGATGCGCGCCTCCCTCAACCAGCTCCACGAGCGCCTGGGCGTCACCACCATCTACGTCACCCACGACCAGATCGAGGCCATGACCCTGGGCGACCGGGTCGCGGTGATGCGCGACGGGCGCCTCCAGCAGGTGGACACCCCCAAGCGCCTGTTCGACGCCCCCGTCAACCTGTTCGTGGCCGGGTTCATCGGCTCCCCCGCGATGAACTTCGTCGACGCCGAGCTGGTCGCCGAGGGCGACGGCGCGGTGCTCACCTTCGCCGAGCACAAGCTGCCGGTCCCGGCGAGCGTCCTGGAGGCGCGCCAGGGCCTGCGCGACTACCTGGGCCGCAGCCTCATCCTGGGCATCCGCCCCTCGGACTTCAACGACGCCGGCCTGGACGGCAACGGCGACCCCCAGATCCAGGTCAAGGCGAGCGTGACCGAGGAGCTGGGCACGGAGATCAACGTGATCTTCACCGTGGACGCCCCGCCGGTGCGCCACGAGGACGCCGCCGCCCTGGCCAAGGACGCCGCGGGCGAGGAGGGCGAGGGCGACGGCCTGCCGCTGGGCGGCAACACCTCGCTGTTCACCGCCCGGGTCAGCCCCCGCAGCAGCGTGCGCCCGGGCCAGCCGGTCAGCCTGTCGGTGGACGTGAGCCAGCTGCACTTCTTCGACCCGCAGAGCGGCCTGGCCATCGGCCACCCCGACAACGTCTGAGCACCTCCCCCCAGCGCCCCGCCGGGCCCTCTCCCCCTCCTCCGGGAGGGGCCCGGCGGGGCGCACCCGTGCGCGGGCCCCCGGGGGCGCGGTGGGACGCACCCGGGCGACCCGCGGGGCAGGTGAGGCGGGCAGGGCAGGTGGGGCAGGCGGTATCGACCACCGTCGCGCACCCGCGGAGACAGGCCCGGCAGGGACGCGGACCGTATCCAGTCCGCACCTGGGCAAACCTTGCTCGGAGGACACACTCGCGCACCTTCGGGCAAGGCATCTGTTTCTTGACCCCCGGATGAGCGCACCCCAACGATTGTGTGGTGTCCAACCGAGCCCCCGGAGCCGCTCTCGTCACCGAGTCCGCGCCCGAGCCCGCCGTCGACGTCCTGCACGGCCGACCCGTGCCCGACCCCTACCGGTGGCTGGAGTCCGCCGACTCCCCCCGGACACTGCGCTGGCTGGAGGAGCGGGGCCGCGAGTACGCGGCCGAGGCGCTCACCTGGCCCCTGCGCGACCGCCTGGCCGGGCTCATCCGCTCCCTGGTGGACACCGACCTGTGGAGCCCGCCGGTGCACCGGCCCGGCGCGGTGTTCGCCACCGTGCGCCCGGCCGGAGGCGAGCACCCCCGCCTCGTGGTCCTGAGCGGGGACGGCCCGCCGCGCACCGTCTACGACCCCGTGGCCGAGGACCCCGCCGGACACACCACCCTGGACGCCTGGGAACCCTCCCCCGACGGGGGGATGGTCGCCGTGCAGACCTCGTCGGGGGGCGTGGAGCGCGGCGCCCTGCGCGTGATCGACGCGGGCAGCGGGGAGCCGGTGGGCCCCGCCGTGCCCGGGGTGCGCTACTCCCACGTGGCCTGGGCGCCCCGGGGCGTCCCCGCCTTCTACTACGTGCGCCGCGACGGCGCCAGGGGCGTGCGCGGCGTGTGGCTGCGCCGGGTGCTCGACGGCACCGAGACGCTGGTCCACGCCTGCACGGCGCCCGGAACCGTGCCCGGGGTGCGCGTCCTGGGGAACCGGTGGCTGCTGGTGTCCGAGAGCCACGGCACCGGGCACCGCACCGACCTGTGGCTGGCCGACCTGGCCGGCCCCGCTGCTCCGGCCGGCCCCGCCGACCCGGATGGCCCGACCGGCCAGGCCGACCTCCCCGAGCGGCCCCCGCTGCGGCCCGTCCAGGTGGGCGAGGAGGCCGAGACCGAGGCCCGGCTGGGCCCGGACGGCCTCCTGTACCTGCGCACCACCCTGGGCGCGCCCTGGCGGCGGATCTGCGCGGTCTCCCCCGAGGAGCCGGGGGTGGGGCACTGGCGCGAGGTGGTGCCCGAGGAGGACGGGGCGACCCTGGACGCCTTCGCGCCCTGCCCCGCCGGGCCCGGGGGCGGCACCGCCCTGTTCGTCGCGCGCACCCGCCTGGGGATCAGCTCCGCGGCCGTCCACGACACCCGCACCGGCGGACTCCTGTACACGGTGGACCTGCCCGGGGAGGGGATGGTCTCCACCCCGGAGGCGGCGCCCGACGGGTCGGTGTACCTGGCGTACGCGGACGTGGCCACCCAGCAGCGGGTCCTGTGCCTGGCACCCGGGGAGCGGACCCCGCGCCCCTGGCCACCCGGCGCCGCCGAGGCCCCGCCCTCCCCTGCCGTGGAGCGCTCGGTGGTCTGGTGCCGCTCCGCGGACGGCACGCGGGTCCCGGTGACCGTGTTCACCGCCGCGGGCCGCGACCACACCGCGCCCGGCACGGGGCTGATCCCCGAGCCGACCCTCCTGCACGCCTACGGCGGCTTCGGGCGCCCGCGCCAGTTCGGGTTCAGCGCGACCGTGCTGGCCTGGCTGCTCTCGGGCGGCCGGTACGCCGTCGCCCACGTGCGCGGCGGCGGGGACGCGGGCCGCGACTGGCACCTGGCCGGTTCGGGCCGCGACAAACCGCGTGCCGTGGAGGACCTGGTGGCCGCGGCGGCGGCCCTGGTCGGGTCGGGGATGTGCACCCGCGAACAGCTGTGCCTGTCGGGCGGCTCGGCGGGCGGGCTGCTCGTCCTGGCCGCCGCGACCGCGCGCCCGGACCTGTGCGGGGCGGTGATCGCCTCCGCGCCGCTGGCGGACATGGCCCGGTTCGAGCGGATGGGCCTGGGCCGGATGTGGACCCGCGAGTTCGGCACCGCCGCCGACCCCGACGACTTCGCCGCCCTGATGTCCTACTCCCCCTACCACCGGGCGCTGGAGGGCGCCGGGGACGGACCGGGACGGCGCTTCCCCAGCGTCCTGCTCACCGGATTCCACGGTGACACCCGCACCGACGCCGCCCACCCGCGCAAGATGTGCGCGGCGCTGCTGGCGGCGGCCGCGCGGGAGGAGGGGCGCCCGCCCGTCCTGCTCCGGTACGAGCGCGACGTGGGCCACGGCCCGCGCGCGGTCAGCCGGGCGGTGGGACTGGCCGCCGACGCGCACGCGTTCGCGGCCCACCGGACGGGGCTGTCGCCGCGCTGAGCGCGGAAGGCGGCCCTGGCAAGAGAAACGGCACACAGAAAGCGAGGTGTGGTGCGTATGGACCCGATCGAGGTCGAGACCGAGGACCTGGCCGAGGTGACCTCCCGCGACATCACTGCGGGTGGCGACAGCGACGGCACCGACTCCAGTTCCGACTTCATCTGATCGCGTCCCGCCCGGCCCGGTCCCCCCGGGTCGGGCGGGGCCCAGCCCCCGTGCACGGAGAGGACGCCCCTCATGACCGATCCCGGCCACCTGTTCACCCGGACCCTGAGCGACGTCGTGGGAAGGGAGGCCCTCACCGAGCGCCTGTCCGAGGAGTTCGTCTTCGCCGACCTGGGCGCGGACGCGGTGCGTTCGCTGCTGACCTTCGACGACCTCAACGACCTGCTGGCCACGTGCTCCCCCGAGCCGCCCAGACTGCGCCTGCACCGGGACGGGTCCCCGGTCCCGGCCGACCGCTACACCGAGGCGGCGACCTCCTCGCGGAGCGCGCGGCGGGTGGTGCGGCCCGAGGCGCTGTACCGGGAGCTGCGGGAGGGGGCGAGCCTGGTCCTGGACAGCGTGGACCGGATGCACCCGCCGGTGGGCGCGGCGGCCGACGACCTCATGCGGCTGGTGCGCGAGCGGGCGCAGGCCAACCTGTACCTGATCTGGGGCGGCTCGCGCGGCTTCGACACCCACTGGGACGACCACGACACGGTGATCGTCCAGGTGGAGGGGACCAAGCACTGGCAGGTGCACGGCCCGGGGTCGCGCCCGTACCCGATGAAGAACGACGTGGACCACGCCCACACTCCGCCGCGCGACGCCGACGGCGAGCTGCACCTGGTGTGGGAGGGCGTGCTGCGGCCGGGCCAGGTCATCCACGTGCCGCGCGGCTGGTGGCACACGGTGACCGGGACCGGCGGGGTGAGCATGCACCTGACCTTCGGCTTCACCCGGGCGACCGGGGTGGAGTGGGCGGACGCGCTGGTGCGGCGGCTGTTCGAGGAGGAGGTGTTCCGCAGGGACCTGCCGCGCTTCGCCGACCCGGACGTGCGGCGCAAGCACCAGGGCGCGCTGGTGGCCCGGATGGCGGAGCTGGCCGAGGAGCTGGACCTGGACGGCTTCCTGGCCGAGCGGGACGCGCGCTTCCCGCGCCGGACCTCGTTCTCGCTGCCGTGGCCGGTGGAGGAGGGTGCACCGCCCGCGCACGCGCGGGTGGAGTTCGTGCCGATCCTGCCGCCGCCGCTGTCGCACGACGGCGAGAGGGTGTCCGTGACGGTGGGCGGGCGCCGGTACCGGTTCCCGGCCGTGGTCGGACCGGTCCTGGAGGCGCTCGCCGAGCACCGGGAGCTGACCGTGGCCGAACTGGCCGAGCGCGCGGGCGCGGAGGTCGAGCGGACGGCGGAGGTCGTGTCCGCGCTGTCGCGGCACCACCTGGTGGTGGTGCGGTAGCCGTCCACAGGCGCGCGAAGGGCCTGGCGGGTCCGGCCCGCGCGCGCCTACCGTGGTAGTAGGGGGGTCCCCACCCCGCCCGCTTCGCGCTGCCCGCGTCCCGCACCGCGTTCGCCGACGGCGGTGGATCCAGCGCTGCCCGCTCCCGGCCGGCCGGAGCCCGGCGCCCCGGGCGGCCTCCGCCAAGGGCGGTCCGCACCCGTCCGCCCCCAGCGGCCGGGGCACCGCTCAGGGGAGGCGCGCCAGCACGTGGGCGTCCAGGAAGCCCCGCTCGGAGGCCGGGTCGTGGAGCAGCCGGGCGAACACCACCAGCCCGGCCCCGGTCAGCAGCTCGACGAACCGGTCCACCGGCCAGCTGTAGGCGGGCGCCACCCTGTGGTCGAAGCGGACCGGCTCCGGTCCGTCGGTCGCGAAGAACGAGGCCAGGAGCAGGCCCCCCGGCGCCAGGACGCGCACCTGCTCGGCGAGCAGCGCGGGCAGCTCCCCGGGCGGGGTGTGGATCATCGAGTAGTGGGCCAGCACGCCGCCGAGCGCACCGTCCCCGACCGGCAGGGCCTCCATCCGCGCCTCGTCGAACCGCAGCGCCGGACGGGCCCGCCGGGCGTGCTCGACCATGCCCGGGGAGAGGTCGAACCCGCGGGCGTCCAGCCCCAGGTCGCACAGCATGGCCGTCAGGTGCCCGGGCCCGCAGCCGACGTCGGCCGCCCGCGGGTTCCCCGTCGCGCGCACCAGCTCGGCGAAGGTGCCGATCATGTTGCGCGAGAACGGCTGCGTCTCCAGCCGGTCGGCGAACATCGACGCGTACAGCTCCACGACCCCGTCGTAGCCCGCCCTGGTCTGTTCCTGGTGTTCCGTCACGGCACAGGAAGCTAGCACCCGCGCGCGTTCGCCGCCCCCTCGCCCCGGCGGCCTGGGCCGCCGCTCCCCCGTGCCCGGGGCCCTTCGACTCCCGGGGCGGTTCGGTTCGGGACAGCCGGGACGGGGTGGACGCCGACGCTCATTTCCCCGCGCCCGCGGGGCCTTCCGGCTTCCCCCGCGCGCGATGGCGCTCCACGTACACCTCGATGCCGTCCAGGATCCGGCGGATGGAGAAGTCCAGGTCCTCGGCGGGCCCGCCCGCGTCCTCCCGCGGGGCGTCCGGGGGCTCCTCCAGGACCCCCGCCCGGAGCAGCCGGTCGATGGTGGGGAACCCCTCCGCGGTGACGACCCGGCGCAGCCCCCTGCTGTAGTCGCGCCCGGTGTCGGCCATCGTGCCGCCCGCCGCCCGGGCCGCGCGGCTGATGTCCAGCTCGATGCGGATCGTCTCGCGCAGGACGGCGGACAGCATCGTCAGCATCTGGAGCGACCAGCCGAGGTCCAGGCCCGACCGGGAGATCTCGCGCAGCCCCGACTCCATCCAGCGCAACCCGTTGGGTCCGCTGGGCGGCCCGTTCAGGGAGAGGTAGACCGCCCACGGGTGGCGGCGGTACATCGCGATCAACCTGCGGACCCACTCCTCCACGCCGCTCCGCCAGTCCCCGTCCTCGTACGGCGGGGGCGGATCGCCGTCCATGGCCGCGTCGCTCATGAGGACGAGCATGTCCTCCTTGCTGTCCACGTACCGGTACAGCGACATCGTGGTGTAGCCCAGCTCCTTGGCCACCCGCTGCATGGACACGGCCTCCAGGCCCTCGGCGTCGGCGAGGGCGACCGCCGCCGCGACCACCGACTCCCGGCTGAGCCTGGGCTTGGGCCCCCTCCGCGGTTCGGGCTGGCGCAGCCCCCACAGGAGCTCGACCTCCCGCTCCATCCGGTTCGTCCCCCGCTGCTCGGCCGTCATACCCCACCCGTCGTCGACTGCGTCGTTGACACCATCCTAGATCTGTGTATTGCTTACACTAATACATGTACGACACAAACAGTTTATGGAGCACACTGTCATGTCCCACACGACCCCGGCCATCAGCGCCGAGGGGTTGCATAAGAGCTACGGCGCCACCCGCGCCCTGGATGGCCTCGACCTGACGGTCCGGGCCGGAACCGTCTTCGGCCTGCTCGGCCCCAACGGCGCCGGTAAGACCACCGCCGTGCGCGTCCTGACCACCCTGCTGCGCCCCGACTCCGGGTACGCCCGCGTCGCCGGGTACGACGTGCTCACCCAGGCCGACCGCGTTCGCGCCGAGATCGGCCTGACCGGTCAGTACGCCTCGGTCGACGAACTCCTCACCGGGCGCGAGAACCTCCTCATGTTCGGCCGCCTGTACGGCCTCACCCCCCGGAGCGCCGGCGAGCGCGCCCGTGCCCTGCTGGAGCGCTTCGACCTCGTCGGGGCCGCCGACCGCCGCGCCGACGGCTACTCCGGCGGGATGCGCCGCCGCCTGGACCTGGCCGTCAGCCTCATCCAGGAGCCCAGCGTCCTGTTCCTGGACGAGCCCACCACCGGGCTGGACCCCCGCAGCCGCCTCCAGGTCTGGGAGTCGGTGCGCGCCCTGACCGCCTCCGGAACGACCGTGCTGCTCACCACCCAGTACCTGGAGGAGGCCGACCAGCTCGCCGACGCCGTCGCCGTCATCGACCACGGCCGCGTCATCGCCGAGGGCACCCCCGACTCCCTCAAGTCGCAGGTGGGCGGCGACCGCCTGGACGTGGTGGTGCGCGACCCCGCCGACCTGGACGCCGCCGCGCGGCTCCTGGGCGCGGCCGTGTCCGCCCGGGCCAGCGTGCACCGCGACGAGCAGCGCGTCAGCGTTCCGGCCGAGGACCGCATGGAGGCGCTGACCCGGGCCGTGCGCGCCCTGGACGGCTCCGGCCTGCGGGTGGAGGACGTCGGCGTCCGCCGCCCGAGCCTGGACGAGGTCTTCCTCGGCCTGACCGGAACGGCCACCACCGGCGACGAAGGCGCCCACCGCGCCCCCGAGGAGGTGTCCCGATGACCGCCGCCAGCGCTCCCTCGGCCGCTCCGCGCCCGCTGACCCGCGGGAGCCTGCCGCCCCGCCGGCTCACCCGTGCCCAGCGCCTGCGCAAGGCGGGCGCCGACACCCTGGTGCTGACCCGCCGCAACTTCCGGCACATGGTCCGCGACCCCTTCGAACCGGCCATCGCGATCACCATGCCGGTGGTGGTGGTGCTCCTGTTCGGCTACGTGTTCGGCGACGTGATGGCGCCCCCGGGCACGGAGAACTACCGTGAGTTCCTGGTCCCGGCGATGCTGGCGATGGTCATGCTCTACGGCATCGGCGGCACCGCCTCCGGGATCGCCCGCGACACCGCCCGCGACGTGATGAGCCGCTTCCGGTCCATGCCCATGTCCCCCGCGGCCCTGCTCGGCGCCCGCGCCCTGGCGGACATGGCGCGCGCCTGCCTGGAGGTGGCCCTGCTGCTCCTGGTCGGGTTCGCGATGGGCTGGCGTGCCGAGGAGGGGGTCTCCGGAGCCCTGGCCGCCGTCGGCGTGCTGCTGCTCTTCCGGCTGGCCCTGGTGTGGCTCGGGGTGCTGCTGGGTCTGGTGCTGCCCACGGCCGACTCCGTGAGCATGGTCGTCTACCCGCTGACGTTCCCGCTCAGCATGCTCTCGACGAGCTTCGTCCCGTCCGAGGCCATGCCCTCCTGGCTGGCCCCGGTCGCCGAGTGGAACCCGCTGTCGGCGGTGGTCACCGCCACCCGCGACCTGTTCGGCAACCCCTCCCTGCCCTCGGACGCCTGGCCCGCGGAGAACGCGCTGCTCGTGGCCGTGGCCCTGCCGGTGGCCGTCATGCTCCTGGTCACCCCCCTGGCCGTGCGCCGCTTCCGGCGGCTCAGCCGCTGACCCGAACGTCCTGGTCCGGCCGCGACGGCCCCGGCCCGACGGCCCGGGCGCTCCGGCCAACGCCTTCCTGTCCTGGATCGTGCCGCCGCTGCCGGTGGAGTGGTGGCTCCAGTACCGCCGCCCGCGCGGGCGGCGTCCGCGCCCCATGGTCCGCACCCTCCACAGGGGCCCTTCCCACGCTCCGACCGCGGGAAGGGCTCCTTCCGTGTGCCCGCCTCGGTCGGCGCCTCCGGCGGGACCCCGGCCCCTCCCCGGGCCCGCGGCGTGTACGACCGACCCAGATCCGCGACCGGTCCGGGCCCGTGCCCGGTTCGGCCGCGCCCGGGCGGTGTGCTCGGTCCCGGGCGGCCGCGTTCGGCACCGTCCCCGCGGTCCCCGCGTGGGGTTGGAGGGACGCGTGAGTCTGTCTCTGCCGCCCCTTCAGACACCCACGTCACACCACAGACCCAGCGGAAACGGCGTCGGTGACCTACGCCACCCCCGGCCCGCATCCGGAGAAAACCGTCCGGACCTGCATCTTCTGCCCGCGTTTCGGTTAGGGGATAATCCGATGATCATTGCGGCACACACGTTCGTTAGGGTAGCCTCACTTAAGAGGCGCAGATGTACTCATCCACCGAAGGTCACTGCACTCACACGACCCCCGGACATGACGACATCGTGCGACGAAGGGCAGGTTCAGCGGTGACACCAGACCCGCTCGACGCGTTCCGCGACGCCTGCGCGCCGCTGAAGTTCGCGCCCCTGCCCGACCTGCTCTCCTTCGAGGAGCTCTCCGCCGTTCCCCGCGGCCGCGTACGCTGGCACCAGGCGGGCGCCATGGCCGAGGACGGCTGGCTGCCGGTCCTGTACGACCGCCTCCGCAGCGAGCACGGCCCCGGCCACCGCCTCCCCGCCGCCACGAACTTCCTGCGGGTGACCCTGCGCGAGCCCATCTTCCTGGTCTCGGCCTCGCTGTACCTGACCGGGCGCGCCCCGCTGCTGAGCCCGGACACCCTCTACCTGCCCTGGGACTCCGGGCTGGCGCGCTTCGGCACGCCCGCCTCGGTCGGCACGCGGACGGCGGTCCTGCCGGACGACCCCGCCGTCGGCCACCCCGACACCGTGGTCGCCGAGGACGAGGACGCCCAGCTGCGGATGGCCGCCGAGGCCCTGTTCGCCACGTTCGAGCCGATCATCGACGCCCTGCACGGGCACACGCGCTCGGGCAAGCGCACGCTGTGGGGCTGGGTGCTCGACACCCTGCACTTCTACATGCTCAACCCGGCCCGCTACCTGGGCCGCGACCCCGAACAGGCCTGGGAGCTGGCCACCCGCCTGGGCGACGCGGTGGTCGCGGCGGGCGCGGTGACCCGCAGGCGTCCGCGCCTGTTCCCGTTCGCCCCCGACCACCCCCGTGGGACCTGGGCGGTGCGGGGCACCTGCTGCTTCGACTACAAGGGCGACCCGGAGCACGGGTACTGCACCACGTGCCCGCTCAAGTGCGACGGCGAGCGCCAGCAGGACCTGTCGGAGTGGCTGCGCGACCCGGCGCTGGCCCCCTGAGCCCTCCTCCGCGCCTTCGTGCGGCGCAGCCGGTCAGCTGACCGGCACCTCCACCGGTTCGCCGAAGAACGGGGAGAAGACCACCGTCTCGGGGTCCACGTCGCCCTCCACCGTGATGACCCCCGAGACGCTCTGCCCGGGGGCGAGCGTGCGCGCACCGATCTCGTCGGCGTCCATGCCGACGGCCTCGGATGTGCTGTGCTGGCCGCCCCGGGCGTCCACGACCCGGAAGTAGAGCGGATTGACCTCGATGTCCTCCTGGCCGGTGTTCGTGACCGACACGTCCACGCTGGTGTAGTCGCCCTCGGTGTAGAGCGGTCCGGGGTCGAAGTCGGCGGGTGAGGCGGTGAGCTCGACCCGGGGCCCGGCCGCCTCGCCGCCCTCCTGCCGGGGCTCGGTCTCCTGCGCCGGGGTCTGCCTGTGGGCCGCCGCGAACAGGACGACGGTCGTGCACCCGGCGATGACGAACATCAGCAGCAGCAGGACGCCGCAGCCGATGCCGAGGATCTTTCCCCACGGGGTGGGGCTGGTCTCCGGGGGCCCGTAGCCGCCCTGGGGCGGGTACCCCTGGCCCGCGCCGGGCTCCGGCCCGTAACCGTAGGCCTGCCCGTAACCACCGGTCTGTCCCGGCGCGTACCCCGGCCCCTGGCCCGAGGGGTAGCCGCCCGCCGCGGCGTAGCCCGGCCCCTGGCCGGAGCTGAAGCCGCCCGGAGGCCCGCCGGGGGGCTGGCCGCCCGCGCCGGGCGCGGGCCCGTCCGACTCCCCGTATCCGGGGGCGTAGCCCGCGTGTTCGTATCCGGCCTGGCCGGGACCGTTGGGTCCCTCGGAGAGCTCGCCGGTCACCGGTTCGGGCGGCGCGCCCGTCGGGTGCCCGCCCGGGGGGACGTCTGCGGGGGCGCGCCCGGCCGGGGGTTCCCCGTAGGCGTGGGCCCCCGTGGAGGGAGGGCTCTCGTGGCGGCCGCGCGGGGGCCGACCCTCTCCGTGCGGCGCGAGCGGGTCCCGGGGACCTCCGTCGGCTCCGGCAGGAGGCTGCGCGTCCTGGGGGCCGCGCGGGGACCCGCCTTCTCCGCTTCTCGCGGGCTGGCCCTCCCCGGGCGGCGTCTCCCGGTGGGGGAAGCGGTGCGGCGGCTCCCCCGGCGGCTGCGGCCCGCCCTCGATCGGGTCACCGGCGTCGCCGGGACGCCACTCCTCCGGCGGACGGTGGTTCACCGGGTCCGGGCGCTGTCCCGACTGCTCCGGCGGCACACCCTCGGACTCCCGATCGGACACTGAGAACACCCCTCATGTCAGCGCGGTCCGCCCGCCGGCCCACCGCCGTCGGGCGCCTCACGCCTGCACGGTAACCGCGGGGGCGGGCCCGTGTGTGGAGGTCACGGGGCGTTTTCGGTAAGGCCCGGGCAAAGGGCGCACGACAGGGGCCGCGGAGTCCGGTCACCGCGCTCGGCGGCGACAGGCCGACCAGCGGTCAGCGCGCTTCCCCGGCCCGCTCCGGCCGGTCCGCCCGGGCCAGCCGGGCGCGTACGGCGAGCACGAACACCGGCACGGTGAACACGGCCGCGAACAGGTTGAGGCCGCCGAAGCCCGCCTGGGCCAGTACCACACCCGACAGGGCCCCCGCCGCCGCGCCGCCCAGGTTCATCACCAGGTCGCTCACGCCCTGCACGCGGGGGCGCACGTCCGCCGCCAGGGACTCCGCCAGCAGCGCCGTCCCGGACACCAGCCCGAACGACCACCCCAGCCCCAGCAGCACCAGCCCGACCGTCACCCTGGCCTCGTCGTGCCCGGCCGTGCCCGCCACCACCGCGGCGGCGACCAGGATCCCCTGACCGGCCAGCAGCACGGGCACCCGTCCGAACCGGTCGGTGAGCCACCCCACCACCGGCGACAGGGCGTACATGCCGGCGATGTGCAGGGAGATGGTCAGGCCGATCACGGTCAGCGCCGCGCCGTGGTGGGACATGTGCACGGGTGTCATGGTCATGACCGCGACCATCACCGTGTGGCTGGCCACGATGCCGACCACCGCGAGCAGCGCCCCCGGGCTGGCCGCGACCACCCGCAGCGCCCCGGCCACGGACAGCCGGGCTCCGGAGGGGGCCGCGCCGCCGGAGGGGCGGTCCGCGGTGGCCGCGCGCAGCGGGTCCGGGCGCAGCAGGGCGAAGATCAGCAGTCCGCCCAGGACGAACCCGGTGGTGGTGAACAGCACCGGGCCCAGCAGGGCGGGCAGGCCGAACAGGTCGGCCACGCGCGCACCGGGGCCGGTGAGGTTGGGGCCCGCCACCGAACCGACGGTGGTCGCCCAGACCACGATCGACAGGTCCCGGCCGCGGCTGCGCTCGGAGGCCAGGTCGGCGGCGGCGTGGCGCGCCTGGAGGTTGGTGGCGGTCCCGGCGCCGACCAGGACCATGCCAACGAGGAAGAGCGCGAACGCCTCCAGTACCGTGGCGGCGATGACGACGGTGCCGCCGAGCGCGCCGAGCGTCCAGCCCAGCGCGAGGCCGGGTCGGCGGCCGCGCCGGGCGGCCAGCGAGGCCAGGGGCAGGGCGAACACGGCGGCGCCCAGGGTGATCATGGTGGTGGCCATGCCGGACCAGGTGTCGGAGCCGGTGAGTTCGAGGGCGATGAGCGCGCCCACCGCGATCATCGCGCCCATGCCCACGCCCCCGACCACCTGGGCGAGCATGAGGACCAGGACGGTGCGCCGCTGGAGCCGGGCCCGTTCGGGCTCGGTGAGGGCGTCCCCTGGCTGAGCGGTGGGTGTCGACACGCGTGCGTCCTCTGTTCGGTCCTACCAACGGAGGAATCCTAGTCAGAAGCGTGTTATGTCCGCCATGTCGTAAATAACGCCCCTGACGGGCGCCGCTCAGTGACGCCCGTAGCGCCACCGCAGGTAGTCGTGCTCGCGCTCGACGTAGCGCATCTCCGAGTACAGGGTGTGCGGGTCGCGAGCGCTGATGACGACGCCGCCCGCGGGGATCACCGGCCAGCACGCGAACGCCCAGAAACAGCGGGTGTAGGGACCCCACAGGACCACCCACGCACCCTGCTTCTGCCACTCGATGTGTTCGGCGATCCGGCGCTGTTCCTGCTCCCCAGTCCTGTCCATGCCGATGGAGGACATACCCGGCACGGGCAAGGGTGATCAGGCCGGAACCGGCCACGGCACCAGTGACCTGCGACCCTTGCCGAACACGGGATTCGGTCTCCCGCTTCGGAGGTTTCGGCCGCACGAAAGCGGATCCGGGAGCCGGGCGGGCGCCGCACGCCCGCCCCGGGGAAGCGTCCGGCCTGCGCGGGCACCGCCCCCGTACGGCGACGGTGGCCGCGCCGACGCGGGGGGCGTCGGCGCGGCCACCGTGGGGAGTCCGGCGGGCGGGGCCGGGTCCGGCGCTCCGGGTCGGGGAGAACCGGATTCAGCGGCCCGGGTCAGCGCCCGGAGACCAGCGCGCTGCCCGGCACCGGCTCGGCCGGGTCCTCGCCCAGGGAGATGATCCTGTTGTCGCGGTCCACGTGCACGATGTGCTGGACGTGCTCGGCCCGCTCGGCCTCGGTGAGCTGGGCGTAGGAGATGATGATGACCAGGTCGCCCGGGCTGACCAGCCGGGCGGCGGCGCCGTTGATGCCGATGACGCCGGTACCGCGTTCGCCGGTGATCGCGTAGGTGACCAGCCGGGCGCCGTTGTCGATGTCGACGATGTGGACCTGCTCGCCGTCGACGATATCGGCGGCGTCCATCAGGTCGGCGTCGATCGTGACCGACCCGACGTAGTGCAGGTCGGCCTGCGTGACCGTGGCGCGGTGGATCTTGCCGTTGATGAGGGTGCGCAGCACTGCTCAAGCCTCGTTTCAGGTGTCTTGCGAACTACAGGCCCAGGGGTCCCGTGTCTCTCCATGATGACCCCCTCCGGGTGCCGCTCCGGCCACCGGGGTCCGCCATCGCGTCCAACACCGCCCGCGACCGGGGTGTTCCGCGTGTGGCGTGCGCCACCCGGGCGCCTTCCTCGGTCCGCGCGCCCCCGATCCCCCTCCAGTGGGGGAAGGCGTCTGCGGCGTTCCCGCTCACCGGCCGGGGTCGCTGGGGCACAATGGGACCGCGCGTGCCCGGACCTCCCTGAGCCCCCGGGCGTTTGCCGCGCGCGGCGCCCCGCCCCCGCGCCGGGAACGCCGCGGACGGTGTCGGGACGAGGGGGTTGGTAGCGGTGGACCACAACGGCGGTCGGCCCACGGCGGACCCGGTGCGCCGGGCCACCATGCGCGACGTCGCGGCCCTGTCCGGGGTGAGCGTCAAGACGGTCTCGCGCGTGGTCAACGACGTCTCCACCGTCTCCGAGGAACTGCGCGACCGCGTCATGCGGGCCGTCGCGCAGCTGGACTTCCGGCCGAACCTGGCCGCCTCCAGCCTGCGCCGCACCGACGGCGCCACCCGCCAGATCGCCCTGCTGCTGGAGAACGTGGCCAACCCCTTCTCCGCCACGCTGAACCGGGCGGTGGAGAACGTGGCCCGCGAGCACGGCACCCTGGTCCTGTCCGGGAGCCTGGACGAGGACCCCCGGCGCGAACTGGAGCTGGTGCGGGCGGCCACCCTGCACCGGGTGGACGGCATCCTGCTGGTCCCGGCCGCGCCCGACCACGCCTACCTGCACCGCGAGATCCGCACCGGCACCCCGGTGGTGTTCGCCGACCGCCCGCCGCGCGGCCTGGACGCCGACGCGGTCATGGCCGCCAACGCCGAGGGGGCCCGCGAGGCGGTGCTGCACCTGGCCGACCACGGGCACACAGAGATCGCCTTCCTGGGCCACGAGCACGGGATCAGCACGGCGGGCGAGCGCCTGGCCGGCTACCGGACCGCCCTGGCCGAGCGGGGCCTGCCCGAGCGCCCCGGGCGCGTGGTGTGCGGCCTGGGCGGCTCCGCCTCGGCGGCGCGGGCGGCCGGTGCGCTGCTGGACTCCGCGCACCCGCCCACGGCCCTGTTCACCGCCCAGAACCTGGTGACCATCGGCGCCATCCAGGCCCTCCAGGAACGCGGCCTGCACGAGCGCGTCGCGGTGGTGGGCTTCGACGACTTCCCCATGGCCGACCTGCTCACGCCCCGGGTGACCGTGATCGCCCAGGACGTGATGGGCATCGGCGCCCTGGCGGTGCGGCGGCTCTTCGCACGCATCGCGGGCGACGACGGCCCGCCCCGCGAGGAGCGGGTGCCCACCGCGCTCGTCGTGCGCGGGTCCGGGGAGATCCCCCCGCCGGACCCGCGTTGACGGCCCTCCCGGGCCCGTGCTCCGGTCCGGGAGGCGCGGACCCGCACGTGCCCGGCGCGGCGACCGGACGGGTCCGCCGGGGCGACCCCGCTCCCGGAAACACCGCCGACGGCCCGCCGCGCCGCCAGGGACGAGGCCGCCGCGGGCCGGAACCCCCGCGTCGCACCGGCGACGGTTGCGGCCGGTGGGTCAGGTGAACGAGGAGTAGGCCACCACCCCGCGCCGCACCAGGTCACCGGCCTTGCGCGCGGTGGTGCGCACCTCGGCGTCGCCGCTGGCCCCGGCGATCTGGCCGAGCATGTCCACCAGCATCTTGGCGGTGCGCACGAAGTCACCGGCGGGCATGTCGGCCTGGCGCAGGATGGCGTCCAGCCGGTCGCCGCCCGCCCACCGGTGCGCCGTCCACACGAAGCCCAGGTCGGGCTGGCGCAGGAACGACACCCGGTGCCGGGACTCGACCTCGGACAGCTCACCCCACAGGCGCACCATCTCCGCGAGCGTCTCGTCCACCCGCCCGCCGGGCAGGCGCGGGTAGGCGTCGTCGCCCCGGCGCGCCTCGTAGACCAGCGAGGCGGCGCAGGCGGCCAGCTCGACCGGGGTCAGCCCCTTCCACAGGCCGCGGCGCAGGCACTCGGCCACGAGCAGGTCCAGTTCGGAGTAGACCTTGGCCAGCCGCGACCCGTCGTCGGAGACGCTGTCGTCCTCCAGGTACCCCAGGTCGTCCAGCACCCCGCACACGCGGTCGAAGGTGCGGGAGATGACGTGCGAGCGCCCCTCCACCCGGCGGCGCAGGCCGTCGGTCTCCCGGCGCAGGCGGAAGTAGCGCTCAGCCCAGCGGGCGTGGTCCTCGCGGTCGGCGCACCCGTGGCAGGGGTGCTGGCGCATCTCCCCGCGCAGGCGCAGCACCTCGGAGTCCTCCCCCGCGTCACGCGAGCCCCGCTCGTAGACCGGGTCGGTGCCGCGCTCCTTGAGCTTGTTGCGCAGCGTGGAGGCCAGGTCCTGGCGCGAGCGCGGCGACTTGGCCGAGAACGACTTGGGCACGCGGATGCGCCCGGAGGGGTGCACCGGAACGGTGAAGTCGCTGGCGTTGACCCGCTTGACCTGCTTGTCCACGGTGAGCACCAGGGGCGCGGGCAGGTCGTGGCGCAGCCCCGGGTCCAGCACGACCGCGTGTCCGGAGTAGCGGCCCGAGGGGATGCGGATGATGTCGCCGGTGCGCAGCTTCTCCAGGCTCTCCAGGGCCTCGTCGCGGCGCCGGGCCGAACGGTTCTTGGAGAGCATGGACTCGCGGTCGCTCAGGGCTCGGCGCAGCGCGGCGTACTCCATGAAGTCACCCAGGTGGCACTCGGCCGCCTGGGCGTAGCCCTCCAGGGCCTCCTCGCTCTTGCGCAGCTGTTTGACCAGGCCCACGACGGCGCGGTCGGCCTGGAACTGGGCGAAGGACGCCTCCAGCATGTTGCGGCTGCGCTGGCGGCCGACCTGGCCGACCAGGTTCACCGCCATGTTGTAGGAGGGCTGGAAGCTGGAGTTGAGGGGGTAGGTGCGGGTGCCCGCGAGGCTGGCCACCGACTCGGGGTCGGTCCCGGCCTGCCACACGACCACCGCGTGGCCCTCCACGTCGATGCCGCGCCGCCCGGCGCGTCCGGTGAGCTGCGTGTACTCGCCGGGGGTGAGCTGGGCGTGGGTCTCGCCGTTCCACTTGTCGAGCTTTTCGATGACCACCGTGCGCGCGGGCATGTTGATGCCCAGGGCCAGGGTCTCGGTGGCGAACACCGCGCGGATGAGGCCGCGCGAGAACAGGTGCTCGACGATCTCCTTGAAGGTGGGCAGCATCCCGGCGTGGTGGGAGGAGATGCCCGCCTCCAGGGCGCGCAGCCACTGCTCGAAGCCGAGCACGGCCAGGTCGGCGGGCGGGATGTCGGCGCACCGCGTCTCGGCGTACTCGCGGATCTCGTCGGCCTCCTCCGAGGTGGTGAGCACCAGCCCGGCCGCCAGGCACTGGCGGACGGCGTCGTCGCACCCCGCCCGGCTGAAGATGAAGGTGATCGCGGGCAGCAGGCCGTCGTCGTCCAGCTCCTCGATGATGGTGGGCCGCGAGGGCGGCGCGAACCGCGAGCGCGGCCGCACGTTGCCGCGGGCCCGCGACTGCGGGTGGCGGCGCCGGTTGGCGAGCTGGGTGACGCGCGAGTCCTCCTCGGCGAACCGGGTCAGCCGGGGGTTGATCCGCAGCTTCTGCCCGCCGACCTCGATCTCGCGGGGCTGCCAGCCCTGGCGGCGGCGCTCGCGCCTGCGCTTCTTGGCGCGACCGGTGGAGCCCTCCCGCTCCTCCCCCTCCTCGGACCCGGGGCCGGCGTCCTCCTCCATGTCCACGAACAGGTCGTGGACGCGGTTGCCGACCATCACGTGCTGCCACAGCGGCACGGGCCGCTTCTCGTCCACGATGACGGTGGTGTCGCCGCGCACCTGCTGGAGCCACTCGCCGAACTCCTCGGCGTTGCTGACGGTGGCCGAGAGGGCGACCATGCGCACCGACTCGGGCAGGTGGATGATCACCTCCTCCCAGACCGCGCCGCGGAAGCGGTCGGCGAGGTAGTGCACCTCGTCCATCACCACGTAGGCCAGTCCGCCGAGGGTGGCCGAGCCCTCGTAGAGCATGTTGCGCAGCACCTCGGTGGTCATGACCACCACGGGCGCCTCGCCGTTGACGCTGTTGTCACCGGTCAGCAGGCCGACCTGGTCGGCGCCGTAGCGCTTGACGAGGTCGTTGTACTTCTGGTTGGACAGCGCCTTGATGGGCGTGGTGTAGAAGCACTTGGTGCCCTCGCCCAGGGCCAGGTGTACGGCGAACTCGCCGACCACGGTCTTGCCGGAGCCGGTCGGCGCGGCCACCAGCACCCCGTGGCCGTTCTCCAGCGCCTTGCAGGCCCGGATCTGGAAGGGGTCGAACTCGAACCCGTAGAGGCCCTGGAAGGCCTCGATGGCGGCGCTGGAGGACCCCTGGCGCCGACGGAAGGCGGCGTACCGCTCAGCGTGACTACTCATATGGCCTCCAGCCTATGAGGTCAGCTCCAACATCTCGACCGCTTTGGGGGCCACCTCGCAGACCAGGGGCGGTTCGCCGACGCGTTCACCGTCGGCGTAGGCGACGCCCGCCGCGCCGCGGACGGTGACGGTGCGCCCGCGTTCGACCACCACCTCGTCGAGGCCGGTGTGGCTGCCGTTGAAGACGCGGGGGAACACGCTCAGGAAGCGGCCGATCGGGGCCCGGCGGACGAAGACCACGTCGAGGAGGCCGTCGTCGGGGACGGCGTCGGGGCACACCCGCATGCCGCCGCCGTAGGCGCTGGTGTTGCCGACCGCGACGAGCATCCCGGGTTCGGCGATGCGGCGCCCGTCCACCTCGATGTCGTAGTCGATGGGGTGGAAGGAGCGCAGCTCGGCCAGGATCCCGGCCACGTACCCCGCGCGGCCGATCCGGTGGCGGAACCCGTTGACGCGCTCGTTGACCCGGGCGTCGAAGCCGCAGGCCAGGACGCTGAGGTAGTAGCGCTGCGTACCGTCGGCCAGGGTCAGGCGCACGGCGTCGGCGGGGCGGGTGCGCCCCCGCAGGACCGCCTCGGCCACGTCCCTGGCCGACCCTCTCGGGCGGCCGAAGGCCCGGGCGATGTCGTTGCCGGTCCCGGTGGGGACCACGGCCAGGGGGACCCCGGTGCCCACCACCGCTTGAAGGGCCTGGTGGACGAGCCCGTCCCCGCCCACGGCCACGAGCGCGTCGGGCCGGTCGGAGGCGGCCAGGCGGGCCATGCGGCGGCTGTCGGCGGCCGAGCGGCCGGTGTAGACGTGCACTCTGGCTCCCGCCTCGCGCAGCGCCTCCTTGAGGCGTACCGCGACGACGGCCGCGCGGCGCCGCCCGGAGTTGGGGTTGACCAGGAGGGCGATGTGTGGGGGCATGGGAGTCCTAGCGGGAACGGGGGCGCGGGGTGCGCCGGAGCGCGCCGTGCCCGGTGCGCTCGTCTCCCGTCGGCCACGGGGGCGGGAACGGCGCGCGGCGGTGTGGCTGCGGGCTTCCCGGCCCGGACCGCGGGCCCGGCCGGGGTGCCCGTTCGGTCACACTACCCACACCGGTCCCGCCGCCGCACCAGTCGGCCACCAGGTTTCTGAGGACCCCGTGCGGCGCCCCGCCGCTCCCGCCAAAGGCCCCGGATTTCGGTCGTGCCGGATCGCGCACCCGCGCACCTCCCCAAGGAAGGGCCCGTCCCCGGGCCCGCGAGGCGGCCTCAGTTCCCGGCGGTGCGGGGCCGCGCGGTGCCGTACTCCTCGGCGGTCATGATCCTGCCCTCCAGCGCCGGCTGCGCGGTCGGCTGCTGGGGCTGGGGCTGCGCGGCGGCCCGCTCCGGCTCGGCGGGCCGCGCGCCGTCGGCGTCGTCGTGCATGCCCTTGGTCTCGGCCTTGAGGATGCGGGCGCTGCGGCCCAGGGAGCGCGCCAGGTCCGGGAGCTTCTTGGCTCCGAACAGCAGCAGCGCGATGACCAGGAGGATCAGGATCTCACGTGCCCCGAAACCCATCGTTCTCACTTCCTTCTTCCGCGGCGTGCCCCGTGGCACGGCCTCCTCGGCTCGGGCACCCGGTCCCCCGGGTCCACGGCCGCTCAACCCAACGATGAACCACGCGTGCGGCGCTGGTCATCCGGGGGGCTGGAAACGGTACCCCGTGCCGGGCTCGGTGATGAGGAACCGCGGCGCCCTGGGGTCGGGTTCGAGCTTCTTGCGCAGCTGGGAGACGTACAGGCGCAGGTAACCGGTGTCGGTGACGTGCTCGGACCCCCACACGTCCGCCAGCAGGCCCTGGCGCGTGACGAGCTTCCCGGCGCGGCGTATGAGGATCTCCAGGAAGCGTCACTCGGCGGGGGTCAGCCGCACGCCCTCCATCCCCGAGCCGCTCTCGCGGGTCACGGTCCTGGCCGACAGGTCCACGGTCAGCTCCCCCAGCCTGACGAGCGGTTCGGCGTCGACGCCCGCGCCGCAGCGGGCGAGGGCCAGGGCCAGGAGCAGGGCCAGAGCCAGGGCCAGGGCCAGGGCCAGGGCCCGCGCCCAACGACCTACGCCCCGCAGATTAATAAGGATAAATAATTGAGGGGCAGGGAGGGGCCGCCCACAGGTCTCTCCCCTACGCCATTCCTATCGGGGGTTGCTGGCGGCAACGAAAGCGCGCCAGCTGCCGCGAAGTGGAATGGTCTTCGGCAAGCGGCTGGTGCTGGGTGGGGGGTGCAGGTGGCCGACGAACAGCCGCACCAAAGGCGGGAGCGACCACCGGAGGGCGACCAACGCCCGGGGGTGTAGGGGTGGTCGGGCTCTGCGACGTCGGCACCAACGGCAAGCGGACCCTCCAGCCTCGGGCACCGACCCCGGCCCCTGGGGTTGGGGCGGCTGGCGGTGACACCAACGGCGAGTTCCCGTTCTGGACGCTCGTTTTCGGACACCTTTTGAGTCCACCTTAATTGTGGCCATTCAATCAAGAGCTGCCCCCGGAAAGAAAGGCGTCGAATTCGGGGTTGTGAATAGTGGAGAAAGGGCGGGTGCTGGCCTATAATAAGAAGTATGGAGATGATGATCGCAGCGCCCAAGGCGGCCCCCGGGGAATGTTCCCCGGCCGTGGCCGCGCTGGCCGGTGCGCGCGAGATCATCCACCAGGCGTTGAACGCCGAGGTGCCGCCCGGGGCGGACGAGAGTGCGGCTGAGGAGGTCGCGGCGCTGTGGGCGCAGCTGGACCTGCTCCGCTACCAGGCGCTCGCGCGGATGGCGCGCCTGTACGCACGCGGCGAGGTAGCCCGCTACAGCGGCTATTCCACGCTGGACAAGTGGATCACCCATCGGTGCAAGATCCCTACCGCTCAGGCCAAGGATTTGGCCCGTCTGGCCCAACACGTGCACGAGGAGACTCTGCCTGCCACGGTGGAAGCGGTGGAGGAGGGCGCTTTGGCCTTGGGTGAGGCGGTGGCGATCGCCAAGGCCACTGACAAGGCCGTCCAGACCCGCGATGAGCAGCATTTTCCCGATCAGGTGGAGTACCGGCAGGGGTTCGAAGCGGCGCTGGTGGCGGCGAAGACGGAGCGGCCCGCGTTGTCGGTCAACCAGCTCCAGTCGGTGGCCCGCCAGGTCGCTTACCGTTTGGATCCGCACCGCCTGGACCGTGACCACGAGGCTGCTCACGCCGCCCGTGGACTAACGCTCCATGACACGTTCCAGGGCAGCTACCAGTTGCAGGCCTGGGGAGGCAGCGGGGATGCGTTGATCGTGCGCGCGGCCATCGACACCTTCACCACCCCGCCCGGGGAGGGTGACACCCGGTCTCGGTCCCAGCGTGAGCATGACGCGCTCATCGCGGCGCTGCGTTTTGCCACCACCCACACTGGATGTACCAACACTCCGGCCCCGTTGGCGCAGATCCGCATCGTGGTGCCTGTGCAGACCTACCTGGACGCCGAAGGTCAGGAGGTTCCGGCGTTGGACGAGCACGGTCGGGTGATTCCGGTCGGGCTGGTCCACGAACTTGCTGGGGATTCCGAGGTGGTGCGGATGCTCACCGCACCGCCCACCGGACAGGTCCTGGACGTGGGCCACAGCCGCCGCCTGGCCTCAGCCCGCCAGCGCACCGCTGCGTTCCACGGGCACAGCACCTGCGCCCACCCGGGCGGATGCGAAGTACCGGTCGCCCTCTGCCAAGCCGACCACGTCACCTCCTTCTCCCGGGGCGGGCGCACGGTGGTGGCCAATCTGCAACCGTTGTGCGGGCCGCACAACCGGGCCAAGTACCAACGCGAACTCCGCACACACCACCACCCAGGACGGGACCGGGACCACCCGCCCGGCAGGGACCCGGATCCACCACCGCGCACATGACCCCCGGGCCGCGCCGAACCCCGGCATGCCCGCACCCAGCAGGCGGCCCGGGCCCCGCGCCCACCGTCGTCGCTGCCACCGTCGCCCACCCCCGCCCCAGGGGCCCGGACCGCTGCCCGGAGCCCGACAGTCCCGCTGCCTTTGGTGCCACCGCAGCAGAGCCCAGCCGCCCCCGAACCCCGACCGTTGGTCGCCCTCCCACGCCACTTCGCGGCAGCTGGTGACGCCACCTCCCGCCACCACCAGCAGGTGGAGCGTTGAGCGGAGCCCCCGGACACCCGCCGCCTTTGGTGCCAACGCAGCAGAGCCCAGCCGCCCCCGAACCCCGACCGTTGGTCGCCCTCCCAGGCCACTTCGCGGCAGCTGGTGCCACCGCAGGAACGGCCAACCACGCGCGCACAGCAAGCGTTGACCGCCTGTCTCATTCCCGCGATCGCTCCAGCACAGCCAAGGAAGACGGGGAAGGAGAAGGAGAAGGAGCGGCACCGTCGTCAGCGCCTCCGTCGGCACCCGCGCACCCCCTGGCCGCTTCCGGCCAAGGGATACGGCAGCGAGGCGGCACTGCGGCGGGGCAGCCGTGTTGCGGCCCGCCCCAAACGACATCCACCGGGCCACAGCCGCTCAGCCCCGCCACGGGCCTGCCACAGCCCGGCCACGGTGCGACCCACCGTGGACCTGCGGGGCCCACCCGTTCCACCAGAGCCGTTACCGGGCACCGTTCGCACACTCCCGGCCACACTGTGCACGGGCGCGTTTGCGGACGCCCCCAAAGCCCTCCCCCGGAATCCGGTCCCGCCCGACGCGGAACCGGCGCGCACCGCGTCCGCGTTGGGCGGGCGACACCAGCGCACCGGCCATCCGCGCGCCGCGGCGCACACGACGCCTCCCGGAAGGAAACCATGGTCTTCAAACGCCTGCTCGCCGTCTTCGGTGACGACGGACCCACCGTCGACACCGTCCTGCCGCACCCCCACACCCGCCCCGGGGACCTGTTGGAGGGCAGTGTCGAGCTCACGGGCGGCGGAAGCCGCACCGACATCGCCGAGATCGTCCTCGTGCTGGTCGCCCGGACCGAGGACGAGGAGGGGGAGGCCACCGGCGGCGCGGAGTGGACCCGCGTCCCCGTGGCGGCGGGCGTGAGCCTGGACGCCGGGGAGCACCTGTCGATCCCCTTCAGCCATCCGGTTCCGTGGCAGGCACCCCTCACCGAGGCCGGGGGCTCGCCGCTGCCCGGCGTCCTGGCGGGGCTGCGCACCGAGGTGATCGTCGACGGGGACGCAGACAAGGGCGACCTCGACCGCGTCCACGTCCACCCGCTGCCGGTCCAGGAGCGCGTGCTGGAGGCGATGCTGCGGCTGGGGGCCGTGTTCGCCGGGGTTCGGGTGGAGGGCGGGCCGCCGCTCGGCCCCCACGAGGAGGCCGCGTTCCTCCAGACCCTGGTGTTCCACCCCGCCGAGCACCACGCGCACGAGGCGGGTGAGGTGGAGGTCCTCTTCGCCGCCGACCCGGCGGGCGTCGCGGTGGGCTTCGCCTTCGACCGCCACGCCGAGGGGTTCGCGGAGGGCGGCGCCCCCAGCTGGTTCCGGGCCGAACACTCCGACGCCGACCACACCGACTGGACGCGGGCGGTGGACGAGTGGATCGGGCAGGCGCTGTACCGGCGCCGCGGGTTCTCCGGGCACGAGGGGGAGTACGGGGAGCAGGAGGGCGGCGGCGTGCTCGGCGCCGTCGGCGGGGTCGCGCTCGGTGTCGCGGGCGGCCTCGCGGCGGGCTACGTCGCGGCCGAGGTCGTGGACGAGATCGGCGACGCGTTCGAGGGCGGGGAGGAGCCCGAGGAGGCGGAAGAGGAGGAGTAGCAGCCGGAGAGGAACCGGAGGAGGGGCGAACCTCCGGGGCGCAGGCCGCCGGGCGGGGAACCGCTCCGGGCCCGGCCCCGGCTCCGGGTCCCGCTCAGGCCAGGCGCCCGCCCCGTTCCGCGCGCGCCGGGCGCCGCCGTGCTGGCGGAGCCCGGCGCGCTGGCTGGCCGGTCCTACTCGGAGGCCCCCGCGTCGCCCTGCTCGGCCTCCTCGCGCTGGCGGCGGTGGTACTCCTCCATCGCCTTGGGCGTGTTCAGCGGCGAGGGGACCCAGGCCACCTCGGTGTCGACCTCGCCGCGCTGGATGCGGCGCTCCTCCTCGGTGAGGTACTCCTCGGGGATGTCGAACTCGCCGTCACGGGCGCCCAGGACGAAGGCCTCCCACTCGGCGGGGGTGAAGAACAGGGTGCCCTTCTCGGGGGACTTGCCGTCGCGCACCGCGCGGAAGCCGTCGTCGAAGGTGGCGACCTCGACCACGGCCTCGGACTCCTCCTTGGACAGGGAGGACCGCATCCAGACCGCGTCGGTGGTGTCGTGCCACTTCTCGTTGCCCATGGCCTCGGGCGGGAGCTGCCGCTCGGTCTCGGTCCGCTCGCTCATCGCACTTCCTCTTCCCAGCAACCGGCGTCGGCCGGGGTGCCCGGGCCGACGGGACAGCGCCGCGGCCTGTCCCACCGCCCGACCCTAGCGCGTGCCGGAGGGGATCAGGAGCGCCTTCCGCTCTCCTCGCCCACGTCGGGGCCGTCCAGCGGCGAGGGGGTCTCGTCCAGCTCGGAGGGCGTCTCGTCGAGCTCGGAGATCTGGTCGTCGTCCAGGTCGGCGTAGGGGTCGTCGCGCTTCCTGCGCCGGTCGTTGAGGAAGGCGAACAGCTCGGCCACCTCGAAGAGGACGATGAGCGGAACGGCCAGGGCGAGCATGGAGATCGGCTCGGCCGGGGTGATGACGGCCGCGATCACGAACACCGCGAAGATGATGACGCGGCGCCACTTGGCGATGGCCGCGTGCGGCAGGATCCCGATGATGTTGAGCAGCGCCACCAGCAGCGGCAGCACGAAGCCCAGGCCGAACATGCCCATCATGATGAGCATGTAGTTGAGGTACTCACTGATGGTGAGGAAGGGGTCGGCGTCCTCGGGCAGGAACCCGAAGAGCATCGTCAGCGCGTACGAGGTGATGAAGTACGCCAGGGTCGCGCCCACCGCGAACAGGACCGCGGCCAGGGGCGCGAAGATGTAGGCGTAGCGCTTCTCGCGCCCGTGCAGGGCCGGGGCGACGAAGGCCCACAGCTGGTACAGCCAGAACGGCGCGGAGACGAGGGCGCCGACGAAGAGCCAGATCTTCATCGAGACGAAGAAGGCGTCGAAGGGCCCGGTGACGATGAGCGAGCAGTCGTCGGGACCGTTCACCTGGGACACCGGCAGGGAGCAGTAGGGCTCCACCAGGAAGTCCCACACCCAGTCGTCGGTCAGGACGCCGACCACCGCGCCCAGGGCGAGGGCGATCATCGCCTTCACCAGGCGGTTGCGCAGCTCGCGCAGGTGGTCCATGAGCGGCATCCGGGCCTCGGGGTTGGTGGCCCGGCTTCGTGCCCTCATCGTGCGGTCACTCTCTCGTCGTCTGCTCCGGCCCCGTGCCGCTCGGCGTCGGGGCCCTGGACTCCGGGGCGGGGCGGAGCCCGCGCGCGCGTCGCTCCACGGCCTCCGGGAGGCTAGTTGCCGTAGGTGCGGTGCGTGGTCTCACCGGACTCGTCGACGATGCGCTGGCCGGGGGGCAGCTGCGGGTAGCCCTGCTGCTGGGGCTGCTGCGGCTGCTGGTAGCCCTGCTGGGGCTGGCCCGGCGCGTTCTGCTGAGGGGCCTGCTGCTGGTGGGTCTGGGCGCGGGTGTCCGCGTTGTCCTCGGACTCGTTGTTGTCGTCGTCGACCAGGCCCTTGCTCTCGGCCTTGAGGATGCGCGCGCTGCGCCCCAGGGAGCGGGCCAGGTCCGGGAGCTTCTTGGCTCCGAAGAGCAGGATCGCCAGGACGATGAGGATGGCGATGGTAGGTCCGTTGAACGGTCCCATGGTTCTACCTCTCTGTGGGGCGCGACCAAGCGCCTTCGATGGTACGCGCATTCGGACGCGGGGCCATCACGGCCCCGCGACGCCGCGGCCGACGCGCTCACGCAGGTCAGCGCTGCTCGTCCGGTACTCGTCCGACGCCCGTGCCACCGCCAGGGACAGCACCCCCGCCGCGCGGCGTGCGCGCAGCACCAGGGCACCGATGGCGACGAGTCCGGCCGCAACCACACCGATCAGGACAGCGAGGACGATCACGCTGCAACCTTATCCTTTCCGGACCGACCTGTCCCTTGACCCTGGGTGAACGTCTGGGCCTCACTCGGGCGACGAAGTGGTCTCGACCAATTTCACGGAGGTTTGGGGCGTCCGGTAGTGCTCCAGCGCACGGCGGGCCTCGGCCCGGGCCTCCTCTGCGAGCGCCACAGGAGACACCACGCGCCCCTGCCGCCCCAGACGCAGCGCCAGCCGCACCACCCAGGCCGGGGCGGGGGTGCGCAGGGTGGCACGGACCCCTCCCCCGGGCAGTTCGGTCACCGACTCGCACACGTAGTCCTCGGTCACCCAGCGGGCCGCGGGCTCCAGGTCCAGGACGACCAGGGCGTCGCGCTCCGAGCGCTGGAGGACGCCCCCGGACAGGTCGCGGCGGCCCACCCCCTCGGGCACCTCGGCGGCGAAGGGCAGCACCGTCAGTTCCAGGACCCGGTCCAGGCGGAACAGGCGCACGTCCCGGCGCAGGTGGCAGTAGCCCTCCAGGAAGGGGTAGCCGTCCTGGACCACCAGCCCCATGGGGTCCACGTCGCGTTCGGTGACCTGGTCCAGGTAGCCCGACAGGTAGCGCAGGTGCAGGCGCTGGCCCGCCTCCAGCGCGTCGGCGCAGCGGCGCTGGGTCTGGGCGACCTGCGCGTCGCCCTCCACGCGCACCTGGACCGAGTCGGCCAGCGAGCCCACGGCGGCCCCCGCGGCGGCGCGCAGCTTCTCGCCCACCCGCTTGAGGGCGCCGGTCTCCAGGCCCTCGGTCTCGGGCAGCGCCTCCAGCAGGGACAGGCCCACGACCAGGCTGGCCGCCTCGTCGGCGGTCAGGCGCAGCGGCTGGGCGAGGGTGTCGGCGTTGGCGATGATGATCTCGCCGGTCTCCCTGGCCGCGTCGAGGTCGACGTCGATGAGGTCGCCGGGGGTGTAGCCGGGCAGGCCGCACATCCACAGCAGGCTGAGGTCGGCGACCACCTGCTTCTCACTGAGCCCGAAGTGGCGGGCCACCTCGGGCACGCGCACGTCGCGGCCCAGGGCGTAGGGGACGAGCATCAGCAGGCGGCGCAGCTGGTCGGCGGAGCGGGGACCGCGGGCGGGGGCCTCGGTCTCCTCCACCGCGCCGGGACCGTCCCCGGCCTCGGCGGCGGGGGCGGTCTCGGCGGTGGCCGTCAGGTGCGCGGCCATGGCCTCGCGGGCGCCCACGGGTTCGACGACGACCGCGTTGGAGCCGAAGTAGGCCACGCGCCGCACCAGGTCGGGGGTGTCGGTGTAGGGCAGGGTGAGCGTGTCCCAGCCGACGCCGGAGCTGTCGCGCTCGCCGGGGACCACGCGCAGGGCGCTGCGGCGCAGGGCGTGCGCGGAGTCGGTGCGCACCCGCAGGACGGCGGTGCGCTCGGACTCGGCGCTGTGGCCCGCGACCACCGAGCGCAGGTCCACGCCCTCGGGGACGACGACGTCGGGGCCGCCGCGCAGGATGGTCACCTCGCCGCGGATGCGGCCCAGGCGGAAGACGCGGCGGGCGTCGCGCAGGCGGTCGTGGCCGACCACGTACCAGTGTCCGCGCAGGTTGACGATGCCCCAGGGTTCGATCTCGCGGGTCTCGGCCTCGGTCTGGCCGGGCTTGCGGTAGGCGAAGGAGACGGGGCGCCGGTCGCGCACGGCCTGCCAGACGGGGCCGAAGGAGGGCTCGTCGGTGCGCATGGCGGGCGTGAGTCCGGGGGCCGCCTCGCTGTCGACGGGGACCCCGGCGGAGCGCAGCTTGAACAGGGCGTTGGCGGCGGCCTCGCCGAGGGAGGCGTGCCGCCAGGCGCGGGCGGCCAGGCCCAGGACAAGGGCCTCGTCGGGCAGGAGTTCGATCTCGGGCAGCTCGTAGTCGGAGCGGGAGATGCGGTAGCCCTCCTCGCCGCTGATGGCGTCGCCGGTGCCCACCTGGATGGGGATGCCGCTGTCGCGCAGTTCGCGCTTGTCGCGCTCGAACATGCGCTTGAAGGCGGACTCGGTCTCGGCCTCGGCGTAGCCGTGCACCGTCTTCCTGATCTCCTGAGCGGTCAGGTGGCGGCGCGTGGACAACAGACAGATGACCAGGTTCAGCTGTCGTTCCGTCTTCCTGCGCGACATCGTCCGCACCCTTCTCGCCCGTGGTGGATGGACCGGCGGCGGCTGACGCTGGCGCGTCGCCCGGGCACCGGTTCAGCAACGACGGTACCGTGCCTTGCATGATCCGGTGGCGCCGTGGTGAAGTCCGTCAGATCCTCCCCTCCTGGCCGGGGGTCGTGCTGTGCGCGGTGGCGCTGGAGCCCGTGGCCGAAGAGGGCCGCAGAGGCCGCGAGGCCGCGGGAGCAGGCGGGGAGGTGACGTGCCGCGCGCTGGCCTACACCGACCTGGTGGGCGCGCCCGAGGCGGGCGACACCGTGCTGCTCAACACCGGTGCACTGGACCTGGGGCTGGGGACGGGCGGGTACGCACTGGTGGTGGCCGTGCCCGACCGGCTGCCCCCCGATCCCCGCGGGCCCGGCCACCTGGTCAAGGCCCGTTACACGCCGTTGCAGGCCACCGTGCTGGGCGCCGACGAGCAGGGCTCGCCCCACCACGAGGTGCTGCGCTCGGCCGAGGGAGTGGACGGCATGCCGGTGGTGGTGGCCGACCTGCACTCGGCGCTGCCCGCCGTGGTGGCGGGGGTGCGCGCGCACCGGCCGGGGGCGCGGATCGTCCACGTGATGCTGGACGGGGGCGCGCTGCCCGCGGCGTTCTCACGGCTGGTGGGCGCGCTGCGCGAGGAGGGGCTGCTGGCGGGGTGCGTGACCACGGGGCAGTCCTTCGGCGGCGACCTGGAGGCGGTGACCGTGCACTCGGGGCTGTTGGCGGCCCGGCACGTGCTGGGCGCGGACGTGGCGGTGGTGTGCCAAGGGCCGGGCAACCTGGGCACCGGGACGCCGTGGGGGTTCTCGGGAGTCTCGTGTGGTGAGGCGGTGAACGCGGCGGCGGTGCTGGGCGGGCGTCCGGTGGCGTCGCTGCGGGTGAGCGAGGCCGACGCTCGCGAGCGGCACCGGGGGGTGTCGCACCACAGCCTGACCGCCTACGGGCGGGTGGCGCTGGCGCGGGCGGAGGTGGTGGTGCCGCTGCTTCCGGGGGTGTTCGGCGAGCGCGTGCGCGTCCAGGCCGGGGTTCTGGGCGAGCGGCACACCCTGGTGGAGGTGGGTGTGGACGGACTGGAGGAGGCGGTGCGGACGCTTCCGGTGAAGGTGTCGACGATGGGCCGGGGCCTGGAGGAGGACCGCGCGGCCTTCCTGAGCGCCGCGGCGGCGGGCCGCCACGCGGCCGCGCTGCTGTAGGCGCGGGCGGGTTGTCCACAGGCTCCGGAGCGGTCTGGTCCGAGCTGGGGCCGGGCTTCTACCCTGGTTGAAGGGGGCGCCCGCGCCCCGCCCGCCTCGTGCTGCCCGGCCTTCGGCAGATCCGGCCCGGTCCGGCCCGAAGCGCCGGGCTCCGGGCCCTCGCCGCGCCCCTCCAAAGCGCCGGGTTCCGCACCCCCGGCCTCTGCGCCTCCCGCCCCGAGCCGCAGGCTCCGGGCTTCACGCCTTCCGTCCCGGACTCCGGTTTTCGCGTCTCCCACCTCAGGCGCCGGGTCCCGACGCGCCCCGCCTCACACCACGGGTTCCAGGCTCAGCGCCTCCCGCCCTGGGTTACGGGTTCCGGCGCGCACTCCGCCCAGAACCGCGGGTTCCCGGCCTCCCCGCTCCTCAGCGCTGGTCGGCCGGGCCGGGGTCGCCCGCCATGATCCCGGGCGCGAGGTCCGTCCCGTCCCCCGCCTGCGCCTCCGGGGCCTGGGGCTCCGGCCCCCGCGTGTCGGGAACCCGTGCCTGCGGCGTCTGCGCCTCCGGGCCGCGCCCCTCAAAGACCCGCTGCTCCGGTTCCCGGGCCTCCGAAACCTCCGCCCCGGCCACCCCGGCCGCACCCGACGCACCCGAAGTCCCCGACGCGTCCGGTGCCCCCGACACGTCCGCCCCGGAATTCCCCTCCTCCGTGGCCGAAGCCCGCGACCGCGCGTTCCCCTCCCCCGGGCCCCCGGGCTCCGCGGCCCGTGTCTCCGGCGCGGTCCGGGCCGCGGGCACGACCCTGTTCGGTCCGCTCGGCGCCTGTCCGGGCAGGGGCGCCCGCCGGGTGCCCTCCAGCATGTGCTGGGAGGGGGCCTCGAAGAAGGTCCCGGGCCGGAACATCGCCAACGAGGTCGGCCGGGCGCGCACCCCCTCGTCCACCCGCAGCACCTCGGGCACGAACACGGCCCCGTCCCCGCAGGTGATCCCCCACTCCCGCCCCCGGCCGGTCGCGACCACCTGCCCGGGCGCCCCGCCGGCGACCCCGCCCACCAGGCGTCCCGAGCACAGGGTGATCCGGGCGCTGCCGAACATCGCGAACGCCCCCGGGTAGGGTTCGGCTAGCGCGCGCACCATCCGGTCCACGTCGCTTCCGGAGGCGGTGAGGTCGAGGTGGCCGTCGCTGGGGCGTCGGCGCGGCCACACCGACGCGTGGCCGCTCTGCGGCCGCCGGGGCGCGGTGCCCTCCAGCAGGCCCTCCACGTGGCGCACGAGCAGTTCCGCCTGGAGGAGTCCCACGCGTTCGTACAGACCGGCGGCGGTGGCGTCCGGGGCCACGTCGAACCAGGCCTGGTCGACGATGTCGCCGCTGTGCTCCTCCCCTTCGATGTGGAAGAGGGTCACCGCGCTGGAGCGCATGTCGCGCAGGATCGTCCACGGGATGGGCGCCCGGCCCCGGCCGACGGGCAGCGGCGCCGGGTGCACTCCGACCCCGCCCAACGGCAGGGAGGACAGGACCTCCTGCGGGACGGATCCCGACCAGCCCGCGACGACCATCAGGTCGATGCCGTGGGCGGTGAGCGCCTCGCGCACCTCGTCCGAGTCGAGGGCGGCGCGCAGGTGCGGCAGACCGAGCCGGCCGGCGAGGGCCCCGTAGTCGTGGTAACCGGAGCAGTGGGCCAACTCGGCGGGGTGGGACACCACCAGACCGGGCGGGAAGCCTCGGGCGCACAGCTCCTCCAGCGCCGGAACACCGAGGCCCAGCCCGGAGGCGTAGCAGTAGCGCCGACGGTCTGACATGAGCTTCCCCCTCGCCCGTCCACCGATGGATTCGACTCTACGCACCGGTCGGGGAAGGGCAGTGGAACGCGGTACCTGGGCGTGTCCGCCCGGGTGGGGCCGGGCCGGACACGCGGACGCCCCCGCGGGTTCCCTCCCCGCGGGGGCGTCCGGTGCCGGCCGTCCGGGTGTACGCGCCCGGCTGCGCCGGGGACCGCTCCCCGGCCCCGGGCGTGCACGGGACCGCGCCGGGAGGGCTACTCCCCGCCCTCCTCGGGCGCGGGGGACTCCTCCGGTGCGGCCTCCTCGCCGCCGGCGCCCTCGCCCTCGGCGGGCTCGGGGGGCGGCGGGTTGTCGTAGGCGCCCAGGACGTCGATGACGAAGACCAGCGTCCCGGCGGGGGCTCCCCCGGACTCCTCCTCGGTCTCGCCGTAGGCCATGTCGCCGGGCACGACCAGCATCAGGCGGCTGCCGACCGGCTGGCCGACGATGCCCTCGTCCCAGCCCTCGATGACCGCGCCCGCGCCGATCGTGGTGTCGAAGGGGTCGCCGCCGCGGCTCCAGGTGGAGTCGAACACCGGGTGCTCGCCGTTGTCGTCGGCCTCCCAGCGCACACCGCTGTACTGGACGATGACCTGCTGGCCCTCCTCGACCTCGGCGCCGTCGCCCTCGATGAGCGGGACGACCTCCAGGTTCTCGGGGGGATCGGTGTCGGGGACCTCGATGGTGGGCTCGCTGTGGCCCTCCTGGGTCACCGTGGGCAGGCCGTCGCCGCCGTCGGCGACCTGCTCGCCCCCCACGACCGAACCCTTGTTGAAGCGGTCCATCAGGTCGATGACCAGGACGCTCGCGCCCTCCTGGACGGGCTGCCCCGACATCTCGGCCTGCTGGCGCTCCTGCTCGGTCAGGGGCGGGAAGACGTACACGGCCCGGCTGCCGACCGGCTGGCTGACCAGCACGTCGCTGATCTCCGCGGGCATCTGCTCCATGCGGATCAGGTCCGGGGCGCCGGTCTCGTAGCTGGACTGCCCCTCGACGGGAGCGCCCTCGCCGGGGCCGGTCCACTGGAACTGGACGACGTTGGCGATCAGGAGGTCGTCGGCGCGCACCAGCTCGTTCTCGCCCGGGCCCTCGTCGACGACGCCCGAGAGCTGCTCGGTCGGGGGCTCCTCGTCGGGGAAGGCGACCTCCGGTTCCTCACCGACCTCGCCGGTGACTTCGGGAAGCCGCGGGTCGAGCTGGTCCTCCCCCATACGCATGAAGGCGGGAGTACGCCACTCTTCGGGGATGTTTCCGCAGCTTGAGACCGCCAGGGCGATCGCGGTCAGCGGCACCGCGAGGGCGGCAGCACGTCGGTGCATGGGTCACAACCTCTGATTTCCGGCTTGGGACAGAGTCACACTACCGAAAAGAAGGGCCGTAACCATCCCCTGGAACACCACGAACGCCGGAGCCCCGACACGGACGGCCTTCGACCGCCGGACGGGGCTCCGGGAGCAGGGGACCGGAAGTCCTACATACCGGCGATGAGCTTCTCCACCCGCTCGTCCACCGACTTGAAGGGGTCCTTGCACAGCACCGTGCGCTGGGCCTGGTCGTTGAGCTTGAGGTGCACCCAGTCCACCGTGAAGTCGCGGCGCTGCTCCTGGGCGCGCCGGATGAACTCGCCGCGCAGCCGGGCCCGCGTGGTCTGCGGCGGCACCGACTTGGCCTCGAAGATCTTGAGGTCGCCGACCACCCGTTCCATCTGGCCGCGGCCCTGGAGCAGGTAGAACAGCCCGCGGTCGCGGTGGATGTCGTGGTAGGTCAGGTCGAGCTGGGCCACCCGCGGCGAGGACAGGGACAGGTCGTGCTTGTCGCGGTAGCGCTCCAGCAGCAGGTACTTGGCCACCCAGTCGATCTCGCGGGAGACGCTCTCCAGGTTCTGGGTCTCGACCGCCTCCAGGGTGCGCTGCCACAGCTCCAGGACGCGCTTGCCGGTGGCGTCGGTGCCGTGCCGGTCGACGTAGCTCTGCACCTTGTCCAGGTACTCGCGCTGGATCTCCAGCGCGCTGGCCTCGCGCCCGTTGGCCAGGCGCACCTTGCGGCGGCCGGTCATGTCGTGGCTGACCTCGCGGATGGCCCGGATCGGGTTCTCCAGCGTGTAGTCGCGCATGACCACACCGGCCTCGATCATGCGCAGCACCAGGTCGGTGGAGCCCAGCTTGAGCAGGGTGGTGGTCTCGCTCATGTTGGAGTCGCCGACGATGACGTGCAGGCGCCGGAAGCGCTCGGCGTCCGCGTGCGGCTCGTCGCGGGTGTTGATGATGGGGCGCGAGCGGGTGGTGGCCGAGGAGACGCCCTCCCAGATGTGCTCGGCGCGCTGGCTGACGCAGAACAGGGCGCCGCGGGGGGTCTGGAGCACCTTCCCGGCGCCGCAGATGATCTGGCGGGTGACCAGGAAGGGGATGAGCACGTCGGCCAGGCGTCCGAACTCGCCGTGCCGTCCCACGAGGTAGTTCTCGTGGCAGCCGTAGGAGTTGCCCGCCGAGTCGGTGTTGTTCTTGAACAGGTAGATGTCCCCGGCGATGCCCTCCTCGTGCAGGCGCTGCTCGGCGTCGACCTGCAGCCCCTCCAGGATGCGCTCACCGGCCTTGTCGTGGGCCACCAGGTCCACGAGACTGTCGCACTCGGGGGTGGCGTACTCGGGGTGGCTGCCCACGTCCAGGTACAGGCGGGCGCCGTTGCGCAGGAACACGTTGCTGCTGCGCCCCCAGGAGACCACCCTGCGGAAGAGGTAGCGGGCGACCTCGTCCGGGGACAGGCGGCGCTGTCCACGGAAGGTGCACGTGACCCCGTACTCGTTCTCCAGCCCGAAGATCCGTCGTTCCACGCGGCCTCACCAACTTCCCGTCACCGGGGTGTGGACGACGGGGCCGCGCCGTCCACACCCGCCCGGCCGGTGCGGCGCCTCGGGAGCGCCGCACCGTGAATCATCGTTTCCAGGTCACTCGTCGGTCCCGCCCGTGGTGGTGCTTCCGGTGGTTCCGGTGCTTGCGGTGCCGCCTCCGGCCGCCCTGCCCTCCGCGATGAGGTCGGTCAGGCGCTGGCCGTGGATGCGGCGGAACTTGCGGTGCTCCCTGGACCGCTCCAGGACCGCGACCTCCAGGTTGGTGGCCTCCAGTTCGCGCTCCTCGCCGTTCTCCCTGGCCAGGGCGTGGGTGGCCGCGTTGAGGGCGGCGCTGAGGGGGGCGTCGGCGGCGAAGCGGTCCTTGAGCACGCCGGACACGTGCTCGGAGGAGCCTCCCACGGCCACGAAGCCCTGTTCGTCCACGATGGAGCCGTCGAAGGTGATGCGGTAGATCTCGTCGTCGGCGGCGGTGTCGCCGACCTCGGCGACGACGATCTCCACCTCCCAGGGCTTGAGGCTCTCGCTGAACACGGTGCCCAGGGTCTGGGCGTAGATGTTGGCGAGCTGGCGCCCGCTGACGTCGCGGCGGTCGTACTGGTACCCGCGCACGTCGGCGAAGCGCACGCCCATCAGGCGCAGGTTCTCGAACTCGGGGTAGCGGCCGACGGCGGCGAAGCCGATCCGGTCGTAGAGCTCGCTGATCTTGTGCAGGGTGCGGGACATGTTGTCCGCCACCAGGAGGATCCCGCCCTCGTACTGCAGGACGACGGCGCTGCGGCCGCGCGCGATGCCCTTGCGCGCGTAGTCCGCCTTGTCCTTCATCTGCTGTTCGGGGGCGACGTAGAACGGCATCGACACCGCGGATCGTTTCCTTACCTAGTCGGGAGATGTCTGGTGTGGGACGGGGCCGGTTCAGCCCAGCGTGGCCGTGGGACCGTCGGGGTCGGCCGCGCGCCCCTGGACCACCTCGGTCGCCAGGCGGGCCACGTCCTCGGCGGGCAGGCGGCGGTGGCCGTCCTCGGTGACGACGTCGACGAGGGGGAAGATCTTGCGGTGCAGGTCGGGGCCGCCGGTGGCGGAGTCGTCGTCGGCGGCGTCGTAGAGGGCCTCCAGGGCGACCTTGGCGGCGCCGGTCTGGTCGAGGTCCTCGCGGTAGAGCTTCTTGATCGCGCCCCTGGCGAAGACCGATCCGGAGCCGATGGAGTGGTAGCGCTGCTCCTCGTAGCGGCCGCCGGTGGCGTCGTAGCTGAACACGCGGCCCTGGCCGGTGTTCTCGTCGTAGCCGACCAGCAGCGGGACGACGACGAAGCCCTGCATGGCCAGGCCGAGGTTGCCGCGCACCATCTGCGCGAGCTTGTTGGCCTTGCCTTCGAGGGAGAGCGAGCGGCCCTCCATCTTCTCGTAGTGCTCCAGCTCGACCTGGTAGAGGCGGGCCAGCTCGATGCCGAACCCGGCCGAACCCGCGATGGCCACGGCGGAGTACTCGTCGGTGCGGAAGACCTTCTCCATGTCGCGGTTGGCGATGATGTTGCCCTGCGTGGCCCTGCGGTCGCCCGCCAGGAGCACGCCGCCGGGGAAGGTCAGTGCGACGATGGTCGTGGCGTCGGGGGTGAGGTGCTCGGTCCCGCCGCCCGGGGGCAGCTTGTGTCCGGGCAGCATCTCGGGGCGGACCGAACTGAGAAACTCGGTGAAGGACGAGGTTCCCGCACTCATGAAAGCGGCGGGCAACCGTCCGCCCTCGAACCCTTCGAACACGCGACTCCCTCCACGCGCGCCCCACCCCGTCATGGGGGCGGGTGGGGCGCCTCTTGTCCTTGTTGTCTGCGGTGGCTGTGCGCCGACCGTTGGAACTGACCCTAGTCCTGTGCGCGGCGGGGCTGGCGGCGCTGGAGTGCGCTGTCAGCGAACCGCCGCGGAGCGGCTACTGGCCGCCCTTCTGCACGAACTGTCGGACGAAGTCCTCGGCGTTGCTCTCCAGCACGTCGTCGATCTCGTCGAGGATGTCGTCGACGTCCTCGTCCAGTTGGTCCTTGCGCTCCTGAACGTCCGCCGAGGCCTCGGTCTCCTCGACCTCCTCGTCGCGGCGCGAGGCGTGCTTCTGGCCGCCCGTGTCCTTCGTCGCCATAGCCTGTTACCTCCCGTTCGGGCTCCCCGTTCGGGGCTCTTGCCCTTATCTTGGCCCAACACCGGGCGCCTCAACCCCCTTCCCGGGGCCCGATACTCGCTAGTTACCTCGGATCGTCCCATGTGCGCGCGCACGTGCTCGTACGCGTGTGCGCCGCGTCCCGGGCGTGTCACGGCCGACGCCGCGCGGGAGCGGCGGGCCCCGGGCCCGCGCCCCCTCCGGCCCGGAGCGGAGCGGTTGGGGCCGCGCGGAGGGCGCGGAAGGACCCGCTCCCGTCCCTCCGCCCGTCCCCTGAGTTCCCGCGCCGCGCCGTCCGGGACGGGCCGCCACAGGTGCGGCTGTTCGCTCCGCGCACGGGAGTTACCCGCGGGTCACCGCCCTGACCTTCGGGGTTACTCCTACGTGTCCGCGCGGTCACGAATGGCACCCGGTTCCGATGGCCGCATCCGGCCACGAAACACCCCTTGCCAACACCGCTTTTCCGTGTTGCGGAAGCGATGCGACAGAAAACTACAAGGTCAGACACACCATCACCATGCGTCACATAGTGCATTTCATTCGATCATCCGATGACCCAATCATCCCTAGAAAGACAGACCCTCGCATCCACCCTTCCGCTATCCAGGTTGCGCACTTATGGTGTGGATTCGCTTACCGAGTGTCTTGGCGACATGGTCCTCGGTAGGCACATCGTGGGGCCGGGCCCCCTGCACGGCCCCACCGGAGTCCGACGTCCTCGCCGGCGGGCGTCGGGCCCCGAACCCCCGTCAGTTCCCCAAGGAGAGTAGGGATCTATGCGACCCTCCCCCGCTATCTCCGCTATCGGCACCGGCGCACTCGCGTTCGGTCTGGCGTTCTCCGTGACGCCGGGCGCCAGTGCGGCGACCGTACCGGCCGAGCCAGCGAGCGAGGCCCAGACGATGATGGAAGCGCTGCAGAGAGACCTCGGCCTCACCCCGCTCGGGGCCGAGGAGCTGCTCTCGGCGCAGGAAGCCGCCATCGAGACCGACGCCGAGGCCACCGAGGCCGCGGGCCAGGCCTACGGCGGCTCCCTGTTCGACACCGAGACCCTCGAACTCACCGTGCTGGTCACCGACGCCTCCGCCGTCGAGGCCGTGGAGGCCACCGGCGCCCAGGCCACCGTGGTCTCCCACGGCACCGAGGGCCTGACCGAGGTCGTCGAGGCGCTCGACGAGACCGGCGGCCGGGAAGGGGTCGTCGGCTGGTACCCGGACATGGAGAACGACACCGTCGTGGTCCAGGTCGTCGAGGGAGCCAGCGCCGACGGCCTCATCGAGGCCGCGGGCGTGGACCCCTCCGCCGTCCAGGTGGAGGAGACCGATGAGACGCCGCGCCTGTACGCCGACATCGTCGGCGGCGAGGCGTACTACATGGGCGGCGGACGCTGCTCGGTCGGGTTCGCCGTGACCGACGGCTCCGGCGCGGGCGGATTCGTGACGGCGGGCCACTGCGGCACCGTCGGCACCGGCGCCGAGAGCTCCGACGGCAGCGGCTCCGGAACCTTCCAGGAGTCCGTCTTCCCGGGCAGCGACGGCGCCTTCGTCGCGGCCACCTCCAACTGGAACGTGACCAACCTGGTCAGCCGGTACGACTCCGGCAGCCCTCAGGCCGTGTCGGGTTCCAGCCAGGCCCCGGCCGGCTCGGCGGTGTGCCGCTCCGGCTCCACCACCGGCTGGCACTGCGGGACCATCGAGGCCCGCGGCCAGACGGTGAGCTACCCGCAGGGCACGGTCCAGGACCTGACCCGGACGGACGTGTGCGCGGAGCCCGGTGACTCCGGCGGCTCGTTCATCTCCGGCTCGCAGGCCCAGGGCGTCACCTCCGGCGGCTCGGGCAACTGCACCTCCGGCGGCACGACCTACTACCAGGAGGTCACCCCCCTGCTCAGCAGCTGGGGGCTGTCCCTGGTGACCGGCTAGCGCTCCGGTAGCGCCCACGGCGCCCCCGTCCACGGCAGTGGGCGGGGGCGCCCTTTCTCGTGGGGGCGCTTCTCTCGGGAGCTTCGCGTGGGCACGCCTCGTATTCGTGCGCGCGCGTCCACGACCGCCCTTTCCCGGATTCGCGCGAGCCCTTGGGCCGTGCCGCACGAGCGCGGGCCCGCTCTTCTCCGGGAGCACGCGCGAGGACCCCCACGCCGTCGAAGCGGCGCGGCGCGGACGCCGCTCCGGGAGCACACACGGGAGCCTCAGGCGTCCCGCAAGCCCCTCGCGTGTCCGGGTCCGGCCACGGGCGCGTCCGCCCTCCCCCGGGGCCGCACCTGCCCGGAAGGCCTCCGACGGCCGCCCCTGACCTTTGGAGTTACACCCCTGTAGCCGTGGTGTTACGGATGGCACCCGGTACCGGCGTCCGCATCCGGCCACGGAGCACTCCTTGACACGGCCGCCCCACTCCACTCCGTCACCGGACGAACGCGAGGATCGCAAGGTCGCACGCAGAGCGACTACGCGTAGCCATCGCGAAACGAAGGGTCATCGGACAATCCCTCGTCCTTCTGAATGAATACACACCCCACGGGTCTTTGCAGCGTCAAAGTGTGCACTTATGTTGGTGATCGTTTACCGGACGTCTCGGTGAATTTCGGGAATCGGATCAACTTCGACCCCCGAAAGGGGCTTTTCGCTCCTACAGGAACGCGGAGCCCCGAATCCCCCGTCTATCCCCCTTGGAGAGTAGGGACCCCCATGAGACCCTCCAGCATCATCTCCGCCGTGGGCACAGGAGCCCTGGCCTTCGGCATGGCACTGGCCATGGCCCCCGGAGCCCTCGCGGCGCCGGCCCCCGTCCCCCAGACCCCCGTCGCCGACGACAGCGCCGCCAGCATGACGGAGGCGCTCAAGCGCGACCTCGACCTCACCTCGGCCGAGGCCGAGGAGCTGCTCTCGGCGCAGGAAGCCGCCATCGAGACCGACGCCGAGGCCACCGAGGCCGCGGGCCAGGCCTACGGCGGCTCCCTGTTCGACACCGAGACCCTCGAACTCACCGTGCTGGTCACCGACGCCTCCGCCGTCGAGGCCGTGGAGGCCACCGGCGCCCAGGCCACCGTGGTCTCCCACGGCACCGAGGGCCTGACCGAGGTCGTGGAGGACCTCAACGGCGCCGAGGTTCCCGAGAGCGTCCTCGGCTGGTACCCGGACGTGGAGAGCGACACCGTCGTGGTCGAGGTGCTGGAGGGCTCCGACGCCGACGTCGCCGCCCTGCTCGCCGACGCCGGTGTGGACTCCTCCTCGGTCCGGGTGGAGGAGGCCGAGGAGGCCCCGCAGGTCTACGCCGACATCATCGGCGGCCTGGCCTACTACATGGGCGGCCGCTGCTCCGTCGGCTTCGCGGCGACCAACAGCTCCGGTCAGCCCGGTTTCGTCACCGCCGGCCACTGCGGCACGGTCGGCACCGGCGTGACCATCGGCAACGGCACCGGCACCTTCCAGAACTCGGTCTTCCCCGGCAACGACGCCGCCTTCGTCCGCGGCACCTCCAACTTCACCCTGACCAACCTGGTCTCGCGCTACAACTCCGGCGGCTACCAGTCGGTGACCGGCACCAGCCAGGCCCCGGCCGGCTCGGCCGTGTGCCGCTCCGGCTCCACCACCGGCTGGCACTGCGGCACCATCCAGGCCCGCAACCAGACCGTGCGCTACCCGCAGGGCACCGTCTACTCGCTCACCCGCACCAACGTGTGCGCCGAGCCCGGTGACTCCGGCGGCTCGTTCATCTCCGGCTCGCAGGCCCAGGGCGTCACCTCCGGCGGCTCCGGCAACTGCTCCGTCGGCGGCACGACCTACTACCAGGAGGTCACGCCGATGATCAACTCCTGGGGCGTCAGGATCCGCACCAGCTGACCCCTTCTCCGACACGTCCCCCGTCCGCGCGCAGGCGCGGGCGGGGGACGCCCATGTGCGGCGGCCCCGGGCGGCCGGAAACCTGGGGCTCGCGCGGACGGCGGGCGCGAGCCGGGGAGGCGCGACCGGACACGGCCCAGGCCGGGCCTCAGGGGGCGCGGTGGACGACGCGGCCGTCGAGCACCGTCATCCACGCGTCGACCTCGCGCAGCCGCTCGGCGGGCAGGGACTCCACGTCGCGGTCCAGCACCACCAGGTCGGCCAGGTGCCCGGCGCGCAGCGCGCCCAGGCGGTCCTCCACGCCGAGCGCGTGCGCGGCGTCCAGGGTGTGGGCGCGCAGGGCCTCGTGCAGGGTGACGGCCTGCTCGACGCCGATCTCCCGGCCCTCGCGGGTGGTGCGGCACACCGCGTTGGCCACGGTGTCCATCGGACGCAGGCTGGAGACGAAGGAGTCGCTGGAGAGCACCGGGCGCAGCCCCAGGTCCAGTTCCTCGCGCATGGGCTGGAGCCGGTGGGCCCGCTCCCCCAGGCGGCGCAGGAAGTCGCCCCCGCTGTCGTACAGGAAGTTGGGCTGGTTGACGGGGATGACGCCGTAGTCGGTGAAGCGCTTGGCCTGCTCCGGGGTGGGGTAGCCGCAGTGCTCCACGCGCGGACGCGGGTCGGGCCCCGACACCCGCGCGGCCGAGGCGATGGCGGCCAGGGTGTGGTCCATGGCCGCGTCGCCCTGGGTGTGGACGGCGACCTGCCAGCCCTCCGCGGCGGCCCGCGTGACCAGGTCCACGAGCTGGTCGGGGTGGTGGTAGAGGCTGCCCGCGAACTCGCCGTGCTCGCCGTAGGGGACGCTGAACTTGGCGGTGCCGCCCAGCAGGGTGCCGTCGGAGTAGAACTTCATGCCGGTCAGCCGCAGCCAGTCGTCGCCGAAGGGGCTGGCCAGCCCGGCGGAGGTGAGCGCGTCCAGCTGGTGGGACAGCGGCATGCCGAACGTGCGCAGCGGCAGGGTCCCGGCCGCGCGGGCGGCCCGGTACACGCGCAGCTCGCGTGCCGAGACCTGCGGGTCGCACACGGTGGTGACCCCGGCCGACAGGTAGGGGTCGGCCGCGGCGGCCAACCAGCCCAGGAGCTGTTCGGCGGGCAGGTCGGTGTGGAAGTTGGGCCCGTGGCAGCCGATGTCCACGGCCAGGGGCAGCAGCAGCTCCATGGCCGAGTCCAGGACCATGCCCGTCAGGCGCCCGCCCTCGTCGCGCACGAAGGAGCCGCCCGCCGGGTCGGGGACGTCCTCGCCGATACCGCTCCAGGCCAGAGCGGCGGAGTTGACCACGGCCTGGTGGCCCGAGACGTGGTAGACGATGACCGGGTGCTCCCCGGTGGCCCCGTCCAGGTCGCGGCGGGTGGGCCGCCCTCCCGGGAACTTGGCGTCGTCCATTTGGAAGGCGCGGATCCACTGGCCGGGCGGGGTGCGCTCGGCCTCGGCCCCGATGACGGCGACCAGGTCGGCGGCGCTGCCCACCCGGGGGTACCCGGCGTCGACGGCGGCCAGCGACTCGGCGGTGGAGAGCAGGTGGTTGTGCGGGTCGATGAACCCGGGCAGGACGGTCCGTCCGCCCGCGTCCACCTCCACCGCGCCCGGGCCCGCGGCGGCGCGGGCGGCCTCGGTGTCCCCGGCCAGGCGGACCCGGCCCTCGCGCACGGCCACGGCGCGGGCCCGGGGGTTGGCGTCGTCCATGGTCAGGACGTTGGCGTTGTGGATGAGCAGACCGGACACGGGTGGGATTCCTCCTCGGTGGGCTGGCGCCGGGCCGGTCGGCCCGGCGGCGGTGCGGGGGGACGCGCGGCGGTCGGGCCGCCGCTCGCGGGCCCGGCGGTGCGGGCCGCGGGGCCCGAGGTCACAGGGGCGTGAGGTCGCGTCCCCCGGCCCCCTGCGGGCACGAAGCGGGGGCCTCAGGCGGCGGCGAGGTCGCTGTCGCGGTGGCGCGGCGCCCTGGCCAGGCACAGGATGCTCACCACGGCCATGACCATGAGCAGGCCGGCCACCGGCAGGATGCTGCCGGTGGCGGCGAGCAGGGCGGTGCACACGATCGGCGACAGGCCGCCGAAGATCGCCCCCGCGACCTGGTAGGCGATGGAGATGCTGGTGTAGCGGGTGCGCGGCGGGAACATCTGGGCGAGCACGCGGGCGATGGGCCCGTAGACCGCGGCCATGGCCAGGCGCATCACGCACAGCACCACGAAGATCAGCACGGTGCTGCCGGTCTCCAGCACCAGGAACTGGGGAAGCGCCAGCACGATGACGCCGACCAGTCCGATGGTGACGACGCGGACGGTGCCGAAGCGGTCGCCCAGCCAGGACACGCCCAGGGTCGCGACGAGTTCGACGAACGCGGCCAGGCTCAGGCCGCTGAGGATGACCTGCTCGCTGATACCGACCTCGGTGACGCCGTAGGCCTGGAGGAAGGTGGTGACGACGTAGTAGCCGCCGACGGCCACCGGCAGGATGCCGATGCCCAGCAGCAGCGGGCGCCAGGAGCCGCGCACGGCCTCGCGCAGCGGCAGCTCCCGCGGCTGGTCGGTGTCCTCGCGCATGGCCTCGAAGACCGGCGACTCCTCCACCTTCAGGCGGATGAACAGGCCCACCAGGACCAGCAGGACCGAGGCGAGGAAGGGCAGGCGCCAGCCCCAGGTGTGGAGCAGGTCGGCGTCCCAGGCGGCGATGAGCCCGAACGAGCCCGTGGCCAGCAGCGCACCGGCCGGGTTGCCGAGCTGGGCGAAGGAGCCGTAGAAGGTCTTGCGGTTCTCGGGGGCGTGCTCGACCGCCATCAGGACGGCGCCGCCCCACTCCCCGCCCACGGCGATGCCCTGGACGAAGCGCAGCAGGACCAGCAGCGCCGGGGCGATGAACCCCGCCTGCTCGTAGGTGGGCAGCAGGCCCACGCAGAACGTGGCCGTGCCCATCATCAGCAGGGTGATGACCAGCGCGGACTTGCGGCCCAGGCGGTCGCCGAAGTGGCCGAAGACCAGGCCGCCCAGCGGTCGGGCGAAGAAGCCCACCGAGAAGGTGGCGAAGGAGGCCATCAGGCCGATCACCGGGTCGGTGCCGGGCGGGAAGAACAGGGTGCCGAACACCAGGCTGGCGGCCGTGGCGTAGACGTAGAAGTCGAACCACTCGATGGTGGTGCCGACGAAGGCCGCCACGGCCGCACGCGCGGGGTGCGAGGACGTGGGGGCGGTCCGCTCTGACATGTGTACTCCGTTGCGCGTTCGGTGCGGCCCCGCGCCGGGTCGGCCGGTCGGCGGGCGCCGCGGACCGGCGCGGCACCGCCGACACGTCGCGGACGGGCGCCACCGCGGGTCACGACCGATGGTTCGGGTGTTGTTGTGACCGTAGACACTCCCCGGCCATCCGCGCCGGGACGGTGTGCACCGTGCCAGCTGTTACACATGTGCACAGTGCACAACCCGCGAGGCAGGAGGTGGGGACGTTGGCGATCACGGTCCGCGACATCACGGCCGACCCGGACCTGGAGGTGCGGGCGGCGGCGGGCCGCTCCGGCCTGGACAGGGCGATCCGCTGGGCGCACGTGATCGAGCTGCACGACCCGGTGCGCTGGCTGCGCGGCGGGGAGCTGGTGCTCACGGTCGGGCTGGGGCTGGGCGCCGACGAGCGGGCGCGCCGCGCCTACGTGCGCCGACTGCACGGGGCCGGGTGCGCCGGTCTGGGGTTGGCCGTGGACGTGTGGCGGAGCGAGGTTCCGCCCGAGGTTCTGGAGGAGGGCGACGCCCTGGGCCTGCCGATCCTGCGTGTGGAGGGCGAGACCCCCTTCGTCGCGGTGGTGGAGGCGGTGGCCGACCACTACGCGGCGGAGCGCACGCGCGAACAGCACCGGGTGCTCACCGCGCAGGACGCGATGGCGCGCGCGTCGCTGCGCTCGGGTCCGGCCGGGGTGATGGGCGAGCTGTCCTCGGCCACCTCGGGGGCGTCGCTGCTGCTGGACCGCAACGGGATGACGAGCGCGGCCGTGCCCGACACCGAACCCCCCTGGCACGCGCTGGTGCGATCGGCCCTGGCGGGGCGCCCGCGCGGGATGACGGTGCTGGCCGACGGGGAGGCGAGCGTCCTCCTCCAGACGCTGGGGCCCACCGGCCGGACCCTGGGCTGGCTGGCGCTGCGCTGCCCGTCCCCGGTGACGCCGCACGTGCGCATGCTGGCCAACCACGCGGCCTCACTGCTGGCGGTGGACCTGCTGCACTCGCGCGACGCCCGGCGGACGCTGTACCGCGAACGCGCCCCGGTCCTGCTCGCCGCGGTGACGGGGCGGCCCCGGGCGCCCCTGCCCCTGCCCGCCCCGCCCTGGGAGGTGGTGTGCCTGCGGGACCCCTCGCCCGACCGGCTGCTGGACCACGCGGTGGACGCGCTGACCGACGTGCTCGGCGACACCGGTGCCGCGCGCAACGGCGGCCTGTGCGCCCTGGAGGACGTGCTGGTGGCCGTCCTGCCCGACAGCGGGAGCGCACCCCGCCTGGGCAGGCGCCTGTTCGAGGCGCTGTCCGCCCCGGGCGGCGGCCCGGTCGCGGCCGGGGCCTGCACCGCCCGGGGGCCCGACGACCTGTCCTCGGCCGTGGACCGGGCGCGCCAGGCCGCGACGGAGGGGTACCGGCACGTGGACGAGACCGACGCCTGGGCGCTGCTGCGCTCGGCGGTCCCGGCCGAGGGGGCGCGCGCCTTCGACCAGGCGGTCCTGGGCAGGCTGCGCGCCCACGACGTCCGCAACGGCACGGAACTGGCGCACACCCTGCGCCACTACCTGGACAACAGCGCCCAGGTGGAGGCGACCGCCCGGGACCTGGGCGTGCACCGCAACACCCTGCGCTCGCGGCTGCGCGCCGCCGAGCGGGTCATGGGCCGCCGCCTGGACGAGCCCCGCACCCGCCTGGAGCTGTGGACCGCCCTGAGCCTGGAGCCCGTCCGCTGCCACGACGGCACCTGGCACACCTGAGGCGCCCCGGCGACGGCCCGGACACGGGCGGCGGGCGGGCGTCCGTGTCCCCCGGGGCGGCGGACGCCCGCCGGTCAGCGGCCTCCGGTGAGCACCGCCACCAGGTCGGCCGCGGTCGGGGAGGCGTCCAGCAGCTTCCCCACGTGTTCCTTGGTGCCCCGGCGCGGCTCCAGGGTCGGCACCCGCTGGAGCGAGTCGTAGCCCGGCAGGTCGAAGATCACCGAGTCCCAGGAGGCGGCGGCCACCTCGTCGGCGTACTTGGCCAGGCAGCGCCCGCGGAAGTAGGCACGGGTGTCCTCCGGCGGCTCGGTGACCGCCCGGTCCACCTGGGCCTCCTCCAGCAGGCGCTTCATCCGCCCGCGCGCCACCAGCCGGTTGTAGATGCCCTTGTCCGCCCGCACGTCGGAGTACTGCAGGTCCACCAGTTGCAGGCGCGGGTGCGACCACTCCAGGGAGTCACGGGAGCGGTAGCCCTCCAGCACCTTGAGCTTGGCCACCCAGTCCAGCTCGTCGGCCAGGCTCATCGGGTCGGCTCCCAGCCGGTTGAGCACCGACTCCCAGCGGTCCAGGACGTCGGCGGTGTCGGGGTCCACGTCGGTGCCGAAGCGGTCCTCCACGTACTTGCGGGCCTGGTCCAGGTACTCGCACTGGAGTTCCAGCGCGGTCATCCGCCGCCCGTCGCGCAGCCGCACCCGGTGGGTGAGGCCGGGGTCGTGCGAGACCTCCCGCAGGTCGGCCACCGGGGTCTCCAGGGACAGGTCCGCGCTCAGGAACCCGTCCTCGATCATCGACAGCACCAGCGCCGTCGTCCCCAGCTTGAGGTAGGTGGAGATCTCGCTCATGTTGGCGTCGCCGATGATGACGTGCAGCCGCCGGTACTGGTCGGGGTCGGCGTGCGGTTCGTCCCTGGTGTTGATGATGGGGCGCTTGAGGGTGGTCTCCAACCCCACCTCGACCTCGAAGAAGTCGGCGCGCTGGGAGATCTGGAAGCCGCTGCCCTGCCCGTCGGAGCCGATGCCGACCTTGCCCGCCCCGCACACCACCTGGCGGGAGACGAAGAACGGGATCAGGTGCCGGACGATGTCGCCGAACGGCGTCGACCGGTGCATCAGGTAGTTCTCGTGGCAGCCGTAGGAGGCGCCCTTGTTGTCGGTGTTGTTCTTGTACAGCTGGATCGGCTCGATGCCCGGGGTGGCGCCCGCCCGCGCGGCGGCGTCGGCCATCACCCGCTCCCCCGCCTTGTCCCACAGCACCGCGTCGCGCGGGTTGGTGACCTCGGGCGCCGAGTACTCGGGGTGGGCGTGGTCCACGTACAGGCGGGCGCCGTTGGTGAGGATGACGTTGGCCAGGCCCAGGTCCTCGTCGGTGAGCTGCGTGGGATCGGCGACCTCACGTGCCAGGTCGAAGCCGCGCGCGTCGCGCAGCGGGTTCTCCTCCTCGAAGTCCCAGCGGGCACGCCGCGCCCGGGCCGCCGAGGCGGCCAGATAGGCGTTGACCACCTGGGTGGAGGTGACCATCGCGTTGGCCCCGGGGTTGCCTGGTACGGAGATCCCGTACTCGGTCTCGATACCCATAATCCGCCGCACACTCATGGTGAGAGGTTATCCACCGAGGCGTGGTCTTGAACGCTTCCGCGCCAATTGTGGCCCAAGTGCCGTGTTCCGGGGCGTTGCGCGGTACCGCGGCGTGCCGTTTCCTCGCAGGTCACGGCATACGGAGGTCTCCTCCCGGCTGACGCGGGCACCGCTTCGGCGCACGGGACCGCCCGCTGCCGGGGGCGCTGTGGCCCGGCTCCGGAGCCGGGCGACGGCGCCCCGGGTGTGTGAGCGCGCCGACGCGCGGGGCCGCAGGCGTTCGTCCGGACCGGAAGGGCGCGCGGCCACCCGTGCCAGCCGCCGCCGGCGACGGGTTCCGGGAGCTCCCCGCGACGCCCGTCTACACCATGGAATAGAGAGCGATGAAGAGCACCGGAAGCACGAGGGAGAAAGAGGCGAAAACCTTCCCGAAGGCCTTTATGAAAGCGATCCTCAGGAAAGAGTAGTGCAGAATGAATCCGACGGCGAAGGCGGCGAGAGAGAGGATGACGTTTCCCGACGTCACCCCCCAGCTGAAGAACAGGGATATCGGCAGAGCTGCGTAGACGAGCGCCACGCAGGAAGCAGAAGCAAAGATGGGGGCACGCAGACCGGCCCCGGCATCCGGGTGTTCCCCTCTCCCCGACAGGAAGGAGGCGAGAACTCCGACGGCCGTGGACAGGGAAACGAGAACAACGTAAGCGATGAGGTGATCGGAGAAAAATTCCGCCGGAGGAGCGCCGGGGTTGGCGCCGAATGGAAGGTTGAGCAGAAGGCAGGCGTGCAGACCGCCACCGGCAGCTAGTCTGAACATCTTCTCAGTGGCGGTCATGCACGCCTCGCAGAATTTAGGGGTTCACCGTCGAACAATCCCCGCTGGCGGACGGGTCGCTGTGGTTGCCGTCGGTGAAGTTCATCGGAATCGGCGGAAGCGCCAAATAGCCCAATCCCCAGCTGGAGTGCTTGTGTACGCACGTGATGTGGGGGTACCGCATGCTGTTCAGGAACTGCCCGAAGGAAGGGGGAGGAAACTCTTGGATCGTGTGCGTCGCAATTATAGCACTGTGGCTGGGGGCGGCGTCCCTGGCCCCTACGTAACTGTACGACCCGTCAGCGTGAAGAATGACGTACAGCGCGATGTCGACAGACGGGGCCTCCCTTCCGAAGATCTCACACAGTGGATTCGAGGCGGCAGCCGACATGGAAAATTCAGCCGTGGTCCTGTTGATGAAAACCGAACTGACACCCAGCTCGTCCAGAGGCGCGGTCTCAGCATCCAGTTCTTCCATCGAACCGTCCTCCCGCTGAACATAGAGGGAGGATTCTCCCATGCTCAGGACGGGAAGCGCGCTCGGGTCTTCCCAGCCGAGGAACTCAGGAGGGCTCCCAGCGAAGTTCGGCAGACTGAAATCCGCCCTGACCGACATCCGGAAGCGGTTCGTGCTTCCGTTTGTCCATCTGGAGAAATCCCGGCCGTCCCCTCCGAAGTACAGGTCACCGGATTCCTCCTGCGTTGTGCCACAGAAGGGTGGCGCGGGGACGTAGTCGTCCTCGATGAAAGATTCCCACTCGAACTGACGCGACATCGTTCGCATGATCAGTACTTCTTGGAGGGAATCAACCTCTCCGGCCAGGTCGCCGCTTTCGGGGGGCAGGAAACCGGGCACCTCCACCACATGGTTCCGTGCCAACTTCTCGGGCAGGGGCGAGTCCGGGTCCCGCAGCGGAACCGGTTCGGCCCGCTCCTCGGACACCAGTCGGTAGGTCTCGGGCTCACCGGCGAAGTCGGGGTCGACGAACGACTCCTCCAGGTTCTGCGCACCGAACGTTCTGTTCTCCGGGTGTTCGAGCAGCGGAACCCCGTCGCCCCGGCTCCCGAGAAAGACTTCCAGACCCTCCGCGCTCGCGATCCAGCTGAGCTCCTGCGCCGATTCGGCGGCCCCGCCGGTACTGGTCCTGACCAGGGTTCGGGCGAGAACCCGCTCACTCTCGTCGATGGCGAGGATCCTGATCCGGGACACCTCTCGGGGGCCGAGGCCGTCGTAGACGAAACCAGGACTCTCCCCCCTGTAGAGGGGAGCCAGCGGATCCCTGTTCTGCTCGGGCTTGGGGATCTCCTCGAAAGCGACGTACTCCGCCGCGCCCGCCACCGGCGCCCACGAGAAAGTCAAGGAGTTCTCGGCCTCCGAGATATCGAGTTCCTGCACGCCTATCACCGATGGTTCGGCCAGCGCTGGAGAATGCAACAGGGGAAGAGCCAGTGAGGAAACGACGAGGACGGAAAGGAAACGGGAGTATCTGAACACGGGGGATCCATTCACTAGGGTGATGCGATCACATCAGCCCCGGAAGACGGGATCAAGGCCCAAGGGCCCTTGTCGCGCATCACGTTTCTCTGGGCGAGTGAGCGCGCCACCGGTATCCCCGCGTGTTCGTTGTGATCAGTGCAGTTCACAGGAGTTCCCCGTTATCCGGTGGAGGCTGCCGGGGCCAGCCCCGTGGTCTTACGTGAATTGCGCCACGCCGAGTACTCCAAACGCACCGGGACTGCGCACTTCCCGACCAGGCTGCTCCTTTACACAACCAACTCCAACAAGCGACGAATACCGCCTGCCCCGAAGCTGAACAACGACTCCTGCCGTCCAGCGCGATCCTATTAATAACATCAGCCCCACGGGACTCAGTGGTTACGCATGGAACACGGCTTCCGTCATCGCTCCACCGCGCCGATCACGACAGTCCATGTCACATTTGCACCAGGCAGCCATCAAACGGGTGTTGCACCCGCGAATGCCGCTCCCAGTCCCTTTCGCTCCCATGAGGAAGAGAGTGGCGCTTCACCCGGGTCCGTCCTCTCCCCGGGAAAAACGAACGGGCCCGGCCGCGTGAAAGGGGGGCGGCCACGGGTTTTCTTCCTCTGGGAACGGGTAGCAGGGCACGACAGGGTGGAGGCTCTCGTGCCCGCACCTGTTCGCCCGCGCGGCAGGGCCCTTCCTCCCCCAGCCGCGAACACACCCGGGGAAAGCCACTCATGACCGTCACCATCGTGTCCCAGCCCGTGCGCGTGCTGACCACTCCGCGCGAGATCGACCTGAGCGTGCGCGACCATCTCGCCCGGGCTCTGGAAAGAGCCGTGACGTGCGAGCCCGGGCACGTGATCGTGGACATGTCCTCGACCACCTTCTGCGACTCCTCCGGTCTCAGCGCACTGGCGCGGGCGCTGCGCTGCGCCTCCGCGAGCGGTTCGACGATGAGCGTGGTCGTGCCCCACCGGAGTGTGCGCCGTGTCTTCGACCTGGTGGGGTTGGGAAAGGCCGTACCCCTCTACGCGAGCCTGCGGGAGGCCCAGGCGGCCGGGGGCGGGTGACGCGGCCCCGTCCGGCACGGGGCGGGCCACGTGGCGCCCTCCGGAAGCGGATGGGCCCCAGGGCCCGCCCGCCCCGGAGGGGGCCGCGTGGTGTCACGCCGCGGGGAACATGGTCACCTGGGTGACGGTGCGCCCGTTGGCCTGGTCGATCCTGGCCTTCCAGGAGTCCAGTGCCACCTCTTCCCCCGGCTCCTGGGGGATGTGGCCCAGCACCGCGATGACCAGGCCGGCGACGGTGACGTAGTCCCCTTCGGGCAGGTCGTCCAGGTGGATGTCGATGTCGGGCAGGTCGTGCACGGGATAGGTCCCGGGCAGGGTGAAGGACCCGTCGGCGTTGCGGGTCACGGTGCGAATGTCGGAATCGGTCTCGTCGTAGATCTCCCCGACGATCTCCTCCAGCAGGTCCTCCAGGCTCACGATGCCGTCGACACCGCCGACCTCGTTGATGACCACGCCCAACTGCTGGTGTTCGGCGATCATGCGGCGCAGTGCCAACGACACCACCAGGGAATCGGGCAGGAGCAGCGGTTCGCGGGCCAGTTCTCCGGCGTCGGCCCCACCGCGCACCAGGTCGGACCAGTGCACGACACCGAGCACGTCGTCCAGGTCGTCGTCGCTCACCACCGGCGCCCGGGAGTGCCCGTGTTCGGCGAGCATCTGCGCCGCCTGGGCCGCGGGCGTGCGGGCGGGGATGGTGAACACCTCACCACGGGGAACGACGACCTGGCGCAGGCGCCGGTCGTCGATCTCGAAGGCTCCGGAGATGATCGTGCGCTGCTCCCGGGTCATGCCCCGCTGGGTGGCGAGCATGTCGCGCAGCTCCTCCTCGCTGACCTCCTCCCTGGCCGCGGAGGGGTCACCGCCCGTCAGGCGCACCACGAGGTTGGTGGAGACGCTCAACAGCCACACCACGGGGCGGGAGAGCATGGCGAGCAGGTCCAAGGGACGGGAGACCAGCACCGCCCACGTCTCGGCCCGCTGCATGGCGATGCGCTTGGGCGCCAGCTCTCCGAAGACCAGCGTGACGAAGGACAGGAGCACGGTGACCAGGACGATCGCCACCGGGCTGGCGGCCGAACCCAGGAAGCCCAGGGGCTCGATGAGGGGCTGTGCCAGGGACACGGCCGCGGTGGCCGAGGCCAGGAAGCCGGCGAGGGTGATGCCGATCTGGATGGTGGCCAGGAAACGGTTGGGATCCCGTGCCAGGCGAGCCACCGCCCGGCCGCCGGGACCCCGTGCCGCCAACTGTTTGATCTGCCCTTCCCGGAGGGTGATCAGGGCGATCTCGCTCCCCGCGAACAGGGCGTTGACGAGAACGAGGACAAGGACGAGGCCGAGTTGAACCCCGTAGCTTTCCATAACTGCTGTCGTCTCCGATGCTGTAGTGCTCTGGCACGGCACCCGTTCGGGCCGTGGCACCAGAGCCTCTCACAACCCCGCCCAGGGACCGCCCTCGGCTGTCAGCCGGATGCGAACGGGCGCCGGCAAGGCCACTCCTCGGCCCGCTCCGCCTCCGGAAAAGTGTCAACACCCTGCTAACACGGAGACCGGAAACAAGCGGCACGAGAAGGGGCCGACCGGAAGTTCCGGTCGGCCCCTCAAGGCGCTCTCAGAGTGCGTTTCTACAGGTACTGGCCGGTGTTGGGCACCGTGTCGATGCTCCGACCGGAGTCCGCGCCCTTCTTGCCCGTGACCAGGGTCCGGATGTAGACGATGCGCTCGCCCTTCTTGCCGGAGATGCGCGCCCAGTCATCGGGGTTGGTGGTGTTGGGCAGGTCCTCGTTCTCGCTGAACTCGTCGACGCAGGCCTGCATCAGGTGCGAGACCCGGATGCCCTTGGACTGCTGGTCGATGAAGTCCTTGATGGCCATCTTCTTGGCCCGGGAGACGATGTTCTCGATCATCGCGCCGGAGTTGAAGTCCTTGAAGTACAGGACCTCCTTGTCACCGTTGGCGTAGGTGACCTCCAGGAAGCGGTTCTCCTCGCCCTCGGTGTACATGCGCTCCACGACCCGCTGGATCATGGCGTCCACCGTGGCCCTGGCCGAACCGCCGTGCTCGACGAGGTCCTCGTCGTGCAGCGGCAGGTCCGTGGTGATGTACTTGCCGAAGATGTCGCGGGCCGCCTCGGCGTCGGGCCGCTCGATCTTGATCTTGACGTCCAGGCGGCCGGGCCGCAGGATCGCCGGGTCGATCATGTCCTCGCGGTTGGAGGCGCCGATGACGATGACGTTCTCCAGGCCCTCCACACCGTCGATCTCGCTCAGGAGCTGGGGCACGATCGTATTCTCCACGTCGGAGGACACGCCCGAGCCGCGGGTGCGGAAGATCGAGTCCATCTCGTCGAAGAAGACGATGACCGGAGTGCCCTCGGAGGCCTTCTCCCGTGCGCGCTGGAAGACCAGGCGGATGTGCCGCTCGGTCTCGCCCACGTACTTGTTGAGCAGCTCGGGGCCCTTGATGTTGAGGAAGAAGCTCTTGCCGACGTCGCGGCCGGTGCGCTCGGCGACCTGCTTGGCCAGCGAGTTGGCGACCGCCTTGGCGATGAGCGTCTTGCCGCACCCGGGAGGGCCGTAGAGCAGCACGCCCTTGGGCGGGCGCAGCTTGTGCTCGTAGAAGAGCTCCTTGTACAGGTAGGGCAGCTCGACCGCGTCGCGGATCATCTCGATCTGCCCGGAGAGGCCGCCGATGTCGGTGTAGGCGATGTCGGGGACCTCTTCGAGGATGAGCTCCTCGACCTCGGACTTGGGGATGCGCTCGTAGACGTAGCCCGAGCGCGGCTCCAGCAGCAGCGAGTCGCCGGGGCGGATCGCCTCGTCGCGCAGCGGCTCGGCCAGGCGGACGATCCGCTCCTCGTCGTGGTGGGAGATCACCAGGGCGCGCTCGCCGTCCTCAAGGATCTCCTTGAGCATGACGACCTCGCCGACGGTCTCGAAGGACTCCACCTCGACGACGTTGAAGGCCTCGTTGAGCATGACCTCCTGGCCGGGGCGCAGGTTGTCCAGGTCCACGGAGGGACTGACGTTGACCCGCATCTTGCGGCCGTTGGTGAAGATCTCGACGGTCTCGTCCTCGCGCGAACCGAGGTAGACGCCGAAGCCCGACGGCGGCTGGGCCAGCCGGTCGACCTCCTCCTTGAGCGCCACGATCTGCTCGCGCGCCTCCTTCAAAGTGGAGACGAGCCGTTCGTTCTGGCCGTTGGCGGCGGCGAGGTTGGCCTGTGCCTCCCTCAGCCGCTCCTCCAGCAGGCGTACATGCCGGGGCGAATCGGCGAGCTTGCGCCGAACAACGCTGAGTTCCTTTTCCATGTAGGAGACCTGGGCCGTGAGTTCTTCGACTTCACGGTCCCGGTCGCTCTGACGCTCGTCGTCGCGCTCAGCCACGTCCGCCACCTCCCTATGAGGAACTACATCGGAGCCTACCTACCCTCGCCCTATTCCTAACCTCCCAAGGCCGCAGAGTGTCGTAGGCCTCATTTCCAGGTCTTGCGTCATCACAGGTCAGAGTGCTACCGGATGACCCGACGTAATGAGAACGTAACCTCTGGGTCCGGCCACGGGCAAGGAGTCCGCCCCTTCCGGGCGATCCCTCCCCGCGCATGTCAGCGGACCCGCCCGCACACGCCGGAGCCCGCCCGGGCGGGTCCCCGTGGGGACCGCGCCGAGGACGCACGCTGAGGAGCGGCGTGCGGCCTGCGCGGGCGGGCTCAGCCGGTGGGCTCGGGTGAGGAGCCGGGAATTCAGCCGCGGGCGCCGCCCTCCGGGGCCCGAGGGTCGACGGTGTCCCCCGGGGCCTGCGGGCCGGAGGCGTCGGCCGCCCCGCCGGACTCCTCGACGCCCCGGGGCGCCTCGGGGACCGCCGTGTCGGTGGCCAGCGCCCGGACCTCCTCGGCCGGGGCCGCCTCCCCCGCTCCGTCCGCGCGCCGGTCCTGCTCGCGCGCGGCGGTGAAGTCCTTGCCGTAGGCGCCCTTGGCCGGACGGCGGCGGCGCTCGGGGGCCTCGGCCCCGTCGGCCAGGCGGCGCGCGACCACCAGGAAGCCGGTGTGCCCGATCATGCGGTGGTCGGGGCGCACCGCCAGACCCTCCACGTGCCAGGTGCGCAGCATGGTCTCCCACGAGCGCGGCTCGTAGAAGCGCGGGTCCTCGCGCAGCTGCTCCACCACGCGCGAGAGCTGGGTGGTGGTGGCGACGTAGCAGCACACCAGCCCGCCCGGGATGAGGGCGTCGGCGACCGCGTCCAGGCACTCCCAGGGCGCGAGCATGTCCAGGAAGACGCGGTCGACGTCGGTCTCGTCCAGCTCCTCCACCAGATCGCCGACGGTGAGCTTCCAGGCCGGGTGCGGACCGCCGTGGAACCTCTCCACGTTCTTGCGGGCGATCTCGGCGAAGTCGGCGCGGCGCTCGTAGGAGTGCACCATGCCGCTCTCACCGACCGCGCGCAGCAGCCAGTTGGACATGGCCCCCGAGCCCGCCCCGGCCTCCACCACGCGCGCGCCGGGGAAGATGTCGGCCTCCACGAGCACCTGGGCGGCGTCCTTGGGGTAGACGATGGTCGCGCCCCGCTTCATCGACAGGGTGTAGTCGATCAGCAGGGGGCGCAGCGCCACGTAGGCCGTGCCGGTGTTGGAGCGCACCACACTGCCCTCGGGCTGTCCGATGAGGTCGTCGTGGTCGACCTTGCCCTTGTGGGAGTGGAAGGCGGCGCCCTCTCGCAGGGTGATGGTGTGCATGCGACCCTTGGGGTCGGTCAACTGCACGGTGTCGCCGTCGGTGAAGGGGCCGCGGCGGCCATGGATACCGGTCAACGTCGCTCTCGTCTTCCCACGTCGCTATTGGTTGGCAGGGCGATCGCCCAGGGTATCGGCCCCCCGGTACCGCGGCGAACGGGCCCGGGGCGCCCTCGCGTGCGAAATCCCCGCTCCCAGGGCAGTATTCAGCCTGACGGGCCCCTGACCGCGCCCGACCACCACACGAGGACCACGGGAGAAGACAACCCATGTCACAGCTGACCACGGGGCTGGGAATCGACATCGGCGGCAGCGGGATCAAGGGCGCGCCGGTCGACCTGACCACCGGCGAGTTCCTCAAGGAGCGGATGAAGGTCCTCACCCCCGACCGCTCCGACCCCGAGGCGGTGGCCGAGATCGTGCACGGGATCGCCGAGCACTTCCCCGAGGCGGCGGGAATGCCCCTGGGAGTGACCTTCCCGGGCGTGGTGCAGGGGGGCGTGGTGCGCACCGCGGCCAACCTGGACAAGAGCTGGATCGACACCGACGCGCGGTCGCTGTTCGCCGAGGCCACCGGCCGCCCGGTGCGCGTGCTCAACGACGCCGACGCCGCCGCCGTGGCCGAGACCCGCTACGGCGCGGCCAAGGACGTGCCGGGGGTGGTGCTGATGACCACCCTGGGCACGGGGATCGGCACCGCCCTGGTGGTGGACGGGCGCCTGGTGCCCAACACCGAGTTCGGACACCTGGAGATCGACGGCCACGACGCCGAGACGCGGGCCTCCTCGGGCGCCAAGGAACGCGAGGAGCTGTCCTACCGCGAGTGGGCGACCGAGCGGCTGCAGCGCTACTACCGGGTCGTGGAGGACCTGCTGTGGCCGGACCTGATCGTGGTCGGCGGCGGGGTCAGCCGCAAGGCGGACAAGTTCCTGCCGCTGCTGGACATCCGCACGCCCGTCGTGGCCGCCTCGCTGCTCAACACGGCCGGGATCGTCGGCGCCGCCCTGGCCGCCGCCGAGTCCGAGACCGGCTGAGGCTGCCCGGGCCACCGGCCCTAGGGGTGCGGGCGCAGCCCCCTGACCACCTTGTCCACGTCCCCCCTGGGCCCGTACACGGCCACGGCGCCCCCGGCGCCGGGGGCGTGGACGCCGGTGCGCGGCTGGGGTGCCGCTGTCGGAGGCCTCCGCGCGGTCGGGGTTCACCGACCAGAGCCACCTGAGGCGGTGGTTCGGCCGCTCCTACGGGATCACTCCGGGGGCGTTCCGCGCGGCGGACCGCGCCCGCTCAGCCCTCGCCGACGGACAGGGACAGGGCGACCACGATCCGCCGCGCGGCGGCTGAGGTGTGCGCGACCGGTGAGATGGGCACGCCCGCCAACGCCGTGGGCAGTCCGTCCTGGAGCGGCCAGCGCATCCACCACCACAGGTCCCCGCGGTGGGGCCGCAGCAGGGCGCGGTGGGGCCGGGCGCTGGGACCGGCGTCCACCGCCCCGCACAACCCGTCCTCACGGGCCTCCACCCCGCGTGAGCGCAGCTCGGCGGCCAGCCCGCGCAGGGCGAGGTCCGTCAGCTCCACGCGGTCCACCGGCCCGGCCGTACCCGGGTCACACTTCGGACTCGGACTCCCCGCCGGCGGGGTCTCAACGGTCAACGGGACTCCCCTCCCCTTCCCAGACGCCTTCTGGGACCAACGACCCTTGCACTCTGCCGTATCCGGAGGGAAAACCGCCGGTCCTATGCGGATCACGCATACGTACTTCTTTCTTACACATAGCCACCAGCGGCGCCCGGAGTCCCTAACCTAAGCTCATGTCCCAACCAGACGGCGTTCTTCCACCGGACCTGTGGACACGCCCCCGCATGGCGGGTGCCCTGGCCACCTGTGACATGGCGACGGTCATCGAGGGCGTGCGCGCGGCGCACGGCTGGTCCCAGGGTGACCTCGCCCGCGCGATCGACTACTCCCAGAGCTGGGTCTCGCGCGTGGTCAACGGCCAGCAGTCGCTGACCATCAGCCAGGTACACGACCTCGCCCGACGCCTGGGCATCCCGCTGCACATGCTGCGTTTCGGCGGCACCGCGCCCCAGGCCCGTCCCGCAGAGAAGGGGGTGGACACCACGAGGCGCCGCGACTTCGGACGCGCGGTGGCCGCGGGAGCCCTGCTCACCGCCGCCACCGTCGCCACCGGTGCGGCTCCGGCCCCGGTGGCGTCGGACCCGTGTCCCGACACCGTCAACGAGGCCACCGCGCCCTCGCTGCGCGCCATCACCGGGGGCCAGCGCCGCATGGACGCCACCTCCCCCTCCCGCCACCTGCTGCCCAGCGCTGTGGCGCACGTGCATCTGGCCGAGCACATGCGTGGGCAAGCGCACGGGACGCCCTTCCACGGCGAGTTGAGCGCCGCGGCCAGCGAGGCCTCCGGCTTCGCCGCCTGGCTGCACGCGGACCGGGGGGACATGGGATCGGCCAGGGCGCACTACCGCACCGCCGTGACGCGCGCGCGCCAGGCGGACATGCGCCTGCTCGACGTGTACATGCTGGGCTCCCTGGCGGCCTTCGAGACCGACACCGCCGAGGACCACCACCTGGGCCTGGGACTGGTCCAGGAGGCCGAACACGTCCTGGGCCCCGCCGCCCACCCCACCGCGCGCGCCTGGCTGGCCTGCGTGGGGGCGCTCGCGCACGCCGGGAACGGGGACGGCGCGGCGGCCGCGCGCGCCCTGGGCCGGGCGGAGCGGGAGGTGGCCCGCTCCGCCAACACCGACCCGCCCTGGCCGTGGGTGTTCGCCTTCGACGAGACCAAGGTCGCCGGTTACCGCGCCCGGGTGGGCGTGCGGCTGCGCCAGCCGCACGACGCCCGGCGGGCCTTCGCCGAGGCGTTCGCACCCGAGGGGGGCAACCCCAAGCAGTCCGCGGTCCTCCAGGTGGAACTGGCCTCGGCGCACGCCGACGCGGGGGACGTGGACGAGGCCTTCCACCTGGTCCACGAGGCGCTGAACACGGGCGTGCGCTACGAGTCCGAGCGGATCATCGGCCGGGTCCGGGCCTTTCGCCGACGCTACTCGGGAACCCGGGCGCGCTGCGCGGCCTCCCTGGACGACCGGCTCCTGTCCCTGGTGAGGGGCGCCGCCGCCCAGGGGTAGGAAAGCCGCGAAGCGATCATCAGGGAGGTCCCGTGATCCACATCGGAGTCACCGGTCACCGCGACCTGGCCCCCGGCGTGCGACGCACCGTCACCGCGCTGCTCACCGCCCACCTGGAGCCCTACGGCTGCGAGATGGTGGGCCTGTCCCGCCTGGCCGACGGTGCCGACGCCGCCTTCGCCGAGGCCGTCGTGGCCGCCGGAGCCCCGCTGGAGGCGGTCATCCCCGCCTCCGGCTACCGCCAGGCGCTGCCCGAGGAGCACCGCCCCGTCTACGACCGCCTCCTGCGACAGGCCGTCCTCGTGCACACCCTGCCCCACACCGAGTCCACGCCCCAGGCGCACCTGGAGGCCGGAAGGCTGCTCGTGCGGCGCTGCGACCAGCTCGTGGCCGTCTGGGACGGCCGGCCCGCGCGCGGCCCCGGCGGCACCGCCGACGTGGTGGCCTACGCGCGCTCGCTCTTTCGTCCGGTCTCGGTGCTGTGGCCCGAGGGCGCCCGCCGCTGACCCCGGTTCGGCAGCGGCCAACCGCGCCGCGCGAGTCCCAGCCGCGCCGCGAAGGAGAAGACCGGCACCCGCCCACGGCCCAGCGTCCGCCACCCGCGCCGCGCGCCCCCGCCTCGAAGGGGAAGGCGCTCCCACCGACACCGTTCGGCCCCGGCCGGTTCAGCGCCCGCCCGAGACCACCGCGTTGACGTCCGCGGCCCTGAGCACCCCGCGCACCCCACCGGACTCGTCCACCACCACGTACTCCGGCAGCGGATGACCCGTCAGCTCCCGCAGCAACTCCTCACCCTCCAGACCCACCGGCACCAGAGAATGCTCGGTCACCGCACGGGACACGCTCGACACCGGCACCCACGCCCGGCGCTGCGGCTCGATCGCCCCGGCCGCCGCCGGGTGCACCACCGCCGTGGGGGCGCCCTGGGCGTCGGTCACCACGACCTCCACCGCCTCCGCCTCCCGGGCCCGGCGCTCGGCCTCGGCCAGCGGCGTGTCGGCCGGCACCGTCACCGAGGCCCGGGCCAGGTCCCGGGCCCGCAGGCGCGGAATGCGCTCCCGCACCCGGGCGGAGCGCAACGCGTCGGAAGCGCCCATCCACATGAAACCGCCCAGGACGAAGCCCCACACCACGCTCCACGGGCTGAGCCGTCCGCCCGCCCACCACGTGATCAGGAACGGCAGCGCCACCACCAGCAGCGCCAGCACCCGACCGCCCCAGGCCGCGGCCACACTCCCCGCGAAGGGCCTGCCCGTCACCTTCCACACCCCGGCGCGCAGCAGCCGCCCGCCGTCCAGCGGAAGCCCCGGCAACAGGTTGAACGCGCCCACCAGCAGGTTGGCGATCCACAACTGGAACAGCAGCTCGCCCACCACGGTGCGCGGCTCGGTGAACAGGTACAGACCGAACCCGCCCGCCGCCAGCAGCAGGGAGAACAGCGGACCGGCGAACGCGATCCAGAACTCACGCCCCGGCGTGGGCGCCTCGCGCTCGATCTCGGAGACCCCGCCCAGCACGTACAGCACGATGCGCCGGACCGGCAGGCCGTACATGCGCGCGACCACCGCGTGCGCCAGCTCGTGCACCAGCACCGAGGCGTAGAGCAGCACGGCGAACACGAAGGCCAGCAGGTAGGCGGCCGGCCCCAGCGCCAGGCGGCCCTGGACGACGCCGCCGTAGACCAGGGTGATCAGCGCCGCGACGATCAGCCACGAGGAGGTCACGTACACCGGGATGCCGAAGGGGCGGCCGATCAGTAACCCCGGTCTGGCGGAACGCTCGCGGGGTCTGGGCGCGGATGGGTCACTACCGGTCGTCACACCCCCAGCCTACGGCCCGCCCGCCCCGACCCCGCGGCGCCCACGACCCGGCTCCGCGCCGCACTGCCCGCCCGGTTGTCCACAGGCCCGGTCCGGCCGTGGCGCTACGCCGGGCCGCCGGTGTCTCCTGGATACAGGGGGCCCACGGGGCCGGTCCGCACCGTGCTGCCCGGATTCGGGACCGCCGCCCGCACCCGTCCCCCACGGGCCGCTCGTCCCCAGGCCGCCCTCTCCCCTCCCGGCCTGTCGCGACCTTCTCATAGGCTCGATCCATGACCACCGCGCTCCTCCCGTCCGCCCTCTCCCCCTCCCGGGCCTCCGACTTCCTCCAGTGCCCGCTGCTGTTCCGCTTCCGCACCATCGACCGCCTCCCCGAGGCGCCCAGCGCGGCGGCCCTGCGCGGCACCCTCGTCCACGCCTGCCTGGAGCGCCTGTACGAGCTGCCCGCCGAGTCGCGCAACCCGCGCAACGCCGTCGGCCTCGTCGAGCCCCAGTGGAAGAACCTGCGCGAGAACAAGCCCGAGCTGGACGAGCTGTTCGCCGACGACGCCGAGCGCGACACCTGGCTGGAGTCCGCCCGCGACCTGGTCCGCCGCTACTTCGACCTGGAGAACCCCACCGCCTTGGAGCCCCGCGACCGCGAGATGCGCCTGGAGGTGTCCCTGCCCACCGGCCTGCGGCTGCGCGGCTACGTGGACCGCATCGACGCCACCCCCTCCGGCCAGATCCGCATCGTGGACTACAAGACCGGCAAGTCCCCCGCGCCCCGGTTCGAGGACAAGGCCCGCTTCCAGATCTTCTTCTACGCGGTCATGATCTGGCGCGACCTCGGCGTCGTCCCCACCCGCCTCCAACTCGTCTACCTGGGCGGCGACGGCGCGGTGCGCTGGTACGACCCCACCGAGGACGAACTCCGGGCCGCGGAGTCCGAGATCGCCGGCATCTGGGCGCGAATCGAGGCGGCCGGACGCGCCGGGGTGTGGGAGCCCCGCAGGAGCAAGCTCTGCGGCTGGTGCGAGCACCAGGCGCTGTGCCCGGAGTTCGGCGGCACCCCGCCGCCCCTGCCCGCTCCGACGGTCCGCTGACGCGGGTGACCCCGGGCTCGGACCCGCGCACCGCCCGGGATGCGGCACAATTCCCCCTGTGCCCGTCTCAGTACTGCTGGTCGACGACCAGCCCCTCGTCCGCGCCGGCTTCCGCATGATCCTGGAGTCCGCCCCGCACCTGTCCGTCGTGGGCGAGGCCTCCGACGGCCGCGAGGCGGTCCGGGCGACCCGCGGCCTGCTGCCCGACGTCGTCCTCATGGACGTGCGCATGCCCGGCATGGACGGGGTCGAGGCCACCCGGCAGATCGTGTCGTGGGCGCGGCCCCTGGGCCACCGGGTACGGGTCCTGGCGCTGACCACCTTCGACCTGGACGAGTACGCCGTCGAGGTGCTGCGCGCGGGCGCCTCGGGGTTCCTGCTCAAGGACGCGCCGCCCGCCGAACTCGTCTCGGCCGTGGAGGTGGTCGCGGACGGGGCGGCGGCCGTCTCCCCCGCGGTGCTCAACCGCCTGCTCGACCGCTTCGCCCCGCTCCTGCCCTCCGCCTCCCCCGGCACCGAAGCCGCCGAGGACACCCTGACCGCCCGCGAGCACGAGGTCCTGCGCCTGCTCGCGCGCGGGTGGTCCAACGCCGAGATCGCCGCCCACCTGGTCCTGGGCGAGACCACCGTCAAGTCCCACGTCGGCAACATCCTCACCAAGCTGGAACTGCGCGACCGGGTCCAGGCGGTCGTCTACGCCTACGAGCACGGACTGGTCCGCCCCGGTGAGCGCGACGACGGCTCCGGACCCGACTCCGGCTGACACCCGCGACCCGCGTCCCGGGAGGACCTGGCCACCAGGTCCTGCGGACCCCGCCCGCGACACACGCACCGGGCCACCAGGTTCACCGATCCGCGCGGACACACGGCCCCGGCGCGCGAACCCCCGCCCCGCAAAGGCTCCGGACCGGCCCGAGGCCCCCCGAACACGGGCCCCGGGCGCGGCGCCGGAGACCCCGGCGCGTCGCTGTGGACGGGCCCCCGGCCTTGACAGGATGATCCGGTGATCGAACTCACCGGCCACGAGCCCCGTTCCGGGCGAACCCCACCCTCCGGGACCGCGTCCCCTCATGGGTTGTCCACAGCACGCCGGTCACCACGGGTACAGGCGGGGAGGAGACGGAGACAGGAATGCCAAGCAAGCGGGAGCGGCCCGTGCCCCCGAGCGAGGACCGCCTGCTCAGCAGGATGCGGGACTGGCGGGAGGCGCACGAGCGGGAGCTGACCCCGGACGGCTTCGACGAGACCGAGGACGTCAACCTCCCCGACGCCCGCGCCATCGACCTGGTGCTGCGGGTGGGCGAGCTGATGCTCGCCAGCGGAGAGGGCACGGAGGCCGTCAGCGAGGCGATGCTCAGCCTCTCGGTCGCCTTCGACCTGCCCCGATCGGAGGTCTCGGTCACCTTCACCACCATCACCCTGTCCACCCACCCCGGGGGCGAACACCCCCCGATCACCGGCGAACGGGTGGTGCGCCGCCGCACCCTGGACTACTTCCGGGTCAACGAACTGCACACCCTGGTGCAGCAGTGCGCGCTCGGCCTGCTGGAGCTGGAGGACGCCGCCGCCCGCCTGACCCAGATCAGGCGCGCCCGCATGCCCTACCCCAACTGGCTCATCGCGGTCGGGTTCGGCCTCATCGCCTCCAGCGCGAGCCTCATGGTGGGCGGCGGCCTGATCGTGGCGACCGCGGCCTTCCTGGCCACCGTCATGGGCGACCGCACGTCGGTGTTCCTGGCCAAGCGGGGCGTCGCGGAGTTCTACCAGATGGCGGGCGCCGCGGTGGTGGCCGCCACGATCGGCGTGGCGCTGCTGTGGGCCAGCACCACACTGGACCTCGGCCTCCAGGCCGGGGCGATCATCACCGGCAACATCATGGCCCTGCTGCCCGGACGCCCGCTGGTCTCCAGCCTCCAGGACGGCATCAGCGGCACCTACGTGTCGGCGGCGGCGCGCCTGCTGGAGACCTTCTTCATCCTGGGCGCGATCGTGTCCGGCGTGGGCGCGGTCGCCTACACCGCCCAGCGCCTGGGCGTGAACATCAACCTGGAGGACCTCCCCTCCGCGGGCACCTCGATGGAGATCCCCGTGCTGATCGGCGCGGCGGGGATCGCGGTGGCCTTCGCGATCTCGCTCGCCGTACCGCCCCGGATGCTGCCGATGATCGGCGTGCTCGGCGTGATGATCTGGGTGATCTACGCGGGCATGCGCGACCTGCTGCACGTGCCCGCGGTGGTGGGCACGGTCGCGGGCGCGGTCGCGGTGGGCGTGGTGGGCCACTGGCTGGCGCGGCGCACGCGCAGACCGGTGCTGCCCTACCTGGTCCCGTCGATCGCCCCGCTGCTGCCCGGCAGCATCCTGTACCGGGGCCTGATCGAGATCACGCAGGGCGACCCCTCCACCGGGCTGCTCAGCCTCGCGGAGGCGGTCACGGTCGGCCTGGCGCTGGGCGCGGGGGTCAACCTCGGCGGCGAGCTGGTCAGGGCCTTCCAGCACGGCGGACTGGCCGGTGCGGGGATGCGCAGCCGCCCGGCGGCGCGCCGGACACGCGGCGGGTACTGAGCTCCCCGTGTCCGGAGCAGGACAGGGCAGAACTATTGCTGACCTGGGGGTGTCTCACTCACCGAGAGCGGACGACAGCGGCGGGGCGAACACATGCGTGTTAAACCGCGACAAGCATGTGATGTGAACCACTACTCTTGGCGTCAGCTCAACGACGAGCACCTCTGGACCGAAAGGCCTGTCCCATGTGCAGCCACGAACCTGCCTGCCCGTCCTTCGAGGACACCGACCGCGAGGCGGCCCGGGTCGTCTCCAGCCACCCCGAGCAGGGCTGGAGCCTGCTCTGCAACGGTGTCGTCCTCTTCGACGACACCGGTGAGCTGCTTCCCGACGGGGCGGTCGTCGCCCCGCACCGGCCCCGCGTCGCCGCCTGACGCCCGGCCACACCCGCACACCGCGGCCGCGAGGCCGACGTACCCCGCCCGGCAAGCACCCCCGGGCGGTGACGTGCCCCCGACGGCCCCCGGCGACCGCACGAGCGCCGGGGCCCGTCCCCGGCCTCACTCCCGGACCGCGTCGGGCCACCCCTCCGGCAGCACGTCCTGGCCGCCCATCGCCTCGCTCAGCCGACGCCGGAAGTCGGCGTGCACGCCGGGCCCCCACACCAGTCCGCTCGGCGTGCGCAGCGCCTGCTCCATCGCGGCCCGCAGCGCAGCCGGGCGCGCCTCCCCCTCGGCCACCGGCAGCGCCAGCAGCGCGTGCATCTGGGTGACCACGGCGAACAGCTCCCCCGCCAGCGCGGGCGCGCTCGCGGTCGCCGCGGCCTCCTCCAGGTAGGGGTCCCACCACGCCTCCCCGACCCCGTCCTCCTCGGGCGCGGCGAAGCCCCTGCGCAGCCGTCGGCGCACCTCCCCCGCGGTGTCCGGGTCCCGGTCCCCCAGACCCAGCCGCCAGACCCGCTCGGCCGTGCCGGGGTCCCCGCGCAGGGCCAGCAGACCCGCCAGGAGCTCCACGGCGGCGGCGAAGGTGCCCGGCGCGGCCCCCGGCTCCTCAGCGTCCTCGGCGGGCGCGTCCGGGTCCACGATGGCGCCGACGTCGGCGATGGCGTGCTCCAGGTGGGCGGCGGCGCGCAGCAGGCGCAGACCGGGATCGTCCGCGACCGACAGGCCGCGTTCGACCGCGGCCGCGGCGGCGCCCGGCAGCCCTCGCCCCAACAGGCGTTCGGCCAGGTCGCGGGAGGCGTCCACGACGGTGGCCGCGTGCAGGCGGCCGAGCGAACCGGGATCGGACGGCAGGGCCAGCGCCGCCTCCCAGTGCTCCTCGGCCCCGCCGGTGTCGCCGCGACCCTCGGCGGAGCGGGCCAGCCCGTAGTGCGCCACGGCCGTGTAGTCGGCCCCGCCCAGGTCGAGCAGGCGGCGCCAGACGCGGTCGGCCTCGGCGTGGTCGCCGTCCTGTTCGAGGGAGAGCGCCAGGTGGTAGGCGGCGCGCGGGGCGTAGCGCGGGTCGCCGGTGGCCAGGGCGCGGCGGGCGGCCTCACGGGCGGCGGCCAGGTCTCCCCGCTGGTCCTCGACCACGGCCAGGCCGAGCAGGGCGCGGGCCTGCACCCGCGGGTGGGGGTTGGCGGCCACCGCCTGCTGGTAGAGCTTGGCCGCGCGTTTGAGGTGGCCGCTCCCGGCGAGGTCTTGGGCCTGGTCGCACAGTTCGGCGGCGCCCTGCCCGGTCGGCGCCTGCGCCTCGTCCGTGTCCCGGGGATCGGTGGCCGGGGGCGGGTCGGCGGGGCCAGAGCGCGCGGAAGGTCCGGACGTCGTGGTCATGTCTCCGCTTTCCATGGGGGTGGCGGGGTGGCGGTCCGCGTGGTGGGAACGCGATCCGTGTCGCGGCAACTCTAACGCCTGCGGCGGCCGGGGACCGGGGGCCCGCGCCGCGACCCGTGGGCACGGCCCGCTCTTCGCCCCTCCCCTGATGGAGTGGAGAACACAACGGACTTTTACGACGTAGATCTCTCAAGGGGCAACAAGGAGGGGCGCCGGTCCGAGGACCGGCGCCCCTTCCCTCGGCCCGGGCCGCCCTACAGCTCGAAGGCCTCCGGCGGCGGGCAGGAGCAGACCAGGTTGCGGTCACCGTAGGCCTGGTCGATCCGGCCGACCGGCGGCCAGTACTTGTCCGTGCGCAGCGACGCCAGCGGGTAGGCCGCCTCGGCGCGCGTGTAGCCGTGCGGCCACTCGTCGGCGGTCACCGCCTCAGCGGTGTGCGGGGCGTTGCGCAGCGGGTTGTCCTGCGCGTCCCACTCCCCCGAGGCCACCTTGTCGATCTCGCCGCGGATCGCGACCATCGCCTCCACGAAGCGGTCCAGCTCGGCGAGGTTCTCGCTCTCGGTCGGCTCCACCATCAGGGTGCCGTTGACCGGGAACGACATCGTCGGCGCGTGGAAGCCGTAGTCCATGAGCCGCTTGGCGAGGTCCTCGTTGCTGATGCCGCTGGCCTTCTGGAGCGGGCGGATGTCCAGGACGCACTCGTGCGCCACCAGGCCGCCCGCACCGGTGTAGAGCACCGGGAAGTAGGGCTCCAGCCGCTTGGCCAGGTAGTTCGCCGACAGCACCGCGACCTCGGTGGCCGAGCGCAGCCCCTCCTCGCCCATCATGCGCACGTAGGCCCAGGAGATGGGCAGGATGCCCGCCGAGCCGAACGGGGCCGCCGAGACCGGGCCGACCCCCGTGTGCGGGCCCGCCTCGGGCTGGCCCGGGTGGTTGGGCAGGAAACCGGCCAGGTGCGAGCGGACCGCGACCGGGCCCACGCCCGGACCGCCGCCGCCGTGCGGGATGCAGAAGGTCTTGTGCAGGTTGAGGTGGCTGACGTCGGCCCCGAACTCGCCCGGCTTGGCCCAGCCCAGCAGCGCGTTGAGGTTGGCGCCGTCCACGTACACCTGGCCGCCCGCCTCGTGGACCAGGCGGCACACCTCGGTGACGGTGTCCTCGTACACGCCGTGCGTGGACGGGTAGGTGATCATGATGGCGGCCAGGTCGTCGGCGTGCTTGCCGGTCTTGGCGCGCAGGTCCTCCAGGTCGACGTTGCCGTTGTCGTCGCAGGCCACCACGGCCACGCGCATACCGGCCATCACGGCGCTGGCGGCGTTGGTGCCGTGCGCGGAGCTGGGGATCAGGCACACGTCGCGGTGGGCCTCGCCGCGCGAGCGGTGGTAGCCGCGGATGGCCAGCAGCCCGGCGAACTCGCCCTGGGACCCGGCGTTGGGCTGGAGGGACACCGCGTCGTAGCCGGTGACCTCGGCCAGCCAGGCCTCCAGCTGGCGGATCAGGGTCACGCTCCCGGCGGCCTGGTCCAGCGGCGCCAGCGGGTGCAGTCCGGCGAACTCGGGCCAGGTGACGGGCTCCATCTCCGCCGTGGCGTTGAGCTTCATGGTGCACGAGCCCAGCGGGATCATCGTGCGGTCCAGGGCCAGGTCGCGGTCGGAGAGGCGGCGCATGTAGCGCAGCAGCGAGGTCTCGCTGCGGTGGGTGCCGAACACGGGGTGGGTGAGGTAGTCCACCTGGCGGGCCAGCTCGGCGGGCAGGCGGTCGGCGTCCTCGTCCACGCTCAGGCGCACGCGCGAGGAACCGCGCTCGGCCTCGCCGAAGGCGGCCAGGACCCTCTCCAGGTCGGCCTCGGTGGTGGTCTCGTCCACGCTCACGCCGACCGTGTACTCGTCCGCGGCCAGCAGGTTGTACCCGGCCTCCAGGGCGGACTCCACGACCCGGGCGGCGCTGGGCACGCGCACGCGCAGGGTGTCGAAGTAGGCCTCGTGCAGGACCTCGAAGCCGCGCTCGGCGAGGGCGTCGGCCAGGGCGGCGGTGCGGGTGTGCACCTGGCGGGCGATCGCTCGCAGGCCGTCGGGGCCGTGGTAGACGGCGTACATCCCGGCCATGACGGCGAGCAGGACCTGCGCGGTGCAGATGTTGCTGGTGGCCTTCTCGCGGCGGATGTGCTGCTCGCGGGTCTGGAGCGCCAGCCGGTAGGCGGGCTTGCCCGCGTTGTCCACCGAGACGCCGACCAGGCGGCCGGGCAGCTGGCGGCGCAGCTTCTCGCCCACGGACATGTAACCGGCGTGCGGGCCGCCGAAGCCGAGCGGGACGCCGAAGCGCTGGGTGGAGCCGACGGCGATGTCGGCGCCCAGGTCGCCGGGGCTGCGCAGCAGCGTCAGGGCCAGGATGTCGGCGGCCACCACCGCGAGGGCGCCGCGTTCGTGGGCCTGGGCGATGACCCGGCCCGGGTCGCGCACGGCGCCGCTGGAGGCCGGGTACTGCACCAGGACGCCGAAGGCGTCGCCCTCGGGGAGGCCCTGGGACAGGTCGGCGACCACGACCTCGATGCCGAGGGGTTCGGCGCGGGTGCGCAGCACGTGCAGGGTCTGGGGGAAGACGTCGGCGTCGACGACGAAGACGTCGGCCTTGCTCTTGGAGGCGCGGCGGGCCAGGGTCATGGCCTCGGCGGCGGCGGTGGCCTCGTCGAGCAGGGAGGAGCCCGAGACGGGCAGGCCGGTCAGGTCCGAGACCATGGTCTGGAAGTTGAGCAGGGCCTCCAGGCGGCCCTGGGAGATCTCGGGCTGGTAGGGCGTGTAGGCCGTGTACCAGGCGGGGTTCTCCATGATGTTGCGCAGGATGACCGGCGGGGTGAGGGTGCCGTAGTAGCCCTGGCCGATCAGCGAGGTGCGCACCTGGTTGCGGGAGGCCAGGTCGCGCAGCTCGGCCAGGGCCTCGGCCTCGCTCAGCGCCGGGGGCAGGTCCAGCGGCGCGCTGCTCCCGGGGCCGGTGAGGATGGACTCGGGCACGGCGTCGGCCATGAGTTCGGCGGTGGAGCCGTAGCCGACCGCCTTGAGCATCTCCTGGACCTCGGCGGGCGTGGGGCCGATGTGGCGGTCGGCGAACACCCGGGCGGGCGCGCCGGGGGTGTGCACGGGCTGGTCTGGCACGGAGACCTCCTGGTGACAGGGCCGAGTCGGGTCGGCGGTGTTCCTCACGGTCTCCCCCTCTGTCACCGGGCACGACGGCGCCCAGGCTTCAGAGCGGCCTCCTCCACGCGGTCCATGGTGCCTGAGAGGTTACTGGGGAGTATTGCCCCGTCGGCGCCCCGTTGCGGGGTCTCTCTCGCGCGGTGTCGACAGCCAGCTGACGATCTGTACGTGTGTACAAGCAGGGTGAATGTCGGTTTTCATCCCTGTTGTGACTACGACCGTACTCGATCGCCGCCCCGGGCAGCTCTTCCGGGCAGGCGTTTCGCCCACATCACATCCAGAGCCTGGAGGTTCGTCCAAGTAGCCGCGGTTCCGAAGCGCCCGCGGCCCCTGTCGGCACACGGCTGCCTCGGGGCCGCGGACGAGGCCTGTCGGATCACGTCAAGGCGCTGCGCGTCGTCGGGGCAGCGGGGGAACCGCTCGGGGCCGGGCGGCCGCGCCTCCCCCGCGAAGACCGGGCCGGGGCCGCAGGACCTCGGACTCCATCAGCTGGTGCTCGCCCGCGAAACCGTCCGCCGAGGCGAGAGGCGACGGCGGAGGCACCGGGGCCGCGCGGGCCGGTCTCGGGGGCCCGCCGTCCTCAGCCGGTGCGGCGCTCCCGGCGGCGCCTGGCCAGCTCGTCCACGGGCTGGGGCGCGGCGGCGGGCAGGTCGGCCCTCTCCTCCGCGGGCACCACGCCCAGGGCCTCCTCCACCTCGCGCCAGACGTTGCCCAGCGCCAGGCCGAACATGCCCTGCCCGCGCTGCATGAGGTCCACGACCTCCTCCGGGGAGGTGCACTCGTAGACGCTGACGCCGTCGCTCATGAGGGTGATGCGGGCCAGGTCGGGGGCGGGGCGGCCGCGCAGGTGGTCGACCGCGGTGCGGATCTGCTGGAGGGATATCCCGGTGTCCAGGAGCCGTTTGGCGACCTTGAGCAACAGGATGTCGGGGAGGCTGTACAGGGGGGCGTTGTGGGCTCCGGTGAGCACGCTCGGCTCCACCAGGCCGGTCCTGGCCCAGTAGTCGAGCTGGCGGTAGCTGATCCCGGCGGCCGTACACGCCGCGGGGCCCCGATACCCGACGTCCATAGGCAGCGCCACCAAGTCTTCTTCGCACAGTAGGCCCTGCTGCCCCGCTAGCCGCAGCGCGGACCGCCTGTCATGGGGATCCCGCTTGCCGCTCGCTACCGCCACGCCGACCTCCGGCTTCTCGTCCCACGGCGGTCTCGACAGGGGATGTCCACTCAGGGAACGGGTGCGCCGTGGGTTCCACTGCACTGAAGGTAGGACGGCCGACCGGCAGCGTCAACGACACCGCGCGGCGCGTCGCCAAGTGCGCGCGGCGCCGGTGTGCCGGGGCCTCCCCATGGGCGCCCGACGCGCACCCGGGGGTTTCGGCCCTGATCATTACGACCACTTCCGTTACCCAATCTATCACCGGCTCCGCGGGCGAAGCCGCAGGTCGGGGCGTGTCCTCCCCGGCGCGCGCCACCGCGGCGGCACGGGACCCGCGCCTGGGCGCGGGCCCCGGGGGAGTGCACGTGCGTCACCGGACTACTCCGTGCGCCTGCCGAAGTCCTCGGGCGAGATGTTGTCCAGGAACTCCCGGAACGCCTCGACCTGGTCCTCCTGCTCGTCCGGGATGGGCATCCCGGCCTCGTCGATCACGTCCTCGTGCGCGTAGATGGGCGTGCCCGTCCGTAACGCCAGGGCGATCGAGTCGGAGGGGCGCGCGCTCACCTCCACGCCGTTGCTGAAGACCAGCTGGGCGTAGAAGATGCCGTCGCTGAGGCCGGTGATGTTCACCGTCTTGAGCCCGGTGTCCAGGGCGTCGAGGACGTCCCGGAACAGGTCGTGGGTGAGCGGTCTGGCCGGTGCGACGCCCTGTTGGGCCAGCGCGATCGCGGTGGCCTCCACGCCGCCGATCCAGATAGGCAGGTAGCGGTCGCCTTCGGATTCCTTGAGCAGGACAATCGGCTGGTTCGAGGGCATCTCAACACGGACGCCGACGACCTCCATGTGCTTCACAGCGTCTCCGTCCCACGAGTCGTGATGCCGGATGGGCGCTCGTCCCTGCTCCCGCTGTGGATCAGGACCCGAGGGCGAAATCGGCACCCTTCGTTACAAAGTTCTCCGGCGGCGGGGGGCCGCAAACCTCATCGGCCCACCCGCCGCTCCCGCGGTCGTCCCCGCGCCGGTCAGCGGCGCGGTTTGGTCAGCAGGACCATCCGGAACTTGCCGATCTGGATCTCGTCGCCTCCGCCGAGCTGGGCCTCGTCGACCGGCTCGCGGTTGACGTAGGTGCCGTTGAGGCTGCCCACGTCGCGGACTCCGAACCCGTCGCCGCGGCGGAAGAACTCCACGTGGCGCCGGGAGACGGTGACGTCGTCCAGGAAGATGTCGCTGTTGGGGTGGCGGCCGGCGGTGGTCACGTCACTGTCCAGCAGGAAACGGCTCCCGGCGTTGGGGCCGCGCCTGACCACCAGCAGAGCCGTGCCCGGCGGCAGAGCGTCGGGGTTGGCGGGGTCGTCGCCGCCCAGCTCCTCGCCGGACTCCTCCTCTTCCAGGGCCTGTATGCCCGAGAGGGAGATGGTGGACGTGACGTCTCCGCCGGAGTCCCTGCCAGTGCCGGGTCGGGGGCCCTGCTGTTCGGCTCTGCGGATCGGAGTTCCGCAGTGGGAGCAGAAACGGGCATCATCCGCAACGGCGTGACCGCACTGCGTGCAGTAAACGCTCGACATAGGTCGGCTCGGCCTCCTACCGCACGGGGCGGTGCTTGATTGGGCTGATCGGTGGCACGTACCGGGCGCCGGGCGGGCACGCGGCCCGCACGCCGTCCGGTACGCGGTGAGACGGCCCGCTGTCGCGGCAGCGGTGCGCCTCACGCGGTCGGTCGCTAGGTCTCATCCCCCGTGTCGCACTCCTTGTCACCACCGGCGAGGGTGTCCGCCGTTGCCGGGATACCCGGTCCGATAGGCGACGCGGCGCTTCGGGGAACACTCGACTTTAAACCATATCCCTGTCCAGGAAGGGTTTTGCTCCTCCCCCGCCCACTGTGGACGACCCGTCGGGAACGGATCGCCGAGCGGTGTGCCCGCCGTCGCGGAGGGTGTCCGGCGACGGCGGCGGGCCGGATCGGGGCAACACGCCTGTCCTGGTGCTGATGCCGTGTCGGCGGGTTTGGTTCTCCACGGATCCCCCTGGATTCGCACCGGCTTCACCGGACCGCCACGACCTGCCTGTATGCCCATTTTAACCCGCGGGGTCACGCACGGTAGGGACCGCGCCCGCGTACGGGGCGCGACGACGCGGGTACGCGCCGCGCGGGCGCGGACGGACGACCCGTCCGCGCCCGCGCGGCCCGCCTCAGCCCTCGGCCCGTTCCACGACGGCCGCCCACTCGTCCAGCAGACGGTGCGCGGTGTCGGAGTTGGGACCTTCGGCCCAAAGATGGGTGACGGCCTCCGCGGTGTCGGGGAGGACCAGGGCCCAGCTCCCGTCCGGCTCGATCACCCGGACGCCGTCGGTGGTGTCGAGTTCGCGGCCGCCAGCCGCCTCCACGACGGCGCGCATCACGCTCCCCTTGACCGCCCACGGGGTGGGCACCGAACGGCGCAGCAGGTGCGCCTGGGGGATCGTGCGGTCGATCTGGCTCAGCGAGCGGCGGGTCCTGGCCACCAGCGCCAGCAGCCGCACGAAGGCGGCGATGGCGTCGGTGGTGGGGCTGAACCGCGGCACGATGAACCCACCGCGGCCGTCGCCCGCGAAGATGACGTCGTCCTGGGCCTGGACCGCCTTGGTCAGCTCGTCGGTGGCCGTGGCCGTCCAGTGGACCTTGACCCCGTGCGAGGCGGCCACGGTCTCGGCGACGCGGGTGGTGGTGACGGGCAGGACCACCGTCCCGGTCCCGTACTCGGCGCAGACCAGCTCCAGGACGACCAGCAGGGCCCGGTCGCTGTGCACCAGGGCGCCGTTCTCGTCCACGATGGACAGCCGTTCGGCCACGGGGTCGAAGCGCACGCCGAAGTCGGCTCCCGAACCCGAGACCAGCTCGCCCAGCCGCCCCAGGTCGCGGTTCTGCTTGGCGACGGTGTCGGTGGGCGAGGACTCGTCCAGCCGGTTGTTGACGGTGAGCACGTCCACGCCGATCCGGCCCAGCAGGGAGGGCAGGATGAGCGAGCCGCTGCCCCCGGCGCAGTCCACCACGACCTTGAGCTCGGCCTCGGCGACGCCGGAGGTGTCCACCTTGCGCAGCAGCTCGTGGGAGTAGCTCTCCACGTTGCGCGACGGGAAGGTCAGCTCGCCGATCTCGCCGGGGAAGGCCCGGCGGTACTCGGCGCGGGAGAAGACCCGGTCGAGCTTGCGCTGGGCGCCGGGCGACAGGTCGGCGCCGTCGCCGTCCAGGAACAGGATGTCGACCGACTCGGGGTCCCCCGGGGTGGTGCGCACCGTGATGCCGCCGCTGACGCCGCTCTGGGAGGTGTGGAAGCGGGCCACGGGCAGCGGCACCACCTCCAGGTCGCGCACCTCGATGGCGGCCGCGGTGAGCGCGCTGATGATCGCGCGCTTGAGCGTGCGGGCGGCGCGCGAGACGTCACGCGAGGTGGTGACGATCGCGCCCTTCTTCAGGGTGGTGGCGTAGGCGTTGGCCAGGCGCACCGCCAGTTCCGGGGTGATCTCGACGTTGATCAGGCCGGACACGCCCCGGGGGCCGAACAGCGAGCGCTGCCCGCGCGACTCCCAGATGACGTTGGTGCTGACCACCGCACCGGCCTCGATGGTCTTGAACGGGTAGACCTTGACGTCGTTGTGCAGGTAGGCCTCGGACTCGACGACGCAGTCCTCGCCCACGACCGCGCCCTCCTCGATCCGGGCGGCCGCCATGACGTCGGTGTTCTTGCCGATGACGGCGCCGCGCAGGTTGGCGCCGCGGCCGATGAACACGTTGTCGTGCAGGACCGTGCGGTGGGCGAAGGCCTCCGAGCGCACGACGGTGTTGCTGCCGACCACGGTGAACTCGCGCAGCTCGGCGCCCGCCTCGACCTTGGCGTAGTCGCCGATGTAGAGCGGGCCCTTGAGGACGGCCTCGGGGTGGACCTCGGCGCCCTCGCCGACCCACACCCCCGGGGAGACCTCGAAGCCGTCGATGTCCACGTCCACCTTGCCCGAGAGCACGTCGGCCTGGGCGCTGAGGTAGCTCTCGTGGGTGCCCACGTCCTCCCAGTAGCCGTCGGCGATGTAGCCGTAGAGGGGCTCGCCCTCCTCCAGCAGCTGGGGGAAGACGTCACCGGACCAGTCGACGACCTCGCCCTCGGCGACGCGTTCGAGGACCTCCGGCTCCATGATGTAGATGCCGGTGTTGACGGTGTCGGAGAAGACCTGGCCCCAGGTGGGCTTCTCCAGGAAGCGCTGGACGCGCCCCTGCTCGTCGACGATGATGATGCCGAACTCCAGCGGGTTCTCCACCCGCTTGAGGCCGATCGTGACCTTGGCGCCGCTCTCGCGGTGGAAGCGGACCATGTCGGTCAGGTCGATGTCGGTCAGGGCGTCGCCGGAGATGACGATGAAGGGCTCGCCGCGCAGGTGCTCCTCGGCGTTCTTGACGCTGCCCGCCGTGCCGAGCGGCACCTCCTCGGCGACGTAGCTGAGCTTCATGCCCAGCTCCTCGCCGTCGCCGAAGTAGTTGCGGATGAGGGTGGCCAGGAACTGCACGGTGACCACGGTCTCGGTGAAGCCGTGCTTGCGCAGCAGGCGCAGCACGTGCTCCATGATGGGTTTGTTGACCACCGGCAGCAGCGGTTTGGGCTGGTTGGCCGTCATGGGGCGCAGGCGGGTTCCCTCGCCGCCCGCCATCACGACGGCCTTCATCGGAGGCGCGGTGGCCTCCGGGGTGGTGTCTGCGGCCTGGCTCATCGCCGGTACCTCCGTACCGCTGGGCCGCCGGTGCGCGCCGCGGGGGGATGGTGTTCGGAGCGCACGCCGTTGCGGGCGGCGGGACATGTTCTCATGCGGAGACGACACTCCCTCTCGATCCGACAGGACTCGTGGTGAGCCGGTCCGCGTGCGGATCAGGGGCCGGTCCGTCCCTGGTCCGGGCGGATCGGTCGGTCCGCGCCCTCGGCGGCCGCGCCGGGGCCGCCGTCAGCGGTCGCCGGTGCGGCTGGACCGGGTCGGTCCTGGGCGTGACCGCGTACGGGGTCGCTGTCGCCGACGGCCCTGGGGCCGCCGGTGCGATCAGCGCTTTCGTCGCGGCGGGTCTGGGCCATCAGGCGCAGTCCCTGTACGGCGTAGAGCAGTCCGGCCCACCAGTACAGAGCAGTTCCCCAGAGTGCGAAGGCCCAACCTATAATTCTCGCCACATCCGCGGCGATCGTGGCGTAACCAGCGAGGAACAGCAGCGGGAACGAGTACAGCAGGCACAGCGTGGCGGCCTTGCCCGCGAAGTTGACCGGCAGGGGCCCGTAGCCGAAGTGGCGCAGGAGCGGCAGGGCGCCCAGGATGAGCACGTCGCGCAGCACGAGGATGCCCATGAGCCACCAGGGCACGATGCCGCGGATGACCAGGCCGAGCAGGGCGGCGAAGATGTAGAGCCGGTCCGCGAGGGGGTCGAGCACGGTCCCCAGGCGCGAGGTCTGGTTCCAGGCGCGGGCGATCTTGCCGTCGAGCCAGTCGCTCAGGCCCGCCAGGGCCAGCACGAGCAGGGCCCACCAGTCGGCCTGGGGCACCAGCACGAGCCACAGGAACAGGGGCACGCCCAACAGCCGGAGCATGCTCAGTAGGTTGGGAACCGTCCAGACGCGGTCACTGACCGCCGGGCTGACCACATCGCCCCCCGCCGTGTGTCTGCCTTCTTGCGCGGATCGCCCCATGGCGCCAACGATAACGGGCGGGAGGGTCGTTTCCCGCCATCGTGGGTCCACCCGCCCTGGTCGGAGGACGGCCGCACCCCGATCGTACCGTGTACGCTCCGCGGCCTTCCCGGCCGCGGCCTCTCACCACCGTCCAACGCGGGGCGCCCCGGCGGGGTTCCCGGCCGGAGCGGAACCGGCCGCCTCTCCCCGGCCGCGGGCTCCCCCTCAGCGGGCGGCGAGCAGGGCGGCCAGGCGGCGCAGGCGTTCGGGACCGGTGGGCTCGGCGTCCTGGAGCGGGACCTCCACCGTTCCCAGGAGGGCGAAGCGCTCGCGAGTGGCGGCCAGGGCCTCGGCGGTGTCGGGTCCCGCGGCGTCCCCGCGCGGGATCTGGTTGACGACCACGGGGGCGAGCCGGAACCCGGCCGCGGTGAGCTGTTCGACGGCGCGGGCGGTCTCGGCCAGCACCATGCGGCGGGGCAGGGTCACCAGGCGCACCCGGGCGTCCTGGCGCAGGCGTCCGGCGGCGCGCTCCAGGCGGTGGCGGCGCGCGTGCAGGCGCTCGGTGAGGGGGTCGGCCTCCTCGTGCGAGCCGCCGACGACGTCGGCGAAGGCCTCGGCGCGGCGGGCCCGCTCGCGCTGGCGGGTCAGGCCCACCACCCAGGGGGTCAGGAGCGTCGGCAGGTTGAGCAGGCGCAGCAGGTGCCCGGTGGGGGCGCTGTCCACGACCAGGGCGTCCCAGCGCCGCCCTACCTCCTCCATGCGGTCCACGAGCAGGTCGGCCAGGGCGGACTCGGCCATGCCGGGACTGGCCCCGGCCTGCTCCAGGTGGCGGCGCACGGCGGGCATCACCTCGGGCGGAACGGCCCGCTCGGCGTCCCGGAGCACCTGGGCGATCCGGCGGCGCACGGCGGCGTCGGCATCGGGCTCGGCGGCCCACAGGCCGGGGGCGACCGGGACGGGCTCGTCCCCGAGCGGTGCCTCCAGGGCGTCGCCGAGCGAGTGGGCGGGGTCGGTGGAGACCACCAGCACCCGCTGCCCGGCGTCGGCCAGGGCCAGCGCGTGCGCGGCGGCCAGGGTGGTCTTGCCGACCCCGCCCTTGCCGCCGACGAAGGTGATCGGCGCGGCGGGGCCGGTCGCGGACTCGGTCAACAGCAGCCTCCGGGGGCTCCGAAGTCCCTGCGGCCCATCCTCTGGTGCCACTCGTGCAGGTCGGCGACCATGTACGGGATGAGGTCGAGGGTCTCGTAGGCGACGGGGTTGTCCACTCCCAGGCTCTCCAGCATGAGCAGGGCCCGCAGGGTGTCCTGCTGGGTTCGGGCCTCACGTCGGCGCGCGTGCCCCCAGCGCGCCTCGAAGACCTGCTGGTGGAAGTCCTCGAAGCGGCGCCAGGCGGCGACGGCGCGGCGCCAGGCCCCCGGCGGGGGCCCGGCGCCGGCGCCCGGTGCGCTCACGGGGTGCCGCCCCGGGCGCGGCGGTTACCTGCCCTCACCCTCGTCCCTCCCGGCGGTGGTCTCCTCGGTCGCGGCATCGGCGACCGGCGGGCTCTTGCGCGCCTTGTTCAAGGCGATGGCGGCCTCGGCCATCATCCACAGGGCCAGCAGCAGGATGACGCCGTCCAGCGGCGCGAGCAGGAAGGTCTGCATCGCGTCGCCCGAGACCGCGAAGTCGCGGAGCTGGATGACCAGCGCCCAGACGGTCATGACGACCAGGAACACCAGCGGGATGAGGATCATGACCGGGTTGCGGTGGCGCTTGGTGACCCACACGGCGATGACCGACAGGGCCAGGCCCGCGGTGAGCTGGTTGGTGGTGCCGAACAGCAGCCACAGGGTGCCCACGGCGAAGTCGCCCGGGACCAGGGTCAGGGCGAGGGGGATGAGCACCGCGATGAGCGTGGCGACGGTGATGTTGCGGGCCAGGAAGGACATCGCCCGGTGCGGCGCGGTGCCGGTGGAGAAGCGCTCGGCGGCGATCGTGGCGATCTCCTGGATGATGTAGCGCTTGAGCCGGACCGCGGTGTCCAGGGTGGTCACGGCGAAGCTGACGATCACCAGGGCGCCGAAGACCAGGGCGGTGGCCTCGGGGACGCCGATGTTGGAGGCGAAGCCCGCCACGCCCTGGACGAACATGCCCTGCGGATCGGCGGAGGCGGCCTCCCAGTCGACGTAGAGGGTGCCCCACTCGGCGCCGCTGTTGGCGGAGTAGACCATGACGCCCGCGGTGCAGGCCAGGATCGAGCACAGCGCCAGCGTGCCCTCGCCCAGGGAGCTGAGGTAGCCGACGTAGCGCGCGTCGGTCTCCTTGTCGATCTGCTTGGAGGTGGTCCCGGAGGCGACCAGGCTGTGGAAGCCCGAGACCGCGCCGCAGGCGATGGTGATGAACAGCAGCGGGAAGATGGGCGGGGAGCCGGCCGGGGTGTCGCGGAAGAGCGGTGCCGCGATCGTGTCCATGCCCACGATCACACCGCCCATGATGACCAGCAGCGCCACGACCATCTGCTGCTGGTTGATGTAGTCGCGCGGCTGGAGCAGCAGCCACACCGGCAGGCGGGAGGCCACGAACGCGTAGGCGAACACGATCACGATCCACAGCAGGTTCTCCGCGATCCCCGTGGCCTCGGCGACCGGCGCGAGGCTGATCGGCAGGATCTGCCCCAGCGGGATGCAGGCGTAGACCAGGAGCAGCGCGATGATCGAGGGGAGCAGCGCGGCGGTGCGTCGGCGGTAGACCACCTGGCCCACGGCGATGGCCAGCGGGATGGTGACCAGGGTGGGCAGCACCGCCTCGGGCGTGCTCACGAACAGCCCGGCGATGACGATGGCGAACACCGCGTTCACCAGGGTCACCAGGAAGAAGATGATCAGCAGGAACAGGATGCGCGCCCGGGAACCGATGACGTCGCCCGCCAGGGTGCCGATGCTGCGGCCCTTGCTGCGCAGCGAGACCACGATCGAACCGAAGTCGTGGGCGCCCGACCCGAAGATGGTGCCCAGGATGACCCAGAGCAGGGCGGGTCCCCAGCCCCAGAACACACCGATCGCCGGGCCGACGATGGGCGCGGCGCCCGCCACGGAGATGAAGTGGTGCGCGAGGACGATGTGCTTGTTGGTGGGGACGTAGTCCACACCGTCCTGGAGCGTGTGCGCGGGCGTGGTGAAGGAGGGGTCGAGGGCGTAGACCCGTTTGGCCAGGTAGGCCGAGTAGAAACGGTACGCCAGCGCGAAGATCGCCAGGGTGCCGAGCAGTACTGCTACAGCGGGCATCGGGGAGTTCCTTCTTTCCGGTGTGCGGACCGGGCGGGCGGGGCCTGCGGGTGCTCTATCCAGGAGGTTCGGGTACAGTCCCGAGAAATTAACATGAGTCACACATCACAGAAAAGGAAGTATGTGGAAGATTTCGCCACGGTCTGGCGGCGTTCGGCCGTCGGTGAGCTCTCCTGGGTGACTCCGCTGGGACTGCCGATGAGCGTCCCGGTGGTGCCGCTTTCGGACGGGGGGACTCCGTGCGCGGCCCTTCCGATGGCCCACCTGGACCTGGTGGACTCGCTCGGCGCGCGCGCCGCGTTCAGCCTGACCGGGCCCGCACCGGGGACGGACACCGGCCTGGTGGGGGTGGGTCCGGTGGAGGTGCGGCTGGACCCGCAGGGCCGCCTGTTCGGCCGCGACCTGGTGGAGCAGGAGGCGGCCAAGCACCCGCCGACCCGGTTGCGCGCGGGGAGCCTGATGGCACGCAAGGAGAACTGGTGGTGGATGGCGCGCGCCCTGGTGACCCTGGTCGGGACCGATCGGGTGGAGGCGGTGCGCAGGCGTGATCGCGCTCAGGACGCCCTGCTGGTGCGCGGGCGGGGCGCGGGCGCGGGGACGAACCTCGACGCGGACACCGGCTCGGGCACGCGCAGCGGAGCGGACTCGGGTGCGCCCGCCACGGATGGCGGACCGCGCGCGGACACGGGCGCTGACGCCGGCATGGGCGCGGGGCCCGGCGCGGACGTGCGCGTGGACGTGGTCACCGCACGGGACTGGTCGGCCGGTCCGGGGCGGAGCGTGGAACTGTGGTCGCGCGACGGCGGCGACCTGTCCGGCCGGGGCGACCGGGCCCTGGTGATGGGGCACCAGGCCAGCCCCGACTTCGAGCGCTGGGAGCGCTGGACGCGCACCGGAACGCTGACAGGGCAGGTCCTGGAAGTCATCGGCTCCGACGGCGGCCCCGAAGCGGACCCGCGGCCCTTCCGCCTGCTGGAGCGGCTGCGCAACCACCGCGAGGTGGAACGCGCCTGCCGCGCGGGGATCCGGGCCGTGGAGAGCCGCCCGGGGCTCTGACCGGCGCCTCCGCGGCGGCCAGGCGCGCGGGGCTCCGGCCCCGGCTTCCGCGGCGGCGCGGAGCACGCGGGGCTCCGGCGGGAGGCCGCGGCTCCGGGCGCCCGGCCGCCCCGGACACCGCCGACTCTGCTCAGGCCCCCGGTCCGCACGCGGAAGCGCCGTGGCGGGCTCACAGCTCCAGGATGCGCTCGGCCTCCCTGCGGCCCGAGAGCAGGGCACCGTGCACGGTGGCCGTGTGCTCGGTCTCGGTCGCCTCTCCCCCGAAGAACAGCCGCTCGCCGACCGGCTCACCCAGCGCCGCCCTGTCCTCGTCCCCCGATCCCACTGCGGTGAAGGAGAAGCTGCCCCGGGCGAACGGGTCGTCCATCCAGTGGGTGAGGTGGTGGCCGACGGGTTCGGGCACCTTGCGGAACAGGCCGCGCAGCGAGTCCAGCGCGTGCCCGACCACGTCGGCCTCGTCCTTCTCCTCCAGGAACCGGGCCGCGTTGCCGCCGTTGCGGCAGACCAGGATCGGCGCCCCCATGACCCGCTGTCCCGCGTACCAGTGGAACCACGTCCCCTCCTCGGTCCCCAGGTGCACCAGGACCTCGGCGTCGCCCCAGAAGACCTCCTCGAAGCGCAGGAACAGCTTCTCCAGGCGGCCGCTGCCCAGGCGCCGGACGGCTCCGGCCTTGTCCTCGGGCAGCGCCGGGTCGAAGTCGACCCCTCCGGCCTTGAGCACGCCCAGGGGCAGCGTCACCAGGACCCGGTCGGCGGTCAGGGTCTCCTCCCCGCCGGGCGCGTCCACACGGACGCCCGCGCCGTCCCCGTCGTGGAAGACCGACCGCACCACGTGCTCCAGGCGCACGTCCAGCCCCCGGGCCAGGTAGTCGGTGACCTGGGCCATGCCGTCCGGGAAGACCACGTCGTCACCGCTGAACTCGTGCAGGGCCGCCACCGCGGTGAAGGCGACCTCGTCGGCGTCGGCGCCGTGGTCGCCCTCCACGAGGCGGTGCACGATCTCGTTGGCGTCGCGGGCCCTGCCCCGCACCAGGTTGGCGTCGTAGAGGGCCTGCTTGATGCCCTCCTCCATCGACTCCTGCGGCGTGGCCCCGACGTTGTCCCAGTACATGTGCTCGTGCAGGAGGTTGACGTCCTCCATGTTGCGGCGGTGGCGGTCGAAGAGCAGCCTGCGGCCCTTGGGGTCGTAGGCGGTCTCGGTGGAGCGGTTGAACACGGTCGTGCGGACGCCGATCTCGCGGACCAGGCGCGCGAAGGGGTTGTTCTCCTCGCCGCGTATCCAGGAGGCGCCCACGTCCAGGGTGGCCGACGTGCCGTCCCACTCGCGCAGGGAGTGGACGCGACCGCCCAGGCGGTCGCGGGCCTCCACGACGGTGACGCGCTCACCCTCCTCGGCGAGCCGGTCGGCGGCGGCCAGCCCGGCGACGCCCGCGCCCACCACGATGGTGTGCCCGCGCCCGGGTCCGGCCTCGCGCCCGCGCGGCGGGGACGCCGTGTCCCGTTCCCTCTCCTCGCCCCCGTCCCCGATGGTCTCCTCGCTGACGTCCCCCGGCTCAGTCATGTACCTCCCCCTCCGTGTGGGCGCGCGACAGCGGTGCGCACGCGTCGTCCCCGGACCGTGTGTCCGGGGACGACTCCGGCCCTGGCCGGGCCCGGCCGTGCGGCCGGGTCAGGCGTTGGCGGGCGGCTCCCCCTCGTCGTCCTCCAGCTCGACCCGCTCGCGGCGGCGCTGGCCCTGGACGTGCTCGTCGCGGGTCACGTCGCGCTTGCGGACGTGGACCTCCTCGACGGGGACCTGCTCCTTGGAGACGACCGGGCGCTCCTCGTAGAGCGTGAAGGTCTGCTCGTCCTCGCCCATCTCCCGGGGCTCGCGCACCGCGGAGGGGTCGTCCACCGGGCGGCGCTCGACCTGGAGCTCGTCGTGGTGCAGCGGGACCGTCTCGTCGAACTGCTCGGTCTCGACGTACTTGTGCATGCGGGCGTGCCCGGCCTCACGCCGCTCCACGCCGATGTCCACGCGCTCCTCCGAACGCGTCATCGAGATGTCGTCGCGCTCGTCCGCCATCGCCGGGTCGCGGTCGCGCATGCCGGCGTCACCGGCCATGCCCCCCGCCGCTCCTCCGGCGGCGCCCCCGGCCACGTCCTCCCGGCCGGTGGTCTGCGGCCCGGGGCCGCGGCCCATCGCGGTCTCCTCACCCCGCATAGGGGGGCCGCCGTGCTGCGCGTAGTACTGGCGGACCGTCTGCTCCTCCTCGGGAGAGATGTGCCGGTCGGCGTCGACGTGCGGGGCGTCCTTGACGACGGACTTGTCGTAGGGGACCCGGATGTCCTCCTCCACGGGCTGGGAGCCCTGGAGCGGGACGAGGGTCTCGTGCCTGCCGAACAGGCCGGTGTGCACGGACACCCAGCTCGGCTGGTCGGTGTTGTCGTCGAGGTAGACCTGGTTGATCTTGCCGACGTTGTGGCCCTCCCGATCGAGGACGTGGTGCCCGATCAGGTCTGCGGGTGTGCGATCGCGTGCCACGATGTCCCCCTAGTGGTTCGCGTGGTCGAGGGGCGGGTGCCCCAACGCTGTCCGCCCACCCCCTACCCGCCGTGAGCAGCGCGGACTAACGGCTCACCCAAGCCGCTAACGAGTCCGGGGCGAGTGTTGGCGCTCCCTTTGCCCCGGGCGGCCGCGCGTTGACGGAGTCGGGGGGTTCGGCCCCTCGGGGTCAAGCGTCCTTGGTGTCGGCGGTGGCCTCGGCTGGGGCCGTCGCGGAGGGGCGGGACGCGGAGGGGGCGTCCGGGTCGCGGAGGTCGGGCAGGGGACCGGCCAGGTAGGCCTCCAGGAGGGGCCGCGAGGGGAGCCGGTCCGCCAGCGCCCAGGCGAGCATGCGGTGCAGGCCGTCCAGGTGGGTCACCGCGTCCGTGCGTTCGAACCGCTCGTAGAAGGGGTGGTCGAGGGCGCGCGAACTCAGGAACAGCGGCGCGCGGGCCGCGCCGGTGTGCCAGTCCAGCTTGCCCCAGCACACCGGGTTGCTGGCGGGGTACTCCCGGCGCCAGTCGGTGAGCGTGCTCAGGGTCTCGGCGACGGTAGCCCCGGCCGGGGGGACGAGTTCGCGCTCCCCGTACTCGCCCGTGTGCCAGGGCAGGAGCACGGACAGGACGTCCTCGCGGTCCAGGGCGACCCGGTGCCACGTCCCGCCGAGCTGGCGGGTGGCCAGGGTCAGCGCGCTCTCGGCGTACGTGTTGGTGGCACGGGAGACCTCGTCCTCCAACGGGTGGGTGGCGCGGAAGCGCTGGAGGACGGTGTCGGGGGTGACGGGTTCGAGGATCTGCACGGGTTCGGTCCTCAGGTCGGTCCGCCGGGCGGCGGGCGGTCACGGGGGCGACGGTCGCGGAGGTCGGGCGTTCGCCGGGGTTGGGCGCTCATGGGGGGTCGGAGGTCGCCGGGGTTCCAGGAATCACGGCGGCGACGGCGGTCCGGCGACGCGGGGGCCGCCGCGGCCCGTGATCGCGGCGGTTACCGCTGCCCGAAGGATAAACGGCCGCAGCGCGTCGGGAAAGGGAACGCGCACCACTACGCCACCCTTCGCACACGCTTGGACACACAGGGCTAGGATACGGGGGTCCCGCCGTTCCCGCCGTCGCCCCGAGGTCCTCGCCCATGCGCACCGCAGCCACCCTCGCCGCCGCCGTCGCGGTCCTGCTCCTGGCCTCCCCCACCGCCGCCGCGTCCGCCCCGCCGGACGGCCTGGAGGCGGTCGTGCTCCTGTCCGCCGACCGGCTCGACACCGCTCCGCTGGTGGCCGCGGCCAAGTGGCACACCGGCGACCCCGTCGAGGCCCCCGAGCGCGAGGCGCGGGTCCTGGCCGCCGCCGAGCGGCGGGCGACCGGACTCGGCACGGACCCGGCGTCCGCCGTGGCGGTCACGCGCGACCAGGTGGAGGCCAACAAGGTGGTCCAGCGCGGCCTGCACGCCCAGTGGTACGCGCAGGCCGACCGGCGGCCCGAGCACGCGCCGGACCTGGCCGGGGTGCGCGCCGAACTGGACCGGATCACCCCCGCGCTGGTGGAGGCGCTGGCCGCCGCCGAGGAGGAGCGCACCGCCCCCGGCTGCGCGGCGCGGCTGGCGCGGAGCACGGAGGCGACCGCGGCCGCGCGCGGACTCGACCGGTTGGCCTCGGCCGCCCTGGCAGGCTCGCTGGAGTCGGTCTGCGTCTGAGCCGGTGGCCCGGGACCGCGCACGGCGGGTACGGGCGGGGCCGGGCCCCTCCGGGGCGGGCGATGCCGGACCCAGGGGCCGGGCGCCGTCAGCGGACGGCCCCGATGCCGGGAGTCGCGGGAAGGGCGGGCCACCGCTTCGAGCGGAGCGCAGCCGTCGGGTGCCCCGCCGGGCCGACCCCTCGTCCTGGTGGGAGTTCGTGGGCGGAGACGCCGTACCGGCGGACCGGCCGCCGCGTTCCGCGGCCCGGGAGGAGGATCTGTCGGGAGCGTCCGCTCGAACGGGAACCCCACCCCCGGCACCAGGGTCCCCGACAGGAGAGGCCGCTCCATGAGTCACAGCCCCGGACGACCCGAGGACCTGCCCCGCCCAGAGGTGCTGTGGGCCCGCGCCGGGGCGCTGGCCGCGCTGTTGGCGGGGATGGAGGACGACCTCGGGATCCTCTCCCTGGAGGACGGGGTGCTGCGCTACCACGACGGCGGCGGCAGCGACTGGTACCTGGTCTGGTGCGGCGGTGACGGCCGGGCCCTGATCGTCGGCTACGACCGCGACACCAGCGACAGCACGAACGACGGCAAGCGCCCCGTCGACCTGTTCGCGGAGGCGCCCGACTGGCTGCCCTGGGAGTGGATCGCGGCCCACGAGGCGCGCACGAACGTCGGGTTCGCCTACTGGTGGGACGGGCGGGCGTAGGCGCGCGGCCCCTACCCCGACGACTGGGAGGGCGACGGGCTGCGCCTGGACCGGTACGCGTCGGTGGAGGCGGCCGTGGACGCGGTCGTCGGGCTGCTCTTCGAGGGGTTCGCTCCCGAGGACGAGCACGGGGAGGCGCTGCTTCCGGAGCCGGGCACCGCCCCTTCCTCCCCCTCGGCGGGGCCAGACCCGAACGCCCCGCGCGCCCGGTCATCAGTGAGAGGACGCGGTCGCTGCTGCTGTGGGACGCGCTCCGCCGGGAGCCGGAACGGGTCCGGCCCCCGGTCCCCGGGACCGGCGAGCTTTCGCGTGTCCTGGAACGGGTGCGCGCGCTGGGCCTGGCCGAGGGCGGCGAGGCCGTCGTGGAGTACACCTTCGCGGGGGAGCGGAGGATCCTCGACGCGTCCGGCGAGGAGTTCAAGGACTACGACACGGACCTGATGGACCGCCTCGACGCCCTGCGCGCGGCCGAGGACGTCCAGGGGCGCGGCCGGTGGCTGTACCTGCGGCTGGCCGTGTCGGAGGAGGGGTACGACGCCCGGCGCCGCTACGACCGCTGGCCGCGGGAGGCCCACGGAACCCTCGTCGGCTACCTTCCGGAGACGGCGTACCGGCTGAACGGGGAGGGCGCCCTGCGGGCGCCGGAGTGGCGGCCCGCGTGGGCGGAGCTGCTGGAGGACGAGGCCCTCGTGCGTCCGCCCGCCCCGGCGCCGTCCGAACGGCCGAGCCGCCCGGTCGCCGTCCTGGACGAGGAGGGGCAGCGTGAGCTGCTCGGGAGGATCGCGGGGTTCCTGCCGCGGCCGGAGGGCTGGCGGGAGGCCGTGCTGGACGCCCGGTTCCTGGTGGGCTACGAACGGCTGCGGGTGAGGGTGGTCCTGGAGGACGGGACCGTGCGCGAGGGGCGCGGGCACTACCGGCTCCCCGACCTGGTGCGGAACCTGCGGGCGGGCATGTACCGACCGGACCGGGGCGCCTGGTTCGGCCTCCGGTACACCGTGGGCCGGGACCGAAGCCGGGTGGAGGCCGACCACGACTCCGAGCCCGCCTTCGACATGGCCCCGCTGGACTTCGACTACGCCCTGGACCAGGCGTACTACCCGCGTTCGCGGGAGCACATCCCCGCCTGGCTGGTGGAGCGCCTGGCCGCCGCGCGCGGCTGAGTGCCGGACGGGTCGGACCGCTCCGGGGGTGGGCGACGCCGGGGCCCCAGGGGGTCGGGCCCCGGCGTCACGCGTGGTCAGGCCGTGGTCAGCGGCTCAGACCGCGGTCAGCAGGTCTGGTCGCTGCTGTTCTGGAAGGTGACGTTGCGGACGGTCAGGTTGACCGAGCACGGGTTCTCCACGAGCGAGGTGTTGGCCAGTGTCAGGTTCTGGAACGTGATGTTCGAGGTGTTGGCGAACTCCGAGCGGGCCGCGATCCGGACGCTGCCCGGGCCCGCGATCGTGCCCCCGGAGATGGTGACGTTGTGGCAGTTCTCGACCAGTACCGCGTTGTTGCCGGTCTGGGCGATGTCCACGCGGTCGATGACCGCGCCGCCGCTCTCGGAGACGCAGAAGATTCCCCGGCCGCCGCCGCGGGCGCGGACCTCCCCGACCCGGATGTTGGTGGGGTAGGAACTGCCGACGCGCCCGTTGCGGTTGGCCATGCGGAAGGCCGCGTAGCCGGTTCCGGTTCCGGCCCCCTCGGCGTCGACCAGGCCCACCGTGGCGTTGACGGTGTCGTTGAGCAGCAGACCCGAGTAGGCGGTGTCGCGCGCCGTGACGGTGCCGATGGTCAGCCCGTCCACGCCGTAGGTCTCCACGCCGTGGTTGCCGGCACCGGACACGTACACGTCGTCGATGCGAATGTCGCGGGCCTCGCGGACCGCGTCGTTGTCACGGCTGTCGATGCGCATGCCCAGCCCGCCGGACAGGCGCAGGTCGATCTGGCCGAAGTGCACGTTCTGGGAGGTGCGGACGTAGACGCCGAAGTACGGGGATCCGGTGACCGTGAGGTGCGGCACGGAGACGTTCTCGGCGTGCCTGACGCGCACGGCGGCGTTGTCGCCGGTCGCCGATCCGGTGACGTTGATCGTGCCGCAGACCTCCAGCGAGGTGTGGCTGGGCAGGTCGAGCGAGGTGTTGCCCGGCATGGAACCGGATCCGCGCACCACCACGCTCTGCTGTGAGGTGCGGCCGGAGTCGAGGCTGCCGACGGCAGCGCGCATGGCGGCGAGCATGTCGCCGCCGGTGTAGACGGTGCTGCCGCCGTTGCGGGCGGTCCAGGTGGAGCCGTTCTGCACCGCCTCGGCGTGGTGGGAACCGCTGCCGCAGTCGCCGTCTCCCCCACCGCCGGTGTCGCCCACGCGGACCAGGTCCCAGACCTGGTTGGCGCCGCCGAGGGAGTCGTACTGCGACAGGCGGTCGCCCGGGGTGGTGCTCCACTCCCAGACTTCGAGTGCCTTGCCGCTGAGGCGGTTGATCAGCTGGACGCCGCCGCCGGTGTCCACGGGGCGCCACTGCTGGTTGGCGTTGCCGAGGTCGGTGAACTGGCGGATCTCGGCGCCGTTGGCGGTGGAGTGCTCCCAGACGTCGATCGCCTTGCCGCTGTTGCGGTTGACCAGGCGGTAGTAGCCGTCGCCGGAGGAGACGAAGCGGAACTGCTGCCAGGGGCGGTCGGTGCGTTCCCACTGGACGATCCGGGCGCCGTCCTGGGTTCCGGCGCTCTCGACGTCGGCGACCAGGCCGCTGTGCTGGTTGCGCAGGACGTAGTAGGCGCCGGTGTCGATGTCGGCAGCCTGGGCGGGGGTGACGGCGGCGGCGGAGAGGCCGCTCGTGCAGAGCACGACGGCCAGGGCGGAGTACAGGAACCGCCGCAGGCGCGCGAGGGGGCCTCGGGAGGGGGTTCTGCGGGAGGTCGGGGATGAGGGCGGCGCGCTCCGGGGCGCGCCGGGGGGAAGCGGGGGGTTGATGGGCACTGCTGCTCCTCTGTGCGAACTCCGGACGGCGGTGTCCGGAAGGAGTGGGGGGTGGGGAGCGCTCCCATTGCACCGGAAGCTAACACGAAAAACGTTTTTACGGTAGCCGTGCGACTACGGTCGGGAAGGGACCGGGTTCCGGAGGGCGGAGGGCGGAGAACCTGCGCGGTCCTCTGCGCGCACCAGGAGACCTGTGCTGAAACGAGGTCTGGGAGAAGCCGTGCATCACGAAGCCCCGGGAGCAGTGGTGCTTCCGGGGCTGGATGTTGCGGGGATTCAGTAGGGGCGGAGGCGTTAGAAGGTGACGCCTGCTGCCTTCAGCGAGGAGACGAGGGGATGCCACTCGGCGGACGGGAAGGACAGGTGGCCCAGCTCCGTCGCCCGCCCGGAACCCGGACGCGGTTCAACCCCCCAGCTCCCGGGCGCACCCCGGAACCCGGGAGCTGAAAGCAGGCTCGCGGCGCTGCGCCACCACGGCTGGGCGGTCTGGTGCGGTCGGCGCACCCGCCAGTGCTGGGCCGCGCGCACCGGCCGCATGCGACTGCTCTGCGCCGATCCCCGAGGAGCTGATCCGCTCGGTCGCCGCCGTCACGGCAGCACTGGTCCCCTCACCCTTCCGTGAGTTCCGCCCGAACCCCTGATCCTCAGGGGCGCCGCGACCGGTGGCCGGTCGCGGCGCCCCGCCCGCCACACCGCTGCGAAGGAGCGGAGAACAACCATGAACCCCGCAGAGCTGTACGCGCTCGTGTCGGACGAGGCCCCAGGGAAGAAAGTGGAGCAGGCACACAGAAGGGGCTGGGACCGCACGGACCGGAAACGGCCAGAACCCCTGTGGCGCAAGGCCTGCGTGCTAGTTTCGGCGTCCCTTGAAGGCCCCTCGCAAAGCCTGAACGGAGATCCATGGAACTGGAACTGCTCGCCAAGAACCCCGCGTCCGGAGGCAAGGGCTGCCCCTCGGTCTACCTCAGCGACACCGGAGAGTTCGTCGTCCAGGGCCCCGCTCTGGCACCGGAGGACTGGGCGAAGGTGGAGAACCCCCTCCCCGGGGAAACCGCGGTCCGCATCTCCCCCGAGGTCGTTCTCGCCGCCGTCGAACTCCACCGCCAAAGACAGGGCTGACCACCTTCGGCGCCGGGTTCCGCGGCATCTGGGGAATCCGGCGCCATCGTCTCCTGGCAGGGCGGCCAGGTCCCGGGCGGAGGACTTCCGTCCGGGACCGGGCCGCCGGGTCAGCGCTCCACGTGGGCCGCGAGGTTGGCCAGGGACGAGGCCAGGGCCTCCTCGTGGACGGCGTGGTCGATGCCCCGGGGGACGTCGGCGGCCTCGACGGTGACCAGGGTGCCCTCCGGGCCCGCGGTGAGGGTCCAGGTCATCGTCATCGTCCCGGCGAAGTCGGGGTCCGGGGACTCGAAGTCGATCCGCTGCACGATCCGCTCCCCGGGCACCAGCTCGGCGAAGGCGACCTCGGTGACGTCCTCCGTCTCCGAGGTCTTGCCCCGCCCCTCCTGCGGATCGAGGTAGGTCAGCACCATGCGGTACCCGCCCCCGGGCCACGGCTCGAAGCGGTCGATCCGGCCGGTCATGCCCTCCGGCGGCAGCCAGGCCGCGAGGGCGTCCGGTTCGGTCATCGCCGCGTAGACCGCCGCCGCGGAGGCGCGGACGGTCCTGCTCCCCCGGTCGGTGCGCGGTGATCTCGGTGCCATGGTCGCCCTCCTCGAACACTGCCGTGTGTACGCGGGCAACCTAGCCGACACCGCCGACAGACCGGGGGTGCCCCGCGCGGGGCCCCACCGTGCCCGGCCTCCGACGCTTGAGGCGCGCCGGTGGCGGAGGCCCGTCGGGGGCCCGCCTCCGGCCCCGATCCCGGTCCCGGTCCCGGTCTTGCTGGGAGCGCGGACCGGGCACCGGGCGCGACGGCTCGTCCCGGTCGTGACCGGCCGACCAGTGGGCCTCAGAGGGGACGGCGGCCCTGGACCGAGTAGATCGCGCAGGAACTGGCCCGGAAGGACGGGTCCGCCAGGAGCGCCCGCACCTCGGCGAGCCGCTCGTCGGTCATCCCCTCGTCCACGAAGGCGTCGCGCAGGTGGCGGGTGTGGTGCGCGATCAGGTGCACGCCGGGGGAGTCGGCGTTCCACAGTTCCAGCCGGGGCTGGGGGTCGATGTCCACCAGGCCCGCGCCGCGCATCGCCTCGGCGGCGTTGCGCCCCCAGGCCGGATCGGCTCCGGCGCGGATCATCAGCCTGGTCTTGGCCTCCTGGAACTCCTCGTAGAGCTTCTGGGACTCGGCGTCGGGCATGAGCAGCGCCGGACCGTAGGTGATGTCGAACTCGTCGAGCTGGAGTACGCCGCCGGGCTTGAGCGCGCGCACCAGGCGGCCCAGGACCGCGATGCGCTCCGGGATGTGCAGCAGCACCAGCCGGGAGTGGATGAGGTCGAAGGCGGCCTCGGGCAGCGGGTCGCGGACCACGTCGTGGCGGACGACCTCCAGGCCCTCGGCGGCGGGGATGCGCTCGGGCTTGATGTCGGTGGCCAGCACGCTCCCGCCCGGGGCGACCCGGTCGGCCAGCCAGAGCGCGACGCTGCCGCCCCCGGCGCCCACCTCCAGGCAGTGCCACCCCGGCCCGACACCGGTCTGCTCCAGGCGTTCGGTGGTCATGGGGTCGTAGGCGGCGGCCAGGAAGCGGTGCTGGTCGAAGGCGTGCTCGCTGTGGTTGTCGAAGACGTAGCTCTGGTCCTCGGCGGCGTCGGTCACCGGTGTCTCCTTCGGCGTCGGTGGGATCGGTCGGGGTGTCGGGGGCGGTTGGGCCATCGGGGCCGGGCGGGACGGTCCGGCCGGTCGGGCTCCGGGGTCCGACGGGACCGGACCGCCGCCCGCCGCGGCCCGGATCAGCGGGCGGTGCGCGCCGACGGTCTCGGCGGCGACGCGGGTGAGGGTGGCCGTGCACACCTTCCCGGTCGGGCCGAGCGGCAGTTCGGGCAGCACGACCACGTGTTCGGGCAGCGCGCGGACGTCCAGGCCGCGTTCGTCGCGCAGGAAGGCGATGAGCTCGCTCGGGGAGGGCGCGGCGGCCCCCTCGGCGGGTGACACGCAGGCGCACATGCGCTCGCCCAGGTCGGGATCGGGGACGGGGACGCAGTGGGCCTCGGCGAGGGCGGGGTGGGCGCCGAGTTCGCGCTCCACCTCGGCCGGGAAGATGTTGACACCGCCCCGGATCACCGTCCGGCGCAGGCGGTCCACCACCCGCAGCGCGCCGTCGGGGTCCAGGCGGCCCAGGTCGCCGGTGCGCACCCACCCGCCCGGGGCACGCCGCTCGGCGTCCAACCGGGGCGCGGCGACGTGGCACAGCGGCGTCATCGGGCCCAGGGCCCAGATCTCGCCGGTCTCCCCCCGCGGAACCGGGCGTCCCCGCGGGTCGCGGATGCTCACCTCGGCCACGTCGGGGGCGGGATGCCCGGCCAGGCCCGGCTCCCACGCCTCGGGGCGGCGGGCGGTGTGGCAGTTGACCCCGTCGGTGGAACCGTAGACGTTGATCACGGGTCTCCCGAAGCGGGCGGCGCAGGCGTCGCGGACCTCCCGGTGCAGCGGGGCGCCGCTGGCCACCACCGCGCGCAGGGACGAGGTGTCGGCCCGCTCGGGCAGCGCGGCGATCCGCCGCAGCATGGTGGGCACGCCGATCAGGTGGGTGGGGCGGTGCCGCTCGATCGCGCGCAGCGCGGCGGCCGGGTCGAAGCGGGGCAGGACCACCAGGGTCGCGCCGAGCCCGGCCAGGGTCACCGGCACCCCGCAGGAGCCGAAGGAGGAGGCCAGCGACACCAGGACCAGGTTGCGCATGGGGCCGGGGCCGCTGTGCAGCGCCGCCACGTAGTTGGCCCGGCCGCCCGCCATGGCGTTGTGGCTGTAGGCGACCATGCCGGGTTCGCCCTCCGAGCCGGAGGAGACCAGGACGCGGGCCGGGGACTCGGGGTCGGGCCGGGCGGGACGCCAGTCCCGGGCCGTCCCGGCGTCGGTCCGGTCCAGGCTGCGCGTCCCGGGGCGGGCCGGGCCGAACGTCCACACCCGGCGCAGGGTCGGCGGCGGGTCCGCGCGGCGGATCCGTTCGGCCCGCTCCGGGGTGGTGACGATGTCCGCGGCCCGGGAGCGGGCCAGCAGACTGCGCACGTCGGCCGGGGAGCGGCCGTCGGGGACGGGCAGCGCGACCGCGCCCACGGCGGCGACGGCGAGTTCTGCCACGACGGCCTCGCGCCCGTTGGGCAGCAGGACGCCGACGACGTCGCGCTCCCCCGTCCCCCCGGCGGCCAGCGCGGCGGCAGCGCGGCGCACGGCGGCGTCCAGCCCGGCGTAGTCGAGCATGCCGCGGTCGTCGATGACGGCGTCGCGTCCGGGGTGGGCGAGCGCGTGCTCGTGGAAGAGGGAGTACAGGTCCCGGCCCGGGCACCAGCCGCGCGCGGTCCACCGCGCGCGCAGGGCGGCCGGGACCAGGTCGCGCAGTTCCAGGCCGTGGGACGAGGTCCAGGTCATCGGTTCTCCGCAGGCGTGTGAGTGGCCACGGCGCCGCCCGGAGACGTTGACGGTGTGGCGTGTGGGACCTCTTGGCCGGTGATCCCGCTACTGGTGCCACCGCTGATTCCGCTGAGGGCGCCGGCGGTGACGCGGGGAGCGGGATCGTTCCGGACGGGCGCGCCCCGGCGTGCGGCAGCGCCACGCGGCCGCGTCTCGGCGCTCGGGGCGTCGGCTGCGGGTGCGAAACGCCACGGGGCCCGGACGCAGGACGCGCCGCCGACCGTGTCGAAGGCCGCCGCGAACGCCGGTGCGGCGGCCATCGCCGCCAGGTCCTCCACGGGGGCGGGGGCACTCCGTTCCCCGGAAACGGGGCCGCTCCGCTCCCCCTCTTCGGTCGCGGTGCCGCGTCCGGCGCGGCGCAGCAGCCGGGCCGCGTCCGACAGGGCCGTCCGGGCGCGGACCCCGGTGCCGGTGCGGGCGCGCAGCAGCAGCGCGGCCACCGCCCCCTCGGCGGCGAGGATTCCGCCGAGCACGTCGGTGAGGGTGAGCAGGGACGGCGCGGGCTCCCGCCCGGGTCCGGCCAGGAGGTCGGCCACCCCGCCGTGCGCCTGGACCAGGTAGTCGGTGGCCAGCGCGCCGGGTTCGGGGGCCCGGCCGCCCCACCCGTCGGCGTGCACGTGGACCAGGCCGGGGGCGAGGGCGGCGAGGTCGTCGGGGCCCAGGCCGAACCCCTCGGCGCGGCCGGGCGGCCAGTTGTAGAGCAGGACGTCGGCCGTGGCGGCCAGGCCGCGGGCGGCCCGGCACCCGGCTTCGGTCTTGAGGTCGGCCTCGACCGCGCCCTTGTCCCGGTTCAGGGCCAGGAACCGGGCGGAGCGGTCGCCCGCCATCGGCGCCACCCCGCGCATGGGGTCGCCGCCCGGTGGCTCGATCCGCACGACCTCGGCGCCGAGCATGGCGAGCAGCAGCCCGGCGAGCGGGCCCTGCACGCGGTTGGTGGCCTCCACCACCCGCAGCCCGGCCAGGGGCGCGGCGGCGTCGGGGCCGAGCGGTGCCAGCGGGGCGGCCGGGGCACCGGTGGTGTCCCGCACGCGCAGCCGCCACTCCGAGGCCGGGTCGGGCTCCTCGGCCTCCCGGGCGTCGCGGAGGAGGGCCAGGCTCATGCCCGTGTCGCGGGCGGCCGAGCGGACCCGGGCGAGGTCCACGGCCGCGATCGCGGCGGGGAGTTCGGGCGGCAGCGGGCACACCGCGGTGGCGAAGCGCCGCTGGAAGGGCGGCCACCCGGCGGCGATCGCGGACGGGGCGGCGCCCAGGCCGGTCCAGAACCGCAGCCAGACCTCGGCGTCCAGGGTCTCGATCTCGAAGCGCGCTCCGTCGGCGGAGCGGAACGGCGGGGCGGTTCCGGCACCGGGCATCGCCCATGTCCCACCAGACACAGACGCACCACGACCGTCACCGGTGTCCGCGCCGGGCGCGGACGAGCCGGTGTCGGCCCCGGAAGCGTTCCGACCGGTGTCGGCCTCACCGGTCAACGGCGCTCCGGCACCGGGCGACGCTCCCGCCCCACCGGTCGCCGCCACTCCGGCACCGGGCGTCACTCCTGTCGCGCTGCAAAGGGACGGGCCCGCCGAAGCTCTCTGGCCCGGGGCGGTGGCCGCGGCGACGTAGGGCCCCGCCGCGAGCAGGGCGGCCTGGGCCGCGGAGACCGACGCCGACAGCGCCGGACCGCCGCGCGCCAGGGCCAGCGCGCAGGCCGCCACCGCCTGCGCGGCCAGCACCCCCGCGCACACCGACGCGTAGTCCACGCCCAGGAACCGGGGCGCCCCGCGGGCCCGGCCGTGCAGGTGCGCCAACCCGCAGGCGGCCTGGACGTCGCGCTCCCCCGCCAGGGGCGCCGCGACCGGTCCGGACCAGCCGATGGCGCAGCCGACCGGTACCGGCAGCGCCCGGGTTCCCTCTCCAGCGGAGCCGTCCCCGTGCAGGCCCGCGCCCGAACCGCTCCCGCCCGGACCCCACCCGCCGGGGACGGCCACCAGGCCGATCCACCCGGCCGGTGCCTGCGGGGGCAGGGGCCCCTCGACCCGGGAGACCGCGCAGCCGAGCGCCTCCAGGCGCGCCGCAGCGATCCGCAGCGCGACCGAGTCGCCCACCGCCCGCGCGGCGGCCCCGGCCAGCGGGAGCACGGCCGCGCCCACCGGTGCGGCGGTCACGTCCACTTCCCCGTTCCGCAGGTGTCGGGGCGCAGGCCCAGCTGGTCGCGCAGCACGGAGCGGCGGACCTTACCGGTGCCGGTGCGCGGCAGCTCGTCCCAGGTCAGCACCACCGGGTCGGCGAGTTCGGGCAGGTCGGCGACGGCGCCGCGCCAGGCCACGGTGTCCAGCCCCCCGCTCTCGGTGGCCACCACCGGCACCGGGGGCCCGTCCGGAACGCTCAGGACGACGCACTCCAGCACCTCGGGCAGGCGGTCGTCCACGACGTCCTCCACCTCCAGGCAGCCGCCCTCGCGCAGGGCGTCCACCTCGCGGTCCACCAACCGCAGCGCGCCGGTGCGGCTGAGGACGCCGATGTCGCCGGTGTTCCACCACGCGCCCACCAGCTTGGACCGCCACCGGCCCTCCTCGCCGACGTAGCCCAAGCACAGGGCCTCGGTGCGGCAGAAGACCAGACCTGGCGTACCGGCCGGGACGGGGCGCATGGTGCGCGGATCGACCGTGCGCAGCTTGGTGCGGGTGGGAATGGGGCGGCCCAGGTGGCGGGTGGTCGGATGGCGCTCGTTCGCCGCGGCCAGTGCCCGCCGGGTGAGGAACCGGAAGGTCAGCGGCCCGGTCTCGCTCTGGCCCCAGCCCTGCATCCACACCGGGCGCCGGTGGCCGGTGGCGCCCAGGAAGGCGCGCACGGTCGGCGGGTGCACGGCGTCGAAGGTGCTGACGTAGAGACGCACCCGGTCGAACGGGGCGTCCTGCCGCTCCGCCTGCCTCTGCCAGCGCGCGAAGACCGCGGGCGCGGCCTCCAGGGTGGTGGGCCGGTGCCGCTCCAGCAGCGGCCCTGCCTCGGCCCAGGAGGCGCCGGTGACGACGGACAGCGCGGCCGGGGACAGCCACAGCACGCTGGCGGTCCAGGCGAGCGCGCGCCCGTGCGCGAAGGAGTACGCGCCGGTCACCGTGTCGTCGCGGCGGCTGCTCAGCACGGGCCAGCGGTGCGCCTCGAACCCGGCCAGGCGGCGCATGATCGTGCGGGTGGAGTGCGGGACCAGCTTGGGCACGCCCGTGGTACCGGAGGTGTGCATGATCGCCAGGGGCGCGTCCAGGTGCGGCCTGCGCGGCGGCGGGGCGTCGGTGCCGCGCACGTCGTCCAGGTGCAGGACGCTCCCGGCCGGGCCCCCTCCCCCGACGGGGACCCCGTCCCCGACCGGGATTCCGTTCCCGCCCGGACCCGTGCCCCCCGCCGGGCCGTCGACGACCAGGGTGCGGGCCGCGTGCACGGCGGGGTCGGCCCCCGCCTCCCGGGACGCCGCGAGCAGGGCGGCGTCGGTGACCAGCAGCGCCGGGTCCAGCCGCTTGAGCAGGACCTCCAGCGCGTCCGGTTCCAGGTGCGCCGACAGCGAGGCGGGCACCGCGCCCAGCCGGGCGGCGGCGCAGTTGAGCAGTACGTAGTCCCAGTGGTTGCGCTTGGCGATCGCGACGCGGTCGCCGGGCCGCACACCGGCCGCGGCGAGCCACCCGGCCGCCTCGCGCACCAGTCCGGCCACCCGGGGCACGTCCAGCTCGGTGCCCAGGCCGGGGGCGATGTCCAGCGGCCTGCTCAGGTGCACGGCGGTCGTGGAGCCGCGCGCGGCCAGGTCGTCGAAGAGGGTGCCCAGGTGCAGGGGCTTGGTGAACAGCGTCATCGTCGTCGGTCCTCACTGGGGGTGGGAACGGGGGTCGGGGCCGTCGAGGCGAGGAAGGCCAGGACCCGCGCGGCGGCCGTGGCCGCGGAGGAGACCGCTCCCTCGCTGCACGGGCGCAGCGAGATCCAGTCCCCGGCGTAGTCCACGGCCGCGGGCGGGCGGACGGCGAAGGCGGAGCGCTCGCGCAGGGCGCGCGGCCCCGCGGCGGGCAGGCCGTGGCGGAAGCGGTGCACGCGGACGGCCTCGACATGCCGCGACAGGCCGGGCAGCAGGAGTTCGGCGCGGGCGGTGAGCCGCTCCGCCACCACCGCGTCGGAGGCGTCGAGGAGTTCGGCGGCGCCGCTCGGGGAGGCGACCAGGGAGACCAGGCCCCGCCCGGGCGGCACCCGGCCCGGGTGCTTGTTGTGGTCGGCGGTGACCACGTTGAGCAGCGGGTCCTCCAGGGCGGGCACCAGGGTGGCGAAGCCGCCGCGCGCCCCGGCCGGTTCCATCGAGCGGTCCAGGACCAGGGAGACGCGGAGCATGGGCGCGTACTCGCAGGCCTCCAGGTAGGCGCGCTCGACGCCGGACGCGCCGGGATGGATCCCGGCCGCGACCGGGGCGGGCACCGCCAGCACGGCCGCGCGGGCGGTGACCGCGCCCGCCGGGGACTCCAGCCTGACCCCGTCGGGGCCCGCGGACACACCGGTCACGGGGTGGCCGGTGACCACGTCGAGCCGGTCGGCCAGGACCCGTGCGAGGGTGTCCATGCCGTCGCGGTAGGTGCGCCAGCGGGCGCTGCTGCCCGCGGAGACCAGGTGCGCGGCGAAGGGGGCGGCGGCCGTGTGCTCGGGGTCCCAGCCGAAGAACCCGGCGGCAAGGGCGCCGAGCAGCCGGTAGCGCAGCTCCGGATGGTAGGGGCGGAGCAGTTCGGCGAGGGTGCGCGCGCCCAGCGGGGAGCGTTCGGGGTGTTCGGGGTCCAGGTCGAGGCGGGCCAGCCGGATCTGGAGGCGCAGCAGGTCGGCCCGCGCGCGGGGGGACAGCCCGGCGCCGGTGAGCAGGCCCAGGGGGCGGCCCACGTGCGGTCGGGCCCGGCCCTCGCGCCAGGACGCCAGGGCGCCGCGGACGCGGGGCACCGCGCCGCGGTCGGCGGCCAGGCCGACCTCGCGGATCAGCCGCCAGGTGGCCGGGTAGGCCTTGGCCGGGGGCAGCATCTCCGCGCCGGTGTCGATGAGGCAGCCGTGCTCGCGCAGGGTGCGCATGCGTCCGCCCACGGCCTCGTCGGCCTCCAGGACGCGGACCGAGCGGCCCGCGCGGGCCAGCGCGTGCGCGGTGGCCAGTCCGGCGGGGCCCGCTCCGACCACGGCGACGTCGAGCCCTTCGCTCATACGGCGCCTCCCAGGAGCACGGGGACCAGCAGGTGGGCGCCGATGAGCAGGACCACGGTGACCCGGTGGGTGTGGATGGCCAGGCGGCGGGCGCGCAGGATGTCGCCCCGGACGAAGCCGATGAACAGCTGGGCCACCCGCATCAGGAAGACCGGGGCCAGGACGAGCGGGAACCACCACGGGGAGATCCCGGCCAGGGTGGAGCCGCTGATGAGCAGGCTCTCGGCCGCGGTCGCCGCGATGATGAAGGCGGTGTTGAGGCGCCTGGGCACCAGAGCGGCCACGGTGATCCGCCCGGCGGCGCGGTCGCCCGCGGCGTCGTTGGTGTTGGAGTACAGGCCGAAGAGCATCGGGCCGAAGCCGAACAGCAGGGCCTGCACCACGACGAAGCCGTTCAGCTCCCCGGTGAGCAGCCCGTAGGGCACCAGGACCCAGCCCACGCCCAGGCCGATGAGGAAGATCTCCTGGAAGCCCCGGTAGCTGATCTTGAGGCCCCAGGAGTACTGGACCGAGGCGACCACGCACAGGGCGGCCAGGGCCACCGCCCAGGCGGGCCGGTGCGGGGCGACCAGGACGACCAGGCCCCAGAGCAGGGCGCTCGCCGCGGTCGCCGCCCAGGCGAAGCGCAGGGCCTGCGGTTCGGTGAGCGTCCCGGCGACGAGGGGTTTGCGGGCCAGTCGGCGGCGGGCCGCGTCCGAGCCGTAGTTGGCCGCGTCGCTGCCGTCGCGGTAGCCGGTGACGTCGTCGAAGGCGACCATGGCGGCCACCACGGCCACCTCGGCGAGCAGGATGAGCAGGAGCAGCCCCAGCGTGCCCGGCTCCCAGCGCAGCGCGGGCGCGAGCATGGCCAGTACCAGGGGCAGGCCGATGTAGTAGTCGTAGATGTCGAGCTTGGCCAGCCGCGCGTAGGCGGCCGGGGTGCCCCGGGGCGGCGCGGCCGCGGGCGCCGGTGGGACGGGGGGCGCGGCGGTGTGGTCGGTCATCTGGTTCTCCCGGAACGGTCGGCGAACGCGCACACGGTGTCGGCGATGTGCTCCACCTGGGCGTCGTCCAGGTGCGGGTACAGCGGCAGGGAGATGTTGCGCCGGGCCGCCGACTCCGCGTTGGGCCAGCGGGCCCCGGCCCGGGCGTACGGGGCGAACGCGGGTTGGGCGGGCAGGGCGCGCGGGTAGTACACGTGGGTGTCGATCCCGTGCGCGGACAGGTGGACGCGCAGGTCGTCGCGCTGCTCGGCCAGGAGCGTGTAGACGTAGTGGCAGCGCCCGTCGCCGCCCGTGGGCGGCGCCGTGATCCCGGCTCCGGCCAGTCGCGCGAACCGGGTGGAGTAGTAGGTGGAGATCTCGGCCCGGCGGGCGAGCCGGTCCTCCAGCCCACCCAGCCGGTGCAGCTGGAACTCGGCCATCACCTCGTCGAAGCGGCTGTTGAGGCCGATCCGGTGGTGCAGGAAGCGGTGCGTGCCGTCCTGGCCGTGGTTGCGCAGCATCCGCACGCGCACGGCGAGTTCGGCGTCCGCGGTGACCACCACGCCGCCCTCGCCGGGCATGCCGAAGGTCTTGACCTGGACGAAGGAGTAGACCCCGGCGTCGCCCCACAGCCCGGCGGGGCGGCCGCCGAGGGTTCCGCCCTGGGCCAGCGCGGAGTCCTCGACCAGGCGCAGCCCGTACTGGTCGGCCAGGTCCCGGAACCGGGGCATGGCGGCCATCATCGAGAACACGTGCGCGGGCATGAGCGCGCGGGTGCGCGCGGTGAGGGCGGTCTCGGCGGCGTCCGGGTCCAGGGTCAGGGAGACCGGGTCGATGTCGGCGAAGACCGGGCGCGCGCCGCGTTCGACGACGGTGCTGGCCAGCGGCGCGCAGCCGAAGGCCGGCACCACCACCTCGTCTCCGGGGCCGATCTCCATGGCGGCCAGGACCAGGGTGAGCGCGGAGGTGCCGCTGGAGCAGGCGACGACGTCGGCGGCGGCGAGGCGGTCGCGCAGCTGGCGTTCGAGGCGGGCGGTGCGCTCGCCGAGGATGAACTTCTGCGCGCCGCCGGTGCCGGTCGCGTGGACGGCCTCCAGCAGGGCGTCGCGGTCGGCGTCGAACAGGTCGGGGGCGAAGAAGGGGATGCGGTGCCCGGTCGCCGTGGTCATCCGTGCCTCCGAACGCAGAAGTCCTCGATCTCCTCGCAGACCCGGTCCGCCTGGGCGTCGGTCAGGTCGGGGTAGAGCGGCAGGGCCACCGCCCCCTCGCAGGCCGCCTCGGCGCGCGGGAAGTCGCCGGGCGCGTGCCCCAGGCGGGTGAAGCAGGGCTGCAGGTGCAGGGGGATCGGGTAGTAGGTCTCGGTGCCGATCCCGGCCTCGGCCAGGTGGGCGACCAGGGTGTCGCGGTCGTCGGCCTCGACGAGGTGGACGTAGACGACCCGGTCGCCGCCGGGGTGGGGCGGAACGGCGCCGGGCACGGCGCGTATCCCGGGCAGGTCGCGCAGGCGGGCGTCGTAGCGCGCGGACAGCTCGGCCCGGCGGGCGATGTCGGCGTCGAGGCGGGAGAGCTTGGCCAGCAGCACGGCGGCCTGGATGTCGTCCATCTTGCTGTTGCAGCCCGCGACGACCGTCGGGTTGGCGATGCCGGGGAAGTCGTCCAGGGTGCGCCCGGAGCGGCCGTGGTGGCGCAGCGCCCGCGCGGTCTCGGCGACGGCGTCGTCGTCGGTGAGCAGCGCGCCCGCGTCGCCGATGGCGCCGAGGGTCTTGGAGGGGAAGAAGGACAGCACGCCGCCGGTGCCGAGCAGCCCGGCGTGCACGCCGCGCAGCCGCATGCCGATGGCCTCGGCGCTGTCCTCCAGCACGGTCAGGCCGCGGCGCCGGGCGACCTCGCGCACGCCGTCCATGTCGGCCAGGCGGTCGAACAGGTGGACCGGCATGACCATCCGGGTGCGGGAGGTGGCCACCGCGTCCACCGAGGCCGGGTCGATGCCGTACCCGTGCTCCTCGATGTCGGCGAAGACCGGTACTCCTCCGGCGAGGACGACGGAGCTGGCGGTGGCGACGAAGGAGTAGGCGGGGACGATCACCTCGTCGCCGGGGCGCAGCCCCGCGGCGCGCAGCAGGATGACGAGGGCGTCGGTTCCGGAGTTGACGCCGACCACGTGCCGGGCGCCGGTCCAGCGGGCCAGGGCGTCCTCGAACTCGGCGACCATGGCCCCGTGCGAGAACTTGCCCCGGTCCATGACCCGGAGGCAGTTGTCACGGATGTGCGGCCACAGTTCCGCGAAGCTCCGGGACTGGTCGAAGAAGGGGACGGGGAGGCGTGTTCTGCCGGGGGGCGCCGCCTCGGGGGGTGCGAGCGTTCTCTTCACTTCTCCACGTTTCTACGCTGCGGGCGGGGGCTGTCACCGGTCGCGGCGGTCGGCCGCGGCCGGGACGAGGGGGTTCAGCCGCCGAGGAGGGGGATGTCGTTGCGGCCGAGGTGGTAGTCGCGGACCGCGTCGACCACCTCGGAGGCGGAGAGCGTGCCGCTGCCGTCGGCGTCGAGGTCGTCGAAGACCCGGTCGGAGTCCTGCGCGCTGACGCCGACGGCGTCGAGCCACCTGCGCATCTCGCTCCGGCTGATCTCGCCGTCACCGTCGGTGTCGAGCACGTCCATGGTGGCCTGGAGCGTGGGCCGGGCGACCTCGGCGAAGCCGTCCTCGCCGCTGATCATGTCCCGTGTGGCGACCTCGACGAACTGGTCGCGGCTCATCCGGTCGGTGCCCGCGCTCCGGGCCAGGCGGTCGAACATGGCCAGGTAGGCGGCCTTGAGCGCGTCGCCCTGGGGGGCGCCCTCGGCGCCGAGCCGCGAGATGATGCCGTCGGCCTCGGCCGCGAGGTCCGAGCGCTCGATCACCCCGTTGCCGTTGGCGTCCCAGAGCCGGAAACGCTCCTCAAGGCGGCTGATGGTCTTGGTGGCGGTCGTCACGGGCTTTCCCTCACTTCTCCGTGGAACAACAGAAGAACGACGTCATACCTGTATTCGAAAAGGGCACCCGAAAAAAGGACTCCGGCCGCTTTCCACACCGAATACCGGCCTTCCCGCACCCCAGGGGGGAGACGAAACGGGAGGGCCGGGGAGCTTCGCTTTCCCGCGTTCTCACACCACGGAGGGGGAAAGCGGGGGGTGGTCCCGGCCGCGGCGGTCGGCCGCGGCCGGGACGAGGGGGTTCAGCTCCCGAGGAGGGGGATGTCGTTGCGGCCGAGGTGGTAGTCGCGGACCGCGTCGACCAGCTCGGAGGTGGACAGCTTGCCGCTGCCGTCGGCGTCGAGGTCGGCGAAGGCCCGGTCGGCGTCGGCGCCCTGGAGCCCGATGGCGGCGAACCACTTCTGCATCTCGGTCGGGCTGATCTCGCCGTCACCGTCGACGTCGAGCACGTTGACGATGGCCTGGATGGTCGGCTGGACGACCGAGGCGAAGCCGGCGTCGCCCTTGCTGATGATCTCCTGCTCGGCGGCCTGCATGAACTGCTCCTGGCTCATGCTCTGGGTGCCGGCGGCGGAGGCCAGGTGGTCGAACATGGCCAGGTAGGCGCTCTTGAGCTCGTTGCCCTGGGCGGTGCCCTCGGCCCCAAGGCGCGAGACGATGTCGTTCGCCTCGGACTCGAAGTCCGAGCGCTCGACGGCCCCGTTGCCGTTGGCGTCCCAGAGGCGGAAGCGCTCTTCGAGGCGGCTGTTGGCCTTGGTTGCGGTCGTCATTTATTTTCCCTCTCGATTCCCATGGAAAAACAGACGTACGATGCTCTCTCCGAGCACAGGAAAGGACCCTCCGGCCGAGCCCGACCGGACCCTCCCCACACCCAGAACATTAGCCTGTGAGCGTGTCCCACAAAAGGGGTTCAGAAGAATCCATGGATGCAATTGATTTTTTATATCGGACATTTTCAGCAAATGCCAGATTCTTCGGAAACCGTTTCGGCGGCCGGGCCGTCGCCGACCGGCGCCCCCTGGCGGAACACCAGACCCTCACCCGAGGCCAGCCCCAGGTCACGCCCGGTCGGCAGCGGGTCGGCGTGGATGAGCACGTTGTAGTGGTTGGGCATGTGGCAGGCGTCGAAGCCGAGCACCGTCCCCACCCGGCGCGGGCCGATCCACACCTCGTCTCCCCGGTCCACCACCCCGGCGCCGGTGATCTCGGCGAACCCGAGGAAGCCCACGCGGTCGATGCGGGCCCCCGCGGCGGTCTCGGTGTGGTCGGTGGCGACCAGCTCGTGCACCTCCCCCGCGCGCACGCACCGGCTGGCGTGGGGTTCGAGCCGCATGCCCCGCTCGCTCCTGCGGTGCACCAGGACCTTGACCAGGGTCGCGGTGACGTCCCGTTTGGGGCCGTCCTCACGGGGGTTCATCGCGCTTCCTCCTTCGTCGGCTCCGCGGCCCGCGCCAGGCGGTAGGCGTCCCCGACCAGCCGCAGCGCGGACGGCCCGCCCGGGTCCTCGACCACGCCGCCGCGCACCCGCCGCTCGAACTCGGCGAGCACGCCCACGTACTCGTGCCACAGGGAGTCCTTGAACCCCGGATGGCCCTCCAGCATGTCCGCCGTGAGCACCGCCCCGTCGGCGGTGCGCGCCTCCACGTCCTTGCGTTCGCCGGGGTGGGACCAGTCGAGCAGGACGCGTGCACGCGCCCCCGCGGCGCGCAGCACGACCTCGGCCCGGCGGTCGGTGCCCGAGGCGTCGCGCGTGACGTGCGCCGACTCGGCCTCGGCCGGGCCGAGCAGCCACTCCACCAGGTCGAAGGCGTTGGGTCCGTTGTCGGCCACGCACCCGCCGCCGCAGCGGGCCGGGTCCAGGTACCAGGTGTCGGTACCGGCGTGCTCCTCGATCCGCTCCAGGTAGCGCACGGTCAGCTCCTCCACCCGCCGTCCGGCCAGGTCCCGGCGCAGCCGCGCGAGCGCGGAGTTGTACCGGCGGTGGAAGGCGGTGAACAGCACCGTGGCCCGGTCGCGGGCGAGCCCGGCCAGCGCCTCCCCCTGGACGGTGTCCAGCGCGAGCGGCTTCTCCACGCACACGGCCACCCCGCGCCGCAGCGCGTCGGCGCAGACGGGGGCGTGGGCGTCGTTGGGCGCGGTGACCACCAGCGCGTCCAGTCCGGTCTCGTCGAGCATCCGGACGTGGTCGGTGTAGCCCCGCGCCCCGACCGGGTGGGCGGCGAGCACGCCGGGGTCGCGGTCGCACACCGCCACCAGGTCCAGGCCGGGCGCGGTGCGCAGGGCCTCCAGGTAGAAGCGGGAGATCACCCCGAGGCCGACCAGCCCGGTGCGCAGCGGGGCGCTCATCGCGTCTCCTCCCGCATCGCCTCGAAGGGCAGGCCGGTCCGGTGGGCCAGCTCCGCCAGCTCGGCGTACAGCTCCGCCTCCAGCGGCACGCCCGCCAGGCGCAGTTCCCGCGCCCGGTGGTACTCGTGCCAGCCCGGATAGCGCACCGGCGCCTCCGGGTCGGTGGGCGGACAGGCCAGCAGCGCGCCGAACAGCTCCCGCGCGTCGTCGGCGGCGCCCTGCCGCAGGGCGTCGGGCGCCATCGCGGCCACGAAGAAGCCGATGTCGTCGTCGCGTCCGCTCGGGCCGCCGTCCCCGTCCAGGGCGTCGGGGTGGGGGCCCCTCCCGGCCCCCGGGACCAGTGCGGAGAGCACCTCGACCATGAGTCCGAGGCCGAAGCCCTTGTAGCGTCCCGCGTCGCCGCCCAGCCACATCAGGTGCGCGCGCCCGGCGTCGAAGGCGGCGGGGTCGGTGACGGGCGCGCCGGTGTCGTCGCACAGCAGGCCCTCGGGCAGGGTGAGGCCCTCGCGGGCGGCCTGGCGTATCCGGCCGGTGGGCGCGGCCGTGGTGCTCATGTCGAGCAGGAACGGGGGGTGCTCCCCGGCCGGTGCGGCGACGCTGAGCGGGTTGGTGCCCAGCATCGCGACCGCTCCGCCGGGCGGGCGGGCGATGCGCTGGCGTCCGCAGTTGCTGGCCACCAGGCCCACCATGCCGCGTTCGGCCGCGCGCAGCGCGTGGTACCCGGCGCAGCCCAGGTGGGTGGCGCCGCGCACGGACACCAGCCCGATGCCGTGCCGCGCGGCGCGCTCGGCGGCCAGGTCCATGGCCTCGCTCGCCGCCCACAGGCCCAGGGCCCGCCGGGAGTCCCAGAGCACGGCGGCGCCGAGGTCGGCGAGGACGCGCGGCTCGGCGGCGGGGTCGGCCCTGCCCTCGTCGAGGAGCGGCAGGTAGAGGCGGGTCAGGTTGGCCAGGCCGTGCGAGCGCGGCCCGGCGAGGTCGCCGTGGCACAGCGCGCGCGCCGCCTCGGCCGCCCGGTCAGGGGGCAGGCCGCGGTCGGCGAACACCCCGGCGGCGAACGCGACCAGGTCGTCGTGGCGTACCCGCACGGCCTCGCGTTCCGGTGGGGCCTGGGTGGGGGCCGCGGTGGTCACCGGGCCTCCCGGGCGGGGGTGTGGTGTGCGCGCATGTCCTCGTCGCCTTCCTCGTCGGTGGTGTGGGGCTCTCGGGTCTCGTGCGGGGCGTCGGGCTCCGGGGCCCGACGCGGGGTCTGGTCGGCGAAGGCGGCCAGGACGCGGGCCACCGCGTCGGCGAACCCGTCGAGTTCGTCGGCGCGCGCGAACTCGCCGTCGGCGTGCGCGTTGTTGGCGGCCAGGTCGCCCGGGCCCAGCACGGCGGTGCGGGCTCCGGCGACCCCGGACATCCAGATCGCGTCGCAGGTGAAGGCCGGCTCGTCCGCGGGCCACGGGGCGATTCCGGCGCGGCGCAGCAGGGCGGGCCCCCAGGGGTCGCGGTCGTCCAGCGCGGGCAGGCCGCGTTTGGTCCACTCCAGGCGGGTGAGGGCGCGGGCGTCGGCGGCGGTGCGGGCGAACAGCGCGGTGTCGGCGAACTCCTTGGTGAAGGCGTCCAGTCCCGCGTCGAGCGCGTCGGTCAGGGCGCGTTCCAGGGCGCGCCCGGCGGCGGCGTCGCCGTAGGCGAGGTTGAGCAGCAGCGACCCGCTGCCGTAGACCCTGTTGTGCAGGGTGCCGGTGTGCAGTCCGGCCAGGCACACCGCGCCGGAGCGGGCGTGCGCGTCCAGGGCGCGGCCCAGGTGCCGGGCCAGGTGGCCCAGCAGGACGGAGGCGTTGTGCCCGGTGTGCGGGCGGTCGTCGATCGCGTCGTCCCCGCGGACCGAGATCCGGGCGGTCATCGCCGCGGTGCTGCGCGTCAGGAACCGCATCCGGGTGGGTTCGCAGAAGATGTTGAGGCGGCCGGTGTGGCCGCGTTCGACCAGCGGCCGGGTGCCGAGGGTGCCCATGGCGCCGCCCTCCTCCCCCGCCACGGCCTGGACGAGCACCGCGACGTCGCGGCCGATGGCCGGGTCGCGCTCGCGGGCGGCGCGCGCCCCGGCCAGCAGCGCCACCGCCGGGCCCTTGGCGTCGATGGCGCCGCGCCCGTGGAAGCGTTCGCCGTCGAAGCCGACCGGCTGCCGCCCGGCGACCGTGTCCAGGTGCACGTTGAACATCACGGTGCGCTCGGCGGGCAGGTCGGGGCCCAGCCGCAGCACGAGGCTGGGCTGGCAGTCGAGGAAGCCGGGGCGGTCCAGGGCCTCGCGGACCGGGGCCGGGACGTCCGGTCGGTCCATGTCGGAGGGCTGGGCCGGGGCGTGGTGCACGACGTCGAACCCGGCTCCGGCGGCGGCGCGGGCGTAGAGGAGCTGGGCCTCGCGCAGGAGCGGCGGGGGCCCGTCGGGGCCGGTCTCCAGCGGGCCCGCGGTGGGCAGTTCGAGCAGCCGCAGCAGCAGGTCGTGGTCGGCGGGGGTGAGCGCGGCGGTCACCGGGCCCCCTCGGTGCGGCGGAGGCCGTCGGCGGTACGGGCGGCCCCGGTCGCGCCGCGGCGGTCCGCGTCACCGCCACGGCGGGGGTCGTCCCCGGCGCGGTGGTCCGCGTCTGCGGCGGGGCCGCCCCCGGTGTGCCAGGTGCGGGCCACGAGGTCCTCCAGGGCGCGCCCGTAGGCGACGAAGGCGGGCCGGTCGCCGCGGCCGGGGTCGGCGCCCGAGACCCGCAGGTGCGGGCGCAGGTGCAGGTGGGGCTCGATGGACAGCGTTCCGGCGTAGCCGTGCGCGGCCAGCAGCCGCAGGCACTCGGCGGTTCCGGCCTCCCCCCGGCCGGGCGGGACGTAGTCGACCCCGCCGTCGGGAGCGGTGACGGCGTCCTTGACGTGCACGTGCGCCACGTGGTCGAGGAGGTCGCGCAGCATCTCCGGGGCGCGGTAGCCGTGGGCGACGCCGTTGCCGGTGTCGAACAGCAGCCGCAGGGCCGGGCTGTCCACCTCGGCCAGCAGTTCCAGGGCGCGGTCGGCGCGGTCCCCGGCCCAGCCCGCGCAGTTCTCGTGCACGAGCACCAGGCCCGCGTCCTCGGCGCGGCGGGCCAGTTCGCGCAGGCGGGCGAGGACGCGCCGCCCCCACTCGGCCTCGGGGAGCCCGTCGCGGGGGTAGGACATGACCCGGACCAGCCGGGTGCCCAGCACCGCGCAGCGCCGGGCCAGGACGTCCAGTTCGGCCAGGTCGGGGGCGAAGTCCCCGGTGGCGGGCCTGGACCAGTCGGCGATGCGGGAGGCGACGGCGACCACGTCGGCCCCGGCCTCGCGGATCCGTCCGGCGGCGCGGGCGAAGGCCCGCTCGTCCAGGGCGGCCAGCGCGGTCCCGTCCACGGTGCGCAGTTCCAGGCGGTTCCAGCCGAGTTCGGCGAGGGCGGCGAGCTGTCCGTCGAGGTCGGGCGCCGCCTCGTCGCCGATCCCGGCGAGCGGCGGAGCGGTGTGTTCAGGCGCCGACGGCACTGCCCACCTCCCGCCTGCGGCCGTGGGCCGCGCACAGCCCCTTGGCCTCGGTGAGCAGCCGGACCGCCTCGACCTGGACCGGGAGCGTGCCGGGGCCGCGGAAGGAGCGGGAGTAGCGGGCGTAGGCGGCGCGGAGGAAGGCGGGGAGGGCGTCGTCGGCGAAGGCCGAGTGGGAGGCCCGGTGCCCGGTGGCGTCCACCGACAGCTGGGCGGTGTGGTCGGCCGAGCTGCACGGGTAGTGGCCGGTGAGCACGGCGCGGTCGAACTCCAGCGTGATGCGGCGTTCGCGGACGGGGGAGGTCAGGTCCGAGTCGATCCGGCTGCGCACCCCGCCGTGGTGCGCCAGGTCGAGGCGGGCGCGGCCCAGCCCGGGCAGCCGGGACTGCTCGGTGACCATGTCCTCCAGGGAGGCCGCGGTGACGTCCGCTCCCCCGGCCAGGCTGATCACCACGGCCAGCGCGTGCGGGACCTCCACGTCGAAGGCGGTGGGGTGGCCCGGTGCCTGCGCGGTGCGGGTGAAGCGGGGCTTGTTCTGCACGACCGTGACGGCGCGCAGGTCGCCGAAGACGCGGCCCCGCACCGCGGCGCGCAGCCGCCGCGTGAGCGCGCTGTCCAGCCACTGGGTGGTGACGGTCAGGTCCAGGCCCCAGCGCCGCCGCAGCCGGGCGACGGCGGCCAGGTCCACCAGGTCCAGGGCCAGCGGCTTCTCCACGACGACCATGCGGTAGCCGAGGCGGGCCAGGTGCTCCAGCGGACCGGAGCGCAGGTGCGGCGGCGTGCACAGGTGGGCCACGGTGCGCGAGGGCGGCGCGCAGCGGGCCGCCTCCTCCAGGGAGTCGGCGGTGAGGACCCCCTCGACGGGGCCCCGGAACGGGTCGAAGCCCACCACCGGCCCCGCGGCGAACAGGGCGGGGGCCTGTGCCCGCGCCTTGGCCAGCGACGGCAGGTGCAGCCCTTCTCCCGATCTGCCCAGACCGACGATGAGGGTGTGCAGCATAACGTACGGGCACCTTTCCCTTCTGCTTTCACGGCGGTGCGCTGCCCGATCCCGGAACACAGCGGCCACACGCTTCCCCCACCACACTCGGACATCGCGCCGAAAGCGTCAAAACGGAGAACGGGCTCCTGGGTCCGAAAACTCGGAAACGGACATGTTTCCACCCGTAGAGCAAGAAGGAAATGCGTATTTTCGTGGTGTTTTCTCCCCTGCGGGCGCACCGCCGCCAGAGCGCCGACCGGTCCCGCGACCGCCGGGCGGAGGCCGCGGGACGGGTCGGTGTCAGGCCACCGAGAAGCTGAACAGCCCGCTGGGCGGAGCGTGCCAGCCGTGGTTCGGCGAGACCAGGACCGACGGCCCGAAGCAGGTCGTGCCGGCGTGCATGCGCACGTCCGCGTCGGTGAGGTTGACCAGCACGTGCGCGGTCTCGGGGAGCCGCTGGCAGGTGCCCGACGGGGGTTCGGGGTAGCGGCGCAGCTCCTCGAACTCGGTCGTGAAGACCACGACCTCACCGGTCGCGGCGTGGGCCGGAGCGGCGCCCGCCACGGATCCGCCCACCGCGAACGCGAGTGCCGCCGCGGCGGACACGAGAGCCCTCATTCCGATTGCCTCCATTTTCGTTCCGCACCTTTTCCGAAGGATCGGCCCGCACATATCACCGATACGGCGAAGCCGACCCGGACATCCTGTCCCTTCGGCACCACAAAGACCAAAGCCGGTGTGACTCAGCAGAGGATTTCGGGCAGCCGCTACCCAGAGTCGAATCGGAGGGAAAGCACCGGGGAAAGAAAAATACAGAAAAGAATGCTTTCCATGCATTCGTTAAGGTATACGCCGCCCGCACCTTAGGTGGCGTTATCGCCGGAAAGGCGCGCTCTCCGTGAGGACGGGGCCCGAAACGGGCGGGTTTTCCGGGGCGTGTAGAGGGCGCAAGGGCCTGGGGAGTCTCCTGTGACGGCGACTCGCGCGCAGAGCCGGCGGCCCGGACGCTCCCCCGCCCCGCACCGGGCGCGGCGGGCCGCGCACCCGCCGGGAGGGAGGAAGTCCCGGTTTCCTGCGCGCACAAAAAAGCCCGCCCCGAGGGGCGGGCCGCCGTGTCCGGTGGCGCTCAGACCTTGCGGTACCTGGGCACCCAGGCGCCGTCCTGGACCTCGTAGTCGCCGAAGAGCGCCGGGGCCTCCTCCTGGAGGGTCCGACCGATGAGGTCGAACAGCAGGCGGATCTCCTCCTCAGCGCCGGGGGCGGTGCGCGCCTCCAGGGTGTGGCGCAGGGTGCGCACGTTGGCGGTCCACACCAGGCCGGTGGCCACGCCCTCGGGCGCGAAGCGGCGCATGAAGGAGGTCTTGTGCTTCTTCTCCGCGAACTTGACGCCCTCGTCGTCCAGACCGAAGTGGTCGGCCATCCAGAGCTGGAACTCCTCCATCTGGCGGAGCATCGCGGTGGCGCGCTCCATCAGCTCGGGGTCGTCCTCGGCCCAGTCGGGGAACCAGAACGGCAGGTCGGACAGGCGCACGAAGCGCAGGGACTCCTGGGAGACGGCCACGCCCGGACGGTGCCGGATCAGCTCGTGGGTGAGCACCCGCGAGACGTTGTGCAGGACGAAGCTGAAGCTGATGTGCTCCAGGACGGAGCCGTGCATGCTGGCCAGGATGTTGCCGAGGTAGGCGTCCTGGTCGGTGCGCACCCGGGTCACGTTGGGGTTCAGACCCGGCTCCCAGGAGCGGTAGCACAGCCGCCCGGCGAACTCGGCGAGGTTCTGGGGGTCGTTGAGGTGGGCGTCGAGCTCACCGCGGTCGAACCGCTCCAGCCACGCCTCCCCGCCGACCTCCTTGAGGTAGTCGGCGACGGCGTCGTAGTCCACCTGCGGACGCGCCACCAGACGGACCTGCGGCTCGACCCTCTTCACAGCATGCCTCCCGTTCGTGTTCCCGGCTCCCCGTGCGCACGCCTGAGCACCGCGGCCGACAGGCGGCGCGGGGTGCGGAGGGCGTGACGGGGGCGGGGGCTGACCAGCCCTCCCCGAGGGTACACGGGGTCGGCGGGGGTCGGCCGGGGGCAGGGCGCGGGCCGGGTGCCCGCCGGGTTCTCCCGGTCAGGCACCCGGCCCGCGATCGGTGCTGTGCGTGCTTCCTGGTCGTGCGGTCCTGTCGTGGAGAGGAGGGGCAACTCGCTAGAAGCCGTAGAAGTAGCCGGGGGCCACGAAGAGCCCGACGACGATGGCGATGATGCCCCACAGGAGCTGCCCGCGCAGCACCCCGAGAACACCGGCGACGATGAGAATGATTCCGAGGATTGTCAGTAGAATACCCATACACAACCACTGTCCCGTAACGGGTTGATCAAACTTTTCGGTTGGATGTGATTTGGGAAAGGCGTCTTGGTGCAGGTGAGCGCCCTCGCACCGGATATCGCCGCACTCCTGGAAACGCCCGCGTGACCCTCCGCGCACGCCCTGCGCGCGGGGGTCCGCGGCCCCGGGGACACTCCCCCGGGGCGCCGCCTCGGGCCTCAGGCGCGGGCCAGGCGCAGGGCCCGCGCCACGATGCCCTCGCCGACCGTCGCGGTGAGGATCGACTCGGGGTGGAACTGGACCGCGTACCACCGCGCGGCGGGGTCCTCCACGGCCATGACGACGGGTTCCTCGCCCGCCCCGCCCTCCAGTACGGCGGTGACCTCGAAGTGCTTGACCAGCTCGGGGAGGGTGTAGGTGGAGTGGTAGCGGGCGGCCGGGAAGGCGTCCGCCTCCCCCAGGCCGGTGAGGAGCCGCCCGCCGTGGACCCGCACGCGGCCGGGCTTGCCGTGCACCGGCTCGTCCAGGGTGCGCAGTTCTCCCCCGGCGTGCTCCACCATCCCCTGGAGTCCCAGGCACACCCCGAACACCGGCAGGCTGCGGGCGGCGAGCGCGTCCAGCAGGGCCGACATCCCGAAGTCCTCGGGCAGACCGGGGCCGGGCGAGAGCACGACCAGGTCGGGGGCGAGCCGGTCGAGCAGGGAGTGGTCGAACCCGTAGCGGACCGTGGTCACCTCGGCCCCGTGACGGCGCACGTAGTCGGCGAGGGTGTTGACGAAGGAGTCCTCGTGGTCGACCAGGAGCACCCGCATGCCCTCCCCCGGGAGTTCGGCGGACCCGGCCCCGGTCCCGCCTTCCTCCTGCGCCGGGGAGTCCTCCCGCTCGCCCAGGGCGAGGGTCTCCAGCAGGGCGCGCGCCTTGAGGAAGGTCTCGCGCTCCTCGGCCTCGGGGTCGGAGTCGTAGAGCAGGGTGGCGCCCGCGCGCACGGCGGCCACGCCGTCGCGGATGTGCGCGGTGCGCAGGGTCAGGCCGGTGTTCATGGAGCCGTCGAAGTTGAGCACGCCGACGGCGCCGCCGTACCAGCGCCGGGGGCTGGTCTCGTGCTGCTCGATGAACCGCATCGCCCAGGTCTTGGGCGCGCCGGTGACGGTGACCGCCCACATGTGGGTGAGGAAGGCGTCCAGGGCGTCGAAGTCGCGGCGCAGGGTGCCCTCGATGTGGTCGACGGTGTGGATCAGGCGCGAGTACATCTCGATCTGGCGGCGGCCGATCACGCGGACGCTGCCCGGCTCGCACACGCGCGACTTGTCGTTGCGGTCCACGTCCGTGCACATGGTGAGCTCGGACTTCTCCTTGACCGAGGAGAGGAGTTCCTGGATGTTCTCGGCGTCGCCCAGGGCGTCCTCGCCGCGGCGGATGGTGCCCGAGATGGGGCAGGTCTCCACGCGCTGTCCGGTGCCGGGCTCGCCGGTGACGCGGACGAACATCTCCGGTGAGGCGCCGACCAGGTACTCGCCCTCGCCGAGGTTGAAGAAGAACTCGTAGGGGGCGGGGTTGCGCTCGCGCAGCAGCTCGTAGAAGCGGGCGGGCGAGGAGCAGCGGGCGTAGGTGCGGTGCCCCGGGACGACCTCGAACAGGTCGCCGCGCCGGAACTTCTCCTTGGCCTCGGCCACGACGCGGGCGTAGGAGCCGGGTTCGGGGCCCTCGGGCACCTCGGCGGCGACCACGGGCGGGGTGGGCCCGGTCTCGCGCGGCAGGCCCCGCGTGGTGGCCTCGGCGCGGTCGCCGTCGGCGGGGACGGTGAAGTCGTAGGTGTAGCGCACGCAGGTCTCGCGCTTGCGGTCGCGGACGATGACGGCGTCGGGCAGGTGCAGGACCAGGTCGCGGTCAGCCGGGTCGCGGTCGATGTGCTGCTCGATGGGCTCGAACTGGAAGGCCAGGTCGTAGCCGAAGGCTCCGTACAGGCCCAGGTTGGCGTCCTCGGGGCTGCGCAGGGCGGCCATGACGGCGCGCAGCGCGGTGAAGACGCTGGGGCGGCGGCTGCGCTCCTCCTCGCTGAAGAACTCCCCCGGGTCGGGTTCGGGGACGGTGACGGCGACACTGCCGTGTTGGAGGTCGGCCAGGGTGCTGTCGGGGTCGGGGAGGCCGACGGAGTACAGGGCCACGGCCAGGACGGGCAGCAGGACGCGGCCTCGGGCGTTGAGGGCGGTGGCGGTGACGCGGCGCCCGCGCGTGGTGATCTCCAGGCACGGGTCGACGTAGCCCAGGTGCCAGCGGTCGTACCGGCCCGGGTACTCCATGCCGGAGGAGAGCACTCCGCCGCGGCGCAGTTCGACCGAGCGGACGAGCTCGGTGAGGATCTCGGGATCGCAGGGGGTGGCGCTGCGGTGGACGGTGACGCCGCCCTCGGTGAGGTACGTGCTGGTCTGTGCGTCGCTGGGGTTCACGGCCGGTCCTTTTGGCTGCGCGGTCGGATGGGCCGCACCGTCCGGGGCCGTGGAACACGAAACGACCGCCGGTCCGGGGCGGTCGCTGCATGGGTATGCGAACTCGGAGCACCGCCTAGGGGCGGCGCCACCACTGAGCCTGGGTGTTCGTCTGTCGCATGGGCACGAGTGTAGCGGGTGCGGTGTGCGCTGGGGAGACCGACGCGGAGGTTTTCCGGCCGCGGCGTGCGGGAAACTCGCCCGGGGTACGGAGCGGGGGCGTGCGGCGACGTGTCGAGGGGAGAGCGCGCAAGCGCTCTCGCGCGGACGCGCGGCGCTGTGCTAGGGTGCGTAACCCGCTGTCGCTTTTGTATATCACTCACAAAAGTCCCAACATACGGAGCATAGCAAGCCGATGGAGTTCTGTCAAATCGGCGCCGACGAGGGCGCCTCGTCGGCCCTGACCGTGGAACAGGCCAGGATCAGCGCGATGTACGAGCGCCTGGACGCCCTGCGCGCCCACACCTCCGAACAGCTCGCCTCCGCCCACCTCCAGGAACGCGGGGGGTACGCGGCCCTCGTGGAGCGTGAGACCCGCTCCTACGAGCAGGCGCGCCGCCGCGCCCAGCTGGGGGCGGTCGAGGAGGGCCTGTGCTTCGGCCGCGTCGACCTCTCCTCCGGGGGCGACGGACCCGAGACCCGGTACGTGGGCCGGATCGGGCTGCGCGACGCCGACTACGAGACCATCCTGGTGGACTGGCGGGCGCCGGCCGCACGCCCCTTCTACGCCGCCACCCCCGGGGACCCGCACGGGGTCACCCGCCGCCGCCACCTGCGGGTGCGCCGCCGCAGGGTGCTCGGGCTCGACGACGAGGTGTTCGACCCCGACGGGCTGACCGACGCCGACCGCCGCCAGCTGGTCGGGGAGGCCGCGCTCCTGGCGTCGCTGCGCCGGGGCCGGACCGGGCGGATGGGCGACATCGTGGCCACCATCCAGGCCGAGCAGGACCGCGTCATCCGCGCCCGGCTGGCCGGGGTGCTGGTGGTCCAGGGCGGGCCCGGCACCGGCAAGACCGTGGCGGCGCTGCACCGCGCCGCCTACCTGCTCTACACCCACCGCGCCGTGCTGGAGCGGCGCGGGGTGCTGGTGGTGGGGCCCAACCCGGCGTTCCTGCGCTACGTGGGCGACGTGCTGCCCTCCCTGGGGGAGACCGACGCGGTGATGCGCACGGTCGGGGAGCTGTTCCCGGGGGTGGCGGCCTCCCGCCGCGACGCACACGCCGCCGCGGCGGTGAAGGGCTGCCTGGCCATGGCCGACCTGGTGCACGCGGCCGTGGCCGACCGCCAGCGCACGCCGCTGGAGGCGTTCGGCGGCGCGGACCTGGTCGTGGAGACCGACGCGGGCGCGCTCACCGTGCCGGGGGCGCTGTGCGAGCGGGTGCTGCGGACCGCGCGGGGGCTGCGCCTGCCGCACAACACCGCGCGCAAGTACGTGGTCAGGTCCCTGCTCACGGAGCTGGCCCGGGCCGAGTCGCGCCTGCTCGGGCGGCCCGCGGACGAGGAGGACCTGGAGTTCGCGGGCGCACGGCTGTGGTCGGAGGACCCGGTGCGGGAGGCGCTGGAGGCCCTGTGGCCGCACCTGACCCCGCAGCGGCTGCTGCGGGAGCTGTTCGCCGACCCGGCCGCGCTGGAGCGGGTGGGCGCGCGGGCCGGGTTCGGCGGGGACGCGTGCGCGCTCCTGGCGCGCTCCGCCGGGGAGCCGTGGACCGTGGAGGACGTGCCGCTGCTGGACGAGGCCGCGGAACTGCTCGGGGAGGGCGAGGGCGCCGCGCGGGCGCTGGAGCGCCGCGAGGACGCCGAGCGGGCCGAGGAGGAGCGTTACGCGCAGGGGGTGCTGGAGTTCACCGGCCTGTTCGAGGACAGGATGATGGACGCGGCGGCGCTGGCGGCGCGCCACCGGGACGCCGGGGCCGCGCGCACCACCGCGGACCGGGCGGGCGCGGACCGGGAGTGGACGTACGGACACGTGATCGTGGACGAGGCCCAGGAGCTGTCGCCGATGGCCTGGCGCACGGTGATGCGGCGCGTGCCGACCCGGTCGCTTACCGTGGTGGGGGACGTGGCGCAGACCGGCAGCGCGGCGGGGACGCGTTCGTGGCTGGAGGCCCTGGAACCCTACGCGCCCGGCAAGGTGCACGTGGAGCGGCTGCGGGTGAACTACCGGACGCCGGAGCCGATCATGGCGGTGGCCGCCGACGTGCTGCGGGTGGCCGCTCCGGGCGAGGAGGTGCCGGAGTCGGTGCGCGAGGAGGGCGACCCGCCGCGCGCGGTGCGGCTGGCGTCGCTGGCGGAGCTGCCCGCGCTGGTGGCCGAGGAGGCGGCCGCGATCGGTGAGGGCCGGGTCGCGGTGGTCACCGCGGACCGGCACGCGGACGCGGTGGCGGCGGCGCTGCCGGGGGCCGCGCGGCCGGGGGCGGCGGCCCCGGGGCGGGTGCGCGATCCCCTGGAGGAGGCGGTGGTGGTGCTGACCGCGACCGAGTCCAAGGGGCTGGAGTTCGACGCGGTGGTGGTCGTGGAACCGGGGGCGGTGCTGGCGCAGCCGCGCGGCGGCAACGACCTGTACGTGGCGGTCACCCGGGCCACGCGGCGGCTGGCGGTGGCCCACACCGGGGATCTGCCCCGGGTGCTGGGACGCCTGGCCGGGGCCGCCCGGGGGTGAGGCCGGGCGGCCCGCGCCCGGCGGCGGGTACGCCGGAACGGAATCGCGCGTGGTGGCGGGTACACCACGACGGACCCGCGCACGGTGGCGGGCAGGCGGGGGCCCGGCCGGTGGGCCGGGTTCCGGTTTCGCCGGTCAGAGGGACCACCAGGCGGCGCCGGTGATCGCGGCGCCCAGCAGCCCGAACAGGTCCGCGGTGCCCAGGCCGAACCGGGCGCCCGCCTCCAGGCCGGTGGCCAGGAAGGCCGCCAGGAGGATCAGGACCAGGGCGCGGGAGGGCCAGCGGCGGGGGCGGGGCGCCTCGGGGACGTCCTCCTCCTCGTCCGCCCGGTCCAGCCAGGGCCGGTCCAGGCGGGCGACCTCGCGGCGCAGGTCCTGGACCTCCGCGTGGTAGTGATCGCGCTCCTCGCGGACGCGCTGGAGTTCGGCGCGTTCGGCCCGGACGGCGGCGCGGGCGTCGACGATGTCGATGCGGGCGCCCTCGGGGCCGCGCCGGGAGTGCCAGCGCTCCAGCCGGGCCAGGGGGAGGTCGGCGTACTGGGTGGGCCAGTTGTCCTCGGGGACCTCGTCGTCGGGGAAGTGTTCCAGGTCGGGTTCGGTCTCGGCCGCGTAGTCCAGCGGCGCCGGCTGCGGGGAGTCGGTCTCCTGGTCGGGGACCACGGGCAGGGGCGGCGCGTCGGCGGGGGCGCGGTCCTCGGGGCCGTCCGTGAGGCCGGGCCCCGGGGCCGGGTCGGGGTTCGCGGTCCCGCGGCCCGGCGACGGCCCCCGCGTTCTGGGGGAGGCGGCGATGGTCCACTCGTCCGCGGGGGCGGGGGGCTGGTGGAGGGCTTCGGGGGGCGGTGCGGACTCGCGGGCCAGGCTTACCGTCCCGCCCGTTCCGAAGGTGTCCTGGGCCGGGGCCGGGTCGGGGTCCGTGGTCTCCTCGCCCGGGGCTCCGGTCCGGGGTCCGGACGCGTCCGAGGGCGCTCCGTCCGCGAACAGGGGTGCCGTCGCGGCCTCGTCCCCTGGTGTTCGGCCCTGGACCGCGGACTCCTCCGCGTCCCCGTCGCGCGGTGTCGCGCCCGCGAACTCGGACGCGCGCGCGGCGTGGCCTCCCGGCGTCCCGCTCGGGGATCCGGGCGCGGATCCGGCCCCGCCTTCCGGCGCTCCGTGGGCGGGCGCGGCCTCGTCCCCTGGCGTTCCACCCTGGACGCCGGGCTCGTCCGGTTCCGCAACGGCGCGTCTGCCCCGGCCGAGGAACCGGAGGGTCTCCCGGCCGCTCCGGAGGGTCCGCGGTCCGCCCTCCCGGGCAGGCTGCGCCTCCGGTCCGTCCGGCACCGGCGCGCCGACGGACCGCAACCCGCTCCGCTCCGCCGCCTCGGCCCCGGAGGCGGGCTCACGGGGCTCGAAGGCCCGGTCGGAGGCCGGTTCACCGCCGGTGTCCGGGACCAGACGCGGCCTGCGGTGGGGTTCGGGCGCCCCGAAGACGCCGGACCGCGCGAAGGCGCCCTCCGGGGCCGCGGACGCCTGCCCCCGGGCGGGTGCGATGCGCGGGTGCGGGCGCGGCGGGGCGTCACCGGTGCCGTCGGCCCCCGGTTCCTCGGGCGGGCGTTCGGACGCGGGTTCGGGCCAGAGCGCCTCGTTGTCCCCGGCCGCCTCACCGTCCCCGCGCTTCTCGCTCTGTCCGTGGACCTCCTTGTCCCTGTGCGCCTCACCGCCCTCATGCGTCCCGCGCTCCCGGTGTGCCTCGTCGCCTCCGCGCGTTCCCTCGGCCCCGTGCGCGGCGGGGTCCGCGCGGTCGTCACCGCGCCGTCCGGTGCCCGCCCCGGCGGCCGAGGGCTCCACGCCCTCCTCGGTGATCCCCTTCAGGGAGCGCTGACCGCCGGGTACACCCGGGACCGCGTCCGCCTCCAGGTCAGGGCGGCCCACCGGGACAGGGGATACGGGGAGCGGCCACGGACCGGTCTCCTCCTCCCCCGGGGCCTCGGCCTCGGGCAGGTCGGGCAGGGGCGCCCCGCCGTACACGGCCTCCCCGTCCGGCAGCCGTTCGGGGACGGGGACGTCGTCGAACCGCCGGGGCCGCGGGTCGAGCCAGTCGCGCAGCAGCGCGCGCCGGTCGGCGAAGGTCGGGGCCTCGGCGACGCCGCGTTCGGCCAGGTGGCGGGCGAGCGCGTCGCCGCCCTCCTCCCGCAGGACGGAGACGAGCCCCTCGGCGACCGCGCGGTAGTCGGGGTCCGGGGGACGCAGGAAGGGCCCGGGCGCGTCGGCGACCGGCGGGCCGAAGGCCAGGTGCTGGCCGTCCGGGGTGCCCAGCACCGGGTCGTAGGTGGAGAACGACCAGCTCCACCCGGCCGCGGGGATGGCGCGGGGCGGGGTGAGCACGTCGTGCAGTATCCGGTGCATGCCCCACAGGAAGCGCAGCTGCACCGCCTGCCACAGGTCGGCCCGTTCGGGAGCCAGGACGATGTGGATCGGTGCGTCGGGCCGGTACAGGGCGGCGGCCACCGCGCCCACCAGGAGGGGTTCGTCCCCGACGGTGGTCTCGGCGGCGCGCCGGTCCCGGGTGCGCACGGCCCCGGGTGCGGCGGTGCGCTCCCAGGGCTCGGGTGTGGGCAGGGTGTCCATGGTCGCCCAGCCCGGCTCCGGCGGGCGGCGCGGGGCCGGGCGGGTGTGGGGGTTCTCGTGCAGGGAGAGCAGCCGCGGCAGGGTCAGGCCGTGCGCGGGCCCCACGATCGCCCAGGCGTGCGCGGACCGGACGTCGCCGGGCCAGCGGTAGACCAGCGCGGCCTGCCCGTCGGGGTAGGCGCGCGCCCAGAGGGTCTCGGGGTACTCCCCCGGGTCGGTCTCGGGCAGCGCGGAGCGGTAGTCGGCGGTGAGCGCGGGGACGAGGCGGTCGCGCCAGGAGCGCAGGACGGGCTGCTCGGCCTCGGGGAGGGAGGAGGCGGCCGGTCCGGGTCCGAACCGGCCGAGGAGGGTGGGTTCGGCCCAGGCGAAGTGGATCTGGTGGTACGTGCTGTCGGGCAAGTCGCCCCTCCCACGGGTTCGCGGACCGAGGCGGCGCGGCCGCTCCGCCGCCACTAGGGAAGGTATCCGGTCAAAGGATGGTGAAAACCGCGCATGAATACTTATGAGGTGTTACACGTGGTTTGTCCGGGACTGGTGACCGGCCCCGGCCATGCCCGTCCTCCCGGGCAGGAGGCAGGAGGCAGGCGACAGACGGCGGGCCGCAGGCGGGGCCGGGTCGTCCACAGGGTGAGGGAGTGGCTGGCGCCGCCCGGTGGAGACGGCCCAACCTTGATCCGGGGGCGCTACGCCTCGCCTGCGGGCGCCGCGTGTGCCCCCGATTCCAGTGTGACCGGCCGCCCTCTCTCCCGCCAGGTCGAGTCCTCACCCTGTGGACAACGCCGCGGCGCGGCGGCGGCCCGGCCCTCTCCGACGGCCACCGGCTACCCCGCCTCGGCCATGCGCCTCCACTGCTCGTCGCTGAGCACCAGGTCGGTGGCCTCGATCGCCTCGTCCAGCTGTTCCAGGGAGCTCACCCCCACCAGCGGCACCACCTTCGGGTCACCGCCCATGAGCCAGGCGAGCACGACCTGGTTGCGGGTGGCGCCGGTCTCGCGGGCGACCTCGTCCAGGACGGCCAGGCGGGCGGGGGTCCCCGGGTGGTCGTAGGCCCGGTCCAGCTCGGCGGCCTTCTCCGGGCGGGTGTAGGCGCCCCACAGCAGGGAGGTGTAGGCGACCAGCGTGTACTCGCGGCCCTCGGCGGCCTCGGCGCGGACGAAGTCCAGGAGTTCGGGCGTGGCGTGCATGTGGCCCGCGGACCGCAGCGGCAGGTCGAGGCGGGGCTGGAGGTAGCTGTACCGGTACTGGAGCACGCGGGGGCGCGGCCAACCCCGGGCCTCGGTGACGGCGCGGGCCCTCTCCAGCTTCCAGGTGCGGTGGTTGCTCAGTCCCAGATGGGAGACGGCCCCCTCGCCGACCAGGGCGGCGAAGGCCTCCAGGGTCTCCGGGAGCGGGGTTTCGGGGTCCTCGTTGTGGGCGTAGAGCACGTCCAGGCGGTCCATGCCCAGGCGCTCGCGGCTGCGCTCGGCGGCCGTCGCCACGGCCCGCGCCGACAGTCCCTCCTTGGTCTCCGCGCCGGTGCCGGGCACGGTGGGCTGCGCGCCGAGCTTGGTGGCGACGACCACCTCGTCGGTGACGCCGCGCTCGCGCCGCCAGCGGCCCAGGAAGGTCTCGCTCTCGTGCCCCTCGAAGCCCTCCACCCAGTACTGGTAGCAGTCGGCGGTGTCCACGAAGGTGCCCCCGGCCGCCACGAAGCGGTCGAGCAGCGCGGCGGAGGTGGCGTCGTCGGTCTCGCTGCCGAACTTCATCGCGCCCAGGCACAGGGCGCTGACGCGGCGGTCGCCGATGGTGGTGTAGCGCATCAGGAGGTCTCCTTGAGGGGTTCGGGGGCCCGGGCGGCGAGCAGACCGCGGTAGTAGTCGATCTTGTGCTGGATCACCGTCTGGCACCGGCGCATCTCCTCCATGCGCTCGTCCAGCCGCTCCTGATGGCCTTGAAGCAGGTCCAGGCGGTCGGGAACGGTGTGCTCGCCCTCGCGGATGAGCTCGGCGAACTCGCGCAGCCGGACGATGGGCATGTCGGTCTCGCGCAGGCACCGGATCATGTCGAGCAGCTCGACGTCGTCGGCCCGGTAGCGGCGGTGCCCGCTGGGAGAGCGCTCGACCCGGCGGAGCAGTCCCGCCTTCTCGTAGTAGCGCAGGGTGTCCAGGGTCAGGTCGAAGCGCTGCGCGACCTGGCCCGGCGTGTAGTAGTCCCTCATGAACAGAAAGCATGGGACCTGGAGCGCACTCCAGGTCAAGGGAGGGAACGAAAAAGCCGTCTAGGTCTCGCTGGCGCGGATGGCGCCGACCACCGCGGCGGTGAGGTCGTCGATGATCTCCTCCTCACCGACCTCGGGGTGCTCCAGCCACCACTCCCCCGCCGCCTGCACCATGCCCACGACGGCGTGCGCGACGACCTGGGAGCGCGGGCGGTCGCCGACGCGCCGTTCGGCGACGAGCTGGTCGGCGAGCTCCTCGCCCAGGCGGCGGACCATCATGCCCAGGTCGCCGCGGGTCCGGGAGTCCTCGGAGGTGGCCCGGTCCATCAGGAACCGGTAGAGGTTGAGGTTCTGGGAGATCATCGACAGGTAGGCGCCGACCGTGGCGCGGGCCCGGACCTCCAACTCGGTGTGCTGGTGCAGCTCCTCGCGGATGCGCTCGATGAGCGGGTCCACGTGGCGCCGGGCGAGCGCCCGGTACAGGCCGCCCTTGTCACCGAAGTGCCGGTACAGGATCGGTTTGCTGATCCCGGCCTCGGCCGCGATGACCACCATCGACGCGTCCGGGCCGTCGCGCTGGATCACCCGGTCGGCCGCGTCCAGGATGGCGCGGCGCCGCTCGGGGTCGCGTCCGCGCGCGCCCCGCCCTCCGCGCGGGGCCGAGGCCCCCGGCGCGGGCGCGCCGGAGGCGTCACTGCTGTCGGTCAGCGCGGTCGGCCGCGCGCGTTCGAGTGCCACAAGGGTTCACCGTAGCGGCTCACGGAGCCCCGGATCAGGCCCGGAGCGCGATCCAGGTGGCCCTCGCCAGGGCCAGGAGGCGGCCCGTGCCGTCGTGGAGGGCGCTGGCGGTGGTGATCTTGCGGCCGTCGACCGCCTCCAGGTACCCCATCACCACGTGGGCCTCACCGATCCTGGGCAGCTCGTCCACGCGGACGGTGATGCGGCCCAGGAGGGCGGGGCGGCCGGAGATGGCGCTGGACCAGCCGCCGGGGCAGTCCAGTGCGGCCCACACCTGGGCGGGGCCGACCGCGCCGGAGCCCTCGTCCAGGGACGGGTGCGGGGTCCAGGCGCAGGCGACGGTGTTGCCGACCCCGTCGGGGCCGGTGCCCGGGCGCACGGAACCGGCGAACAGCCGCAGGCCCTCGCCCTCGGCGCGTTCGGGGCCGCAGCTGTAGCAGCGGGGGAAGGGATGGTCGGTCAGGCCCGCGTAGCGCTCCTCGGCCTGGCGGGCCTCGGGCACGGTGACGGGGCCGCCGGGGACGGCGGAGGCGCGGGGGAGGTCGGCGGTCACCGCCTCGGCCACCAGGCGGGCGTCCTCCCCGGCGCCGGGGTCGGTCAGGTGCAGGGCGCCCTCGGGGCCGCTCTCCACCCTCAGCGGGCGGCCCAGGGGCGGCGGGGTGCGCAGGGTGACCCGCACGGCCGGTCCGCCGACGGAGGTGAGCCGCGCGGCGAGCAGTCCGGCGGTGTAGCCGCCGTTGCCCGAACCGTCGGGGCCGTTGTATCCGGTGGGGATGGTGAGGGTGGGGGCGCCGTTGCCCGCGGTGGCGTTCATGCGAGCCAGGTTAGAGGTCGGATGTCCGGACCGGCCAGGGCGGCCCGTTCCGTCCCCGGCGCCCCTCCCGGTCGGCCCCGGTAGGCGCGCCGGGCCGTCCCCGGAGGGCGCTCCCCGGGGGAGGTCAGCGCACCGGCAGGCCCGTGACGGCGCGGCCGATGATGAGCTTCTGGATCTCGCTGGCCCCTTCGAAGATGGTGAAGATGGTGGCGTCGCGGTGCCAGCGCTCGACGGGGTACTCCCTCGTGTACCCGTTGCCGCCGAGGATGCGCACCGCGTTCTGGGTGACGAACGTGGCGGTCTCGCTGGCGTAGAGCTTGCTCATCGAGCCCTGTGCGCTGTCGAAGTCCTTGTCGTTGCGCGCCATCCACGCCGCGCGCCACACCAGCAGGCGGGCCGCGTCGATGCGGGTGGCCATCTCGGCCAGGGTGAAGGCCACGCCCTGGTTCTCGCCGATCGGGCGGCCGAACTGCTCGCGCTGGGTGGAGTAGTCGCGGGCGTACTCGTAGGCGGCGCGGGCGCAGCCCACCGCCATCGCGCCGACCGTCGGGCGGGAGGCCTCGAAGGTCTTCATGGCGGCCTGGCCCTTGGACCCCCTGCCCTCGCGGGCGCGGGCCAGGCGCTCGTCGAGCTTGTCCTTGCCGCCCAGCAGGCACGAGCCGGGCACGCGCACGTCGTCCAGGACCACCTCGGCGGTGTGCGAGGCGCGGATGCCGTGCTTGGCGAACTTCTGCCCCTGGCTGAGCCCGGGCGTGTTGGGCGGCACGATGAACGTGGCCTGCCCGCGCGAGCCGAGCCCGGGCTCCACCGAGGCGACCACGACGTGGATGTCGGCGATACCGCCGTTGGTCGCCCAGGTCTTGGTGCCGTTGAGCACCCACTCGTCCTTGGCCTGGTCGTAGACGGCGCGGGTCCGGATGGCCGAGACGTCGCTGCCCGCGTCGGGCTCGGAGGAGCAGAACGCGGCGAGCCGGATGTCGTCGGGGGTGCCGAACATCTGCGGCGTCCACTCGAAGAGCTGCTCCTGGGTGCCGTTGGCGGCGACGGACACCGCGGCCAGGCCGGTGCCGGTGATGGCCAGGGCGATGCCCGGGTCTCCCCAGTACAGCTCCTCGAAGGCCACGGGGATGCCGACGCCGCTGGGCTCCAGCCACTGGTTGGCGAAGAAGTCGAGGGAGTACAGGCCGATCTTGGCGGCCTCCTGGATGATCGGCCAGGGGGTCTCCTCCCGTTCGTCCCACTCGGCGGCGGCGGGGCGGATGACGTCGGCGGCGAACCCGTGGGTCCAGTCCCGGACCTCGCGGACGTCCTCGCTCAGTTCCAGGCTGAAGCCGGGCGCGGCGGCCTCACTCATGCGCTCACATCCTTTGTCGGGGCCCTCCGGGGGAGGGAGGGGTCGGTATGTGTTACCAACGGTAACAGTTGGCTTCGCCTGCCACAACGCCGTGCCCGTGCGGAAAGGGGGGTCGGCGCGCGCCGACCCCCCTTTCCCGCGTCCCCCGCCGGGCCCGTCGCTCAGTCGACGCTGTGCTTCTCCAGGAAGGTGTAGACGTCGTGCTCGTCCACGCCCGGGAAGGTCCCCGAGGGCAGCGCCGAGAGCACGTGGGAGTGCGCGCGGGCCGACGGCCACACGTTGCCCTCCCAGCGCGCGGCCAGGTCCGCGGGCGGGTGCACGCAGCACTCGCCGTTGGGGCAGTTGGACTTGGTGCGGTTGGTGGTCTCGCGCCCGCGGAACCAGCGCGACTCCTTGTAGGGCACGCCCAGGGTGATGGCGAAGTTGCGCTCGCGGCTGGGGTCCACGTGCGCCACGCACCAGTGGGTGCCGTTGGGCTTGTCCGTGTACTGGTAGTAGATCGAGTAGCGGTCCGGCGAGGCGAAGACCTGGCGCCCCGACCACTGGCGGCACATGCGCTGGCCCTCGATGGCCCCGGTGTCGTCGGTGGGGAAGACGAGGCCGTCGTTCTCGTAGGCCTTGTAGATGATGCCGGTCTCGTCGTTGCGGATGAAGTGGCAGACCAGGTCCAGGTGGCGGTGGGCCAGGTTGGTGAACCGGTGCGCGGCCATCTCGTAGGAGACCGAGTACACGTCGCGCAGGTCCTCCACCGACAGGTCGCGGGCCTGCTTGGCCTCCTGCAGGTAGCGCACCGCGGTGGACTCGGGGATGAGGACCGCGGCGGCGAAGTAGTTGGCCTCCACCCGCTGGCGCAGGAAGTCGCCGAAGTCGCGCGGCCTGCCGTGGCCCAGCACGACGTGGCCCAGGGTCTGGAGCAGGATCGTGCGCGGGCTGTGCATGCCCAGCGTGGTCTCGCGCTTGAGGTAGATGCGCCGGTTGACGTGGTCGGTGAGGGAGCGCACCGAGCGGGGCAGGTCCTGCACGTACTTGAGGGAGAACCCGTGGTGGGTGGCGATGGCGAGGATCTGCCCCTGTGACAGGGCCCCCGCGGTGTAGTTGACGGCGTCGAGGGTCTGGGCCGCCGCCTTCTCGATGTGCTCGAAGTAGTTGCCGCGCTCGCGCATCTGGCGGCGCAGGTCGGCGTTGGCCCGGCGGGCCTCCTCGGGGGTGGCCGTCGGCTTGGCGCTGCGCCGCCGGAGCTCCCCGTACAGGCCCACGATGTGTTCGAGCACGTCGTTGGGGACCCGCTTGCCGATCCTCAGGTGCGGCAGGTTCAGGTCCTGGTAGAGCGTGTCGCGCTGGGCCTCCTCGACCGCGATCTCCAGTTGCGCGCGGCGGCTCGGGGGCTGCTTGGACAGCAGCTCCTCCACCGAGACGCCCAGCGCCGAGGCCAGGGAGGTGAGGAGGGAGAGCTTGGGCTCGCGCTTGCCGTTCTCCAGCAGGGAGAGCTGGGAGGGGGCCCGGCCGACGCGTTCGCCCAGGTCGGAGAGGGTGAGGCCGCGTGCACGCCGTAGGTGGCGGAGCCGCTGACCAAAGGTGACGAGATCCAGGTCACCTGTCAAAGACGGTATTTCTTCAGCACCAAAGTACGCCATGGCTTCATAGTACGGAAAGAAACGTCGATCTTCGCAAGATTTCCAATGGAAAAGCCTCGGAAGTTGCCCAAGAATCTAGTTACCGGCGGGGAACTTACCGCTCAGGGCTCACCCCCTGGCTCTGACCCGGCCTTCTCGACCGGTGTGAACACTTGGGGACTACACGTAAGGCGGGATCGAACATGGGCACCAGCGCTCGACGACAGGAAGCCAGCGCCGCACTCCAGCGCGACTGGGAGACCAACCCCCGGTGGGCCGGTATCGAGCGCACCTACTCCGCCGACGACGTGGTCAAGCTCCGCGGTTCGGTCACCGAGGAGCACACCCTGGCCCGCCGCGGCGCGGAGCGCCTGTGGGACCTGCTCCACACCGAGGACTACGTCAACACCCTCGGCGCCCTCACCGGCAACCAGGCGGTCCAGCAGGTCCGCGCCGGACTGAAGGCCATCTACCTCTCCGGCTGGCAGGTCGCGGCCGACGCCAACCTCTCGGGCAACACCTACCCCGACCAGAGCCTGTACCCGGCCAACTCGGTCCCGGCCGTGGTCCGCCGCATCAACAACGCGCTGATGCGCGCCGACCAGATCACCTGGGCCGAGGGCGACGACAGCGCGCCCGAGTGGCTCGCCCCGATCGTGGCCGACGCCGAGGCCGGGTTCGGCGGCGTCCTCAACGCCTACGAGCTGATGCGGGGCATGATCGCCTCCGGCGCGGCGGGCGTGCACTGGGAGGACCAGCTGGCCTCCGAGAAGAAGTGCGGCCACCTGGGCGGCAAGGTCCTCATCCCCACCGGGCAGCACGTCAAGACTCTCAACGCCGCCCGCCTGGCCGCGGACGTCGCCGGTGTCCCGTCCCTGGTCATCGCGCGGACCGACGCCCAGGCCGCGACCCTGATCACCAGCGACGTCGACGAGCGCGACCAGCCCTTCATCACGGGCGAGCGCACCGCCGAGGGCTTCTACCGCTTCCGCAACGGCGTCGAGGCCTGCGTGGCGCGCGGCCTGGCCTACGCCCCGCACTCGGACCTGCTGTGGATGGAGACCGCCACCCCCGACCTGGAGGTGGCCCGCGACTTCGCCGAGCGGATCAAGGCCGAGTACCCGGACCAGATGCTGGCCTACAACTGCTCGCCGTCCTTCAACTGGAAGCGCCACCTGGACGACGCGACCATCGCCAAGTTCCAGCGCGAGCTGGGCCACATGGGCTACAAGTTCCAGTTCATCACCCTGGCGGGCTTCCACTCGCTCAACTACTCGATGTTCAACCTGGCCAAGGGCTACGCCCAGAACGGGATGACCTCGTACGTCGAGCTCCAGGAGGCCGAGTTCGCGGCCGAGTCGCAGGGCTACACCGCCACCCGCCACCAGCGCGAGGTCGGCACCGGCTACTTCGACTCCATCAGCACGACCATCTCCCCCGAGGCCAGCACCACGGCTCTCACCGGCTCCACCGAGGAAGACCAGTTCTCAGCGGCTCACTGACACTGGTCTTCGTTCCCAGGAGGCCGTCCCTCCCCGCTTTCGTGGCTGGGGCGGGGCGGGCGGCCTCCGCCCCCTAGCCGTCGGCCATGCGCACTCCGTGTCATACGCGCATGGCCGGCGGCTCGTCCCGTGCGCGGCGTCCGCCGTGCCCGCTGCCGGTCTCCCCCGGGCGCGGGTCCGGCCCCCGCCGGGACGGGGGCGCCCCGGCCGCCCGCGCGGCCGGGTCCTAGGCTGGCCGCTGCACGGGGCCGCGCCCCCGCGGCCCGCCCGCAGATCCGGAGGTCTGGCTTGAAGATGTTCGAACCGCTCCTCACCGCCCTGGCCGCACTGCGCCGGGTGCTCGCCGTGGGCGCCCTGGCCACCGTCGTGGTCCTGGGCACCGCGGCCTGCGACGACCTCATGCCCACCGTGGACGTCGAACAGGGCGACGACGGAGACGACGGCGGTGATGACGGGGACGACGGCGGCGACAACGATGACGGCGACAACGATGACGACGGCGACGGCGACGACTGAGCCCGCGCCCCGCTGACCCGCGCCGCCGCCCGAGCACGTCCGGGCGGCGGCGAGGGCCGGTCTCCCCCTCCTCCACGCGTTCGGGCCCCTCGGTCGGGGTCCGCGCCCGGAGCCGGACGGAACCCCCTCTCCCCCGCGCGTTCGCGCCCCTCCCCCCGTTCGCCGGACGGCGTGACCCCGCCGCATCGCGGCCCGTCACTCTCCGCGCTTTCCTGGCCACGGACACGGAACACGCCCTAGTGTGGGTCACGGACGGATAACACCCGGCTCGCGCCCGCCGCCCCGGCCCGGGCGGACCCCCGGCACGAGCCGCGACCCGAGGGAGTCAGCGATGAGCTTCGAGGACATCAGCAGCCGGACCCTGACCGCCCTGCGCCGGGCGCTGGCGGGCTCGGCGATCGCCGCCGTGGCCGTGTTCGGCGTCGCGGCCTGCGAGGACCCCGAGGGGGCCGACGCCCCGACCGTGGACACCCCGGGCGACGACCAGGGCGACGAGGACGACGGCGGCCAGGAGAACAACCGGGACGGCGGAGAGGACGACGACGGCGGGAACGAGGACAACGGCGGCGAGGGCGACATGGAGAACAACGACAACGGCTGACCGCCCCCGCGGAACGGCCGCACGCGCCGGGGCGGGCCTCCTGACCGCGCCCCGGCGCGTCCTCGGCCCGCCCCGCTCCCCCAGGCCACCGGCCCCCGCGGACAGCGCGTACATTGCAACGCGTGACCGACAAGACCCACACCCCGGGTGCCGGGCTGCCCGCGGGGGCGCCGCCCGCCCCCTCCGCCCCCGTCGAGCGCGGCCTGCTGCGCTGGGAGATCCTGTGCGTGCTCGCCCTGTCCCTGGGCGCCGCGGCGGTCTCGGCGACCATCTCCTTCCTCGGCGTGCTCACCGAGCCCCAGTCCCTGGCCGAGCAGACCGCCAGCCTGGTGCGCCCCCGAGCGGACCAGGAGCGCCCCTGGCTGGACCTGTCGTGGCAGCTGTTCGCGCTGGCCAACGCCCTGGTCCCGGTGCTGCTGGTGGCCTACCTCCTGCGCCGCTCGGGCGACTCCTCGGCCACGATCGGCTTCGACGTGCGCCGTCCCGGCTTCGACCTGGGCACCGGCGCCCTGCTGGCCGCGCTGATCGGCCTGAGCGGCCTCGTGCTGTACGTGGTCTCCTGGCAGCTGGGGCTGACGGTCACGATCAGGCCCAGCACCCTGGCCGGGAACTGGTGGGACGTGCCCGTCCTGGTGCTCCAGGCGGCCAAGAACGGGATCCTGGAGGAGGTGATCGTGGTCGGCTACCTGCTGCACCGGCTGGGGCAGCTGGGGTGGACGCCGTGGAAGGCGGTGCTGGCCAGCTCGGTGCTGCGCTCCTTCTACCACCTCTACCAGGGCGTCGGGATGTTCTTCGGCAACCTGGTGATGGGGCTGGTCTTCGGCTGGTTCTACCTGCGCTACGGGCGTGTGATGCCCCTGGTGGTGGCGCACACGGTCATCGACGTCGTGGCCTTCGTCGGCTCGGTCTACCTCATCGGCCGTCTGGACTGGCTGCCCTCGTGAGACCGCGGGCGGCGATGGCGTCCTCCAGGTAGCGGGGACGGCCCAGGAACAGGCCCATGGCCAGGTTGACCGCGACCAGCACCGCCAGCAGGAGCAGGGGCGCGTGCCAGCCGCCGCTGACCTCGCGCAGGAGCCCGAACAGGAAGGGCCCCGCCCCGCCCATGAGGTAGCCCAGGCTCTGGCTGACGGCCGAGAGCGCCGCCGTCCCCGCCCCGGTGCGGGTGCGCAGCGCGAAGGCGGTCAGGGCGAAGACGAAGCTGCCCATGCCGATCCCCACGAGCGTGGTCCAGGCCCACACCCCCGACAGCGGGGCGAACCACAGCCCGACCAGGCCCGCGAGGTAGGCGGCGGAGAAGACCACCACGAAGGGGCGCTGGTCGCTGGTGCGGGTCAGCAGCGTGGGCAGCACCAGGGACATGGGGATGCCCAGGACGGTGAGGTAGGACAGCGCCAGGCCCGCGGTCTGGGCGTCCATGCCCTGGTCGCGCAGCATCTGCGCGTACCAGCCGAACATGATGTAGGCGACCGAGGACTGGGTGCCGAAGTAGAGGACGGACTGCCAGCCCAGGCCGGTGCGCAGCACCTGGCCGAAGCCCAGGGCCTGGGAGGCGTCGCCGCGCGCGGGCTCGTGGCGCAGCACCAGCAGCCAGGGGACGGCGGCCGCGACGCCGAAGAGGGCGTAGGCGCCCAGGGCCGCGCGCCACTCGCCGGTGGACTGTTCCAGGGGCACGGTGGCCGCGGCGGCGATGGTGGTGCCCAGCGCCAGGCCGGTGGTGTACACGGTGGTCATGAGGCCCACGCGGTCGGGGAAGTGCTCCTTGACCAGGGCGGGCAGGATGACGTTGCCGACCGCGCCGCCGGACAGGGCCACCACGCTCAGGGCCAGGAACATCCACGGCTCGGGGGCCGCGGCCCGGGCGGCGAGGCCGACGGTGAGGGCGATGAGCGCGTAGACCAGCAGGTGGTGCTCGCCCAGGCGACGGCCCAGGACGGGGGTCAGGCCGCCGAAGAGCGCGAAGCACAGCACGGGCAGGGTGGTGAGGATCCCCGCGCCGACGGCGGTCATGCCCAGCCCGGCGGTGACCTCGTCGAGCACGGGGCCGACGCTGGTGATGGCGGTGCGCAGGTTCAGGGCCGCCAGGGCGATCCCGGCGGCGAGCAGCAGCAGTGCCGCGCGCGGGGGACGGCTCGGGGCGGTCCGGCCTGCGGCGGGGCCGCTCGTCACGGGGGTGCGGGGGGCTGGTCCGGCGCTCATGGAGGCGACTCGCAGAAATTCATAGGATGACCCGATGTACTTCATGAGGATAACGCATTACCGTTCAAAGCCAATTCCCGACCGCAACTGGTCTAAGCTCCGGCCTTAACCGTTCCGTACCTGTGCGCTGGCCCAGTCATCCGGCGACCCGCCCCTAGGAGGTATACGCGTGCCCCTCGCCTCGACACGCCGGACCGGTCTCGTCGACCAGGTCATCAGTCAGTTACGAGCACAGATCGACTCGGGCGAGTGGGGTGTGGGCGACCGCATCCCCACCGAGTCGGAGCTCTCCGACCAGCTGGAGGTGGGCCGCAACACCGTCCGCGAGGCGGTGCGCGCCCTGGCCCACGCCGGGCTGCTGGAGATCCGCCAGGGGGCGGGCACCTTCGTGCGGGCCTCCAGCGAACTCGGCGGCGCCCTGCGGCGCCGTCTGGAGCGCTCCCGCCTGCGGGAGAACCTGGAGGTGCGCCGCGCGCTGGAGGTGGAGGCGGCCCGGCTGGCCGCGCTGCGCCACAGCGACGAGGACATGGCCGACATCGACCGCGCCATGGCCCTGCGGGAGTCCGCCTGGCGCGAGCGCGACATGGGCGCGTTCGTGGAGGCGGACTTCACGTTCCACCGCGCGGTGGTCAACGCCACCCACAACACGCTGCTCATCGACCTGTACGACGACATCGCGCAGGTGGTGTACGCGAGCATCGCGCACACGGCCTACGAGCAGGGCGCCGAGGCGACCGACCGGCCCTCCTCGGCCACCGACGGCGTGGACCACTCCAAGCTGACCGAGGCGATCCGCGACGCCGACGCGGCCGGAGCCGCGCGGGAGGCCACCTGCTACATCGACGAGCTGCTCTCGTTCACCGAGGACTGAGCGGCCCGCGTCGGACCCTGTCCGACCGGGCGGCGCCCCCAAGGCCTGGGAGCGTTCCCACGCGCTTCCGGGCCGGTGCGCCCGCACCGGGCTCCGTCCGCCGCGCGGGGCCCGTGCGGCCCCGGCGGGCGCGCCGCGCGGCCGTGGCGCCCCGGGACCGGGGAACGCCTCCCGGCCCGGCCCCCGGCCGCCGCTGAGGGGTCTCGCGGCTCACTCCCGGGGGTCGCCCACGGCGGAACGCGGCGAGAGCCGCGAACGGGCCGCAGGGTGCCCCTCGGCGCCGCGCGCGGCGGTGTCGCGCAGGGCGCCCAGGGCCCGCGGGCGCCCAGGGCGCCGCGAGCGCTGCTCGGAGCGGTCCTCCCAGCCCGCGACCCGCGAGGGGTCCAGTCCGAGCAGGTCCAGGGTGCTCTCCCCCGCGTAGACGGCGTCGATGATCTCGCGTTCGCGCGAGACGCTGTCCACGGTCGCGGCGATGATGGAGCCGACCTGCCCCCGGGGCAGGCACACCACGCCGTCGTCGTCGGCGACGATCCAGTCGCCCCGGCGCACCGGCAGGGGCGCGGGGCCGCCCGGCGTCATGCTGATCTGGCGGCCCACCGAGCCGCCCGCCTCGTGCGCGGCCTCGCGGACCGCGACCCCGGCCCCGAAGACCGGCAGCGCGCACCGGGCGATGGCCGCGATGTCGCGGACGCAGCCGTCCAGGACGATGCCCGCGACCCCGCGGGTGCTGGCGGCCACGGCCAGGATCTCGTCCACGTAGCCGTACTCGGCCTCCCCCGCGACGTCCACCACGAGGGCGGAGCCGGGCGGGGCCTGGGCCACCGCGACGTGGATGGCGAGGTTGTCCCCCGGGGTGCAGCGGACCGGGAAGGCGGTCGCCGCGAAGGCGGCCCCCGGCCAGACGGAGAACAGGTGCGTCCCGAACGGTCGGCCGCCGCACCGCGCGAGCGCCACCGTGCCCACAGCCGTCAACGTTTCCGCCAGTGCCACGTCAGCCTCCCACTACACCCGCGCCCGGTGCGGCCGGTACGGACCGACCCCTTCCCATACTCACCGGTAACTTAAGCGTGACGCAAGCCATGCGCGCCGGAAACACGTAAAAATGCTACCGCTGGTTACAGATACGGACGGAAGGGGCCGCCCGCGCCTACCCAGCGTGCCCGCCGCCGGGGTCACCGGCCCGCGGCGCGCCCCTCTCCGTCCGTCGCGCCGCGGATCGTCGGCCCCTAGGGCGCGACCCACTCCAGGGGACGGTCGCCCCCCTTGCGCTCCTTGCGCACCGACAGGTGGTCCCAGGACTCCACATAGCCGACCCCCGGGGTGGCGCGCACCCCCTCCAGGGCCTCCACCAGCTGGCAGCGGTCGGGCGCAGTGAGGGTGCCGATGACGTCGTAGCGCCCGAAACCGCTGGCCAGGAAGGAGATCCTCGGCATGTTCGCCAGCGCGGCCCCCAGCAGTTCGGCGTCGCCCCGGCAGCGCAGGCCGAAGCCCAGCCGCTCGTTGGCCCCCACCGCCGTGGGCTCCACCAGCGCGGTCACGTGCACCACACCCGAGTCGAGCAGCCGCACCACCCGCGAGCGGGCCGCGGCCTGCGACAGCCCCACCTGGCGGGCGAGGTCCGCGTAGGAGGACCTGCCGTCCCTGAGCAGCTGCCGCACCAGGCGCCAGTCCAGGGCGTCCAGTTCGATGTCGCGCAGCTCCCGCACGCTGCTGTGGGCGTCCTTGAACACCGAGTTGGCGCGGAAGACCTCCGCGCCGTCCACCCCCGGCAGCGCGCGCAGCTCCGAGAGCTCCTTGGTCAGGGCGGCGTCGTCGGCGACCCGCACCTGCGCCACGGCCGGGAACCGCCCGGCCGCGTGCGCGGCGAAGGTCACCGCCTCCCTCTCCCCCAGCGCGTCCAGCATCGGCCCCACGGGGCCGCTGACGCGGAACGACACGTGACTGAGGACCTCCATTCCCACGACCCCGGCGTGCAGCACCCCGACGATCCTGATCGCCCCGGACTGCACGAGCTGGCGCACTCTGGCGCGCACCGCGGTCCTCGACAGGCCGACCCCGTCGGCCAGTGCCTGGAACGTCGCTCGGCCGTCCCCTTGCAGCGCGCGCATGAGCGCGGTGTCAACCGCATCGAGCACGATGGCTTGCCTTTCGTTCCCATGACGCCGCCCTTCCCCCGGACGACGCCCCCTCCTGCGGCCAGATCATCGCAGCTGCGGCGAGCGCGCACTACTGATCGGCAAAGAAATCGGTTGATCTCCCCCTTTGGCGGCGCCGGAGGGGTCGGCCAACGCCCCATCCGCCGCGTGCGAGACACATAACAGACTTGTATAGAACATCCCTCATGACTGAGTAGCGGTGCACACAAACCCGCGCAAAGCGCCACACTGAGAACTGTCGGGCCCGCACACGCACCCCGCGGGCTCTCCACGCCCGGAGGAGGACGGCCCGCACGGTACGTCCGAAAAGCACGGGTAGGCCCGCAGGGGAATCGGACGACCCTTCTCCGGCGTGTACATAACAAAGGTTTCGGACACGAGTCCGTGCCCGCGGCGTGGCACCGCACGGCGACCGCTGCGGGAACGGCGAAGACAACGGGGCGGTCCGCCCCGCGGCTGGAGAGGAACCACCGGTGACAGCGGAGGACGATCAGCGGGACGAGGCGCCCGCGCGCCCGGGTACGGGCCGGGCGCTGCTGTGGACCGCGGCGTCGGTTCCCCTTCCCGGGCTGGCCCACCTGCGGATGCGCCGCAGGGTCGCGGGCGCGGTGATCCTGGGGGTCTACCTGGCCGGGATCCTGGGGCTGGTCGTGTGGGCGTGGCGGCTGGGCGCCGACGAGGCGAACACCATGGCGCGGCTGGCCACCATGGCGCTCCAGGACCGGTGGCTGCTGGGAGCCATGGGTGTGGTGTTCGTCGTGGCGGTGCTGTGGCTGACGGTCATCGTGCACTCGTGGGTGATCATCCGGCCCGCCGGGGCGCCCCGGAACTCGCGGGTGCTCGGCGCGGCCGTGGTGCTGCTGCTGTGCCTGACCGTCGCGGCGCCCTCGGCGCTGGCGCTGCACGGCGGCTACACGGCCTACCAGACGCTGAACAGCGTCTTCCACGCCGAGGAGGACCCCCTCCTGCCCCCGCACGACGAGGCCGACCCCTGGAACGGCCAGGAGCGGGTCAACGTGCTGCTGATCGGCGCGGACTCGGCGGACAACCGCTACGGAGTGCGCACCGACAGCATGATGGTGGCCAGCATGGACACCGCGACCGGCGACACCGTGCTGGTGGGGCTGCCGCGCAACCTGGAGAACGTGCACTTCCCCGAGGACAGCGCCCTGGCCGAGCGCTACCCCGAGCCCTACGGCTTCGACCTGCTGCTCAACGACGTGTACCAGACGGTGGCCGAGGAGCCCGAGGAGCTGGCGCTCAACCCGGACGCGGCCAACCCCTCCGCCGACACCCTCAAGAAGGTCATCGGGTACAACCTCGACCTGGAGATCGGCTACTACGCGATGGTCGACATGATGGGCTTCCGCGACCTGATCGACGCGATCGGCGGCGTGGAGGTGCTCATCGAGGAGCCGATCCCCTACGGCGTGCACGGCGGGGTGCTGGAGCCGGGCCTGCGCCGCCTCGACGGCCACGACGCGCTCTGGTACGGCCGCTCGCGGACCAACAGCGACGACTACGGCCGGATGGGCCGCCAGGGCTGCCTGATCAAGTACGTGGCCGAGCAGGTCGACCCGATGACCGTCCTGACGAGCTACCGCAGGCTGGCGGGCGCCACCGAGCGCACCCTGAGCACGGACATCCCCCAGGCCAAGGTGCCCGCGTTCGTCGAACTCGCCGACAGGGTCACCGACATCGGGAGCATGAGCACGTTCCAGCTGTCGCCGCCCCAGGTCAACACGGCCAACCCCGACTGGGAGCAGGTCAAGGCACTGGTCGCCGAGGCCGTCACCGGTGGCGGGCCCGAGGGCGACGACGTGGCCGCCGGGCCCTCCGGCGCCCCCTCCGAGGAGGAGTCCGCCGAACCCTCCGAGTCGGCCGGGCCCACGGAGGACGGCGGGCTGACCGAGTGGCAGCAGTACACGGGCCTCGACGAGGAGGAGCCCGCCGAGCCGGGCCGCCAGGTGGGCGAGGAGCCCAGCAACCTGGAGGCCCTGTGCCCCTGACCGGGCGCTGAACCCGGTGCGCGGCCCCCGCTCCCCCGAGGGGGCCGCGCGCAACCCCGCGTGGCCGGTGTCGGTCAGAGGAACGCGGACCGTTGCGGGCCGCTCACCGCCGTGTGACCCTGACGCGGTGACCCCCGCGCAGATCTGGACCCTCGTCGCGTTGGGCGCTTTCCACGGCCTGCACCCGGGCATGGGCTGGCTGCTGGCCGTGAGCCGCGGCCTCCAGGAGGGCGGTCGCGCGGAGGTGCTGCGGTCGCTGCCCGCCATCGCCGCCGGGCACGCCGCGAGCGTGGCGGTGGCGGCCGTGGCCATCACCGCCACCGGCTCGGTCACCGCGTCGGTGCTCTTTCCGGTGGCGGGCGGCACACTGATCGTTCTGGTGGGGCTGGTGATGCTGCTGTCGCGTCGGCACTTCCACTGGCGCGAGGTGCGGCTGCCGCTGTGGCAGCTGTCGGCGTGGTCGTTCCTGATGTCCTCGGCGCACGGCGCCGGGCTGATGCTGATGCCGGTGCTGGCGGGTCGGCTCGCGCACACGCACTCCGGTGGACACGGCGGGCACGGCGCCCCGGCGGAGGGGGCCGCGGCGGCGGAGGACACGGCGCGGGACCCGGCTCGGGTGGCCGGAGACGGCGGAGGAGAGGGCCCGGTGGCGGAGGCGACCGGAAGCGCTGGCGCGGAGGCTGCGGGCGGGGCGGTGGCCGAGGGGGCCTGGAGCCTCTGGGACGCGACCCTGGTCGGCCTGGCCGCGACCGGCGTGCACACGCTGGCGATGCTGGGCGCGGCGGGGGTCGCGGCGCTGCTCGCGCACGACTTCCTGGGGGTGCACGCGCTGCGCTGGCGCGGTGTGACCATGGACCGGATCTGGGCGCTGACCCTGGTCCTGGGCGGGCTGTTCGTCCTGTGGTCGATCCGGTGACCAGCGACGACGGCCTCCGGGGACGGTAGAGCCGCCCCGACGGGGGAAAAATGTCCGCGGCGCCGGAAACCCGGGGGTCCTCCCGGGAGTTGTCTCTCTGAAAACGCGCCGGCGGTGAGGGCACCGCCCGGCACGAACACGGAGGAGCGGGGCATGACACACAGCAGCTCGCGGCCCGAGCGCCGGTGGACCGGCGCGCTCATGGCCGTGGCCGTTCTGTTGGTGCTGGCCGTCGTCGCCGTCGTGAGCGCGCGCTGGGTGGCGCGCAACACCGACCTGTTCCCCGCCTCGACGCCCTGGGGGCCGGAGTGCTCGGTGTGGACGGGCGAGGTGCACGTCCGCCTGGACCGGGACCAGGCCCGGCGGGCGACCACCGCGGCCGCCGTCGCCGCGCAGGGCGACAGCGCCCCGATCGGGGCGCCCGACACCAGCGATGTCCCCGAGACGGTGTTGACGCTGCTGGAGGAGGGCCCGGAGGAGGACGCCGGACCCTCGCTGACCTGCCGTTCCACCAAGAACCCGGACCTGGAGGTGCAGGAGGGGCTGGAGCCCTCGGGCCTGAAGCCGCGCGCCCAGCACCTGCTGGAGGGCATGGAGGCGCACTTCTCCGGCCTGAGCCTGGGCGGCTACGAGCCGGGCGGCTTCGACACCGGCCACGGCGACGACTCGGCGCACTACGACGGCCGCGCGATCGACGTCTTCTACCGGCCGGTCAACGAGGACAACCGCCGCGCGGGCTGGGTGATGGCGCACTGGCTGATCGCGCACGCCCCGGACTACGAGATCGACGTGATCATCTTCGACGACCGGATCTGGAGCACGAGCTTCCCGTCGCTGGGGTGGCGCGACTACGAGGCCGACCCCGACAACGAGATCCTGCGCCACCTGGACCACGTGCACGTGGACGTGCAGCGCGGGCAGGAGGCCCCCGAGGGCGGGTGAGACAACCGCGGTCACGGCGGACACGGGCCGTGACCGCGGCCGCCCGTCCTCATTCCTCCAGGCGGAAGCCCACCTTGAGGCCGACCTGGAAGTGGGCGACGTCGCCCTCCTCGATGTGGCCGCGTATCTCGGTGACCTCGAACCAGTCGAGGCCGCGCAGCGTGGCCGAGGCGCGGTCGATGCCGTTGCGGATGGCCTGGTCGATCCCCTGCGGCGAGGTTCCGACGATCTCCGTGACGCGGTAGGTGTTGTGGGACATGTGGGACCCCCTGCGTGGTCGGTTCTCGGCCGCGCGGAGCGCGACCCCCCGCTTCCTGCCTCCCCCTAATCCCCCGGGACCACACGGAGCCCTCCCGGCGCACCCGCCTCGCGCCGACGCGGCGGGGCCGGGCGCTTTGCCCTTGGCGGGGACTCCCGGGGAACGCTGTTGGGGCTGGCTTGACCCGCGTTCGCATCCCGCATATCAGGTGATATGAGCGAAATGCCAGGTAGTTGACGATATGGGACTTGAGACCCTGTATTGGCGGGACTCTCCCGAGACAACGTCGTAACTGACTCTTGACGTACACCGGGGGGCATCGGTGTACATTGGGTCCTAGCGCTTCGGTCCCCCGTCGGAGCGCGGGAGCGGTGTTCCGAGCCCCCGTTGGAGCACCGCCTGCGACGCCGGGTGGTTTGCCCCCGTAACCACCCGGCGTCGCCTTGTGTCCGGCCCCGGGCCGCCCGCGCGGGCGGCCGGAGGCGAAGACCCGAACGTGCCCGTGGCTTGACCATGGAGGCAGTTTCCCGGCTTGGGGGTCAGCATTGGGTAAACCGGCGCAGGCGCAGTGCTCGCGGCGCGGGTGCCGCGCCGAGGCGACGTGGGCGCTGGTGTGGAACAACCCCAAGCTGCACACCCCCGACCGGCGCAAGGTGTGGACGGCCTGCGACGAGCACCGCGAGTACCTGTCCTCCTTCCTGGACATGCGGGGGTTCCTGCGCGAGACCGTCCCCATGGACGAGTTCGAGGGCTGATCGGCCGGCGGGAACCGTCATCGCGCACTCCGGGCGCCGGGGTCGGCGTGGGACTCCGCGGCGGGCCTCGGGCCCCCGCGCGGTCTCGGGGAAGCAGGTCGAGGTAGGGCAGCGGGAGCAGCGCCCCGCGGCCGTCCCCGCGCCGGGCGGTCCGGTCCAGGTGGGCGGTGCGCACGGGCAGGGGCACGGCCCGCAGGACCGGCAGGACCTGCGCGGGGGCGTACCTGAGCAGGCCGCGGATGTCACGGGTGCCGCTGGGACCGGCGGGATAGCGGGTGGAGTAGCCGGGGCGGCGCTCAGCCGGTCGGCGGCTCCAGGATCCGGCGGGCGCGGTCGAGGTCGTCGGGGGTGTCGCAGTCGGCCACGGCCAGGTCGTCGGCCAGGGCCACCGCGCGGGGGGCGAGGGGGCCGAGCAGCCCGTACAGGGAGCGCCCCCGGTAGTCGGCGAGGGCGGCGCGCACGGCCCCGGTGCGCCATACGCCGGTGAGCCACTGCTCGCGTCCGGCCGAGTCCGCGAACACCGCGCCCGCGCCGTCGGCGTCCTGGTCGGCGGCGGCGAGCAGGGCGGCCAGGTGACCGGGCTCCAGGTGGGGCAGGTCGGCGGCCAGCAGCGCGAACCGGGGGGTGCGCACGTGCGGCAGTCCGGCGCGCAGCGCGGGCACGGGGCCGGAGCCGGGCGGGTCCTCGCGGACGTAGAGCGCGCGCGGGCTCTCGCGGGGCGGACCGACCACGATCACCCGTCCCCCGTCCCGCGTCCCGGCGTTGTGGGCGCGGACGGCGTTGTGGGCGCGGACGGCGTCGGTGACCCGTTCCAGCAGGGTGCGTCCGGCCACGGACAGCCCGGGCTTGTCGGCGCCGCCCATGCGGCGGGCCGCGCCCCCGGCGAGGACGACGGCGTCCAAGGTCTCGTTCATGCTCCCAGCATGGCCCACGGCGTCGGCGGCGCGCTCACCCCTCCGTCTCGGCGAGCCCGTCCATCACGTCGTCCAGGACGGTCCGGCGGTGGTCCATCGACATCAGCCGCAGCTCCTTGAGCGCGGGCACGGTGTCCACGCTGGCGCCCTCCGAGCCCCGCACCGTGCACACCCGCATGCAGTGCTGGGTGGGCTGGCGCCAGAAGTCGCGCTCCTCGACGGGGGCGATGCGGTACACCGTGGCCGGGTACGTGACCGGCCTGCTCGGGGAGTACCAGTGCTGGGTGCGGGACAGCACGAACCCGGTGAGGAGCGAGTCGAACACGCCGCCGGTGGCCAGGTCGGCCAGGGCCTCGCGGTCCCCCTCCCGGCGGCACTCGTCGCAGCCGTCCAGTTCCGCCCTCAGCAGCCAGCGGGCGCGGGCGTGGCTCACCTCGGAGTTCTTGAGTTTGCTCGGGTGTCGGTGTCCCATGCAGGGAAGGGTACGCCGCTCCCGGGGCGCCGTCCGTGCGGACGGAGCGCTCCGGAGGCGGACGCCCCGAAGGCCGGGCCCGCGCACCGCCTCAGCCCTTGACGCACACCACCTGGCGCAGGTGGGCGACCACCTCGACCAGGTCGGTCTGGGCCTCGATCACCGACTCCAGGTCCTTGTAGGCGGCGGGGATCTCGTCCACGACGCCCCGGTCCTTGCGGCACTCCACTCCCCTGGTCTGCTCGGCCAGGTCGGCCTCGGTGAAGGTCCTACGGGCCTTGTTCCGGCTCATCCGCCGCCCCGCCCCGTGCGAGGCGGAGTTGAACGAGGCCGGGTTGCCCAGTCCGCGCACGATATAGGTGCCCGTCGCCATGGATCCCGGGATGATCCCGAGGTCGCCCTTACCGGCGCGGATGGCTCCCTTGCGGGTGACGAGCACGTCCACCCCGTCGTAGGTCTCCTCGGCCACGTAGTTGTGATGGCAGGAGATCCACTGCTCGAAGCGGGTGCCCGGGACCTGCTCGGCCAGGGTGCGGCAGGCCAGGCCCATCATGACGTCGCGGTTGCGCCGCGCGTACTCCTGGGCCCAGAACAGGTCCCGGCGGTAGGCGTCCATCTCGGGCGTGCCGGTGACGAACACCGCCAGGTCGCGGTCGGGCAGGTCCTGGTTGTGCGGCAGCGTCTGGGCGCGCTCGATGTGGTGGGAGGCCAGCTCCTTGCCGATGTTGCGCGACCCGGAGTGCAGCACCAGCCACACGGCGCCGCCGTCGTCCAGGCACACCTCCAGGAAGTGGTTGCCGCCGCCGAGGGTGCCCATCTGGCGCAGGGCGCGCTCGCGGCGGGGGTGCACGGCGTCGGCCAGGGCGTCGAACCCCGCCCAGAAGCCGGACCAGTCGGCCTCGCGCAGGGCGGGGACGGCGGCGGGGTCGACCGGTTCGTCGTGGGCGTGGTAGCCGACCGGGATCACGGCCTCCAGGGCGGAGCGCAGCCGCCGGAGGTCGTCGGGCAGGCGCTCGGCGGTCAGGTCGGTGCGCACGGCGGTCATGCCGCAGCCGATGTCCACGCCGACGGCGGCGGGGCTGACCGCGTCGCGCATGGCGATGACCGATCCGACGGTGGCGCCCTTGCCGTAGTGCACGTCGGGCATGACGGCCAGTCCGTGCACCCACGGCACGCGGGTGACGTTGCGCAGCTGCTCCATGGCCGCGGCCTCGACCTCGTCGGGCGCGGCCCACATGCGGATGGGAACGCGTTCCCCGGAAACCTCGGTGTAGGGCATGTTCAGGCCACCTCCCCTTCCCGGCACGGCCTGTGCGGTCGTTCGTACGGGGCGCGTACGCGGTCGCGCCCCTGGGACATCAAGCCAGAGCCGACCGGAGGAGGCAACGGGTTTTGGGGCGGGGCGGGCGCGGGGTCCGGGCGCACCGGTGGCGTGCCGCGGGCGGGGTTCAGCCGCCGATGGCCGACATCGGCCGGGACGGCTGGAGGAAGCTGGGGTCGTTGATGCCGTGTCCGGGCAGCTTGGCGGACACCGCGGCGGTCCAGCTCCGGGCGATCTCCTCGTCGGTGGCGCCGCCCCGCAGCAGGGAGCGCAGGTCGGACTCCTCGCGGGCGAACAGGCAGTTGCGCACCTGTCCGTCGGCGGTGAGGCGGACGCGGTCGCAGGCGCCGCAGAAGGGCCGGGTGACCGATCCGATGACGCCGACGGTGGCCTGTTCCCCGTTGGGGAAGCGGGCTCCGCGCACGTGGAAGAGTTCGGCGGGGGCGCTGCCGCGCGTGTCGGCGTCGGCCGCGTCGAGCGTGAACTCGGTTTCGAGGGTGGCGAGGATCTCCTCGGCGGTGATCATGGTGTCGCGCCGCCAGCCGTGCTGGGCGTCCAGCGGCATCTGCTCGATGAACCGCAGCTCGTAGCCGTGCTCGATGCAAAAGCGCAGCAGGTCGGGGGCGTCGTCGTCGTTGACTCCGCGCATGAGCACCGCGTTGACCTTGACGGGGGTGAGCCCGGCCCGGGCGGCGCTCGCCAGGCCGTCGAGGACGTCGTTGAGCCTGCGGCGGCGGGCGAGGGTCTCGAACACGTCGGGGCGCAGGGTGTCGAGGGAGACGTTGACGCGGTCGAGCCCGGCCTCGGCGAGGGCGGGGGCCATGCGGGCCAGCCCGATGCCGTTGGTGGTCAGGGCGGTGTGGGGTCGGGGCTCCAGCGCGGTGGTCCCCGCGACGAGGCCGGGCAGGCCTCGGCGGAGCAGGGGTTCTCCGCCGGTGAAGCGCACCTCGGTGATGCCGAGGCGGGTGACACCGATGCGGATGAGGCGCAGGAGTTCGTCGTCGGTGAGCAGTTCCGGCTTGGGCAACCACTCCAACCCCTCCGGTGGCATGCAGTAGGTGCACCTGAGGTTGCAGCGATCGGTGAGCGAGACCCGCAGGTCGGTCGCCACTCGTCCGTAGGAGTCGGCCAGCACGGGCGTCACCCTCTCCAGTCCGGGTTGTCGGGCGGTCCGTGTACGGAGGTGTACCCGGTCCGAGGGGTACCCATAGATAAGCGTAGAAGATCCCTTTAAGCGGCGGGCAGTCCTGATCGTGCCATATGCCGTTTTTCGTGGGCCAACACGAGACACCGGTCGGCGTATCGGGTGATCCCACACCCCCTGAAGCCACGGGCCGCGCGGTCCCGCCCCACCCTGCCGCACACCGGCCCCGCCGCGCCGTAGGGTGACCATCCGACGGTCGTACACGGCTTCGATCGTCGCAGACGAAGGCTCGGGCGAGGAGGCGGGACACGGTGATCACCACACGCGAGTGGGCCCTGGCGGGCGGACCGGACGGTTCTGGGAAGCTGGCGGCGCGGGCGTGGGCCCCGACCGAGGGCGAGCCGACCTGGCTCGCGGTGCTGGTGCACGGCTACGGCGAACACCTGGGCAGATACCACGCGGTGGCCGAGGACCTGGTCAGAGCGGGCGCGGTGGTCTACGGCGCCGACCACCGCGGGCACGGGGGCTCCTCCGGTGAGCGGGTGCTGATCGACGACTACGCGGGCGTGGTCGAGGACGTGCACCGGCTGGTCACCCAGGCGCGCACCGCCTACCGGACGCTGCCGCTCGTGCTCATCGGCCACTCCATGGGCGGGCTCATCGCCTCCCGCTACGCCCAGACCCACCCCGAGCGGCTGAGCGCGCTGGTGCTGTCCGGGCCGGTGCTGGGCCGGTGGGAGGCCCTGGAGCGGCTCGCCGCCGCCGAGGAGATCCCCGACACCCCCATCGACCCGTCCACGCTCTCGCGGGACCCGGCCGTGGGCGAGGCGTACGTGGCCGACGAGCTGGTCTGGCACGGACCCTTCAAACGCGCCACGGTGAACGCCATGCTCACCGAGATCGAGCGGGGTCTGGCCGCCGGGAGCGTGGGACCGCTGCCGCTGCTGTGGGTGCACGGCTCCGACGACCGGCTGGTACCGCTGGAGGGCACGCGGGTGGGCGTGATGGCGATCATGGGCGAGGACTTCACCGCGCGGGTCTTCCCCGGCGCCCGGCACGAGGTGTTCAACGAGACCAACCGCGACGAGGTGCTGGGCGAGGTGGTCCGCTTCGCCCAGCGCTTCGCCGTGCCCGCGGGCGGCGCCTGAGGGGCGTGCCGAAGCGGCCGCCGGCCCGGCACCGACGTGTCCACAGGCGCGGATCCGGGGTGGTGCCGGGGCGGCCGGGCGTGGTGAGCTGTTGGCAAGGGGACCTCGTGCCTTCCCCTCCCTTCGGCGTGCCCTCACACGTACAGCTGTCCCCGGGGCTGCGCCGGGTGGACCAGGGTCTCGGTGTAGGCGGCGGCCAGGCGCTCCACGGCGTCCACGAGCACGTCCGGCGGCTGGGTGTAGGCCAGGCGCAGGTAGCGCTCCAGGGTTCCGTCGGCGCCGAACACCGGCCCGGCGGCCGGGTGCACCCCGTGCCGGATCGCGGCCGTGGCCAGGGCGCTGGCCACGGGGTGGGGCAGGGTCGCCCACAGCACCAGCCCGCCCCCGGGCACGCTGGGCCGCCAGTCGGGGAGGCGCTCGCGCAGCGCGTGCAGCAGCGCGTCGCGGTTGCGGCGCAGCTGGCGGCTGCGCTCGGCCCGGATGCGCAGCACGTCGGAGAGCAGGTGGGTGGCGGTGAGCTGGTCCAGCACCGCCCCGGCCAGGTCGAAGCGCTGACGGGTGGCCATGAGCCGGGCCACCATCGGCGGTGTGGTGCGCACCCATCCCACCCGCAGGCCGCCCCACAGCAGTTTGGCCACCGACCCCACCGTCAGCACCCGGCCGTCGGTGTCGTGGGCGGCCACCGGCGCGGGCAGGTCGCCGGAGTCGATGGCCAGTTCCGCGACCGTCTCGTCGACGACCAGGTGGGTCCCCGCCCGGCGCGCCTCGCGCACCAGGACCCGGCGCTCCTCGTCGTCCATCAGGGCGCCGGTGGGGTTGTGGAAGTCGGGGATCAGGTAGGCCAGGCCGGGTTTCCACTGGCGGAACGCGTCGACGAGGTACTCCATGTCCCAGCCCTGCGGGGTCACCCCGACCGTGCGCACCCGCGCCCCGGCCCGCCGGATGGCGTCCAGCGCGTGCGGGTAGGTGGGCGACTCCACCAGGACCTCGTCGCCGGACTGCACGAGCATGTCCACGGCCAGCGCGACGCCCTGCTGGGCGCCGTTGGTGACGAAGATCTGCTCCGGGGTGGTGGGCAGCCCGCGCTCGACGTAGCGCCGGGCGATGGCGTGCCGCAGCTCGGGCAGTCCGTAGGGGTAGTAGCCGAGCCCTCCCACGTGCGCGGCGAGCTGTTCGGCGGCCCGGAACGCGGCGGCGCGCAGCCCCTCCACCGCCGGGGGCGCGGCCACCCCCAGGTCGATGTGCTCGGCGGTGGGGACGAAGGGCGAGGGCTCGCTGGTCGCGGAGTCGGGCAGGACGGTCCAGCTGCCCGCGCCCTGCCTGCTCTCCAGGAAGCGGTTGTCGCGCAGCCAGGCGTAGGCGGCGGTGACGGTGTTGCGGCTGACCCCGAGGGCGGCGGCGAGGTCGCGTTCGGCCGGGAGGCGGGTGTTGGTGGGCACGCGGCCGTCCAGGACCAGTCCGCTGACGGCGCGGGCGATGGCCAGGTAGAAGGGGCGCTCCACGGGCGCCTCGCCGATGAGGCGCGCCAGCAGACGCCCGTTGATCCGCCGGGTGCCGCCCCCGGAACGCTCCGCCGCGCGGTGAGCGCCCTGTCTCGCCATGCCGTCCCCTGCCGCCGCGTTGAAAGGGCCAGTTACCTGGATTGGCTCTTCATTCCAGGCGCCACATCCGCCACGATACCCAGGTGGCCCCCTTACTGGACCCGGGCCCGGCGGGGGAGCCAACGGGGACGGCGAACGGCCCGGCCGGTCGCCGCGCGCGCCCCGGACCGCCGCCACCGGCCGCGCCCCGCCGGAACCGCGTGCCCGTGTTCCCGCGCGGGTTCTCATCCGATGATCCCAGGAAAGACAGGTGTTTCCGTGACCGCACAGCCCCGCCCCGCCCGTGACGCGGCCGCCGCTCTGCTGGGCCGGGTGCTGGTCGCCCCCGCCCTGCCCCGGCCCCGGCTGCGCCGCCTGGCGCAGCTGTACGCGGGCCTGGTCCTCTACGGGCTGAGCGGCGCGCTGCTGGTGCACGCGGAGCTGGGCGCGATGCCCTGGGACGTGCTGCACCAGGGGTTGTCCCGCCAGACGGGGCTGTCCATCGGCACGTGGAGCGTGCTGGTGGGCGCGATGCTGATGCTGCTGTGGATTCCGCTGCGCCAGAAGCCGGGTCTGGGCACGCTGAGCAACGTGGTCGTCGTGGGCATGACGGTGGACCTGTTCCTGTGGCTGCTGCCCGAGACGGATTCGCTGGTGGTGCGGGTGCTGCTTCTGGGGCTCGGGGTGGTGGTGTGCGCGGTCGCGACCGGCTGCTACATCGGCGCCCAGCTGGGGCCGGGCCCCCGGGACGGGCTGATGACCGGTCTGGCGGCCCGGGGGTGGTCGGTGCGCCTGGCCAGGACCGTGATCGAGGTGACCGTCGTGGTCACCGGCTTCCTCCTGGGCGGAACCGTGGGGGTGGGCACGCTGGTGTTCGCGGCGGCGATCGGGCCGCTGGCCCAGGTCTTCCTGCCCCTGATGCGCGTGCCCGATCCGGCCGCCGGGCGGTCCGGTCCCCGCCGGTCCCGGGGAACCGAGCGCGGGAGTGCGCCGGGGCCCGTGCACCCGGAGTGAGCCGTCCCGGAACGAACCCGTGCGGAGGGGCGGCGGTACCGCGCGGTACCGCCGCGCGCCCACGGCCGCGACGGACCGTTCCGGCGCACGGGGCGCCCCGTGCCCGCCGCGGGTGCTCGGCTCCGGCGGCCCGGCGGGGTTGCGGACGCGCCGAGTACGCCCATTCCGGCGGGCCTTGGCCTTCCCGTCACCGGATCTTGATCACCGCGTCATAACTTCTGGTCCAACAAACTCCCCCATTCCGCCACATACTTCGCTGCACCTGCCGGTGCACGTGCAACTGCGGGTGGCGCCCCTCCGGAGGAGGGGGGAAGATGGGGACCGCGGTGAACGGAAAGGACCGTGTTCGGGACGGTTCCTGGGCACCGGCCTTTTCGGCTGCCTCCACCTGGGCACACTACCGGGTGGAAGGCGAGCGGCGGCTGGTGCGGAGGCGGAACGTGGCCCGAACGGCGCCTGGCGGCGGTGCCGCCCCCCATGGCGGGCAGGAGGCGGGACCCCGGCGGGACGCGCACACGGGTGCGCGCGCGGGCGGCCGTCGCAGGGCACCGCGCACCCCACGAGGCGCCGACCGCAGAGACCATGACGACGTGATGGGGGTGAGCCGCGTGCCCGGCTGGATCGAAGACTACGCAATGATCGGCGACATGCAGACCGCCGCGCTGGTCGGGCGCGACGGGTCCATCGACTGGGCGTGCCTTCCCGACTTCGACTCCTCGGCCTGTTTCGCCGCGCTGCTGGGCGACGAGCAGAACGGCTGCTGGACCCTGCGCCCCGCCGAGGGCGAGGCCCGCGCCACCCGCCGCCGCTACCGGGGCGACACGCTCATCCTGGAGTCGGAGTGGGACACCCCCTCCGGGTCGGTCCGGGTCATCGACTTCATGCCGCCGCGCGGCGGCGCCCCGCACATCGTGCGCATCGTCGAGGGGCTGAGCGGCTCCGTGCGCATGGAGACGACCATGCGCATCCGCTTCGACTACGGCCACGTCGTGCCGTGGGTGCACCGGACCGGGACCGAACTGGTGGCCATCGCCGGGCCCGACGCCATCTGGCTCAGCACCCCCATCTCCCTCCAGGGCCACAACTTCACCCACGACGCCACCTTCACCGTCACCGCGGGCCAGCGGGTGCCCTTCGTGATGACCTGGCACCCCTCCCAGGTGGAGGAGTCCGACCACCTGGACGCGGAGAAGGCGCTCTCGCGCACCGAGCGCTTCTGGGAGAAGTGGGTCAACCAGTGCACCTACGAGGGCCCCTACCGCGAGGCGGTGATCCGCTCCCTCATCGTGCTCAAGGCCCTGACCTACCGCCCCACCGGCGGGATCGTCGCCGCCCCCACCACCTCCCTGCCCGAGGAGATCGGCGGGGTGCGCAACTGGGACTACCGCTACTGCTGGCTGCGCGACGCCACCATCACGCTGGAGGCGATGATCCGCTCCGGCTACAAGGACGAGGCGCTGGCCTGGCGCGAGTGGCTGGTGCGGGCGATCGCGGGCGAACCCCAGCTCATGCAGATCATGTACGGCATCCGGGGCGAGCGCAGACTCACCGAGTGGGAGGCCGAGTGGCTGCCGGGCTACGAGGCCTCCCGCCCGGTCCGGATCGGCAACGCCGCCGTGGGCCAGTACCAGCTCGACGTCTACGGCGAGGTCATGGACGTGCTGCACCTGGCCCGCCGCCACAACATCCGCGGCGGCGACTACCTGTGGGGCCTCCAGCGCTCGCTGGTCAACTACCTGGAGTGGTGCTGGGACGAGCCGGACGAGGGCCTGTGGGAGGTGCGGGGGCCCCGCCAGCACTTCGTGCACTCCAAGGTGATGGCCTGGGTGGCGGCCGACCGCGCGGTGCGCAGCATCGAGGAGTTCGGCAAGGAGGGGCCCATCGAACGCTGGAAGGCCCTGCGCGACACCATCCACGCCGAGGTGTGCGAGTACGGCTACGACCCCCAGCGCAACACGTTCACCCAGTACTACGGCAGCAAGGAGCTGGACGCGGCGCTGCTGCTGATCCCCGAGGTGGGCTTCCTGCCCTACGACGACCCGCGCGTGGTCGGCACCATCGAGGCGGTGCGCAAGGACCTGATGGTGGACGGGTTCGTGCTGCGCTACCGCACCGACCTGGACGACTCCGCCGACCAGCTGCCCGGCAACGAGGGCGCGTTCCTGGCGTGCAGCTTCTGGATGGCCAACGCGCTGCTGTCGATCGGCCGCCAGGACGAGGCCCGCGAGCTGTTCGAGCGGCTGCTGTCCCTGCGCAACGACGTGGGCCTGCTGGCCGAGGAGTGGGACCCGCGCGAGAACCGCCAGGTCGGCAACTTCCCCCAGGCGTTCAGCCACGTGCCGCTGGTGACCACCGCGCTCAACCTGTCCACCCGCCAGGGGGGATGGCGCGCGGAGTAGACCGCGCCGCCCGGCCGCCCCCGTCCAGCCGCCCCCGCACCGATCCGTCTCCCCCGGCCACCTCCCCCGCCCGCTCTCCGCCCCCACCGGAGCGAGCGCGCACCAGAGCGGACGCGCGCCCCCGCGCCCACCGGCCCCGGGTCCCCGGGACCGGAGCGCGGGGGCGTCGCCGTGTCCGGGACACGGCCGTGGCCGCCCGACGCCGCCGTGCGGGGCGGCCGTAGGGCGCACCGCAGGTGTGGGCGGCGCCGCGGGGTCCGGGCTCCGAAGCGGCGCGGGGGCTCAGTCCCGGCGGAGGCGGGCCAGCGCCGGGATCATCCGCTCGCCGATGTCCTCCGGGCCGGGGAACACCCGGGTCACGGCGCGCTGGTGGGCGAGCCCGTGCAGGCCCAGCCACAGCCCGACCGCGTCGGCCTCGGGGTCGGTGCTGGTGGAGATCCCGGCCTCGACGCAGGCGGCGAGCGCCTCGCCGAGCACGCGCAGGCTCGCGTCCCCGAGGCTGACGAGGTCCCGCTCGGTCACCGACGAGTCCCCGAGCGTGGGCATCCACAGGCCGCCGAACATGGTGCGGTACCGCTCGGGGCGTGAGCGGGCGAAGCCGAGGTAGGCGTGGCACGCGGCGTACAGGCGTGCGCGGGGGTCGCCGCCCGCCCGCGCCACCGCCGCGTTCAGCGCCTCCTCCAGCTCGTCGAAGGCCCGGCGGACCACGGCCAGCATGATGGCGGGCTGGTCCGCGAAGTGCGGGTAGATCGACGGCGCCGCGATCCCGACGCGGCGCGCGAGGGACCGCAGGGTGATGGCGCGCTCGTCCCCCGTCTCGTCGAGCATCTCCACCGCGGCGTCGACGATCTCCTCGCGCAGGCGGCCGCCCTGGCCCCGGCGGTTACGGGTGCGCGGCGCGGAGGCTTCCTTCGTGTCCTTCATGGTGTCACCTTACGGCTGGAAGTCGATGTGGTCCGTCTTGCATCCTTGAGTTTACGCCTGTAAGTTTACGAGCGTTAGCAAGACGGTTCCGACAGGAGTCCCCATGAACGCCACCACCACCGCCACCCAGGTCCTGCTTCCCCGCCGGGTCGAACCCTCCGGCCTCCAGGTCCGGCTCCGGGAGCTGCCCGCTCCCGGAGCCGGACACGTCCTGCTGCGCATGGAGGCGACCGGGGTCTCGTTCGCCGAGCAGCAGATGCGCCTGGGCAAGTACTTCGACCAGCCCCCGTTCCCGTTCGTGCCGGGCTACGACGTCGTCGGCACCGTCGAGGCCGCCGGTCCGGGCGTGGACGCCTCCCTCGTCGGGCGCCGCTTCGCCGCCGTCACCAAGACCGGCGCCTGGGCCAGCCACCTGCTCCTGGACGCACGCGACCTCGTGGCGGTGCCGGAGGGGGCGGACCCGGCGCGGGTCGAGACGCTGCTCGTCAACGGCATCACCGCCTGGCAGATGCTGCACCGCACGGCCCGCGTGCGACGGGGCGGCACCGTCGTCGTGCTGGGCGCCAACGGCGGCGTGGGCACGGTCCTGGTCCAGCTCGCCCTGCACGCCGGGATCACCGTGATCGGCACGGCCGCGCCGCGCCACCACGAGGCCGTGCGCGCGCTCGGCGCGACCCCCGTCGACTACCGGGACCCGCACGTGTACGACAGGATCCGCGACCTGGCGCCCGAGGGCGTGGACGCGGTGTTCGACCACGTCGGCGGCAGCGGTCTGGTCCGCTCGTGGCGCCTGCTGCGGCGCGGCGGCACACTCGTCTCCTACGGCACGGCGTCGACGAAGGACGTCGAGGGCGGTTCCCGGCTACCCGTGCTCGCGCTCTTCGGCCGACTCCTGGTGTGGGACGCCCTGCCCAACGGCCGGAGCGCCCACTTCTACAACTTCTGGGCCGGACGCGGCCGCCGCGCCGACGCCTTCCGCGCCCGGCTGCGCGAGGACCTGACCGAGGTGCTGCGGCTGCTCGCCGACGGGGTCCTGGCACCGCAGGTGGCCGCCCGCGTCCCGCTCTCGGAGGCCTCCCGCGCGCTGGCCCTCGCCGAGTCCCGCACGGTCGTCGGGAAGGTCGTGCTCGTCCCCGACGCGTGAGGCCCGCGCGCCGGACGGCCCCGCCGCCGGTCCATGGTCCTCGCTGTCGGTGGCGCCGCCCGCAGTACGTCGCTCGTCCACGACATCCGTCCGCGCCGGGCGCGAAGCCCGGTCACCGAACACATTCACGCCCACGTGCGCCAGTGGCAGAACCCATCCGGAAGGCGGGTGCGGGGAGACGGCCATGATTCCGGTGCGCAACGCTCCGAGACTCCGGTGCGATTGTGCCGTTCTTCTGCGCCGTCCCCTCACCTCGGCCTGGTCTCAGGCCCCATGGGACAGACCAACGCCCCGCCCGACTACGTCTTCCTTCTCGGGCGGGAGATCGGAGTGGACGGAGACGTCCTTTCGATACGTGATCCAGCGCTGCGTGTGCTGGCTGTGGACCAAGTGCCCTGCGAAGTGGAACTCGGTGTGGCCCTCGCACTCTTGGAGACCAGCGGAGCAGAACGGCTCCAGCAGGTACTCCTGGAGGTCGTTCGCCCCTCCGGGGAGGTCGCACTGGCCATGAGCGGAAAGGCCGACACACCCCCTTCCAGCCATGCGGGTGTCTGGGCCAGCCCTCTTCACGTGGTGATCGACGAGACCGGTGAATGGACCGTGAGGGCGCGTGCCGGCGGAGTCCGGGCCGTGCGGGCGGTCCACGTCGTGTTGAAGGCGACGGAGTAGATGCCTCCGCGTATGACCACTCATCTTCTCGAGAGGATGCGGCAAAGGCGCATCGCCGAAGAAGACGTCCTGGCCGTTCTGCAACGCCCCTTGGCGGAGGAACGCGACGCCGAGAACAACTCCTACAAGCTGTACGGGCACACCGGTGACGGCAGGAAGATCTACGTGGCGGTGAAGGACACAACCTGGGGAACGCCAGACCCTGTGATCAAAACGGTGGTGGAAGTATCGTGATTCCCATGGCAGCGCCTCGGAGAGTGACGATCGACCAGGAAGCGGACGCGGGTTATCTGACTCTCACCGACGCTCGCGTGGAGAGAACCCTCGATCACGGTCCGTTCGTCGTGGACTACTCCGCTGACGGTCGGCCGGTCGGGGTGGAGGTCCTCACTCTGGGGCGCCCTCTGGACACCACGGCCCTCCTGGAGGTTCTGCGGGAGTCCGGAGCGACGGACCCGGACACACGAGCGTGGGTGAACGCGTTCGCCGCCCAGATCCTGGGGCTCGATGACCGGGTGCCCGCCCCGTCTCTTCGGCGCGGACCGAAGGCACATCATGAGGAGGTGCGCTTCCTGACCGTCGCGGAGGTCGCCTCGATCATGCGCGTGTCGAAGATGACGGTGTACCGCATGGTCCATTCCGGAGTCCTCCCGGCGATCCGGGTGGGCCGCTCCTACCGGGTCCCCGAACGCTCCGTGCACGAGTACGTGGACGAGACGGGCTCGCGGCTCCGCGTCCTCGGGTGAGGAAGCGCGCTCCCGGGAAGGGGGCAGGCCCGAAGCGGACGTGGATGTCGCTCGCTGCCGCTAGTGTTCTGGCCATGCCGAAGGACCTGAAAGAAATCATGGACAGCGGTTGGGCCGAGGCCCTGGAGCCGGTCGCGCCGCAGATCGCCGCGATGGGCGACTTCCTGCGCCAGGAGGTCGCGGAGGGCCGCACCTACCTCCCCGCCGGTGAGAACGTCCTGCGCGCCTTCAAGCAGCCCTTCGAGGACGTGCGCGTGCTCATCGTGGGCCAGGACCCCTACCCGACCCCGGGCAACGCGGTGGGTCTGAGCTTCTCGGTCGCCCCGGACGTGCGCCTGCCCGCGAGCCTGCGCAACATCTACAAGGAGATGGTCGACGACCTGGGCGTGCCCATGCCCTCCAACGGCGACCTGACCCCGTGGACCCGGCAGGGCGTGCTGCTGCTCAACAGGGTGCTGTCGGTGGAGCCGGGCAAGGCCGGTTCGCACCGGGGCAAGGGCTGGGAGGCCGTCACCGAGCAGGCCATCCGGGCGCTCGCCGAGCGCGACAAGCCGCTGGTGGCGATCCTGTGGGGGCGCGACGCCCGCAACCTGCGCCCGCTGATGCCGGGCGTGCCGTGCGTGGAGTCCGCGCACCCGAGCCCGCTGTCGGCACGGAACGGGTTCTTCGGCTCGAAGCCGTTCAGCCGCGCCAACGAGATGCTCAAGGAACAGAACTCCGACCTGGTGAACTGGGAGCTGCCCTAGCGGATCCCACCACGGGAGCACGCTCACTTCTCCCCGACCCCCGAAACCCATGCTGGCCTGCGGACTCGGCACCACCCCCGGTGCCGGGTCCGACCGTGTTCCCCCACCCTCCCTCGAAGCCGGAAGAGGCACCCCCGATGGCGAAGCGGCTCACCTACGCGGACGCGCTCAAGATCCTCGGCCACAACGACTCGGAGGTGATGAACCTCGCCGAGAGGCTCACGGACGGCGGGCTGGGGCTGGTGGGGGTGCCCGACCTCTTCGGCCTGCGCGGGTTCCTGGTGAGCAAGGGCCGCCAGGCCATCGAGGGGATCCGGGGCAAGCTCAGCGGTGAGAGCCGCACGTCGCGGACGGAGAAGATCGAGGCGGCCCACAAGGTCCTGGTCCTCATCTCGTTCTTCGAGGCGGTGGAGGAGTGCCTCGACAGGGCCGAGGCGCCCTTCTCCCTGGACGCGCTCAAGCTCTCCGAGGCCGAACCGTTCACGCACTTCGACTCGGCGCTCCAGGACCTGGGGGAGCTCCCCGCCCCCGCCGACGTGCACACCGAGAACGCGGGCCCCTACGAGATCTGGCAGGTCTTCCACCTCCTCACGGGCAGCTTCAGCGACATCCTGGTGCGCCATCCCGAGGCTGTCGAACACGGTGTGGACCACGACCACCCCCTCATGGCACGGCTGACCGACGAGGTCCCCGAGGACGCCGCCCGGCGGCTCACCGAGTACCTCCGCCAGCTCGCCGCCGAGGTCCCCGAGTTCGGCATGTGGGTGCACCTCTACGAGCACGACCGCACCCGCCAGGTCCTCGCCCAGGGGTTCGGGGAGCTGAGCGAACTGCTGGAGCTGGCGGGCTCCGGCCGACCGGTGGACCAGCGCAGGCGGGAACTCGCCGCCTCCTACCGGGCGGTGCTGCGCCAGCCCGTGCTGCGCTCGGAAGAAGCCTCCTCGGGGCTGGTCCTGCCCGCCCTGGAGGACGCCTACGTCCCCCCGTGCGGCCGTGTGCTGAGGGCCGACGCCCAGGGCTCCCCCTCCACGGAACAGGCGTGGCAGGAGGCCGTGCTCGTGGACGACCTCCGGCGCTTCTTCGCCCTGCACCTGGTGCATTCGAGCTCCGTCGAGACCCCCACTGTCGTCCTGGGCCACCCGGGCGCGGGCAAGTCCAAGTTCACCGAGATGCTCGCGGCCCACCTGCCCGCCGCCGACTTCCTCCCGATCCGGGTGGAGCTGCGCTCGGTCCAGCCGAACGCGCCCATCCACGCGCAGATCGAGGAAGGACTCGCCGAGACGCTCCACACCCGCGTGTCCTGGCGCGAACTCGCCGAGTCGGCGGACGGCGCGCTGCCCGTCGTCATCCTGGACGGCTTCGACGAACTCCTCCAGGCGACCGGTGTGGACCGCTCCGACTACCTGGAGCGGGTGGAGGAGTTCCAGCACAAGCAGGAGGCCCTGGGGCAGCCCGTGGCGGTCATCGTCACCAGCCGCACGGTCGTGGCGGACCGGACGCGCTTCCCGGCGGGCACCACCGTGGTCCGGCTGGAACCCTTCACCGAGGCCCAGATCGCACAGATGGTCCGGGTGTGGAACGGGGCGAACGCGCGGGTCCTGGCCTCCCGGGGCCTGGACCCGCTGACCGCCGACTCCCTCCTGCCCTACCGGGAACTGGCCGAGCAGCCCCTGCTGCTGCTCATGCTGCTCATCTACGACGCCGGGGACAACGGTCTGCGGCGCGCCTCGCACGCCCTGTCCCACGGGGAGCTGTACGAACGGCTGCTGACGATGTTCGCCAGGCGCGAGGTGGACAAGCACCACTCAGGCCTCGGCAGGAACAACTTCGACGAAGCGGTCGAGGAGGAGCTGCGCCGTCTGGAGATCGCCGCGCTGGCGATGTTCACCCGGCGCAAGCAGAGTGTGAGCGCCGACGAGCTGGACCGCGACCTCGCGGTCCTCATGCCCGACGCGGCGGTGCGCGCGGCCGACGCCGACCTGCACGGACAGATCGACCCCGCCCACCAGGTGCTGGGCAGGTTCTTCTTCGTCCACGAGTCCCGGGCCAGGCGCGGCGAGGGCAGCGCGAGCGTGTTCGAGTTCCTGCACGCCACCTTCGGCGAGTACCTGGTGGCCAGGGCGGTGGTCGTCGCCCTGGACGAGCTGGACGCCTCACGCGCGCGTTCCCCACGGCGCCGGGGCCGCAGCACCCGCCCCGACGACGGCGAGCTGTACGCCCTGTCCTCCTTCGCCAGCTACGCGGGCCGGGAGAAGGTCGTGGACTTCCTCGCCGAACTCCTGGAGCGCCGGTTCGCCGAGGAGCCCGAGGCCCGCGAGGACTACGCGCGGCTGCTCGTGGAGCTGTTCCAGGAGGCGCCCTTCCCCGCCTCCAACCGCTCCTACACCGCCTACGAGCCCACGCGGCTGCCGCTGACCCGCCGCGAGGCCAACTACACCAGCAACCTCATGATCCTGCTGTGCCTTGTGCGCGAGGCCCCTGTCGACATCCGCGAGCTGTTCCCCGACTCCCCCAACACCCTCCAGGACTGGCAGCACACGGCCGCGCTGTGGCGGACCCTGCCGGGAACGGAGTGGTTCAGCATCGTGGCGTCCCTGCGCGTGCGCCACCTGGACGGGTGGGAACCGGACGGGGGCGTCACCGTCGTGGACCTGGACGACTCCTCACCGGTCAACGTCGGGGAGAGCATGGGCTTCGAGCTGCGCATGAACACGGACGCCCGTCCGTCCGTGCTCGATCCCTACGAGATCACCGTGCCGCACAACACGACCACGTCCCGCCTGCTGCGATCGACGGCGATGCGGGTCAACGGCACGTCCGCGCGCTTCCTGCTCGGGCTGCTGCCCTACCTGCGTCACGTCTCGGATGACCTGGCGACCTGGTACTCGCAGACCACGACCGCGCTGGACGCGGACACGGAGTCCGGGACGCAGACGGAAACGACCTGGTTCGAGCTGCACGAGGTACTGCGGCTGCGTCTGCTCCCCGCCACCGAGAACCCCGGGGAGCGGCTGGAGGCCTACAAGCGGTTGCTCGTCCCCAGCCGAACCCTGGGGCGTCTGGAACACCTGGTGCTCAGGCAGGCCGCGGAAGACCTCGGTATGTCCGCACCCGGGGATGTGCTCGCCGAGAACCTGCGGAGCCTGGTGCGGTACTACCTCGCCGGGGTGACCGAGGTGGTGGCCGGACCCCACCTCAGCCTTCCGGTGATCGCACCGACGCTTCGCAGCTTGGAGGGCTTCGCCGACCGGGAGGTCCTCGCGCGCGTCCGGGACCTGGCGCGGGGGAACGCCCACCCCGAACCCCGGACGCAGGCCGCCGACACCGTCCCCGAGTTCCGCCGCACACCTTCCCCGACGGGCCAGTACACCAGCGGCGGCTGAGCGCGCCGCCCCGGCGACCGCGCCGGTGCTCCGCCCGAAGGTCCGCCGGAACCCGGCGCGGCCGAAGCGGCCCTCACCGCGTCCCTACCCGGCCGCGCGCACCCGTTCCACCAGGGCGGGGAGCGCCGTGCCGATGGGGTCGCGGACCACGGCGCCGGCGAAGTCGTCGTAGGGCGTGGGTTCGGCGTTGACGACCACCAGGCTGGCCCGCGCCATCATGGCCACGTCGCACAGCCCCGCCACCGGGTGGACCGTCAGCGACGTGCCCACGGCCAGGAACACGTCGCACTCGCGGGCCGCCCGGCTGGCCGCGTCCACGACGTCCGCGTCGAGCCGCTGCCCGAAGGAGATGGTGTCGGACTTCTGGATGCCGCCGCACTCCGGGCAGCGGGGGTCGGACTCCTCGTCCAGGCGCGCCAGCACCGTCTCGCTCGGCGTGCGCAGGCCGCACGCCATGCACACCACCCGCAGCATGGTGCCGTGCACCTCGATGACCGCGTCCTCGGACGTCCCGCCCCGCTGGTGCAGGCCGTCGATGTTCTGGGTGATCAGGGCCCGGAGCCGTCCGGTGGCCTCCAGGTCGGCCAGGGCGCGGTGTGCGGCGTTGGGGCTGGCCCGCCACACCGGGTGGGTGCGGCGCTGGGCCCACACCCGGCGGCGCACGTCCGCGTCGCCCATGTAGATGTCGATGTCGGAGAAGGCCTGCGCGTCCGGGTCGGTGGTCCACACCCCGTGCGGTCCGCGGAAGTCGGGGATGCCGGAGTCGGTGGACACGCCCGCCCCGGTGAGGACCGTGACGCGTTCGGCGGACTCCAGGAGTTCGGCGGCCCGTTCGAACTCCGCCGGGTCGGAGAAGGGCGCTGATTCGGTGGTCGTCGAGGCCATACCCCCCATTCTTACGCGGACGGGGCACCGTTCGCCCCACCGCGCCCGCCGCCGCGCACGGCGCGCCCCGCGAGGCTCCGGCGCACCGCCGCGGCCCGGGGCGGTGCGCGGCGCGGGTCCGGCCCGGGGCGTAACCTCGGGGGCACAGGAAGGGCACGGAGGCCACATCCCCTGCCGATGCACACGAGGTGGGCAAAGGGTGCGAAAATCGACACCGTCATGAAGCAGCCGTCCTACATCCTCGTGGTCAACGGGACCAAGGTCGAGCGCCCGGTGTTCGTCCTGGGCGCTCCCCACTCGGGAGTCGCCGAGGTCGCCCGTGCCCTGTCGCGCGTGCCCGGCCTGTACCTGGGCGCGGGCTCGTCGGGCGTGCTCAACGCCGTCTACGCCGTGGCCAGACGCCCCTCCCTCGCGCTGGAGAAGGTCGCCGGAACGGCGAGCCTGCTGCGCGAGGCCTACGCCGAGGCCTGGCAGCTCACGCCCCTGACCTGCCCGCGCTGTCCGGGGCCGTGGGCGCGCGTACCCGCCAACGCCGCCGCCGAGCCGTGCGAGCACAGCGGGGAGGTGCGCCGCTACGGCGACGCCAGCCCCGACCTGCTGTTCTGCGCCACCGCCCTGCACGCGGCCTTCCCCGACGCCCTGTTCGTCCAGGTCATCCGGGACGGCCGCGACGTCATCGCGGACATGATGGAGGACGAGCGCTCGCTGGCCTGGCTCAAACCGAGCTTCATGAAGCTCGACCACGAGTTCCCCAACCACTTCTTCGGCCTGGAGGAGGAGTCGGACCTGTCCGCGTTCACGGCGGGCTCCACCGCCGCCAAGTGCGCGATGCGCTGGCGCGGGGCGATCCGCATGTCGGCCCTGCTGCGCCGCTCCATCGGCGCCGAGCAGCTGATGACCCTGCGCTACGAGGACGTGCACGGCGGCGAGGTGGAGGCGGCCGAGCGGCTGCGGGAGTTCACCGGGGCGCGGGTGTCGGCCTCGGAGCTGCTGACCGCCGAGTCCTGGGGCGTGGGGTCGTGGCGCGAGCGCCTGACCCGCGACCAGTACGGCGACGTGCGTCAGGTGGCGGGCACGGAGCTGTCCCGGCTCGGCTACACCTGAGCCCCGGCCGTCACACCGGCGGCCTTCCCGCCGGTCCGTGAACGGGTTCCCCGACGCCCTCAGTCCGCGCCGTGCACGGTCATCAGGGCGTCCGCCGCGGCGCGGGCGGTGCGCGCGGCGTCGATGACCCCGGTGACGTTGCGGGCCACCACGGCGCCCTCGTGCAACATGGCCAGCGCGTCGCCGAGCGCCCCGGGGTCCCCGGCGCCCGACCGCTCGGCGAGGCCGGTGTAGAGGCCGCGCAGCCACCGCTTCTGCTCCTCGGCGACGGCCCGGCCGGGGTGCTCGGGGTCGGAGAGCTCGGCGTAGGCGTTGACCATGGCGCAGCCGCGCGGGTTCTCCTCGCCCATCCAGTCGTCCAGGGCGTCGAAGGTGGCGGCCACCAGCTCCCTCGGGGTCCGGGCCCGCTCCAGGTAGCCGTCCAGGTACGCGCGCCAGCGGGCGTCGCGGGCGCGCAGGTAGTGGACGACGAGCTGCTGCTTGGAGCCGAAGCGGTCGTAGATGGTCTTCTTGGTGACCCCCGCCCGCTCGGCGACCAGCTCCATGCCCACGGTGTTGATCCCGCGGGTGTAGAACAGCTCGGTCGCCACGTCCAGGACGCGGCGCGCGGCCGGGGTCAGCGGTGTCGTCGCGGTACCGGGCACGGTGTCCACTCCCTCCCTCGCGCCCCGCCGTCGGGGACGCCTCGTTCGGACTACATTGTGAGTATACCGACCGGTGTGTTTACCTGCCCGCATGGAACACACCGAGACACGTCCCCGCCGCTCCGTACCGCCCCTCCTGCTCGCCGCCGGACTGGTGGTGATGTGGAGCTCCGGCTTCGTCGGAGCGGATCTGGGCACCCGGTACGCGCCCGCGACCACGCTGCTGGCCTGGCGTTTCCTGGTCGTGGCCGCACTGCTGGCGGGGTGGTGGCTGTGGCGGGGTCCGCGGATGTCCCGGCGGGACCTGGCGGCGCACGCCGTGCTGGGCCTGCTGGCCCAGTCCGGGTACCTGTACGGGGTGTTCGCCGCCGCGCAGGCGGGTGTGGCCGCCGGGACGAGTGCGCTGGTGGCCGCCCTCCAGCCCCTGGTGGCGACCGCCCTGGCCGTCCCGCTGCTGGGCGAGCGGGTGCGGCCGCGCCAGCTGGCGGGCCTCGCGCTGGGGCTGGGCGGGGTCGGCCTGGTGGTGGGCGCGGACCTGTTCCGGCCGGGCGCGGCGCCGTGGTGGGGCTACCTGCTGCCGTTCGGGGCGATGCTGTCCCTGGTGGCCGCGACCCTGCTGGAGCGCCGTGCGCGGCCCGGGGGCTCGGTGGTGCAGGCCCTGGCGGTGCAGTGCGCGGTGAGCGCGGTGCTGTTCACGGGGCTGGCCGCGGCCACCGGAACGCTGGCGCCGCCCGCCGACCCCGGGTTCTGGGCGGCGGTGGTGTGGGTGGTGGTGCTGTCCACCCTGGGCGGCTACGGCCTGTACTGGGCCGTCCTGGCCCGCTCGGGCGTGGCCCGGGTGTCGGCCCTGCTGTACCTGACCCCGCCCACCACGCTGGTGTGGTCGTGGCTGATGTTCGGCGACCCGGTGGGGCCGGTCGCCCTGGCGGGGATGGCGGTGTGCGCGGTGGCCGTGGTGCTGGTGAGCACCGGGGGAACTGTGAGCCGCGCCGCCCGGACGGACGCGACGGCCGCCGACGCCCCTGGCCGGGCACCGCAGCGGCGGGCGGAGGCCGCTGCCGCTGTCCCCGCCCGGGCGCCGGAACGCGGAACCGGGGAGGCTACGGACGCTCCCGGGCCGGAAGCGGACCGACCCCGTCCGAGGAGACGGTGACCTCGGGCCGTCCGGCCTCCTCGACCGGTCTCCACACCTGTTCCGCGCGCAGGGGTCCGCTCTCGGCCGCGTCGGGGACCACGGCCGTGCACGCCACCTCCACCACGGCGTCGGGGTCCAGGAGGTCCACCACCCCCAGGACCGTCGTCGGCGGGTGGAAGCGGCCCATGTGGCGCCGGTAGACCGCGCCGACGCTCTGGCCGTGGGCCCGGTAGGCCGCCATGGACGTGGTGAAGACGCGCATGTCCACCACGTGGGCGGGCTCGGCTCCCGCCGCGCGCAGCGCCTCGACCGCGTTGGCGAGCGCGCGGTCGAACTGCTCCGCCAGGCCCTCCCCGACGATCCTGCCGTCGGGGCGGTGCGCGCGCTGCCCCCCGACGTGGACCACCCGGCCGGGGCTGACCACGAGCGCGTGGGAGGAGCCCGTCGGCTCGGCGAGGGTGAGCGGGTTGACGATCTCGTGCGGTGTCCGGCCCATCGGCGGCCCCTCCTGCCCGTGTCGCGCCCGCCGCCCGTCACGGACGGGCCCTTTGGGGACCCGCCGCACGTGGGGCTACGATGAGCGCATGTCGATCACTGTGCTGCTGTCCGCCCTCGCCCTCGTCGCCGTGCTGGGGGTCTTCGCCGCCATCTTCGTCGGCGGCGCCGTCTACGTCGGCCGCATGCGCCGCAACGGCACCGAGGCCGTCCTGGCCGGGGCCCGCAAGCACCGGGAGCTGCGCGACTAGGAGGCCTCTCCAGGGCCCCGACGGGCGGCGGGGAGGTTCAGGCGCCGTCGAAGTCGTCGGGGTCGGGGCCGAACCTGCTGTCGGTGTTGAGCCCGCTGATGCGGTCCATCTCCGCGCGGGAGAGCTCGAAGTCGAAGACCTGGAAGTTGGAGCGGATGCGCTCGGGGGTCACCGACTTGGGGATCACCACGTTGCCGAGCTGGATGTGCCAGCGCAGCAGCACCTGCGCGGGCGTGCGCCCGTGCGCCTCGGCGACCTCGACGACGGTCGGGTGGCCGAGCAGCTTGCCCTGTCCCAGGGGGCTCCACGCCTCGGTGACGATGCCGTGCTTGGCGTCGAAGGAGCGCATGTCCGCCTGGGTGAGCAGCGGGTGCAGCTCGATCTGGTTGACCATGGGCGTGATGCCGCCCTCCTCCATGACCCGCTCCAGGTGCGGGCGCTGGAAGTTGGACACGCCGATGGCGCGGACGCGGCCCTCGGCGTAGAGGCGCTCCAGCGCCTTCCAGGTCGGCACGTACAGGTTCCGGCGGGGCATGGGCCAGTGCACGAGGTACAGGTCGACGGTGTCCAGGTTCAGGCGCCCCAGGCTGGCCTCGAAGGCGCGCAGGGTGGCGTCGTAGCCCTGGTCGGGATTGGCCAGCTTGGTCGTCACGAACAGCTCGCCGCGATCCAGGCCCGAGCGGCGCAGCGCCTCGCCCACCCCCTCCTCGTTGCCGTAGGCGGCCGCGGTGTCGATGCTGCGGTAGCCCGCCTCCAACGCGGTGGAGACGGCCGCCACGACCTCCTCCTGGGACACCTGCCACACGCCGAAGCCCAGCTGCGGAATGCGCAGGCCATTACCCAGAGTGAGTTCTGGAACGGTCGTCTGCTGCATCTGTCTCATCCCCCGTCGGCGCCGAACGGTCTGCCTTGCTCTTCCAACATGCGGTCTTCCCCCTACCGCAGTCGCATACTGCCACGTCCGGGCGGGTCGCGGTCCCAGATGCGCCGTAGCTGTGCGGGCTTTTTACCGTTCACGCCCGGTGACAGCCGACGTGTGGGGACATCCCGGACACCGGGGTCTCCGCGCGGGCGGAGGGAGCCGCCGGCGGGAGCGGCGCGAGGTTCCCCCGGTCGCGTCCTCCGCCCCGGCGGCACTCCCCCGGGTCACCGTGTTCTCTCTTCTCTCCCCCTTACCCCGGTGTGGGGTCGGTCCTGCCCGCACGCTCCTCCCCCTCTGCGCCCGAGGGGGTGCCGATAGGCTTCCCTCGCCGTTCTGGAGGTGGGGCGATGGGACACGAACAGCGTGCCCGGGTCGGCGCCGAGCTGGCGCGGGAGCGGGCCGGGCTGGTCGAGCGCATCGTCGCCGAGGTGCACGCCGAGGTCCCGGCCTACCGCGCGCTGCACGGGTCCCAGCTCACCGAGGTCCGGGCGATCACCGGGTGGCTGATGGGCCGCTCGCTGGAGCTGTGGGCGGCCGGGGCGACGCGGCTGCCGCCGGAGGACGTGGAGCGGCTGCGCGGCATCGGCCGGTCCCGGGCGGCCGACGGGCGTTCGATCGGCGCGGTGGTGCGCGCGCACCGGGTGGGCTCGGCGGCGGCCGTGCGCCTGGTCGCCGAACTCGCTTCCGACCGGCTCGACGCCGCCGACGTGTTCGCCCTGGGCGAACTGTGGCTGACCTCGATCGACCAGATCTCCGAGAGCCTGTCCGCGGGCCACGCCGAGGCCGCGCGCCGCCTGGACGCGGACCTGGAGCGGGCCCGCCGGGCCTTCCTGGACGACCTGCTGATCGGACGGCAGGCCTCGCGCGGGGCCATCCGCGACCGGGCGCGGACCCTGGGCATCGCCCCGCCCGATCCGGCGGTGCTGGTGGTGGCCGAGGCCGACGGCGGTCCCGGCGACGGGGCTCCGCGGTCGGCCGCGCTCGCCGCCGGGATGGAGCTGCTGGGCCTGGTGGAACCGGCGGGCGCCGACCCGCTGGTGACCACGCGCTCGGGACGGGTGGTGCTGCTGGTCCGCCCCGACGACGCCGACCGGGTGGCCGCCGTGCTCGGCGCACGCCCCTGGCGCGGGTGCGTGCTGGAGCCGCGCGCGCTGACGGACATGTCGGCCGCCTACCGGCTGGCCGACGGCGCCCTGGAGACCGCGCCCGCGCACGCCTTCGACTCCCGGGGGCTGCTCGGGACCTCCGACGCGTGCGTGCTGGCGCTGCTCAACGGCGGCCCGGTCACCCCGGCCGCGGTCCGCCGCGCCGTGCTGGGGCCGCTGCTGGCCGAGGGCAACGCCCACCTGCTGGAGACGTTGCGGGCCTACCTGCGCGAGGGCGCGGCGACCACGGCCGCGCGGGCGCTGCACGTGCACGCCCAGACGCTGCGCTACCGGCTGCGCCGGGTGCGGGAGCTGACCGGGCACGACCCGCACCGGCCCTGGCAGCGGTTCGTGCTGGAGACCGCCTGCGCGATCGCGCCCTGACCGGTTGTTCCGGCGCGGACAGGCCCCGACCCGCTCGTGCGTACGGGCCGGGGACGGGTTCAGGACTCCGCGGACGGACCGGTCCGCTCCGGTGCCGCCTGGAGTACCTGGTCGCGGTACTCCCGGAAGGACTCCCATCCGTCGCCGCCCTCCTGGCTCAGGAAGTCGCCGCTGGAGCAGTCGAGGGCGCGGCAGCCGAGCACCCGGGCCATACGGAGGATGGAGGGCACGGCGTCACCCCCGCGGACGTGGAGCATCACGGTCCTCACCGGATCCTCCGTGCCGATGTTGAGCTCCATGCTCCACCCCTGCTCCTCGTCCCGGAGGTGGCCCCAGGCCGGATCGGACAGGTCCGCCTCGGGGAAGGCCTCGCGCAGCGTCGCCAGGAGCCGCGGCAGCGGAGCGATGGACTCGGCCCCGAGGTCCTCGGGGAGGTCGTCGACGGACTCCGCGTCCGCGGGCGCCGACGTCAGCAGTACGTCCCAGCTCATGGGACTCCTCTCTCACGGGGATGCTCCGGCAGGACACTAGCGCCCGCCTGCGACGGTCCCGGTGCGCCGCGGCCCGGCGCGCGCGGGCCCGGGCCCGAGGAACCGCTCCGACCAGCGAAAGCACACGAAACTTACCCTCGGTTGGCGCGGGGTTAGACCCCCGGAAGCGGTGGGTAGCCGAGACTGGCAGGCGGAGCGCGGCCACCGTGCGCGCTCCCCGCGACACGAGTCACACCGACTGGAGGGGGACCAGAGTGACGACCGCAGAGCGCAAGACCGGAGCGCCCAAGCCCAGGAGCAGCCAGCCGTGGCTGCACCAGAGCGGCGAGGAGATCCAGGAGTTCGGGACGGTCCGCCAGTTCCCGGTCGGGCTGTCCTACGACACCCGGATGTACTCGTGCCAGCGGCTGAACCAGGTGCTGTGCGACACGCGCATCCTGCACGACCTGTACAAGAAGCACCACTGGCTCATGCGCGGGCACACCTTCTACCAGCTGCACCTGCTGATGGACAAGCACGCCGGCGAGCAGACCTCGCTGATCGACGACCTGGCCGAGCGCGTGCAGACCCTCGGCGGGGTGGCGGTCGGCGACCCCCGGCACGTCGCGGAGATCACCAGCATCCCGCGCCCGCCCGACGGCGCCGAGGAGGTGCCCGCGATGCTCTCCCGCCTGCTGGAGGCGCACGAGACCATCCTGGAGGACTGCCACGACGCCGCCGCGCGCACGCAGGAGCTGGGGGACGACGGCACCAACGACCTGCTGGTGTCGGACGTGATCCGCACCAACGAGCTCCAGGCCTGGTTCGTGGCCGAGCACCTGGTGGACACCCCGCTGGTGCGCACCTAGACCCGAACGCACGTGACGAGGGGCCCGGCGGTCGCGCCGGGCCCCTCGACGCGCTCGGGGGTTGACGGGGCGCGGCCGCGTCGGGGACAGTTCTGCAATCGGTTGCAGTACCGGCACCGTCCTTGGCGAAAGCGCTCACCCCAGGAGAGGGGCCCTGCCCATGGTCCGCCGCAGCTCCCCCGCCGCCCCCGGCGCAGCGCCCCCGGGCGCGGGCGCCCGGTCCACCCCCGGAGCGGAGGGCCGGGTGATCACCGTGGCCGCCGACGGTTCCGGCGACCACACCGGGGTCCAGGCCGCGGTCGACGCCGTGCCCGCGGGCGGCGCCGAACGCGTCACCATCCGCGTCGGGGCGGGCGTCTACCGCGAGCCGGTGGTGGTTCCCGCGGACAAACCCGGGATCACCCTGCTCGGCGCGACCGGCGACCCCCGAGACGTGGTCCTCACCTACGACCGTGCGGCGGGCACCCCCGGGCCCGGCGGGGGCGTCCACGGCACGGCCGGCAGCGCCAGCGTCCTCATCTGCGGGGACGGCACGCACGCCCGCGACCTGACCTTCGCGAACTCCTGGCTGCGCGAGGAGCACCCCGGCGTCACCGGGACCCAGGCGGTCGCGCTGCGCGCCACCGGGGACCGGCTGGTCTTCGACAACGTGCGCTTCCTGGGCCACCAGGACACGCTGTACGCGGACTCTCCGGACGCGGACACCCCCGCGCGGCAGTACTACCGCGGCTGCTACGTGGAGGGCGACGTGGACTTCGTCTTCGGCCGGGCCACGGCCGTGTTCGACGGGTGCGCGTTCCACTCCCTGGACCGGGGCAGCGGCACCGACAACGGCTACGTGACCGCGCCGAGCACCCGGCCCGGCCGCGAGTTCGGCTTCCTGATCACCCGAGGCCGCTTCACCGGTGACGCCCCCGCCGGGACCGTCTACCTGGGCCGCCCGTGGGTGCCCAGCTCGCACCCGGACGCCGAGCCGCGGGTGCTGGTGCGCGACTCCTGGATGGACCGCCACTTCCGCGGGGAGGGCTGGGTCGCGATGGCCTCCGGCCACGACTGGCGGCGGTTCCGGATGCTGGAGTACCGCAACTCCGGTCCCGGCGCGCTGGTCACCGCGGACCGACCACAGATGGACCCGGCCGAGGCCGCCCGGCACACCGCCGAGGCCTACCTGGCCGGGGACGACGGGTGGAACCCGGTGCGGGAGCGCACGGAGCCCTCGGAGTCCGGCACGCGGGAACGCTGATCCGGTCCGCGGTGCGGGCGCGTCCGGGTGCGGGCTCCGCCTGACGGGCGCGTCGCGCGCCAGGAGGACTCCGGGCTCGTTCCCGCCGCGCGGCCCACCCGGCCCCCGGACACGGCGGAGGGCGGTGGAGCAGATCGCTCCACCGCCCTCGCGAACGGACGGGGTTGTGCGGGCGGCGGTCCCCTGTCGGGCGCCGACCCGTACCTGTGGACCCCCGGCTACTCCTGGTCGGCCTCGGGGCTCTCGGTGGCGTCGTCGGCGCTGGCCTCGGGGCTCTCGTCGGCGTCGGCGTTGGCGTCGGCGTCGGCAGCGGTCTCGACGATGTCGCCCTCGGCGTCCACGGCCAGGACCACGCCCTGCCAGGACTCCTGGATGAACTCCAGGACCCGCTCGTCGTGCAGCAGCTCCGCGAGCAGCTGGACGCGCTCGTCCTCGGCGTTCTCGGCCAGGGTCACCAGGCCGTTGGCGTAGGACTCGACGTAGTCGTCGCCCTCGGGCTCCCAGGCCAGGACGTTGGACTGCTCGGGCAGGTCGGTCTCGATGGCGTAGTTGCCGTTGACCACCGCGGCGTCCACGTCGGAGATCGAGCGGGGCAGCTGCGCGGCCTCCAGCGGGGTCACCGTGATGTCGCGCGGGTTGTCGACGATGTCCTTCTCGGTGGCGGACTCCCCGGCCTCGGGGTCGACGGTCACCAGGCCCTCGGCCTCCAGGATGCCCAGGGCGCGGGCGAGGTTGGCCGGGTCGTTGGGGACCGCGATCTCGGCGCCGTCGGGCAGGTCGTCGATGCTCTCGACGCTCTCGGAGTACAGGCCGAGCCGCTCGATGTGGACGTCGGTCAGGTAGGTGAGCTCGGCGTCGGGCCCGTTGGCCGTCCACTCGTTGAGGAAGGCGCGGTGCTGGAAGTAGTTGGCGTCCAGCTCTCCCTCGACCAGGGCGGTGTTGGGGACGTTGTAGTCGGAGATCTCCTCGATCTCCAGGTTCAGCCCGGCCTCCTCGGCGAGGTTCTCCTCGATGAAGGCGAGGATGTCGCCGTGCGGCACCGGGCTGACGCCCACCCGCAGCACGTCCCCCTCGCCGCCGGACCCGGCGGCCTGCTCGCTGGGCGCGCCGCAGGCGGCGAGCGCCAGGGTGAGGGCGGCTGCTCCGAGTACGGCTGGAGTCGTGCGCATGGTGCGCTCCTTCGTGATCGTGGATGGAGGATCGCGGGGGCGGGCCCCGCGGCGGCCGGTACGGGTGCCGGCGAGGGTGCGGCTCCGCGGACCCTGTGGGGTACCGAGGAGCTGATCAGAGCTTAATCCACCGAATTGGTAGGAATTATCACTTCTGGGGCTCCAGGCACGTGGTATCGGCCACACGGATCAGATTACCTACTAAACAGGTAGAAATTATAGGGTCGTGCGCGCATCATGGGGAGCATGCCCAGCGCACACAGCCCTCTCGGCGCACCACCCGCCCCCGCACCGCCCCGGAACCCGCCGCCCCCGGCCGGTGGACCCGGCTCCGAGCACTCGCTCCTCGGCGTGCTGCCGCTGCCCGGCGGCGACAGGTACATGCTGGTCTACGGCGTCGTCGTGGACGAGCCGCGCACACCCGACCGGCCGCCGCCCCGTGTTCGCGCCGGGCTGCTCGTGGACCGCGGCGCCCGCCGGGTCTGGTCCGGCGGCCGGGAGGTCGAGCTGACCTACCAGGAGTACGAGCTGCTGGACTGCCTGACCGCCTCACCCGGACGCGCCGTCCCCCGCGAGGAGCTGTTGGAGCGGGTGTGGGGCGCGCGGAAGGGACGGAGCTCGCGCACGATCGACGTACACGTCCACCGGCTGCGCCGCAAGCTCGGCCCCGCCGGGGGCCTCATCACCACCGTGCGCAGGGTCGGCTACGTCTACGAGGGGCCTTTGGCACCGGTGTCCTCCGCCGGGGCCTGAGACGCCCGGGCGCGGCCCCGGGAGCGGGGCCGCGCGGAGGGGTCCGGGGTGTCAGCCGCCGAGCGCGGGCCCGGTGACGGGCAGCCCCCGGGCCCGCCAGGAGCGGTAGCCGCCGACCATGTCGGTGGCCCGGGTCAGGCCCAGCTCCTGGAGCTGGACGGCGGCCAGGCTGGAGGCGTAGCCCTCGTTGCAGAACAGCACGACGAGCCGGTCGGCGGAGTCGGCCTCGGGGATCCGGTCCGGGCTGGTGGGGTCGAGCCGCCACTCCAGCACGTTGCGGTCGATCACCAGCGCGCCGGGGATCTCCCCCTCGGTCTCGCGGTTGACGGCGGGGCGGGTGTCGACCAGCAGGGCGCCCGCCCGCTGGGCCGCCAGCGCCTCGGCGGGCGAGAGCCGGTCCAGGCGGGCGCGGCCGCTCTCCAGGAGCCGTTCGACGGCGCTCACCGGCGGCCCTCCCTGGCGGGCGCGGCCGCTCTCCAGGAGCCGTTCGACGGCGCTCACCGGCGGCCCTCCCTGGCGGGCACGTCCTCCAGGACGGGGGCGTCCGGTTCGGGGTCGGTGGTCAGGACGCTCCGGGTGCGGCGCAGCGCCCCGTCGCCGCCGACCTCGTAGTAGTGCATGGCGGTCAGCGGCGGCGAGTAGGCGTGCACGCTCACGGCGGGCGAGTCGGAGGCGTTGACGACGTCGTGCACGTGGCCGAGCGGGAAGCGGCCTCCCCCGCCGTCGGGCAGGGCGCGCTCGCGCAGCCCGGCGTCCCAGTACCGCTCGACCAGGTCCCCGGCGACGACCGTGAGCGCGCCGAGCGAACCGGCGTGGTCGTGCAGGCGGGTGGACTGGTCGGGGGTCCAGGAGATCAGCCAGACGTCGGTGTGGTCGTCGGCGCGCAGCCGGACCGACCAGCGGTTCCGTGCGTCGAAGCGGACCTCGTGGAGCCCCTCGCGGACCTCCCGGGCGACCTCGGCGGTCAGCTCGGACAGGCGGTCCAGGGTGAGCGGGGTGGGCGCCGCGGCGGGCGCTGCTGCGGTGTCGGTCATGGCGTGGTCCTTCGGAAGGTCGTGAGCGGTCCTCGTCGGTCACACGGGCCGCTGACACCGCTCGTCGAAGACGGCCGCCCGCGGGTGCGGTGGTGGTGCGCTGACTGCCATGACCGCAGTTAACCACATTCCCTATCGGTTTAGTCGCCTAAGGGCCGCGTGCCGTGGAGCACCGAGACGGAAAACGGTCACAACGGGACAACGGACAGTGACAACGCTTTCCAGCACCCGCCCCCATCCTCTAGGTTGTGGGGGTTGCCACCCCACCCTGCCCTCACGGAGCGAGAACCATGCCCCTGGTCGCCGGAATCGACAGCTCGACCCAGTCCTGCAAGGTCGTGGTCTGCGACGCCGACAGCGGCGCGGTGGTGCGCGAGGCCCGCGCCCCGCATCCCGACGGGACCGAGGTCCACCCCGACGCCTGGTGGTCGGCCCTGGAACAGGCCTCCTCCGGCCTGCTCGACGACGTGGCCGCCGTCTCCGTCGCCGGACAGCAGCACGGCATGGTCGCCGTGGACGAGGTCGGCGCGGTGGTCCGCCCGGCGCTGCTGTGGAACGACACCCGTTCGGCGGGGACGGCCCTGGACCTGATCGAGGAGCTGGGCGGCCCCGCCGAGTGGGCCAAGGCCGTGGACAACGTGCCCAACGCCAGCCTGACCGTGAGCAAGCTGCGCTGGCTGGCCCGGCACGAGCCGGAGCACGCCGACCGCACGACCGCGGTGATGCTCCCCCACGACTGGCTCACCTGGCGGCTGACCGGAGCCGGGTCGGAGCCCACCACGGACCGCGGCGACGCCTCCGGCACCGGTTACTGGTCGGCGACCGACAACGCCTACCGCCCCGACCTGCTGGCGCGGGCCTTCGGACGCGAGATCCGGGTGCCGCGCGTGGCCGAACCGGCCGAGGCCGTGGGGCGCACGCCCTCGGGCGCGCTGGTGGCCCCGGGTACCGGGGACAACATGGGCAGCGCCCTGGGCCTGGGACTGCGTCCGGGGGACGCGGTGGTCTCCCTGGGCACCAGCGGCACCGTGTTCGCCGTGAGCGAGGGCCCCACGCAGGACCCCGGCGGCATCATCTGCGGGTACGCCGACGCGACGGGCCGGTACCTGCCGCTGGTGTGCACCCTCAACGCGGCCCGGGTGCTCGGCGCCACCGCCGCGATGCTGGGCGTGGACCTGGCGGGCCTGGACGAGCTGGCGCTGGCCGCCGGGCCGGGCGCCGAGGGCGTCGTGCTGCTGCCCTACCTGGACGGCGAGCGCACGCCGGTACTGCCCGACGCCGCGGGGTCGCTGCACGGGCTGCGCCGGTCCAACATGCGCCCGGAGAACATCGCCCGCGCCGCGGTGGAGGGCATGCTGTGCGGGCTGGCCGACGGGCTGTCCGCGATGACCGACACCGGGATCCCGGTCAGCCGGGTGCTGCTCGTGGGCGGGGCGGCCCGGTCGGCCGCCGTGCGCGCGGTCGCGCCGACCGTCCTGGGCGCGCGGGTGGTCGTGCCGAGGCCCGCCGAGTACGTGGCCGTGGGCGCCGCCCGGCAGGCGGCCTGGACGCTGGCGGGGACCGCCGAGGCGCCGACCTGGGACCCGGGCGAGCCGGAGGCCACCGCCGAGCCCGTGGACGCGCCGCACGTGCGCGAGCGCTACGCCGAGGCGCGCCGCTCCGCCCACGGCCTCTAGGCGCCGCGTCCGCTTCCGGAGGGGGATCGCCGGGGTCGCGCGCATCGGCCCGGCGAACGGGCGACGGGCAACAGGAGCGGACGGCGAACCCCGGGGCGGCGGGAGCGGGCCGCGGTAGGCGCGGGCCCGCCGCCGTCGCTCCGGCGCACTGACCGGAACCGTTGACGGTGTGACGCACGGGGGTTCCCCACCGGTGCCCCGCCGCCGGTGCCGCCGTGGCCCGGCAGGGCTCTCCCCCGAGGAGGAGGCCCGGGACCTGGACCCGGCGGTGTTCGCCTCGGCGTTCTGGCGGCTGCGGCGCGACCCCCGTGTCCGGGCCGCCGGGACCGGTCCCGCCGAAGGCCTCGTGTTCACCGTGCTGGTGGGCGACCGCGCCGTCCGGGTCCAGGTGGCGCGGGAGTCCCCCTGAGGCACACCGGCTGCGGTGCCCGGTTCGGGACGGCCCTCACCTCCCCTGCCCCGCCTCCAGGCGGGCGCGCACCCGCTGGGCCTGCCGCCGGTCCTCGGCCGCCTCGTACCCGGCCAGGGCCTCCTCCAGCGCGGCGTGCGCGGCGGAGGCGTCCACCGGTTCCAGGGCCTCGGCCCGCCTGAGGTGCATGTCGCCGACCCTGCGGTGGTCACCGAGGCGACCGTGCAGTTCGGCGGCCCGCGCCCACCGGTCGAGGGCCTCGTCCCGGCGGCCGCGCCGCAGCAGCAGGTCGCCCAGGGTCGCGCCGAGCCGCGCCCGGTTCTGGAGGTCGTCCGCCGGGTCCCCGGCGGCCAGGTCCAGCGCCCGGACCAGCAGCTCCTCGGCCTCCGCGTCCCTGCCCTGTTCCAGCCGCACCCCGCCGAGCTTGCGCAGCGCGTTGCGGACCGCGCGCGGGTCGCCCGCGACCCCGGCGACCTCCAGCGCCTCCGAGAAGCGGTCGGCCGCCTCCTCGGTCCCGCCGCCGCGCAGCGCGGCGTCGCCGACCGCCTCCAGCGCGGTGAGCAGCACCAGCGGCTGCGGCGGCGCGACGGCGCGGGCCAGGTCCAGGGCCCGTTCGGCGTCCTCGCGGGCCCGCGCGAGGCTGTCGTCGCGCCGGTAGGCGATGGAGCGCTGCACACACAGCCGCGAGAGCCGGGCCGGGGACAGGCGGTGGGTGCCCAGGGTCTGGTTGAGGAGTTCGGTGTGGGTGTCGACCACGTCGGCGAAGCGGCCGGAGGTGAACCACAGGGCCCACAGGTGCTCGCACAGTTCGGCGGCGCGCTCGTACTCGCCGCGCACGGCCGCCTCGATGACGGTGGCGCGCAGGGCAGCGCGGTCGGTGTCCAGGAAGGCGCGGGCGGCCTCCCGGTCAGCGAAGGCGTACGCGGTGGCGGCGCCCGCCGGGAAGGCCGAGCGGCCGTCGAGGTCGGCCTGGAGCCAGCGGCCGGGCAGCAGCAGCCTGTGGGCCGCCGCGGCCCGCTCGAAGTAGTGGGTGAGCACCTCCCGGAGGATCCGGTCCCGGTCGAGCGCCCGCGCGGCGCAGGTCTGCCGGGCGCGCGCGGACAGGAACCGGTGGCGGCGCCCGGAGCCCTCCCCGGACACGGTCAGAACCTCCTCCTCGACCAGTGCGGCCAGCGCCTCCCGCACCGCGTCGGCGTCGGCGCCACTCCCGCCCGCCGCCTCGGACCCCCGCCCCCACTCCGCCGGAGGTCCGAGGCGGGCCAGCCGCAGGGCCAGCGCCTCCCCGAAGTCGGTGTCGGGGTGGCAGGCCAGCGCGACGGCCAGAGCCCCGGGAGGCACCTCAGCCGAGGGCCCCCGGTCGGAGGTTGTGCCACCGGAGGTTCCATCACCGGGGGGCCTCGGGTCAGCGGTCCTCTCGTCGGACCGCCGCCCGGGAGGGGACGCGTACTCCCGCGCGTACTCCCGGCCGACCGGCCGGGGCCGGTCACGCTCCTCCCCGGGGCCGCACGGCCCCCGACCGGGGACGGTCTGCGGCCCCCTGCCGGGGGTCGCGCCGGTGGACGGCCCTTCGTGGGCGCTCCTCCCACCGGGCGGGATCCCGGAGGGGCCCGCCTCCCCGACCGCCTCCCGGTACACGGCCTCCAGCGCCTCCGGTACGCCCATCCGGCGGAGGGCCCGGGAGAGCCTGCGCCCGTAGCGCAGCAGCAGTTCGGGGCGTCCTCCGGCGAGCCGGACCAGCGCGGCCACCGCCGCCCGCTCGTCCTCGCGGCCGGGGGCCAGGCGCGCCTTGGCGCACAGCAGCTCGGCGGAGTGCTCCTCGTCCAGCGCGTCGAGTTCGACCAGTTCGTCGTGGACGTGGGGCAGGGCTTCGCCGAGGTCGAGGTCGTGCGCGGTGGCGACCAGGGTCAGGCTCCCCGGGCTGGTGGCGACGAAGGGCAGGACCTCGTTCACCGAAACGGGGCCGTCGACCATGACGGCGACCGCGCCGCGCCGGTCGAACTCGCCGCGCAGCCGCTGGCGCCGCCGGTCCTGGGCGGCCGGGATGTCCTCCTCGGGGACCTCGGCCCGGCGCAGGATCTCGCTGACGGACTCCATGACCCCGTCGCGCTCGACGTCGGCGAAGAAGTAGCCGCCGGGAAAGCGGTGGGGGTCCTCGGCGTAGGAGTCGTGCAGGGTCTTGAGCCCGAACGCGCTGGCCCCGCCGCCCCGGTGCGACGCCTGGACGACCAGCACCCGGGCATGGGCGCCGCCGTCGGCGATGAAGGCGCGGGCCCGGGCCAGCTGGCGGACGCGGTTGACGAACAGCGGCGGGGCGGGCACCGCGTAGCGCGGCGGGGTTTCGGCCCCGCTCCCTTCCCGGGCCCCGCCCTGGAGGACGGTGAACGAGAAGTCCCTGCCCTGGAGCAGCGCCCCGTGGCCGGAGACGCCCCCCGCGGTGCTGCGGGTGCCCGCGGACCGTTCGTCGTCACGCCTGTCGTCGCTCAAGGGTCACCTCACGGCCGCGTCGCTGCTGGGGCACGGGAAGCCTACCCAGCGGCCCGCGGACGACCCGGCCGCGTGGCCGGAAGGTGACCGCTTCCGGCCACGGCCGCCCGGTGTGACACCCCGAGAAGGGAGGAAACACCGGTTTCCCGGCACGTGCTGGCCTAGCCTGTCGGCGCATCCACCATTCGACGAAAGCGGGGCGAACATGAACCACGTACGGCTTCGCCAACTGGGAGGGTCATCCCTGCGCGTGTCCCCCCTGTGCCTGGGCGGGAACGTCTTCGGCTGGACCGCGGACGAGCACGCCTCCTTCCAGATCCTGGACGCCTACACCGCGGCGGGCGGGAACTTCCTCGACACCGCCGACTCCTACTCCGCGTGGGTCGGGGGCCACCGGGGCGGCGAGTCCGAGACGGTCATCGGCCGCTGGCTCGCCTCGCGCGGACGCCCCGCCGACATGGTGATCGCCACGAAGGTCAGCGAGCACCCCGACTTTCGCGGCCTGTCCGCGTCCAACGTCAAGGCCGCCGCGAAGGCCTCGCTCGAACGGCTGGGCGTGGAGACCATCGACCTGTACTACGCGCACTTCGACGACGCCGAGACCCCGCTGGCCGAGAGCGCCGAGGCCTTCTCCGAGCTGGTGGACGAGGGCGTGGTGCGCCACGTGGGGCTGTCCAACCACAAGCCCGGCCGCATCCGGGCGTGGCTGGAGGTGTGCGAGGAGCGGGGGCTGCACGCCCCGGTGTGCGTGCAGCCCCTGTACAACCTGGTGGAACGCGGGATCGAGGCCGACCTGGTGCCGCTGGCGCGCGAACGCGGTCTGGCGCTGCTGCCCTACTTCGGCCTGGCCCGCGGCTTCCTCACCGGCAAGTACCGGCCGGGTTCGGGCGACGTGGACAGCCCGCGCGCCGGGAAGGCCCGCGCCTACCTGGACGAACCGCGCGGTCGGCGGGTGCTGGAGGCCCTGGACACGGTCGCCGAGCGGTACGGGGCCTCCCAGGCGGCCGTGGCGCTGGCGTGGCTGGCGGACCGGCCGTCCGTGGCGTCGGTGCTGGCCAGCGCCCGCGACACCGGCCAGCTGGCCGACCTCCTGCCCGCCAACCACCTGCGGTTGGACGAGGAGTCGGCGGCCCTGTTGACCAGGGCCAGCGACCCGGAGCCGCCCGAGGACGCCTGAGGCCCCGGGCTGCGCAAGCCCCGGGCGCCGGGCCGGGGTTTCAGACTCCCCGGGCCGCGGAGGCCCCGCGTGAGCCCCGGGGGCTGGGCGCCCGGGCCCCGGGGTCCCTGCGCGGGTGCCGAGGGCCGTACGCCCGGGGCCCCGGAGTCCCCAGAGGTCCTAAAGGCCCAGGGTTTCCCGGGCCCCGGAGGCGCCCCGGTCCCAGGCCTCCCTGGGCCCCGGGGCGCCGGGCGCGTTCAGACGAGTTCGGCCAGCAGGGGGATCTGCTCGGGGTCGGCCAGGGCCGAGCCGACCGCCACCATCCGCGCCCCCGCGTCGAGGTACTCGCGCGCGTTGCGGGCGTCCATGCCGCCGGTGGCCACGATCCGCAGCTCGGGGAAGGGCCCGCGCACGGCGCGGAACCAGGCCGTGCCGAGCGACGTGGCGGGGAAGGCCTTCACCCAGCGGCCGCCCGCCCTGAGCACGCCCTGGATGTCGCTGGGGGTGGCCACACCGGGCAGGTGGGGCATCCCCGCCGCCTCCGAGGCGGCCATGACCTCCGGGTCGAAGCCCGGCGCGACGGTGAAGGCGGCACCGGCGCCGGCCACGTCGCGCACCTGCTCGGGGGTGATCACCGTGCCCGCGCCCACGGGGTGGCCGCGTTCGGCCCCGGCCCTGACGGTCGCGCGCAGCGCCTCCAGTCCCAGGGCGTCGCGGGCGGGCACCTCGACCGCGGTGACGCCCAGGTCCCACGCGCGCTCGGCCAGTTCGACCGTGGTGTCCACGGGCATGCCCCGCAGGATCGCCAGTACGCGGTGCCCCCCGAACAGTCCGTCCAGTCCCTGGTCACTCATGTCCTTCTCCTCTCACCGCGGCCACGGCCGCCGAAGCCTGGTCGGTCCACCGGTCGTCGGGGACCGCGAGCAGTTCGTCCACTAGCCCCGCCGGGGGCGGGTCGGCCAGGTCGCCCACCACGCGCAGGACGCGCCCGGCGCACAGGTGCCCCAGGCGCAGGCGGCCCCGCGCGTCGAGGCCGCGCAGCCCTCCCGCCAGGTACCCGGCGGCGAAGGCGTCCCCGGCTCCCACCGGATCGACCACCTCCACCTCCGGAGCGGGCACGTACTCCTCGTCCTCGCCGTGGAACTCGGTGGCGCCGTGCTCGGCGTCCTTGACCACGAGGCGGTCCACGCCGGGCAGGAGCGCGCGGACGTCGCGGGCGGTGGGGGTGCCCCACAGCTCCTCGGCCTCGTCCCTGCCGACGAGGACGACGTCGGCGAGCCGGGCCAGCTCCAGCAGGCGGGGGGCCGCCTGCCCCTCCCTCCACAGGCGGGGCCGGTGGTTGACGTCGAAGCTCACCGTCAGGGCGGGGTCGGCCAGCAGGCGCTCGGCCAGGGCGTCGCAGCCGGGCGAGAGCGCCGGGGTGACGCCCGACAGGTGCACCGCCCCCGCCGTCCGGACGAGGGGGTGCTCGGCCAGTTCGGGGCCCAGGGCCGAGGCGGCCGACCCCGCGCGGTAGTAGTGGACCGCGCTGCCCGAGGGCGAGGGGTCCTTGACCAGCAGGCCGGTGGGCCGGTCGGGGTCGGTCCGCACGCCGGACACGTCCACGCCGCGTTCACGCAGGCTCCGGGTGACCACCCGCCCGAAGGGGTCGTCCCCCACTCCGCTGAGCCAGGCGGCCCGGTGCCCGAGGGCGGCCAGGGCGCACGCGACGTTGGACTCCGCGCCCGCGGTGCCCATGGACAGGAGCGGGGCGCCGTCCAGGGGGACCGGTTCGGCCGCGGTGAGCAGCAGCATGGTCTCGCCGACACAGGTGACCTGGGGCGTCACGGGTTTCCTCCGAAGGGCTGGGCCGCGGGGGCGGACACGTCCACGGGAACCGAGAAGAGGGCGCCGTCGCCGGGCCCGGGGCGGTCGAGGCCGGTCGAGGCCGAGGTGACGAACAGCCGGGGGTCGGGGGCGTCGACGACGCACACGCTGGTGGGCTGGGCGGCGGGCAGGTCCACCACGCGCTCCAGGGTTCCGTCGGGGTCGTAGCGGTGCACCCTCCCCGCGCCCCAGACCGCGACCCACAGGTGCCCCTCGGCGTCGACCTGCATCCCGTCGGGGCTGCCGTCCCCGACCCGGGCGAAGACGGTCCGCTCCCCGGGGATGCCGTCGGGGGAGATCTCGTAGGCGTCGATGCGGCCCTCGGCGCTGTCGGCGAGGTACATGCGGGCGCCGTCGGCGGTGAAGGCGGGGCCGTTGGGGACGGTGTAGCCCTCCAGGACCCGGGTGACCCGGCCGTCGGGGTCGGCGCGGTAGAGCGAACCGGCCCCGGGGGTGCCGTCGTAGGCCATCGACCCGGCCCAGAACCTCCCGTCCGGGTCGCAGCAGCCGTCGTTCATCCGCATCGGCGTGGCCGCGCCGTCCTCGGGCCTGGCCAGCCACTCCGGCGCTCCGCCCCCGGCCAGCAGCGCCACGCCCGTGCCCGCCGCCGCGACGAACCTCCCCGGTTCACCCCGGACGGGGGCGACCGCGCCCAGGGGGACGTCCAGGGCGGCGACCACCTCGGCCGGTCCCGGCGTGCGGGGGTCGAGCCTCAGGAGGCGGCCGGTGAGGATGTCCACCATGAGCAGGTCCCGGCCGTGCCGGCGCAGCCCCTCCCCCAGTTCGAAGCGGTCGGTGCTCCACGGTTCGCACAGCATGCGCGTCACTCCCCTCTTCCTCACCACTCCGCGAAGGACCCGTCCTGGTGGCTCCACACCGGCGGCCTCCAGCGGTGGCCGATCCGGTCCGCCGCGCGCACGGCGTCCTCGTCCACGCTCACGCCCAGCCCCGGGGCCTCGGAGCGGTGGATGTGCCCGTCGGGGAAGGCGAAGAACTCGGTGTCCAGGACGTAGTCGAGCAGTTCGGCGTCGCGGTTGTAGTGGATGCCCATGCTCTGTTCCTGGATGAGGAAGTTGGGCGTGGCGAAGGCGACCTGCAGGCTCGCGGCCAGGGCCACGGGGCCGAGCGGGCAGTGCGGGGCCAGCAGGGCGTCGTAGGTCTCGGCCAGGGAGGCGATCCGGCGCACCTCGGAGACCCCGCCCGCGTGGGAGAGGTCGGGCTGGACGACCGCGACCCCCGCCTGGAGCGCGGGCAGGAACTCGGTCCGGCCGAACAGGCGCTCGCCGGTGGCGATGGGCACCGGGCTGGACCGCACGACGTCGCCGAGCAGGTGCCCGTACTCGGGCAGGACCGGCTCCTCCACGAACATGGGGCGCAGGGGCTCCAGCAGGGGCAGGACCCGGCGGGCGGTGGCCGCGTTGAAGCGGCCGTGGAAGTCCACCGCCACGTCCCGGTCCGGGCCGAGCACGTCGCGCACCCCGGCCAGGCGCTCCACGACGCCGTCGATCTCGCGCACGGTGGCCGAGCGCCCCATCACCCCGGACGCGTTCATCTTCACGGCGGTGAGCCCGGACTCCACGCGGGCCGCGACCGCCTCCGCCAGCTCGGCCGGGTCGTCGCCGCCGACCCAGCCGTACACGCGCACCCGGTCGCGGACGGGGCCGCCGAGGAGCCGGTGGACGGGGACGCCCAGGCGCTTGCCCGCGATGTCCCACAGCGCCTGGTCGAGCCCGGCGACGGCGCTGGACAGGACGGGCCCGCCCCGGTAGAACGCGGCCTTGGTGAGGCGCTGCCAGTGGTACTCGATGGGCGCGGGGTCCTGGCCCAGGAGGAGTTCGGACAGCTCCTCGACCGCGGCGCGCACGGTCTCCGCGCGCCCCTCCACCACGGGCTCGCCCCAGCCCACGACGCCGTCGTCGGTCTCCACCCGGCACATCAGCCACCGGGGCGGGACCAGGAAGGTCTCGATACGGGTGATTCTCACTGAGATCTCTCCAGATCGTCTACGGCCGCGTCGTCCTCGGTGACGCGGAGGAGGTCTTCCCTGGCCTGCTCCAGCAGGGAGCGCATGGCGGACTCGGCGGCGCGCGGGTCGCCCGCGGCGACGGCCTCGGTGACCGCGCCGTGGGTGGGCACCGGGTCGTCGTGGGCGCCGCCGTGGACCAGGCGGTCGCGTTCGGAGAGCCCCGCGGCGAAGAAGACGTCGGTGCGGGTGAACAGCTCGTTGTGCGTGGCCGCCAGCAGCGCGCGGTGCCAGCGCAGGTCGGCCCGCGCGGCCTCCTCCGCCGGGCCGCGGCCGGTGTCGGCGATGTCGGTGAGCGCCGCGCGCAGTTCGGCGACGTCGGCGTCGGTGCGGCGCAGCGCGGCCAGGCGCGCCGCGGCGGGTTCGAGGGCGTCGCGCAGTTCGGCCAGCTCGCCGAAGAAGACGTCCCCCGCTCCCGCGGCGATCCGCCACCGGACCACGTCCGGGTCGAGCAGGTTCCAGTCGCCGCGGGGGCGCACGAACGTCCCCTTCTTCTGCCGGGAGCCGACCAGGCCCTTGGCCGCCAGGACCTTGATCGCCTCGCGGATCGCGGTCAGGCTCAGGTCGAGCTCGCCGCTGAGCGCGGCCAGGTCGATCGTCTCCCCCTCGCCGATCCGTCCGGAGAGCACGCGCTCCCCCAGCAACCGCACCGTCTGGCCGTGCACACCGCGCCCCGAGTAGGCCGCCATCACTTCCTCCGTTCCGGGCGTCCCGTCACGACGACGCCTTGTAGATACTCCACCCTCCGTCGACCGGCAGGCTCGTCCCGGTGACGTAGGAGGCCTCCGCGGAGGCGAGGAAGGAGATGACGGAGGCCACCTCGTCGGGGTCGCCGAAGCGGCCCGCGGCGGTCTGCGCGACGCTGTCGCGGCGGTCCTCCTCGCCCACGCCCTCCCAGGCGGCGGTGAGGATGGGGCCGGGCAGCACGCAGTTGACGCGCACCCGCGGCCCGTACTCGACGGCGAGCTGGCGGGTCAGGGCGGTGAGCCCGCCCTTGGTGGTGGCGTAGGCCGGACGGCCGGGGAGTCCGAACCAGGCGTGGACCGAGGAGGTGATGACGACGCTGCCGCCGCTGGCGGAGAGGTCGTCCAGGCAGGCGCGCACCCCCAGGAACGCGCCCGTGAGGTTGACGGCGAGCTGGCGCTCCCAGGACACGAGCGTGGTCTCGTGGGCGGGCGCCTGCTCGAAGGTGTAGGCGTTGGAGACCAGGACGCCCACCGGACCGAAGGCGTCCCGGGCCGCCGCCACGACCCCGTCCCAGGAGGCCTCGTCGCTCACGTCGGCCCGCACCGCCAGGGCGCGTCCGCCCTCGGCGCGGATGCGTTCGGCGGCCTCCTCCAGGCTCGGGGACAGGTCGGTCAGCACCACCGAGGCGCCCTCGGCGGCCAGGCGGCGGGCGGTGGCCTCACCGATGCCGCGGGCCGCGCCGGTGACCACGGCGGTGACTCCGCGGTGCCTGGTGTGTGTCATGTCGTTCCGTCCTCTGCTGCGTCCCCGGCCGGGCCGGGAGCGGTCGTTGCTCTGCGGCGCCGCGGTGCTCAGGCCCGGTCGGGCGCGAACACGACGGCGGGCGCGGTGTCGGTGTCGGGTTCGGGGACCGGGGCGTCGAAGCGCGCCGGCTCGCCGGGCCGGGTGTGCGCGACCGTGCGGCCGGACGCCCGGTGGACCAGCGCGCCCGCGCGCGAGGACGTGAAGACCCCGCTCAGGCGCCGCCCTCCCGGCTCGCGGGCGCCCCAGCGGGGCTCCTCGCTCCAGAAGCCGTCGGGGGTCACCTCGGCCACCGGCCCCGTGCCCGTGCCGAAGCCGAACTCGACGCTGAGGGCCGTGGACCGCCCCGGTGCGAGCTCGGTGAGCGGTCCCAGCGCCTCGACCTCGGTGACGCGGTCCACCGGGCACAGCCCGCCCAGGTGCTCCAGGGGCCGGTCCACGGGGCATTCGAGCCACACCTCGGCCCTGGAGCCGCCGTCCGGGTACTCGGCCCCCTCCCGTACGGAGAAGCGCTGGGTGAGGGTGCCCTGGGCACCCACGTCGGCCAGCCATCCGGAGGCCGTGGGGAAGCCGACCTTGCCGACCACGTCCTGGAGGGGGACACGCACCACGGAGGGCGTGTGCTCCACCACCCGGGGGCGGCCGTTGCCCGCGACGAGCGGCACGGTGTGCGGGCCGGGGCCGCTCACGCCCACGTAGACCCCGCGTGCGCCGTCCCGTCCGCCCTGCTCCTTACGCACGCCGGGCCCGCCGGGGCCGCCGGGGCCGCCGTCGAGCTGGGTGACGTTCCACAGCGCCCACCGGCGCGCGGTGCCGGAGACGTTGACCGCCTCCAGGTCGAGCCGGTAGGCGGCGCTGTCGGGCGCCAGGGTCAGGCGGCGGACGAGCCGCAGCCCCGAGCGGGGGTCGTCCCCGCTGGTGAGGGTGAGCACGGCGGAGCCGTCGGGGGCGGTGGCGGTCTCGGCGGTGTAGGGGCCCGAGTCCAGGACGGAGTCGGGCGGCCCCGCCCACTCGTCGGGGCCGTCCCACCCCTGGGGCGCGGGCCAGGTCTTGTCGCCGCCGACGTTGTTCCAGGCGCTCATGGGCCCGTCCACCGGCCCGAGCACCACGCCCTCCGCCGGCTGGAGGTCCTCGCCCAGCAGGCGGGGGTTGCGGTACAGGTGCTCGCGGCCCCGGTGGCGCACCGACAGGAGCCGCCCGCCCAGCGCGGGGGCGGCGGTCAGCCGCAGCACGCCGTTGTCCAGGACCACGAGTTCGTGCGCTCCGGAGGCGTCGCGCCGCACCTCGACGGGGCGGCTCACCGCTCGGCTCCGTTGACCAGGCACACCTTGCCCCGGCTCTCGCCCGCGGCCAGGCGGTAGGCGGCGTCGGCGTCGGCGAGGTCGAAGCGGTCGGAGACCACCCGCTCCGGGGACAGGCCCCAGCGGACCAGGTTCACCGACAGCTCCGCCATGGCGGGCAGCGAGGTCACCCAGGAGGCGTACAGGGTGAGCTGCTTGTGCAGGAGGGTGTCCGACACCTCGGTCTCCAAGGTGCCGCCCTCGCCGACCAGGGAGACGCGGCCCCACTCGGCGGCGTTCTCCAGGGCCAGGGAGCGGCCCGGGCGCGACCCGGAGCAGTCGATGGCCGTGGCCGCGCCCCGGCCGGAGGTGACGCGGGCGATCTCCTCGGCCGCCTCCTCGGGCGAGGCCAGGGCGTCGAAGACGTCCAGGTCGGCGGCCCACTCGCGGCGGCGCTGGTCGGGCTCCACCCCGATCACGCGGGCCGCGCCCATGCCCCGGCCGATCATCCCGGCCGCCAGCCCCACCGGGCCCAGGCCCACGACGAGCAGGTCGCCGTCGCCGTTGACCCCGATGCGCCGCAGCCCCTCGTAGGCGGTGCCGAACCCGCAGGCGATGAGCGCGCCGTCCACGAAGGACAGCTCGTCGGGCAGGGGGACGCAGGTGGACTCCTCCGCCAGCAGGTACTCGGCGTGGCCCCCGTCGCGCTGCCAGCCGTAGGCCGCCCGGGAGGGGTCGGTGCAGCTGATCATGAAGCCGCGGCGGCAGTTGTCGCACAGCCCGCACCCGGCGATGTGGTAGACGATGACCCGGTCGCCGGGGCCGAACCTGCGGCACCCCGGCCCGGCCTGCACGACCGTGCCCGAGGGCTCGTGGCCCGCGACGACGCCCTGGTAGGCGGGGCCCTCGACGCCCCGGTGCGTCTTGTGCTCGTGGTAGATGAAGCCGATGTCGCTGCCGCAGATGCCCGATGCTCCGACCCGGATCAGCACCTGTCCGGGGCCCGGCTCGGGCACGGGCAGGGTGTCCAGGACCGCGGTCGAGTCCCCGGGCAGGCGCACCCCGCGCATGGTCTCGGGGAGCGCGGTGGCGGCGGCCGTGGTGTTCATGACTGTGTTTCCCCCGTTCGGAGCGGCTAGGCGAGGCGGTTGGCCGCGCTGCGCCTGCTGATGACGACGTTGATCAGGACGGCGCCCACGATGATGAGGCCGCGCACCACGTCCTGGAAGAAGGAGTTGACGCCGAGCAGCACCAGGCCGTTGGCGATGACCGTGATGAAGACGACCCCGAGGAAGGTACCGCCGAGCGAGCCACGTCCACCGGCCAGGGCGGTACCGCCGATGACCACGGCGGCGATCACGTCGAACTCCAGCCCCGCGGCGGCGCCGCCGTTGCCCGAGCCCAGGCGGGCGGCGAGCAGCACGCCGGTGATGGCCGAGAGCAGGCCGGTGGTGGCGAACAGCAGGACGCGCACCCGGGCCACGTTGAGCCCGGCCAGCTGCGCGGCGGCGGCGTTGCCGCCGGTGGCGTAGACGGAGCGGCCGTAGGCGGTGTACTTGGCGACGTAGGCGAAGACCGCGAAGAGCACGAGCATGACCAGCGCGGCGGTCGGGATGCCCAGGACGGCGCCGCCGAGCACGTCGAGCAGGCCGCTCTCGGGCAGCGGCACGGGGAGCGCGTCGGTCATGTACAGCGCCATACCGCCCAGGACGCTCCACAGCCCCAGCGTGGTGATGAAGGAGGGCACGTTGAACCGGGCCCGGAGCCACCCGGCGAGGGCGCCCCACAGCACGCCCATGGCCAGGGTGAGCATGATGGCGCCGATCACGCCCAGGTTCCACTCGGTGGCGCCCTTGGCCACGATGACCGAGGCGAAGGCGACGGCCGGGCCGATGCTGATGTCGATCTCCCCGGCGATGATCACCAGGGTGACGCCCCAGGCCGCGATGCCGATCGTGGCGGCGTTGCGCAGCAGGCCGAGCTGGTTGTCCAGGCTCAGGAACCCGGAGGCGGAGAGCCCGAGGACGACGTAGAGGATCAGGATGGCGGCCAGGAGGCCGATCTCGTTGAGGCGGTGGCCGTAGCGGCCGATGAGGTCGCCGCGGGCGGAGACCGCCTCGCCGGTGACCTTGGTGGTGGTGGTCATTGCTCTACCTCGCCGTTCACGCCGCCATCGCGGCGGCCATGATGTTGTCCAGGGTGATGTCGTCGCCGGTGAACTCGCCTTGCAGCCGTCCTCCGCGCAGGGCGAGCACGCGGTCGCACACGAGCGGGAGTTCCTCCAGTTCGCTGGAGACGAAGAGGACCGCGGCCCCCTGCTCGGCCAGCTCGCGCACGATGGCGTAGATCTGGGCCTTGGCCTCGACGTCCACGCCCCGGGTGGGCTCGTCCAGCAGCAGGATGCGGCTCCCGGCGTGCAGCCAGCGGCCGATGACGGCCTTCTGCTGGTTGCCGCCGCTGAGGTTGACGATGGGGGTGTCGGTCGCGGCGGCCTTGATCGAGAGCCGGTCGATGAGGCCCCGGCCGATCCCCGAGACGCGGGAGGGGAGCACGGTCCCCGCCTTGGAGGCGCCGCCGAACCAGGTCATGACCATGTTCTCGGAGACGCCCAGGAGGGGGACGACGCCCTCTCCCTTGCGGTCCTCGGGGGTGATGCCCACGCCCAGGCGCTTCATCGCGCGGGGGGTGGGGCGGGCCACCGGCGAGCCGTCCACCTCCACGGTCCCCCGGGAGGGGGTGAAGCCCGCCAGCGCGCGCAGGATCTCGGTCCGCCCCGAGCCCATGAGGCCGCCCAGGCCCAGGACCTCGCCGGGGTGCAGGTCGAAGGAGACGCCGTCGACCTTGGGCGGTACCGCCAGGTCGCGGACCGACAGGAGCGGTGTCGCGGAGGCGGCGGCTCGGCGCACCGGCCTGTCCTCCTCCTTGGTCTCGCCTCCGAGCATGAGGGAGACGATGTGCCGGGTGGTGGCGCCGCGGACCGGCGTGGTCTCCACGACGGCGCCGTCGCGCATGACGGTGACCGTGTCGGCGACCCGGCGGATCTCGTCCAGGCGGTGGCTGACGTAGATGACGCCGACGCCGCGGGAGGCGACGCGCTCGACGGCCTTGAGGACGGTCTCGGCCTCACCGGCGGCGAGCGCGCTGGTGGGCTCGTCGAGGATGAGCAGGCGCGGCCGGGCGCGGAAGGCCCGCGCGATCTCCACGAGCTGCTGCTGGGCCAGGGGCAGTTCGCCGACCCGGGTGTCGGGGGCGATGTCGACGCCGAGTTCGGCGAAGACCTCCTCGGCCCCGGTCCTGATGCGGCCGTAGTCGATGCGCCCGGCGGCCTTGGGCCACGTGCCGAGGTAGAGGTTCTCGGCCGCCGACAGCTCCGGGACCAGGCTGAGCTCCTGGTAGACGGTGCCCACGCCGAGCTGGGCCGCCCGGCGGATGCCGCCCTGGCCGAGCGGCTGGCCGCCGATCTCGATCTCGCCCTCGTCGGGCGTCTCCACGCCGGACAGCAGGCGGATCAGGGTGGACTTCCCGGCGCCGTTGCGTCCGAGCAGCGCGCGGACCTCTCCGGCGCGGATCTCGAAGTCGGCGCGGTCCAGCGCCCGGACGCCGGGGTAGCTCTTGGTCGCGCCGCGGACGCGGGCCACGACGTCGGTGGCGGCCGGGGGCGCGGCGGAGGTGTCGCTCATGGGTGCTCCACAGGTGGGACGAAGGGGGAGGACGTGCTTCGGAGGCCGGGTTAGGGGACGCCGTCCGGGTGCTCCTCCAGCCACTCCTCGCCGTCCTCGGGCGTGGTGTAGAGGTCGATGGGCGCCTCGGTGACGAACTCCTCGGGGGCCTCGCCCGCGATGATGCGCTCGACCGTCTCCCCGGCCAGCAGTCCGACCGCGATCCCGGAGATGTCGACGTTGGCCTTGAGGATGCGGTGGTCGGACAGCGCGCGGGCCGCGTCCGTGGACATGTCGCTGCCGAAGACCACGACCTCCCCGGCCAGGCCGCGGTTGGTGACGGCGCGGACCGCGCCCATGGTGGCGCCGCCCGCCTCCCCGTAGAAGGCGTCGAGGTCGGGGTGGGCGGTGAGCAGGCGCTCGCCCACGTTGACGGCCTCGTCGATGGTGGCGCCCTCCTGGTTGGCGACGATCCGGGCGTCGGGCAGGCGGGCGAAGAGCGCCTCCTCGAAGCCCTCGCGGCGCTGCACGCAGACCTCGACGAACTCGCAGTTGAGGACGCCGATCTGGGGGTCCTCCACTCCCTCGTCCTCGAAGTGGTCCGCGGCGGCCTCGCCCAGCAGGCGCCCGAACTCGTGGGGGTCGCCCAGGATGTAGGAGGTCACGTACTCCTTGGCGGCCTCGTCCTCGATGCAGGTGTTGTAGCAGATCACCGGGATCCCGCTCTCGTGCGCCAGGCGCACGGCGGGCACCGAGGCGGTGGCCGAGACGGGGGAGAGCACGAGGGCGTCGACGTCGGCCGAGGAGACGACGTCCACGAAGGTGCTCTCCTCCGAGGCGTCGCCGCGGGCGTTGAGCTCCAGGAGCTGGAGCTCGCGTCCGGAGTCGTCGGCGTAGTTCTGCATGCCCTCGCGGACTCCCGCGTAGAAGCCCTGCGCGTCCATGTAGACGACGCCGATGCGGCCGTCCTCGCCGAGCCTGGCGCCGCATCCGGCGAGCAGCAGCACGCACAGGGCGGCGGTGAGAGCGGCGAGCGCTCGGCCCGGGGGGCGCGGCGGTCGTCTGCCCATGGGGTCCTCCTTGGCGTAGGGCGTACGCGCTCACCTGCGCGGACGCCTTCCTCAACTGGTGGAGAGCATGCCAGAGTGACTCAGGTAACGTCAAGAATAAATAGTAATTAATTATTTTTCGGGTGTCGCGGGGCACACCGCAACCCCTGTGGACACGGCGGTGCGGGGGCACCGGGGGCGCCGGGTGTTATCCCCGCGACGGGTCGGGTAGCGGGCCGGGGCGGAGGACGACCCGGCCCGGCACGGCCCTCGGCGGGGACGTCCGGCGCGGCGGGAGGACGGACCGGCCGCCCCCACGCGCGTTCGGTCCCCACGCCGACGGCCGCTACCGAACAAACTCCGGACACTCACTTAGAGTGATCAAGCCACTACCGCACGCACGGGGGACGAAGACGACATGACACACGACCTTCCCGACGACCGCGGCAGCGACCCGGGTTCCTTCGACGAGTTCCTGGCGCGCTTCCTGGGGGCACGGGGGCCGGTCCGCCGCGTGGACCTGTCCAAGCTGATGAGCCCCGAGGCCCAGCAGGTGGCCGACGCCGCGGTGCGCCGCGCCCTGGAGGCCGGCAGCGCCGACGTCGACGCGGTCCACCTGCTGTGGTCCCTGCTGCGCTACCCGCCCACGCGGGAGATGGTGCAGAGCAGCGGCTCCGACGCCCAGCCGGTCATCGACGTGATCGACCAGGCGGTGGCGCAGGCCCCGAGGTCGGTGCGCGGGTCCGCCCGGCTCACCCCCGTCGCCAAGCGCGCCCTCCTCGACGCCCTCCAGATCGCCCGCGCCACGGGCAGTTCCAGCATCACCCCCGAGCACCTGCTCTTCGCGCTCGCGGTCAACACCGACAGCGCCGTCGGCCAGCTCCTGCGCGCCTCGGGGGTCACTCCGCAGTCGCTCCAGAAGGCCGCCGGGACTCCGCCCGCCGCCGACCGGGGCGAGGGCGAGCCCTCCGCCACCCCGACCCTGGACGAGTACGGCACCGACATGACCGGGCTGGCCCGCGAGGGCCGCCTGGACCCGGTGGTCGGCCGCGACGACGAGGTCGAGCAGTGCATCGAGGTGCTCGCCCGGCGGCGTAAGAACAACCCGGTGCTCATCGGCGACCCGGGCGTGGGCAAGACCGCGATCGTGGAGGGCCTCGCCCAGCGCATCTTCGACGAGGACGTCCCCGAGACCCTGCTCGGACGCCGCCTGGTCCAGCTCGACCTGGCCGGGGTGGTGGCGGGCACGCGCTACCGGGGCGACTTCGAGGAGCGCCTGAACGCCATCGTGGACGAGATCCGCGCCCAGTCCGACCAGCTGCTCGTCTTCATCGACGAGATCCACACCATCGTCGGCGCGGGTGCCGCCGAGGGGTCCATGAACGCCGGGAACATGCTCAAGCCCGCGCTGGCCCGCGGCGAGCTGCACATCATCGGCGCGACCACCGTGGACGAGTACCGCAAGAACATCGAGAAGGACGCCGCCCTGGAGCGCCGCTTCCAGCCGATCCAGGTGCCCGAGCCGTCGGTGGAGGACACCGTCGAGATCCTGCGCGGGCTGCGCGACCGCTACGAGGCCCACCACCAGGTGCGGTTCGCCGACGAGAGCCTGGTGGCTGCGGCCGAGCTGTCGGACCGCTACGTCACCGACCGCTTCCTCCCCGACAAGGCCATCGACCTCATCGACCAGGCGGGCGCGCGGGTGCGCCTGCGCCTGAAGTCCTCCAGCTCGGGGCTGCGCGAGCTGGAGGGCAGGCTCAAGGGCCTGGAGGAGGCGAAGGAGAAGGCGGTCCAGCAGGAGGACTACGAGCGCGCCTCGGCGCTGCGCGACGAGATCGCCGCCGCCAGGAGCTCGATCCACCAGGCGCGCGGAACCGGTTCGTCGGTCCCCGAGGTGACCAGCGCCGACATCGCCGAGGTGGTCTCCCGCAGCACCGGCATCCCCGTCTCCCAGCTGACCCAGGAGGAGCGGGACCGGCTGGTCAACCTGGAGGAGGTGCTGCACGAGCGGGTGATCGGCCAGGACGAGGCGGTCACGGCCGTCTCGGAGGCGATCCGCCGCTCGCGGGCCGGTCTGGGCGACCCCGACCGGCCGGTGGGCAGCTTCCTGTTCCTGGGCCCGACCGGCGTGGGCAAGACGGAGCTGGCGCGGGCGCTGGCCGAGGCCCTGTTCGGGTCCGAGGACTCCATGGTCCGCATCGACATGAGCGAGTTCCAGGAACGGCACACCGCCAGCCGCCTGACCGGGGCGCCCCCGGGGTTCGTGGGCTACGAGGAGGCGGGCCAGCTCACCGAGGCGGTGCGCCGCCACCCGTACTCGGTGCTGCTGCTGGACGAGGTGGAGAAGGCCCACCCGGACGTGTTCAACCTGCTGCTCCAGCTGCTGGACGACGGCCGCCTGACCGACGGGCAGGGGCGGACCGTGGACTTTCGCAACACGGTGGTCATCATGACCAGCAACCTGGGGTCGGAGGCGATCACCGGCGGCGCGCCGATGGGCTTCACCGCCGACGGCCAGATGGACCCCGACACCGAGCAGCGGGTGATGCGGCGGCTGCGCGAGGAGTTCCGCCCCGAGTTCATCAACCGCATCGACGAGGTCATCGTCTTCAAGCAGCTCGGCGAGGAGCAGCTGGGCCGGATCACCCGGCTGCTGCTGGAGCGCACCGAGGAGCGGCTCAAGGCGCAGGACATCACCGTGAGGTTCACCGACGAGGCGGTGGGGTGGCTGTCCGAGCGCGGCTACCAGCCCGCCTACGGCGCCCGGCCGCTGGCGCGCACCATCCAGCGCAACGTCGGCAACAGGCTCTCGCGCATGGTGCTGGACCAGCAGCTCGTGGCGGGCGACCACGTCCTGGTGGACGTGGACGAGCAGGGTGAGCTGCGCATCTCCACGGTGCAGTCGTACTGAGGGACGGGACCGCCGCGCCCGGCGGGGCGGGGCGGAGCGGGCTCCGCGAAGCCGGACGGCGACCCCGGGGAGCGGGCCCGCCCGCGACCGGGCTCCGGTGGGGGCTTCGTCCAGGAACGGCGGGGGCCGCCCGCGCCGAGCGCGGGCGGCCCCCGTGTCCTCCGTGGACGGGCCGGGCCGGGAGGGCATCCGCTCCAGGGCTCGGGCCCGACCGCCGGCCCCGGGCCGGTCAGCAGGCGCCGAGGTCCCTCCAGACGCCCCACTCACCCGTGGTCCCGGGCTCCTCCCCCCGCGTCCACCACTGGGCCCGGTACAGGCGTCCGCCGTGGCTGACCTGGTCGCCGCCGGTGTACACCTGTCCCGAGGACCAGGCCGGGGTCTCGCACGCGTCCGGGTCGGTGGGGTCGGTGGGGTCGGTCGGGGCGACCCCGCTCTCGCGGATGCGGTCGCGGATCCACTCCCCCGCGGGCTTGAGCGACTCGGTTCCGGTCCAGGGCCCGTCGGCGGCGCAGGTGCCCGTCTCGAACACCGCGCCGGAGCGGAAGTCGTCGGAGAAGTTCCAGTTCACCCAGCTGATCTGCTCCTCGGCCAGGAGGTCGAGGTAGGCCTGGGCCGAGGCGAAGTCGTTGGGTCCGTCGCCGGTGGCCTCCTGGGTGCCGAACTCGGTGACGAACAGCGGCAGGTCCCGCGCCGCGGCCCGCAGGCCCTCCCGGTGGAAGTCGCCGTGCGTGGCGGCGTAGAAGTGGAAGACGTACATGATGTTGTCGGCGTCCACCGGGTCGGCGGTGATCTCGGTGTGGTCGGAGCCCTCGGACAGGCCGAGGGAGGACCAGCCGCGGGTGCCGACGAGCACGACGGCCTCGGGGTCCCCTGCGCGCACGACCGGGATGATCTCCTCCGCGTAGCCGCGGACCGCGTCCCAGGAGACCCCGTGGGGCTCGTTGGCGATCTCGTACAGGACGTTGTCCTTGTCGGCGTGGACGGAGGCGATCTCGGAGAAGAAGGTGCGCGCCATGTCCGTGTTGTGGTTCGGATCGCCGGGCGTGAGCATGTGCCAGTCGACGATGACGTACATGCCGCGCGCGGTGCCCTCCTCGATCAGCTCGTGGACCCGGTCGGTGAAGCCGCGCGGGTCGGTCTCGTAGCCGCCCTCCTGGATGTACATGGACACGCGCATGACGTCGGCGTTCCAGTCGTGGGCGAGCGCGTCCAGGGAGCCGTCGGTGAGGCAGTCGCCGTACCACTGGAGGCCGTGGGAGCTCATCCCGGTGAGCTGGACGGTCTCGCCGTTCTCGTCGCAGAGCTTGAGGCCGCAGACCCGCAGCCGGCCGTGGGTCTCGACGGGGCTGGCGGCGGCCCGGGCCGGTGCCTCGGCCACCGCGGAGGCGGGGGCGGGGGCGGCCGCGGCCGGGCCCTGCGCGGCGACGAGCGCGAGGGGAGCGAGCAGGAGCGCGCTCGCGAGGGCGGTGCGAACGGGGGCGGGACGCCGTCGGGCGGGGGCGGGGGGTTGCGCCACTGTGGTTCCTCCAGCAGGTGGCGGCCCGGTGCCGCCCGGGCGGGCGGTCCGAACCGGAAGGAGTCTTTCCTGTGCAACCTAGGCCGATCGTCACGCGCGGGACAATCCCCCTGACGCAACGGATTCACTTTCGTGCACGCCCGCACCGGGCATCTCGCGCCCTCTCCGCTAGTCCGCGTACACGCCGGAAACCCGGCACCCCGCACCGCGCACAGACCCCGACGGTCTCGGTGCACGCGTGCGCGCCGGGGAGGAACCCGCTGGTGGAGCGGGTGGAGCGACGCACGCCTTCGTGCACGCCCGCGCCGGGCGTGCGGTCGGCGCTCCCCCCGTTCAGCGGCACCGCCCGGCGACACGCGGGCCGGACACCGCCTCCCCGCGCACGGCGGACCCGTGGGGCGCGCGGGTCACCATCGGTGCGCGCCCCACGGTCCCACCCGCGCGAAGGTCCGGCGGGTGTCTCAGGCGGGTTCGGGCTGGGGCTCCGGTCCCGGCGGTTCGGGGAGCGGTCCCGGGCCGGGCGGTTCCGGCTCGGGCACGGGCTCGGGCGGGGAGGGAGGCGGCATCGGGGTCGGAGGGAACGGGTCCGGAGGCATCGGATCCGGTTGGCGCAGGGTGCCGTCACGGGTACGGGTGTGCATCTGTCCTCCTCACGGGCGCGGCCCGCGGGCAGCAGAGCCCGCTCGCCGCACCGCTCGTCAGGCCCCGGCCCGCAGCCGGGGCAGAACCTCCTCCGCGTAGAACGCGAAGAAGCCGTCCTGGTCCTCGCCCACCTGGCAGACGTAGACCTCGTCCACACCGGCCTCCAGGTACGGGCGGATCGCCGCCACGTGCACCTCCGGGTCGGGTCCGCAGGCGATCTCCTCCGCCACCATGTCCTCCGTGACCAGCCCCTGGGTGAGCTGTTCGAAGTGGCGCGGCAGCGGCAGCAGCTGGGGCGCCTCACCCGCCAGGGCCTCGTTGGGCCAGCGCTCGTGCGCCACCCGCCGGGCCTCGGCCTCGCTCGGCGCCCAGCAGACCTTGAGCCCGCCCTGGACGGGTTTGCCGTCGCCGCCCCAGGCGCGGAAGTTCTCGACCGTCTCGTCGCTGGGCGCCACCTGGATCAGGCCGTCGGCCTCCCTGGCCGCCAGGCCCGTGGCCTTGGGGCCGAACGCCGACATGTAGATCCTCGGCGGCTCCTCCGGCAGCGTGTACAGGCGCGCGGTGTCCACCTCGTAGTGGCGGCCCCGGTGGGTGACGAGCTTGCCGGTCCACAGCTTGCGCATCACCTCCATGGCCTCCTCCAGCATCTCCAGGCGCCGGGCCGCGGGCGGCCAGGGCTGGCCGAGGATGTGCTCGTTGAGCGCCTCGCCGGTGCCCACGCCCAGGGTGAACCCGCCCCGGACCATCGCGGCGGCGGTCGCCGCGGCCTGCGCGACCACCGCCGGGTGCACACGCGTGGTCGGGCAGGTCACCGCCGTGGTGACCGGCAGGGACGTCACCTGCCCGATGGCTCCAATGACCGACCACACGAAGGGGCTCTGCCCCTGCGCGTCCAGCCAGGGGTGGTAGTGGTCGGAGATCCACAGGGAGTCGAACCCGGCCTCCTCGGCGGCCCGCGCCTGGCGGACCAGTTCCCGGGGCCCGTGCTCCTCGCTGGCGAGAAAGTATCCGAAACGCGTCACGTCGTGCTCTCCCGATTCGCGGTCGCCGGTCGCCGTTGGCCGCGGCGGCCTCCGGTCAGCGGCCGGGTCCGCCCGGTCCCGGCCCGGACCCTTCCGGTCCGTCGGCGTCCGGCCCCCGGTCCCCGGAGGCGCCGCCGCCCTCGTCGTCCCTCTGGTTGAGGCGCCTGCTCGCGCGCTCGTTGAGCGCCGTCGGCAGCTTCAGCACCCGGTTGACCACGGTGCCGTCCGCCTCGCGTCCGGGCCTGCGCTCCACGGACCCGCCCGGGTCCGGCAGCGCCCGGTCCATGAGGCGCATGGCGCCCTGGACGAAGGAGGGGCACAGCCCCCGCGCGACGATGGCCGCCCGGGCCAGTGGCGTGAGCACCAGATAGCTGCGCCCCCGCGCGGCCGCCTCCACGATCCGGCGCGCCGCGCGCTCCCCGCTCACCGAGACCAGGGGCAGCCCGGCGCCCAGGGAGAACCAGGTGTACTCGTGTTCGGGGTCTCCGGAGAAGACGGCGGCCTTGTGGGAGCCGGTGCGCATCAGCCCCGGGACCACCGTGGTGGTGCGCACGCCCCGGCGCGCGACCTCGGCCCCCAGCCCCTCGGAGAGGCCGACCTCGGCGAACTTGGCGCAGGAGTAGGGCAGCAGGTGCGGCACGCTCAGGTGGCCGCCGATGGAGGTGATGGTGACCAGGGAGCCGCGGGTGCGCTCCAGCGGGCCGATGGCGGCCCGGGAGATGCGCAGCGGCGCCCAGAACATGGTCTCCATGGCGTCGCGGAAGTGGCTCTCCGAGAGCGTCTCCTGCGGCCCCACCTGGATGATGCCCGCGTTGTTGACGACGAAGTCCAAGTGGCCGAAGGCCGCGGTGGCCTCCTCGACCAGCTCCTCGGCGCACTCGGGGTCGCGGACGTCGCACCGGACGCCGCGCGCCCGCACGCCCCGCTGCTCCAGGTCGGCCACCGCACGGTCGAGTTCGTCCTGGTCGCGGGCGCAGATCACGACGGACGCGCCGCGCTGGCCGAACTCGCGGGCCAGCTGGAGTCCGAGCCCGCGGGAGCCGCCGGTGATGAGCGCGACCCTGCCGTCGAGCAGGGCGGGCCGCCGCGGACCGGCCAGCGCCGCGGCTCCCAGGCCCAGGGCCGCACCGGCCACCATCCAGGGGACCGTCCCACCGCGTCGGCGGCGCCGCCGCGGTTCGGGTGCGTCCCACCGGTCACGCCTGTCCCGGAGTCGGGACGCCGCCCAGCCCGCACCGGCCAGGACCAGGGGCGCCCTGCCGCGGATCACCGGCCGCCCCGTCCGCCGTGGCCGCGGGCCGGGCCCGCGGTGGATGCCAGCGCCATGTCACTCCCTGTGCGTCGGAGAAGAGCGTTCCAGGGGGATGTGGGTGTACGGCTACCCGAGGCGGCGGAGCGAAAACGGCCGGTGGCCGCGCTCCGGTCCGCGTCCCCGGGCCGGGTTCCCGTCAGCGGCGGCGGGGACCGCGGCCACCGCCGGGGCCACGGGAGCGGTGCCCCGCGTCCCGTGGCCCGGCGGGGCCGGGGACCGCCTCACTGGCCGCCGGGCTGGTAGTCGCCCTTGGGCTTGGCGGGCTGGTTGGGGACGCCCTGCGGCGGCGGGCTGAACGCGGGAGCCGCGGTGTCCTCGCTCACCGGTGAGCCGCCGGTGGGCGGACCCGGGCGCTCGGGCTGGAAGTCCTGCGAGCCCCCGGAGGGTTCGGCGCCCTGTTCCAGCTCCGTCAGGCGGTGCTCCAGGATCTCCAGGACGTTGATCCGGTTGGCGTGGTCGGACTCGTAGCGGATGAGCTGGCGCATCTGGTCGGTGTCGAGCGAGCGGACACGGTGCTGGAGCGTCCCCAGCGGAAGGCCCTCGTAGCCCTCGATCGGGGGCTGGGTCTCGTGGTGCATCGACGTTCACTCCCTCTTCTGTCTGTACGGAACCGGGGTGACAGGCGTACGGGCTACCCGTGAGCCCCCGCGTGAAACCGCAGGTGGCCACGGTCGGGCGGTGGCGGGGAAGGGCTCGGGGCCGGCGGAGGCGGGCCTCCTTCGCGTGCGGGAGGGCGGGGACGACCGTCTCCTTCGCACGCGTGCGGGAGCGACGGGGGCGGCCGTGGCCAGCACGGTTCCGGATGTCCCGAACCGCCGACGCGGGGGCGCTGTTGGTGCGCCTCCCCCGCGCGCTGTACTCTCCGCACGCCGGTCGGCCCGCCCGCGCGCGACGGCTCCGGTGCACAGCCACACGAGGGAGAGATGCCATGACCTACGTCCCCGCCCCCGAGCGGTACGAGACGATGCCCTACCGGCGGTGCGGCCGCAGCGGCCTGCGGTTGCCCGCCCTGTCCCTGGGGCTGTGGCACAACTTCGGCCACGAGCGCGGTATCGAGGACCAGAGCGCCGTCCTGCTGCGCGCGTTCGACCTGGGCGTGACCCACTTCGACCTGGCCAACAACTACGGTCCCCCGCCCGGCTCCGCGGAGGAGAACTTCGGGCGGGTCATGGCCCGGGACCTGCGCCGCCACCGCGACGAGATCGTGGTCTCGACCAAGGCCGGGTACCTGATGTGGCCCGGCCCCTACGGCGAGTGGGGCTCTCGCAAGTACCTGCTGTCCAGCCTGGACCAGAGCCTGGAGCGCATGGGCCTGGAGTACGTGGACGTGTTCTACCACCACCGGCCCGACCCCGACACCCCGCTGGAGGAGTCCATGGGCGCGCTGGACACGGCCGTGCGCCAGGGCAAGGCCCTGTACGCGGGCGTGTCCAACTACTCCCCCGAGCAGACGCGCGAGGCCGCGGCGATCCTGCGCGACCTGGGCACGCCGATGCTCATCCACCAGCCCTCCTACTCGATGTTCAACCGGTGGGTGGAGGACGGGCTGCTCGACGTGCTCGACGAGGTCGGCGCGGGCTCCATCGCCTACTCCCCGCTGGCGCAGGGGCTGCTGACCGACCGCTACCTCCACGGTGTGCCGGAGGGTTCGCGGGCGGCCGGGAGCAGCCCGTTCCTGAACGCCGAGGGCATCACCGAGGAGGTGCTGGAGCGGGTGCGCGGGCTCGATGGGATCGCCCGGCGGCGCGGGCAGTCGCTGGCGCAGATGGCGCTGGCCTGGGTGCTGCGCGGCGGGCGGGTGACCTCGGCGGTGATCGGCGCGAGCAGCGTCGCCCAGCTGGAGGACAACGTGGCGGCGGTGGCCAACCTGGAGTTCGACGCCGAGGAGCTGGCCGAGATCGACCGGTACGCCCCCCGCGCGCGCTGAGCGGGTGGATCGGGACCTCGCACTCCACGAGGGCGCGCGGGGGTACGCCCCCGCGCGCTGGCGGGAGGACCCCGGAGCGCCGGTCCGCGCGCTGATGTCCCTGCCGCCCCGCTGACCCCTTCCGCACCAACGTCCTCTGCCACCCCACCGGCCCCGCCGTGGACCCGCGACCGTCCCCGGCGGGGCCCACGCGTGCGCGCCGCGCGCCCTCGCGGCGCGACGACCAGCGCTTCCGCGGCGTGAGGCGCGACACGCCCGCGTTTGGAGCACCCGGCACGGGTTAGGCGCATGCGTATGCATCCCCGCTCCGAGGAGCCCCAGAAGAAGAGGAAGGCGGTGCAGGTAGCCGTGAAGAACGTGTTCGTGGTCGGCCTGGACGAGCGCAACCTGGAGATCCTGCGCAGGACCCCCACAGGTCAGCACTGCGAGTTCCACCAGCTGCTGAACCTGGAAGAGCTCCAGGTCGGCGAGATCGACATCCAGGAACTCCTGGCCAAGGCGGAGAGGATCCTGGACGACTTCGACGGGAGCGTCGACGCGATCGTGGGCTACTGGGACTTCCCGGTGACCCTGTTCGTGCCCATCCTCTGCTCCCGCCGCGGCCTCCCCTCGTCCTCCCTTGAGTCCTTCGTCAAGTGCGAGCACAAGTACTGGAGCAGACTGGAGCAGCAGAAGGTCATCGACGAGTACCCGGCCTTCGGCCTGGTCGAGCTGTCCGAGGAGAACCCGGCGCCCCCCGAGAGCCCGTCCTACCCCATGTGGCTCAAGCCGGTGAAGTCGGCCTCCTCCGAGCTGGCCTACAAGGTCGGCGACGACGAGGCCTTCCAGCAGGCGGTGTCCCTGCTCCGCGACGGTGTCGACCGCATCGGCCGCCCCTTCGAGCAGATCCTGGAGATGGTGGACCTGCCCCCCGAGGTCTCCTCCGTGGGCGGGCGCACGGCCCTCGCCGAGGCCGCGATGCAGGGCGTGCAGGCGGCCGTCGAGGGCTACGTGTACAAGGGCGAGGTCGTGGTCTACGGCGCCCTGGACTCGGTCGACTACCCGGGCAGCTCGGTGTTCCTGCGCCACCAGTACCCCTCCGGCCTGCCCGAGAACGTGACCCGGTGGATGGCGGAGGTCGCCACCAAGGTCATCGAGCGTGTGGGGATGGACAACTCCACGTTCAGCGTCGAGTTCTTCTACGACCCCGTGGAGGAGAAGCTGGGCCTGCTGGAGGTGAACACCCGCCACTCCCAGTCCCACGCCGAGCTCTTCGAACTGGTGGACGGGGTCGCCAACCACGAGCGCATGCTGCGGTTGGGCTTCGGACAGGACCCCGCCCTGGACGAGGACGCCCGGGGCGAGTACCGGGTGGCAGCGGAGTGGTACCACCGCCGCTTCGAGGACGGCGTCGCCGCCCGCGTGCCCACCCCCGAGGAGGTGTCCGCGCTGGAGGAGTCCCTGCCCGGCGTGACGATCGAGATCGTGCCCCAGCAGGGGCAGCGGCTCTCGGACATGACCGCCCAGGACAGCTACAGCTACGAGCTCGCCAAGATCACCATCGGCGCCGAGGACGAGACCGAGATGCGCGCCAAGTACGAGCGCTGCGTCGACGAGCTCGTCTTCGAGTTCGAGGACGAGCACGGAACGAAGGACAAGCTGGCCGAACACTAGGAGGGGCCCCGGTCCATGCACGTGGTCAACAACCTGCCCAACGCCGTCCAGGAGGACGAGCACCTGTGGATACCGATGTCGGACGGTGTGCACCTGGCCGCCAGGGTGTGGCGGGCGACCTCCTCCGACGTGTCCCCCGTCCCCGCGGTCCTGGAGTACCTCCCCTACCGCAGACGCGACCTGACGTCGGTGCGCGACTCCATGCACCACCCCTACATCGCCGGGCACGGATACGCCTGCGTCCGCGTGGACATGCGGGGCACCGGTGACTCCGAGGGCGTGCTCACCGACGAGTACCTGGAGCGCGAGCAGCTGGACGCCGAGGAGGTGCTGGCCTGGCTGGCCGAGCAGCCCTGGTGCAACGGCAAGACCAGCATGATGGGGCTGTCCTGGGGAGGGTTCGCCGCGCTCCAGGTGGCGGCCCGCCAGCCCCCGAGCCTGGGCGCGATCGTCATCAGCTCCTTCACCGACGACCGGTACGGCGACGACTTCCACTACATGGGCGGCTGTCTGCTGTCGGACAACCTCGCCGAGGCGGGGACGATGTTCTCCGCGGGCACCTGCCCGCCGGACCCGGTGACCGTCGGCGACGACTGGCGGCGGATGTGGCACGAGCGGCTGGAGGCCACCGAACCGTGGGTCCTGGAGTGGCTGCGCCACCAGCGGCGCGACGACTACTGGCGGCACGCGTCGGTGAGCGAGGACTACTCGAAGGTGCGCTGCCCGGTGCTGGCCTCCAGCGGGTGGGCGGACGGCTACTCCAACGCCGTCTTCCGGCTGCTGGAGAACCTGGAGGTGCCCAGCCGGGGGTTGATCGGCCCGTGGTCGCACCGCTACCCGCACATGGGCAGCCCCGGCCCGGCGATCGGCTACCTCCAGGAGGTCGTGCGCTGGCTGGACCGCTGGCTCAAGGGCAGGGAGAACGGTGTCGACGAGGGCCCGTCCCTGTGGGCGTGGATGCAGGACAGCGTGCTCCCCTCCACCGCCTACACCGAGCGCCCCGGCCGGTGGGTGCGCGAGGACGAGTGGCCCTCGCCGAGCGTGGAGTACCGCGGCTACCCGCTGGCCAGGTACCGGATCGGCCGCCCCGGTGAGGAGGTGCACTCGGAGTCGCTGACCGTGCGGTCGCCGCTGACCGTGGGCCAGTTCGCGGGCAAGTGGGCCTCCTACAACGCCCCGCCGGACCTGCCCTACGACCAGCGCGAGGAGGACGGCGGTTCCCTGGTCTTCGACAGCGACGTGCTGTCGGAGGACGTGGAGATCCTGGGCGCCGCCGAGGTGGAGCTGGACGTGTCCGTCACCGAACCGGTGGCCATGGTCGCCGCCCGGCTGGTGGACGTCGCGCCGGACGGCAGCGCCACGCGGGTGACCTACGGGCTGCTCAACCTCACCCACCGCGACGGCCACGAGCACCCCGAGAAGCTCGAACCCGGTGAGATCTACCGGGTGAAGGTCACCATGAACGGTGTCGCGCAGGCGTTCCCGGTGGGGCACCGCATCCGGCTGTCGCTGTCCACCTCCTACTGGCCGCTGGCCTGGCCGCCGCCCAAGCCCGCCCTGTTGACCGTGCACCCGGAGAACAGCAGGCTGCTGCTGCCGGTGCGTCCTCACTCCGAGGCGGACGAGCCGCACCCGCAGCCCTTCGGGGAGCCGGAGGCGGCGCCGGAGATCTCCACCACGCGCCGGGAGAAGCCGGAGCACAGCTGGACCGTCTACAGGGACCTGGTGGACACCCGGTCGGCCCTGGAGATCGTCAAGGACGGCGGCATCCTGCACTTCGACGACATCGACCTGGACGTCGGTCGGCGCGCCTACGAGTACTACGAGTCCGTGGCGGGCGACTTCACGTCCGCGCGCGGTGAGTCGACGTGGACGATGCGCTTCGCGCGGGACGGGTGGCGGACCCGGACCGAGACCCACACGTCGCTGGAGTGCACCGAGACCGAGTTCCGGGTGTACGCGACCCTGGACGCCTTCGAGAACGACGAGCGGGTCTTCTCCCGGCAGTGGACCGAGACGCTGCCCCGCGACCACCTGTGATCCGCGGCCGGTGACCCGCGGCCGTGCGCGGTCGGGGAACGGCGGGCGCCCCGGTCCTCACCGGACCGGGGCGCCCCCGTGTGCGCGGGGACGCTCCGGTCCCGTGGAGGCGGGGCGCCGGACCACGGGTTCGCAGGGCTCGGACGCCTCGCGGGCCCCGGCCCGCCGGGCCGGGAGGACACGAAACCCCCGGCGGGCGTCCGCGGGGCCCCGGATCCGAAGCGGTCGGGTGTGCGAAGACCGGGTGCGCGAAAGCCGGGCGGCGCACGGTGGTGACCCCGCAAGTCACAGAAGTCCCATGCGTCCCTGTTCGGACACGCCCGGACCGGGGCAGGGAACGGAGTAGAAGCCTGGAACCGGCACGTGAACGGCCAAGGCGGAGAAAACCGGGTCCGGCAGGCCCGCACCTCACCCGGCCTGGGAACACGGGAACCAGCTCAACGGCACCCATGAGGGCCGTGGGTTCCGCGGGAGCCATGAGAGCCGCGGGGACAGGCGCGGAGCCAGGACCGGCACCGTAAGGACCCAGGGCCGACAACAGCGATCCACCGGAGCGAACCGATCGAGGGGGACGGTCTCGATGCCCACAGAACACCAGGAGGCACACCGGCGACAGGGAGCGCATCCGCAACAGGAGGCGGGCTCCCGGCCGGAGACGGAACTCCGGCGGGGGGCGCGCCGCCCCACCGCCGCGGAGGCGGCGCGCGTGCTGTCCTCGGTTCTGCTGCCCAACCTGGCGAAGGGCGTGATCGTGCGCCGCCCGCTGATGACGAGCCTGGTCGCCGGTCTGGACGCCGACCGCAAGGCGGTCTCCCTCCTGCGCGGCCTGCGCGAGCGCCACGGCGACGACCCGCTGCCGCTGCGCCTGGCGGGGCGGCGGCTCGCCCTGGTCCTGTCCCCGGAGGACGTGGGCCGGCTCCTGCGGGAGACGCCCGAACCCTTCTCCCCCGGCGGCATGGAGAAACGCGGCGCGCTCTCCCACTTCCAGCCCCACGGGGCGCTGATCTCCGACCACGACGCGCGGCCAGGGCGCCGCGCGGCCAACGTCGCCGCCCTGGTGCCGGGCCAGACGATCCACCCCGACGGGGACGTCGTCGCCGGGCAGGCGGACGACGAGGCGCTGGCGCTCAGGCTGGCCCTGCGCGGCGGGGAGGTCCTGGACTGGCGCAGGTTCGCCGACTCCTTCCACGCCATGGCCCGGCGCGTGGTCTTCGGCTCGTTCGCCGCGGAGGACCGCCGCACGACCGAACTCCTGCACGCCCTGCGCTCGCGCGCGAACTGGGCCTACGCGGCCCCGGCGGACCACGCGGCGAGGGAGGAGTTCCTTAGCCGGGTGCGCGCCAACATCGAACGCGCCGAACCGGGCAGCCTCGCCGCCCGCCTGGTCGCGGGAGCGGCCGCCGCGGAGTCGCCCGCCGGATGCCCCCGCAGCGGTGGCGGCGGAAGCGGGAGGGATCGTGGCGCGACGGCCTCCGGCGGGAGCGGTCGCGGCGGGCAGGGCCGGGGAACGGACGTACACCCGGAGGACCAGGTGGCGCACTGGCTGTTCGCGTTCGACGCGGCCGCCGTCGCCGCGTTCCGCTCCCTGGCGCTGCTGACCTCGCTCAGCCCCGGCGCCCACGAGGCCCGCGAGGAGGCGGACGGCCGCGAGGGGCTCGACCTGCCGCTGCTGCGGGCGACGGTGCGCGAGTCGGTGCGGCTGTGGCCGACCACGCTCATGGTGATCCGGGAGAGCACGCGGGAGACGGCCTGGCGGGAGGAGGTGTTCGAGGCGGGAACGGCCTTCCTCATCGCGAGCTCCTACTTCCACCGGGACTCCTCCCGGCTTCCGTACGCGGACGCGTTCGAGCCGCAGGTCTGGCTCGACGGGCGCGCCGAGGCGGAGCCGGGGATCGTGCCCTTCAGCTACGGCCCCGCCGGGTGCGCGGCGCGCGACCTGGTTCCGCTGACGGTGTCGCTGTTCCTGCGCGCCCTGCTCCGGGGCCGGGACCTGAAGCGCGTGGACGCGGGCGGGCCGCTGCCCGCCTCGGGGCTCCCCGCCTCGCTGAACCACTTCGCGCTGCGGTTCACGCTGTGAAGGCCCCGGTCCGGACCCGCCCCGGGTCCGGACCGGAAACGTTCGAGGAGGAGTCATGAGCGTCGTCGAACAGATGCTGGACACCCGCTCCGACCGCCGGGGCGACGGGATCGAGGAGAGGGTGCGGGCCTGCATCGAGGCCTGCGGCGCGTGCGCGCAGGCGTGCGTGCTGTGCGCGGACTCCTGCCTGGGCGAACGGGCGGTGGCCGAACTGGTCGCGTGCGTGCGCCTGGACCTGGACTGCGCCGACGTGTGCGAGTCCACCCAGCGGGTGCTCTCGCGTCGGACCGGGGAGGACGACACCCTCGTCCGGACACTGGTCAAGGCGTGCGCGGAGGCCTGCCGCCTGTGCGGCGAGGAGTGCGACCGCCACGCCGCCCGGCACGAGCACTGCTGGGTGTGCGCCGAGGCGTGCCGCCGCTGCGAGTGCGCGTGCCGTGAGCTTCTCGCGGCCCTGTGAGGGCCGCGCCCCCACCTGGAGGAGGAAGGCGATGGAGTGGGCGACACCCGGCGCGCTGTTCGGGATCCTGATGGCCCTCGTCATCCCGATCGGGGTGATCTTCCTCGTGCTGTGGATCATCCGCCGGGACACGATCCGCAAGCAGGAGGCCGTGCGCTCGCCGGACTACTGGAAGGAGCGGCCCGACGGCAGGCGGTACCCGACCGGCTGGGACAGGGGCAGCATGCCGGGGCTCGGGACCGCCCGGCCCGGCGAGGGGACCGCGGGGGCCTCATCCGGTGAGGACTGGAAGCCGCCGCCCGAGGGCGGGGACCCGCCCGACCGGGGGGCCGCGCCTCCGGACGACGACTGGCGACCGCCGCCGGCGGGGCGGTGACCCGCGCGCCGCGGCGGCCGGGCGTGTGGCTTCGGACCCGGCCCGCCCCGGGCTGAGGCCGCGACCGGCGGCCGGGCTCAGACCCGGTCGGCGGGGAAGCCGCCGGTGGCGACCGGGCCCCACCGCTTCGGGGTGACGCGGACGAGGGACTTGCCCTGGCGGCGCATGGCCTCGCGGTACTCGTCCCAGTCGGGGTGCTCGCCGGAGATCACGCGGAAGTACTCGACCAGGGGCTCGACCGCGTCCTCCCCGTCGATGATCTCGGCCTCACCGTCGACCTGGACCCAGGCGCCGTCGAAGTCGTCGGACAGGACCACGACGCTGACCCGGGGGTCGCGCCGGGCGTTGCGGGTCTTGGCGCGCTCGGGGTAGGTGGAGACCACGATCCGACCCCGGGTGTCGACGCCGCAGGTCACCGGGGAGGCCTGGGGCTCGCCGTCCGCGCGGCGGGTGATGAGGAGCGCGTGGTGGCGGGGGCGCACGAACTCCAGCAGGCCGTCGAGGTCGACACGGGTGTTGGTGGCGATCGAAGGGCTCATCGTCTCGCTTTCGCTGTTCGCGGGTCCGCGCGCGCCTCGCGCGGACCGGGACAGCGTATCCGCCTGTGGGCGGGGTGGGGCGGGGCCGACGCGCGGTCCCGGACGGGGCCCCGATTCAGTCGCGGCCGGAGTCGGAGCGGTCGCGGTCGGACGGGGTGTGGAGTGCCAGGAACTCCCTGCTGCGCCGCCGGTGGAGGAGCCGCACCGGGAGCAGGAAGCACGGCGTCAGGACACAGGCGAGGGCGACCGCCCCCAGCAGGGCGCGCGGAAAGTCCATCGCCTCATCGGAGGGCAGTGCGAGTGCACCCAGGGAGCAGACGGCCGCGACGAGGGCCGCCACCGCCACCGGGATCCTCACGGAGGGGGCGTTGAGCACCTGTTCGGCCTGGAGGGCGGCCACACGGTTGGCTTCGGGGTCGGTGCCGGGTCGGCCGAGGATCAGCCGGTCCGTGGCGGCGCGCAGTGTCTCGGGGGCGATGGCGGCCTGCGCCGCCGGGTCGCGGGACACCCGCGGACGCGGCGGAGTGGCGAACAGGGCCATGAACGAACTGAAGACCACTCCGGCGATGACGCCGTGCAACAGCGAGGTCCACGGGTCGGACCCGCTCAGCAGGAAACGGGCGAAGCCCATGGCGCAGCCGAAGGAGAGGCCCTGGTAGAGACCGAAGAAGACCTTCCTGCCGCGTTCGCTCCGGTTGGCGCGGAGGCGGAGACGGGTGAGGGGGTCCCGGGGGTCGGGAGCGGCGTGCGCGGAGGGGTCGCCCATACGGGGAGCCTATCCGTCTGCCGCGCGGACAGGCCGGTCCCGGAGCCGCCGTCGGCCGGTGCGGCTCCGGGACCGTGGCCGGTTCACTCCGAGCCGAAGTCCTCGCGGCTGAGGTCCTGCTCCTCCATCCTGTCCTGGAGCTCGGCCTCCAGTTCTCCTCGGGTGTCCGGCTCGCGGGCGTCGTCGCCGTGGTCGGCGTCGACGACCTGGTCGGTGTCCGTGGTCTTGGGCCTGGACTCCTCTGGAACGCTCATGTCCGGTTCTCCTCCCTGTCGGGTGACTGGCCCGCCCCTACCCGAGGTCACCGGAGACCACACGCGCACCTCACGCATCAGGAGTCACACGAATCTCACTCCGCGGTCGCCGTCTTGACGAGCGGCGCGTCCCGCACGAGCATCCGGAACCCGACGCCGTAGTACAGCCCGCGCGCCTCGGGGTGTCCCGGCGCGCCCAGGCAGGCGACCGTCGCGTGCGTGGCCCCGGCCTCCCCCGCCAGGCGCATCCCGTGCAGGAGCATCGCCCTGCCCAGCCCCAGACGCCGGTAGTCCGGGTGCGTACCGACCGGCTCGAACTCGACGGTCCCGTTGGCCTCGTCGAGCCACATGATGGTCGAGGAGGCCATCGTCCCGTCCGGAGCCTCCACCAGGACGTGCAGGTCGCCGCGGTACCCCGCCGTGCGCCGGACGCCCTGGTAGGCCTCGGCCGTGTACGCCGAGGGGGCCCAGGCGTCCAGGTGGGCCCGGACCGCGGCCTCCGGTCCGGCCTCGTCGGCGGTGCGGAACCGGAATCCGGTCGGCAGCACCGGCTGTTCCACGTCGGTCAGGTCGCGCTCGTTGAGCTGGGTCCAGGTCCCGTCGTCGCCGAGCGAGTCGGGGTCGGTCCCGTAGCCGCGCGCGGCCCACCGCTCCAGGGCGAACCCGTCGGCGGCGCTGGGCAGCACCGTGCGTTCGAGGCCCGCCGCCGTGGCGTCGTACCAGGCGATCACCTCGTCGACCAGTCCGGCGTGGTCGGGGTGGACCTGGTGCATCAGGTAGGCGCCGGTGGCGTCCCTGACCGAACCGTCGCTCAGCCTCACCCGGCGCGGAAGGCGGACCCAGCCCCACGCGACCAGTTCCCCGCCGGAGAACCACAGCCGACGCGGCCAGGTCGCGCCGTCGCTGGCGTGCCCCCGGCCCCAGTTCCAGGCCAGCTCGCCGAACGACGCGTCGCTGTTCACCAGGTCCGGGCGGATCGCGGTGACGCGCTGCGCCAGCCCCTGCATGAGCCGCACGTCCGCGGCGGTCACAAATTCGGAACCCGTCATGGTGCGCCACTGTGTCAGGACGCCGCGAAGCCGTCGAGCGGTTTTCCGGAGACGACGAATGCCATCCCCGCATGCGCGGGGAGCACGCGGCGTGGCGGCCCTCGACGCGGGTGGGATCGGGACCATCCCCGCGTGCGCGGGGAGCACTCTGGGGCGGTTTTCCTGACATTCGTCACACCAGGACCATCCCCGCGTGCGCGGGGAGCACCTCCATGGCGCGCTCGCCGCGCTGCATCGCGCGGGACCATCCCCGCGTGCGCGGGGAGCACAAGGAGAGTTCGACGATGCACGACATGTGGGAGGGACCATCCCCGCGTGCGCGGGGAGCACACCACGCCCTCCCCGGCCTGGCGCACCGCGTGGGGACCATCCCCGCGTGCGCGGGGAGCACAGCACCACCACCGGCAGCTCACCCGGCCCCGAGGGACCATCCCCGCGTGCGCGGGGAGCACCCCGCAGGTCTGAGAGCTTGTCCAGGTGTTCCGGGACCATCCCCGCGTGCGCGGGGAGCACCCGCCCTCGATGGTGACGTGCCCGGTCATGCCGGGACCATCCCCGCGTGCGCGGGGAGCACTCGATGACGTTGGCGCTGATCACGACGCCCTTGGGACCATCCCCGCGTGCGCGGGGAGCACGGTGTCCTTGCCCGCGAGGCCAAGGGCACCGAGGGACCATCCCCGCGTGCGCGGGGAGCACCGCCGCGTGGAGGACATCCGCCAAGGCGACGTGGGACCATCCCCGCGTGCGCGGGGAGCACGGCCAGGCGCCAGGGTGCGGCGGGTTCGCCGTGGGACCATCCCCGCGTGCGCGGGGAGCACTTAAGCCACAGTCCCAGTCGCCGGAGCACGCCGGGACCATCCCCGCGTGCGCGGGGAGCACAACACCGGGTGCTTCCATCCGGCCTCGGCCGAGGGACCATCCCCGCGTGCGCGGGGAGCACGGCCTGCTGGCCCTGCTCGCCCTCGGGTCGCGGGGACCATCCCCGCGTGCGCGGGGAGCACACCCGCGCTTATTCGGAGCGCAATGGCAACGCGGGACCATCCCCGCGTGCGCGGGGAGCACAGTCAACGACCTGCGAACTTACCAACGGCAAGCAGCCGTTTTTCCAACTTCTTCAGAAACAGACACACGCACCACAGGCCCCAAAGGAACCAAAAAAACTCACCAACCACCAAAACGCTGTCGCTCCAGAGAACCAAACATACAGACCACCATTCCCCTCCACCTCGGGAACCACCAAAGCCGAACCACCCCTCCCCCGGCGCTGGAAGTCGCATCAGGCCATGCCCCGACCCGGGACTCCGGCGGTAGCGACCGGGAACGCTGGGTAGCTGGTGTAGGCGCTGTCCGTCGCACGGGGGCCGACGGCGTCTGGACCTGACCGGGAGGGGCAGAGGATGCAGCACAGGAGCGTGTGGACGGTCGTGGAGAACCGATCGGAGTTTCCCCGTCTGAACCAGGACGTGGAAGTCGACGTCGCGGTGGTGGGAGGCGGCATCGTCGGGCTGACCACCGCGCTGCTGGCGCGGCGGGCCGGTGCGGGCAGCGTCGCGGTTCTGGAGGCGGGGCGCCTGGGCCAGGGCACGACGGGGCACACCACCGGCAAGGTCACCTCCCAGCACGGGCTGGTCTACGCCGGGTTGGTCGACCGGTACGGCCAGGACCTGGCCCGCGTGTACGCCGACGCCAACCAGGCCGGGGTGGAACTGGTCGCCGAACTCGCCGGTGAGTACGGCATCGACTGCGACCTCACCCGCGCGCCCGCCGTGGCCTACACCCGCGAACCCAAGCAGCGCCGGACCCTGGAGGAGGAGGCGGCCGCGGCCCAGCGCCTGCGCCTTCCCGCGTCGCTGGTGGAGACGACCGACCTGCCCTTCGGGATCGAGGCGGCGGTACGGTTCGACCACCAGCTGCACTTCCACTCGGGCCGCTACGTCGCCGGGCTGGCCGAGGCCCTGTCGGCGGCCGGAGGGCAGGTGTTCGAGCACACCCGCGTGCTGGAGGTGGATGAGGAGCGGGACGGCACCGTGCGGGTGCGCACCGACGACGCGACGGTCCGCGCGGGCTCCGTGGTGGTGGCGACGCTATTGCCGATCAACATGATCGGGGGGTACTTCGCCAGGACGCGCCCCTTCCGGTCCTTCGGGCTGGCGGCCCGGCTCCACGGACCGGCACCGCAGGAGATGGCGATCTCCATCGACTCGCCCAGCAGGTCCACGCGGCCGTGGCTGGACCGCGGCCCCAATGGACTGATCGTGGTGGGCGGCGGTCACGAGACCGGCACCGGGCAGGACACCCAGGCGTTGTGGGACGACCTGGAACAGTGGACCAGGTCCACCTTCGACGTGGACGCGGTGGAGTACCGCTGGTCGGGCCAAGACTACACCACGGCCGACCAGGTGCCCTACATCGGCCGTTCGTCGATGAACGACCGGATCCTGGTGGCGACGGGGTTCAACAAGTGGGGCCTGAGCAACGGCACCGCCGCAGCCGTCATCCTGAACGACATCCTCCAGGGCCGCGACAACCCCTGGCAGGCGATGTTCGACGCGACCCGCGTCGGTGACGCCAAGGCCGTGGGACGGCTGATCAAGGACAACCTCAAGGTCGGCGCGGACATGGTCGGCGGACACCTGGGCCGCCTGTATCCCCACCACGCCCGCCACCTGGACCGGGGACAGGGCGGCGTCATCGAGGTCGACGGCGACTCCGTCGGCGCGTACCGCGACGAGCGGGGCGGGCTCCACGCCGTCAGCCTGAACTGCACCCACCTGGGCTGCCGCCTGGCCTGGAACGCGGCGGAGACCAGCTGGGACTGCCCCTGCCACGGATCCCGGTACGACACCGACGGCAGCGTGCTCAACGGCCCGGCGGTCAAGCCCCTGCCCACCGTCGACCTCGACGAGGCCTGACGCCCACCGTCGGATTCAGGGCTCCTCCCCGAGGTGCCGGGCGTACGCGTACCGGACCCGGCCTCGGAGCCGTCTCGAAGGCCTACCGTGGGCACATGGTGTTGACACGGGTCTTCGAAACCGCCGAGGAGCACTGAACCGATGTCGCTGGCCGAACGCCTCCAGAGCCTGTTCGTGGCCCTGGCCGCCCTGATCGGCCTCGGGACCGGCCTGCTGCTGCCCGTCGGTCCCGCGGCCGGGCACGTGGTGCTGCCCGCCCTGCTGGCGATGCTCACCGCCGTGTTCGTGCAGATGGACGCCGCCCACGTGGGCGAGGTCAGGCGCGCCAGGACCCTGGTCGCCGTCAGCCTGGCGCTCAACTTCGTGTTCACCCCGCTCCTGGCCTGGGCCCTGGGAGCGGGGCTGCTCGGGGGCGAACCGGACCTGCGCATCGGTCTGCTGTTGCTGCTGGTGACCCCGTGCACGGACTGGTACCTGGTCTTCACCGCCGTGGCGCGCGGGCACACCGGCATCGCCGCCGCCCTGCTGCCGGTCAACCTCGTCCTCCAGCTCGTGCTGCTGCCGGTGTACGTGCTGCTGCTGGGCGGCCGGGCCGCGATGGTCGACGCCGCGACCCTGGCCGAGTCGGTGCTGCTCGTCCTCGTCGTCCCGCTGGCCCTGGCCACGGTGCTGCGGTGGGCCTCGCGCCGGTTCGGGGGAGCCGCCTGGCGTGAGCAGTACGTCACCGGACCGGCCTCGCGCCTGGTCCTGCCGCTGCTGTACGCGGCCGTGCTGGCGATGTTCGCCTGGCAGGCCCGCACCGTCCTGGAGCACGGCGCCGACCTGCTCGCCCTGCTGCCGCCGTTGGCGGTCTTCTTCGTGGCACTGCCGCTGGTCGCCACCGGCCTGTCCCGGATGCTGCGCCTTCCGGCGGACCAGGGGGTCACCCTGGTCATGACCACCACGGCCCGCAACTCGCCCATCGCGCTGGCCGTCGCGGTCGCGGCCTTCCCCGACCGGCCCCTGATCGCGGTGGCGCTGGTCGTGGGACCGCTGGTGGAACTGCCCGTGCTGGCCCTGCTCGCGCAGCTGGTGAGGGTGCGGCGTCCCGCCGCGAACGGGTCCGCTCAGGCCCGGACCCGCCAGGGGCACGGGCACGAGCGCTGACCCCTGCGGCTCCGGAGCCCCTCGGCCCCGTGTCAGGGCGCGTCGCCGCCCCCGTCCGGAACCTCGTCCCGAATGAGGGCGCTCAGACGCTTGAGCACCCGCAGCTGCGCGGGGTTGTACAGCTGCGCCATGGCCTCGGCCATCGTGCGTTCGGCGCGCTCCGCACCGCCCGGCGCGTCGCCGGCGGGGTCGGCCGACCACGGGTTCTCCTCGCGCCGCCTGCGCACGACCGGCAGCATGCGCGCGGCGAGGCGGTCGATCACGGCCCCGTCCGCGTCCTCGGGTAGGGCCTCGAACTCCTCGTCCGTCTCGTCGGGATCGCTGATCAGCGCGCGGAACTCCTCCACGGACCTCTCGCTGAGAACGGTCGAGTAGACCATCAGCAACGACCGCTGCCGGTCGGAGAGCTCGTGGGAGACCGGCGCGAACGCGGGGGGAACGTAGGCCGGTGCGCGGTGGCGCAGGATGACGGCCAGCTCCGCCCGCACGCGGTTGAGCCGCTCGACCGTCGCCTCCAGCTCCTTGTCCAGCACGCGGATCGCCTCGTCCGGGTCCTCGTCCGCCCGCCCCATCGACGCCACCTCCGACAGCGGGACGCCCAGATCGCTCAACCGCTTGATCTGGAGCAGACGGACCAGGTGCGGGACCTGGTACTGCTTGTATCCGTTCGCCGCCCGCTCCGGCACGTCCAGCAGGCCGACCTCGTGGTAGTACCGGACGGCCTTGACCGTCGTGTTGGCGAGCTCGGCGAGCTGCTGAGTGCTCCAGGCCACGCGATGCCTCCTCCTCCGCCGCGACCGCGGGCGGCGCCGCGCCCCGCACGGACACACAGTCCACACCCTGCCCCGGGGGCAGGGTCAAGCGGCGTTCACTCGTTCCCTCGTTCGGCCACCGTCCGTACGCCGTCCCCGAAACCGGACGGCTCCCCGGCTTGACCCTGCCCCGAGGGCAGCCTCTGAAATAGGGACGAGCGCCGATCGTGACCGGTCCGCTACCGAGCACGCCAGGTACGCCCCCAGCGGCGACGGGTGTGCGGCGGTCGCGATACCGCGCCGGGTCGGCCATCGGTACTCACGAGCGGACAGGGAGCCCGAAGTGATCAAGGAACGCGGACGGCGCGAGGCGGCCAAGCGGATCAAGGACGGAAACGGCCGTCCGCTCAAAAGCTTCCGCTGGTGGCAGCCGCTCTCCCGCGCACTGTTCCACCTGCCTCTGACCGACGGCGACGGGCACCGCGCGGTCTACTCCGTCGACGTGCCCTACTGGCAGCGGGTCATGACCGAGGACGGCAAGGGCAGGGCCCACCTCTACCTGGACGGCAGGCACCACCTGGAGTCCACGCTCCCGGCGGTCTTCCCGGTGCCGGGAGGGGTGATCGAGGTGGAGTCGACGGCCTTCGGGCTCAAACGCTGCCACTACGTGGCCGCCGGGGGCGACGAGCGCCAGCTCGTTCCGGACGAACGCTCGGCGGAGGGCCGCCGCGCCCGCCTGGACCGCGAGCACCCGGTGTTGGGCCGCCTGGTCAGGACGGTGTCGCTGGTCCTGCTGGTCGTGCCGATCCTTCTCGTCGTCCCGCAGATCGTCGAAGCGGTCTCGCAGGTACCGCCGGTGGCCGAGCGCTTCGGCACCTTCACCTCGCCCGTCGACCTGCCGCTGTGGCTCAACGTCGCGCTCGGGCTGTGCGCCTCGACCTCCAGCGTGGAGCGGGCGACCCGGCTGCGCTGGAACGCGCTGCTGGACGGCAGCAACTGAACGCCGGCGCCGCGGGCGCGCGTTCGCCCGGTACCGAGCACCGGGAGCCCCGGCGGCTCCCCGAACCCCATCGAACCAGCCCCATCGAACACGGAGCCAGACACGTGCGAAGCCTTCGCAAGCCCTTCCGGATCATCCGCGCGAACCTCGGCGCCTACCTCGTGATGAACGCGATCGCCTACGGCGTGTTCCTCGTCGGCGTGGGGGCGGCCCTGGCCTTCCCCGAACTGAACGCCGCCCAGGTCGGCTCCCAGCAGGAGGACGGGACGGCCGACCTGGTGGGTGAGCTGTTCGCGAACCCCTGGCTGTTCGGCCTGACCATTTTCGGGGTCAACGTGCTGACCGTCGCCCTGCTGAGGATCATGCTGCCCTCGATGGTCGTGCCCTTCGCCGGGATCCCCCTCTTCGCCCACAAGGCGTACGAGACCGGCGTGATCCTGGCCCCCGTCGACGAGGCCACGGCCACGCTGATGATCCCGCACTCTCTGGCGCTCGTCATCGAGTTCCAGGCCTACGCCCTGCTCATGCTCGGCGCCTACCTCATCGGGAGGTCCTGGCTGTGCCCCGCGGCGGTCGGCGCCCCCGACCGCCGCCGCGGCTACCTCCACGGACTCCGGCAGGCCGGCTGGTTGGGCCTGCCCGCGCTGGCGCTGTTCGTCGTCGGCGCGGCCTACGAGGCCTTCGAGCTCGTCTACCTCGTCCCCCGCATGCTCGTGGGCTGATCCCGAAGCGCCAGCGGGACGGGGAGACCGCCAGCGGAGCACCCGGCCGCCCACGACGACCGGGTGCTCGCGCGTGGGCACCGCCGAGCCTGTCCCCGCCGTCCCGGGAGTCGACTGGACCGCAGCGCGCGACGTCCTCCCGGGCGCAGGGCACGGCACGGCCCCGGCCTGGACGCCCGCGGACCGGCTGCGGAGGCTCCGCGGGACTCCGTGGCCCCGGCGCCGCATCCGCCCGGCCTCGTCGGGGGCGCCCGCGGACTACCCCCCGACGGCGCGGCCCGCGTAGTCGGGTGCGGGCTCGGCGAGGGCCGCAAGGCGCGCGGCGGCCTCCTCGGGGAAGGGGACCGCCCGACCCAGCGCCTGGTCGACGTGGAGCGCCATCAGCTCCTCGGTCGCCACCAGGACCTCGCCGACCCGCATCTCGTGGCAGATCCGCGCCTTCTTGACGCCGGGTCGGTCCGGGCCCGGGCCGACCACCCGGGTGCGGACCTCGACCTCGTCGTCCGCGGCGACCTCGCGCAGGTACCGCACGTGCGCCTCCACCGTGTACAGCGAGCAGCCGGACCGCTCGCGGTAGGCGGCGTCCAGACCGACCCGGTCCATCAGCGCGTCCGTCGCGAACCCGAAGAGCAGCACGTAGTAGGCCTCGCTGAGGTGACCGTTGTAGTCGATCCACTCCGGCCGCAGCCGCTGGGTGAGCGTCGCGTTCACGCGTCTCCCCCCGCACGCCCGGCGGCCTCGGCGGCCTCGGCGCGTTCGACCTCCTCCAGCGCGCGGGCCACCGCGATCAGGCGGCGGTCGCGCTGGGCGATCAGCTCGGCGGTGGAGCGCCCGGCCACGACCTCGTCCGTGCCCGCGACCATGCGGTCGCGCAGTTCGGCGGTGAGTTCGGGCGCCTCCAGGCGGGTCCACGGGGACTTCAGGGACGGGCCGAAGTGGTCGAGCATGTGCGCCATGCCGCCCTCTCCCCCGGCCAGGTGGAAGGTCAGGCAGGGGCCGAAGAAGGCCCAGCGCAGCCCGGGGCCGCTGGTCATCGCCAGGTCGATCTGCTCGACGGTGGCCTCCCCCTCGGCGACCATGTGCAGGGCCTCGCGCCAGGCGGCCTCCTGGATCCGGTTGCCGATGAACCCCGGCAGCTCCCGCTCCATGGTGATCACCGACTTGCCCGCGGCGCGGTAGAAGTCCGAGGCCCAGTCGACGGCCCACCGCTCGCTGCGCTCGCCGCCGACCACCTCGACCAGGGGCACCAGGTAGGGCGGGTTGAACGGGTGCCCGACGACGAGCCGCCCCGGCGTGCGGGCCCCCACCTGCATCTCACTCATGCTGTAGCCGGAGGTGGACGAGGCGATGACCACGCCCTCGGGGGTGGCGGCGTCGATCTCGGCCAGCAGGTCGATCTTCAGGTCCAGGCGCTCCGGAGCGCTCTCCTGGACGAAGTCCGCGTCGGCCACGGCCTCGGCCAGTGTGTCCACGACCCGCAGGTTCGCCGTGGAGGCGCCCTCGGCCAGGCCCAGTTCCTCCAGGGCGGGCCAGGCCGAGGAGACCAGCCCGCGCAACTTGCTCTCGGCGTCCGGGGCGGGGTCCCAGGCGACCACCCGGTAGCCGCGGCCCAGGAAGTGGGCCACCCAGCCGCCCCCGATGACACCCGCTCCGACGCAGGCGACCGTGCGCACGGCCTCGGGGGTGGTTCTCGCGTTCTCCGTCATCGTGCTCCTCGTGTGGTCGGCGGTTCGTGCGGGGCGGCGGTCAGGCGGCGCGTCGGAGCCCGAGCATGGCGCGGGCCTCGTCCGGTGTGGCCACCCGGGCGCCGAGCTGCTCGATGATGTTGACGGCCTTCTCGGTGAGCTGGCCGTTGGTGGCCTTCACCCCGCGGCTGAGGTAGAGGTTGTCCTCCAGCCCCACCCGGGCGTGCCCGCCGAGCAGCACCGACTGCGCCACCCACGGCATCTGCTTGCGGCCGATGGAGAAGCTCGCCCACTGCGCGCCCTCGGGGAGCAGGTTCACCATCGACTGGAGGACGCCCGGGTCCGACGGCGCCCCGTAGGGGATGCCGGTGCACAGCTGGAACAGCGACGGGTCGTCGATGAGGCCCTCGGCGTGCATGGTCTTGGCGAACCACAGCTGGCCGGTGTCGAAGATCTCCAGCTCCGGGCGGACCCCGAGTTCCTGGATGCGCTTGGCACCCGCGCGCAGCATGTCCGGGGTGGAGATGTACACCTGGCTCCCGTCGCCGAAGTTCAGGCTGCCGCAGTCCAGTGTGCAGATGTCGGGCAGCAGTTCCTCCACGTGCGGCAGGCGGTCCAGGCCGTTGACGAGGTCGGTGCCCTCCTCGAACTCGAGCGGGTCCTCCTGGCCGATGACCAGGTCGCCGCCCATGCCCGCCGTGAGGTTGATGACGATGTCCACGCCGGTCTGGCGGATGCGGTCGACGACCTCCCGGTAGAGGGCGTTGTCGCGGGAGGGGGCGCCCGTCTCGGGGTCGCGGACGTGGATGTGCACCACGCTGGCGCCGGCTTCGGCGGCCTCGACCGCGGCGGCGGCGATCTGCTCGGGCGTCACCGGCACGTGCTCGCTGCGGCCGACGGTGTCCCCGGCGCCGGTGAGGGCGCAGGTCAGGATGGGTTTGGGGTTCATGGTGTCGCTCAAGGCGGTGCTCCGTCTCCGTGCGTGTGCGGGGTTGCGGGTTCTGTGAACGGGCGGCCCTCGGGGGCCGGAGGGGGCGTTTTCGGGCGCGCGGAACCGAGGTGGGGGCTCCGAAGGGGGCCGGGTCGAATGCGGGCTGGCTCAGTCCCCCGGGGCGTCGCTGCGGCCCGGGAGGTCGCTGCCGCCTGGGATATCGCTGTCCCCCGGGGGGTCGCTGTCGCCTGGGATACCGCTGTCGCCGGGGGCATCGCTGTCCCCCGGGGCCCTGCGACGGCCCAGGACGTCGCTGTCGATGACCGAGCGCAGGGTGTCACGCATGTGGGCGACCGACCGTCCGGGCATCCCGGTCATGACCTGGATGCCCATACCGTCGATGAGGGCGGTGAGGCGTCTGGTCATCTCCTCGACGTCGAAGTCGGCGAAGACCCCGCTCTCCCGGCCCTCCCGCAGGGTGCGGGCGATGGTCTCGTGCCAGCGCAGGTAGGAGTCGGTGTGCAGTCCGCGCATCTGGGGGTCCAGCGCCGCGGCCGTCCACACCTGGAGCCAGATCGACCACTCCAGCCGCAGGCGCTCGGAGTCGGGGAGCTGGAGTTCGATGAGCCGCAGGAGGCGTTCGTAGGGGTCCTCGATGGTGTGCAGCCCCGCGACCTGGCGGTCGAAGGCCTGCTTGACCGAGTGGCGCAGCGCCTCCACCAGGAGGTCGTTGAGGGTCGGGAAGTAGTAGTGGACGGTGGCGCTGGACGTCCCGCAGGCCTGGGCGACCTGGGCGACGCGGACCGAGTGGAAGCCGCGTTCGGCGATGAGGGTCCACGCGGCCTCGATGATCTGGAGCCTGCGGCTGTGCTCCCGGGCGGCCGCGGGGTGGTCCGCCAGGCTCGCGGAGGTCGGCCGTACCGCCGACGAGTCGCGCGGTACCGCCGAGACCGTCTCCGCGTCGTCCTTGCCGTTGAGCAGCCAGTTGACCGTCACCCCGGTCTCGTCGGCGATACCGGCCAGTTCCAGGGCGGTGAAGCGCCGGGTGCCGGTCAGGGACTTGGAGAGTTTGCTGGGGTCGATGCCGAGTCTGGTCGCGAACTGGCGCTGGGAGAGGCCGGATCGGCGGATCGCCTCGCGGGCCCTGCCGCGCACGTCGTCGGCCACGTTGTCGCTCACGGTGGGAACGTAACAGCACCATGGCGATTTTCGCAACGCGGCCGTGGTTGTCACTTCGTTACAGAGGCATCGTTCCGGACGCTTCACTACCCAAGAAACCCTTGCTGTTAAACGCTTTTCGCCATAACGGCAGCGCACGGCAGTGGGCGTCGAACAGTGGTGGAGCGATTCTGACTGGTTGATTAGTCAAGCGCAACACAGTAGTAACTGGATAGTCCACGCCCTCGACCCCGGAGGTGACCCGAGCTATCCGCTGGAACATCGACAAAACAGTCTTCTGGCCCGCGCTGATCATGGTGATCGGCTTCAGCGCACCGTTCGTGGTCGCGCCGCGGACGGGTGAACGCCTGCTCGGCCAGGTCCTGTCCTGGCTCCAGTCCGACCTGGGCTGGGTGTACATGTGGTTCGTCGCCGCACTCGCGGTGCTGCTCGTCTGGCTGCTCTTCAGCAGGTACGGCCGCATCAGGATGGGCGGCCCCGACGACCGCCCCGAGTTCTCCACCCCCACCTGGCTCGCGATGATCTTCACCGCCGCGATCGGCGGCGGCCTCATGTACTGGGGGATCATCGAGTGGGCGCACTACCACGTGGATCCCCCGTTCCAACTCGAACCGCACAGCGCCGAGGCCGCCGAGTGGTCGGCCACCTACCCCCTCTTCCACTGGGGCCCCACCGCCTGGGCGGTCTTCTGCGTCCCGACCCTGGCCCTGGCCTACGCCTACCACGTGCGCAGGATCCGCCGCCTGCGCCTGAGCGAGGCCTGCCGCGGAGTGCTCGGCGACCGCGTCGACCGCTGGCCGGGGCGCCTGATCGACGTCTTCTTCATCCTCGGGATGATCGGGGCGGCGGGGACCTCGCTGGCCCTGGCCGTGCCCACCGTCGCCGAGGGCTTCTCCCGCATGCTGGGCTTCGAGCCGGGCGCCACCCTCAACACCGTCGTGATCGGCCTGTGGACCGTGCTGTTCGGGGGCAGTGTCGCCCTGGGCCTGCACCGCGGACTCAAGCGCCTGGCCAACCTCAACCTCTACCTGGCCGCCGCCCTGGGCGTCCTGGTCCTGGTGCTGGGCCCGGCGGTCTTCGTCATCGACACCTTCACCAACAGCGTGGGCATGCTCGCCCAGAACATCGTCCGGATGAGCACCTACACCGACCCGGTCGGCGGGTCGGGCTTCGAGGAGGTCTGGACGGTCTTCTACTGGGGCTGGTGGATCTCCTACGGGCCGTTCGTCGGCATGTTCTGCGCCAAGATCTCCAAGGGGCGCACCGTCCGGCAGATCATCGTGGGCATGTGCGGCTTCGGCAGCCTGGGCTGCTGGCTCTCGTTCGCGCTGCTCGGCAACTCCAGCATGGCCTTCGAGTTGAGCGGGCAGGCGCCCATCGTCGACACCCTGGAGTCCGAGGGCGCGGTGTCGGCCATCTTCGCCACGCTGGAGGCGTTCCCGCTCAGCTGGATCATCACCCCGCTGTTCCTGCTGCTGTTGCTGGTCTTCCTGGCCACGACGCTGGACTCCGCGTCCTACATCATGGGCGCGGCCACCTCCCGTGACCTGCCCAACGAGGTCGAGCCCTCAAGGTCCAACCGCGTGCTCTGGGCCGTCGTCCTGGCTGCGGTGTCGGTCTCGGTGATGTCGGCCGGAGGCACCGACGCGTTGCAGACCCTGTCGGTCGTGACCGCCTTCCCGCTGATCTTCATCCTGAGCCTGGTCGCCGCCTCCCTGGTGCGCTGGCTCCGCGAGGACGACCGCTACCGTTCCGGCGCTCCGGGTCCTGCCCCCGGCCCCGGGGCCGCCGAGCCCGGTCTCGGTCCGGACCAGGGGGAGGAAGCGGATCTGGACACGCCTCCGTCCCCTCCGGCGGCGGCTGCGAGGTGACCCTCCGCACGCGGTGACACCCGGGTCGGTCCGGGGGCCGGTGGCGGGCTCGCGCCCGCCGGACCGCCGGGGCCCGGCACCGCCGTGGTCGGTGCCTTCGGGACGTGCCGTGTCCGCGGACTTCGGGCCGGGTAGCGGCCCGCCCCGGTGTCCGCGCCCCGTTCGGGCCCCGGACTCCGGGCGGGGCCGCCCAGGGCGCGGCGAAGGCTCACACGGCCACATGTGGCCAGGAGAACCGCCACGAGGCGTATCGGAACGGACACTAAACTACGTTCTGATTCCACTTCGACGGCTCTGCCACCGTGGAGACCCGCCATACGGTGCACGGCACGAGCCGACCGTGGCGGACCCCTGCCCTGCCGTTCTCCGGCCCGACACTCCCCCGACAGCAAAGGCCCCCATGCAACCCCAGCCCCCACAGCACGGCCCGACCACCCACCCGGAGCGGGTTCCCCTCCCTGGGCCGGTGCGTGGCCTGGCCGCGGTGCTCTGGACCTCCGCCGCCATCTCGTTGGCCGTGCTCGTCCTCAACATGACCACCGCACCCATGTTCGGCGTCGAGCCCGGATACGCCTTCGGCGCCTCTCTGCCCCACACCGTCATCGGCGTGCTCATGGCGGTGGCAGCGTACCCCGTCACCCGCGGCCGTTCCTGGGCCCGGACCATGGCCAAGGTCGTCCTCATCATCCAGATCGTGATGCAGTCGATGCTGCTGCTCGGCGGAAACAGCGTCATCTGGGCGCTGTTCCTGTTCCCCCTGGCCATCGCCGGAGTGGTCCTGCTGCACCGGCCCGTATCCCGGTGGTTCTTCGCGTTCCACGCCCAGGCCGCCGGTCAGGGGCCCGCCCAGCAGTACACCCACCATCCGCACCACCAGATGAACCAGGGCTACTACCCACCCCAGCAATACCCGCAGCAGCAGTACCCGCAGCAGTCTTACGAGCAGCAGCCACCACAGAGTGGCCCCTGGGACCAGAACCCCCGCCAGCAGTAGTCCGTGGTATGTCGGTGCGTGCGCGGGGAGCACCCCAACAGGTCCTGGGTCCGGGTTGAAGCGTCGGAACCATCCCCGCGTGCGCGGGGAGCACGGCACGGTGGTGTCGGAGTGGGCGGACACGCTGGGACCATCCCCGCGTGCGCGGGGAGCACGGCCCGTCGCCGAACGCCCTCCCCACCACCGGGGGACCATCCCCACGTGCGCGGGGAGCACAAGGCTGACAAGTCCGACATGCGGATGGCCCTGGGACCATCCCCGCGTGCGCGGGGAGCACCAGTCAACGACCTGCGAACTTACCAGCGGCAAGCAGCCGTTTTTCCAACTCCTTGAGAAACAGACAAAGCGGACGAAGCACCCTGCCCTGCAAACACCATGGACGCAGAATACCGGCCGAGAAGTGCGCCCTCTCGATCGTCTCCCAGCAGCGGCCACCCGTCCGCACCACTTCCGTCAGCGGTATCCGCCGCAGCCAACGGTAGCGGTGCCGAGCACCAGCCCCTTGCTCCGCTGGAAAGCCTCCAACCCGCCACGCCCGTGTTCGCGGCCGCTCCCTCAGTCCTCGGAGCCGGTGGCGCCGCGCTGGTAGGCGGTCGGCTGGCCGGGCCGGGCCACCAGATCGCGGGCGGCCGCCAGGTTCTGGTCGATCGCGGCCTGCCACCGCCTCGGGTCCTGACGGCGGCGTTCGCGCGCCAGCGCGAGCCCGGACAGCACCGGGCCCAGCCACGCGTCGGCGATAGGGGCCGGAGGGATCCGCAGGTCCTGGCACACGCCGTCGCCGTGGATCCGCCGGGCGATCGCGTTCAGCGCCGGTCGGGCCAGCTCGCCGGGGACCTTGAGCATCGCGTGCAGCGCGGAGGTCGCCGAGGCCAGCGTCGCGTCCGCCAGCACGGCCGATTCCTCCGTGGCAGGTCCGGTCACGGTCTGGAACACGGCGTCCAGGCGTGCGGCGGCCCCGTTGCCCGTGATCCCCTCGACCAGGCGCGCGTCGATCCCCAGCAGGTGGGCGACGTACCACCAGTAGCGGTACAGCTCGGCCTGCTCGCGGCTGCTCAGCCCGAACCCCAGGAGCCCCTCGGCCGTGTAGGCGGTCAGGGTGAAGTCCATCCAGGTCCGCCCCAGGTCGACCTGGTTGATCGGGCAGCCGTCCGCCGAGCTGTCGTAGCCGCGGTCCAGCGCGAGCCTTCGCATGTGCGCGTGCAGCATCCGCACCTCCAGGGTCGCCACGTAGCCCGGCTGCCCGACGCGGAGGCCGCCGGGCAGCATGACCTGGGTGAGCCACGCCCCGGTCTCCTGGATGCGCCGCTGCGCGGATTCGACCAGCCGACCCGTCGTCGTCAGCACCTTGGAGATCGACGGTGACTCGTAGACCCGGATCAGGGAGCCCGCGTTGAGCGCGATGATGTGCACCGGCGGCGGCGAGGTGTAGAACGGCATGGAGCCCTGGTCGAGCAGGGAGTCGTCCACGTAGTCGGGCACGCTCTCGGTCTGCCGCAGCAGCGCCTCCAGCGCCGGAGGCGGGTCGGTGAGCGAGGCCAGTCCCTCCCGGATGCCCTTGTTCACCACGGGCCTGGCCTGTCGCATCCCCATCTGGTGCATCTCGGCGACGACCGCGTCGGCGAGCACGTCGCCGGTGGTCAGCGCCCACTGCGTCAGGTCGGCTCGGGTGTGGCCGAACTGGGCCAGGACGGTCGACCGCCCCGCCCTCCGCGTCGGCCACGGGCTCTGCTCGGTCATGGGCTCTCCTTGGCGGTCAAGGTCTCTCCTTGGCGGTCTGGTGTTGGCGGTCGGGTGTTGGCCGTCCGTCCGGGCCAGGGGGTGCGCCCACGGGTTCTGGCCCGGGCGGATGGAACGGGTCCGTGGTCCCCGGGCCCGCGACTGCCCGGTGGTGTACCGCTCTCGTGCCGCTCAGCCGTGTGCCTCGGCCCGCGGCCTGTCCGGGGAGCCGTGGGCGTCGCCGCTCCCGGCGATGTCGCTCAGCACCTCGGCGGCGGCGAGTTCGTCGCGGGCGGCGAGGCGGTCGAAGCCGTTGACGGCCGGGTAGACGTAGCGGCCCAGGGTCGCGATGAGGACCGCGCCGACGACGAGGACACCCATCAGGACGGGGATGACGGGGTCGTAGGAGCCCAGCAGGTCGTACCCCAGCCCGAGGAGCAACGGCCCCAGCGCGCTGCCCAGGAGGAACGCGGCCTGGACCAGGCCCAGGATGCGGCCGAAGTAGCGCGTGCCCAGGTAGCGGGTGATGAGCAGGGCGAGCAGGTCGCCCTCGATGCCGAAGGCGACGCCGATGAAGGCGACCGCGACGACCGCGACACCGAACGGCGGCTCCAGGAAGAACATGCCGATGATGGGGGCGATCATCACGATCGGACCGATGACGCCCGCGTGCACGCGGTCGAGGATGAGGCCGCCGGCCACCCGGCCCACCAGCGAGGCGAGGCCGAAGACGACCAGCAGGGTGGCGGCCTGGTCGGCGCTCAGCCCCCGGTCGGTCATCATCGGCACGAGGTGGACCTGGAGGCCGTAGACGACGACCCCGACCAGGCCCAGTCCGAGCGCGATGCCCCAGAACTGCCGGGTGCGGACCGCCTCGCCGACCGTCAGGCCGGGGAGTTCGAGGCTGACCTCACGGCCCTCCACTCGGGCCTCCTGGACGAGCCGTCCGCGCACGTGCCGTTCGGCACGGGCGCGCACGAACAGGGTGACCATCGTGACCGACACCAGGACCGAGATCAGCGCCATGAGGCCGTAGGCCGTCCGCCATCCGACGCCTTCGATGAGCGCTCCGGCCAGCAGCGGGGCCAGGGCCGAGCCCAGCCCGATGATGCCCGTCACCACTCCGACGGCGAGGGCGCGGTTGTTGTCGAACCAGCTCACCACCGCCCTGGTGGCGGGCACGGCCGTCCCGGCCCCGAAGAAGCCCACGAAGAAGCACGGGACGAGGTAGACCCACTCGACCGGCGGCACCAGACCGATCAGCGCCATGGAGGCCGCGAACAGCACGAACCCCGGCACGAGGATGTACCGCGCGGCGAAGCGGTCCACGAGCTGGGCGACGACGACCAGACCGATCGCCATCCCGACCGCCGCGACCGAGAAGGCCCCGGTGACGGTCGTGCGGCTGAAGCCGGTGTCCTCGACGATCGGCAGTACGAACAGGCCGATGGTGGCCAGGTACATCTGGGGGCCGACGGCGTTGGCGGTGCCGCTGCCGACGAGCACCCACCAGGGGCTCCTGGGTCTGGGCGTGCGGGGGGCGACTGTACTCATGCGGTCTCCGTGGGTCGTGGGGAGGTCGTGCGGGCGGCGGTCAGACGGCGGTCGGACAGGGCGGTCAGACGGCGGCGGGGAAGGAGACCCTGGTCAGTTCCTCGGAGACCTGCCAGACGCGCGCGGCCTCCCGCGCGCTGCGCAGCGGCGGGTACAGCCGCTGCTCGGACGGCGGGCCGCCCAGCCTCCCGAGGCCGCTGGGGCTGTAGAGCGCGCCCGGCTTGGCGGCCGGATCGGTCGCGGCCATGAGCGCGGGCAGCTTCGACGTCTCAAGGGTGCCCAGCAGGATTCCGCGGGCCGACAGGGCCCGGATCCGGCGGATGTGGGGGGTGTCCTCACCGCGGCCGATCTCGGGGCGGGCGGCCAGGAGGCTGGTCGGGGCCACCCCGGGGTGGGAGAGATTGCTGGTGATGCCCCACCCGTGCGCCGTGCTGCGGCGGTCCAGTTCGAGGCCGAACAGCCCGAACGCGATCTTGGATTGGCTGTAGGCGCGCATGCCGTCGTAGGAACGCTCCCAGTTCAGGTCCTCCCAGTTGATGGAGCCGCGGCGCGCGGAGACGCTGATCTGCGAGGTCACCCGTGCCCGGCCGGCGCGCAGCAGCGGGAGTATGTGGCCCACCAGGGCGAAGTGGCCGAGGTGGTTGGTGCCGAACTGGAGCTCGTGACCGTCGGTGGTGGTCTGCTGGTTCGGAGGCCTCATCACGCCCGCGTTGTTGATGAGGATGTGGATCGGCAGGCCCTCCCCGCGCAGGGCGTCGCCGAGGGCGGCGACCGAGGCGAGGGAGGACAGGTCGAGGCTGCGCAGCGAGACGTCCGCGCGGGGCACCGTCCGCCGGATCCCGGCGATCGCGTCCTCGCCCTTGCGCGTGTTGCGGACGGGCATGATCACCTCGGCACCCGCGGCGGCCAGCCGCCTGGCCATGGCCAGGCCCATCCCGTCGCTGGCGCCGGTGACGACGGCGCGCTTGCCGGTCAGGTCGGGCACGGTGATGTCGATGGTTCGACGTGGCATGGTCGTTCTCCCTCGTGTCGTTGCTGGGGGTTCGCCGCCGGGTCCCCGTCGCCGGGTCGGTCCGGCGGCCCCGGTCCGCGCGGGTGGTCCCGGTGCGGGTGCTCCCGGAGCGGACGGCCGCGCCACCGGCGAAGGCGCCGGTGGCGTTCGCCCGCGACCGCTCCGGGGCGGTGGGCGAGGGCACGTCGGGGCGGTGGGCGAGCACGCGTCCGCTCGCCTTCCCGGGTCCCGCTCGGGCCCTGGTACCGATCCTGGGCGGACGGCGCGGACCTATCCAGGACCTGCCGATCACAGGCTCGCCGGACCGCCTCTGCGCCGCGCACGGGGGAACGGCGGACCGTGGCTGCCGCCGTCCGGGGCGGTGGACAGGCCCTGCGAACCAGGCGGCACCCGAGGAGAGGACCGTCGTGACAGAGCGCACCGGGCTGGCGGAGGTCCTGCGCGACCGGCGCCAGACCCTGCGACCGGAGGAGGTCGGCCCGCCGCGCGGGCAGTACCGCAGGACCAGCGGGCTACGGCGCGAGGAGGTCGCCGCACCCGTTCCCCGCGCATGCCACGGGGCCGCCGCCACCCCGAACGGCAGGCAGGTCGGCCGAGGGGAAGGACGGACTCCGTGCGTCGCGAGCGGCCGTGGTCCGGCGTTCCCGACCGAAGACGAACCGCAACTGTCGGGTCGCTCCCCCGGAGTGCTCCCTAACGTGGCCGGTGAACGAGAGGGGAACCGGTTCATGCTGACCGATCACGACATCAGGGCCTTCGTCGAGGACGGGTTCGTCGCCCTGCGCGGGGCGTTTCCGCGCGAACTCGCCGACCGGGGCCGGGAGCGGCTGTGGGCCGACCTCGGCTGCGAGCCCGACGACCCCGCCACCTGGACCCGGCCGGTCGTCCGCCTCGGCGGCTACCACGACCCGCCGTTCCGGGAGGCCGCCACCGCCCCCGCGCTGCACGAGGCGTTCGACCGGTTGGTGGGCGAGGGCCGCTGGCAGCGCTTGGGAGGGCTCGGCACCTTCCCCGTGCGCTTCCCGAGCGACGAGGACCCCGGCGACGCCGGGTGGCACCTCGACGCCTCGTTCGCCGGTGCCCGGGGGGAGGCCCGCGTCAACCTCCGCTCGCGCGGGCGGGCCCTGCTGATGCTCTTCCTGTTCTCCGACGTCGGCCCCGACGACGCCCCCACCCGCATCCGGGTGGGCTCGCACCGCGACGTGCCGCCGCTGCTGGCCGACGCCGGTGACGGGGGCCGCGAGTTCATGGACCTGTGCGGCGCCGCCGTCCCGGCCAGCGAGGGCCGCCCCGAGGCACTGGCCACGGGCGCGGCCGGGGACGTCTTCCTGTGCCATCCGTTCCTCGTGCACGCCGCCCAGCCGCACCGGGGCGCCTCACCGCGCTTCATGGCCCAGCCGCCGCTGCTGCCCGTGGGGGAACTCGACCTGGACGCGGAGCGGCCCACGCCGGTCGAACGCCCGGTCATCGAGGCGCTGCGCGCGGGCTGACCCGCGCCGGGGCCGCGCGGTGATGGCGGCCGTCACGCACCGGCGGGCGACGGCGGCGCCTCCAGGACGAAGAAGAGGAAGCCGATCCTGGTCGACAGGGCGTGGAACTCGTCGGGGAACAGCTCCCGGGCGGCCGGATCGGGCTTCGGCTCACTGATGGCGCACAGGCGGAACCCGGCGGCGGTGAAGGCGTCGGTCATCGCGTGCAGCGGCCTGCGCCAGAACCTCAGCGGAACGGTCCGCCCGCCGAACGTGAACTCGCTGGTGTAGCTGGTGGTCGCGAAGTAGTCGGGCCGGGGGTCCTGGATCGCGTAGTCCGTGAACGGGTGCTGCACCGACGCGATCAGCCGACCGCCGGGTCTGAGCACGCGCCGGAACTCGGCCAGCGTCGGGCCCCAGTCCTCCAGGTAGTGCAGCACCAGCGACGCGACCACATCGTCGAACGCGCCGTCCTCGAACGGGAGGGGATCGCTCAGGTCGGCCACGCGCAGGTCCGCGTCGTCCCCGAGCCTTCGCCTGGCCAGCGCCAGCATTCCGGCGCTGGCGTCGACACCGGTGACATCGGCGCCGCGGTCGCGCAGGGCGGCGGACAGGGGGCCCGCGCCGCAGCCCGCGTCCAGGATGCGGCGGCCGGTCACGTCCCCGGCCAGGGCCAGCATCGCGGGCCGTTCGTAGTAGGCGTTCTGGATGTTGTTCTCGTTGTCGGCCGCGTAGGCCTCGGCGAAGCCGTCGTAGTCGTTCGTCCGGGCCGGATCCGCGGCCGGGGCGGGGGTGTGGGGTACATCGGTGACTCGGTCCATCGCTGGAGCCTAGTGTGCGCGTGGCCCGCCGGGCAGGCCCGGTCACGATTCGAGTGGGACGGAAGAGGCCGCCGCGTCAGGAATCGCGGTACGTGAGCCCCGCGCTCTTCGAGCACCGGGCGGAGGCGCTCCCGGCCGCGGTGGCCGGGCGCGCCCCCTCCCGGATGCGTCCCACGGGCGCTCGGCGGCGTCCGGGGATCAGCAGCTCAGGTTCGACCCTGTGGTGGTGCCGAGGATCTGGGTGAACTGCGTGAACTTGTTGATGCGGCTCTGGACCTGCGCCGGGTTGCCCCCGTTGCACTCGATCGAGCCGTTGATCGCACGGATCGTCTCACCGAAGCCGTGGCCGTTGACGATGGCGTTGTGGGGCGTGATCGTGCCGGGTCCGCTCTGGGTGTTCCAGTACCAGAGGCCGGTCCGCCAGGCGACCGAGGCGTTCTGCTCGACCAGGTAGGGGTTGTTCAGCAGGTCGATGCCGAGGGCGTCGCCAGCGGCCTTGTAGTTGTAGTTCCAGCTGAGCTGAATCGGGCCTCGCCCGTAGTAGGCGGCCTGACCGGCGGGGCAGCCGAAGGGCTGGTTCCAGTCGCAGTAGTGCGGGTAGTTGGCCTCGTTGGTCTCCCTGATGTGCACCAGCCCGCCGGTCTCGTGGCTGACGTTGGCCAGGAAGGCGGCCGCCTCGCGCTTCCTCACCTCGGTGCTTCCGGTGTTGGCGAAGGCCGGGTAGGAGCTGAGGGCGGCGGTGAGGCCGCTGTAGGTGTAGAAGGGGTTCCGGTTCGGGAACATCTGGTTGAACTGGGCCTCGGTGACGACGAACCCGCTGGGGCCGGGCTCCTCGCCGCCGCCGTCGGTGCCGCAGGGGCCCTGGTCGGTCCAGACCTCGGAGGTGCCGGGACGCTCGTTCTGCGTCCACCACCTGGCGGTGTAGTTGCGGCCGTCGTAGGAGACCTGCCCGCCGCCGGTGTAGACGGCGGAGGAGTTCCAGGCCGGCGCGCAGGTGGCTGCGGCCTGCGCGACGGTCACGGGGAGGACGACGAGCACAGCCGCGAGCGCGCCGAGCGCGGCCAGCTTGCTCAGGAGACGACGGATCACGTGTTCACGCTCCTAGGGTGCGGCGCGACGTCCGACCGCGCGCCGCTGGGGGTGCCGTCACCAAAGCAAGGGTGGTCTAGACCTGTCAAGACCAGTAACACGGATCGTGAGGACAAGGTGACGGAAAACCCCGGATCGGCGAACCGGCGTCGGGGCTCGCCTCCGGGCCGCCGGAAGTCCGTCCTCACACGACCAACGCGCGGCAAGCGCCGTGGATACCGCATACCTCACGGGCTTCGAAGAGCGCTGGCGTGGGACACCGGCGCATCGACACCACCCGTCGCCACTCCCTGCCCTCTACAGCCGACGTGGACGCGGCCGTCACCCACCCGCCCACCGACGAGTGATCCACCCCGACCGGTCGCATCGCGTGGGAGAACCTCGCCTCTCATGCGATCCGGCCTACCGCACGACGTCGGCCCTCCAGTCCGTGACCAGGGGCGGAGCCCTCGTCCCTCAAGCCCCGCCCCGAACAGGGTTCACCGCGTCCCGACATCGTGAGTGACGCCGTCGGCGACGGCCTGGAGCTTGTCCGGATTGGCCACGTTGTGGATGGCGGTGATGCGGCCGTCGGCGTCGAAATCGAAGGTGACCGTGGCGACCACGCGGCCCGAGCCGCTGAACACCACGCCCGGCCCGCCGTTGACCTCGACGAGTTCGGCCCTCATGTCGGCAGGCTCGACGCCCTGGTAGGCGACGGTGCCGATAGCCGCGAACCAGGAGGCCACCGTGGACGCGCCCACGACCGGACGCATGGCCTGGCGGACCTTGCCGCCACCGTCGGTCCACAGGGTGACGTCCGGGGACAGCAACTCCATCAGGGCGCTGATGTCACCGCCGGTCGCGGCGGCGAAGAACCGCTCGGTGACCTCGCGCCGCCTTGAACGGTCCGCGGTGAAGCGCGGCCGACGGGCCCGCACGTGCTCACGGGCGCGGTGCGCGGCCTGCCGCACCGCGGCTTCGGACCGCTCCACCGCCTCCGCGATCTCGGCATGGCTGAAGCCGAAGACCTCCTTCAACACGAACACCGCGCGCTCGAGCGGGCTCAGCGTCTCCAGCACCACCAGCATCGCCATCGACACCGACTCGGCGTCCGTGACGGCCTCGGCGGCGTCCCCGCTGGTGAGGATGGGCTCCGGAAGCCACGGTCCCACATAGGTCTCACGCTTGCGCCGCGTGGAGCGCAGCTGTTCCAGCGCCAGATTCGACACGATTCGCGTCAGGTACGCCTTGGGGTCGGCCACCTGCGAGCGGTCGGCGGCCGTCCATTTGATCCAGGTGTCCTGGACCGCGTCCTCGGCATCGGCCGCGGTGCCGAGGACGCGGTAGGCCACCGAGAACAGCAGGTTGCGATGCCGGTGGAACACCTGCTGGTCGAGGTCCGGGGACGGGTGGGTCACCGCGCCTCCCGGATCCGGGTGAAACGGCCGCCGCGGGGCCAGAACGCGCCCGAGGCGGGCATCTTCTTCATACGGCCCCACGTGGGCCAGGGCGAAGCAGTCACCATCTCCTTATAGCGGACCGCCGTGCGGCCGGTCAGACACACCCGTCGAGGGCTGTCGTCGGGGCGGGTGAACTGCACGACCGCGTCGCGCCGGCCCAGGCTCACCGGCGTGTGGTAGTAGCCGAAGCGGAACGGCTTGGGCTGCTTGCCCTCCAGCGTGCGGACGATCGACACCGCGGCGTGGACACCGGTCGGCATGCCGCCCTGGCAGGTGCCGTGCATCACGCCGTAGCCCTGGAGGATCGCGGCCGCGTCGCCGGTGGCGTACACCTCCGGATGCGACACCGACCGCAGCGCGGCGTCAGTGACGATGCGGTCGTGCTCGTCGACGGTCAGCCCGGCGGAGGCCGCCAGCGGCGACACCCGCGTACCGCTCGTCCACAAGACCGCATCGGCGGCGATGCTCTCCCCGCCCGCCAGCTCGACCGCACCGGGCAGCACCTTCGCCACATCGACCCCGCTGCGCACCCGGACGCCCAGGCGCTGAAGCGCGGAGCGCAGATACGCCTTGGCCTTGGGGTTCATGGCCGCACCGGGTTCGCGTCGGCCCAGCAGCACGACGTTCAGCTCCGGGTGCTGCTCGGCGATCTCCGCGGCCGACTCGACCCCGGTGAGCCCGCTGCCGGCGACCACCACCGTGCCGCTGCCGAGCCGCACCAGCCGGTCGGCCAGCGCCTCGGCGTCCTGCGCGCTGTTCAGGGTGTACGCGTGCTCCTCGACACCCGGCACCGCCGTCGTGTCGGCCACGCCGCCCAACCCGTACACGAGCGTGTCGTAGTGCAGGACGCGGTCGTCGTCGATCCGCACGCTCCTCGTGTCCGTGTTCACCGCCGTCACCCAGCCGCGCACGAACCGCGCACCCGTCCCCTCCAGCAGCTCCGGGATGCTCAGCTCGGCGAGCTGCTGCCCGGTCGCCGTCATGTGCAGCCGCAGCCGCTCGGTGAACCGCTCCTGTGCGTTCACCAGGGTCACCTGCACGTCCTCGTGCCGCTTGAACCGGGCCGCGAGCTGAATCGCCGCGGACATGCCCGCGTAACCCGCCCCCAGGATCAGGACACGGTGTGCGGCCGCCATGCCTGCCTCGTATCGTGCGCTCATCGTTTCGCCTTCCTCCACTTGCTGCCGACGACCACCAGATGGAAGCTGCCCGCCCGTCCGTGACATGCGGTGGATGTGATGCGCGACACGGTCGACTTGGCGGCGCCCGTGACCCGCGCGACCAGCGAGTCCCACTCGGCTGCAACGTGCTCCAGGACCGCGCCCGGGACCTGCACGGTCTTCGGCTCCGTCCCGCTTTCCGGAGCTGGCCGGGCCGAGGCCGCCCGCGCCTTGAAGGCGCGGCAGAAGGTCAAGGACTTCCAGCCCTCCCGCGCGCAGCTCGCGGCCGTCATGCGCCCCATCGGGGGCGGGCACCGCATCGACACGGTCCTCGGGGTCGCCGGGGCCGGGAAGAGCACCCTGTTGCGGCGGCTGTTCGGTCCGCGCGGGGACGAGGGGCGGACCGTGCTCACCGCGGAAGAACCACCACCCCGTGACACCGGCCGGTCGGCTTCGCCTCCGCATGCGCGGAGTCCGGAGGGGGACGAACGCCCCCGCCCCGGCCGTCGCGGAAAAGCGCTTGCGGAGGTGGTTGCGCCGTAGTACCTGTGGGAGCGTTCCGAAGGCAGGTTCGTTCCCACCTGGAGTCGTCGATGGCCGTTCGCCGCGTGGTGCCCAACATCCGGTCGGAGGCCGTGCGGGAGAGCCGGGAGTTCTACGGCCTGCTGGGCTTCGAGGAGGTCATGAACCACGGTTGGATCATGACCCTCGCCTCCCCTTCCGCTCCGGCCGCGCAGGTCAGCTTCGTGACCGATGACAAGACCGGCCCGGTCGTCCCCGACATGAGTGTCGAGGTGGACGACGTGGACGCGGCCTACTCGGCCGTGCGGGACAGCAGCGCGGAGATCGTCCACCCTCTACAGGACGAGGAGTGGGGCGTGCGACGGTTCTTCGTCCGCGACCCCAACGGCCGGGTGGTCAACGTACTGGGCCACCACTGACAGCACCCCACACGCCCGTCCAGGACGGGGGCCTCTTGTCCCGGCTCTCTCCATGGCCTCACTCGACCGTTCGGCCTTCTCTTCCGTCGAGGAGCGGGGAACCGGCACGGCGTCGGTGTACGACTCCGCCACCAGTTCCACACATCCTGTGGACGATTCCCCGGACACAACGAACGACCCCTTCGCTTCCGGCCCGGACGCCCGCGGTCACCTACGCACTGCGGAAGAACCACCACCCGCCCAGCTCGAACGCGTCATGTCCAGTACCCCGTGACACCGGCCGGTCGGCTTCGCCTCCGCGCGTGCGGAGTCCGGAGGGGGTCGGATGGCGGTCAGCAGGTGGTTGGTGGTGAACCGTCGTACTGCCTCGGCGTACGACTCCGCCACCAGTTCCACGCATCCCGTGGATAATTCCCCAGACACGACGAACGACCCCGGAACGCGCCAGGGCCGACCTGAGACCGGGCCAGCTCATGCCCTGCCTGGAACCTCCCAACGGGACCACCTCGGCCAGCCCACCTTGCATCGCGCGTTCGGGGATGGACACCACGCGGTATCCGGCCCGCCCGAACCACTTGCCGCACGAGAAGTGCTCCCCCTCCCACCGCGGCCGCGTCCCGAGCGCCTCGGCCAGGCGCACGACCTGGTCCTGCTGGTGGCCGTCGCACCCCTCGGGGAAGTAGGTGATCTCCACCCGGGTCATCTCCCCCACCGGCAGCTGCGGATGGATTTCCAGGTAGGCCACCATCGCCCGCAGGTCGGCCAACAGCGCCTGACGCTCCCGCTGGCCCGCCACCGGCACCACGGGCTCCTTCGCCCGACGGCACCGGCCCTGGCCCTTGTCCGTCTTCGTCGAGCACCAGCGCTCCCCGCCCCGGCACCAGCCGTTGTCCTCGTCCCACGCCCACATGGGTACGCCCCTTCCTCGGATGAAGTCCCCTTCACCCTCCAAAGAAGCCACCCCCACCCACCGGGTTGGACACCCGAGCGGTGAGAACCTCTCGCCCCCAGCCCTCCCCCACCCCGGTGAATGAGCAGCAAGACGCTATAAGTCGGGGCGTCAGAACGAACACCCTGAACCCACTCTGACCTGTCCTGTCAGCACCATCCACCCTGTTCGCACGCTTAAACGAACACCCTGACGAACAGGCTCAACCTCCAAACCGGGGCAGAGAACGGCGTCACCACCAGGCCACTGCTGCGCTCGGTGGACCGCCACGGCCACCTCGCTGGCACCCCACCGCAGCCAGGCTCGACAGTGAGCGCATGTCCGGGGCTGGGATCAACCTCATCGTCAAAACCCTCGCCGAGGCCGTTGATCTGGACGGGGGCACCGCGCACTCCCTGCACGTCGGCCCGGTTACCGCCGCCGCCCGCGTGCCCCACGGCTGGATCGCCTGCCGAAGCCGCTGGGCCGAGCGTTCCACCGCCATCGACTCCTGCATCCGCCACACCGCTACCTGGAGCGACAACCTCATCCGCCACCTGGGGCTATAGGGCCCGTTCGGGGAGCGGTCGACCCTGTACCTGTCCACGGCCCTTTTGGAGAGGGAGGAGATGCGGCTGAGCCTGGGCCGGCGCGCACGCCCCAGGAACGACTGTCCCGAGTCGTCTCGTCCTATGCCGCATCGCTGACCGACGAGGATGAGGGCATGGTCCTAAGCGCAGTCCTTCACAGGCGGCTTTCCGGGAGGCGGAACCACCCCGACGCACCCGGCGCCTCCCTCCCGGAACGTGCTCCAGCTCCAGCTCCAGCGGGAAGTAGCAGTTCCCGTACCCCGCCGCGACAGCGCAGGACACCGATCCTCTCGATCTTTCACACTCCCAGCCCGTGGCATTCGAAACGCTACTAAATTCCACACTCAGCCCCCCACTCCCAATAAACGCCGCCAGTAGAATCGACCATCTTCAGGATATTTTGAGACAAGGAGACAGAAGGAATATCGACAGCAACGAATCTATCCCCATTCCACTCATGAGCAAGAGACTCACCTATCAATGAATTGCTGATTTTCTCGGCAATTGAATCAGCGATCCCTTTTTCCATGGAAGGATCGATGAGAATGCGCATCACCCCCCTCCCTGAACGTCCACCCACAGGAGCCGCATGACCGTCAACCGAAGACTCCAAAGAGAGAACATCGAAGAGAGCTACTCCGTTGATGCCAAAGGGAATAGAGGCCACCCTAGCCGAGCCATCACCGATATCTTCACACCAAACTTCTTCCACCTGACCAGGAAGACCAAACCGACCCAGATCCACGAGAATAGTTTTCTCGTTCTCCAAAGGGAATCCCGGCCTTACATGAACAAGTGGCGCCTCATATTTTTCCACATCTCTCCTAAATATTCATCTCTTGATATGCGGAGGCCACCAGGCCGGAGGCCAGCTCCCAGTGAAACTTGAAGGGGGGTTCAACGGAGCCCCATGATTACGTTTAGAACTATTACAATGGGCACATGCTGGCGTGGTGTTCGCATCAGTCAAATCTCCCTTGTTGATCCTTGGATGAACGTGATCCACAGCCTCCGCATCATTCGCCCGACAGCAGGAGCACAAGGGAGTCGGCTTGTTCGCATCAGCATTAACACCGATATTGCAATCCCTCAACATGGAAGGTGGGATCTTCTTACCTGCACCAGCTCCTCCTGCAGATCCACTGGGAATATCATAGACCGTCTGCCCGTTAATACTGCAGCTCGGGCTGTTTATGTTATGGTTCAGGATGTCCAGAGACCCGGCGGTCACGTGGAACGTGTGGACGCCCTGGACAGTCAGGTTATGGACCGTCGCGGCCTGCATCCAGGTCTGGACTGCGGAAACCTGGACCCAGGTGCCCGAGAAGGTCTGCAACCACATCCCCGGAGCCAGGTCGATCGCGTCAACCCACTGCTCCAGGCCGGGCACCCAGAACGGGTGCTCGTCAGTCGCGATGACCATGTCTCCGGCAGTGACCGGACCGGGAATCCCTACCTGTTCCGCCCGCTCTTCTTCAACTTCAGAACCGGTGCCCTCGTCGACTGCTTCGTGTTCGGTAATTGGGTCAACCGTGATCTCCACCAGGTGCTTGCTGCCCGACCCGATGCGGAACCCGACCCTCTTGAGTGACGGGAGGCGATCCCGGCACACACCAGTCTCCATCACACCCGGCCCGAAACACCCTGCACAGCCCGCGTCCGCTGACGTTGCCGTCAACTACTGCCGTCACAACCACGCAGAAGCCCCGCCGATACCGGCGGGGCTTCGCGCATGACACCACATGACCGTCTGTGATCGAGACCAAACTGATTCAGCTTTGGCTACAGCTCCCAGAGACCCAATCAACTAGCTTTTTGAACTCTGCCCCCAACTGGTCGGCATGCACGTCGAACAAGTACTTCTCATGGGGAAAAGGATCGATCTCATAGTTGATAGTCGACATCTGAACCTCACCTGAATTCCAGACTGTAAGAAAAAATCCCCTCCCCCCTTTCTCTACATAGATCCCAAAGGACTTCTTCTCCGTATGCTCTGCGGAATCGAACACCTCAAGCGCAAACCCTGCCCCCCTGAGTCGAGAGCCCGACTCATGAATCATTTCCCTGAGCAGGCCAGGCAGGACTTCACTCACTTTCTTCCTGCAATCCTAAGGTTCTCAGATGAAGGCATTTCCAGCGGCGGAAGGCCACGCTTGGCATTGAGTTTCGCGTAAATCGGATGCTGTGGTCCGGGTATCTGAGCCCACCCAGGTTCACCAGCAGGCTTCAGGCAGGAACACGGAACATCGAACTCCGCATAGATCGACCCTGGCGCAGCCTGCTTCCGATAAGCATCAGAGTTATCAGAATGCGCTACGTACGTTGAAGTGCGACCACTTCCTGCTTGCACCTTTCCCGTATCGCTCATCGCTTGATACTCGCCTTCCGACATCCATCGACCCACGGTGGTGTTGCAGTTGTGGTTGAGGACATCCAAGACCCCAGCAGTGACGTGGAATGTGTGGACGCCCTGGACGGTCAGGTTATGGACCGTCGCGGCCTGCGTCCAGGCCTGAACCGCGGAGACCTGCACCCACGTGCCCGCCGAGGTTTGCAACCACATCCCCGGAGCCAGGTCGACCGCGTCGACCCACTGCCCCAGGTCGGGCACCCAGAACGGGTGCCCGTCGGTCGCGATGACCGCATCCCCCGCCGTTACCGGACCAGGAACACCCGACTGCTCGGCCTGCTCGCCTTCAGTCTCGGAACCGGTGCCCTCACCGACCGCCTCGCGCTCGGTGGCCGGGTCCACCGTGATCTCCACCAGGTGCTTGCTGCCCGACCCGATGATCGTGGCCAGCGCCCTCCGCGCGGTCCGCTCACCAGGCTCCGGATCGGTGGCCAGCACCTCCTCGCCGACATCGATGGCATGTACCGGCTTCGGTGGAACCGTGTTTTCGGATTCTCAGGCCACGGTGCTCGGTCGTCTCTTCTCGAACTCTACGGGTGTCAGCCAGCCGATCGCCGAATGCCGCCGTTGCCGGTTGTGGAAGATCTCCAGGTACTCGAAGATCGCGTTGGCCAACTCCACACGGGTCCTCCACCTGCGCCGATCCAGCAGCTCGACCTGCATCCGCGACCAGAACGACTCGATGACGGTATGGTCGTAGCAGTCCCCGATCGATCCCATCGAGGGCACCAGCCCGGACTCCTTGGCCCGACGCGTGAAGGCCCACGACCCGAACTGCACGCCGTGATCGGAGTGGATCACCGTCCCCGGGCGTGGTTCGCGGCTGTCGATGGCCATCCCCAGCGCGTTCGTGGTCAACGCCGCCGTAGGCGAGGAATCGATCGCCCACCCGACCACACGCCGCGAGCACACGTCCAGCACGACCGCGCAGTAGACCTTGCCCTCCCGGGTGGGATGCTCGGTGATGTCGGTGACCCAGAGTTGGTCCAGGTCCTGGCGGGTGAACTGGCGGTCCACCAGGTCGGCCGAAACCAGGTCCGGACGCGCACGCCGCCACTTGGAACGGCCCGCGACTCCTTTGAGGCCGACCCGAGACATCAGCATCGCCACGGCGTGCCATAGACGCATCCCACATCCGAGGGTCAGTTCGGCGTGCACCCGCCGCACCCCGTAGACGCCGTTGGACCCGGCATGGATCTGGCGAATGGTGTCGGTGAGCAGCACATGCCGGATGGAGCGGGCCGAAGGGCCGCGGTCGCGCCAGGCGTAGAACCCCGGCTCCGAGACCCCCAACACCCGGACGGCGACCTGGACCGTATGGCCCTCAGCGGCCATCACCGCGATCGCCTCGAACCGTCTTTTGGGGGCACCACCTTCCCCAACAGCTCGCTGGCCCGGCGGTGGACGGCCAGTTCGGCCTCCAACTCGGCGATGCGCTTGTTGGCTACGGCCAGTTCGGTCTTCTCGGTGCTGGTCAGGCCCGGGGCCAGACCTCGGTCGATACGGTCCTGGCGCCGCCAGGCGTAGATCGTCTCGGTACTGATGTCCAGGTCGCGCGCCACATCCGCGACGCTGCGCCCCGCTTCGACCAGGTCCAAGACCTTGCGGCGGAACTCGGCCGGGTATCCACGACGTCCCACGATGCCCTCCTTCAAGGGTCACGTGGTCCCAGGATCCAGAAATCCGACTCCGAAAAACGCAGGACACACCAGAGCCTCCATCACATCCGGCACGAAACACTGGCTGAGCGTGGAACAGCTGCCCGGTTACGCTCCCGATCTGAACCCGGTCGAGGGGGTGTAGTCGGCGATGCGCAGTGGCCCGTCCAACCTGGTCCCCGGCGGCGTCGACCAGCTCGCTGCCCTGATCCGTGCCCGGCTCAGACCCATGCAGTACCGGCCCGGGCTGCTCCAGGGGTGTTTGGCCGGAACCGGACTGTCCCTGGAACCGTAACCCCGCAAATTCAACCTCAGTGATGACTGATTGGTCCCGGCCGATCAGGCGGGCGATAGCGGGTACACCTTCCCCGCGCGTGGGTGAGCGTGGTCTCCTCGCGTTCAGCGATGGTGAGCATCCGTCGTTCTGGCATGAGCAACCTCTGTGACCTGTGGTGTTGCTACGACGGCATGACACCACCGGAGCTTATTGGGGTTCCTCGTTCCAACTTCACCCAGCATTCCAGCTTCTAATCAAGGCGCATTACATACAAATTATCCTTGTCGCCAAAATTCATAAAAATTTTACTTTCAAAAGAAATGACATCCTTCGGGGTCCCAGAAATATCGAATCCATACGCATCCAGGGATCGAATTTCCTTGAAGTCAACAGAACCTCCATTAATTTCATAAATGAAAACCTCGCGATCCCGATAGCCCCTCGTTTCGGACAATTCATATTTACCGAGGAATGCAATATTCCCTTCCTTTACTGCAACGCCCAGCGGGGCGAGAACTGGAGTCTCAATGATATGCATTCCACCATTTTCATCAATCGAAACTAGCGAGTTTCCCTGATCAATCACAGCAATAACCCGACCTTCGCAGATACTAATAACGTGGCAATGGAGAAACCTGTCAGAATAGACATCGCTATCCTTCATCCTCCAGGACACCGCCCCGGACTCGTTCCAGCAAACAACTCCCGGAAAATCATACCCACCGCTTGCAAATTCAGATTCAGATAAAAAACTTCCCTTCTCTGGAATTGGCAAAGACCCACCATCGGCATACCCAGCCCAGACCCTCGAAAGCGAGTCAACAAGAATTTTTGAACACGGGCCACTTATTTTTATCTGACTATCCACACACCCCGAATCATCAACAATGAGGACCGGGGCAACTTCTCCTCCCGAGGTGGACACAGAACCGCCTCTTAACAAAAAGAACTTATTCTGGGAACGAGAAATGAAATTAATGTCGCCAAGATTTCCTTCAAGCCTTATAAGTTCTCCCATGAAGTAGATAAAGTATGCACCACCGCCAACCAGCAAGCGGACGATTTCGCCATTGGGAGCTACGCCGTACGCTTGCGTACGAAGGCCACTGGCGCCGCGCCATCCTACTTCAGTAAAAGATACTCTCATTTTTTCCAGAATTCGGACACAGATATATTTTTCTGAACTGTCAATACAATCCGATAGCTCACCGAACTCGGCAACCCTTCCCATGCCCCAACGGAGGGCATTGATACGGCACTACGGGAGGCTCTCACCACCTCGCAGCGATGTACGACACGTGACCGGAGCCTACACAGCCGCATCTGGCCACCGAGTGCGCGTTGCGAAACCAATACCCAGAAGATTGAAAAGTTCCTTTATCTCACCAAGGCTTCTTTGGCGTCGCAGTCACAATCCCCTCACCAGGGTTCACAACAATTTGGACCATGTTGGTTTCAGTCGTCCCGTCCCAACCTACAGGGCTTGGCTCATTGTAATACACTCTATGCATATGCCCGCGACCATTTGGGTTCGGAAGCTCAGGTGTCCCGTTTGCTCCATTCACAAGTCGAGAATCCATCGCAAAATCCTCGCCGTCCCACAAAAAATCTTCGCTGAACTCACCTGCATGCGAATCCCTGTCGCGAGCACCAGGCCCGTGCGCCCCTTCAATGTGAGCAGACCTTTCTGGGGTGATATATGCATCACCATTGCAGTTGTGGTTGAGGACGTCCAGGTCCCCGGCAGCAACGTGGAACGTGTGGACGCCCTGGACGGTCAGGTTATGGACCGTCGCGGCCTGCGTCCAGGCCTGGACCGAGGAGACCTGCACCCAGGTGCCCGAAGAGGTCTGCAACCACATCCCCGGAGCCAGGTCGACCGCGTCCACCCACTGCTCCAGGCCGGGCACCCAGAACGGGTGCTCGTCGGTCGCGATGACCACGTCCCCCGCCGTTACCGGCCCGGGGATACCCGACTGCTCGACCTGATTACCCTCATCTTCGGCACCGGTGCCCTCACCGGCTGCCTCGCGCTCGGTGGTCGGATCCACCGTGATCTCCACCAGGTGCTTGCTGCCCGACCCGATGATCGTGGCCAGCACCGTCCGCGCGGTCCGCTCACCGGTCTCCGGATCGGTGGCCAGCACCTTCTCACCGACATCGACCTCCTCAATCGGTTTGGTCGTCCCGTCGGCCATCACCACCCGTGTGCCGGGCAAGAAACTGTTACCGATAGGGCAGGAAAGGCTGTCGACCTTACGGTTGGCCCTGATCAGGCCGTTGACCCCGTCGATCAGTTCACCGCCAAGCTCGGCTATCCTGCGCCCCAACTCCGCGGCCTTGCCCCATCTCAGCCCGTACTTGATGGCGATTTTGCCTGCCAGGCCACCCACGAACATCGTGGCGATGTTCAGCGCCGTCTCGCCGCACGCCCCCAGATCGCCCGTGGTGAAGCACTCCAGGCCAGCGGTGATCCCCAACTCGTCCGCGACCAGCTTCGCCAGTCCCGCCGCCGCGGCGATCAGCTTCTGCTTGGCTTCCTCCTTCTCCCGCTGGGCGTCCAGATAGGCCTGCGACGGCCCCTGCTGACCCTGGTAGGTCGTTCCACCACCGGAACCACCACGAGAGTTGGACTTGCCCTGCGGGTTCCAGGTCCTGCCTGACGTGTAGGTGACCCCGCCGCCAGACTTCTTGTTGATGTACCGCTTACGGTCGTAGTCGTACAGACGAGTGCCGCCGCCGGGTTTGCTGACCACCAGGTAGCCACCAGGACCGCAGGAGTCGATGCAATTCAGCATCAGCCCGTCGGGGTCGGTGAAGGTCACCGGGTTGTTGTTGGCGTAGGTGTAGCCGTGCATCTGCTGGTGGTCGGTCACGTCCATCAGCGGGTCCACCGAGACGAACCGCCCCAGACCCGAGTCGTAGGCGCGTGCCCCCAACTGGGTCAGGCCGGTGGAGGCGTCGATCGTGCCGTCCACGAACCCGCGGTCGGAGGGCCATGCGCCCACGCTGCCGCGGTCGGTGCCGAACACCGTCGTGTGCCGGTGGGTTGACTCGCCGGTGCGGGCGTTGATCGCGACCTGTCCGGTGCCGTGGTGGTCGGAGTGGATCCACGACAGGGTGCCGTCGTTGTTGCGCACCGCGACGGTCTCGCCCGCGAAGGAGTAGAAGCGGGTGGCCTCCTTGAGCAGGCTCTGCCGGTCCAGGCGCAGTTCCATCCCCGGCAGGTAGAGGGTGGAGGCGTCCGGGGCGTGGCGGATCAGGCGCTGGCCGTCGGCGTCGTAGACGTAGGAGGTGTGGGAGCCGTCCTCCTCGGTGACGCGGGCCAGGTTGCCCTCGGCGTCCCACTCCAGGTCCTGGTCTCGGGAGGCGGTGGTGCGGCCGGTCATGTTCCCGGCCTCGTCGTAGGCGTACTCCTCCAGCCGGTCGCCGCCCGGGCCGGTCTGCTCGACCTGGGTCAGGGCCTGGGGGCGCAGGCCGGTCGCGTCGCCGTGGGTGTAGGTGCGGGTGATGTCACCGGCAGGACCGTGCTGGACCTCGGTGGCGCGGTTCCCCAGGGTGTCGTAGGTGTAGGCGTGCCAGTAAGGCGCTGCTCCGCCCAGGGCGTCGGCCGAGGGTTCGGCCGCACATGCCTGCTCGCCGGTGGCGTCGGGGGTCCACACGTCGGTCATGCGGCGCATGTGGTCGTAGGTGAAGCACTGCACATCCGCTTGCAGGTGCTCGGCTGTGGGCTCGTCGCGCAGGTTGAGGACGTTGCCCGCGTCGTCGTAGGTGTAGTACTGGTGCACCAGAGAGCCGGTGACGCCGAGCTCGGGAACCAGCGTGGTCTCCGACATACGACCGGTCGCCTGGTCGACCTTGCGGGTCAGATAGGTGGCGTGGGTATCGGAGGTACCGATGTCCATGGTGCGCTGGCGCAGCTCACCGGTGTTGCTGTAGACGGTCGCGGCGACGTAGTCGGTGAACCCGGACATGTGGGTGGGCATGCCGAGGTCGTTGTAGGAGTGGGTGACCGACTCCAGGCCCAGTCCTCCGGCGGCTGGCAGGGTCTGGGACTGCACGGTGCCGTCGGGGTTGTAGGCGGTGGTGAACCGGTACCGTCCCGCGAGCCCCGGTTCGCTGGAGGGGACGAGGACCTCGGTGGACAGGGGGCGGTAGAACTGGTCGTAGTTCACCACCCGGGAGGTGTAGGCGCTGCCGTCCACGTACCGCGTGGAGGAGGTCAGGTGTCCCTCGGCCAGGGTGTCGTAGACCCACTTCGCCCGCAGTGGCCCGTCCGGTGCGTCGTCGTGCAGGCCGATTTGGCGGCCGATGGCGTCGTAGGAGTGGGCGAGTGTCTGGCCGCGGGCGTCGGTGGTGGTCACCAGCTGGTCGAGTTGGTTGTAGGTCATCGTGGTGGTGCCCGCGATGGGGTCCTCGGTCTGGACCAGGCGACCGCGCAGATCGTAGGTGTAGGTCCAGGTGTTGCCCTCGGGGTCGGTGACCGTGGCCAGTTCGTCGTTCTTGGCGTAGGTGTAGGCGATGGCGTCGTAGTCGCCCTCGGGGGTGGGGCTGTGGTGGGTGCGTACCTCGGTCAGACGCCCCTGGGCGTCGGTGATGGAGGTGGTGGCCACGCCTCCGTCGGGCGGTGTGACCAGAGTGCGGTCGGCGTGGTGTTCGGTGCTGGTGCGCCAGCGCTCCTCACCGAAGCCCACGTGCAGGATGTCGGTGACGCGTCCGGCTCCGTCGTGGAGGGTTTCGGTCTGGCGGGGGATGTCGCCGTCGTCGGCGACGACGAACAGGGTGTCGCTGGGCTCCTCGAGGTTGTAGTAGGCCTCGCGTTCCTTGACCACCTGGCCGCGGGTGTCGTGGAAGGTGTCGGTGATCAGGCGGCCCCCGTCCTTGTCCGGGCTCGGGGTCTGGGTCTGGCGCAGGCGCAGGAAGGCGTCGAAGATCTCGTAGCCGGTGGTGTACTCGGTCGAGGTGCGCAGGGTGTGCGTGACGACGGAGGTGGGCTCGTCCTGGCGGATGTGGTACTCGAACTTCGCGGTGGGGATGTCGGCGTCGGGGTCGCGGTCGGGCAGCCACACACTCGTGAGGCGGCCGAGTGGGTCGTAGGCCAGGTGCATGGTGCGGCCGTTGGCGTCGGTCTCGGCCACGGGCATCCCGCGCGCCGGGTCCACGACCGTGGTGGTGGTGTGCCCCACCGGGTTGGTCTCGGTGACCGACTCCGGTAGCCCCACGGCGGTCTGGGTGTAGTCGGTGGTGGTCACCCCGCCGTTGGCGTTGGTCTCGGAGACGGTGTTGCCGAAGGAGTCGAACTCGGCTTCCTGGACCATCTGGTAGTCGGGTTGGCCGCCGGAGTAGGAGTCGAGCTTCTCCGTGCGGGTGGGCAGGCCGCGGGTCGGTGCGTCACCGTGGCCTCCGCCGTCGTAGAGGACGAGTTCGTCGGTGACGACGTCCGCGGGGCGCTGCGGGGTCTGGCCGCAGTCCACGTCCAGCTTTTCGGTGCGTGAGACGAGGTTGAGGATCCAGGCGTCGGTGTTGCTGACGTAAGTGGTGTGGACGCATGTCTCGTCACCAGCGATATCCACGTCACCGTGGTCGCGTGTGCGGGTGATGACGCCGTCGTCGTTGAGGGTGTGGTCCACCCGCGCGTGGCGCCAGGTGCCGTCGGCCAGGCGGGCGAAGCTGTCCACCCGTTCGGTGCGGATCATGTGCGCGGTCTGGCTGCCCCAGTCGTGGGTGACCTCGGCGGTCTCGCGCAGCCAGGGGGTGGTGATCTCCCGGGAGATCTCCTGGCCGCCCTCGCCGTCGCGGACGATGGTCTCCAGGAGGGTGCCGTTGAGTTCCTTGTGGTCGGTGTGCTCGACGCCGTGTGAGTCGGTGACGGAGACGTCCCTGGTGCCGCTCGGCTGTTTGTCGCCGTCCATGCCCTGGAAGTACAGGTACTCGGTCTCGGTCCGTTCCTCGGTGGCGTGGCCGGTGCGCACGATGACCCGGTCGTAGCCGCGCCAGTCCGCCCAGGTGCGGTACTTGTCCTTGACCATGCCGTCGGCCTCGGTGTAGCGCCAGGCCGGGGTTCCCACGTAGTCGTAGCTGGTGGTCAGTGTGGGTTGGTCGGTGACATCGTCAACCTCGTTGACCTCGGTGACGACGTACTTGTGGAACCAGTCGGTGATCTCCACACCGCCTTCGGGGGTCCACTTGACCGGATAGCAGCGCTTGGTGTTGCTGTGCGGTTGGGGAGTCTGTCCGTGTTCGCACTCGGGTGCGGAGTAGTTGATGTCGAGCTGTCCGCCGGTCTCGGTGCGGATCTCGGTGATGCGCCAGCGCAGCATCGGCGCGATGTCGTCGGTGGGTGAGTCCACCCGGTTGGGCATCTGGGTGCCGCCGAAGGTGACCTTGGGCAGGGTCTCGGTACCGCCCACGTGGCCGGTGTGCTCGATGGAGTCCAGCCACAGGGTCGGGCCGGTGCCGTCGCCCGCCTCGGGGAAGGAGTGCTCCAGGGTCCAGGAGTCGACCTTGGTGTACTCGTCGCCGTTGTGGATCTGGGTGGTGACGGCGTCGAGTTTCCTGGTGGACCAGAAGGTGGGTGAGTGCTTGCCCGCGCAGGAGGAGCCGGACTTGCAGTCCTGGTCCAGGGGGACGTCGGGCCAGTGCTCGGCGTTGTCGGCGGTGCGCTCGTCGGCGGCGCAGTCGAAGGAGTCGGTGACCAGGCAGCGTTCGGAGGTGGAGAAGGCCACGCGCGCCGGGGCGGTGGCGTACACGTCGTCGCTGCGCAGCCCGTACTCGATGCGCTCGATGTTGGCCGCGCGTACGTAGGGGGTGGCGGTGTTGGTGAGGTTGCGGCCGTAGTGGTTGGTCTCGGCGTCGTAGTAGAACGTCATGACGTTGCCGTGCACGTCCACGACGTAGTCGAGGTTCCACTTGTAGGCCTGCTGGCACCAGGATTCGGCGAAGGTGGAGTCGTAGCAGGGCTGTCCGGACTCGGCCGCGTAGACGGGCATGGTCTGCGCGGAGTCGGTCTCGGGGTCGCCGCTGGACCAGCCGGGCAGGCGGTTGCGGCCGAAGAAGTACTGGGTGCCGTCGGGGGTGGTGACCTTCCAGTACTCGCCCTCGTGCGCCCCGTTGGTGGCGCCGGTGAGCCTTTCGACCTTGGTCCCGTCGTCGTTGGAGAGCCGGTAGGTGCCATCGGAGTGCTTGATGAGCGCACCGGAGTGCCCGCTCATGGACAGGGTGACGTTGTCGGTGTTCCAGCACAGGTCACCGGTCTTGTGCCCGGAGTCGGCGCAGGCGGCATAGCGGCGCTCGATCGATCCCGGGGCGTAGGCGAACCCGTCGCCGATCCAGGAGGTCTGGTTGTTGGAGGTGGCCACGCGCCCGTCCACCCCGCCGGAGGAGTAGCTCAGCCCCATGGCGGGGACCAGCGCGCTGGGCGCGGGCGGGACGGACAGGTCGTAGGACCAGGAGAAGTCGCCCGCCTGGGTGTTGACGTTCCATGTGGCGGAGGGCGAGAGCTTCGTGGCCCGGTAGTCGCCGTTGCCGCCCGAAGGTGCGGCGGTGACCGCGAACAGCGATCCCTGGGCGGGCGCCGCCCCCACGACGGCGGACAGGCTCTGGTCCGACACGCTGTTGTCGAGGAGCTGGGGCGCGTCGAAGGAGACCGTGTCCTCCGCGGAGCAGGAGTCGTCCAGGACGCAGGGGTCGAGCTCGACGACGTGCAGTCGGGAGGCGTAGTCGCCGCCGAACGCCGCGGCGAACTCGGAGTAGTCCACCTCCAGCCGGACCGGCGCGAGAGTGGGCGAGTCGTCGGTGCGGGTGATGTTGACGAGCAGGCCGTGCACACCGGCCGCTTCGGTGTCAGCCTGGTCCAGGACCTCCACCTGGACCGACTCGACGGGTTCGGGGGCGGAGAAGGCGTCCACCTCGGGCTCGTCGGAGACGACGGGCTCTCGGCGCGTTTCGTTGCGTTCGGGGGACGGGCTGCTGTCCGGGGAGGGTTGAGCGGTTTCCGGCGCCTCTTCCTCGGCTTCCCCAGCGGTGTCCGGATCGGGTTCCCGTGCCGGGGGTTCCTCGCTCGGCGTTTCCTGCGCCGAAGGCGTCTCCTCCGGTGCGGGGGGCTCCTCCTCTGACGCGTCGTCCTCGGGAACCCGCGGTGCCCACTCCTGCCAGTGTCCGGGAACCTCCCAGTCGGCGAGGTCCTCCTCCGCCACGGCCGTGACCGTGACCGGAGACTGCTCCTGTGCTCCGAACGTCCGCGCCTGTTCCCCGCCCAGATCCACATCGGCGGCCGAGGCCTCGGGCCAGTCGACCTCCTGAGGCGCGGTCACAGCGGCCTCGGCGACGGCGTCGCTTCCAGCGAGGGGTTCCGCAACCAGGTCCTGCCCCTCGACGGAGGGCAGGTCCTCCACCTCCGGGCGCGGATTGTAGGCCGTGGCGGATGCGGGAAGGGCGTTGAGCAGGCCGGCCACGAGGACGAGGCCGACCGAGTAGGTGATGCCGCGGCGGATCGGGCCGGGACGGGTGGGGGTGTCACTGCGCGGGGTCACAGCAGTCCTCCTGTCCCCCGCTCGGGTGAGCGGGGGACGATCACGGGGTGTGGGGGTGGAGAGCGGGAGGTGTGGCTAAGGGACCGGCCTCAAGCGCTGGGGAAGACGCCGTCCCGGACGTGGTGGATACCGCGTTGGTCGAGTACGCCCTGGTAGGTGTGGACGTCGTCGATATCGCCGGTCCAGTGGTAGGTGTTCGAACCGCTGTGTTGGGCGCTACCGATCCGGAAGGGGCCGTCGGCGTGCCAGGCGTGGTCGACCGCCACGCGGGACTCCTCGAAACCGTTGACGTAGAGCACCAGTTCACCGGTGGTGTGGTCGTGGACACCGGCCAGGTGGGTCCACTCCCCCAGCCGGGCGGCGGTGGTGGAGTAGGCGTAGGTCCATCCGGTCGAGCCTGAGGTGGGTTCGTCGTCGTGGGGAGCCATCTTGAACACCCAGGAGCTGTTCGAGCCCTGGTAACCGAGGTGGAATCCGCTCTGGAACTCACCTGCCTGGCTCACCGCGGAGGTGTTGACCGCCGCACCGGTCTCGTCCAGCCGCACCCATGCCGAGACGCTGAGGCTCCGGTCGGTGCGCAACACCGGTCCGGGTGCTTCGGCGTACTCGTCGACGCCGTTGAGCCGTACTCCCGGTGATGCGGTGAAGGAGTTCTCCGCCAGGTTCCACGCTGTGGCTGGGTCGGCGTTGAGGACGGCGTCGAGTCCATGGTCGGTGGAGTCGGCCACCGCGGTGCCCTCGTACTCGTCGAGCATCCACCGGCCCTGGGCAGCGACCGGTTGGTTGGCCAGGCGCCATGTCTCGGAGGAGGTCTCGGTGTCGGAGACCGTCTCGTTCAGCACCAGCCGGTCCCAGACCCTCACGTCGTCGATCGCGCCGGGCCAGTAGTAGTTGCCGACACCCTGGAAGAGGGCGCGTCCCATGGTCAGCGGCCCGGCGGCGTTCCACCCGCCGACGAGCGTGTCCGTGCCCTGCTTCACACCGTCGACGTACAGGGTCATCTCACCGGTCTGCTCGTCGTGGGTACCGAGCAGGTGGGTCCACACCCCGATCTCGGCGGAGTCGGAGGAAGTGACCATGTCCCAGTTCCGGGAGCCGTCCCAGTACTCGTCCTCGGACGACATCTTGAACACCCACTGGCCGGTGTTGCCCTGGTAGCCCAGGTGGAAGGCGCTCTGCTGCTCGCCCTCCTGGGCGACGGCGGTGTGGTGGGCGTAGGCGCGGTCGAGCTTGACCCACGCCGAGACCGAGAAGGTGCCGGAGGTGTCCACTGCGGAGGCGTCGGCGGTGATCTCGTCGTAGGGGCCGGGGTCTCCGTCGGTGTATCCGCTGGTGTGGACGGCGGTGCCCTCCAGGCGGGGCGTGGGGTTGGTGTCGGGGTTGTCCACCGAGCCGACGCGTCCGCGGACCCAGTCCACCCCGCCGGAGAGAGTGGCGCCCTGGTCGGGGTTGGTCGTGTCGGCGGCCCGGTTTCCCTGTCCTTCGTCGAAGGTGTAGTGGGCGACCGGGTCGCTGGGAGCGGCGACGAGGAAGGAGTAGGCCAGCACGCAGTCGGAGGAGTTGCCGAAGGCGTCCACCGTGCGCGCGTAGACCCAGTTGGGGCCCTCCAGGCGCGGGGTGAGGGTCACCGTCACCTCGCCGCCCGGTTGCTCGGGTTTGGCCTCGGTGACGCAGGAGTCGTCGTTGAGGGCGTAGAAGTAGCTCTCGGCGTTCTCGACGCCGTTGTTGGAGAGGGTGAACTGCCCGGGCAGGCCGGGGGAACCGTGGAACTCGTCCCCGGCCGGGTAGTCGGTGGAGGTGACCGCGGGGCCCTGGTCGGGGCGTGCGGTGCTGACCATCAGGTAGCAGTAGCCGGTCCAGCCGGACCAGGAGGTTCCGTCGTGGGCGTTGGCCCGGTAGCCGATGAGCACGTCCTCGGGTAGTGCGCCGGAGCGCACCGACTGGTAGGAGCCCGAGGACCACACGGCCACGTTGGTGGAGGAGGTGTCCACCTCCCCTGTTCGCGTGCCGTCCACCCACCAGGCGAAGCGGGTCTTGACCTTCTGGCGGTTGGCCGAGGTGGAGTCACGGTCGCGCACGTAAGCGGTGAAGGTGGGCCGGGTCTCGTTGATCAGGCGCGGGTTGTCCGGGTCGGTGGCGCAGCTGCCGCCGTGGGAGTCCGAGACCTTGGTGGGGATCTCGGGCGGGTTGTTGTAGTCCACCTGCAGGGTCGGATTGGCGTCGAAGCGGCGCCAGTCCCAGTTGCTGGAGGACTTGCTCTCGTTGCCGCGCAGGCCCAGGGTGGTGGTGGCGTGGCCCGCGTCGCGGCTGTACACGTACCCGTCGGTGGCGTCGAACTCCACCGTCGGGGAGGTACCCCCGGGGCAGTTGGAGCGGCCGGCGTTGATAGTGCGGGTGTCGAGCCTGGTGTTCCAGAAGGCCGAGGTGTTCTGCCTGTTCCAGGTGGTGGAGGAGGAGATGGCGTCGGTGCGCCACAACTGGATCTGCGCGTTGGTGCACCCGTAGGCGTGGGTGACCCTGGGGCGGAACGTGACCCGGGTGATGTCGGCGTTGCGGGTGCGCGAGTCGACGTTGAAGCGCCAGAACGCGCGCTTGGTGCTGCCGTCGCTCGGTTCGTAGCCCACGCCCGGGTCGTGGGAGGTGGAGTAGTTCCAGTACGACTGGCTCGGGTAGTTGGCGTCGACGTAGGCGCGCCCCACCCGGCTCACCGCGAGCGAGGGGTCGATGTAGACCGGGTACTCGGTTCCCTCGTCGACGAGCATGGCGGCGTCGGGAACCAGGCGGATGCTGTCGGTGGTCAGGTCCACGCCCAGGAGTTCGGTGCGCGCTCCCATGGGGGCCATCAGTGTGGGGTCCTCACCGGTCTCCTGCGCGCCCGCGGAGTCCCACATCGCCGGAGCGACCGCGGTGAAGACGCTCTCCTGTCCCAGGTCGCCGATGGCTTCCAGGGTGCCGTTCTCGGCCAGGCGCATGGTCACACCGGTGGTGGCCAGTGCCATCTCCAGCTCGGCGAGGTCCTCGTGCTGGGCCGCCTCGGGGGTGTGTACCACCAGCACCTGCCCGAACCCGTCCACACCCGCGGTCAGCACCAGGTCCACGTCCGGTAGGACGTCGGCGTAGGTGGCCTGGGGACCGTCGACGGTGGGGGCGGGCAGGTCCTCGTGCCAGCCCAGGTCGACGGAGTTCGAGCCGATCCCGATGCTGGCCAGGGCCTGGTCACCGCCGCCGGAGAAGGCGATGTCGGCGCTGACCGCCTTGGGGCGGAGACGGCCGTCGGAGTCCACGGCCAGGTCGGTGTCCACGGGGGTCCAACCGTCCTGGGCCCGCACCCGCACCGGGAAGGCGCTCTGCTCCATGGTGAAGCTGCCGTCGGGATTGGCCAGGTGCCGGGTGGTCTCGGTGGTGGCGGCGGTGATCTCGACGGGTTCGCCGGTCTCCTGCGCCAGGACCAGGGCTTCCCGGTCGGTGGTCAGGTCGGCGGTCGAGGCGGAGGGGCCGGGGTCGGGCTCCTCCTCCGCGTAGGCGGGGGTGGACAGAGCAGGCATGAGGAGCAACGACGCCGTGAGGGCAGCGCCGAGTACTCGCGCATGGCGGGGCATGGCAGAGCTCTCTAACCCAGGTTGGGGGATCACCGAGGGGGGTTCCGTGTCATGGGGGCACGGGTGGTGGTTGTCCTGGGACCGAACGGGAAGTTAGCAGCCCCAGGGAAACAACAACCGGAGTGACGCACGACACAACAGGTGGCACGTGAGTTCACGAAATGCTCCTTCAGTAGCACAAGGGAAACTTAGGACCACTTTGTCCATATACGGCCACTCAAGGCATGTTTAGTCCGCCGATGATCCAAATGTGGCGACGAACAGGGAAGATAGGCATTTCGGTTGTCCGTGGAGCGCCGTCAGGCACATCCACTAAAGGAGTGGACAAACCTTCCATCGCTCAGCACCGGCCAGGCGCCTTCCGAAGTGCTGTCCGGACCGCTTTCCGATGTGGGAATCACGGGTTCAACCCTGACGGATACGCTACAAGGCCCAGGCCAGGACGGGTTCACGACCATGTCTCAGCGAACTCGTGTCGCGGACGCCCGAAGTCTCCACAGCTCCCAGCACAAGGCGGCGAGGAGAGCGGCTCATCGAACAGTCGACGTTGACAGACGTCCTGCCTGCAGGATTTCGAACACATCCTTGTCAGGGCGGAATGTGTCAAGACAAATCGAGCGAGGACAAGTGTTCGTCAGGCCGCTCCGCGCAGCTCAACACCGTGCAGTGCGGCAAACGCGGCACCCAGTCCGTCTGGTTCGTTGAAACACAGGGCCTCGGGAAACCCGGACGGCACGGACCAACGGGTGAACCGCCCAGGGCTGACCGACCGGAAGGTCTCGGTCGCTTCCGCGCGCTTGCCCTAAACCACCTGCACAAAGCTCTGCGATCACCGGGGACGGTACTCGGTCGCCGCAAGGTTCACCTCCGCGTGCGCGGGGCTCACTCCTCGCGCCCGGACTGGATCAGGACCAGCTCCGGTCCATCCCCGCGCGCTCGGGGCTCACCCCGGCGACCCGAAGACCATCCCCAACGACCGCGGTCCATCCCCGCGTGCGCGGGGCTCACGACGATGGGTCGGCGGCGAGGCATGGTGTGTCCGGTCCATCCCCGCGTGCGCGGGGCTCACGGTCCCTGGGAGCGTGTCCAGCGCTGATCCAGGGTCCATCCCCGCGTGCGCGGGACTCACCAGTCCTCGGACGTCGTGATCATGGTGCACCGCGGTCCATCCCCGCGTGCGCGGGGCTCACCGGGGATGTCATGCTAAATGTCCGGTTCGGCCGGTCCATCCCCGCGTGCGCGGGGCTCACGCTTAACGAACTGCGGAAACACAGGCCGTTATCTCCTCGCAATCTATGCGAAGAGCTTGCCCAAGGCCTCTCCGACGCCCGTCTCACGCCCATACTCACACAGCCGGCTCCCAGTTCGGTCAGCCCCTTCAGCAAGGAAACTTCAGCGGCCGAGTAGCTCCTGGAAGAGCCTGCTCGTGGCAGCGCTGGGACGAGCGCGCATGGCCTTGAGCCGCTCGCTGAGCTCCTGGTAGGCACGCTCAACCGCGTCCAACCGCCCCAAGGCCGACTGGGTCCGCATGATCTCCTGGTAGACGGCCTCGTTCAGGTCGTCGGACTCCCTCGCCCGCTCCAACCAGACCAGCGCCTGCTCCGGCCCCTCACTGGCCTTGGCGAGGCTGACGAAGCAGTCGGCAGCGGCTCGACGGTAGGCCTGGCGCTTCTCCTCGATCCACGGCAGCTCCAACTCGGACAGCAGCTCGTGCGTGTACTCCGCCGCCGCGATCCGCAGGTGCGCCAGACGCTGGTCCGCGTCCCGGGTCGCGCTCGCGGCCCTGAGCGCGGCGTCGAAGCACCACACGTCCACATCAACGGCTTCGCGACGGATCCGGTACCGGCCCGAGGTGACCTCCAGGATCTCGGCCTCACCGTCCCCCAACGCCTCGCGGACCACGCGGCGCGCGTCGCTGGAAGCGGTGTTGCGCAGAGCCCGGGCCTTGCTCTCGGTCGAGTCAGGGAACAGCGCGTCGGTGAGCGCCTCGGTACCCATCCCGTCCGGGTGGAGCGCCAGGAGGGCGAGCATACGGCGTGCGGAACCACGCATGCGTGCCCCGACATCGGCATCGTCCAGCACGATCCTGGGTTGAGGTCCGAACAGGCACAGCCGCAGCCGCGGCTCCGCCAACCCTCGCCCCTCCTCAGAAAGCTCGGGTCCCTCCACGACCGGGGAGCAGGAAGCGTCCTCCTCAGCTTCCTTAGGCTCCTCAGCTACCGACAGCTTCTCGTCGTCGGTGTCGAGACACACCGAGAAAGCAGCCGCGTCCATGTGCAACAGGCGAAGGCCGTCGTACACGGTGGTCACGGCCCCATCCGCGTCGGTGACCTCCACCCTGTCGAAGGCGTCGCAGCGGACCGTGGGCGAGGACCACCCCTCCCCAAGGACTAGGACAACGGTGCCGCTGTCGGTCGATCCCCTGGTCACCATGTCCAGCCGGTCGCTGGCTCGTCCTTCCCCGGGGGACTCCACCACGAGCAGCGTCCATGAGGGAGCGTCAGCGGCTTCCTCCTCGTCCTCCAGGCGCACGGCGCTGATGTAGGCCAGCTCGGTCTCGGTGATCGCCGACGCTGTGTCGGGGCACACGACCAGGCCGGGAACGTCCACTCTTTCCGGCGCGCCTGCCCGCGCCAGAACGTCCTGGGTGGTGATGACCGTGGTGTGCTCGTCCGCCAATGCACGGCCGATGACGGAGGCGCACACTCCCACTCCATGGGTTCCGGTCACGCTGAGCCCGTCGCGTGCGCTGACAGCCAGGTCGTCGGCGACCCTCAGATATCCCCCTGCCGAGACCAGTTCCGTTCCGGCGCTCCGGAGAACCTCGACGCCGGAAACCTCCTCGGGCTCGGATACAGCCGACTCCCCACCCGCCAGCGGACCAACCGCGCCCCGACGAACCCCACCGCGACGAGGTGCGGTGAGCCGTCCACCGACCGCTCCGGCGAGCGCACCCGCAGCGGCTCCGACGAGCATGCTCGTACCGGAGAACCCTTCGTCCTCCCCTTCACCGGACGTGGGCGCACTGTCAGCCAGGTCGTTCACCGCTTCGCTCTCGGAGCCCCTGCTCTCGCGAACCTTGTTCTCGCGGCCCCTCTCCTGTTCCTGTTCCGGGGGCGGACTCGGCTCTCGTTCGCTCTGCTCCGCGGAGCTGTCAGCAGCCGCACGGGGCTGTGTGGTCAGCGTGTACGCGATCTCCGCGCGCCGGTCAGCGGCCTGCCCCAGATCGGGGTGGTTGCGCGGCTGCTCGGAACCCGCGCCTTCGGTCGTGATGGTCCACCCCTCCCCCAGCTGTTCGGTCAGGAAGGCGGCGACGGACTCGGCCCGGCGTTCGGACAGCGCGCGGTTGTACTCGTCGGGGCCGTTCGTGTCGGTGTGCCCGGTGACGGTGACCGCCTCCCCCGGGTCTCCGAAAAGCTGGAGAAGTTCGACGGTGGGCAGCAGCTCCTCCGCCATGGTGGGCGTGAGCTCGGCGGAGTCGGTCCCGAAGCCCGTCAGCATCCGGATGCGCTCCAACACGTGTGCCGGCTCCTGGCCGCGGGCGTCCTGTGCGCCCGTTGTCAGCTCAGTGTCAGCCGGTGCCACCGAGGCGACGGCTGGCGCGGACACGGCCACGGAGGTTCCCGCGACGCCGGTCACCGCCAGGCGCAACAGTCCGATCCTGGGCATCTGCCCGCGCAGGAGAGCCGCCGCGTCCAGGACCACCAGCCCGGTGAAGGCGCCCCACAGCGCCCAGAGCAGCACGAGTGTCAGTGCCTGGAGGACCACGGTGGGCGGCGTCGCGCTGATCAGCGTCAGCCACAGGTGGTCCCAGGACATCCCGTCCAGCTCCGCGGGCCACTGCCACCGCTGGATCAGAACGGGCGGTGCGATCAGCAGGGCAAGTGTGATCGCGCAGGCCAGAACCTTGCGAACCGGGTGGTGCATGTCGTCCCCTCTTCCAGCGTTGTCCCTCGGCGTCTCACGGGGTCGGGGTGTGCGCGGTCGCGGTGGCGCGGGAGGCGATCTCGACCTCTCCGAGCACCGCGAGCACGGCCGGGCGGTAGGTGGTCGTGACGGCGACCGTGACCTCGTCAGCGCTGACGACCACGTCCGCGGCCGTGTTCGTGCCCGTCTGTGCGTTCGCACCCGAACCCGCGAGCCGGGCGTGGTCCCTGGCCGCGCTGCGCGCCTCGTTCCGGTCGAGGGCGAGGGTGCCGGTGCGCAGCAGGTCAGCGTCCAGGTGCTGGGCACCGGCCCGGGCGGCCTCGTGGGCGAGGGTGGTGGTCCAGGTCTTGACGCGGAGCATCTGGGCGCCGTCATGGACCAGGCCGAGGCAGGCCAGGAGGGACGCGGCGATGGCGACGACGAACACGCTCGGACTGCCTCCACCCATCAGGGCTCCTGCTCTCGGTGGATGTCCAGGACGGAGACGGCCGACCCGGTGACGGTGCGCCGCTCGCTGACCTCCAGCACGCGCAGGTCGTCGCGGTGCACGGTGCAGACGACCTCGGCCCGCATCGCGCGCAGGTTCCCTTCGGTGGTCGGCCGCAACCGCACGGCGGGTTCCTGGCAGGCGCGCCCCCAGCCGCCCACGCTCTCGGCGACGGCCTGCTCAGCGGCGTTTCGGGCCTCGTTTCGGTCGGTGTGCAGGGAGGCGGAGCGCGCGGCGGCGTGGGCGAGGGCGTCGGCTGCCAGCGCCGCTGTGTAGTTGCGGCCGGTCAGGGCGAGCAGAAGGAGAAAGGTCAGTACGACGGGGACGATGAGGACCAGTTCGACTGATGCACTCCCCCGGTCCCGGTCCCGCTTCAGGCCCCGTTCCCGGGCCTGTTCCCGGTCCCGTTTCCGTTTCAGGCTCCACTCCCGGTCCTGCTCCCGCCCCGGGTCCCGGGGCCGGTTCTGCTCCCGCCTCGGGTTCCGGTCCCGGACCCGCTCACGAGGCGCTGTCACCGGGCCGCTCCGTCGACGTGCTCCGTGGGTCCGGACAGGGTCGTGCTGACGGGCGGGTTCCATCCGGGGACCAGGCTGATCGCGGTGCCGTCGACCCTGGTGCGGGTGGTGGCGTCGCCCCGCTCCACCCGAACGCGGACGTCCCGCAGGACGGTGCCGCCCAGGCCCTCGGCCAGGGCCTGCCCTCGCGCTCGCCCCTCTCCGGCGCTGCTGCCGAAGGCCCGTGCTGTCGCGAGTGCCTCGGTGGCCACGGCCTGGGCCCGGTGGTGGGCGTGCGCCCAGAGCCCGTACTGCAGGATGCCCAGCAGCATCAGGAACATCAGCGGGATGACGAACAGGGTGTCCGCGCCGCCTCTGTCGTCCCGGCTGTCCCGGGCGCTCCTGCGTTCCCGGAGATCCCGGTCTTCCCGACTGTCCCTGCTGTCCTTGCCGTCCCGCCTCGGCCCGCTCCTCACGGTGTGACGCCCAGGTCGACGGACTGGGCGCTCTCGATGATCCTCGGGGTGAGGATGCCGCCGACCGCCGTGGCGATACCGATGGCCACGACGAGCATGAGCACGTACTCGGTGGTGGTCGATCCCCGATCCGCGGCGGTGCCGTGACAGCGCATGCCGAGGACGAGTGCGGTGAGGGCGCGGCGCAGGGCCTGGCGCATGTGGTTGCCCCTTTTCTCGGTGGCCGGTGCCTGTGAGCCGGTGGTGGTCGGTGGTGAGTGACCGACGGTCGGTGGCTGGTGACTGGCGCCCGCTGACAGCGGACGGCTGGCACATCTTGGATGTCGGGTCTTTGGTCAGAACCCACTGGTCACGTGCGTGACGGCGGGGTAGCCCATGAGCAGCAGGAAGCCGAGCACCAGCAGCATGACCGGCAGAGCCATCCGCTCGGTGGCCTCGTGGGCCTGCGCTTCCAGGGCGGCGAGGCGGTGGGTGCGCAGGGCGGCGGCCTTGGCGCGGACCGAGGCACGCACCCGGGCGCCGTCGGTTCCGGCGATGCGGATGGAGGAGGCGAGTTCGTCCAGTTCGCGTACGCCGGTCCGTTCGGCGAGGTCGGACAGGGCGTCCCAGGGCGGGCGGGTGCGCAGGTTGGCCTCGTGCAGGCAGCGCCGGATCAGGTCGAAGGCCGGTCCGTTCCCGCGCCGGGTGGCGGCGGTGAGCGCTCCGGTGACCCCCGATCCCCCGGCCAGGGCGACTCCGACGAGGTCGGCGATGACCGAGGTGACCGCGCCCAGCCGAGCACGGCTCCGGGCCGCCCTGCGGCGGAGCACGAGCGCGGGCGCGACCAGGCACAGCACGAGGCAGGAAGCTCCGAGTCCCAGTGCGGCGGTGAGCGGCATCGGTGACGCGGGCGGCACGGCGGTGGCCAGCAGGGACAGGAACAGGGTGGCTCCGGCGAACGCGGACACGGTCATCCCGGCGCGGTGGCGGTCGGTGTCGATGCCGCACACGGCCAGGTCACGCCTGGTTCGGGGTCCGGGCCAGCCGAACCGGGCCAGCACTCCCCCTCCGGCCCGCGCCACGTTCGCGGCGGCGCCCACGACCCCGGTGGCCCCTGTTCCCTTCCTCTGCCCCGCCCACCCCCATGCGCGTTCCCCTTCCCGCCTTTGAACCCCTTCCTGTTCCAGGTCCGGTGGCGGGAGGAGGTCGGCCAGGTCGGGGCGGCTCAGCACCCGCGCCGTCCACCACAGTCCGGCTCCCACCGCGGCCCCGCCCAGGGCCGCCGCGAACACGCTCATACGCGTTCCTCCTGTTCGTGGGCCGACAGCACGCGTTCGGTGCGCGGCGGGGCGGACAGGCGGGTCAGCCACCACAGCGCTGCCGCCCACACGGTTCCGACCAGTGCGAGCACGAGTTGGCCGGTGGTCGAGCCGAGCGGGGCGAAGTAGGGGGCGTTGAGGGCGGCCATGCCGATGACCATGGCGAGGGAGGCGGCGGTGATGATGCGGACGGAGGTGCGGGTGCGTGCCCGGGAGGTGGAGGTGCGCACGAGCATGGACGCGCGGTCGCGCGCTGCCTCGGCCAGGCTGCCCAGGAGGGTGCCCAGGTCGGCAGCATGCCGGTGGGCGGCCATGGACAGCGCGGCGGCCACCAGGTCCGCGGTCTCGTTGTCGACGCGGTGCGCGAAGGCGGTGAGGGCGTCCTCCAGGTCGTTACCCGCGGTCAGGTCCGCGGCCAGGCCCTGCACGTCGCCGCGCACGGCCTCGGATGCGATGGCACAGGAGGTCCAGATGGCCTGGCGGAGCCCGGAGGAGGCGGTGATGAGGTCGCGCAGCTGTTCGGTCCAGCCCGCGACGGCCTCGATGCGGGCGATCTCGGCGGCGGTGGCCCGGTCGGGTCCCAGGACGGCGGGCAGCCACCAGGCGGCAGCAACGGTCAGGGCGGCGGCGACGGGCCAGCCGGTGACGCCCCAGGCGAGCATGCCCGCGCCGACGGCGGCGACCGCCCTGAGGACGGTGTCGCGGCGCACGGTGTCGCGGCGCACGCTGACCCGCGAGCGCAGAAGCCCGGGGACGGCGGTGAGCGCGGGCCAGAGCAGCACCAGGCCCAGGCCGACCGCGGCGCCGCCCAGGCTTGCGGCCAGGACGGTGGTCACCGCGCGTCCTCGAACATGCTGGCCGGGTCGAAGCCGACGCGGACGAGCTTGCGGGTGTACTGCGGGCTCAGCGGGGTGGTGAACCCGCCGTGTTCGCGGGCGTAGACCTCGTTGGTGACCACCCGGGGCCCGTCGACGCCGACGATCTCGCGGATGCTGCTGACGCGTCCGCCGCCGTGCTCGTCGGTGTCGATGTGCACGGCCAGGTGGACGGCGGAGGAGATGAGGACGCCGCTCTCCTCCAGGGTCAGGCGTTCGCTGGCCTGGTTGGCGTAGGTGGCGAGCTTGGTGAGGATCTGCGCCGAGGAGGAGGCGTGCACGGTGGCCATCGAACCGTCGGTGCCCATGGTCATGGCATGCAGGAGGGCGACGGTCTCCTGTCCGCGGGTCTCGCCGACGATGACCCGGTCCGGGGACATGCGCAGCGCGTGGCGGACCAGGTCGGCCAGGGTGATCTCCCCGGCGCCCTCGGTGTTGGGCGGCCTGCCCTGGAGGGCGAGGCAGTTGAGGTCCTCGTCGGCGTCCAGCCTGAGCTCGAAGGCGTCCTCGACGGTGATGACGCGTTCGGCGTGCGGGATGTGGCGGGCCAGGGCGCGCAGCAGCGTGGTCTTGCCCGAACCGGTGGCCCCGCCGATGACGAGGTTGAGCCGGGCGCGCACGGCCGCGGTGAGCAGGGAGCGCACGGGGCGGGTGAGCATGCCCGAGGCGGTGAGGTCGGACAGGGTGAGTTCGCGTTCGGGGTGGCGGCGGATGGTGACGGCCGGGCGCCGGGAGACGCCCATGACGGCGGACAGGCGTGCGCCGCCGGTGAGTTCCATGCTCAGCAAGGGCGCGGAGGCGTCGAAGCGCCGTTCTCCGCCGGGGGCCTGTCCCGCCAGGCGCCGGACGAGGGCGACGAGTTCCTCGTCGGTGGAGGTGATGGGCGCGCGTTCCTCGCGGCGGCCGTCGCCGAGGTCGACCCAGACACGGGTGCCGTTGATGTGGATGTCGCGCACGCCGGGTTCGCCGAGCAGGAGTTCGAGGGGGCCGAGCCCGCAGACCTGGGCCAGGGCGTGGGCGCGGACCCACTCCTCCTCGGGGCCGGTCAGGGCGCGGGCGGCTCCGGTGAGGGCGCGGCAGGCGTACTCCTCCAGCAGGGCCGCGAGCATCGCGTCCGCGCGTTCGCGCCGGGTGCGGTGGCCGTCGCGCGCCGGGGCGTCGGCTTCCTGGCGGACCAGGGTGTCGGTGACGCGGTCGGCCAGCCGGGCGGCGGTCTCGGCCAGGTGCGGTGCGACGCGGTGGCCGCTCGGGGTGGCCACGCGGGAGGTGTCGGAGGCGCTCACGCGGCGAACGCCTCCTCGAAGCGGCGCAGGGTCGCGGCGGCGTCCACCACGTCGTCGACCTGTTCGGCCAAGCCGCGGGCGGCGGCCAGCAGCGGCATCCACTCGACGCCGTCGGGGTTGTGGCGGGTGTGCGACCAGGCGGCCACGCGTTCGCGCAGACCCCGCGGGCGGGAGTCCTCTCCACGCAGGAACGCCGCGCCGGTCGGGTCGTGCGGCAGTTGGGCCCACACCCGGCAGCCGGTCTGGGCGGTGATCTCGCCGGTGGAGAAGCGGGAGCCGTGCACCGCCAAGCCGACCGCGGCGCCCTTGCCGGCCAGGGACTCCAGGACGTCGCGGCAGCGCGAGACGCGGTGGATCTGCGCGGCGTCGTCTCCCGCGACGGTCAGCACCACGGCGTCGGACAGGGTGAGCAGGTGCGCGCCGGCGCTGCCCGGGGCCACCCGGCCCAGATCCAGGACGGTCAGCCCGCCCCGCAGGATTCGGGCGCGGTGGGCGAGCGCGGTCACCACGGCGGAGGCCTCGTGCGCCGTGGTCGGCGCGGCCAGGGCCCGCAGCCCTCCGGGGAGTTCGGCGGCGTGCGCCAACAGGGCGCGCCGCGCCCCCTGCTCCCCATCCGGGTTCGGGTCGGAGGCGGTCCGGACCGACGCCGCGAGCGAGACCAGCCCGGGGCGGCCGACGAGCCGGTGCCACACGGCCAGGTCGCCGCCGCTGGCGTCGGCCTCCACCAGTACCGGAACGGTGAGCGGGCCCGTGGGCCACACCGCCGCCAAGGCGGTCGCCAGGGTCGTGACCCCCGGAGCTCCCGAGAACGAACACACCGCGATGATCATGCTCTCCCCCTTGCGTCCTTGCTCTGTCGTCCTACGGCTCGGCCATGAGCACCAGGCGCGTGCCCGGCTCGTCCACGGCCCGGGCCACCCCGGCCGCGTCCTCGTCCACCACCAGCAGCTCCACGACCCGCGCGTCCGCGGGCGCTTCCTCGTCCCCCAGCGAGTGCAGGCGGGCGGGGAAGGTATCGCCCTCCTCGGCGACCACCAGAAGCAGCGCGCCCTTGCCCGCGGACTCCGGGAGCATCCCCGGCGTGGTCTCCACCGCGACCACCGCCTGTCCCGGCGCGGGCCAGGAGGAGGTGTCGGCGATCATCGGGCCGGTGAGCACGGTTCCGGCCGGAATCGGTGCCGCCGCCCGGCCGCGCAGCGCCTCGGGAACCGTGACCAGGTCCAACTCCTCCACTCCGAGCGCGGACACGACCCGCAGGTCGGCGATGTCGAGGCCGTCACCGGCCTCCACGTCGTTGACGGCGACCAGGACCGTCGCGGGCTCCTCTTCGCGGGTGGCGGCCCAGGCGGCGACGACGCCGCCCAGGACCATGGCGGCGATCCCGGCGAAGGGCCGTTTCCAGTTGCGGCGGCGGACGGCGGACAGCCGGGATTTCCCGGTCTTCCGGTCGCCTGAGTGGGGTTTGGTCAACGTCGTCACGCCCTGTGCTCCCGTCCCTGGTGCATCGAGGTCCCTGGTGTTCAGCCGTCGGTGACCAGCGCGTGGACCTCGCGCACGCGGACGCTGTCGGAGGCGCTGGTCGTCAACGGGTCGAGGGTGCCTCCGCCGCCAGTACTCGTGGTCCACTCCACCGTCCAGGACACCGTGGCGGTCACCGGAAAGCGGCTGTCGGGCTGGTTGCGGGACGTGCGGGTGTAGGCGTGGCCGCAGTCGGGCGAGGGCGTCCGGGCGTCGTGGCGCGCGGGGTCGAACACGGTCCCTGGTCCGTCGCAGTAGAGCACCGTTCCGTCGCCCATGTCCCAGCGGAGCTGCTGCGGCACGGCGGTCACGGTGACCGAGCCCGCGGAGACGGAGGCGGTCGCGCTGACCGGTTCCCAGTCGGCGCCGTCCACCCACAGCCATACCGGGAAGTGAACGACCGAATCCTCGGCGGGCGAGGAGGCCAGGGCCGGCGAGGGCAGGCTCATGGAGGCCCGTGCCTGCTCGGCGGCCTCGCGTGGGCTGACGGTTTCCCCTCCGCCCGGGCCGGACCTGGTCGAGGCGACGCAGGTCCAGCCCGGTTCTTCCTGGTCCATCTCCACGCACGGGTCCTCGGCGGAGAGCGTGACTGTTCCCCCGTCGTCGGGTCGAGGCGCTCCGCCCGACGAACCGCCGCTGTGCTGACCGGATTCGGCGAAGGCGGAACAACCACCCTCTCCGCAGATCGCAGTGCCCCGGAAATCCGGATCGCCCTGCGACAGAACCGTTGGAGACATGGCTGCCATGCTGAGAGCGATGACGCCGAAAGCGGACTTCGCGATCAGCACGAATCATCCCCCCACAGCTGCATCTCGACGACCCGCCAGGCGAAGACGTCCCGGTTCACCCTCGCGTCCACACGCACGTCGTCAAATCTCGGTTCGGGTTCCCCGACGACCTTCCAGTCACCGGCTCCCTGGCAGTCCCTGATCACGATCGACCTCGGTTCACTGTCAGGCTCCGCGGAGACCACTTCAGGAGCCGGAACCGGCTCGCCTTCCATGCCTTCACCAGCGTCAGCGACCCCCTGAACACCTCGCTGTGCCAGTTCGAGCGCCTGGTCGACGGCGTACTTCTCCAGGTCCGGATGGTCCGGGTCCATTTCCGCGGAGGCGAGAACGATCGCGTCCCAGAACCGCAGGTAGGTGTCGACGGCCTCTTCTTCCGGCGTCTTCTCCGGAACTTCCGTTTCAGACGGAATGGCTGAGGATTGAACGACTGGTTCGACTGCCTCGTCCGCTTGAGCGGTACACCCCGTCAGGAGCAACGCACCTGACAGGGACAGCAGGAATCCACGCACCACAGAGGGCTCCCTGGAGTGATTTTCTTGTCACTCTCCGTGACAGAGATGAAGGTAGCCCCTCGTCTGGCCTGCGCACAAGTGGTTTCGGACGACCCTTCGGAGAAAAACTGTCGGTAAGCTCACGCCTCCCCGATGTCCAACCCTCCTACCTGCGGAAACACTCTTCTTACAGTCGTCATCACCAGCAAAACGGCTTTCACGCACGACGGTGGGCGGCTCCCGTGACGGGCGCCGCCCACGGCGATCCAGGATCCGAGCCTGGTCAGCTGTTCATGACGAACCTCGGAAGCCCGAAGGGGCGTTCGTTGGGTAGCACCGAGAAGGTCGCCCAGACGCCGAGGCCCAGGCGCGTGCTGCCTGGGCCCGCCGAGTAGTGGCCCCATGCCTGGGCGAGGAAGTCGACAAGCATCAGGCCGCGCTGCCCCTCGGCCAACGACCACTCGTCGTCCGACCGGTCGTGCGGGATGCGGGGAAGGCCGGTGCCGCCTCCTTCGTCCACCACGGCCAGCCACAGCGTGCGTTCGTCCAGGAGGGCGAGGGCCCGCAGGAACTCACGGCCCTGGGCGTATTTGACGGCGTTGGCAGCCAACTCAGCCGCGCACAACAGCACGGCGTCCACCAGGTCGGGATCGAACCCCGCCAGATCGGCGCGCAGGTCGGCGCGTACCTGACGGGCCTGGGCCAGGTCCGAGGGGTAGGCGCGGTGTTCCCACCAGGTCGCCGCCCGCCGGGGCGGGGACAGCACCGGTTCCGGAGCCGGGACAGAAGTGAGCGTCATCGTCATGGCGCTCACCCGACCCTGTCGAGGTAGACGCGGATGACGGCGGCCAGGTCCGCGAAGTCGTGGGCCTGCTCCTTCACGGGTTCGGCCAGCAGGTCACCGACCGGGACCCGTGGCAGCGGCGGCATGTAGGGGCGGACCAGCGTGCCAGCGGAATCGAGCGTGGAGGGAGCAGCCTCGTTTCCGGAACGAGGGCGGGGTGCCTGTGTGTGGCGTTCGCTCTGCCCATGCGGGAAGGTCGGAGCCGTCCTCATGCTCCGCTCCTGGTCACCGGGGAGGCCCGTCAGCTCCTGGACAGGGCGTCGCTCAGCGGGTACGAGCGCGGGCGGCAGTTCTCGGCGGCGGGGTGACGGCGTGATCGCGGTCCGCTCCGGCCCGGGGCGTCGGTGGTGTTGGGGGACGAACACGTAGGCCAAGGCGATGGCCAGCACGGCGGCGGTCAGCGACCACACACGCCCGGCCAGACTCTGGCGAGGCCTGCGGTGCCTGCCGATAGGGTGTTCCACGGTCTTCCTCCTGCTCACTCAGGTGGTTGATCGCGCCCCGGTCCGGTGTTGGAGCACCGGTCGGGGCACCTTGTTTTCTGTTGTGTGCGCGGGTGTCATTGGCCCCGGGTGGGGCTGCGCTTCCCGCTCACGGTCGAAGGGATCGAAGTTCACGCTCGGTGGCGCGGATGGCCGCGTCCAGCCGCTGCGGTGTGGCCGCGCTCAGCGGCGGAACACGATGCGGGCCGAGGCGGAAGGCGAAGAAGCGGCGCGAAGCCGGTCCCCACAGCACCCACCAGCGTTCGTGGAGTTGTTCCAGCAGGCGGGCGGCCTCGTACTGGGCGGCGTCCTGGCTTCGGTCCCACGCCATTCCGGGCTACTCAGGCCGCGACGGCGTTGTCGGAGTCAGGGACGGGCGCGTAGGGGTCGATGTGCGCCCACACCGTCAGGGGCATACCGAACTCGCCGTTCCAGCCCCACTCCACGGACAGACGGTCGACGAGGCGAAGACCCCGTCCGCACGCCGCCAGAGCGTCGACCTCCGGTGACAGGCGCGGAAGGCAGACGGTCTGCCCCGGGCGTGGTCCGTCATCGGTGATCGCGATACGGACGAGTCGGCCGGACAAGTGCTGCATCTGTACCTTCACCCGGCCGCCAGGAGCGCCGGAGGCGGTGTGCAGCCAGGCGTTGGTGACCAACTCACTGACCACCAACACCAAGGGGAAGGCCAGGTGCGCCTGCACCCGGACGCCTCGCTGACACCAACTACGGATCTGCGGCGCCTGGTTCACCTCCGCCCCGAAGAACGCCGTGCGCACCCCGGTGCCGCCCCTCCCTCGACGCGGCAACCCACCCCCGCCCGATTCTCCCTCCACCGCCTGCCTCGGCCGCGGTACGCCAAAACTATCCATCGTGCTTCCTCCAAGCGTCAGAAGTGCATGGGATGAGCAAAGAGAGACGCTGGCGAGAGCACGCGGCGGCCCCATGGGTGGAGGCTCCTACGCCGCCATCCAGCGATGTGTAGGCTCAATGCAACACAAGCTAAATGAGGCCGCCTCACTTGGCAAGGGCAGCGTCTACTATCTGCATCAAAGTCGCAATAGTTCACTTCAGACCTGGAAGACTGTCAGCCAGGTGTCAGCAGTCACAGCAGAGGAGAAACCCGTGGCAACCGGCATGCCTGTCCGACGGCGTTACCTGGCCATCCAACTCCGACGCCTGCGCAACGCGGCGAAGCTGACACAGGACGAGGTCTGGAAGAACCTGGGCTGGAGCCGCGCCAAGATCCAACGTCTGGAAGCTGGCAGCTTCCAGCGCCTGAAGGCGGGAGACATCATGGCGTTGTGCCAGCTCTACAGGGCGCCGAGCGATGTCGCGGAGGAGCTCATCCAGATCGCACGGGATTCGCGCACCCACAAACCCTGGTGGCTCCAGTACGAGGACGTCCTCCCCGGTGCCTTCGTCGGTCTGGAAGCAGAGGCCACGATGATCCAGGAGTTCAACATCGGCCTGGTGCCCGGCCTACTACAGACCCCCGCCTACATCTCCGCCCTGTTGGCCTCCGCCGTCGGAAACACCAGTGACCAGGCCGAGCAGAGGCTGAAGAGCAGGCTCGAACGACAGCGCAACATCCTGGAACGTCAGGAGCCTCCATTGATCTTCGTCGTCATCGACGAAGCGGCCCTGCGGCGTCAGATCGGCGGGCCCGAGGTGATGCGTGAACAGACCCGCCACCTGCTGGACGTCGGCCAGCGCCCCAACGTGGAGATCCAGGTGCTCCCTTTCTCATCCGGGGCACATGCCGCGGGCGGCCTTCCCTTCACCATCCTGAGCTTCAGCGATGGCAACAACGCGGACAGCGTGGTCTTCCTCGAATCACGCGGTGACGGTTTCTACCTGGAATCCGAGACCGAGATCAACCGCCATAGGCTGGTGTTCAGCCGTACCCAGGGCAGCGCGCTCTCCGTTCCGGACTCCACCGCCCTTCTGGAACACTTGAGCGCATGAAGCGCGAACCGGAGACGAGGCCCCGCATGGACATGAACACCGCACGGTGGCGCAAGTCCAGCCACAGCAACCCTGACGGCCCCCAGTGCGTCGAGGTCGCGGACCTTCCCGGTGCAACAGCTGTGCGCGACACCCAGAACCGCGAGCTCGGCCACCTCGCCTTCACCACACCCGAGTGGTTCGGGCTCCTCAACACCCTCAAGGCGCTTAGTTCATAGCTGTCTCGGGTGCCTCGGAACCACCGAGGCACCCGAGAAGGCGCAAGGGAGCAGCCCATGAGATGGACGAAGTCGAGCTACAGCAGCATGGGGGCGACTTGTGTCCAGGTTCGCTCGCCGCGAGACGGTGTGATCGAGGTCGGTGACACCAAGAACCCCGCCGGACCCACGCTCACCGCCCCCACGCCGACTGGGAGTACTTCCTCGACCAGGTCGCGACAGGCGGAAGCACCTTCAGACGCCTGCGCGCCGCGTTCCTCCCCGACTGCGGCTTCACCCTCACCGACACCGCCATCCCCAACTCCCCCACCCTGACCTACACCAAGGCCGAATGGGACGCCTTCCACGCGGGCGCCCTGGTCGGCGAACTGAGGGGCGAGCACCCACGCGGCGCCCTCGTCTCCGCGTAGAGAACCCTGCCTTGGCCAACGGGGCGAATACGTGCTTCAGCCCTGTGGCGCCAAGGCTTCACGCTAGGCTCTGGGCCGTGACTGACACCTCGATTCGCACCAGGTTCGCTCCCTCCCCGACCGGTATGTTCCACGTGGGCAACGCCCGGTCCCTGCTGCTGAACTGGGTGGTCGCACGACAATCCGGCGGCACCATGGTGCTGCGGATCGAGGACACCGACGCTGCCCGCTCCCGCCCCGAGTGGACCGAGGGCATCCTGGCCGCGATGGCCTGGCTGGGCGTGGACGCCACCCAGTACGAGGGCCCCTACTCCCAGACCGAGGCCGCCGACCAGCACACCGAGGCCGCCCAGCGCCTGCGCAAGGAAGGGCTGGCCTACTACTGCGACTGCACCCGCGAACAGGTCCAAGCCCGGCGCGACAACCCCAATCTGGGCTATGACGGGTTCTGCCGGAACCGCGGTCTGGAGGCCGGGCCGGGCCGAGCGCTGCGCTTCCGGATTCCCGAGGGTGGGCCCACGGTTGTGGAGGACCAGATCCGGGGGCGGGTGGAGTTCCCGCACGAGGCCCTGGAGGACTTCGTCATCGCCCGCGCCGACGGCACCGCCCTGTTCGTGCTGGCCAACGTGGTCGATGACGTCGAGATGGGCATCACCCACGTCATCCGGGGCGAGGAGCACCTGTCCAACACTCCCAAGCAGCAGTTGCTGTGGGAGGCGCTCGGGCACACGCCGCCGGTGTGGGCGCACGCCCCGGTGCTGGTGAACGAGAAGCGCCAGAAGCTGTCCAAGCGCCGCGACAAGGTCGCCATGGAGTCCTACCAGGCTGAGGGCTTCCTTCCCGAGGCCATGGTCAACTACCTGATGCTGCTGGGGTGGGCTCCGGGGGATGACCGCGAGATCATGCCCATCGAGGAGATGATCCCGCTCTTCGCGCTGACGGATGTGAACTCCTCACCCGCCTTCTTCGACGAGAAGAAGCTGCGCGCCTTCAACGGCGACTACATCCGCGCCCTGGAGGTGGACGAGTTCGTCAAGCGCTGCGCCCCCTACCTGGAGGGTGAGGACGTGCCGTGGCGGCGTGAGGACTTCGACCCGGGTGTCTTCGCCACGATCGCCCCGTTGGCGCAGAGCCGGGTGGCGGTGCTCAGCGAGATCGTGCCGAACGTGGACTTCCTGTTCCTGGACATGCCTGTCTTCGATGACAAGAGTTGGGCCAAGGCCATGAAGCCCGGGATCGGCGCGGAGATGCTCACCGCCTCGATCGCCGCCTTCTCCGACGAGTCCTTGACCTGGGACGCCGAGTCCTTGAAGGGAGCCCTTGAGCAGGCCGGGGCCGCCCAAGGGCTCAAGCTCGGCAAGGCTCAGGCCCCGGTGCGGGTCGCGGTCACCGGCCGCACGGTCGGACTCCCGCTGTTCGAGTCGCTGGAACTGCTGGGTCGCGAGCGCACGCTGGAGCGCCTGCGTGCGGCGCTGGAACGGCTCAACGCCTGACAGGCCGAGGCCAGCCGCAGGGGCACCAGATGTGGAGGGAAGACCTCCAGCAGTTTTGACGCCCGGGGCCCGTCCCGCTGTCCGGTGAGCACCCAGCGCACCGGATACGGGGGCGGGCCCTTGGCCATGTCGCGTAACCAGGAGTCCAGCCACCACCACGCCTCCTCCGCTTGGTCGGGAGGTGGTTCATGGTTGATCTCGATGTCGGTGAGTGCCCGGCACAGCCGGGCCTGTTGAGATAGCGGACGCGGGTAACACCGGCTAATCCATGTGGTGACGCGCGGGGGCGCCCCCGGACAGCGGTCACCCAGTTCCTGTTTGGCCACCTCTGGAGCGAGGGTGACGGACACCTTCCGGTCCAGAGACCGTAGACGTCGTTCGTCCAGAAGGCTGTCCCCGTGCCGAGGAAGAACCGTACGGACCTGGTCCACCAGGTCGGAGAAGCTGACCGGCAGAGCAGCTGGTTGCAGTTGGCTCAGGTACGGCTCAGCGAGGAAGCACCGCAGCGTCGAGGGCCTGACGCCCTGTTCGAGCAGGTCTGAGATACGAGGTACTACAGACCCCGGCTCCAGCAGTTTGGGCAGGAACAGGTGCGCCGGAGGGCGCCTTCCCTCGTTCAGGGCCCAGTACAGGCGGACCTGGACGGGTGTGGCGTCGCGTTTGTCGGTGCCCCGGACGATCAGGGTCGTGCGCTGTTCGATGTCATCCACGACCGTGGCCAGATGCCACAGGGCCCGCCCGTCACCGCGCATGAGCGGAACCGTCGCCTGCGCCGGAGTGAGGGCTGTGGTGGCGTTCACCGCCACGGAGGCGGTCAGAGCTTTGGAACAGGTGCCCTGTGCGGCTATGAGCCGGTCCATGGCGGCCACATCAAGGCAAACGAGCCCTCGCCTCATCACCAGAAGTCCTCGGGCGTCCAGCCGCCGTAGGGCCTGCCGGTACCGGTCGCCTCGTCGGCTCTGACGGAAGGCCTCGTCCTTGACCGGTATCTGAGCCACCCGCGTGAGCTCTCGGAACAACCGGGGCCGGTGTTCGTCACGGCTGCGCAGGCTGTCGCTGTCATCCCACCGAACGGACACGTGCGCGCTGACACCGAGACGTTGCGCGGCGCTGTGAGCCAGAAGCGCGGTGAGCAGGTGAGTGCGCAGGACACCGACGCGAAAGGACGCGTGGTTGGGGGAGATGCCCAGCCGTGTCCGGACTCCCTCGGAGGAAGCCGTGATGAGCGCGGGGTGCATGAACCAGGGTTGGAGGCTGGCCATGGCTCATCCCCCGCCCGACACGCCGCACCACAGGGGCACCGTGGCGACCGTCGGATGCGAGTGTGCATGGCCGAACCTGCCGCCTTCTCCGAACTCCTCGCCGTGGTCGGCGCAGACCACCGCCAAGGGGCACCGTGCCTCCAGCCGTGAGAACAGGTCGCCCAAACGGGTATCGGCCCATTCCAGGGCGCGCCTCTGCATACCCAGGAGCACTTCGACGTCTTCAGCGGTCAGCAGGTCATCGTCGGAGGCGTTCTGCTGGGAGTCGTGCAGTTGGTAGAGGCGTTGGAGGAGTTCCTTGTTCCGCTCGGTGAGAGGGCTGAACGGGGTCGTGTAAGGGATATGCGTGCTGGAGCAGTTGACGAACAGGAAGAACCGTTCGGCCTCCAGACACAGATCCGCGAGCATCCGGGTGTGGGCCAACGGGAGGTCTTCGCCGCGATCGGCGACACGAGCTTCTGGTGTGGCCGGGACGCGGGAAGGTCGGCCGAAGTAGTGAAACTCCGGGAACAACCTCGGTAGACCGTTGGCCGGATCCGAGGCGTCGAAGAAGGTCACACCGCCCGCGCCCACCACCCGGTAGCCCTTCCTGTTGTAGTGCGCCATCAAGGTGGGGCCGTCGAAGGGGGCGGCGGCGTGGCGCTTCGAAGGTCGTGCAGCAGCCGAACGCCAGATTGCGTCCACGCTGTTTCCGCCGAGTGTGAGGGGCCCTGAGACCGGTCGGGGCAGGAAGCCGTTGAACAACGCGGCATGGGCGGGGAGCGTGTAGGTTCCCGGGCTCTCGGCCTTCAGCAGCGGACCGAGTTTCGCCAGGTTCGGGGTGCGCGCGCTCGCCGCGACGTCGTAGCGGCACGAGTCCAGGGTGACCAGGACAACGCTGCGTCCGGCCAGGTCGATGTCCGTCATCGGCTCACACCTCCAGGACCAGCGACGGGTCGCGGAAGCGGTCGATCGGGGGCAGCGCGAGCAGGCGCTCGGAGAGCAGCGGAAGCTCGGCCAGCGTCGCGGCGGTCAACTCCTCCACGGCATCGCGGTCGAGTCGGCTGCCGCGCCGTGCCAGTCGAACGCCCACGAACGACGGGTCCTCCAAGCGATCGCCGTTGCGCGAGACGAGCACGATCTCGTTGGGCACACCGAACTTGGCGTGGATGCGGTCAGCCAGGCGCGCGGCGGCGAGCGTGTACAGCTTGCCGGTGTGGTGCACGGGGTTCTTCCCGGCCAGGGCCTCCACCCCCGCGCCGCCGCTGGCAGAGATGACGCCGTTGGCCTTGTTGCCCCGGCCGACGAGCCCGCAGTCGCCCTTGCCCAAAGAGGTCCCGAAGGGTGCCAGGTAGGCGTTACGGCCGTGGTCCTTGGTGTTGACGCTCAACCGGGTCAACCACGGTTTCCGCCGGACGATCGGGTGCTCGTTGACGAAGGCGGCGAGGCGGTCGTACGCCTCGGATACCAGGGCCTTGTAGTGACGGTGTGAGCTGACCGCCTCGGGGTGCACCGGAAGGCAGACCGTCGCCTCCAACACGCTCTCCGATCGGACCAGCATGACCTTGACGTCGGAACCGAGGCCGTTGAGCCCGTCCTTGAAGGAGGAACCGTTGACGTGGTTCTCCACGTCGATCGCCAGGACGTCCAAGGGATCGGCAGGAGCGTAGGCGCTACAGAAGGCCGTGTCGTTGGCCAGCGCGCCGCCACCCGGTACACGGCACTCCTCGCCAGCGGAGGGACGGTAGAACGAGGCGGGGTGGTCCGCTCCGATACCCGCGGTGTTCTCCACGAAGCTGCGCACGGAACGGACGATGTCCTTACTACCGGTCGCCTCGGCCAGGACGTCCTCGACCGCCGCCCGGAATAGTCCTTCGATCGGGATGGACCGGTCGCCCACCGAGCGCGTCACCTTGCCGAACAGGTACGCGCTGATGGGCTTGTGAACCGTGTAGCGGCCGAAGACGACCTCAGCCTCGGCGCCGACCAGGGCGACCTTGTCCACCCAGTGGTTCGGGACCGCTCCGAAGCGGTCGAGTCCGTGGAGTGAGTAGCGGCGGGAGAACTCCTCCGCGATGAGGTCGGCGAGCGAGTCGGGGTGACCGATGCCCTTGCGTTCGACCACGTTGAACCCGGAGTCCGTGCTGAGAGTGAGGGCTTCGTGGCAGTTTATGCGCATTGACTGTTTCCTCTTTGGTCAGGCCCGTTAACGAGCTTCGAGGGAATGTCAGATGAGAGGGATAGCCGGGCCTTCCCTGCGTCCAGGCGGGGTGTTAGGAAGTTAAGGCCACATTCTCCGCGTGACCCGGAAAGAAATTCCGGGGTGTTTGGAAAGGGCTCTGATGCCGCCGAGTTCCCCTCAGCTCAGCCCAGGCCAGCGGGTCGCCTGGCACCGGCTCCGACGCGGCCTTTCTCAAGAGGTGCTGGCTGGTTTGGTCGGGAGAACGGCCGACTGGCTGGGCAAGGTCGAGAACGACCGGGCGCCCTTGGATCGACTCTCGGTGATCAGCTCACTGGCCGAGGCCCTCGGCGTTCCCGTCATCGCTCTGATCGGAGACCACGCGCACCATGGGCACCATGAGGAAACGGACGTGCATGTCGCACAGATCCGGTCAGTCTTGATGGACTACCGACAGATCAGCCCGGTTTTCCCGTTCGCCGACAACAACGGTGAGCAACCGGACCTGCGCTTTCTTCGAGACGAGGCGGAAACGGTCATGGGCGCCTACCAGGCATCCGACTACAGCCGGGTGTTTCGCGGGCTCCCCGACCTCCTCGCTCGGGCGCAGACCGCGGTGCGTGTCTACGAGGGTGAGCAGAGGCGGCGGGCCGGAGCTCTGCTCGCCCTGGCTTGTCAGGCGTGCGCGATGATCCTCACCAAGGTCGGAGAATCAGATCTGGCTTGGATCGCGACGGAGCGAGGGATGAAGGCGGCCTTCGACTACGGCGATCTGACCCTGCAGGGTTCCCTGATGCGTTCGGGGGTGCATTCCCTCCACTCACGCGGGCAACATGAGACGGCTGTCGCGCTGACAGGGGAAGCCGCTGCGTATCTGCGGCGGGAGCAGGGCAGTCGTCCCACCAACGCGCGGTTGTTGTCCGTCTACGGCACCCTGTTGTTGCCGGGAGCCGTGGCCGCGGCGCGCAACGGGGATCGTGCCAGCGCGATGGAGTACCTAAAGGAAGCCGAACGCGTCGCTTCCCGGCTCGGGCGAGACGCCAACCATCTGTGGACAGCGTTCGGGCCGACCAACGTGGTCCTGCACAGAGTGACCGTTGCCGCCAGCCTCGGAGATCCGCGTGCTGTCCTCGAACTGGGAGTTGGTGTCGATACCGCGGCCCTGCCACGGGAGAGGCGGGTACGTCACCTCTTCGACGTGGCCGGAGCGTTCGCGAACGTCAACGAGATCCCGTCAGCCGTTGAGCGCATGCTGGAGGCGGAGAGGTTGGCAGCCTCTCATGTCCACCGGCACGTGATGAGTCATCAGATCATGGGGCGCATGATGCGGACCAAGGCAGGGAGGCGGGATCGGAGGCTGGCAGATCTGGCGCACCGGATGGGGATGTTCTGACGCGAAGGCCGTTAGTGTCAGGACATGGCCTCTGATCCCACAGAATCCTTCTCCCGCCCCCGGGTCGCCGCAGGTGCCCTGTTCTTCAACCACCTCGGTCAGGTGATGATGGTGGTTCCCTCCTACAAGGACTACCTGGACATCCCCGGCGGCTACATCGAGCACGGGGAGACACCGACCCAGGCCGCAGTGCGCGAGGTGAAGGAGGAACTGGGGATCGCTCCACCCATCGGGCGCCTCCTGGTCGTGGATTGGGCGCCCAACCCCTCCGAGGGAGACAAGCAACTGTTCGTCTTCGACGGGGGAGTACTGGGCCAGGGGTGGCTGGACCAGATCACCCTCGATCCAACCGAGTTGATCGGATACGAGTTCCACGACGTGGCCACGATCGAGGCGACAACGATCCCCCGGCTCGCGCGCAGGATCGCCCATGGCGCACGCGCACGCCAGGAGGGCACAACGGTCTACCTGGAGAACGGCGAGACCATCTCGTAGGCGTTCACTCGCTGGTCAGGTGAAGGGTGCTGACGAAGGCGTTCCACTCGTCCGAGGCAAAGGCGAGTTAGCCGTGCGAACGGCTCTACGTGCCGCGCACGCCCGCCCGGCGTTCGAAGGAGCGCGCGAGGAGGGACTCGTCCCGGCGTGGTGGTTCGTCCGTAAGAGGCCCCACTGGCGGCTGCGCTACACCGGAGGCCGACCCGGCCCGGCAGTTTCTGGACACCGAACTACAGCGCCTCCATCGCGAGGGAGCCGTGGCCCGGTGGGTGCACGGTGTCTGTGAGCCCGAGACCGGGGTTTTCGGCGGAGCGTCGAGGATGGCGTTGGCCCACGCCGTGTTCTGCGAGGACAGTCGCCACATCCTCGCCTACCTAGGGCGCCGCAGCGCGACGCCCGGCACGGAAATCGGCCGCCGTGAACTCGCCCTCCTCCTGGGTAGCGCCTTCCTGCGCGGTGCCCGGTTGGACTGGTTCGAGCAGGCCGACGTCTGGGCCAAGATCGCCCCCCCTACGTGCCCTCCCCCAGCCCTTTGTTTCGTGCCAGGTGTGATGGAGGCTCTGGCATGTCCTGAGTTTGGTGGAGCCGTGTTTCTGGATTCTCAGGCCACGGTGCTCGGTTTCTTGTTCTCGAACTCTATGGGTGTCAGCCAGCCGATCGCTGAGTGTCGGCGCTGCCGGTTGTGAAAGGTCTCCAGGTACTCGAAGATCGCGTTGGCCAACTCCAGCCGGGTCCGCCACCTGCGTCGATCCAACAGTTCGACCTGCATGCGCGACCAGAACGACTCGATGACCGCGTTGTCGTAGCAGTCCCCGATCGATCCCATCGAGGGCACCAGCTCCCATGCCTACGCGACCGTAACCGCAGACATCCGCCCCTGCCCCGCTTCGAGGTACCGCTCACCCGGCATCCGAACCACTTGAACACCGAAGCAGACCCGGACATCACCACCATCTCCACGCCCGGTCTCACCCCAGCTACAAGACTCAGAAAGACGAGGACCGGGAAGCGAACCTGACACCTAACGCTACGGACCCAACCTCCGTAGGCTCTGGTGAGGCTCAGTCCTCCGCGCATGCCCTACCGAGCTGCCTTCCAGATCAATCGGACGCACTCGTCGAACTCGGGTGTACGAATCCGCTACATACTCATGTGTAGCATTACACTCATGAACATGGATCCAAACACACCACACGGTCTCAGAGATGTCCTGAGCAGCGAGCAACGCGCGGCACTAGAAAGTCTGGGGACACCAGTTCAATTCCCGTCTCAAGAAACAATATTCCGAGCAGGACAGCCATCACATTCCGTCCTCCTTATTCAGAGGGGCCATGTCAAGGTGACCCACACGGCTAGCGACGGATCCCAGGTCATCCTCGCCGTACGCGGCCCAGATGAGATCATGGGAGATGAAGGCGTTCTAATGGGCGAGCCCAGATCCGCAACCGTAACTACGATCAGCGAGGTCACCGGACTCGACGTAGGGGCCGACGACCTTCTGCATTTTGTCAACACGGAGGGTCTCTGGCCAGAGATGTACCGGGCCGTCGTTCGCCGGCGTCGGGAATCGGACAAATGGGCGCTCTCAGCTCGGCTCGATGTCAGGAGCAGATTGGCCACCTTGCTCTTGGAGCTCGCAACGGAGGTAGGCGAGCAGGATGAAGCAGGCATGACAATCAAGGTGGCGCTGTCCCAGCAAGATCTCGCCGGAAGGATCGGGGCGTCGAGGGATGCCGTAGCCATGGAGCTGCGCAAACTTCGAGAGCAAGGACTTATCACAACAGGGCGCCACCGCATCATCCTTCACAAGCTAGACGAGCTGCGGAGCATTGCATCTCCAAGAGACTAGACTTCAGTAGTGGAGTGTGTAATTATCTACACATGAACGTAGAGGCCACGGGCTTCTGTGCGAGCTGGAAGGACCAGACCTGCCATGACGCTTCAGGTGATCGGCGCGATCTGCATCATCTTCAGCCTGCTCAGAGGGGGCATCAAGCTCAAGGACTCTGAGCTTCCGAGCCTGTCGACAGGACGACGCATCGCATTCGCAGCAGCTGGGGTTGCCTTCATCGCACTAGGCGTGTACACGAACGAACAGCCCGGAGCTACAGAGTGGCCCATCCCGGAAATCACTGCACAGGCCCCAGACAACACACGATAACTATCCACAAGATCCGAGACCTGAGACAATGAATGATGAACTTGGCCCGTTCCAAAATATCTGGAATGCCTGGAACGAAGCAGACGAGGAAATAAAAAGCAAACCCCTATCACACTTCCGCCGGGCAACCGATATTCAATTTGACGAGATCGAGAACCACCTCAAGAACGACGATCGCGAAGCCATGGCGCGCGAGCTAGTGGATATCATCAGCATATCCCTAAACGCAATGCGCTGGCTCGGATACTCGCCAGAAGAAATCAACAGAATAACCATGTCTCGAGCTAAGTTTCGCATGGAGGGCCAAGCACTTTCCATCCTGGATAAATACCAGAAAATTTATAACATCTGAAACTTATTGCCTCGATCATCATGAACATGTTGCCTAGATCTGACCTGTGTCCACTGGTCATAGCAAGGAATCCGCAGTCGGTGGGCAGATCAATCAGTCGGCAGACGCAACGATGTCCATGACATGTCGGTGTAGAGGGGGCCGGCGAACCGCGCGACTCCCTTGTCGATGTGCCACTGCTCGTGAGCACTTGCAGACGCATCCGCCCTCCTGAAACGGTAGGAATCACGGAAGCGATACCTCAGGGGGCGGGAACCGCACGTTACCCCGTCGCAGGCGCAACTCAACAACCATGCGGCGAGAACCTCGCGAGATGCCATCGGATGCCGCCAACCGGCTGTTTGTGCTCGGTTGGTGCTCCGCGGTTTTGGACCGGGGCGACACCACACGTCACCATGTGGCACAGGACAGCATCCGGATTCGGATGGTGCGGGACGCAACGGCACGAAGTGACACGTGACGGCACCCGGGAACCGGACTTCTAATCCGTTGCACGATGACGCTCTACTCTGATGTGCCCGAGCATGCGCGTTGGGATGAGTCAGCGTTTCGCCCGTTCAAAGGCTTAGCCGGGACGAACGGCGGACATGAAGCGAACCGAGTAGTACGGCCCGTCCACCGGTTCCACACGGATGGTCGTGCCAGTACGAGGAGCGTTGACCATCTGGCCGTCGCCGACGTACATGGTCACGTGCGAGGGCGCGGGCCCGCTCCCGGTGTCGTAGAAGAGCAGGTCCCCCGGCGCGAGAGCGTCCAGCGGAACCCGGGTACCGATGTTGACCTGGTCGGTGGTCACCCGCGGGATCGACACCCCCGCGGCTCTCCAGGCCATCATGGTCAGCCCCGAGCAGTCGAAGCCGTCGGGCCCCACACCTCCCCACACATACGGCTTGCCGACCTGCCCGAGCGCCCACTCCGCGGCCGCCCTCCCCCGCTCGCTCCCCTCCCCCGGAACCGTGTGCCCGCTGTCGGAGGCGGCAGCAGCCGCGGCGATCTCCTCGTACTCGGCGATGTGCTCCAGAACGCTCTCGACGTAGTCGTCCCAGGCGTTGTAGCGGAACAGCGCCGCGCGGAGCTGCTCCGGGTCGGTGAAGTCGACCGTGTCCTGGGCATGACTGGTGCACAGCTCCACGGCGGTGGCCAGGGCGGCGTCGTAGACGTTGTGCGGGTCCGCCCGCCCGTCGCCGTTGCCGTCGACACCGAACTCCGCCCACCAGGAGGGCAGGAGCTGGGTGACACCGACGGCCGCGTCGAACTCGCTGTCGCCGTCCCATCGGCCGCCGTCGGTGTCGGGGTGCGGGGTCCAGTTGTCGCCCGCCCCGGTTCCGTCCAGGCGGGGGCCGATGACGGGCGGGTCGGTGTCGCCGTTCTCGGCGATGTCGTGCCCGGCCGCGTGGTGGGACTCCTCGTGGCCGATCCCCGCCAGGATCGGCCAGCTCATGCCCGTGCAGCCCGGGTGGAGGTGGGCGAGGCGCTCGGCGGCCCTGCGGTAGGCGTCCAGGAGGACGGCGGAGACCCCCGGCACCCGGAGCGTCCGGGAGTCGGCCTCACGCTCGCGTTCTTCTCCGCCGATGGCCACGGCCCCGATCAGGGGTACCAGCAGGAGCAGGCCGACGGCCGCTCCGAGAGCCGCTTTGAGCATCGCGTCATCGCCACCGGTTCAGGCGAGTGCGACGAGCGGTCGGACCGCGCAGGTCGCGTCGCCCGCTCGGCGCCAGACGGGGCGGGTGGGGCCGAAGCGGTCGAGCTGTTCCAGGGTGGTGACGTGGACCGGCGCTTCCTCCCCGCCCGCGCCGAGGACGCGACACAGCGAGGTGAGGCGCCCGGAGGAGGTGGCCACGAACAGGACCGGGGAGCGCAGGCCGGTCTCCTCGGCCAGGTCGCGGTAGCGGCTGATCTTCGCCGCGACGCGGAGGAGCGGTTCGCTGCCGGTGTCGAACTCCACGAAGGCGTCCAGGGTGGTGCCGTCCTGGTGCCAGCGCAGGTAGCCGTCGGGGCGCACGTGGTGTCCCCAGGTCTCGCGGCACCTGGCCTCGGACCACCAGCGCTGGAGGGTCGCCCCCTGGGTGAGGCGCGCGCCGGCCGCGAAGCACACGTAGGTCTGGGCGAGGCCGGTCACGTGGCCGAGCTGGCGGGAGAGCATGAGGTTGCGGTGGGTCTCGGGCCGGTAGCCGATGCCGTCCACGGTGGTGTTCCAGCGGTCGGCGAGCACGCGGGCGCCCTCCCTGCCGAGGGTCCAGTGGTAGGGGGCGCGGGCGTGGGTGTGCGGCGGCAGGAAGCGGTCGGTGAACCCGTCCGCGGCCAGCTTGAGCAGGCGGCGCTGCACGGCGCGGGGGCTGGTGCCGCGGAAGAACAGCGCGCCGACGTGCGGGGTGGTCAGGACGCGGTGGGCGTGCAGGGCCTGGAGGATGTGGACGTCGCGGTCGGTCAGGTCGGTGGTGCCCATCAGCGTGTTTCCCCTCGCTGTCGCGGATCGGTCCCCTTGGTGCGGGTCGGAGTGGGGCTGAAGCGGCGGGCGGCCCGGCGGACCTGGCGGGCGCGGCCCCGGACCGGGTCGGGCAGCGCCAGCGTGCGCATGGTGGCGGCGGGCAGTTCGGCGGCGCCATGGAGGGTGCGCACCGCGGCCTGGTAGGGGCCCAGGTGGGACAGGTCGTAGGCGTTCAGGTGCGGGAGCGTGTGGCGTTCGAGCTTGGCGGCGTCGTCCGGGGCGGCGTTGAAGAACACCTTCGTGCGGCAGTTCGCCGCCACGGCGGCGCGGGTCTGGGCGGGCAGCTGTCCCAGTTCCTGGTGGGCGATGACCAGCCCGGCGCGGTAACCGCGGGCCTCGGCGAGCATGTCGGCCAGCGAGCCCGGCAGGCGCAGGAAGTTCGCGGCCTCGTCCAGGTAGACGGTGGTGTCCGGGCGCCTGTGCTCGGGGACGTCGGCGCGGGCGGTGACGGCATTCCAGGCGGCGGCCAGGACGATGGTGCCGACGAGGGAGGCGGTGTCCTCGCCCAGGCGGCCCTTGGGCAGACGCATGAGGACCAGACCGCCGTGGTCGAGCAGAGCGGGCAGGTCCAGGGTGGAGGCGCCCGAGGCCAGGACGGCGGCGGCCCAGGGGCGCAGCAGGATCGTGCGCAGCTTGTTCAGGACCGGGTCGGTGGCGGCGGCGCGCATCTGCGGGCTCTGGCGTTCGTACCAGCGCCAGAAGTCGCCGAGCGCTCCCGTGGCCCTGGCGGAGAGCAGCAGCCGGGCGCGCCAGGAATCGTCGCCCAGCAGGCGCGGGATGTGTCCGAGGGTCAGGCCGGGGTCCTGGGCGCGGGCGAGGGTGAGCGTGCTGGCGCGCAGGATGTCCTCGGTGCGCGGGCCCCAGGAGTCGGCGTAGACCCGGTGGAAGATGCCGGTGACGGTGTCGGCGGCGTGCTCGGGGGTGCCGAGCTGGAGGATGTTGAGCCGGGGCGGCGGCGCGGGGTCGGCCGGGTCGAACACGACCGTGCGCCCGACGGCGCGCTTGGGCAGGCGGTCCAGGACGTCCAGGACCAGGTCGCCGCGTGGTTCGATGACCAGGGCGCTGCGTCCTGCCTCGGCGTCCTGGCAGATCATGCGAGCGAGCAGGGTGGACTTTCCCGATCCGGTCTTGCCCATGACGTGGGTGTGCTGGCGGGCCTCCTCGATCCCGTGGGCGACGGGTCGGCGCGGTCCGGCGTCGGCCTCGCCCAGAACGCGGACGCGGCCCGCGCGGGGCAGGTCGGGGCCGGGCGCGACGCGGCGGGCGCTGGCGCGGGTGAGTCCGGGGACGGCGGCGTCGGTGGGCAGGTGGGCGATGGCGGCGAGTTCGTCGGTGGTGAGCAGGTAGCCGCGGGCGAGGTGGCGGCGGCCCGTCCACAGGTCGGGGAAGGGCATCCACCTGCGGCTGAGCGCGTTGAGTCCGGAGGTGTAGGCCGCCAGGGTCGCGGCGATGGCGCGGGTGCGGGCGCGCAGGCGTCCGCGGGCCTGCTCTCCGGCGTGCTCGGTGGTGGCCAGGCAGCTGATCTGGCAGGCCAGGCGGGGCGCGGCGGACTTGTTGAGGATGGCGCGGACGTCGTCGGTGACTCCCGGGTAGGCGGGTGCGCGCACGGCCGCCCCGGCCAGGGGCGAGGTGTGCGGGCCGCGTAGGCGGGCGGCGGCGGAGCGGGCGCGGGCGGCCCTGGTGGCGGTGGCGGGGCGGGCGCACACCCGCAGGACCGCGTGCTGGCCGGGCGCGAGGTCGGCGAGCTCCCCGAAGAGGCCGCGCAACGGGTCGTCGGCGAACTTGGCGCGCAGCGGGTAGTGATCGCCGCGCGCCATGGCGATCCAGTGGCCGAAGACGTGTTCGCCGCGCGGAACGGAGGCGGTGGCGGGCCGCAGGCTGGTGGTGGCACCGGGCCAGGCGGCGGCCACGGCCCGCTCCAGCGCGCGGGCGTTGACGGTGCCCGGAATCCAGAGCTGGACGCGCACCCCCGCCGCGGAGGCGACGTACTCCCAGGCCAGATGCGGCGGCAGGAGCCGGTGGGTCCAGCGCGGGCGCAGCAGGCCCAGGGTGTGGGACCAGAACGCGCGGGCGTGGTCGACGGTGGCCTCGGGCGGCGCGTGCACCTCCAGGACCTTCGCGCCGCGCGATAGATAAGCGGTGCGGGCCAGACGCCAGGCCAGCACCCAGGCCGTCCACGCGCACAGGGCGGACGCGGCCGCCGCTGCGGCGGCGGCCAAGAACGCGGGGTCGACGGTGATCATCCGCGGCCCTCCCTCTCCATGCGGGCGAGTTCGGCGGGGTCGGTGGTGATCAGCCGGTGTTCCTCGGGTGAGGCCAGGGCGCGGAACACCGCCCGGTGGTGCCCGGAGGTGAGCAGCGCGCTGCCGCGTTCGGCGGTGGCGACGATCTGCCGTTCGCCGTGCGAGAGGTGGAAGGACTCGCACACGGCGTCGAGGTTCTGCGGGGCCTGGTGGAGCAGGATCTGGGTGGCGGCGTTGGCGGCCACCGCGCGTCCGAGGTCGGTGGCGAGCAGGTCGGCCACGTCCTGGGTGACGAGGGTGAGCCCGGCCCAGTGGCGGCGGGCGTTCTTGGCGAGGTTGAACAGGTACCTGGCGCCGACGGGGTCGCGCAGCAGCGACCAGCCCTCGTCGATGGTGATCAGCCTCGGTCTGCGGTGGGCGCTGTCACGGATCTGGGACCTGGGACCACAGGGCGTCCAGGACCAGCAGGAGGCCGGTGGTGCGCAGTTCGTCGGGCAGGTGGCGCAGCGAGACGACCGTGAGGTGGCCGGTGAGCGCGGCGGTGCTGGGGCCGTCGAACAGCCCCCGGTGGGAGCCGTCGGTGAAGGGCGCCAGCTTGTCGGCCAGCAGGTGCGCGGTCCGGGCGCGGTCGTTCCCGTGGTCGGTCCCGTCTCCGGTGCCGCGCAGGACGGTGACGAGGTCGGCCAGGATCGGCGGCGTGCGGTTCCAGGTGGCGGGGTCGCGCGTGATGCCGCGCTCGGCGTAGGTGGCCAGCACTGCCCGGTCCAGGGCGGCGCTCTCGGCCGCGTCCAGGGCTCCGACCATGACCGAGACCAGGGTGTGCAGGAACAGGACCCTGGTGGTGAAGGCCTGTTCCCCGGTTCCGGGTAGGTCGAAGGGGTTGAGGCGCCCGTCCGGCCGCCCCAGCCGCACATGCTGGCCGCCCACCGCGTCGGCCATGGCGGCGTACTCGTCGGTGGGGTCGATGACGCTGGCCCGCACCCCCGCGTACAGGGCGCGCAGGAGTTCGAGCTTGGCCAGGTAGGACTTGCCGCTGCCGCTGCGGGCCAGGATGACCGCGTTGCCGTTGTCCAGGTCGCCGTTGAACCGGTCCCAGGCGACCAGCCCGCCGGAGTGGACGTTCTCCCCGTAGACGACCGCGGTCTCCCCCAGATCAGCGGCCAGGTCGGGCGAGGAGAGCGGCATGAGCGCGGCGACGGCGTCGGTGTCCATGGTCCGCGCCGCGCCCACCGGGTCGGTGCCCAGCGGCAGGGTGGCGATCCACCCGGCCAGGGGCCGGTAGGTGGCCGGGGCCAGGTCGACCAGGATCGAACCGGCCAGCGCGGACAGGCGGCCCACCTCGGCGTCCAGCTCCTCCGGGGTGGCGGCGTGCACCGTCAGGTACACCGCGAGCCGGAACAGCCGGGCCTCCCCACCGGCCACGCGTTCGGCCAACAGGGCGGCGTCCTGCGCCGCGGCCGCGCGCTGGGGGTCCTCCAGGCCGCCACGGGAGGCGTCGGTCCGCCAGGCCGACTCCAGGCGGGCCCGGCGTCGGCGCAGGCGGTGTGCGGCGACCTGTCCGGGGACCGGGACGACGTGGACGGCGATGTCGACGTGCCCGGGGTAGGTGAGCAGCGGGTCGGCCCATCCGGCGTGGACGTCGTGCGGGTACCCGGTGACGATCATGGTCTGGGCCAGGCGCCCGTCCAGGTCCAGGCGGCGCGGGTACAGGCGGACGGCGGGTCCGCCCGGGGTCCGTCGGCCGTGCGCGGTCATCGCTCCTCCTGCGTGGTGGTCAGCGAACGGGTTCCCGAGTCCGGGTTCAGGGAGGCACGCAGCACGCGCTCGGCGGCGGCGCCGTCGCACAGGCGGGCGCGCACACCGAGGGCGGCGAGCTGGGACACGGCGTCCTCCGCCCGCCACAGCAGTGCCTCTCCCGCCTCAAGGGCGGGGCCGTCGGCGGTCAGGACCAGCAACACCCGGTGGTGGACGAGCTGGTGGCGGCGCTGGAGGTCGTCGAGGAAGGCCCCGTGCGCCAGGGCCGCGCGCCTGAGCCTGGGATGCGGGAGCGAGCGGGCCCGGTCGCGGGTGCCGCGTATGTGCGCGTCCAGGTCCGTCCGGCGGCGCTGGACGACGAACTGGGCGGGCTCGGTCAGGGAGTCCAGGAAGGCGGCGAAGTCGGCCAGGATCTGGTCCTGCTCCTGTCCGGAGGCCAGGTGGAAGGGCACAGTGGAGCAGGTCAGGACCACCGCGCACCTCTGTCCCAGGTCGACGGCGCCGTCGTCGTGCACCGCCGCGGCGGGCAGGTTCAGCGGTGCCAGGCGCGGTCCCCGGGCGGTCCTGGGCGCCCACCGGGGCAGGCGGACCCGCGGCGTCGCGGGCGCGCGGTGCTTGGCGTGCAGCAGCCAGAGCACGGACAGCGCGGCGAGGCGGTCCAGGCCGATCCCGTCGCGTCGGCCGAGCGCGAGCACCCAGGACAGGGCGAGCACCGCCGCGCTGACGGCGACCGAGGCCCACAGCGGCAGGGAACCCGCCAGCGGTGAGAACAGCGCCCAGGTGGTGAGCGCGGCGGGCGTGAGCAGGAGCAGTTGGCGGGCGGTGAGGTTCCACAGAACGGGTTCGGGCCGGTCGATGTCGGCCGGGATGCGGGCGTGCCAGACGGAGTCCTCGTGGTCCACGGTCGGTTTCCCCTTCTGCTGTGGTGGTCAGGTGCGCCACGGGTTCCAGCGCCATCGCCAGCGCGGCCCGCCGCGGTGGGCTCCGGCTCCGCGGCCGCGCGGCGGCCAGCTCCGTGGTTCGGGACGTGCGCGTGCGCGCTCGTACGGGGCGCTGCCGCCTGCCCGGGGCGGTGCCGGACGCGGGTGGTGGCGCGGTGTGTCCGCGTGCGGCGCGGTCCGCGGCGGGGTTCGGCCGACGGGACGGGTGTGGTCGGTCCACGGCGGGTTCGTCCCGGGACCGGGCGCGGGTGCGCGGCGCGGATGGTGCGGTGGGTTCGGGCCGAGCGGTCCGGTCCGTGGTGGCGTGCGGTTCCGCGACCGGCCCTGGTCGGCCCCCTCGGTCCACGGCGCCTTCGCTCCCGTTCGCAGCGCTGGCCTTCCGTCCGGGCGGTGGATCGGCGGTCGCGGCCCCGAGGTCCGGGGCCCGGGCCCTGCGGGCGGTGTGCGTACCAGGCCGCCCTGCTCCCCCGCGCCCGAAGGCGCGGACGGCGAGACGGCGGGGCCGTGCCGGGTGGGCGGCGTCGAGGCGTTCGGGGTGCCGAACCTCCAGTTCCGCACGCGGCGCGGCATCGCGGCGGACTGGTGGACGGCCCCGACCCGGCGGACGTTCCCGGCGTTGTGGGCCGTCCGCAGCAGCGAACCCAGGCGCCCCCGCACCGCCCCGGTCGCCGCCGTGCCCGCCGCCGCGGTACCACCGGTCGCGAACGCCGCGGTGGTGAGCACGGCCGCCCAGGTCAGGGACTTGACCGCGGACACCACCGGCGACCTGCCCCGGTGCCCCGACAGCACGGCCTTGTAGGTCCAGAACGGGATGCGGATCTGGACGTAGACCAGGACCAGGAGCAGGAACAGGTCGAAGAGGTTGGCGTCCCCGCTCAGGATCTGCGCGGCCCCGAACAGCACCTGGGTGTCCCCCTCGAAGAACACCCGCATCAGCGCCACGAAGGCCAGCGCCTGGGCGATCGGGATCACGCACACGGCCGTCATCGCCCGCCACCACAGTTCGGCGATCCGGTTGGTCTGCGGCAGCGCGTGGAACATCAGCATCAGCGGCGCGCCCACCGTCAGCAGGATCACGATGACGATCCGGACGATCTCGACCAGGGACCACACCACCAGCAGCACCACAAGCACCAGCAGGAGCAGCACGACGAACGCCGTCGCCTCCAGCAGGAAGGGCCCCACCCGCTCGGTCAGTGCCCGCGCCGCCCTCTCCGCGCTGACCCCGTCGGCGGCGAAGGCCCAGGCGAGCTCCGTCGACCAGTCCGACATCAGCCGCACCACGACCAGCGACAGGTTCGAGGCGACGAACCCCACCACCAGGCGGGGCAGGACCTCCCGCGCCCCGTATTGGGCCTGGAGGCTGTGGTGGGCCATGATGACCAGCCCGGCCGCCAGGATCAGCAGCGCGTAGACCGTGTTGACCGCCGCCGACACGCCCTCCCACACACCGGTCACCCCGGGCGTGGGTTCGGGGGTGTGGAACGCCTTGGCCGCCATCCACCCGAAGAGCGGGTTGACCACCTCCGAGACCAGGCCGTGGAACCACGAGGTGATGTGGCAGGAGACCTCCAGGACCCCGCAGTCGAAGACCTCGGCGGGGTCCTGCCCGCCCTCCTCCGGTTCGGCCGGGGGCATCAGATGTCCTGCTCGTACTTCACGACGTAGTCCAGGGCCAGCAGCAGCACCTCGCCCACCAGGGCGACGAGGTAGCCGATGCAGGCGCCGTAGATGCCGCGCTTGGCCTTGTCGATCTCCCCGGGCTCGCCGCCCGCCACCATCCAGCGCACCCCGGAGACCGCGATGAAGAGCGTGGCCAGGGAGACGGCGAGCAGCTGCACCAGCCGGGTGATCCTCCTGACCACCTCCACCGCGTGCACCGCGTACAGGTAGGGGTCCTCGCCCTGGGCGGCGTGCAGCCCGGGCAGGACCAGTTCCGTCGGCGAGGCGGACAGCAGGAGCGGTCCCGCCCCGGCCAGAACACACCACGACATGCTCATCCCGCACCTTCCGAGACCGCTCCCCCGCGGCGCGTGCGCGGGGGAGGAAACGAGTCGATGGGACGCGTGGCGGCCCGCCCGTGACGCGGGCGGAGCCGCCGCAACGCTCAGACCACGACGGGCCAGGATCACGAGTCGGGCCACGGGTCAGGCCGCGGCTCAGGCCACGAGCAGCAGGTCATCCCGGTCGGTGAGCTGGCGGGCGCGGATCGCCTCGGCCAGGCGCTCCTCGGCGCGGGCCCGGCGCTTGGCCAGGCGCCAGTACGGCACGCCCCGCTCCCGGGCGACCGTGGCCAGGGAGACGCCCTCCAGGCGGGTGCGGCCGATGATCTCGGCCTCGTCCGGGGTGATCACGTCGTGGCGGGCGGCCCGGCAGAGGACCGTGTCCGGCGTTCCCGTAGGGACGATGGCGGTGACGGGCGGTTCGGCCATGAGGAGCGGCTGACGCAGCGCGGCGGTCCGGGCCCGAAGGCCCGCACGCTGGGCGCGGCAGCGCAGCGCCCAGTGCAGGCGGTGCCAGGCGGTGTCGGCCTCCCGGACGGCGTGGACGAAGCCCGCGAGGAGCTCCTCCTCCACCTCCTCGACGGTGCGCGGGTCCAGGCCCCGGCACAGGCTGCGGGCGCAGGTGCGCAGCGCGGGCATGGCGAAGCCGATCGCAGCGACCATCCACTCCTCGCGGTTCCGGGCGCGCACGACCAGGCTCCGCCAGACGTCGTCGCGCGAGCGGTGGTCGGTGGTGCGGTCCAGGAGCGCGGCGCGCAGCTCGACCAGGGTGGTGGGAGGGGTGTCGGCGGCGGGAACGAGCTGCGCCGCGAGGTCGGAGACATCGAGGTCGAGGAGCTGGAACTCCCTCTCGGCGCGGTTGAGCGGTTCGGTCGTCATGGATCTGTTCCCTTCGCGGGCCGTGTCGGTGATGACGCGGTCCACGAAAGGGAGCCCGGCTGACGGCGGGCGCACGGAGGGCTCACGGTCGGCGAGCGGAATGCGGGCGGGGTGCTGGCGGGGAGCTGACACGAGGCGCGCGGATGCGGGGGTGGGGCGGGCGGACTCTTCTCAGCGGCTATCCGCTGACAGCACCGGAAACAGGCTCCAGCCAGGGATGACAGCGTTGGCGAGAGTGCTATCAGCGGGAGCGGCAGGTGCTGTCAGCGTCCGCCTTGGCCTAACCATGACCGAATTTCCGAGAGCGGCGAATGGGCGATGCGCTGACAAGGGCACCCTGTTCTCGCCCGTGGCTGGCGCCGCGTAGCTACATGGCCGTTCTCGAAACAATGCACCTCCGCGTGCGCGGGGCTCACCCAGCGCGGAGGTCGGCGTAGATGGGGTCGATCGGTTCATCCCCGCGTGCGCGGGGCTCACCACCACTTCGTTGTGGACCCGGCGAAGTTCGACGGTCCATCCCCGCGTGCGCGGGGCTCACGTCGACGATCTGGCGGGGTTTGTCGCGGCGCACGGTCCATCCCCGCGTGCGCGGGGCTCACTGGGGCTGCTGCGGGGTCTCGGTGTTGTCGTTCGGTCCATCCCCGCGTGCGCGGGGCTCACCGTTGGCAGGTGCCCGGTGACCGGCCGTGGCACGGTCCATCCCCGCGTGCGCGGGGCTCACTCACTCAGCGTGATTTTTGGCGGGCCAGTCTCCGGTCCATCCCCGCGTGCGCGGGGCTCACATCCGGGGCGCGAGGACCGAGGCCCGGGAGATCGGTCCATCCCCGCGTGCGCGGGGCTCACGACGGAGTCAAGCCCAACGCGATCGGAGGGCGCGGTCCATCCCCGCGTGCGCGGGGCTCACCAGGAGGGCCTGCACGGGGCCGCCCGCCCCGCCGGTCCATCCCCGCGTGCGCGGGGCTCACCTCCCGCTCAGGGAGAAGAGTTGTTCGACGGCCGGTCCATCCCCGCGTGCGCGGGGCTCACGAGACGTGGATCTTGGACTCGCACGGGTCGGACGGTCCATCCCCGCGTGCGCGGGGCTCACTTGACGCCGATGACGATCGCGGTCTCCACACGCGGTCCATCCCCGCGTGCGCGGGGCTCACGCCTGGTCGGAGGCGGGGGCTGCGGTCGCGGCCGGTCCATCCCCGCGTGCGCGGGGCTCACGAGGGCCGGTGCTCCCGTTCGGGGGCCTGCTGCGGTCCATCCCCGCGTGCGCGGGGCTCACTCCAGCCGACCCCGCTGGACATCAACGGCCCCCGGTCCATCCCCGCGTGCGCGGGGCTCACTGCTCCTGGTGTCCGGCAGCGTGCTCGAACGGCGGTCCATCCCCGCGTACGCGGGGCTCACTTCCTTCGTTGTGTTGTTGCTGGTGGTAGCGGCGGTCCATCCCCGCGTGCGCGGGGCTCACTCCTACCAACCGCCCCAGCCGGGGGTGTTCGACGGTCCATCCCCGCGTGCGCGGGGCTCACGCTTAACGACCTGCGAAAACGCAGCCCGTTATCTCGCCGCAATCTACGTTGGAGGCGCGCCGACCACTCGGCTCCTGCTCAGTCCAAGTCCATCCTCACACAACGAACACACGGGCTCCGCACTGACATCTCACTCCTCAAGAGCTCCAAAGAGGGCTGCCGGAAGCGCTGACAGCAGCACCAGCCATCACTGTCAGCACCCCCACGCCCGTCCTCAGGCGCAGCACTCCATGACCTGATCGTCATGCCGCTGCCCGCGCGAAGCCGTACCGACCAGGATCGGAGGTAGGCCCGCCCCGCGAGCTCCCCCGTCGCGCACGGGCTCAAAACGCAACATCTCAGCGCTCTCGTCAGCGTCGGCGTACACCGTGACAGTGGTGTCGCTCTTTCCCTCAGAGGACAGGTGGAGCACGAGGGAGCCGACGTGGGTTCTCAGGGATCCTGCGGCCAGGTTGCGCGGGCCTCGGCGGATGCGTCCGGCAGCCACAGGCGATACCTCGTCAAGCTCTCCAGCCGCGTGCGGCTGCCCGTGCTTCACGGGTTCACCCAGGTCAGACCATACGAGAGTCAGCGAGGGGACTTGAACCCCCCATCCACCGCTGGCAAGGCGGCAACCCAGTGAGGGTTGATCACTGGGTTCGTGGTCGGATTCTGGTGTGGGTCAGGAACACCTCCACCAATCCAGGACCCGCCTGAACGTCCCAGCGCTGGAGCTGGAATCCCGTCACCGGCAGCTACGCACGACTGACAAAATGTCAGCCATGCCACTTCCCTCTCCCCCGCCACACGAGCCCACCCGGAACGAACCCCCCGCGCAGGCGAACCAGGCTCCTCAGCCCGTCCCCGGCGCCCCGTATCCACACCCCCAGGCCTCCGACGCACAGGCCCCCGTGTACCCCCCGGGCCCGTACCCGCAGGCTCCGTATCCTCAGGCCCAGTTCCAGTACCCGCAGGCTCCGCTCCCGCCCGTGCCCGTCATCGACGGGAAGGAACTGCGCCCCCGTGCACGCTGGTACTGGATCGGCGGGCTCACCATCCCGATCGGCGCGATGACCTCCTTCCTCGTCTTCCTCGGTCTTCTCCTCTCCGCGACCGCGGAGCCCGAGTTCATCGCCGAGTTCGAGGGCGGCAGCAGCGCCGCCTTCCAGGTCGAGGAGGGGCAGGAGGGCCACTGGGGGCTGTACGTCGAGGGCGACGCCAACCGTTTCGCCTGCGAACTCGACACACCCTCGGGCCCCGGGTCCGGAAACGACAACCTGGACACGGCGCCGCACTCCTACAGCGGCACGGCCTACGACAGCTGGCGGCTCACCGCCGAGCTGTCCACACCCGAACCCGGTGAGTACGTCCTTCGCTGCGACGACATCCACTCGGGCACCTACGGGATCGGCACGCTCGAACAGACCGCGTCCTCCGAGGCCAAGCTCGTTACCGGTGCCCTGTTCCTGGTCGTCCTCGGCCCGTTGAGCTTCATCGCCGGGGTGGTCGTCCTCATCGTCACCGGAGTCCGGCGCGCCTCGCACCGCACCCGGCTGGTCCGGGAGCGGATGCAGACCTTCGGCGCTCCGCAGCCCGCCGGCCCCGGCCCGCAGCCGGGTCCGATCTCCTAGCCTGGAGCTCGGCCCGAACCTCCGCGGGAACCCCGAACAGGCCCCCCCACGGAGACGCCGCAGGGCTCCATGTGGCCCCGCCCGGCGGTGGCGCATCCGGCGGCACACAGCGCTGACCCTCCGGGCCGTTCCCGCGACAGCCGCACACGCACAGCACCCCGAGGAGCGCCCATGCCTTCAGGGGTGCTGTGCGTCCGGCCCGGCTCCCAGGCCGAGGGCGCCGCTGGCGATCGGTGAGGCGGCCCGGCCCGCCGTCGACGTGACCGGTTATGGTCAGAACCGACCGCATGTGTCCCCCACCTGCGATCCTGAATCCCCCTGCGCCACTCGGAACGCACATGACCTCTCCTGAACCGCCCTCCCGCCCCTCCCGGTCCGCCCAGACCTTCCCACCCCTACGGCCCCGCGACCCCGGTTCCGTCGGCGGATACCGGACCGTGGGCCGCCTCGGCGCGGGCGGTATGGGCACCGTCTACGCCGGTCGGGGCGCCTCCGGCGGCCTGGTGGCGATCAAGCTCGTCCACGGTGACCTCGCCGCCGACCCCGACTTCCGTGCCCGGTTCCGCCGCGAGGCCGACCTCGTCCGGCGCGTGTCCAGCCCCTGCGTGCCGCGTTTCCTGGACAGCGACACCGACGCCGCCCAACCCTGGTTGGCCACCGAGTACGTCGCCGGGCCCACCCTGCGCCAGCACGTGCGCGAACACGGCCCGCTGACCGACACCAGTCTGCGGGCCTTCGCCACCGGGGTGAGCGAGGCGCTGCGGGCGATCCACACGGCCGGGATCGTGCACCGCGACCTCAAGCCCGGCAACGTGGTACTCGCGGCGGACGGCCCCAAGGTCCTCGACTTCGGCATCGCCCGCGCCCTCGCGGAGACCGCCATCACCCGCACCGGAGGGCTGTTCGGCACCCCCGGCTGGGTGGCCCCGGAGCTGCTGCGCGGTGGCCAGCCGAGCCCGTCGGCCGACGTGTTCGCCTGGGGCGCCCTGGTCGCCTTCGCCGCCACCGGGAGAAACCCGTTCGGGACCGGTTCCGCCGAGACCGTGGCGGTGCGGGTACTGGAGGGCCAACCGGACCTGGCCGGGGTCCCCGATGACCTGTTGCCGCTGGTCACCGCCGCCACCGGGGGCGACCCCGCACGGCGGCCGACCGTGGACCAGGCGCTGTCCGAGCTACTCGGGGCGCAGCTCACGGGCATCGGCGGCACGAGTCCGGCGCAAGAGGCGACCGCCCTGGTCACCCGGGTGCTCCGGGACGGCTGGGAGGCACCGCCGCCGCCCACCATGACCGCCCCGCGCCGCTCCCTCGCCCCGCCTCCGGAAACCGGTCAGCCCTCGGACCGGTCGGCCGCGCGGGAGCGGGGGAAGCGCCGCTGGACGCTGGTCGCGGCGGCGGCCGCCGCCGTGCTGCTGGTGACCGGAGGCGGCTGGTTCCTGGGCGTCCGGTTCGGCCCGGGCGGCACCGGCTCGGGTGCTGACGGAACCGATGTCGCCGGGGGAACGGAAGGGTCCGGCGGCGGGAGCGGCGAGAACGGGGGCGGCCCCGGAGAGGGTTCGGGTGAGGTCTCGAACGCTGGCGCCGGCGGCGAGATCGCGGTGGAGATCTCCGGGAACGGGCTGTTCACCGTGCACGCGGACGACTCCGGAGGGCTCGGGATCACCCCCGGGTTCGACGGGGCCGACCCTGCTCTGCCCGAAGGTGTCGAACGCGCCGAGTACGCGGTGGCGACCGTCCGGGTGGAGACCGTCTACTCCGACACCGCCGCCCAGACCGGGATCATGGTGTTCGGCGAGGTCGAGTACGTGGCGGACAACGGTGAGTTCACGCTGCGATCGGGCGACATCACCCTCCTTGAGGTCGGCGAGGGGCTGGATCCGCTCCCCAGGGACCCCACCGCCGACGGGCGGCCCGCCCACGTCGCGGTTCCCGACGAGGTGCTGGCCACCGTCAGCCGGGAGACTCCCGGCGCGGAGTTCGAAGTGCGTTTCCCGGAGGCGCCCGAGAGCGGGCTGCTCGCCTACCTGCCCGCCCCCACGGCGCTCGGCGGGAACGAGGACACCGTGCGCGGCGCCTACGCGTGTTACATGAACTGGCACCCGTACCCGCCGGTCGACATGACCGACGAGGAGTTCGTGCCCTGCCCGGAGGAGCGCCCGAGTGAGTGAGCACCGCGGCCACGGACCCGGACCCGGCGGATCACACCCACGCGACGACAGACCCGCAGGCCCGGGTCCGGCGCCGGGTTCGGGCCCGCACCCGGAAACAGGACGGGTACCGGGAACGGAGCCGGGAACGGGACCGGGTTCGGGACCGGACTCCCGCCCCGGGCCGAGGCCGGGAACGCATCCCGGGTTCACTCCGCTGCGTCCGGACGACCCCGAGACCCTGGGCGGGTTCCGCATCGTCGGCAGGGTCGGCACCGGCGGCATGGGCACCGTGTACGCGGGGCTGCGCCCCGGCGGACGCGCGCGAAGCGGCTACGCGGCGGTCAAGGTCATCCGGGAGGAACTCACCGAGGATCCGGACTTCCATGCCCGGTTCACCCGCGAGATCCGCCTCCTCAGCCGGGTCCGCAGCCGATCGGTTCCGGAGTTCCTGGGCTCCGGCCAGGACGAGCACGGGCCGTGGCTGGTCACCGAGCTCGTGCCCGGGTTGTCGTTGTCCGCGCACGTCAGACAGCACGGACCACTCCCGCCCGACCTTCTCCTCGGGCTGGCCGCCGGGGTCGCCGAGGCCCTGAACGCCGTGCACACGGCCGGGATCGTGCACCGCGACCTCAAACCCGGCAACGTCATGCTCGCCCCCGAGGGCCCCAAGATGCTGGACTTCGGTATCGCCCGCGCCCTCGACGAAACCGCGCTGACCCGCACCGGCGGCCTGGTGGGCACCCCCGGATGGATCGCCCCGGAGGTACTGCGCGGGGCGTCGGCCGCGCCGCCCGCCGACATGTTCGCCTGGGGCGCTCTGGTGGCCTACGCCGCCACCGGCCGCGCGCCCTTCGGTTCGGGTTCCACGGACTCTCTCCCCTCCCGGGTGCTCGACCAGTCGCCGGACCTGGCCGGAGTGCCCGGCCCGCTGCTGCCACTGGTGACCGCCGCGTTGGATCCTGACCCGTGCCAGCGCCCCACGGCGGCCCAAGCCGCCCACGCCTTGGTCGCTCTGGGCCGGGGACAGGGGCCACGGCCGGGGCGGCAGGAGCAGGACGTTCCGCTGAACGGGTCAGGGCTGTCGAACGCGGTGGGGGCCCTCCTGGACCGGGAGTGGCGGGGTGTGCGTGCCGTGCGGCCGCCCGCTCCGCCTCGCCGGGTGCCCAAGGCCCTGGTGGTGACTGGCGCCGCCGTCCTGCTGCTGGGCGCGGTGGGCGGTGGGTTCCTGGCGGCCCGAACGCTCTCGCCAGACGGTGGTGAGACCGGGGGAACCGGGGAGAGTACAGGCGTGGAGGGCGCGGAAGAGGGTTCAGGGGCGGGAGGGCCGCAGGAGGAAAGGGGTTCGGGAGAGGAAGGCACGGAGGGACTCGACACGGAATGGGTGATGCCGGAGCCGACGCCCTTCGGCACCAACGCCGAATGGCTGGCGGAGGTGATCACCTCGCCGAACGGCATGCCGACCTTCCAGGCCACCCCTGACTCGTACGAGACGCTCTTCCATCTCTCCGTGAGCTCCGTGGAGGAGGTCCCCGAGGGGGTGCGTTTCACCGTGCTCGTCGGAAACCTGGTCGAGGACCACGGCGTCTCCGTGTCTGAGCTGTTCACGGTCCCCACTCCTGAGGGCCCGATCGAGCCGGAGGAAGTCCCCGGACCGGCCTCGGTCGGCGACAGGATCGTCCTCACCTTCCCGGGTGCTCCCGAGCGGGGCCCGCTCACCTTCGGAGACCCCGATTTCGTGCCGGGTGTCTCCGGGATACCGCCGGTCAGCCAGTGCTACGACGCCGCAGCCGGAAGCGCGTCCGTGGATGACGAGTCCTGCCCCTGAGGCTTGGGGAAGGCGTCAGCCGTGTTCCCAGGGCCCATCCCCGCGTGCGCGGGGAGCACGACCAGCGCCCCCTTCGAGGAGGCCCGGCGGCGGGACCATCCCCGCGTGCGCGGGGAGCACCAGAATCCGGTACATCATGGGCGCGACCACGTGGTCGACCACCGCTTCGGCGTCGGGGACCGGCTCGCCGCGCTCGGTCGCGCGTTCCAGGATGACGCCGATCCGTTCGCGGGCGTACTCGGAGCACTGGCCCGCGTGCGTCGAGTCGCGGTCGAACCCGGAGGAGACGACGCGGTGTTCCTCAGCGGCGCCGTCCCCACCTGAGGAGGTCTGGCCATACCGAGCTCCCTGCCGAGGCCGGGATGGACGATGTTTACCCGCCGTCGGACGGGTAGACAGGTGGGTGTGCACCTGCGCGCTCCGCGGGCCACGGGGACGGCCTCCACGGCCGTACGGCCCGGGTGACGCGGCGCGGGTGTCGGGCCTGCGGCTCTCGGGGGTGAGCGCGCACGGCCCGCGCCGGACCGGCGGTTCGGGGGATCCACGACGGTCCGGCGAGACGCGGGAGCCCCCGCGCGACACCTCGTCGCGCGGGGGCTTTTCCCTTGGCCCCGGGCGGAACCAGGCGGCCACCAGGCAGAGTGGCCCATCGGATGGTGGGCCGTCCCCGCACGCGGAGAGCACCCTTTCCCGCCTGCCGCCGGGCTCACCGTGGTCGCAGGAGGTCGCGTTCCCTCCCCGGTGCCGCCGGGCACCGTCAGAACGAAGACCTGGTCGCCGTCGCGGGCGGCCTTCCGCACCACGCCGGTGGCGTCGGTGATCGAGGCGAGCAGGCCCTCGTCGCCACGAAAACCACTATGCTACTCGTCGTGATCATTCAAATCCCCTTGGTGTTCGTCGGAGTGCGGGCTCAGGCGGATCCCCTCGCTGCAAACGGTTCGCGGAAGCGAGGGCGCCCTCCCTGGGCCGCCGAGGAGGAACGGCGATGAGCGGGTACACGAGGACGGGTCCTTCGCTGATCGCGGAGCGGGGCGCCGACACCGGCCTGGCGCGCGCCTTCGAGGTCTGCCGCAGGATCCACACGGGTGCGGACTACGTCTCTCCCCGGGTCGTCGATCTGCTGCCCGCCCACAAGCGCCCCTACGCGCACGCACTGGCCGCCTTCGGGATATGGGCTGATCGGCTGGCCGACGAAGGGGAGGTCTCCGAGCGCGGGCCGGCCCTGGCCCGGTTCCGCGCCGAGATCCTGGCCGCGCTGGCCGACGGACCCGGCGCACCCGTTCGCCTGCCGCCGGTCCAGCGCGCCGTGGTCCACACGGTGCGGGCGTGGGACATGCCCGTGCCGGTGCTGGAGGAGCTCCTCACCACACTCGAACAGGACAGCCGCCGACCGCCCGACTTTCCCGACTTCGCCGACCTGCGCCGCTACCTGCGCGGTATGAGCGGCACCGTCGCGGAGCTGTTCGGCACCGTGTTGGAACCGGTCCGGGAGGACACCCCGGAACTCATGTCGCTGCTGGGCGAGGTCTTCCAGTACATCGACATCCTCAACGATCTGCCCGAGGACCTCGAACAGGGCCGCTGCTACCTGCCCCGCCAGGACCTGGAGCGGTTCGGCCTGGACGCGAATGGCCTGATCGGCGCGCTCGGCACGGACGCATGTCGGGAACTGATCGCCCTGCAGGTGCGACGGGCGCGCGGCCTTCTGGAGCGGGGGCAGGAGGTGGTCGATGCCGCGCACCCTTCCAGCCGCCCCTTCCTCGCCTCCATGCTGGCCGGGCTGCGAACGGGCCTGGACGAGTGCGAGTACCTCCCGGCGGTCCGGTCGGACGCTCCACCGCGAACAGCCGTTCCCGCCCGGTTGTCACAAACCCGGGGGACACCCGTCGAGGTCCTGCCGGTCGCCTCCGGGACGCGGCAACGGCAGTCGCCCGCCCCGCCTGCCGAGCCCGGGGGCCCTCCCACCTCGGTCCCCGAGCACGTGGCCGTGATCATGGACGGTAACCGGCGGTGGGCCGGGGCGCTCGGACTGGCCGCGGTGGAAGGGCACATGGCCGGGGAGGAGGCGATGTACCGCCTGGTGGACGCCGCCGGGGACCTGGGCATCAGGTACGTGACCACCTTCGCCTTCTCCACCGAGAACTGGTCGCGCTCTCCCGAAGAGGTGTCCTCCTTGTTCAAGGTGTTCGCCCGGCGCGTCACGGGGATCACCGGGCGCCTGCACGCCCGGGGCGTCCGGATGCGCTGGTACGGCCGCCGCACCAGGGTCGAGGCGGCGCTCCGCGAACGGCTGGAGTGGGCCGAGGAGCTGACGTCGGACAACAGCGGGGTGACGTTCACGTTCTGCCTGGACTACGGAGGCCGCCAGGAGATGGTGGACGCGGTCAAACACGCGGCGGCCGAGGCACTCTCGGGGCGGCTGGACCCGACGCGCATGACGGAGTCCGACCTCGCCGGGTACCTCTACGATCCCACCCTGCCCGACGTGGACCTCCTGATCAGAACCGCTGGCGAGCAGCGCACCAGCAACTTCCTGCCCTGGCACACCGCCTACGCCGAACTCGTCTTCGAGGACGCCCTCTGGCCCGACTTCGACCGACCCCACCTGGTGCGCGCCGTCAACACCTACGCGGAACGGCGCAGGAGCTTCGGCGGCACCCTGAGCGAGGAGAGCGCCTGACGCTGCCTGTGGTGGGCCTGGGGGTCACCCCGGACCATCCCCGCGTGCGCGGGGAGCACATTCGAATCAGAAGACTATCGGTTTCGGCTCGGGGACCATCCCCGCGTGCGCGGGGAGCACCCCTCCACGTCGCTAACGCAAGCTACAGGTCGTCGTAAAACCCGCCCCGGGGAGCGACCTTGAGTACCAGGACGACAAGGACACCATCATCGACCCCGTAGCGAATGCGGTAATCACCGACACGGATACGCCACATCCCGGGGTTGCCCTTGATCTGAACGCATCCACTCGGTCGAGGATCGTCTACGAGTGCCTCAATCGCCTGACGAACCCGTTTACGGACAGAGCCATCGAGGTTCTTGATGCCCTTGCGTGCCGTGTGGGTGTACTGAAGCTCGTACCTGCGGCTCAATCGTCGTTTCCCCACACCTCGTCATGAGTGAAGACCTGTTCCCGACCTGCTCTGACGTCTGCCAAGATCTGGGCGGCCTCGGCGTCCTCGTGCTCTTCGAGAAGTCGTTCGTAGTGTTCGACCCATCTTGCAGGAACGAGCACGTATCCGCTGAGGTCGTGACCGACTCCGGGGCCGCTTCCAGGTTCCGTGGGCATCGCGCTCATGACGTTTTCTCCCCGTCTGGTCTTGGACCATCCCCACGTGCGCGGGGAGCCCTGTCGATCATGCTGCGGCCTCCGCGCGGTGGCGGGACCATCCCCGCGTGCGCGGGGAGCACCTGAGTTCCACTTCCAAATATTAGATTCCGAAGGGACCATTCCCACGTGCGCAGGGAGCACCAGGTGCCGGGCGACCCCGCCGTATCGTTCCCGGGGCCATCCCCGCGCGGGCGGGGAGCACCACGTCGGCCCCGCTGAAGCGCTGGCCCCGCTGGGACCATCCCCGCGTGCGCGGGGAGCACCGCAACGCCACCGCGACGGCGAGCACGAACGTGGGACCATCCCCGCGCGGGCGGGGAGCACCAGGTCCGTGATGCTGCTCATGCGTGCTCTCCGGGACCATCCCCGCGTGCGCGGGGAGCACCCGGTGAGCGCATTGGGCCAGTGCCCGGCCATGGGACCATCCCCGCGTGCGCGGGGAGCACGGGAACAGCTTCACCCTCCACCGTGGTGGCCGGGGACCATCCCCGCGTGCGCGGGGAGCACCAGTCGACGCGCTTGGTCTCCAGGATGTCGACGGGACCATCCCCGCGTGCGCGGGGAGCACCCCAAATCGAGGGCGGACCCGGCGGACGCGCTGGGACCATCCCCGCGTGCGCGGGGAGCACCATCTCCGCGCCGCACTCCTCACACGAGGCGCGGGACCATCCCCGCGTGCGCGGGGAGCACTCCTCCTCGACGGCGACGTGCTCCTGGCGGTGGGGACCATCCCCGCGTGCGCGGGGAGCACGATCTCTGACTACGGCCAGGCCCGAGAGGGGGGGACCATCCCCGCGTGCGCGGGGAGCACACCTCGTTGACGCGCTCTTCGCCGCGCTGAGCGGGACCATCCCCGCGTGCGCGGGGAGCACGCTGTTCTGGGTCACCGGGTCTTCCTGGGTGCGGGACCATCCCCGCGTGCGCGGGGAGCACCACGGCGATGGTGTGGCCGCTGTGGGAGACCCCGGACCATCCCCGCGTGCGCGGGGAGCACCTCGACAGAGGTAACCCACCACCGGGGGCTTCGGGACCATCCCCGCGTGCGCGGGGAGCACCCGCGCGAACGCGCTCGGCATCGACCAGGGAGGGGACCATCCCCGCGTGCGCGGGGAGCACGCCCACCGATGGGTGACCTGCCTCGTATCGTCGGGACCATCCCCGCGTGCGCGGGGAGCACCAGGTCAGACCGCTGCCGGTGACGTTCTCCGCGGGACCATCCCCGCGTGCGCGGGGAGCACAGTCAACGACCTGCGAACTTACCAGTGGCAAGCAGCCGTTTTTCCAACTTCTTCAGAGACGGACACACACCCCACCGACCCCAAAACCCCCAAAGAACTCACCTCCCACCAAAGCGCCGCCTCTTCGACGCCTTGCTCCACCCGCTCTTCGGCGGCCTCCTGTTCTCCTCCACCGCCTTCTTCGGACGGTGCATCAGGGTCAGCCCTTCGTGGTCCACCGGCTCCCAGTGGTGCTCGAAGGTTTGGAAGGTGAACCCCTGCTCGGAGTCGTCGCTGTACGCCAGCAACGCCCTCCCGTTCCCCGCGTACTCCTTCACCTCCGCCCACAGCGCCTCCCGGATCCGGCGCGACGGGTTGCCGATGAACACCCCCGCCGAGATCTCCATGAGCCACCGGGGCAGGAAACCGCGCAGCCCGGCCGGACAGTTCGTGAGCACGACAACCGTCACCAGACCACCTCGTCGGCGTAGCTGTAGCCCGACTCCAGCAGCTCACCCCGGTCGCCCACCAGCCCGACCGTGTCCGCCACGTCGTCGTTCGTGCCTTCGCCCTCGGCCCCGCCAGACCCGTCCGCCCCGCCGCCGAGCAGCAGCTCCTTGATATCGCGCACGCACCTCTCCAGCAGCCCCTCCTCGTTGATCCGGTCCCGCAGCAGCCTGCGCGTCACACCGTCCACGTCCTCCTCACCCTGCGCCGCGGCGTCGAAGGCCACCGGAATCCCGATCTCCACCTTGTACAGATCGGCCACGTCCATCACGAACCCGCGCTCGTGCCCCGAGTGCACGAACCCCAGCCCGGGGCTGCACCCGAGCGCGGCCGTCACCGCGTGCGCGACCCCGTAGAAGCACTGCGCCGCCGCGGTGATCGCCTTGTTCGGCGGATCCGAGACGTCGTGGTCCCCCGGCACGTACCGCCGACCGCGCCAGGTCACACCGGTCCGCGCCGCCTGCTCCCGGTAGCACGCCTTGACCCGGTCGCCCTCCTTGCCCAGCAGCGCCTGGCGGCTCAGCGCCTCCACGTCCAGGTCCGGGAACCGCATCCGGTACATCGCCCGCGCCACGTCGAGCCTGCTCCGCCGGTTCGCCCACGCCGTCGCCTGCGCCTCCACCAGCCGGGAGGAACGGGTGAGCGCACGCCCGGCCGCGTAGTAGCGCACCCCGTGCTCCCCCACCCACACCACCGTCGCCCCGCACTCACCGAGCAGGCTCATCGCCGAGTGGGTCACGTTCGTCCCCGGCCCCAGCAGCAGCGTGCCGATGGTCGCGGACGGCAGGTAGCGCGTCCCGTCCCCGTCCTCGGCGGTGATGGCGTTGGAGTCGCGGTGCACGACGCACCGCTCCAGGTACAGGAACGACAACCGGTCGCCCACCCTGGTCAGCTCGCGCGGGCCAGAGGTCCTGCGCTTCCCCACGGTCTTCATCCCTCACCCCACCGGTGCCAGGGTCATCAGCCCGCAGCCGTAGGCCTTGGCCCGGCCGAGTCCGGCGCACAACGTGCGGCGCAGCGCGTCGGGGTCGGTGACGGTCAGCCTGCCGTCGAAGGTCGCAGTGACCACGGGCACCCGCATCCGCTTGCCCCGCCGGTCCGGGCGCGGGTCCGCCTTGTCGAAGCCGCGCGCGTCGCGGTCGTGCACGACCAGCTCGTGCTCGTCCTCGCCCGGGATGAGCTGCTGTTCGACGGGCTTGCGCACGACCTCGAAGCCGCACCGCTCCTGGCGCTGGAGCAGCCACCCCGCCTGGTGGCGCGGGGTGACGTGCGCGGTGGGCTTGGTGGGCTCGCCGTCTTTTCGGCGGATGCTGTGCACGGGGTTCGCGGTGAGCCGGAACGCCCACGTCTGCCCGGCCTCCAGCCTCTTCAGGAACCCCGTGTACTCGTGCGTCTGCCACGTGTTCGCGGGGTCGGTCGGCCACCCGGCCTGTTCCACCACGTGGGTCAGGTCGGGCCGGTCCGGGCCCACCACGTACAGGAACACCTCCGCGCGGGCGTTGCGGTCCACCCGCCACAGCACCCGTGGGCCGCCGGTATCGCTGGGCAGCAGGTTCGCGTAGGAGCCCATCACGGCCGCGTGCAGGGCCTGCGGCGAGGACAGCAGCTTCCTCGCTCCGGGGCGGTGGGTGTTGAACCGGAATCGGGTGAGGTACATCAGTTTCCTCCCAGGGCGGCCATGGGATCGTGGTCGGGAACCGGCCGGTGCCGGGCGAACGGGTTCGGCACGTCCACCGAACCGGAGCGCACCGCGCGCAGGGCGTAGCGCCGGTGCGCCGGATCGAAGCTCAGCGGCAGGTCGCGCAGCGAGTCCGCCCGGCCGTCGCCGGGCTCCGCGTCCACCAGCGTGGTCAGCGCGATCACCGCGCCCTGGCGGCGCCCGGTGCGCCGCTGGTACCAGTCGGCGGCCTGCCAGGGCCGCCCCGCCAGGACGTCCTCGACGCGCCCCTCCTGGGGCTCGCCCAGGTCGAGCGGGCGGGAGGGCGGGCACGAGCGCCTGCCGAGGTAGGGCAGGTAGACGGGTTCGCGGACCGCCCGGTACAGCTCGGCGATCATGTCCCGTTCGCCCTCCACCGCCGCGACGAACACGGCGTCGGACAGGTAGAAGCGCTCCGACACCGGCATGGAGGTGTCCGTGTCCAGGTGTTTGGCGGTCTGGTAGTCGCGCACGCGGATTCCGGGCTGGTCCACCCGCACGCCGAAGCGCAGCGCGGCCAGGTCGGACAGGTCGGCGGTGCGCTCCCGGCCGAGGGCGGCGGCCAGCAGCCCGAGCACGCCGCTCTTGGTGGGGGCGTTCTCCGTGCCCCGGCGGGCGAACCGGGAGGCGGAGCCCCAGGCCTGGAGGTGGCCCGCCAGCACCAGGGGCAGAACGCTCACCGCACTCATGCCCGCGGCGCCTGGCGCTGGGCGACGGCCGCGCCGACCCGCTCGACCAGTTCGGGGAGGGTGACCTCCTCGCCCAGGCCGGAGAGCTTGGCGGTGCGCTCCCCCACCCTCACCACCCAGGTGTCGACGTCGTCGGCCGCGCCGAACGCCCGCTCCACCTGCGGCACGTACTCGGCCAGGCGCGCGCTGGCCTGGGCGACGTGCCCCGTGCCCGCCTCCACCGGCTCCTCGAAGGCCCCCACGAAGCTGATCGGGCGCGCGCCGCGCAGCTTCACCACGACCGCGTCGGGCAGGGTGTGGTTGCCGAAGGTGTTGACCTTGCCGGTGGGCATCGACTCCACGAACCCGCGCACGAACGCCTCCACGGCGCGGCGCAGCGGTTCGGTGACCGGCTCGTCCTCGCGCAGCCCCTCCCCCAGGTTCCTGCGGAGCAGGTCCACGTCCACGGCGGCGTAGCGGTACAGGGTGGCGGAGTTGAACTCGACGGTGCCGATCATGCCCGCGCCGGTCTCCTCCTCGGGGTTCCGGTCGTCCACGGCCGTGTAGTAGTCGGACTCGTTCTCCACGGCGTGCACGCTGAGGGCGTGCGCGACCTGGGCGGCGGCGTCCACGTTGACGTCGGCTCCGTCGGCGACCATGCGGCCGAACAGGGCGATGTCCACCGAGTGGCGGGTGTCGGCCACCGCCTTGGCGCGGGCCTTGTTGTCCTTCTCCTTGAGGAAGGCCTTGATGTCCTCGCGGCCCTCCACCGCGAGTTCGGCGAGCCCGTCACGCTGGCGGGCGCTGAGGAACATCAGGTAGGCGGACTCGGGGGCGGGTTCCCTGGTGCCGTTCTTCTTGGCGGCGTCGGCCTTGCGCTTGGGCACCTCGATCTTGGAGCCGGTGGCGACCTGGACGGTCTCGGCGGCCAGGGCCAGCGCCTCGGCCTCCTCGATCGAGGGGTCGATCTCACGGATGCGGTAGGCGACCAGCTCGGCGACGCGCTTGGTACGGGTGCCCAGCTCCTGCGGGTCGAGCAGGGCGTCGAAGGCCAGGCGGGTGGCGCGCTTCCAGGCCTGGCTGGAGACCCGGGAGCGGCGGACGCCGCCGTAGACGGCCGTCTTGGGGGCGCCGGTGTCGTCGCGGTTGATGTTGCTGGGCGGCACGGTCTGCAACACGTGCACGTCGAGGATGGTGCGGCTCATGGTGTTCCTCGTCTGGATCGGTGCCCCGTCCATGACAGGCACGGGGACGGGCGGGTCGGGAGGCGGAGAAACTACGGGTGGGAGGTGCCGGGAAGGAGCCTCGAAGACGGCGACGCGGCGACGCGATGGTGCGGCGCGGTCAGTCCTCGGTGCCGGTTTCGGTCTGCGAGCCGTCCGAACCGACGTCGGCGGCGCCGTCCGTCCCGGTGGCGTCCTGGGGCCGGTGGGCCTGGAAGCCGCGCCCCCAGGCCCGGCGCACGCGTTCGGCCCCGGGCCGGGTGCGGGCGTCGTGGAGCTGGTCGGCCAGGAGGCCGTAGTCGAGCGGGATGTCCTCGGCGCGCAGGAGCTGGACGATCCCCCGGAGCCGGTCGAGGCGGGTGGTGTGGTGGGCGGCGCTTCCCGCCTGCACGAACCTCCTGCGCAGCGGCTCGTCGATGTCCCCGGGCGGCATGAGTCGGCGGACGGCCCCGCCGAGGTCGCGTCCGCGCCGGTGCATGCCCTTCTCGCGTTTGGACTGCTGGTGCAGGGCGTAGAGGGTCAGCGCCTCATGGGCGGCGGCCTCGGCGTCCTCGGTGCGGGGGTCGGAGACGGAGAAGCGCTCGTAGAAGCGGTGGTCCAGGGTCAGCCCCACCAGCTCCGGCACGGCCTCGACGGGCTTGCCCGCGCCCCGGCGCAGCTTGGCCAGGGTGGCGACGGCTTCGGGGAGGTCCTTGAGGTAGCCGCCCTGGAGCTGGCGGACGCGTTCGTCGACCAGCTTCCCGACGTCCCTGAGTTCGGGCACGAACCCGGCGGTGCTCGTGGTGGTCACTGCTCCTCCTGCGGGGAGTGGTCGGTGTTGGTCAGCGGGAGCGCCCTGCGCAGGGCGGAGCGGAAGCGCAGGTCGGCCCGGGAGGCGGTGAGCCAGACCGACCCCTTCTTGGTGGCCACGACCCGGCCCGTCCAGGCGGCCTCCCCGGCCGTGTCCATGAGTTCGTCACCGAGCCGGGACACGATCCGGTGTGCCTCCACCTGCCACTCACGGCGCTGTTCCAGAGGGGGTTCGGTGGTGTCGAGGCCGCGCAGCCACTTGCGGAAGGGCTCGTCCAGCTCCGCGAACCCGCGGTCGCGTGCGGTGGCCCTCGGCCCCTCGCCGTCGGCGCCCGCCGCGTCGGCGAGGGCGGTGGCCAGGTCGCCGAGGACCATGACGGCCTCCTCCGCGTCGTTGACCGCGTCGATCGCGGTCTGGGTGAGGGCGCTGTCGCGGTCGTGGAACAGGACGACGGGCATGGCCACGGCGTCGTCCACGAGCTCGTCGACGACGGACTGCTGGGTGCCGTAGACGGCACCGACCAGGCGCGCGCGGACCAGGAAGTCCTTGGGAAGGATCCCCTCGAAGGTGAGGAGGGAGATCCAGTCCAGAACGCGCGGACGCACCACCTTCGCGGCCTCCTGGCGCTGCTCGGCCCCTCGGACCCTGCCGGTGACCAGTGCTCCGAGCCCGCGCCAGGCCGCGCGGGCGGGGTCGTGGTCGCGCGGCAGGTAGACGGTGGTCTCGCGCAGCTTCTTCTCCTGCGCGGGGCTGCGCCGCCACGCGGTCATCGGCTCGCGGTCGTGTTTGTTGCGCGGGGTGAGCGGGTCCCCGTAGGCGAGCAGGACCCCGTGGACGCCCTCACCGTCGTGGTGCAACCGGACCCGGCGGCTCTGCCAGGTGTAGAGGTCGCGCAGCCCGTGGGGGCGGGTCTCGGCCTCCGCGCCCTTCAGGGGCTGGGCGGTGACCTGTGCCCGGCGCCAGGCCGGGGCGTCCCGGTCGGAGTCGGCGCGCAGACCGTCGGTGTCGAAGGCGATCAGGTTGAGCAGCAGCGTCCGCTGGAGGTCGTCGCCCTCCACGTACACCCCGCCCAGGTTCCCGGACCAGCCCACGCCCTGCGGGTAGACCTTGCCGCCCTTGAGGCGGGGGTCCCCGACGGCGCCCGACTTGATGCCCGAGGTGTCGTAGGCGTGGGCGTGCAGCAGCCAGCGGGCGGCCTCGGCGAAGGCGAGGCGCTCGGCACCGTGCGCGCGCATGGTGAAGAAGCGCGCGTTGTTGGGCACGTCCGCCACGATCGGGTCGGGTGAGGAGTACTCCCCCTTGCCGGTGCGCAGGTCCGCGACCTGGAAGAACGGTGTTTCGGGGTGCAGCAGGTCGAAGCGCTCCCGGTGCTCGCGCAGGTAGTCGCGGACCCGGTCGGCCGGGATCCCGCCCCGCCACAGCTCCTCCCAGTCCTCGATCTCGCGCGGGCCGTCGATCGCGTCGTGCAGGACCGCCAGGAGTAGGCGCAGGAGGGCGAAGTCCTGGGTGGGCACGTCGCCGACCAGGCGGCGGATGTCCGGCGCCTGCTCGAAGACTCCGGTCAGGGAGAGTTCGACCTCCTCCCCGTCCAGGCGCTGGACCGGGATCCAGGGGCGCGAGGTCAGGTCGAAGGAAGCGGGCCGAAGCGGTGGCGGTGACGTGGTGGCGTCAGTCGGCACGGTGGACCTCCAGGCCGTCGGATTCGGTGTAGTGGAGCGTGTGTCCGGCGAGTTCGGCGCGGTTGTCCTCGTCCAGGAACAGGATGAGTTCCCCAGCGATCCAGTGGGCGTCCTTGGTCTGCCAGGCCATGACGATCTGTGACTCCAGTTCTCTGATGGCCTGGTCCATGACGGCTCCGGAGGCGGTCAGCTGGTAGGGCAGGCGCAGTCCGGAGGCGGCCAGGGCACGGGCGGAGCGGGGCGGGGGCGCGTCGTGGGTGGGCAGGGGCAGGCCGCCGCGCTCCTCGGACAGCCAGGGAACGGTGGTGACCGTTCCGTCGGCGCACCTGCGGGCGACCAGGACCTCCAGGCTCTCCCCGGTGTCGCGGACCTGGGCCTTTCCGGGCCGGGTCTCGTCGGCCTCGCCGACCCCGGCGTCGACCCAGCCGACGATGGCCCTGCCGTCGCGGCCCGCGGGTCTGAGCAGGAAGGTCTGGGCCTTCTCGCCCTTGCGGGCGTGCTCGCGCTCGTGTGCCTCCCTGGCCTCGGTGAGGCGTTCGTCCCAGGTCGGCGGTGCCTTCTCGGCGTTGCCGTAGGCGTCCTGGACCAGGGGGCTGATGTCGTCGGGAAGGGCGACCGTGTTGGCGGCGCCACCGGCCTCGTCGGGGCCGGGGCCGACCTCGTCGGGGCTGGGACCGGCCTCCAGCCGGGAGCGCAGCACCGTCAGGGAGCGGAGCAGGGGGTAGGCGCCGTAGACCGTGCGCGAGCCCCGTACGGGCTGGGGCGGGGTCTGTGCCCAGTCCACGCCGGTGACCAGGCAGCGGGCCGCCCGTAGCCGGGGCGGGCGCTGGCTCTGGCCCTCGCCGCGCGGGTGTCGGTGCAGGCGGCCCATGCGCTGGAGGACGAGGTCGACCGGGGCGAGGTCGGTGACCAGCAGGTCGAAGTCCACGTCCAGGGACTGTTCCACGACCTGGCTGGCGACCACGATATGGCGGGTGGGGCGCTCGCCGCCGAGTTCGGTGACCTTGGCGGGCGGCCCGTACGCCTGGAGGAGCTGGGCGTCCCGGTCGGCCCGGTCCAGGTCGAGGAAGCGCGAGTGCGCGACGGTGATGGTGTCGGAGCCGAAGCGGTCGCGCAGGTGCGAGGCGGTCTCGTGGACGCGGGCGACGGTGTTGCGCACGACCAGGGCGCAGCCGCCCTCGGCCAGTTCGGCGTCGAGGCGGTCGGCGAGGACTTCGAGGTCGTCGTCCAGCGGTTGGAGGGCGACGTCGGTGGACCGGCCGGAGGCGGCGGGCGTGTGGATGCGCGGTGCCGATCCGCGTTCGGCGGTGGTGATCAGCGGGTACTCGCGTGCGCTCTCCACCGCCGCAGCGGCCTCCGCAGCGGCACCGCCCGACGGCTTGGACACGCCGGTGTAGGCGTCGACCAGCTCGCGCCTGCGGTGGGCGGGCAGGGTCGCGGAGAGGATGACGACCGGGACGCCGTACTCGCCGAGCCAGGCCAGGGCGCGGTCGAGGTAGACGTTCATGTAGGTGTCGTAGGCGTGGGCCTCGTCGATGACGACGGCCTTGCCCGCCAGGGCGAGGTGGCGCAGGGCCAGGTGCTTGCTCTTGAGGCCGGTGAAGAGGAGCTGGTCGACCGTGCCGACGGCGAAGGAGGAGAGCATGCCCTTCTTGCGGCCCCGGAGCCAGCGGTGGGCGACCAGTTCCGCCGGGCTGTTGCCCTTGGCGGGATCGGCGCCGCGGCCGTCTGGGCCGTCGCGGCCGTCGCGGTCGGTGTCCGTGGCCAGGTGGCGGCCGCCGCCCATGAGTTCGGTGAAGTCCCGGTTGAGGTGGGCCTTGGAGTGGGCGAGGAAGACCGACACGGCCTGCTCGGGCATCCCGGGGAGGCGTTCGAGCCAGTGCAGGTAGCGCTGGAACATGGCGTTGCTGGTGGCCATGGTGGGCAGGGCGACGAAGCAGCCGCCCGCGCCGGTGCGGGCACCCAGGATCTCGGCGGCGGCCAGGGCTGCCTCGGTCTTGCCCTCGCCCATCGGGGCCTCCATGACCACGAGGCCGGGGCCCGACATCGCCCGGGCGGCCTCGACGGCCTGCTCCTGGACGGGGCGCAGGACGGCTCCCGGTGGGAGGTCGAAGCGGGCCTCGAAGATCTCGGCCGCCGTGCCCTGGGGCTCCTTGGGTTCCCACTGCCGGGGCAGGTCGAGGAGGCGCCAGGCCGCCTCGGTGCGTTCGGGGTCGCTGCCGCGTTCTCCGGCTCCCGGGAAGAGGGGGAAGAGTTCGGGGTTGCTGGCGATCCAGTCGGCGGTGATGACCAGGGCGGTGAGCAGGACCTGCGCGGTCTGCGGGAGTTTGAGGGACTTCCAGGCGGAGAGGCGTTCGGCCGCTCCGGTGTTGCGGGCGGCGGTGTCGAGGAGTTCGTGCTGGACGTCCGTCCAGGCCTGCTCGTGGCCGGGGGTGCGCAGGAGTCCGGGGTGGCGGTCCAGTTCGGTGATGGCGTTGACGGTGGGCGGGACGCCGTGGTGGCCTCCGGCGACGACGGTGAGCTGGTGGGTGGCGCGTTCCGTCCAGCCGTGGTGCTCGACGAGCCAGTCGCGGAGGAGGAGCTGTCCGGCCAGGCCGTGGGGGGCGAGGTGTCGGTCGGCCATCTGCTTCTGGAGGGGCATGTCGAGGCCGTGCGCGCGCATGTCGGCCGCGAGGTCTTCGACCTGGCAGGCGAAGGCGGGGGTGGCCTTGCCGATGTCGTGGGTGGCGGCGAGCCAGACGGCGAGGACGCGGGCGTCGTGGTCGCCGTCGGGGAGTATGCGGCTGATGTGGTCGCGGACCTGCGCGGGGAGCCACTCGTCCCAGAGCCGGGTGGCGACGGCGGCGCTGTCGGCCATGTGGCGGTAGAGGGGCAGCCAGCCGTTGGAGTCGAAGTCGTGCTTGGCCCACACGGCGCGGGCGGCCTCGGAGAGGCGGTCTTTCCAGGGCTGAGGGCGCCCTTCGTGCTTCATGGCCGACATTGAACAGGTGTGCGGATGCCCCCCGCAGCCAAACGCCGAAATTCGCCCTGGCCTCATCTGGCCAAGGAGGTTTACGCGTCCGTGTAAACCGAGTGGCCTGTGTGCCAGGCGTATCCCCGCGTGCGCGGGGAGCACTCCGACGGGCGCGGCCACAGGCATACCGCGGTGGGACCATCCCCGCGTGCGCGGGGAGCACGCCGCGCGCAACCGCTCCACCAGCTCGGGCTTGGGACCATCCCCGCGTGCGCGGGGAGCACGCGGACTCTCAGCGGCTGACCTCGTAGGCGGTGGGACCATCCCCGCGTGCGCGGGGAGCACCGCCGACCACCTAGTGCCTCGCGCCCTTGGTGGGGACCATCCCCGCGTGCGCGGGGAGCACTCCTCCTCGCCGAGTACCGGCCGACCCTGGTCGGGACCATCCCCGCGTGCGCGGGGAGCACGTTCGTCGCGTTCGAGGATCTGTTTGCGCAGCGTGTACCAGGGACCATCCCCGCGTGCGCGGGGAGCACGCATCCCAGTGTTCGCGGTGGATCTCGAACCAGGGACCATCCCCGCGTGCGCGGGGAGCACGAGAAGCTCGGTCTCGACATCGAGGTGGCCCTGGGACCATCCCCGCGTGCGCGGGGAGCACCGCCGCCACCTGGCGGGCGACGTGGCGGCGCGGGGGACCATCCCCGCGTGCGCGGGGAGCACCGACCAGGATCAGCAGGACGCCGACGGCCGCAGGGACCATCCCCGCGTGCGCGGGGAGCACACCCCGGACAACCCGGACACGCCGCTGTCCGGGGGACCATCCCCGCGTGCGCGGGGAGCACCCGTCGGGGGAGTACTCGGACCAGGAGCGGACGGGACCATCCCCGCGTGCGCGGGGAGCACATGCGGATCCACCCGTCCAGGGAGTGGCCGACGGGACCATCCCCGCGTGCGCGGGGAGCACATGCGGATCCACCCGTCCAGGGAGTGGCCGACGGGACCATCCCCGCGTGCGCGGGGAGCACGGTGATCGACGGGCCCGAATGGATGATCCGAGTGGGACCATCCCCGCGTGCGCGGGGAGCACAGTCAGTGACCTGGGAACTTACCAGCGACAAGCAGTCGTTTTTCCAACTTCTTGAAATACCGACATAAGACCCATGCGTCCCACAGGACTCCCCTCGTCAAGTTGGACGTCACTGTCTGCTCACCTCGACGCTTCCCAGGAAGGCTTGCCACTCTCCACCAGGAAAAACAAAGAAAGCAAGCTCACGATGCTGGGTGTCCCTGACGGCTGTCGCGCCCCTCAGATCAGCCACCTCTACGCACGCGGCCTCACTCTGCGAATAGCTCGACTTGCGAAAAACGACGTCCTCACCGGAGGCGGAGTCTTCTGGCTGCATACCTCTACTCCTTGTGCTGGCGGTGATTCCGCAACGATTATCCACACATCGGGAGAGGCGGCCTTCGTCAGCACTTCCTGACGGGTGAACGGACCTGACCCCCTGTCGAGGTCGCTGTCAGGACGCATGGTCGCCTCGATGACCGCACGAGCGCAGGTCTCCGTCTGCGCCAGGCTAGGGATGAGCTGAGACTGGTACATCTCGATCGAGGTCGCCTGAACTTCTATGTCAGCGACTCGGCATCAGGGGCGTCGCCGGGACCGCCCCCGCGTGCGCGGGAAACAATAACTCGCAAACAGCCAACGGCCCGACGCCTCAAAGACGTCGGGCCGTTGATGACCTTAGTCCGGCACCGCGAACTTGTAGTCGAACACCGCCATGTCACCCCGGATGAGGAACTGGGCAACATCCAAAGGGCCGCTCTCCGTGTGATAGGTGCGGATAACCTCGAAAATCGGCGTGCCCGGCGGGATCTGGAGTCTTCCCGCTTCCGGCCCGGTGGGCATGCGGGTGCTGATCTCTTCCTGAACCTCGCGCACAGGGCTGACCGCGTTGATACGCGCGATGTGCCCTCCCGCTCCTTCTCCTGCCACCAAAGCAGGAGAGCGCTCGCCAGTACCAAGGCTGAAGTAGCTGTCGGCGGACTGATTGATGGTTCCGTCGAGCCTGGTGACACGCTTGCGCACGTAGACCAGATCTCCCACATTGACGTCCGGCAAGCGCTCGGCAACGAACGCCGGCGCGGGCACCTGGCTGGTCTGCGCCTCCTGATCCACCACCTTGCCCTGTTCGGCCCCCTCCGCGCTCAGTAGGGGTTGGGGCTTGGCGCCAGCCCAGACCGACTTGCTGTAACGCTGGATTCCGTATCGGCGCACCTGCTTCTGCTCCCTCACGTAGGTGCCACTGCCCTTCTTGCTGGTCACGATCCCCTCCTGCCTCAAGAGATCGATAGAGCGACGGGCCACCATCATGCTCACCCCGTACTCAGCGGCAATCGTGTGGAGCGTAGGGAGTTTGTCGCCCGGGTCCAGGTCACCTCGTCGGATCTGGTTGCGCAGATCATCCGCGATGCGGACCTGCAACGGTCGGGCGTCCGTGGTCTCGTCACTCATGCCCCACACACTATCGGCAAGCATGTTTGTATACAAGATGCTTGCGCTCAACGCCGTGTTGCGCTCTAATCCTTGTAAGCAAGTATGCAAGCTTTGTTCAACTCTCCTTGTGGACGCAGTGGCACCGCTATGCCCGAAGACGGTCACGGAGGGTTGGTCAACCCGCACCCAGAAGGAGTGCCATGGCAGCCAAAAGGACCGAGCAAGCAGCTAGTGAAGGAGAACTCGCCCCGGGATGGGAACGGTTCGGGGAGCGGGTCCGGGCTGCCCGGGAACGCCTGGGCCTGTCGGTCGAGGAGCTGGCCCAGGACGCATTCCTCTCCCCCAGCCGGGTCAGCGGCATCGAGTCCGGCACCAGCGAGCCTCAGCGCAACGACGCCCGCCACCTCGACAGCGCGCTGGAAGCGGAAGGCGTGTTGTGGGACGCCTGGGCACAGACGTTCATCACCACCGGCCTCCGGGCCGGTGCCACGGTGGCCGACCTTCTCCCCCAGGCGTTCCAGGTCCGGGCGTACGCGCCCCTCGTCCTGCCCGACAGCTTCCTGACCGAGGACTACGCCCGCGCGCTGAACCGGGCCGAGCGCCCCATGGAAGCTGCCTCCCTCATCAGGGACCGTCCCGCGATCTGCAAGCTCTACAGCACGGCATCCGGACCGCCGTACCACTGCCTGATCGTCGACGAAGGCGCCCTCACCCGGCCCGTCGCCCCTCCCAACGTCATGCGCGCCCAGTTGTCCCGCCTGCGCGACCTGGCCGGCAGTGACAGCATCACCGTGCACGTCGTTCCGGAGGACACCGCACCCCATCCCGGCCTGCGCGGAGCGTTCTGGACGCTGGCCTTCTCCCCGAGGCACTGCCTGGCCTACACCCCGCACCCGCGCGGACCGGGCCACCTGGTCACCGACGCCACCCACATCAAGGGCTACACCGACCTGTTCGCCACCCTCCAGGGCGTGGCGCTGTCGCCAGCTGACTCGCTGCGGCTGCTGGACCAGGCGGTCGAACGCTTTCCCGAGAAGTCCCGGCGTCGTGCCCTCACCGTGGGCGGCGTTGAAGGGGTCGGCAACAGCCACGGAACCACCGCCGTGGCCAGGACCTGACCGGAAGGTTCGTTCCCCATGTGTCCCCGGCCGGACACGTTGAAGCCCTGGCAGGCGTTAGCGCGCCTCCAGGGCATGACCAGCACTCGAAAACCACAAGAAAAAGGAGATACCGGCATGGTCATTGTGCCGCAGACCTCGCCCATCACCGCCGACCCGGAACGTCGCTGGGAGCCGCGCCTGTACCCCGGAACCCTGGCCACCGCCAGCCACGTGCGCTCGGACCTGCGCGCCGACCTCCTCCGGCTCGCCGAAAGCGGTGACGACCTGGTCGAGGCAGTGGTTCTGTGCGCGAGCGAGATGTTCGCGAACGCCGTCGAGCACTCGCGTTCCGGTGAGGCCGAGGGCCGGGTCATCCGGACGCTGGCCGTTCACACCACGCCAGAGAGCGGAACCGTGCTGCGCCTGTCGGTCATCGACGACGGAGCCAAGGACACCGAACCCCTCATTCCCCGCCAGCGCACAGCCGAAGAATGGCAGGCAGCCGAGCGTGGCCGAGGTCTGCTGCTGGTCGAGAACCTGGCGGTGGCCTGGGGTTCTCGCCCCGTGCTGGACTTCCCCTTCTGCGCGGGTCTGGGAACGGTGACCTGGGCCGAGTTCGCCCTTCTCGACTCGGTGAAGCCGAGGAGCGCCGGATAGCTCCATCCCCGCGTACGCGGGGAGCACTCCCACGCCGACGCCGAGCGAGACGTGCGCCTGGGACCATCCCCGGGTACGCGGGGAGCACTCGTGCTGGGCCACGTGGTTGGGGTTGCAGTCGGGACCATCCCCGCGTGCGCGGGGAGCACACGGCCCACTCGGCGCCCAGGTACAGGACGCCGGGACCATCCCCGCGTGCGCGGGGAGCACCCGGTAAGCCACTTCACTCGAAAGTCCCCTGACGGACCATCCCCGCGTGTGCGGGGAGCACTTGACCATGTTCGCGCCGTCCTTGGTCAGGTCGGGACCATCCCCGCGTGCGCGGGGAGCACAGCCGCGAGCCGGACGTCCACATGCCGCCGACGGGACCATCCCCGCGTGCGCGGGGAGCACAGTCTGCGGCAAGACAGCGGATACGCGGAGTGGGGACCATCCCCGCGTGCGCGGGGAGCACTCCAACCAGGTAACGGCACTCCTCGCCTATCTGGGACCATCCCCGCGTGCGCGGGGAGCACAGTCAACGACCTGCGAACTTACCAGCGGCAAGCAGTCGAATTCCTAACTTCTTGAAAAACAGACACTAGCCACCAACATCCCATAGGACGCAAAAACCCTTAAAACCCTACAAGCCACGTTCCCTGAGGCGAACTGTGTCACTTCGACATCCCACAGCAGCCTCGCCCCACAGCAACATAACGCGGTTTATCGGTCCTGACACAGATAACGGCCTCGGGAGCGCCCCGGTTGACGCGCCCCCGAGATCGTGAGGGAGGAATTGGGAAGACGTGGAGCTTCGCCGCGGACTGGCGGCTCGGTTGGAGAGCGTGAACGACCTCCGCTGAGAGCACCACCTTCAGCTACTCGCAGTAGTCGACGGCTGGCCTGCCCCGGAGAGTCCGGCTCCGGTGTTCAACTGGTCCATCCAAGCTCTGCGCGTCCGGGCACAGCAATGACGGGGCGGACGTGGTCGGCATCGGGCGAAAACGCCGCCCCATATGATCGGTTGATGGGTGCCCCGATCGAACTCCAGGTAGCCGCGTCGCCGGTCTCTCCCGCCCTCGTTCTTCGTCCCTGGCGCATGGGGGACGTTGCCGCGTTGGTCGAGGCGAGCCGAGATCCCGCGCTGCGCCAGTGGGTGAACTCCGTCGTGGACAACGATGCCGACGGGGCACGCTGGGTGCGGGCCCAGCAGCGGGGCTGGGCAGCTGGGAACCGCTTCGGCTTCGCCGTCCTTGAGGTACGACCAGGTTCGGCTCACGAACGGTTGGCGGGCAATGTGGTCCTCAAGGAAGTCGCCCCCGGCAAACCTGCGGCCGAAGTGGGCTACTGGACCGCGGCGCACGCTCGCGGGCGGGGAGTGGCCTCCCGTGCTCTGGAGGCACTCACCAGCTGGGCCTTCGACACCTTCGGCGCCGACGGGCTGGAGCGTCTCGAACTCCTGCACCAGGTGGACAATCTGGCATCGTGCCGGGTCGCTCGGAAGAGCCGCTACCACTTCGACGCCATCCTGCCCGCGGCACCGCCCTCCTTCCCCCGCGAAGGTCACCTGCACATACGGCGCACGAGTGTCTGAAGAACCTCCCGGCTTCCACGGAACGGCCGAGGCTGCTCACACCGAGAGCTTCTCGGAGCTTTCGACGAGGTGACCTATCGATCGACCCCCTCGGGAAGGTACGTGCTCCCGAGTACGATCCACAGGATCTGAGCACTGCTCGTCGTGGGGCACGGCATGCCCCCGCCAGCCGCCAGACCTACTTGGCCAGGAAGGCCAGCAGGGCCTCGGTGACCTCCTCCGCGTGGGTCCACAGCAGGCCGTGCGGCGCACCCTCGATCTCGACGTAGTCCGCCGAGGGCAGCAGCGCCGAGAACGCGCGGCCGGTGGCGTCGATCGGCAGGATGTTGTCCGCGGTGCCGTGCAGGATCAGCGCGGGGACGTCGATCTTGGGGATGTCCGCGCGGAAGTCGGTGAACCAGGTCAACGGGGCCGCCGCCGAGGCGACCGCGCCCGAGCCCGCCGCGACGTTCCAGCTGTTGCGGACGGCCTCCTCGCTGATGCGGGTGCCCAGGTTCTCGTCCAAGTTGTAGAAGTTCTCGTAGAACTCGGTGAAGTAGGCGTACCGGTCCGCCTTGACCGCCGCGACGACGCCCTCGAAGAACTCTCGGGGCGCCGCCCCGCCGGGGTTGTCCTCGGTCTGGAGCAGGAACGGCTCCAGGGAAGCGAGGAAGGCGGCCTTGGCGACGCGGGCGGAGCCGTAGGTGCCCAGGTAGCGACCGACCTCGCCGGTGCCCATGGAGAAGCCGACCAGGACGACGTCGGTGAGGTCGAGGGTCTCCAGGACCGTGTTGAGGTCGGCGGCGAAGGTGTCGTAGTCGTAGCCGGTGGAGGGCTGGGAGGACTGGCCGAAACCCCTGCGGTCGTAGGTGATGACCCGGTAACCGGCGTCCAGCAGGGCGGCGGTCTGCTTCTCCCAGGAGTGGCCGTCGAGCGGGTAGCCGTGGATGAGGACGACGGGCTGGCCACTGCCCTGGTCCTCGTAGTGCAGTTCGATCGGGGTGCTGTTCTCGGTTCCGACGGTGATGCGGCCCATGGTGAACTCCCTCCTTCGATGAGAACGACCGTTCTCACCCGAAGCCGTGCGCGAGAACTATCGTTCTCACTTGCTCCACACCTTAGAGAACGATCGTTCTCGGCGCAAGTACACTGGCGGCATGGACAACGAGGAGTACCGACAGCAGATCGTCGCGGCGGCCGACCGGCTCTACTACACGCGGGGCTTCTCGTCCGTGGGCATGGACCAGCTGCGGGACGCCGCCGGGGTCTCGCTGCGCCGCCTCTACCAGCTCTTCCCCTCCAAGGACGACATCGTCATGGCGGTACTGCGCAGGCGCAGGCGCATATGGGCCGAGGGGTTGGACGAGCACGTGAACGCGGCCGGAACACCCCGGGAGAAGCTGCTGGCGGTCTACGCGTTCCTGTCCGACTGGTTCTGCGAGGAGGACTTCCGGGGGTGCGGGTTCATCAACGCCTTCGCCGAACTGGGGGCGGTCAACTCCGACGTCGCCGATATCGCCCGCGAGCACAAGCTGTCCTTCCAGCGCTACCTGGGCGAAATGGTGGAACGGATCGGCGTGGACTCCTCCCTGGCCGCGCAGCTCGCTCTGCTGGCGGAGGGCGCGCAGACCACCGCAGCGATCACCGGCCAGGCGGAGGCGGCCGACCGGGCGCGCGAGGCTGCCGAGGTACTGATCGACGCGGCCCTGGAGAAGGCGAACCGCGGTGCGGCTGAGAGGGCTTCGCTCCCATAAGGCGGGGTGCACTGCGACCATCCCCGCGTGCACGGGGAGAGACGTCACAGGTCCCGGTAGGCCTCACGGCGGTGAGCAACACTCAGCACAAGGACCACCAACCGACCGTCGTGAATCGTGTACACGATCCGGTAGTCGCCTACCCGGATGCGCCAGGAACCAGTTTCTCTCTTGAGCGGATTATCCCTGGCCGGGTGCGGGGCCACTGCCAGTTATCGGACCTTGCACGCGATTCGAAGTCGGGTCGGTTCGTCGAGCTTGCCGAGCTGCTTAAGCGCTGGGTCAGCAAAGGAAACAGCGTAGGGCTCGTTCACCGGCCCAGCTCGTCTTCGGTCAGCCCGAGCTGGCGCATCGCTTCATCGAAGGGAACGACCGTCGATCGTCCCGCTTCGATGTCGGCCAAGCGCTCGGCGGCGATACGGGCGTCACGCTCGTCCAACAGCTCCTCGTAGTGATCGACCATGTCGGCCGGAACGATCGCGGCAGCCCGCTGGTGACGACGTCCGCGAGTAACGAAGGTGACCTCGCCGCCGTAGACGGCGCGGTTGACGCGTTCGGAGAAGTGATCGCGAGCCTCGGTCACAGACAGTCCGTACGTATGGCCGGTGTCAGCGTTCATGTTCTCCACCATGCCCTGAACAGACGCCGACCTGACGTGGTTGGCGTGGTTCTTTGCCTTCCTGGTAGCGCACGATAAAAGCTTGCGCCCCAGAACCATCCCCGCGTGCGCGGGGAGCACGGGCCCACGATCATGGCGTTGCGCGCGGCCGGGGGACCATCCCCGCGTGCGCGGGGAGCACTCGAGGTCGGGAACGATGTCGATGACCTGACGGGGACCATCCCCGCGTGCGCGGGGAGCACCTGCTGGGCGGTTCGGGGTCGACCACGCCTGCGGGGACCATCCCCGCGTGCGCGGGGAGCACAGCGGGGCTCTCCCGCGAGCTGGGCCTGGTCGGGGACCATCCCCGCGTGCGCGGGGAGCACCTGATGGACAACTTCACCGACTTGCGGGACGCGGGACCATCCCCGCGTGCGCGGGGAGCACGGCCACGCCACCGACCGCGACCGCCTGTTCGTGGGACCATCCCCGCGTGCGCGGGGAGCACCACGGTCGACCGGTCGAGGAGGGGGTCGGCCGGGGACCATCCCCGCGTGCGCGGGGAGCACTGTCGGGCGGCGGCGACGTCCATGCGGGTGGCGGGACCATCCCCGCGTGCGCGGGGAGCACGCGCGCGTACAGGCGGCTGATCTCGGCCACCAGGGACCATCCCCGCGTGCGCGGGGAGCACAGTCAACGACCTGCGAACTTACCAGCGGCAAGCGCCTGTTTCTCCAACTTCTCGAAAAACAGACACCGAAGACACAGATCCCAGAAGACCCACAACTCCCCTAACGACCATCAACCCCGTACGCCGCGAGGAACACCCGCACACCCTCCTCCGCATGCTGGCACAGTTCCGCCTCCGTCGGAATGGCCTCGTCCCCCAACAGCATCGCCCGGTTCACCGGCTCCGACATCACCAGCCAGTTGAAGTGGGACGCCGCCCGCGACGGCTCCTCCACCGCCAACAGCCCCCTCTCCCCCAGCCGGGCGAAGCTCTCCGCGAGCCCCTCGATCGCCCGCTGCGGCCCGCACTCGTACAGCACCCGCGCCAGCTCCGGGAACCGCGCGACCTCACCGATCACCATCCGCCTCAACCGCATCAGCCGTGGCGTGAGCACCACGGCAAGCTGGCGGCAGGCATAGTCCCGCAGGTAGGCCTCCACGTCCTCGACCCGGTCGGGCTCGGGCGTCTCGTCGCGCACGACGTCCCCCGCGCCCGAGGTCATGCTGGTGACGATCTCGACGAACAGCCCCTCCTTGCTGCCGAAGTGCTTGTAGACCGTCTGCTTCGACACCCCCGACAGCGCGGCGATCTCGTCCATGTTGGTCCCGAGGTAACCACCCCGGAGGAAGACCTCCTCCGCGGCGCCCAGGATGGCCCGGCGCTTGCGGGCCGAGCGGCTCAACTCCTCCTCCGCTGGCGGGTTCACGCTGTTCAACACCTCGTCTTCGTCGTTCCAGGTTTCGTTTCGACCCTTTTGTCCTATGGGTACTGTACGGTCTAGTTTCACATCGCACGCGGTACTGGACGGTCCAGTTTGAAGGCGGACCGAACGCGGTAGCGTGTCAGAGGGAACGGAAAAACCACATGTACGTCAAGTTCGCCGAACTCCCCGTCTTCGACCAGGAGCGGGCCAAGGCCTTCTACACCGACCGCCTCGGCTGCACCGTGGAGACCGACGCGCCCATGTCCGACGACGGGTGGCGGTGGATCGAACTCGGTTTCCCCGGATCGCGGACCCGCCTGCACTTCCAGCGCCGCGCGGACGAGAACCCGTCAGCCGAGCCGGTCATGGTCCTGGTGACGGAGGACGTCGAGGGCACGGTCGAGGCCCTGCGCGCCCGGGGCGTGGAGATCGTCACCGAACCGGGGGAGGCGATGTGGCAGCCGGGGGTCACGGCCGCCGAGTTCCGCGACAGCGAGGGCAACCGCATGGTGCTCAGCGACAGCTGACCGCCGGGCACGGAAAGGGCAGGGAGACGCAGACATGTCGCACCACTCGCACCGCTCACCGGGAGCGCACACGCTGAAGGTGCCGGGCGCCAGCATCCACTACGAGGTCCGCGGTTCGGGCCCCGTGCTGCTGATGATCCCCGGCGGCCCGCAGGACGCGGGCGTCTACACCGCCCTGGCCGAGCACCTGGCCGACCGCTACACGACCGTGGCCTACGACCCCCGCGGGAATTCACGCAGCACGCTGGACGGTGAACCCGAGGACCAGCGGGTGGAGGTGCACAGCGACGACGCCGCCCGGCTGGTCGCTGAGGTGGGCGGGGGCCCGGCCTACGTGTTCGGCAACAGCGCGGGCGCCCAGATCGGGCTCGACATGGCCGTGCGCCACCCCGGGTCGGTGCGCGCGCTGCTCGCGCACGAGCCGCCCTGCGTCATGCTGCTCGACGACCCCTCCGAGGTGCTCGCCCGCGACCGGGAGGTCTACGACACCTACCGGCGCGAGGGCGTGGAGGCGGCGATCGGCAAGTTCATGGCGCTCAACGGCCTGGACGAGGAGGACGGGGAGGCGCAGGAGGAGGACGGGCCGGAGCCGGAGGGCGCCGCGACGGAGGGGCCGATGCACGAGGACCCCGAGACCTTCGAGCGGGTCAGCGGCAACTTCGGGTACTTCCTGGCCCACGGGCTGATGCCGCTGTCGCTGTACCGGCCCGACGTGGAGGCGTTGCGGGAGGGCGGGGTCCCGGTGACGGTGGGTCTGGGCGACGCCTCCGCCGGGAAGCCCATCCACGACATCGGGCTCGCGCTGGTGCGGCTCCTGGGCACGGAGCCGGTCGCCTTCCCGGGTGACCACACGGGCTTCGGAACCCACCCCCGCGCCTTCGCCGAAGCCCTGCACGGCGCGCTGGACGGCGCACCGGAGCGGCGCTGACCGACCGGAAGCACCGACCGGTAGCCCCGACCGGCCGGAGCGGTGTTGGCCGGATGTGGTCAGGACCGCCCGGTCACGACCACGCCCTCTCCCGGCACCGGCCGGGGTTTCGGACGCACACGACCGGGCAGTCCGGCCTGTCCGCTCCGGCACGCGCCCCGGAACCGGCCCATACCGCCCCGCCCCGTCACGCGCCGCGCGGGACGGGGTGGGGCGCCGGGTGTCCGGTTCAGTCCCGCCGGACCCCCTCCGGCCAGATGACCTCCACCGGCACGCCCCTCACCCGCGCCGCCTCGACCGCGTCGGCGGTCCCGCCTCTGCCGTCGCCGGGCTGGCCGTCCCAGACCGCGAACATCAGCTCCACCCAGTCCAGGACGGCCTCGTTGGCGTCCTCGTAGGCGGCGCGGTCCGCCCGCCGGTGCGGCATGTAGCGCACCAGGGAGGAGCGCACGAGCAGGTCGTCGAAGCGGTCGAGGTTGGCGGGCTTGACCTTGGCCTCGCGGTAGTCGGCCGAGGGCAGCACCACCTCCAGTCTGCCCCCGACCTCCAGCACAGCCTCGGCGAAGAGCTGGTCCGCGCCGCGCGCCAGGCAGGAGACGCCGACGAGCCTGTCGTCGGCGTAGGGGTCGAGTGCCGCCACCAGCGCTTTGCGCACCAGAGTGACGCTGTCGCCGGAAAGATTCGAATGACCGGTGATTCCGATACGAGTCACGTCATCCCTTTCACATTTCGCTGATGGTGCAGCAGCGTATGTGATAACTCGTCCCGGACCGCGGCCACGTGCGGGTCGCGGTGGTGCGTGGCGGACTCGGTGTACCAGTCGCGCAGGCGCCTGCGGACCCTGCCCGAGCCCAGGGAGGGTTCGAGGGCCGCGGCCTGGCGCACCACCCGGGCGGCCTCGGCGGGCTCGTCGAGCAGCAGGTAGGTGCGGCCCAGCCCGATGAGGTCGAAGGCGCGGCCGCGCTTGCCGGAGGGGGCGCGCAGCTGGAGCGCCTTGGTGATGTAGGCGGCGGAGGACTCGGCGTGCCTGCGCCGGGCGCCCGGGTCCTCCTGGAGCACGGCGAGGTCGCGGTAGCGGGCGCCGACCACCCCGGCCAGTTCGGCGTGGTCGAAGCCGCCCACCCAGTCGGGCACCTCCTCGCCGTTGGCGCCCGCCAGGAGGTCCTCGGCCTGGATGACGGTGCGGCGGTAGGCCTCCGACCTGCCCATCCGCGCGTAGGACCAGCCCTCGCGCGTGCGCAGCATCGCCCGGACGAGCGCGGGGGCGCCGGTGGAGTCCGCGCTGTCGAGCGCGAGGCGGGAGATGTCCAGGGCGTCCTCGGGCCGGTGCAGGTCGAGCATCTGCCGGGCCATGTCGGCCAGGACCCCGACGCCGTAGGGGCGGTGTTCGGGCCCGGCCTGGTGGAGCGCGCGCAGGGAGAGGGTGTAGTACCGCTGCGCGGTGGGGTGGTCTCCGGCGTCGAAGGACATCGAGGCGACGGTCTTGGACAGCTCGGCCATCACCGCGAACAGGCGGCTCTGCACGGAGGCGGGCTGGGGGGTCTCCACGAGTTCGGACACCTCCGAGAGCTGTCCGACGACGGCCTTGCGGCGCACGCCCAGGCGCCACCTGTCGTTCCAGTGCCGCAGCGCCACGGTGGCGGCCTCGATGCGCCCCAGTTCGGCCTCTCCGATGGTGCCGCGGACCAGGCCGGGGGCGGCCGGGCCGGGCAGCAGCCAGTGTTCCAGCGTCTCCGTCAGCGCGGCGCCCATCAGGAGCGCGCCGCCGACCGCGAATGCGTCTCTGCGTTTCATCAGGTCCTTCAGCGTGATGTCGACGATGTCCTGCGCCGTTCTGGACGCGGACCATAAATCGCCTTCTTGCAGAGAGGATTCTGTCCAGGAAACGCCCTTCGAATACTCGTCACCCGAATCAGCGAGGCCCAGGGCCCGGCGGGCCTCGGACGGCATGGCCAGGCCGTCGGCGATGCGCTGCCACGTGCTGAGCGCGGTGACCAGGCGCCTTCCCGCCATGATCGCACTCACGTGTGGCTGGGCCATGTCGACGGCGGAGCCGATCGTCTGCTGGCTGGCACCGGTGTGCTGTCGGACGAGCCCGAACAGGGCCCCGGCGTCGTGCTCGGCCAGCGAACGCAGCACGTCGGCACGGGCCCAGAAAGCCCGTGACGGGGAAAGACGTGGACCGACCTGGGATTTCGTCATGCATACCGCCGGTGTATATCGGCACGGAATTCCGTCCTCGTGGACGAACGGCGTTACATCTTCCGTAGTAATCCTTACCCGGAAACTCCCGTCCCCGTAATGGACGCAAGACCCTGGTTCGTCCATGCCGGGGGCACCCCCCGAGGAGAAGAGCGTGACCTCCACCCCACAGGCAGGGCACGGCGGCGGCACGGGCCACGGGTCCGGAGCCGGTGTCGGTGCTGTTCACACGAGTGACGCGCGCTTCCGGCGGCGCGGAAGGCACGACCGGAGCGGGCGCTGCGGACACCCCGGATACGCCGGACACGCTCCGTCCGCCGGACTCCCCGGACGCGATGGAAGCGTCGAGCGCCCCGGGCACGCCGAGCGCGCTCCGTCCGCCGGACACTCCGGACCTGTCGGATACGGCGAGCGCACCAGGTACGGCGGACGCGTCGGGCACGCCGGGCACGCCCGGCGTGCCCGGGGCGTCAGCGCACAGTGCGTCAGACGGTGCGGGAGGTGCGGCAGATGATCCCCCCGCACGAGAGGATGGTCGAACGCCTCGTCGAGGAGGGCGCTCTGGCCGCGGAGTGGCGCGGGGCCTTCGCGGCGGTGCCGCGGCACCTGTTCCTGCCCGACGAGATCGCCGACCCCGACACGGGCGTGCCCGTCGACCGCTACCGCGGCGAACTGCGGTGGCTGGAGGCGGCCTACGCCGACGTTCCCGTCGTCACCCAGGTCGACGACGGCGCCCGTTACGGCCCCGGAGAGCCCACGTCCTCGTGCCCGGCGCCGTCCTCGGTGGCCGAGACGGTGCAGCGGCTGCGTCTGGCGCCGGGGATGCGGGTGCTGGAGGTGGGCACCGGCAGCGGGTACACCGCCGCCCTGCTCGCGCGGTTCCTGGGCGACGACGCCGTCACCTCGGTGGAGATCGACTTCGAACTGGCCGAACAGGCGCGGGTGCGGCTGATGAGCGCGGGCCTCACACCTTTGGTGGTCAGCGGGGACGGCATGCGCGGCTGGGCCGGGCGCGCGCCCTACGACCGGGTGGTCAGCGCGGTGACCGTGCAGCGCGTCCCCTACGCCTGGGTGGCGCAGTGCCAGCCCGGCGGACGCGTCCTGACGCCGTGGGGCACCGCCTTCCACCACGGGGTGACGGCCGATCTCGTGGTCGGCTCGCACGGGACGGCGCACGGCAGGTTCACCGGGCACACCGACCGCATGTGGGCGCGCGCGGACCGCACCCCGCGCCACCTGCTGGAGACCTACGTCCGGCCGGAGGACGACGAGTACACCACGACGTGTTCCCGGCTGCATCCGGGAGAGGTGGTCGGCGACTCCGACGGGGCCTTCGCGGTGGGGTTGCAGATGCCGGACGTGCACCGGATCGTCCGGCTCGGGGGCGGCCCCGAGGACCCGCGGTTCACGGTGTACCTGCTGGACTCCTCGACCTGGTCGTGGGCCTCCTGGCACATCGACCCCGGGCACCGGGACCGGGGCTACGAGGTGCGCCAGCACGGCCCCCGCAGGCTGTTCGACGAGTTGGAGGCGGCCCACCTGCTGTGGGTGGAGGCGGGGCGTCCCGCCCACACCCGGTTCGGGCTGACGGTGTCGGCCGAACACCAGCTGGTGTGGCTGGACGACGAGGCCACGATCTTCGCCGCCATGAGGTGACGGGGCGGGTGGAGCGCCGGAACCGGGACCGCGTGCTCCCGGGGCCTTCCGGGGACGCCACGGCACGAAGGCACACGGACACGAGAGAACACCAGGACCCGACGGACCGTGGAGGCCGTTCCCGTGGGAACCGCCCGTGCGGCCGTCGCACGAACCGAGGAGAAGACAGATGACCGTCCTGCCACGCCCACGACGACCGCTCGACCTGGACAGACGCTGGAAGCGCCGCAGCTACTCCGCCAACCTGGCGGCCATCCGCAGAGCCCGGGCCGACCTGCGCGCCGACCTGTCGCGGATCTCGGGCGCCGACGGGGAACTGGTCGCGGCCGTGGTGCTGTGCGCCAGCGAGATGCTGACCAGCGCCATGGGGCGGGTCCTGCCCGGCGGAAGCGGGGCGGAGGTGGTGCGCACGCTCGTGCTGCGCCATGACCCCGGTGGTCGCCGCGTCCTGCGGCTGTCGGTGGCGGACCGGTGGATTCCGGGCGCCCTGGCGAGCGTGCCGGGTCCGGAGGCGGACCAGGACTGGCGGGAGCTCGCGCTGGGGCAGGGGCTGCTGCTCATCGGCCACTTCTCCGCCCGCTGGGGAACCCGTCGGGCCGGTGCGCCGGGAGAGGACGGGGGCCGCGTGATCTGGGCCGAGTTCGACCTCGCGCCGCGGTGGAGCCCGCGCCCGGTGGCGGCGTAGGGGTGCGGGCCCCGGGTTGGAGCTGGGCCCGGGGCCGCGGGCCCAGAGCCGTTCAGCGGTGACTCCTCCTCCCGGTCCGTTCCCCGCGCCGCCGCAGGCGGCCGCCGCGCCGGTCCTCCTCCCCTGCGGCGCAGGTTCCCCGTCCAGTCGCGACGTGCTCCTCCGCCATGGGGCCCGGCACGTGAGCGGGAGCCGGGCGGCGGAGTCCTGTCCAGGTGCGCCCGGCACCCGCGAAGCGCCGGCGGCAGACCGTTCCCATGTCATCTCGCCCACATATCCACCAGCTAGGCACCCGCCGTGTCCGGGCGTTTCGTCCTAGGACGGAACTCCCCCGGAGAAAATGTTCTCCCCGCGGCCCGGAACCGGATACAGCCCTTTCCCGTACAGGAACAGGCCGGGGCCCGAACCCCCCGAATTCCCAGAACGAACCGGGCCCCCGAACCCGCCCGCGCCCACCGAAACAACGGAGAACCACCCTCGAAAACCCTTCCGCACGCCCGGAATCCGCATGGTCACCACAGCCCACCTGACCTCCCGACTCCTGGATCCACAGCACCCCCGGAGGAAACGCCCTCCCTCTTCGCCTACCAGGAGTAAAGGAGTTTTTCCGCGGCATCCGACGGGAATGATCCTTTTTGCTCTCCCCTTTTCCCCGCCCAGCGCCCTGGAGCCCCCTTGCCCGTTCGAATATCAGGAGTAGGCGAATACCTGCCCGCAGAAGAGGTTTCCAACGAGCGGATATCAGAGCACGCGGGAGTCTCCGCGGAATGGATAAGCCAGCGCACGGGGGTGCTGGCGCGCAGGCGCGCGGCCCCGGACGAGGCGACCTCGGACCTGGCCGCGCGGGCCTGCGAGCGTGCGCTGGCCTCCGCCGGACTGCGGCCGGACCAGGTCGGGCTGATCGTCAGCGCCACGTCCCTGCCCGACGAGCTCGGCCCCTCGGTGGCCTGTCGGATCCAGAGCCGCATCGGCGCCCGCGACGCGGCCGCCATGGACGTGGGAGCCGCGTGCAGCGGATTCCTGTACGCGCTCGAGGTCGCGCGGTGCTGGCTGCACGCCAGGCCGGGCTCCCCGCCCGCCCTGGTGGTCGGAGCCGAGGTGTACTCGCGTTTCGTCGACCCCGCCGACCGGGCCACGGCCTCCCTCTTCGCGGACGGGGCCGGAGCCGTGGTGCTGACCTCGGGGGACGGCGGGGAGGGGCTGTTCCCCCTCCGGCTGGGAGCGGACGGGTGGGGGGCCGACCTGGTCGGGGTCTTCTCCGGGGGCACCCGGCGCCCGGCCTCCCCGGAAACCGTCGCCTCCGGCGGCCACACCATCCGCATGAACGGCAGGGCCATCAGCGACTTCACCCTCCGTGTGCTGCCGCGCATGGTCCAGGAGTGCCTGGAGGAGCACGCCCTCGCTCTGGATGACATCGACCTGGTGGTATCGCACCAGCCGAACCCGCTGCTGCTGGCCAGGGCCTGCGCGCAGGCGGGAGTGCCCCCCGAACGGGTCCTCATCACCGGTGACCTCGTGGGCAACATCGGCGCCGGATCGGTGCCGTTCGGCCTTGCCCGGGCCGAGGCCACCGGACGCCTGCGCGAGGGGGACCGCGTCCTGCTCATGGCCTTCGGCGCCGGCATGACCTGGGGCTGCGGCCTGCTGACCTGGACCGGGACCGAACGCGGCCGCACCCGCGGCGAAGACGGAGGAGATCTCACATGAGCGTCACGCAGGAGTTCCGCCTCGACGGTGCCAGGGCACTGGTCACCGGTGCCTCCCAGGGCATCGGCCGGGCCACCGCCCTCGCGCTGGCCGAGGCGGGGGCGCACGTAGGGCTGTGCGCGCGCAACGGACCGGCCCTGGAGGAGGTGGCGCGGGAGATCTCCGGCCTCGGGCGCGAGGCCGTGGTCGTGCCCGGGGACCTGAGGGAGCCGTCGACGGCCGCCGACGCCGTGGAGGCGACCGCCGCGGCCCTGGGCGGGCTGGACCTGCTCGTGCACAACGCGGGCGGCCCCCACACCGACGCCGACGGGAGCATGGTCCTGCGCCCCGTCACCGAGACCTCGGACGAGGAGTGGCGGGGGGTCGTGGACCTCAACCTGCTGGCCGCGGTGCGGCTGTGCCGCGCGGCCCACCCCCACCTGCGGCGCTCCGAACGCGCCTGCGTCCTGCTCATGTCCTCCGCGGCGGCGCTCGTCGCCGTTCCGGGCATGGAGTCCTACGGGGCGGTCAAGAGCGCCCTGCTCTCCTACACGCGTTCCCTGGCCGTGGCGTGGTCCGGGGACGGGGTACGCGTCAACGCGCTGTGCCCCGGCTGGGTGCGCACCCAGCTCACCAGGCCCGTCCACGGGACCGAGGCCATGGCCGGGGCCGCCCTCGCCAACGTGCCGATGCGCCGGTGGGGAGGGGTCGAGGACGTCACCGGCCCCGCCGTGTTCCTCTGCTCCCCGGCCGCGGCCTTCGTCACCGGCCAGTACCTGGCGGTGGACGGGGGCCTGTCGGCCTTCCCCGCCATGCCCCAGCCCGCGCCCCCTCAGGAGGCCCCGCATGGATGAACGGTTCTGGGTCGTCGGCGACGGGTTCCCCACGCCCCGGCTCCACCCCGAGATCAGAACCTACCGGGAGGTCCTCCACGCGCTCCGCACCGGCGAGCTGCGCGAGGGGTACCTGCTGCCCGCCCTCGGCGTCGGCCCCCGGGACTGGGAGTACCTGGACCAGGCCGTCGCGGAGGCGGGGCGGTCGCGGACCGTGTTCCTCGACGCCCCTCCTCCCGCGCCGCTCCCGCGCGCCGAGGTGCTCAAGACCATCCAGGAGAACGTGGTCATCGCACGGCCGCGGGTGAGCGGCCACACGGTCGGGTGCGACCTGGTGGTCGCCGACGGCAACGAGATCATGCACGACCACACCGCCGAGCGGCAGCACCTGCCGGGCATGCTGCTCATCGAGGCGGGTATCCAGGCCACGACCTGGGCCACCCGGGCACTGTACCCGTCCGGGGAGGGGCGGCTCCCCCCGTACCCGGTCATGCACGAGTGCGCGTTCGAGTTCGAGCGGTTCCTGTTCTGGCTGCCGGTCGAGGTCCGCGTCACCCTCGTTCCCCAGGGGCCGGCCTCCGGCGACAGACGGCCGCTGCGCGCGGAGGTCTCCTACCTGCAACAGGGGCGTGTCGCCGCCACGGGACGTTTCTCCTTCCACGCCTTCGACCCTCCCGACATCCACCGCATAGAACAGAGTCAGTCACGGAGGGTGATCGAAAGCGCCCGCGACGAGAGCCGGACCGCGTCCGGCTGAGGAGGACAGATGCCACCGACGACCACCGGGGAGCGCGACCGGCTCCGCGCGCTCCTGCACGGCGCGCCCCGCGGTGGGGCGGAGATCGCCGCCCTGTTCGACCACCCGGTCTTCGCGCCGACCGACTTCTCCTCCGCCGAGGAGTTCCACCACCTCACCTACGAACGCCTGCGCGTCCTCAACGGGCGCGTCGGAGGGGGCAGGCAGGCCCTGCGCTCGCCCGAACGACTCCTCGACGTGCTCGGGCACGCCGCGGTGGTCGACCCCTCCCTCTTCCTCCGCGCGATGGTGCACTACGAGGTGTGCCTCAACGCCGCCCTCACCCTCGGCGACGACAACCCCGGTCTGCGCGAGGCCGTGGACCGGCTCGACGACCTCTCCTCGGTCGGCAGCGTCCTGATCACCGAGGTAGGGCGCGGCGGCAGCCACGTCTCCGTGCGCACCCGGGCCGAGTACGACCCGAGCCTGCCCGGCTTCAGGATCACGACCCCCGAACCGGAGGACGCCAAGTTCATGGGCACGGTCGGGACCCCCGGGATCGCGCAGACGGGCCTGGTGTACGCACAGCTGTGCACCGGCGGCGGCCAGCACGGGGTCTTCCCCTTCCTGGTCGACATCAGCGACGAGCACGGACCCCGCCCCGGCGTACGGGTGACGCGCCTGCCCCACAGCGGTGTCTCCCCGCTGGACCACTGCCTGGTCTCCTTCCGGGACGCGCCGGTACCGTTCGGCCGCTGGCTGCGGGACAGCGCCGGGATCTCCCCGCGGGGGCTCTTCGAGGAACCGCCCTCCCACCGGGGCGGACGGCTCACGCGTTCGCTGGCGGTCTCCTCCGCGGCCTCGGCGGCCGGCGCCACGGCCCTGGCGGCCGTGACCCGGGCGACCGCCGGCATCTCCTACCGGTACTCGCGGCACCGGGTCACGGTGAGCGCGCACGCCGGGGAGGTGCCCGTCATCGGCTACGGGATCCAGCAGGAGTCCGTGTACGGGGCGCTCGCCGCCGCCTACGCCACCACCTTCCTGGTCCGCGGCGCACGCGCCCGCGGCGGTCCGCCCCGGGTCGGACCGGAGGGCGGCGGACGAGACGGCGGCGCGGCGGCCTGGACCCCCTGGGCCTCGGTGAGCCGGGAGCTGTCCCTGGCCAAGACCGCGGCCACCGAGGCGGCGGAGAGGGCCTGCGCCGAGTCCCGGCGGCGCTGCGGCGCCCAAGGCGCCCTGGACGCCAACAGGATCTCCTCCTACGAGGCCCTCACCCACGTCTACAACAGCGCGGGCGGGGAGAACCGGCTCATCCTCCTGGACGTGGGGCGCGCACTGGTGCTGGAGGAGGACGGGGAGCGGCCCCGCCCGGAGCCTCCCCCGGGCCGCTCTCCGGGGGACCCGCGGATGTGGTCGTACCTGTTCGCCGAGGACGAGCGGCGCCTGCTCGCGCACGCCCGCTCCGTCCTCGGCGGCTCCGCCGGGGCGGTCGCGCCCCCGCGAGAGTGGGACAGGCACCTGTGGCTGCTGCTCGCGCTCGCCTCCGCGCACTCGCGGCGGGTGGCCTTCGAGTCCTTCGAGGAGGCCGCGGCCCCGCTCGCCGGGTCACCCGCCGGGGAACTCCTCTCGCCCCTGTTCGGGCTGTGGTCGCTCGACGCCATCGGCGACCGGGCGGCTGAGCACCTGGCCCACGGCAGCCTCACCCGCGAGGAGTACCTGGTCATGCTCGACCTGCGCCGGTCCCTGCTCGGCGAGGTCGACGCGGAGGCGCTCGTGGACGTACTCGACCTGCCGTTCGAACAGATCGGGGCGCCGATCGCGTTTCCCGACTACTCCCGTCGGCTGGGCGCGGACGGCCGCCCGTGACGGCCGCCTCTCCCGGAGCCGCGCGCCCTCCGGTGAACGCCGGACGTCCTCCCCCGATCCGGAAAGGTGTCTCCCGTCACACGCGCGGGTTGTTGAGTGTGCCGCGTCGGCATGGTTTCTCCTGATCTTCGGCTCCCCTGCCTCACCGAGCACGAACGAGAGGAACGACATGGCACTGCCCGACCTGATCCCGGTCGAGGACTTCTTCAGCCCGCCGGAGCGCGCTGACGCGACCATCTCGCCGGACGGCGCGCGGATCGCCTACCTGGCGCCGTGGAAGGACCGGCTCAACGTCTGGGTCCAGGACCTGGACCCGTCCGGGGGCTTGGACGGCGAACCGCGCTGCGTGACCGCCGACGAGACCCGCAGCGTGCAGAGCTACCAGTGGACCGACGACCCCCGCTGGCTGCTCTACCTCCAGGACAGCGGAGGCGACGAGAACTGGCACCTGTTCCGGGTCGATCTGGACGCGCCGGGTTCGGCGGCGGTGGACCTGACCCCCTTCCCCGGCGCCCGCGTGGTGAGCTTCGAGCCCTCCCGGGGACGGCCCGGAAGGATGACCGTGTCGCTCAACGCCCGCGACGCCGCCGAGTTCGACCTGCACGAGTTGGACGTGTCCACCGGCGAGCTCACCATGCTCGCCCAGAGCCCCGGCGCCGCGAGGATCTGGACGCGGGGGCGGGAGGGCGAACTGCTCTCCACCACTCTCAACGAGAACAGCGACTTCGAGGTCTCCCGTCACGACTCCGCGACGGGCACCACGAGCGGCGTCCTGGTGTACGAGGGCGCCGACTACCCGCTGGGGGTCTTCCCCGCTCAGGTCACACCGGACGGGACCGGCATGTGGATCGGCTCCAGCCGGGGCACCGACCGCACCCGCCTGGTACGGGCCGACCTGTCCACGGGTGAGGAGATCGAGGTGGACAGCCACCCGGACTTCGACATCGACACGCGCGCACAGGTCTCCACCCTTCCCCCGCCGCTGATCCTCGACCACCGGGGGGAGCTGCTGGGCGTGCGCTACCTGGGCGAGCGCCAGGTCGTCCACGCCCTGGACCCGCACTTCGCCGAGGTGCTGGCCAACCTGGAGAAGCTGTCCGAGGGGGATGTCGCGGGCCTGTCGTCCGACACCGGCGGGCGGAGGTGGGTCGTGAGCTTCACCCACGACCGCGACCCGGGCGCGACCTGGTTCTACGACCACTCCACGGGCGAGTCCCGTCTGCTGTTCCGCCCCCACCCGCACCTGGACCCCGACGCGTTGGCGCCGATGACGGCCGTCACGATCCCCGCCCGGGACGGGCTGGAACTGCCCTCGTACCTGACCCTGCCGGTGGGCGTGGAACCCGAGAACCTGCCGATGGTGCTGATGGTGCACGGAGGCCCGTGGGCGCGGGACGCCTGGGGTTTCGACCCGACCGTGCAGCTGTTGGCCAACCGGGGCTACGCGGTGCTCCAGGTCAACTTCCGCGGCTCCGTCGGGTTCGGCAAGGCCCACATGAAGGCCGCGATCGGCGAGTTCGCCGGGAAGATGCACGACGACCTCATCGACGCCGTGGACTGGGCCGTCGCGCGGGGTTACGCCGACCCGGACCGGGTCGCGATCTTCGGCGGCTCCTACGGCGGCTACGCCGCCCTGGTCGGGGTCACCTTCACCCCCGACCGCTTCGCCGCCGCCATCGACTACGTCGGCATCTCCGACCTGGCCAACTTCATGCGCAACCAGCCGGCGTTCGTGCGGCCCGCGCTGGCCAACAACTGGTACCGCTACGTGGGCGACCCGGCCGTCCCCGAGCAGGAGGCCGACATGCTGGCCCGCTCACCGATCACCAGGGTGGACCGGATCACCGCGCCGCTGCTGGTGGCGCAGGGGGCCAACGACGCCCGCGTGGTCAAGGCCGAGTCCGACAACATCGTCGCCGCGCTGCGCGAGCGCGGCGTGGACGTGGAGTACCTGCTCAAGGAGGACGAGGGACACGGGTTCGTCAACCCGGAGAACCAGCTCGACCTCCACCGCGCGGCCGAGCGCTTCCTCGCCCGCCATCTCGGCGGACGCCGGAACTGAGCCCGGCCGGGCCCTGGCCGCACGGGGGCGGCCGGGGCCCACCCCCTCCACCGCGCCCCCGGCCGGGCAGGACCGGCGGCCCGCGGGCACCGCGGGCCGCCCGACCGGTCAGGACCGCTGGCCGGTCTGCCGGTCGGCCTGCTGTTCGGCCTCAAGCTCCGCCGTCGCCGCGCGGGAGAGACGGTCGAGGACGTCGAGCTGGGCGGGGTTGTACAGGTCGTTCAGCGCCGTGGTGAACGCCTGCGCGGCCTTGTGCCGGTCGATGGCCGTCGTGGCCTGGGAGATGCGCAGCTCCGGACGGTCGGACAGGACGTCGCGGGAGGCGCGCCACAGCCGTTCGGCGAGCTCGTGCCGGGTCCGCTCGTCGGCGTCGGTGGGCAGGTTGTTGAACTCCTCGTCGGAGGCACCGGAGCCGTAGGCCCGCGCCAACTCCGTGAGGGCCCGCTGCGTCTGCGGCGTGAACAGGCGCGCTATGACCGCGGCCAGCGAACGGTCGGCCTCGGTCATGGCGATCCCGGCGGTGGCCAGGGCCATGTCGGGTGGTAGTTCGGTCGGCCCGGACCCGCGCAGCGCCAGGGCCAGCTCCTCGCGCATCCGCCGCAGGCGTTCGATGGCCTGGGCGAGTTCGTCGTCCAGGGCCCGCAGCTCCTGCTCGGGGTAGGCGTCGGCCTCCCCCATCTCCGCGATCTGCACCAGGGAGAACCCCAGGTCCGACAGGCGTTTGACGCGCAGGACCCGCACCAGGTGCTCGACCTTGTAGCGCTTGTAGCCGTTGGCGCCGCGCTCGGGCTCGTCCAGCAGACCGACCTCGTGGTAGTGCCGCACCGTCCGTAAGGTCGTTCCGGCCAGTTCGGCCAGTTGACGGGTGCTCCACGCCATGACGGTCCCCTCCGCGCTCACGGTCCGGCGGTCTTCGCTCCACCGGGAACGCTAGTGCAGACCCCGCGCTCCACGACCCGTACCGCGTGTGCGGTCGTCGTGGGACGAGGACCGCGTGCCCGCCCGGGAGTTGCACGGCCGGGCACACGGCGCCCGCGCACCGGCGACCGGTGCACGGAGTACTCCTAGGCCGGACGGCGGGGGCCGCGGCGGCGCGAGGCCGACCCGCCGCCCGAGGCCGCCCCACGCGCGGACGATCCGCCCCGCGGGGCCGACCCGCGCGACCCGCCGCGCGAGCCCGGACCGCGACCGCCCTGGCGGCGCTGCTCCTCCCGGGGAGCGCTGGGCAGGGTCACCGGAACGCCGGAGGGCTCACGGGCCCCGGTCACCCGGGCCAGCTCGGGGTCGCCGGCGCTCACCTGTGCGACGCGCGCGTCGATCCGGGCCATGCGCATCAGCCTGTCCATGTCCCGCCGCTCGCTGGGCAGCACGAGCGTGACCACGCTGCCCGTCTGGCCCGCGCGCGCGGTGCGCCCGCCCCGGTGCAGGTAGTCCTTGTGGTCCGTGGGCGGGTCGATGTTGACCACCAGGTCCAGGCCGTCCACGTGGATGCCGCGCGCGGCGACGTTGGTGGCGACCAGCGCGGTCACCGTGCCCTCCTTGAACTGCTTGAGGGTGCGGGTGCGCTGGGGCTGGGACCGGCCGCCGTGCAGCGGTGCCGCCCGGACGCCGCTGTTGAGCAGGTGCTTGGCCATCCGGTCCACGGCGTGCTTGGTGTCCAGGAACAGGATGACCTGCCCGTCGCGGGCCGCGATGCGGGTGGCGGCCTCCTGCTTGTCCATGTGCGACACGTGCAGGACGTGGTGCTCCATGGTGGAGACGGCGCCCTCGGACGGGTCCACCGAGTGGACCACCGGGTCGTTCAGGAACCGGCGGACCAGGGTGTCGACGTTGCGGTCCAGGGTGGCCGAGAACAGCATGCGCTGGCCCCCGGTCGGCACCTCCGTCAGGATCGCGGTGACCTGCGGCATGAAGCCCATGTCGGTCATCTGGTCGGCCTCGTCCAGGACGGTGACGTCCACCTGGTCCAGGACGCAGTCGTCGCGCTCCATCAGGTCGCGCAGGCGGCCCGGGGTGGCCACGACCAGCTCCACGCCCTGACGCAGGGCGCGGGACTGGCGGCTGATGGGCATGCCGCCCACCACGGTCGTCGTGCGCACGCGCAGCGAACGGGCGTAGGGGGCGAGCGAGTCGTTCACCTGCTGGGCGAGTTCACGGGTCGGCGCGAGCACCACTGCCAGGGGGCGGCGGGGCTCGGCCACGCGGCCCTCCAGGCGGGCCAGCAGCGCCAGCCCGAAGGCCAGGGTCTTGCCCGAACCGGTCTGGCTGCGGCCCAGGACGTCGCGTCCGGCCAGCGAGTTGGGCAGCGTCGCCGCCTGGATGGCCGACGGGGTGGTCAGGCCCTGGCGGGCCAGCGTCGACTTCAGCTGCGCGGGCATCTCCAGGTCCTCGAAGGCGTGGACCGGGTCGAGCGCGGGGGTGGTGGAGACGGGGAGCGCGAACTCCCCGGAGGAGCGTCCTGCCGAACGTCCGCCGAAGCCGCCGCGCTGGGGGCGGCCGCCGGACTGGTGGGGGCGCTGACGGCCGTAGCCACCGGAGGGACGGCCACGACGCGTGTTGGTGCGGGGTTGGTTCATATGGGGCCTTTCGCCGCCGACGCGTGCCTGGCGGGAAGCCCTCGGGGGCTTCGGCGTGTGACACCGGGTGTGCGCCGGAAAGAGTCTTGGGATCCACGGCCCGCACGGAGAACCCGGGGTCGTGGCACAGGACCGGACCAGCGCCTGTCGGAGAACGACGGCCAGATGAGCGGTCCGGGAAAAACAAAACCGGGGAGGGGCCGCCGCCGCGAGGGCGGGCCCCTGCCCCGGAAGGAGTCTCAGCTCAGTCAGATCAGGGTGATGTTGTCGGCCTGGAGGCCCTTGGCACCCTGGGTGACGTCGAACTCGACGTTCTGGCCCTCCGCGAGCTCACGGTAGCCGTTGGCCTGGATGGCGGAGTAGTGGGCGAAGACGTCGGGGCCGCCGCCGTCCTGCTCGATGAAGCCGAAGCCCTTTTCGCCGTTGAACCACTTGACCTTGCCGGTCGCCATGGGTGTTCCTCTCGTTCGGGAGTATGAAGAAAACCGCGGTCTGACGATTTTCCCGTCACTGCGGCAATAACCCGAAAAAGATGTACATCCAACGGGAATCACGACTGCAACTTCACTGAATCTAGCACACCTTCCCTCCCGTGCCACAGAAATACCGTGTGTCACATGGCACGGAGAAACGTGGTAACGATCCGCCCGGAGCACGCGTTGGTCCCGTCTCCCGCCCGGCGGCTCGGCTCCACGGACCTCCTCCTCAACCGCGCGGAGTCAGCACGGCGGGCAGCCCGAAGTGCCGGAAGAGCGAGGTGTCGAAGAACATCACCGCGTGGGCGACCGCACCGGCCCCGGGCGCCAGCTCCAGCACCTGGATCCCGAAGGCCCGGTGGGCGCCGTCGCCGCCCCGCATGTACAGCGCGAAGGCGGGCTGCCCGTTGGCACCGGTCGGCACCAGCGCCAGGTCTCCCGGGCCGCTGGCCGGGCAGTGGGCGGCGATGAGGCGGCCGATGTGCCCGGCGCCGCGCACCCACGTGGCGAAGGGCGGCATCTCGAACACCGCGTCGGCGGTGAACACCTCGGTGATCGCCGAGATGTCGTAGGACTCGAACGCGTCGACGTACCGGTTCAGGACCTCGCGCTGCTCCGGCCGGGGCTCGGCCACCTCCTCCTCGGCGGGGGCGACCCGGGTCAGCTGGGCGCGGGCCCGCTGGAGCAGGCTGTTGACCGCGGGGACGGAGACGCCGAGGGTGTCGGCGACCTCGGCCGCGCTGTAGCGCAATACGTCGCGCAGGATCAGCACCGCCCGCTGTCTGGGTTGCAGGTGCTGGAGCGCGGCGACCAGGGCCAGGCGCACGCTCTCGCGCGCGACCACGACCGTGCCGGGGTCGTCCGCGCCGACCAGGGCGTCGGGCACCGGCTCCAGCCAGGGCAGCTCCGGGCGGTCGGCCAGTTCGCCCTCGGGCTCGGCGGTGGGTCCGCCGAGCCCGGTGGGCAGGGGCCGCCGTCGGCGCCTGTCCAGGGCGGTCAGACAGGCCGTGGTGGCGATCCGGTGGAGCCAGGTGCGCAGGCTGGATCGGCCCTCGAACCGGTCGTAGGCCTTCCAGGCGCGCAGGTAGGTCTCCTGCACCAGGTCCTCGGCGTCGTGTACCGACCCCAGCATGCGGTAGCAGTGCGCGAACAGCTCCCGCCGGTAGGGATCGGCGGCACTCATGAAGTCCTGGTCGGACGCGTGTTCCACCACGACCGCCACGTTACGCCTCCTGTATGACGGAACACACGTTCCCGAACGGGTCGGCGAACCACGCCACCGTCGGAACGCCCCGCGAGATGCCCTTGCCGTCCTGGTCGAAGCCCTCGTAGCGGAGCGTTCCGACGCCGCGGCGGGCCAGCTCGTCCACGACGGCGTCGATGTCGTCCACGGGGAGGTTGAGCACGGTGAAGCCCGCGGGCTCGTGGTCGGGCTTGGGGTATACGAGGACCGCCCGCCCCTCCCCCAGGTCGATGCTGAGCAGGTCGTGCTCCTCCATGCCCTCGACGGGCCCGACCGCGAGCCCGAGGGTGGTGCCGTAGAACTCCCGGGCCCGGTCGGGGTCGGGGACGGCGAAGGAGCCGAAGGCCCTGGTGGTGTCGAACACGGTCCTCTCCTAACTCTCGCGCGCCATGGCGGCGCGGTGCTCGTCGCTGAGCTGGATGATCTGGACGTGGTTGCCGTCGGGGTCGACGGCGGTGCCGAACAGGCTGCCGTCGCGGTCCTCCAGGGGCGCCAGCCATCCGGTGCCCCGCGCGTCCACGCGGGCGGCGACGGCGCGGGCGTCGTCCACGTCGACGTTGAGGATCATGCGGGTCGGGTCGCCCGCCTTGGGCGCGACGTCGTCCCGGCGGTCGATGAGCAGGTGGAAGGTGCCCAGGCGCAGGACGCGGTAGCCGTCCATGTCGATGTCGTCCTGGGGTGAGAGGACGTCGGCGTACCAGTCGTGCAGGCGGTCGGGGTCGGTGGTGGCGAGCAGCATGCCGTCGAGGTTGGGGCGTTCCATGGTGTCCTCCGGGTGGTGTTCGGGTGCGCGGCACCCGGCCCGGTTCGTCTCGGATCCGGCGCTCGGTGCCGCTCACCCGTACTGACACGCCGGGGTGCCCGGACTCATCGGCCTTCGGCGGTTCTCATGCCACCGTTTCCTCCGCCGACGTCTTCGAGGCGCGCCGGACCGGTTCCCGCGGCGTTACCGAGGGCGGCGGGGGCTCGTCGGCCGTGGCCGGAGGAGCTGAGGCGTTCGGGGCGGCGCCGTGGCGCGGAGTGGCGGAAGGGGCCTTCCCTCGGCCTGCCCGGGCCCCGTCGCGGTCACGGGAGCCGCTGGCACGGTCGCCGCGGGCCGCGCCGGAACCACGCAAGGGGTGGTCCCCGTCCCGGCCACCGGAACAGCCAGTACGGGCCGCCGGGTCCACGCCAGGGCTCGTCCTCGGCCTACCCGGGCCCCGTCCCGGTCTCCGGAGCGCCGGAACCACGGAAGGGGTGGTCCCGGTCACCGGAGCGGCCGGAACGGATGGCACGGGACGCACCGGACGGGGCCGTGCCCCGGACACCCACCGGGGACCGGCCCTGTCCGGTGCCTCAGCGGCTCAGCCGCCGGAAGCGCCGCAGTGCGAGCGGCACGAAGACCATCATCAGCACCAGCGGCCACACCACCGCCATGAGCAGCGCGTTCTGCGCGATCCAGGAGTCGTTGGCCGCCACGGGGTTGCCGAACAGGTCGCGGGCCGCGATCACCGTCGCCGACAGCGGGTTCCACTCGGCCACCGGCACCAGCCAGTCCGGCATGGTGTCGGTGGGCACGAAGGTGTCCGCGACCATGGCCAGCGGGAAGACCAGCGAGAAGAACTTCATCGCCGCCTCCGGACTGCGCACCACCAACCCCAGGTAGATGCCGATCCAGGTGAAGGCCAGGCGCAGCAGCAACAGCAGTCCCAGGGCCGCCAGCGCGGAGAGCGGACCCTCGTGCCACCGCCAGCCGACCAGCAGCCCCATTCCGGCCAGCACCGCCAGGTCCACCACCGCGGAGAGCACGTCGGCCAGGCTGCGCCCGGCCAACAGCGAGGCGGGGGCCATCGGCAGCGTGCGGAACCGGTCCACCACACCGCGCCCGGCGTCGGTGACCACCGCGATCGTGGTGTTGCCGATCCCGAAGGCCATGGTCAGCGCGAACAGCCCCGGCATCAGGAACTCGCGGTACTCCTCGCCGGGCGCGTCCATGACCGCGCCCATGGCCTCGCCGAAGACGAAGCCGAACAGCAGCACGGCCAGGACGGGGACCATCAGCGTGCCGACGAGTTCGTCGGGCTTGTACACCAGGTGCAGCAGGTAGCGGCGCGCCACCACCCAGGTGTCGGCCACCGCCCAGCGCGCCCGCGCCAGGGGTCCGGGCTCCTCCGGAACCGGACGCTCCGCCTCGGTCACGGACGCCATGACGCCTCTCTTCTCCGGGACCGGCGGCCCCGACTCGGTCACGGACGTCATGAACCCTCCCCCTGTGTGCTCTGACGGCCCGTCAGCCCCAGGAAGACGTCGTCCAGGGTCGGGCGGCGCAGGGCGATGTCCTCCACGTGCAGCCCCGCCTCGTCCAGGGCGCGCACCACCTTGGCCAGTCCCGCGCCCCGGCCGTCGAAGGGCACCGACACCCGCAGGGCGTCGGCGTCCACCTCGGGCAGGGCCCCGGCCACGCGGCCCAGGACCTCCCCGACCGGCGAGAGCGCGTCGGCGTCGGCGACCACGGCCTCCACCCGGCCGCCCCCGACCCGGGACTTGAGCTCCTCGGGGGTGCCCTCGGCGATGATCCTCCCGGCGTCGACCACCGAGATCCGGTCGGCCAGGCGGTCGGCCTCCTCCAGGTACTGGGTGGTCAGCAGCACGGTCGTGCCGCCCTCGGCCAGGTCGCGCACGGCCCGCCAGACCTCGGCGCGGCTGCGCGGGTCCAGGCCCGTGGTGGGCTCGTCCAGGAACAGCACGGCGGGGTCGGGGATCAGGCTCGCGGCCAGGTCCAGGCGGCGGCGCATGCCGCCGGAGTACTCGCGCACCGGGCGGCGGGCGGCCTCGGTGAGGCCGAACCGCTCCAGGAGTTCGGCGGCCCGGGCCCGAGCCGCCCGCGCGCGCAGGTGGTGCAGGCGGGCGAACATCTCCAGGTTGCGCCGCCCGTCGAGGACCTCGTCCAGGGCCGCGTACTGACCGGCGAAGCCGATGCGCGAGCGCACCCGCGCGCTCTGGCGCGCCACGTCGAACCCGGCGACGCGCACCTGCCCGGAGTCGAAGCGCAGCAGGGTGGACATGATCCGCACGGCGGTGGTCTTGCCCGCGCCGTTGGGCCCCAGCAGCGCGTGCACCGCGCCGGGGGGCACCTCCAGGTCGAAGCCGTCCAGGGCGGCGCGGCCGCGGGCTCCGGGGTAGGCCTTGCGCACGTCCCGGGCCAGGATCACCGGGTCGGCGGCTCGGCCGACGACCGCGCGGTGGCCGGGGGAGGGAGCGCGGTGGGCGCGCCGGTCCCCGTCGGGGCCCCCGTCCGCGGCGCGCTCGGGGGCACGGCGGGCGGTACCGGCGGCACGGTCGTCAGCGGCGCGGTGACCGGCGCAGCGTCCGTCCACGCCTGGGTCCTCCACGACGCGGTCGGGGACGGCGTGTTCGTCCACGGCGCGGGTGGCGACGGACCGGTGACCGGCGGCGCCTTCGACGGCGCCTCGGTGGTCGACGGCGGGGTCGCGGGCGGGCCTCACGACGCCGCCTCCCCGACCGGGGCCCCGGCGGCCGGGCGCCAGCCCGGGCGCGTGCGCTGGGCGGGCACGTCCGGCCGGGTGACCTCGGCGTGGCGGCCCAGGCCGATGCGGGCGATGTTGCGCACCGACTCGCTGCCCTCGGTGTAGTAGGAGCAGTGGCCGGGGATGGGGCCGGTGGCGAAGGCGGTGGCGCCGAACCCGGGGCGCAGCGGCGAGGGGCCGTGGCCCAGGTCCCGCCAGCGGCCCCGGGGGAAGAAGCGGATCCAGTCCGCGGGGCCCAGCGCCGCCCACAGGTTCCCGGTGAAGCCCAGGTCGGCGGCGGAGTTCCCGCCCATGCCGGGGCTGCCCAGGGCCACGCACTCGTCCACGCGCCCGTGCCGCAGGGCCAGCCCGCACACGACGGTGCCGTAGCTGTGCCCCACCAGCGTGATGCGGGCGGTGCGGGGCAGGAAGGCCGTCAGGCGGGCCAGGTCCTCGGCGCCGCGTTCGGCCGGTCCCCGGAAGGCGGCCTCGGCGAAGCCGCGCGGGGTGTCGTAGCCGACCCAGACCACGACGGCGGAGCGCTCCTCGGGGGCCAGGGCCCGCATGGTGCGCAGGACCGTCTCCCCGTTGACCCGGGGCCGGGTGGGGCGGTTGGCGTCGAAGTAGTTGCCCAGGTAGTTGTCGTTGCCCGGGACCAGGACCACGATGTGGTCGGCCGCGGCCACGTCGCCCAGCGCCTCGACGATGCGGCCGTCTCCGGTCTCGTCGTGGGCCAGGAGCCGCAGGCCGTGCCACTCGCGCTCCTCGTAGCGCAGGGGGGTGGGGGGCGAAGCGTGACGTGGGCCCGCCGCGATCATGACTCTCCTGGGGAAGTTCGAGTGCCGACAGGTGGGGGGAACGAACCCTTTTCACGCTAGGTCCGCGACGGGGTCGGCCTCCATGGCGCTGTCCCCCCGAACCGGGTCTGGCGTTGACCACCCGGTTCAGTAGTGGTGGCACCACTCCCGGCCGTACGGCGCACGGTAAAAATCAGACGAAACCGACAAATAAGACGGAAGGCTTTCGGGTAGGTGGTGGGCGGACAGCCGTGAACTGGACGGACAGTGTCGAGCGGCCATACGGGCGCCGCGAACGCGGTCTCCGTGCGCGCCGGTGCCCGATCTCCGCGAGAGCCTGGGGGTACTCCATGCGAGCCGTGGTCTTCGAGAACTACGAGCGGTTCCCGTCACTCACCGACGTTCCCGTGCCCGAGCCGGGGCCGGGCGAGGTCCTGCTGCGGGTGGCGGGAGCGGGCACCTGTCACTCCGACGTCAGCGTGTACCGCCACTTCAAGGAGGGGCAGGCCGGAGCCCAGAAACCGCCGTTCGTCCTGGGACACGAGAACTCCGGCTGGGTGGAGGCGCTCGGCGACGGCGTGAGCGAGCGCGTGCGGGTCGGCGACGCCTACATGGCCTACGGCCCGATCGGCTGCGGGCACTGCCGCATGTGCGTCCGGGGCCAGGACACCTACTGCGAGAACGCGGCGACCATGCCCTACCTGGCGGTGGGCCTGGGGCGCGACGGCGGCATGGCCGAGTACGTGACCGTGCCCGCCCACCACCTGGTCCCCCTGGGCGACGCCGACCCCGTGGACGCCGCGCCGCTGTCGGACGCGGGCCTGACCCCGTACCACGCGATCAAGCAGGCGCTGCCGCACCTGGAGGGCGGCGGTCGGCACGCCCTGGTGATCGGCCTGGGCGGGCTGGGGCAGATCGGCGTGCAGATCCTCAGGGCGCTGACCGGCGCGACGGTGATCGCCACCGACGTCAAGGCCGAGCCCCGGGCCTGGGCCGAGCGCAACGGCGCGGTCACCGTGGGGGCGGGTGCGCACCAGGTCGAGGAGATCCGCGAGATCACCGGCGGCAGGGGCGTGGACGCGGCCTTCGACTTCGTGGGCGTCACCCCCACGATCGCGACCGCGGCGGCGTCGATGGCCCAGGGCGGGCGGCTGACCGTGGTGGGGATCGCGGGCGGCACGCACGAGTTCTCGTTCTTCACCAACCCCTACGAGTCCTACATCACCAACACCTACTGGGGGACGGTGGGAGAGCTGTGGGAGGTGGTGGACATGTACAAGGCGGGGCAGATCCGTCCGGAGGTCGAGAGGTTCGACCTGGGGGACGCCCTGGAGGCCTACCGGAGGCTGGAGGCCGGGGAGGTCTTCGGCCGCGCCGTGGTGGTGCCGCACCAGAGCTGACCGCGCGGAGGCCTCCGCGCGACCGGCGGGCTACCTGGGCCCCGCCCCGGCTGCCCGTCCCGGGCCCTCCCCCTTCCGTGAGGGCCCGGGACGGGGGTCCGTGCCCCCGGTCTCAGCCCCTGCCGGGCGGCATCGGCACGAACGCACTGGTGCGCCGGGCGTACTCCGCCCAGCCGGGCCGACCGGACATGTGCTCGTCCAGCAGCCGCTGCCCCGACCCCCGGGTCAGCAGGTAGGTCATCACCACGGGCGCGGGCAGGGTGAGCAGCACCCACCACGACCCCGACAGCGCGACCAGGAAGAGCCCCCACCACACGCAGGCGTCGCCGAAGTAGTTGGGGTGGCGGGTCCACGCCCACAGGCCGCGGTCCATGATCCGCCCGCTGTTGGCGGGGTCGCGCTTGAACCGGGCCAGCTGGGCGTCGCCCACCGTCTCGAACACGAACCCCAGCAGCCACACGGCCGCACCGGCCAGGGCCAGCCACGCCTGCGGGGAGCCGAGGAGGGGCGCGCCGGTGTGCACCGCCACCTGGACCGGCATGGCGACGAGCCACACCAGGAACCCCTGGAGCAGGTAGACCACGCGCAGGGCGTAGGCGTTCCGGTTCCCGGGTGCCCCGGCCAGCAGGCGCTCGTAACGGGGGTCCTCACCCCTGCCCCGGGAGCGCAGCCCGATGTGCGCGGCCAGGCGCACCCCCCACACGGCGGTGAGCCCGGCCAGCAGCCAGGCGCGGGCGGGGTCGCCCGAGGCGGTCAGTGCGCCGACCGCCGCCACGGCGGTGAACCCGAGCCCCCAGGCCGCGTCCACCACGCTGTGCCTGCCCAGGCGCAGCGCGAGGGCGAAGGTCGCGAGCATGAGCGCCAGCACGGCCAGGGCGGACAGCCCGAGGGTGGCGGCGAGTGCGGAGGCGTCCATCAGCGGCTCCCTGCGCGGTCCGGGCGCACGGCCAGGATCTGGTCCACTCCCATGCGCCCCTCCTCGAAGGCGAGCGCGCCCCCGGCCAGGTAGAGCCGCCACACGCGGGCGGTCTGCGGTCCGGCCAGGGCCACCAGTTCGTCGAAGCGGCGCTCCAGCACCTCCAGCCAGGCGCGGGCGGTGCGCACGTAGTGCTCGCGCATGGCCCGCACGCCGCGCACCTCCAGTCCGGCCTCCTCCAGCAGCCCGACCGTCTCACCCAGGGGGCGCATGTGCATGTCGGGGGCGATGTAGCGCTCGATGAACGGGCCGCCGCCGGGCTGGGCGCCGCGCCGCGACATCTGCTGGACCAGCAGGCGCCCGCCGGGGCGCAGCCGGTCGTGCAGGCGGCGGGCGAAGGGCGCGTACTCGTCGCGGCCCACGTGTTCGCCCATCTCGATGGCGGCCACGGCGTCGAAGCCGTCGTCGGTGACGTCGCGGTAGTGCTGGAGGCGCACCTCGACCAGGTCGGACAGGCCCTCCTCGCGGACGCGGGCCGCGACGTGGTCGCGCTGGCGCGCGGAGAGGGTGACGGCGGTGACGCGCGCTCCGTGGTGGCGGGCTGCGTGCAGGGTGAGCGATCCCCAGCCGCACCCCACGTCGAGCAGGCGGTCCCCCTCGCCCAGGCGCAGTCCGCGGCAGACGAGGTCGAGCTTGTCGCGCTGGGCGTCGGCGAGGGTGTAGCCGGGGTCGTCGCTGGTCCAGTAGGCGCACGAGTAGGCCATGGACTCGTCCAGGAGCAGCTCGTAGAGGTCGTTCCCGGCGTCGTAGTGGTGGGAGACGGCCGCGGCGTCGCGCTCGCTGGAGTGGAGGCGTCCGCGCAGGCGCGCCTCGGCCGGCGGGGCGGGCGGCGGGGAGCCCACCACGCCCAGGGCCAGGAGGGTGCGGGCCGCGCGGGCCCACTCGGCGGGGCCGGGCAGCGAGGTGCCGTTCTCGCGCACGCTCGCCCACACCCGGCTCAGGGCGTCGGTGAGGTCGCCCTCCACGTCCAGCGATCCGGTGACGTAGGCGCGGGCCAGGCCCAGCTCGCCGGGGCGGGCCAGGATGTGGCGCAGGGCGTCGCGGTCGCGCAGCACCGCCAGCGGGGCGTCGGCGGGGCCGGCCTCGCTGCCGTCCCAGGCGCGCAGCCGGACGGGGAGCACGCCGTTGAACAGACCGGCGGCCAGGGGCGCGAGGAAGTGGGCGGCTCCGCGGGGCGGGGCGGGGGTCGCGGTGGTGCTCATCGGGCCTTCTCCATGGTGATCTGCTCGACGTCGATGATTCCGGACAGGAAACCGGCCTCGCAGTAGGCGAGGTAGAAGGACCACATGCGGCGGAAGGTGGCGTCGAAGCCGAGGGCCTCCACCCGCTCGGCGGCGTCGGTGAAGTTCTCGCGCCACACGCGCAGGGTGTCGGCGTAGTCGCGGCCGAAGGAGAGCCGGTCGGTGACGCGCAGGGAGGTGCCCGCCCCCAGTTGTTCCTCGACGGCGGTGACCGAGGGGATGAGGCCGCCGGGGAAGACGTACTTGTGCATCCAGGTGTAGGAGCCGCGCGAGGCGCGCATCATGGCGTGCTCCATGGTGATGCTCTGGAGGCCCACGCGTCCGCCGGGGCGCAGGAGCCGGTCCAGGGCGGCGAAGTAGACGGGCCAGTAGCGTTCGCCGACGGCCTCGATCATCTCCACGCTGACCACGGCGTCGTAGGTTCCGGTGACGTCGCGGTAGTCGCACAGGCGGACGTCGACCCGGTCGCAGAGCCCGGCGGCGGCGACGCGTTCGACGGCCAGGGCGCGCTGCTCGGCGGAGAGGGTGACGGTGGTGACGCGGGCGCCGCGGCGGGCGGCGCGCACGGCCAGCTCGCCCCAGCCGGTGCCGATCTCCAGCAGCTCGACGTCCTCGGCCACGCCCGCGGCGTCCAGGAGGCGGTCGATCTTGCGCTCCTGGGCGCGGGGCAGGGTGTCGCGGTCTCGGGCCTCGCCGTCCTCGAACAGGGCGGAGGAGTAGGTCATCGTCCGGTCGAGGAAGAGGCCGAACAGGTCGTTGGACAGGTCGTAGTGGTGGCTGATGTGGCGTCTGGACCCGGCGCGGGTGTTGCGGTCCGAGGCGGGTCTGCGCGGCAGGGTGACGTGGCGCAGGGGCTGGAGGGGGCGCGGGACGAGGTTGTCGTAGTCCGCGGCCAGGCGGGTGAGCAGGGCGACCAGGTCGGGCGAGTCCCACTCCCCGGCCATGTAGGACTCGCCGAAGCCGATGAGGCCGCCCGCGGCCAGACGGCGGTGGAAGGCGTCGGGGTCGCGCAGCTCCAGGACGGGCGCGCCGTCGTCGGCGGCGGGCGCGGCGGAGCCGGTGCGCACGCGCACGCCCGAGCGCGCGGTGGCGTGGCGGACGATGGCGCGGGCGACGGCCGCGCGCAGGCGTCCGCCGGGCACCCGGGCCACGTCGGGCCAGCGCCGTGCGTCCAGGGGCGGGTGGGTGTGGGGGCTGGTCGTGGTCATGGCCGTGTCCTGGTCTTCCGTTCGGTCGCTGGTGTGTGCGTGTGCCCGCGCGGCTGGACGGGCAGCCCGCGCAGGTAGAGGCCGATGCCCTGGCGCCGGATGCGCAGCGCGCCGACCAGCGGCGCGAGGGGGTGGCGCAGCGCCCTGAGCAGCAGGGACGCGGTGGTGGCGGGGCGTCGGCGGCCGTGCACCGAGGCGGTGAGGGGCGGGCGCCCGTCGCGGTGCAGGGCGACGGTGAGCGCGAGGCGTTCACCGGGTTCGGGGAGGCTGAGACGGTAGCGGCCGTCCACCGCGTTGAACGGGGAGACGTACATGGCCTTGTCCGCCTCGGCCCGGCCGCGGGCGTCCACGTCCAGGACGTAGCGGTGGCGCTGGCCGTAGGTGTTGTGGACCTCGGCGACGACGCGGCTGAGGCGGCCGTCGCGGTGGTGGCACCAGTAGACGGTCAGGGGGTTGAACACGTGGCCCAGGACGCGGGCGTGGGCGAGCATGAGCACCCGGCCGCCGTCGAGGTCCACACCGTGCGCGGCGAGGAGCGCGTCGATGTCGGCGCGCAGCTCCCGGGCCCAGCCGTCGGCGCGGTCGCGGCGCGCGGCACCCGTGTCGTTCGGGGCACGGGTGGCGGTCGGGGCACCGGATTCAGCGGAGGCGTGAGTGACGGCCGGTGCGCGGTCGCCGTCCACGGCGTGGTCCTTCGCGCGGAACCCGGCCAGGACGTTCAGCGGCCAGCGCGGACGCGGCGGGTCGTCCAGGTCCACCAGCCAGTAGTAGGTGCCGTAGGCGAAGGCGTTGCGGACGGGTTCGGAGCGGACGTGGCGGACGGTGGCCTCGTACAGCGCGGGCGCCTGGGAGGGCGTCACCAGTGCACCCCCAGGCTCGCGGCGGCCCGGACGCCCGAGCGGCACCCGTCCTCGTGGAAGCCCCACCCGTGGTGGGCCCCGGCGAAGGCGACGACCCGGTCGCTGAGTTCGGGCAGCCGCCGCTGCGCGGCCAGGGAGGCGGGGGTGTAGACGGGGTGCGCGTAGTCCATGGCGGCCACGACCCGGTCGGGATCGACCTCGTCGGCGCCGTTGAGGGTGACCACGTACTGCTCGTCGGCGTCCAGGCGTTGGAGGCGGTTCATGTGGTAGCTCACGCGCACGGGCTCGGTGTCGGGCTCGC